>NZ_RWIR01000036.1 GCF_009764265.1 Pseudomonas sp. PB101
CCGCTCCCACAGGGAAATGCAATCCCCTGTGGGAGCGGGCTTGCCCGCGATGCGGTCTAACGGCCAGATTATGCCTGCCCCAACAACGCCGCCGCCAACAGCTCCTTGGTGTAAGGGTGCTGCGGTGAGTCGAACACCTCATGACTGGCGCCGCGTTCCACCACTTTGCCGTCCTTGATCACGATCATGTCGTGGGCCAGGGCGCGCACCACCGCCAGGTCGTGGCTGATGAAAAGATAGGTCAGGCCGTGTTTTTCCTGAAGCTGGCGGAGCAGGGCGACCACCTGTTTCTGCACGGTGCGGTCCAGCGCCGAGGTCGGTTCGTCGAGCAGGATCAGCGCCGGTTTCAACACCAGCGCCCGGGCAATGGCGA
This sequence comes from Pseudomonas sp. PB101, assembly GCF_009764265.1. Classification (GTDB taxonomy): domain Bacteria; phylum Pseudomonadota; class Gammaproteobacteria; order Pseudomonadales; family Pseudomonadaceae; genus Aquipseudomonas. The sequence continues at coordinate 374 of NZ_RWIR01000036.1, forward strand.
TGCGCTGGCGCTGGCCACCGGAGAATTCGTGGGGGTAACGATGGCGACTCTTGGGGTCGAGGCCGACCTCGTTCAGAGCCCGGATCACCTCGGCGTTGCACTCATCGGCGCTCAACTGGCTGTGCACTTCCAGGCCTTCGCTGATGATCTGCGCTACCGACATCCGCGGGCTGAGGCTGCCGAACGGGTCCTGGAACACCACCTGCATCGTCTTGCGCCACGGCCGTAGCTGTTTTTGCGTCAGGCCGTCCAGTGCCTGGCCCTGAAAACGGATGCTGCCTTCGGAGTCGAGCAAGCGCAGGATCGCCTGGCCGAGGGTGGACTTGCCGGAACCGGATTCGCCGACGATGCCCAAAGTCTTGCCGCGCTGAATACTCAGGCTGATGCCATCGACAGCGCGCAGCCAGGTCTTGCGCTGGAACAGCCCGCCACTGACGGCAAAGCGCACTTGCAGGTTGTCCACCTCCAGTACGTTCTCGCGCTCGTCCCGGGGCAAGGCTTCGCCCTCGGGTTCGGCATGCAGCAGCACGCAGCTGTAAGGGTGCCTGGGTTCGGTGAACAGGGTTTCACACGGAGCCTGCTCGACGATTTCCCCGGCCTTCATCACGCACACGCGCTGGGCGATGCTGCGCACCAGATTGAGGTCATGGCTGATCAGCAGCAGCGACATGCCCAGGCGCTGTTGCAGGGATTTGAGCAGCAGCAGGATCTTGCGCTGCACCGTCACGTCCAGCGCGGTGGTCGGTTCGTCGGCGATCAGCAGTTCCGGCTCGCACGCCAGGGCCATGGCGATCATCACCCGCTGACGCTGGCCGCCGGACAGTTGATGGGGGTAGGCCTTGAGGCGTTCCTCGGGTTTCTGGATGCCCACCAGGTGCAGCAGTTCGAGGATTCGTGCTTGCGCCGCCTTGCCCGCCAGGCCCTTATGCACCAACAGCGTTTCGCCGATCTGCTTTTCGATGCTGTGCAGCGGGTTGAGGGAGGTCATCGGTTCCTGGAAGATCATCGCGATGCGATTGCCGCGCAGTTTTCGCAACTTGCCGGCATCGGCACCCACCAGTTCCTGGCCGCGATAGCGAATGCTGCCCGTTGTCACGGTATCGGTTTGCGGCAGCAGTTGCAGGATCGAGTGGGCCGTCACCGACTTGCCCGAACCCGACTCGCCCACCAACGCGAGGCATTCGCCCGGGCGGATGTCCAGGCACAGATTGCGCACCACGGTCTGGCCACTGAAGGCCACGCTGAGGTCACGGATTTCGATCAGGTTGGTCATTTCAGCCGTCCGCATCAAGATCTCGGATCGAAGGCGTCGCGCAACGCCTCGCCGATGAACACCAATAAAGAAAGAATCAGCGCCAGGGTGAAAAACGCCGTCAGGCCCAGCCACGGCGCCTGCAGGTTCTGCTTGCCCTGACCGATCAACTCGCCCAGCGAGGCACTGCCCGCCGGCATGCCGAAGCCGAGGAAGTCCAGCGCCGTCAGGGTGGAAATCGCCCCGGTGAGAATGAACGGCAGGTAGCTCAAGGTTGCGTTCATGGCGTTGGGTAGAATGTGCCGCACGATGACTTTGCGGTCGGTCAGGCCCAGCGCGCGCGCGGCCTTGACGTATTCCAGGTTGCGCCCGCGCAGGAACTCGGCACGCACGACGTCCACCAGGGCCAGCCATGAAAACAGCGCCATGATTCCCAGCAGCCACCAGAAATTCGGTTCGACGAAACCCGACAGGATGATCAGCAGGTACAGCACCGGCAACCCGGACCAGACCTCCAGCAGGCGCTGGCCGAGCAGATCCACCCAGCCGCCGTAATAGCCTTGCAGGGCCCCGGCCGCGATGCCGATCAGTGCGCTGACAAACGTCAGCATCAGGGCAAACAGGATCGACACCCGGGCCCCGAAGATCACCCGCGCCAGAACGTCCCGTGACTGGTCGTCGGTGCCCAGCCAATTGACGCTGGTGGGCGGGCTGGGGGCGGGTTTGTTGAGGTCATAGTTGGGCGTGTCGTCACTGAACGGAATCGGTGGAAACAGCAGCCAGCCACCGTCCTTCTTGATCAGCTTTTGCACGTAGTCGCTGCGGTAGTCGGCCTGGAACGGCAGTTGCCCGCCGAACTCCTGTTCGGTGTGACGCTTGAAGACCGGGAAGTACCACTGGCCTTGATAGCTGACCAGCAGCGGTTTGTCGTTGGCGATCAGTTCGCCGCCCAGGGTCATCAGGAACAGGCCGATAAACAGCCAGAGCGACCACCAGCCGCGACGGTTTTTCTTGAAGCGCTCGAAGCGCCGGCGCGCCAGCGGTGAAAGCTTGAACATCAGGCGTTCCTCGCGGCGAAGTCGATACGCGGGTCGACCAGGGTGTAGCAGAGGTCTCCGACCAGTTTTATCAGAAGGCCGAACAGGGTGAAGATGAACAGCGAGCCGAACACCACCGGATAGTCCCGCGATACCGCCGCTTCGTAGCTCATGCGGCCCAGGCCGTCGAGGGAGAAGATCACCTCGATCAACAGCGAGCCGGCAAAAAACACGCTGATGAAGGCCTGGGGAATACCCGACACCACGAGCAGCATGGCGTTGCGGAACACGTGCCCATACAGTACCCGCCGTTCACTCAAGCCCTTGGCCCGGGCAGTGACCACGTACTGGCGGGTGATTTCATTGAGGAACGAGTTCTTGGTCAGGATGGTCAGCGTGGCGAAACCGCCGATCACCAGCGCGGTGACCGGCAATACCAGATGCCAGAAGTAATCGGCCACCTTGCCCAGGGTCGACAGCGAGTCGAAGTTGTCCGAGACCAGTCCGCGAACCGGGAACCAATTCAGCGAAGTGCCGCCGGCAAAGACCACGATCAGGAACATCGCAAACAGGAAGGCCGGCATGGCATAGCCGATGATGATCGCGGTACTGCTCCAGATGTCGAACTGGCTGCCATGGTGCACGGCCTTGCGGATGCCCAGCGGAATCGACACCAGGTAGGTGATCAGCGTTGCCCAGAGCCCGAGGGAAATGGTCACGGGCATTTTCTCGAGGATCAGGTCGGTGACGGTGGCACCGCGGAAAAAGCTCTTGCCGAAGTCCAGGCGAGCGTAGCTGGTGAGCATCAACCAGAGGCGTTCGTGTGCCGGTTTATCGAAGCCGTACTGTTTTTCGATGTCCTTGATCAGTTGCGGGTCAAGCCCGCGGCTGGCCCTGGACTTGCCGCTCATGGTTTCGCCGGAGCCGCCGCCAACCGCTGCGCCGCCAATCCCTTGCAGGTGCGCGATGGCCTGTTCGACCGGCCCGCCCGGCGCGGCCTGGACGATGACGAAGTTGACCAGAAGAATGATCACCAGCGTCGGAATGATCAGCAGCAGGCGCCGCAGTATGTAAGCCCACATCAGTGTGGCCCTCCGGGTTTGCCACGGCTGATACGCTCGGCCGTCATCTGTTGGTTGGTCAATGGCGTGGTGCTCATCTCCCACCAGCTCTCGATGGCTTCGTCATTGCTCGCCTGCACGTTCGGGATGCCGAAGCGGTTCCACCACACCGTCGAGGTGCCAGGCGGGTAATAGTTGGGAATCCAGTAGTAGTTCCATTGCAGCACCCGGTCCAGGGCGTGGGCGTAATGCAGCATGCCAGCCTGGGTATTGGCGCGGATCAGCCCGGTGATCAGGGTATCCACCGCCGGGTTTTGCAACACCATATAGTTGTTGGAACCAGGGTCGGTGGCTGCCGCCGAACCGAAGTAATTGAGCAGTTCGTTACCCGGGGACGTGGTGACCGGGTAGCCGGTGACGATCATGTCGTAGTCGCGGCTCATCAGGCGGTTGACGTACTGGGAGGAGTCGATGCGGCGGATGTTGAGGTCGATGCCGATCTGTTTCAGCGTACGTTTATAGGGCAGCAAAAGGCGGTCCATGCCGTTCTGGCTGACCAGGAACGTAAAGCTCAACGGCTCGCCGTCGGCATTGACCAGTTGGTCGCCGTCGGGTTTCCAGCCGGCCTGTTCGAGCAAGTCCAGGGCCTGCAACTGTTTGTCGCGAATCACGCCGCTGCCGTCGGTCTTCGGCGCCTGGAATACTTTGGTGAAGACTTCATCGGGAATCTGCCCGCGCAGCGGTTCGAGAATCGCCAGCTCACCGGCATCCGGCAGTTGCCGGGCCGCGAGATCGGTATTGGAGAAAAAGCTCTGCTGACGGATGTACATGTCACGCATCATCTGCCGGTTGCTCCACTCGAAGTCCCACAGCATCACCAGCGCCTGGCGTACGCGACGGTCCTGGAACATGGGCTTTTGCAGATTGAACACAAAACCCTGGGCCGGCTGCGGCGCCTCGGTGGCGAGGTGGGCCTTTTGCAGGCGACCGTCGCTCAGGGCCGGGCTGTCGTAGCCGATGGAAAAGCCGGTGGCGGAAAATTCGCGATTGTAGTCATAGGCGCCACCGCGCAGGACCTGGCGCGCCACGTCGGTATCGCCGAAGTACTCGATGCTGAAATGATCGAAGTTGTACAGGCCGCGGCTGACCGGCAGGTCCTTGCCCCACCAGTCGGGATTGCGCTCGAACGTGATGCTGCGCCCGGAATCGATCTTGCCGACTTTATAGGGGCCGCTGCCCAGCGGGGCTTCATAGCCGCCGCCACCGGCGAAATCGCGGGTTTTCCACCAGTGTTCGGGAAACACCGGCAAGGTCGCGATATCCAGTGGCAGGGTGCGGTTTTCGTTGTTCCTGAAATCGAAGCGGATAGTCAGCGGCGATTCCACCTCGACGTTTTTGACGTCGGCGAACTGCGTGCGGTAGCGCAGGCTGCCCTGGGTCATCAGCAGGTCGAAGGTGTAGCGCACGTCTGCGGCGCTGATCGGTTTGCCATCGGCAAAGCGCGCCTTGGGATTGAGGTAAAAGCGCAGGGACAGGCCATCCTCGGAACGCTCCATTTTCTCTGCCACCAGGCCATACACGGTGTAGGGCTCGTCCAGCGAGCGCTGGGCCAGTGGTGAATAGAGCAAGCCATCGATCTGCGAGACGCCGATGCCTTTGTCGATATAAGGCAAGACATGGTCGAACTGCCCGATTTCGATCGCCGAGCGCCGCATCGTGCCGCCCTTGGGGGCCTGCGGGTTGGTGTAGGCGAAATGACTGAAGCCGGCGGGGTATTTGGCCGGTTCGCCGTACACGGTCATTGCCGGTTGCGGTGCCGCGTTCACATCCACGGTGCCCGACAGCAGGGCCACGACCGTGAACAACAAGGTAGGGAAAGCCAGTCGCATTGTCAGCCTTAGAGCCGGGTGGTCGTTAACGACAATTTGTACGCTAGCGGCGCGTCCCTCGCCAGCCGTATGCGCATCGCAAACACAACGGCCCGCCAAAAGGCGGGCCGTTGCGTGAATAGCTCAAGCGTCGATCAGTCCTGACGGCTGGTCACTTCCAGCAGGTGGTAACCGAACTGGGTCTTGACCGGGCCCTGGACCACGTTGAGCGGTGCGCTGAAGACCACGGTGTCGAATTCCTTGACCATCTGGCCCGGGCCGAACGAACCCAGGTCACCGCCCTGGCGGCTGGAAGGGCAGGTGGAGTTGGCCTTGGCAACTTCGGCGAAATCGGCGCCAGCCTCGATTTGGGCCTTGAGTTCGTTGCACTTGTCTTGCGAGGCAACAAGGATGTGACGGGCAGTGGCTTTAGCCATGGAAAAATACTCCTTTCAATACTCGATAAAGTGCTGAGCCTACCGGATTCAGTGAGCTATTTCTCCTCAAAGTTCCGTTCCACGAGGGATCCACGGCATGTGGCACCTCAAAGGCCGGCGTCTCTCAAACGCTCGGCATGCAGGACATACAGCTCGATCGGGTCGACACCCGTGCGCAACTGCCCGGTCGGCTGGCCAATGGTGTCCAGGTGATCCAGCGCATAGTCGGAGCGGATAACCGTGCCCAGATGGGAGCTGAAACGCCCGACCAGACCATCATTCTGGTCCGCTTCGGTGACGAAATAGGCAGAAAGCGCCCGACAGAAGGTGTTGAGTGGATCGAGCGCATTCATCCCCTCCTTGAGAACGTTCGACTGCAATACGCCGCTCCACGAGTAGTAATGAACACCATTGACCCGTCCGCGCCCCTTGCCACCCCAGGTGGCGGGCAATCCTTGCGGGTATTTATCGTTGAACGCGCCTACGCCCTCGGTAGTCAACGCATTGAGGGCTGCGATGGCGGTTCGCGGTTGGTACCGATTGTTGCTCAATGCCGCGAGGAAGTCGGCGAAGAGGGTCACCACGGTGTCGGCCACCTGTTCCGGCAGGCAGCCTGGGGTCAAGGCCTTGCGCAAGAAATCGGCGAGTTCCGAGCCGTGGTTCGGCCCGCTGACGGAGGTGACCGACGCTACGCTGTGTGGCGCAATCGCTGCGGCATAGCGCGCGGCCAGTGCACCCTGGCTATGACCTATGAGATTGACTTTGCCTGCATCGGTTCTTTGCAGAACCCGCGCGATCTGCGAGAGCAATTGATCACCGCGTACCTCGTTGTCATGGGGAGCCGACAGGTAAGGGACGAACACCCTTGCTCCGGCGTTCCTCAGCGCTTGTCTGATGTCGTGAAACAGCTCGAACTTGCCGATTCTTTCGAAGCCGAAAAGGCCATGGACCAGCAGTATTGGATAACGAGTGCTTGCATTCCTTTGCATATTCACACCTTTTCACAAAAGTTCGTCGGGACTGCGTGGCGTTTCACTCTAAAACACTCGAGGTTGGCGCGATGTATGAAAAGTCCGCCGCAACCCGCAGAAAGCGGAATAGAACGAGTGTGAATGCTCAGGATGGACTGAGGCTTTTGTCGGAATAGATTGGCGATTTTTCACGGCAATCGGCTTGCCGCTGAACAAAGACCTACTTTGCATGTATCGATTTTCCCAAGGAGCCGGAGAGCGAGGCCGACATCCCGGCTGTATGGCCTGAGGTTAAATAGTCGTTATCAAAAGCCGGCCACCCGTTCGGTGTTTATTCCAGGGAATGGAGCGAATGAATGACTGTTTATGAACCCGACACCTTGAATCTCGCACAGCAACCCTTGCCACCTCCCATACTTGAGCAGGCGGCAAACGGCGTCCTGAACCCCTCCGACAGAAAAGCCGTCATCCGGGTCCGGCCTTATCCAGGCATGACCTGCGGCGACAAATTGCTGTTGGAGTGGGCGGGACTGGATGCCGATGGCCTCGCCTGCAATCATCAGCTGGCGCGTTTTGTCAGTGACGACCGGGTCGGCGAGGACCTGATCTTTGCTGTGGATTGCGCCCATATCGAGGCGCTCGACGGTGGTTCGCTCGAACTCGGTTACTCGCTCTTTGCCACCCGATTTACCGGCCCCGTACATTCCCATCGCTTGCAGCTGAGTGTGGGCGATGTGCAGGCAGACCTGCTGCCCGCGACGGTGAACGATACGTTGGGTAGAACGCTTGATCCGGATCGGGTGAAAGAAGGGGCGATCGTTACAATCAAACCCTATGCGCGCATGGCGGCGGGTGACTGGGTATTGCTGACCTGGGCCGGCGTTTCGTTCGAAGGCAGTTTCAGCGATGCACTCAAGGTCGAGCCCTTTGCTGTCGGGGACGAACTGTCGTTCTGGGTCAGCCCGGAGTGCATTGTGCCTAATCTGGGCTCATCGGTTTCCGTTGATTATTGCGTCCAGCAAGCAGGACAGGGTCATCGTTATTCTGAAGTCACGACACTGATGATTGGCAGGCTGGAGCGGGGACCACTGCCAGCCCCCACTGTGCTGGAGGCCGATGAGGGTTGGGTGGACCTGCATGATGCGCAGGATGGCGTGACCGTCGTCATCGAAAACCCCAGGGCTGAAAATGGCGAGCTGGTTTACCTGAGGTGCGACGCAGAGAAATTCAATCACTGCGAGGACCGCGAAATCACCAGAGACACGGCGGGCGAGCCCTTGGTGTTCATCGTGCCCTACCGGTTCTGGAGGGAGCATCGAGATTCTGCGATCCGTGTTTCCTATTCAGTCGAGCGCCTTGATGACACCTGTCAGCAATCGGCGGTGACACTGGTTCAGGTGCAATCCTTGATGGGGCATTGATTGCCATTTGCCCTCCAGTCTTCGCATGAAGGCCGGAGGGCGGGTGGTTGATGGCGATTACTGCGCTCGCAGCCGGTCTGCCGCTTCAAGCAACAGTTGTTCCGTGCCGGTCCAGCCAAGGCAACCGTCAGTCACCGACACGCCGTATTGCAGCGACGAACCCAGCGCCTGACAGCCCTCGAACAGGTGGCTCTCGATCATCATGCCGATCAGCGAACGATCACCACGCAGACGCTGCTCAAGTACATCGTTGAACACGGCTGGCTGGCGCAACGGGTCTTTGCCGCTGTTGGCATGACTGCAATCGACCATGATTCGCGCGGGAATCCGCAGCCTGGTCAGGTCACTGTTCACCTGGGCGACGCTGGCGCTGTCGTAGTTCGGTCCGCGATGGCCGCCGCGCAATACCAGGTGAGTGTCGGCATTGCCCGGCGTTTGAATGATCGCCGGATGTCCCTGGCTATCGACACCGAAATGGCGATGGGGGTGGGCGGCGGAACGCATGGCGTCGCTGGCAACGCCCACGCCGCCGTCAGTCCCGTTCTTGAACCCTACAGGCATGCCCAGGCCGCTGGCCATTTCCCGATGGATCTGCGACTCCGTCGTCCGGGCGCCGATGGCCACCCAGCTCAACAGATCGTCGAAGTAGCCCGCCACCATCGGTTGCAGCAGTTCGGTGGCCACAGGCAAGCCAAGCCGGAGCATTTCGCGCATCAGCTCGCGCGACAGCGTCAGGCCACCGGCCATGTCATCGCTGCCATCCAGGTGTGGATCGTAGGCCAGGCCTTTCCAGCCAACCGTGGTGCGGGGCTTTTCGACGTAGGCGCGCATCACCAGCAGCATTTCGTCGCTGACTTCGGCGGCGAGGCGGGCGAGGTTGCCGGCGTATTCGAGGGCGGATTTCGGATCGTGTATCGAGCAGGGGCCGACGATGACCAGCAGACGGGAATCTTCACCGTTGAGGATCGCGCGAACCGCCTGGCGATGGGCGGCGACTTGCCGGGTCAGGGTGTTGCCGAGGGGCAATTGCTGTTTGAGTTGCAATGAGCTGGGCAGGCGCAGGGTCAGCGCTTCATTGGCAGGGCTCAAGGTGGACAGCGGCAGTGCAGAGACGGACGAGTTCATGTTCAAGGTTTCCTGGGGCTGGCGGCGGGATCATGCCCGCGGTCGCGGCCCTACTGGGGTGTTCGACAATTGGCCGGATTGGCTGCGTGTGTGTGCTTGCCACCTGTGGGTGACCGATCGGAGGCGGCAGGCTGTCCCGAGCGGAGGGTGGTAAATCGCCAGGCGGTAAAACTGTCGTAACGGTAATAAGTGGCGTAGTTCATGTTTTGAATCCTCTGGATGTCTGGTGTGTCGCTAAAAGTGTCGGGGCTGAAAAAACAAAACCCCCGGTCGGGAGGCCGACCGGGGGTTGAGAATTCTCTGGTGGCGACCCGTTTAAAGTGGGCGCCGTGTGGGTATCAGGCGCGCCAGTGGCTAAACCAATACCCAAAATAAAAGCTGACCGGAGCACAACCGTCATTCACCCGGACAGCCGCAACCGAGCGCAGGGCGCTGGCGGTACGAAGCTGTAAGTGGGCGTTCAACATGGTCTGTCTCCGATGGATGGCCCGAGCTTACTAGAGGCCGATACGCAGATTCAATCAGAAAATGCTATCGGCCGGCGACGGCGTCTTCTATCGCTTGAGTGCCCCGCAGGTTGTGACACACTTTGCGCGTCGATAAAACACCCATCGTCACAAGGACGCAGCATGACGACACTGACCCTCGCCGTGGAGTTGCAATGATTGAATACCAATGGCGTCCGGCATCGTCTGGTGACCTGGCGTTCGCCCGCGAACTGACCCGCGCAAACATGCTGCGCTACTACATTGAGCATGACCTGTTGTGGCAGGACGAAGCGTTTGATGTGGCCTGGGCGGGGCGGGACAACCGATTGATCACAGGCAGCGACGATGTGTCGGGTTATGTCAGCCTGAGTCGTGATGCCAGGGCCCTGTATATCCGCGAATTGCATGTCGTCGACGCGTTTCGCGGGCAGGGCGCCGGGTCCTGGGCGATTGATCAGGTACTGGCTCTTGCACGCAAGGAGCGTCGGCCGGCATTGCGCCTGACGGTTTTCGAAAACAATCCGGCGCAAGCGTTGTACCTGCGCAAGGGATTGAGGGTAGTGGGCAAGGACGAATGTTTCCTGAGGATGCAGCTGGATATCCCGGGCCAGTACAGCTGAAACACGCTTGCGACAAGCCTTTCAAGATGAATTGAAACTTTTAATCTGACGCTTTCCGCTAGGTCTGCCAGATGCTTTTTGCTAAGGTGTCTGGCAACCCAATAAGACCATATCGCGAGGTGTCTGCTTGATTAGGGTGCTAGTAGTCGATGACCATGATCTCGTTCGTACAGGCATTACACGAATGCTGGCTGACATCGATGGCCTGCAAGTAGTCGGCCAGGCCGAGTCGGGCGAAGAATCCCTGCTCAAGGCGCGTGAGCTGAAACCCGATGTGGTGTTGATGGACGTCAAGATGCCGGGCATCGGCGGTCTCGAGGCCACACGCAAACTGTTGCGCAGTCATCCGGATATCAAGGTTGTCGCGGTGACCGTGTGCGAAGAGGACCCGTTCCCTACGCGCCTGTTGCAAGCCGGTGCGGCGGGTTACCTGACCAAGGGGGCAGGTTTGCCGGAAATGGTCCAGGCCATCCGACTGGTGTTCGCCGGGCAACGCTACATCAGTCCGCAAATTGCCCAGCAGCTGGCGATCAAGTCCTTCCAGCCCACCAACGATTCGCCTTTCGATGCGTTGTCGGAGCGGGAAATCCAGATCGCCCTGATGATCGTCGGTTGCCAGAAAGTGCAGATCATTTCCGACAAATTGTGCCTGTCCCCGAAAACCGTGAACACCTACCGTTACCGCATCTTCGAAAAGCTTTCGATCAGCAGTGATGTCGAGTTGACGCTGTTGGCGGTTCGTCATGGCATGGTCGACGCCAGCCTCTGAAAATGACCGAAACCTTTGATCCGAGCGCCTTTCTGTCGACCGTTAGCGGGCGCCCCGGCGTTTACCGCATGTTCGACAGCGAAGCGCGGCTGCTTTACGTCGGCAAGGCGAAAAACCTCAAGAATCGCCTGTCGAGTTACTTTCGCAAGAGCGGGCTGGCACCCAAGACCGCGGCACTGGTAGCGCGAATCGCCCAGGTCGAAACCACGATCACCGCCAACGAAACCGAAGCCTTGCTGCTTGAGCAGACGCTGATCAAGGAATGGCGTCCGCCCTACAACATCCTGCTGCGCGACGATAAATCCTACCCCTACGTCTTTCTCTCCGACGGAGAGTTTCCACGCCTGAGCATTCATCGCGGGGCGAAAAAGGCCAAGGGCAAATACTTCGGACCTTACCCGAGCGCCGGTGCGATTCGCGAAAGCCTGAGCCTGCTGCAAAAGACGTTTTTCGTCCGGCAATGCGAAGACAGCTACTACAAGAACCGCACCCGTCCTTGCCTGCAATACCAGATCAAGCGTTGCAAGGCGCCCTGCGTCGGGCTGGTGGACCCCCAGGTATATGCCGAAGACGTGCGCCACTCGGTGATGTTTCTCGAGGGGCGCAGCAATGCGCTGACAGACGAGTTATCCGCCGGGATGGAAGAGGCGGCGATCAATCTGGAGTTCGAGCGGGCAGCCGAGTTGCGCGACCAGATTGCCCTGTTGCGCCGGGTTCAGGATCAACAAAGCATGGAAGGCGGGACCGGGGACGTCGACGTGATCGCCGCGTTCGTGAACCCGGGCGGTGCCTGTGTGCACTTGATCAGCGTACGGGGCGGGCGGGTATTGGGCAGCAAGAACTTCTTCCCGCAAGTCGGTATTGAAGAAGACGTTTCCGAAGTCATGGCCGCGTTTCTCGGCCAGTACTTCATCAGCAGTCCCGAACGCGACTTGCCCAGCGAACTGATCGTCAATGTGGTTCACGATGACTTTCCGACCCTGATCGCCGCCATCGACGAGCTGCGCGGTCGTGAACTGACCATCAGTCATCGCGTACGGGGCACGCGAGCGCGCTGGCAGCAACTGGCCGTGACCAATGCCGAGCAGGCGCTGAGTGCGCGGCTGGCAAACCGTCAGCACATCACGGCACGCTTCGATGCGCTGGCCGAGGTGCTCAAGCTGGATGAGCCGCCGCAGCGACTTGAGTGCTACGACATCAGTCATTCCAGTGGCGAGGCGACGGTGGCGTCCTGTGTGGTCTTCGGCCCCGAAGGCCCGATCAAATCCGATTACCGCCGGTACAACATCGAGGGCGTTACGGCCGGCGATGATTACGCGGCAATGCACCAGGCACTGACCCGACGCTTCAGCAAGCTGAAGGACGGGGAGGGCAAGTTGCCGGATATCCTGCTGGTGGATGGCGGTAAAGGTCAGCTGTCCATGGCCCGCGACGTACTCGATGAACTCGCCGTGCCTGACCTGATCCTGCTCGGCGTGGCCAAAGGCGCGACGCGCAAGGCCGGTTTCGAAACCCTGTACCTGAACGACGCAGCGCATGAGTTCACCTTGCGCGGCGATTCTCCCGCCCTGCACCTGATCCAGCAGATTCGCGACGAAGCCCACCGGTTTGCCATTACCGGGCACCGCGCCCGACGTGGAAAAACCCGCCGGACGTCTACACTGGAAGGCGTCGCCGGCGTCGGCCCAACACGTCGGCGGGATTTGTTGAAACATTTTGGTGGATTGCAGGAGCTGTCTCGTGCAAGCATCGAAGAAATTGCCAAAGCCCCCGGGATCAGTAAAAAGCTCGCAGAGTTGATTTATGCAAATCTGCACAGCGAGTAGAATGCCCCCTCACCTCGTAGCCAGTTGTGCCGATGAATATCCCTAATCTGATTACCGTTCTACGCGTTCTGCTCATTCCGATCTTCATTTTGCTGTTCTACCTGCCTTACCAGTGGAGCTACCTGGCATCCGCCTCGGTCTTCGCATTCGCTGCCGCCACCGACTGGCTGGACGGGTATCTGGCCCGCCGTCTGGAGCAAAGCACGCCGTTCGGGGCCTTTCTCGATCCGGTTGCCGACAAGCTGATGGTCGCGGTTGCACTGGTGCTGTTGGTCCAGGAACACGGAAACCTGTGGCTCACGCTGCCGGCTGCCGTGATCATTGGTCGCGAGATTGTCGTCTCGGCACTGCGCGAATGGATGGCCGAACTGGGCGCACGTGCCCACGTCGCCGTATCGAACCTGGGCAAATGGAAAACCGCCGCGCAAATGCTGGCGCTGGTGATCCTGCTGGCCAATCCCAAGGACTTCAGCTTCTGGGTCTTGCTCGGTTATACCTTGCTGATGGTCTCGGCTGGCCTGACTTTGTGGTCGATGGTCCAGTACTTGCGGGCTGCCTGGCCACATCTGAAGACTGACGTTGAAAAGAAATAAAACTTTTTTGAATCAAGGGGTTGACGGCGCTTCTGAATTCTATAGAATGCGCCCACCAAGACGCGGGAATAGCTCAGTTGGTAGAGCACGACCTTGCCAAGGTCGGGGTCGCGAGTTCGAGTCTCGTTTCCCGCTCCATGTTTGTACGCATTTGATGTCGCGCTACTGATATCAAATGTTTTGAGGCCGAGTAGCAAAATGGTTATGCAGCGGATTGCAAATCCGCCTACGCCGGTTCGATTCCGACCTCGGCCTCCACTATAAATAGCCCCGTAGATCAATGATCTACGGGGTTTTTTATTGCCATCAGGAAAGTGAAAGTTTCCGCAATTTTTTGGATCGTTTCCGCAACTGCAAGATAAAAATGGGGTGGATCCATTTGATCATGGTCTTTTTCACCCCGGTTGAACGCGGCCTATCTGGTGCCAAGAAGGCTGGACAAGGCAGTGCGCACTTCTATGGTTCAGGGCGAGGAGGGACTTCTGGCTGCCCCTCCACATCTCCCGCTAAATTACGTTCCGATATTCTTCGTATTGCGTCCGCAGCTACGAACTGGGCTCGCATGGCAAGAGCCATCAGTTCTAGGCGAGTCAGCCCATGCGACGAATAACGGCTTTGGACGTAATTCGGGAAATTAGCGCAAGCTTTCCGTAAACGCTCATCCGAGGAGGCTGGCTTGATGGCAATCAAAGCTTCGGCCAGTTTATTCAAGTGATGTGAGTGTCTTTTAACCTCTTCTTCGGCGCAACCAAGGTGAATGAGCGCTGCCTTCATTGCCAATTCTGCTGTAAGGCAGGCAGTTTGAACTGCTGCATCGAGGTCGAGAACCCCCGATAAAATTCGTGGCGTAGCGGCGACCGATGATCGTGCATTGTTCAGTAGGTCCGCAGCAGGAGATCCGCGTCGAATGAGGTCATCTACGCCATAGCCGAAATCCCAAAGGTCGCATACGCCATAGAACGCCCGCCATCCTTGATCTGGATAATGTCGGAATATCAGCTCTAGCTCTTCGCGCTTGATTTCAATGCATTCGATCGGATTAATTGCTACCTGGCCATATCCCACATGCACACGAGCGGGATACATGACATCGCGTATCGCAACCCCGCCGATAAGCAAAGAAGGAATCGAAAAGTCCCCGCTTGGATAGAGCCGTTTGTAGGTCGCCATCAGGGGTTCAAAGGTGTTCTTGTCGAAGACATCACCGGTAATGTTATTTTCGCGCATCCATTCAATCGCGACGTGGAAGGGGCGAGCGTGCAGCTTCACGTCTTGCGCCATCAATGTGTCATCCATCTGGCGAACGAAGCTTTCGTCGATTATTTCCATTGTGTTTCGATCACTTTATGTTGTGAAAAAGGGGGAAGAAATAACTGTGTATGGCTGATTGCTGGGGATTTGCGCGATCGACCGATCAAAAGGATTACAATTCGATATTTGAAAAGCCAGTCATTTCGTGGGCTTTACGATTTCCCCGATGCGTCGATACACCTTCCTCGTCATCTCTTCTGTCGCGCCAGGTGTTCGAGTGGCAGAAGACGACCCGCCCCGAAACCCTTACTGACATCCAGCGCGCCGCGCGATTCTTCTACCTGCAGCACCTGCCTTCGCCGGCAAGGTCACTGGGCAGACTTTTGGTACCGCGACCACCGGCCCTGCCATCAACCTGCTGCGGATCGAGGAAAACCTCTCGGCCGCCTGGCAGCGTCTGTCCGGTACCTACGTGGAGAACCTACCTTGGTTGGAGTGCGCCGAACGTTACGATCGGGCGCATACCTTCCACTACATGGACCCGCCGTATTGGCAGACTGCCGGTTATGGCGTGGACTTTCCATTTGAGAATTACGAACGCATGGCCGATTTCATGCGTCGTTGCAAAGGCAGGGTGATGGTCAGCATCAACGACCATCCAGACATCCGTCGCGTGTTCGACGGGTTCCACTTCGAGACGCTGGACATTCGCTACAGTAATACTAATCAGCGCCAGGGCAAGGCGAAAGTCAGTGGAGAACTGGTGATCATGAATTGGAAACCAGCTGCACTCGGAGATCTGTTCTGACAATGTCCCTGGTAATATCTGAGATTCTCGGTTCGAGAGTCTGGGGAGTTAAACGGCTATGTGCGGGCGATCCTGCACGGCTCGGTGACATAGTCAGGAGGATTGTGTGAAGGACGAACGTTTTTTTGAAATAGCTATTGCGGAGATTAGAGCAGGAACAATCCGACCAGGTCTGCGTGCTAAAGCTTTTTCTGATGCAAATGGGGAAGAAAACCGCGCCCAAGCTCTTTACCTGAAGTACCGAGTAGCTCAGCTAGTTCAGGAAGAGTTGGAGGGGTGCCAGGCCGAAGCTGAGGCAAAGACACAACTTAAAAAGCAGGTGCGAGATGCTGAGGAAGCTGCGCGGCAAGCACATGCAAGCGCAGAAGGTCTAATGTCAGTTCACTACATTCTGTTGGGGCTTTTAATACTAGTCTTCAGCCTCATCATGTGGAAGCTATTGTAGGAATTCGGATCATGGATATCGAGGATATGGCAGCTGCCGTCGCGAAATGGGCCAGCACACAGCCGCTCGTTCGGAAGGCGTATCTATTCGGCAGCCGGGTTCGCGGCACGCATCGGCCAGACAGCGATCTTGACGTTGCGATTGAGCTATCCACGTTGTCGGGTGATGACAGTCCATTGACTACCTGGATCTGTGAAGCGCAGGAGCTCAAATCATCTATAGTCGGGGTATGTCCCGTAATCATCGATATTAATTGGTGCGGAAGCGCAGGTGGGACACCGTACGTTCACGCGGGACTAGAAGCATTAAGTATCGTGGTTTACGACGCCGATCACATCACCCCAACCATCCAGAAAAACTGACATCGAAAAACACAGGGCCGATGTACTGTTCAGTCATTCCAGCGAGATAGGAAAAAGCATGCCTACCAACGAATCGCTCAGAGGCAAATGGATCGCCGCAAGCTACAAATCAGACATGGCTAGTGCAATAGCCTGCAGTCCACCAGACGATCACTCGATGATTCGTCTTTACTATCTCACCAGCGTTGAGCACGCTCTCAACAATATAGAAAATCGGCGCATCAAGGTGTCTCGTTTTGCCGACCTAAATGATCCATTTGAGCTTCTGGCTGCGAACTTCAAAGAGCATAAGATGCGTAAGGTCGTAAGAGGCTGGAAAGATAAAAACCATTCTATGATGGGCTTACTTTGTTTTTCTGGGGATTGGTCGGAACCTGTGATGTGGAGCCACTACGGCAAGAAACACACAGGGGTTTGTTTGGGGTTCGATGTCAACCGCCACGTGGTTCAACAGGTGAACTACCAAGACGATCGAATCCGCGCAGCACTAGGCCCAACGCCAACGCCAACTCCTGACGAACTGAGTGAAGAACTACAACAACAGTTGCTATGCACAAAATCTGGAGGATGGCGGTATGAGGAGGAACACCGTCGTTTCGTAAATTTGAGTGATGCATTAAGTGATGGGGAACTTCATTTTTGGCCAATCAGCGGTGATGTTCAACTGGCGGAGGTGATCCTCGGACCATTATGCGAGGAGTCTGTCGAGTCGGTCAGACGGAAGGTTAAATCGAATTTCCCCAAAGCAGTTGTTTTCAAGGCCAGGCTGGCGTTTCAGTCTTTCAAGATCGTGCCAGATGCCCGCACAGTTCTCTAGAAAAAACACCAAGCGCACCCCAGGCCCGGCCTAAAAAACGAGTTAAGTCAGTAGAAGAGGCGCGTTTCGAGTCTGAATATAGGAGTCTAAGTATGAGTAAAACTAAACCAATTACGTTGAGCCCCATGCTGATTGAGCGTTGTAAGGCAGCGGTTCGTGGTCTTATCAAGGAGTTGCGCACTATGCCTGCGGCGATGGTGGCGGTTGAGTACGCTGAGCTTAACGGTAGGCTTTGCACCCTTTTTGCTCTAGGTTTGATCGATGCTGATGAGGAGCAGGAGCTTCATCTTCAGGCAAACAAGGCGCGGCAGGTTGCCGAGGAAAATGCGCAATGAAGGCATGGATTTTATTCGTAATGGCAGTTAGTGCCACTCTCAGCAGCAATAGAGGTTTTGCAGACGTAACAGATGGCAACGCATTGCTAAAACAGTGTGACGCAGCTGTTAAGTATTTAGATGAAAAGAGTCCGAAGGCATCGATTGCTGACGCTATGTACTGTTTCGGATTAGTGACAGGCGTGATGAACACTTTGGCAACATATGGGCGTCAGCTTCCGAAAGCTGAGGGAACCTGTTTCCCCAGTGAAGGCATCAGCACATCTCAAGCTGTGCGTATAGTCGCAAAAAGTATTAGAGATGCCCCGGAGAGCCTGCATTTACCAGGATCAGTGTTAGCTATCGTTGCATTCAATCAAGCCTATCCTTGTAAATGAACCTTTCCTACTTTCCTACAGGCCAGCAAGCTGAATTGAAAGAAAAGCCTTATGGGGCGGATCGGTTGATCGGCTTTGACCTGCGAGCGAGTGGCCGGTGACAAAAAGTTGTTCTCTAAAATTCCATGGGGCAAAAATGGGGCAAGTCGCCCGCCAACCAATGCCATTTAATGCCAAGCGAGCAGTAACCGCGATATGTCAAAGAAGCCCTATAGCCCTTTATTTGCAGGGCTGTAGGGTTTTTTTGCATTAGTACTCCAACACAATCGGGGTGTGATGGAGCTGCTGTTAAGGCCAGAACGGATGGACGAGCGCCGCTGCAAAGTCAGGTGATGGATCACCCCGATATCCGCCTGATTTTTGAAGCACTTCATTTCGAGACGTTGGACATCCACTAAAGCAACACCAATCAGCCAAGGAAAAAGCCCAGGTTAGTGGCGAACTTGTGATTATGAATTGGAACCCCAGACAGTTGGGAGACTTGTTGTGAAATCTCTTCGTAATATGTAATGATAGATATTAAGCTTGGTGGTGAAATTCGTTGCCTTGTGTGGTTTGTTTTTTATTAAGTGGCGGGGGCGCAACTAAATTCCGCAGCTAATAGGTTAGGCAAAATTAGAAAGACAACCCTGCTACCTTGTTTCTCGGTGTAGGGTTGTTTTTTTCGGATGGAGAGGTAGGGGGCGAATGATTACTTATAGCTTGTCAACGAAATCCACAACGTTGACCAACGATTCTTCGTAATTGGAGCGTGGAACTTTTACGGGGTCTCCATATGGCATGTCATATTTGTTTTGCTTGGGGAGGCGGTGAAGCGGAATGCCAAGGCTTGCTGATACTTTTCCCGCTGTATGGAAGTCTTTGATGTTGGATACGTAAACTTCTTCCCAGTCTTTTTTTGATTCTAGGACTTCACCGACATCTACAAAAATATCTGGATCGTTTTGGTATTGATCCCATGCGTACTCTAATAAATCGGAGCGAATCGAGTTGTACGCCGTCGCGACTCCAGAGTTTGTCGTGTAATTATTGAAAACCAGTTCGTAAATTTTTGGGAGTTCTAAGTCGAATTTTTGAATTTGGTTGTGGAATGTGATGGTGTTTGATGCATAATTTTTTGCGGCAGCAGAAGGATATTTTCCGTACAGCAACATCAAGATGCCTTTAACCCCTTCAAGGGAACTAAAGTCGGCCATCATCGGTACTACCAAGTAATCAGACGAAACTAATGCCATTTGCGTGTATATGGAAAAGCTAGGATTGCAGTCGACGAAGACCGTCATGTCCTCGTAAGTTGACTTTTGAAGCTCCAATGCACATAGACGTCTGATCGCTGTAGCATATTCTTTCCAGGCATTTACATTGCCTGGGTTCATGGTCTGATAATTCAAGGCTACGGTTTGTGACTCGAGAAATGAATCGCCGGCAATCAAAAAAAGATTGTCGGTAATGCGGTCATTGTACTGGGAAACTTGAGTCATGTAGCTGAGGCTCGTAGGGAGGCTGGTGAAACCAGAGTTCCCCTTTATCAGCCAGTCCATAAAACCTACGACGTTTCGGCGTGTTGCTGATGATTGAAGCTTTTGGTTAGCGTTGTACCCTGCATAGGCGCCGCCGAGGAAAAATTGGGAAATGTTTGCTTGGGGGCAGAGGTCAATCACGAGTGTCAGCTTGGTCGGATTTTTTTCGGCATACAGACTTGCCGCATTTTGGCACAGTGTCGTTTTGCCAACGCCTCCCTTGTTGTTATAGAACGCATAGATCCGATCGACCGCCATTGTGATGCTCCTTTGATATCAGATCGACCATCAGAACCCATCTTCTGGCGCAAAGGCAAGCAGCTTGAGTGCATTCGATAGGATGATTTCTGATACCGAACGGCGTTTTTTAAAGTGTTTTGATGCGATTCGATGCGACTTAACCAATTGATTTCTTACGTATAACGCTTCATCACGGCGCGCTGAAGATCGCATCGTGATGTTTGCCGTCTAGAGTTTTAGCTAGGTCAACAGCTCAACAAGATTTCCCATTCAGCCTTACCCTAAGTCTGTTGGGCCTTTTGATTATTGGCCAATTGCAGTCACTCCGGCGTCATCATCGCCGCAAGTGTCATCTTGATGAATTCCTCGTTGCGGTCGATCGCATCCAGGGCGCCGCGCACGTTGTCGGCGACATCTGCGGCTCCCCGCTCTCGACCCAATTCGTGAGCTCTATGATGGCGGCTTATAGAGCGAGTTAATTTTCATTGATTTTGAAGAGTAGGGAAGGGAGCAGGTTTGAGTCAGGCATCGCGAATCTTCCATG
Organism: Pseudomonas sp. PB101; assembly: GCF_009764265.1. GTDB lineage: Bacteria > Pseudomonadota > Gammaproteobacteria > Pseudomonadales > Pseudomonadaceae > Aquipseudomonas. The sequence goes on from NZ_RWIR01000036.1 coordinate 20,541, forward strand.
GTGAGCTCAGCATAATCGTCGGAAATTGCCTTGCAACCGTACGTGAAAACTCTTGAGATCCGGGCAATCAGCCCCTAAAGGGGAAGCTTTGCCAATAGCTCGCTGTTTTCTGTCATCGCCCCAAGAAAAATCTTGATGAGGTTGAGACCGACTAGCACCGGAAAATGGTTCCGCAACCCAAAACCCGCCCCTTGAAATCCGCTGGATACAGCTCCTTGAAAATCAGTAGCTTGCGGAACGCATAGCGTGCTAACCTATTGATCTACTTAGCTTTGTGGGTGGATTGCAAATCCGCCTACGCCGGTTCGATTCCGACCTCGGCCTCCACTAATAAACAAGCTCCGTAGATCTATGATTTACGGAGCTTTTTTATTTGCAGTAGCCTGCAAGATTTAGACTTGAAAAGGCTATTTGCAAACTTGCTTCACCGGGGCGGGATGTATATATTCCCAGCTCTGCTGCACAAGCGTCAGAACGGCCAGACCCTGGTTTGGCAAAAATCTGACGCTTCACCGCGCTACCGCCCGAATGGCGAAACTGGTAGACGCATGGGACTTAAAATCCCCCGCTCGTAAGGGCGTGCCGGTTCGATTCCGGCTTCGGGCACCATGAATATCAAGGGCTTGCGTGAGATACCTCATGCAGGCCCTTAGTTTTTTTTATTGCCGCAATTCGCCCGCAAATCGCGCATTCGGAAGTCGGCCTTGATTCCCTTGGGCGACATATCTACGCAAAAGCACCAGGCCCCTGATATGTATCGCTCTCTCCCTGAAAGCGATAAACTCCATATTCACCATTTGCTCAGTGCGTTTGCTGAGCCGGTGTCGCGACACAACCAATAAATGCTTCAAACCCAATGGTCCGGAAGGCACCTTGGGAAGGAAAACCATGTCTGTCGTTTTGGCAGAACTCAGGATGAGAGGGAAACACAAATGGCTTTGGCAGCCTCCAAAGAGTGCATGCATCAAATTTCACCGTCGGCGAATGCGTGCCCCGAGTGCGGGACAAAAAAGAAACCTTCAAGAACGTCAAAGCTGGTAGGACTCGCAGCCACCGCCGGAGTCATTTACTGGTTTACGTTTCATGTCTTGTTTCCAGGCATCTCCGTTACCCGGTCTGAGTACGGCGAGAAATGGCCTCTGACCATTTCCGAAGGAACACTTTCCTGCGTGAGTCCGTCATCGGTCCTGCTCGAGTTCCAGGGCGTAACCTATGCAATGAACGATTCTGCTGGCAGCCATGCGAAGCAGTCCGGCTGGACCGACGTCAATAGAATTTGGCGTAATGATCCCGAAAACAAAGGATCGAAAGTGGCGATGACACCACTTATCGAGCGAGGGCTTGCGCTCTGCGCGAAATAGCCGGGTAAAGCAAAGGGGCCGCTGCAATGGCGGCTCCCGTTTAGTGCACATTGTCAGTCTCTACATCCATCTCGACACTCCGAAACTTTCGTTGCTCCAAGGGGCTTTGCGAGAGAAATAAATCTCATTACGCCAGATATCTGACGCACCCATGACGCTCGTCTGAAAAGCGTCGGATAAATGACGTTTCGCGTTGAGCTTTTACCTTCCTGACCTAGGCTCAAGCCAAGTGGGGAGGAGGTACAGGCCATGCGCAAATTATTGATTGGCTCGTCGATGCTGGCCTGTCTGGTGGTACTGGGCGGTTGGTTGAGTCGCCCACAGCCGTTGCCGGTCAGGCTGCTGGAGGTTGAGCGAGGGCCGGTGGAGACACTGGTGGCCAACACCCGCGCGGGTACGCTGAAGTCCTGTCGACGTTCGCATCTGTCCTTCAATGTTGGCGGCCAGGTTGCCGAGTTGCTGATCGGCGAGGGCCAGCGGGTCGAGGCGGGTCAGGTGCTCATGCGCCTGCGCCAGGACGAACAACAGGCTCGGCTGCAGGAGGCCGAGGCGCGGCTGGAGGCCCAACGCAGTGTCCGCGAACAGCGCTGCCAGCAGGCTCATCTGGACCGCCGCGACCTCGATCGCCTGGGCCAACTGGCCGACCGCAAGTTGGTGGCCGCTGATCGCCTCGATCAGGCCGAGACCAAGGCTCACCTGGCGAAGCTGATGTGCAGTGCCAGTGCCGTGCTGATCCGCGAGGCCGACGCCAGCCTGCAGTTGCAGCGTTCACTGCTGGAGCAGACGACCCTGCGTGCGCCATTCGCCGGCATAGTCGCAGAAATCAACGGCGAACTCGGCGAGTTCGTCACCCCTTCGCCGCCGGGTATTCCCACGCCGCCGGCGGTCGATCTGATCGACGACAGCTGCCTGTATGTCGAGGCGCCGATCGATGAGGTGGACGCTGCCCGGGTTCGCCCCGGCACCGCCGTGCGGATCAGCCTGGATGCCTTCCGTGGCCAGCATTTCGCCGGCCGCGTCAGTCGCATCGCACCCTATGTGCGTGAGCTGGAGAAGCAGGCGCGCACCGTCGATGTCGAGGTGCGCTTCGACCAGCCGCCGGCCGATCTGGCCCTGCTGACCGGCTATAGCGCCGATGTCGAGATCCTCCTGGAGCAGCGCGCACGTGCCTTGCGCATCCCCACCGAAACCCTGTTGGAGGGGCAGCGTGTGCTGCGCTATGACCCGAGCGCCCGGGTGTTGCGCGAGGTGGCGGTGCAAACCGGCTTGAGCAACTGGCGCTGGACCGAGGTGCTCGCCGGGCTGGACGAGGACGCGCGTATAGTCGCCAGCCTCGATCAGAAAGGACTCAAGGACACCGTGTCGGTGATCCCGGTGGATGCCGCGGAGACTGAGCGATGATCCGCCTGCGCGGCGGCAGCCGCAGCTTCCAGTTGGGCGAACAGCAGGTGATGGGGCTGGACGGTCTGGATCTGGACATCGCCGCCGGTGACTACATGGCGGTGATGGGCCCGTCGGGCTCGGGCAAGTCGACCCTGTTGAACATCCTCGGTCTGCTCGATGCGCCGAGCGCCGGTGAATACTGGCTGCAGGGCGAGGCCACGGCGACGCTGAGCGAGGCGCGGCGTGCGCAAATGCGCAGCCAACTGATAGGTTTCGTGTTCCAGTCCTACCACCTGATCGCACGACTGACGGTGCTGGAAAATATCGAGCTGCCGATGGTCCTCGCCGGCATCGGCGCGGCGCAACGACGCAAGCGCAGCAGCCAATTGGTGGCGCGCCTGGGGCTGGGCGAGCGCATTGCCCACCGCCCGGCCGAGCTGTCCGGTGGCCAGCGCCAGCGCGTCGCCATCGCCCGGGCGATGGTCATGCAACCGGCGCTGTTGTTGGCCGACGAGCCCACCGGCAATCTCGATAGCCAGGCCGGCGCGGAGGTCTTCAGCCTGCTGGAGGAGCTCAACGGCGAGGGCCTGACCCTGATAGTGGTGACCCACGACGCCAGCCTGGGCGCCCGCGCGCAGCGCCAGTTACACATGCGTGACGGGCGGATCCACAGTGCTGCGCCACAGCGGGCGCTGGTCTGATGCGCGCTGCCGATGCCCTGGGCTTCTGGATCGGCGCCTTGCGCGGGCATCGGTCGCGCAGCCTGATGCTGCTGCTGGCCATCGCTATCGGGGTGGTTGCGGTCAATCTGCTCACCGGCCTCGGCGCGGGGGCGCGGGCCTTCGTCCTGAACGAATTCTCGCTGCTCGGGCGCGACATCCTCATCGTTTTCCCGGGCCGCAAGGAAACCACGGGGCGCATACCGCCGCTCACCGGCCTGACACCGCACGAGTTGACCTTGCAGGACGTCCAGGCCATCACCCGGTTGCCGGGCATCCGCCGCGTCGCGCCGATGCAGGCCGGGCAGATGGAGGTGATAGTCGGCAACCGCAATCGTGAGGTGCTGACCCTGGGTACCACGCGGGACTTCTTCGCCATTCGCCAACTGACGGTCGTCCAGGGCCAGCCCCTGCCGGCGCTGGACCCTGAGCAGGCCGAGGCCGTCTGCGTGATCGGCGGCAAACTCCGGCGCGAGCTGTTCGGTGCGCGCCCGGCCCTGGGTGAATGGCTGCGCGCCGGCGACCGGCGCTTCCGGGTGGTCGGCATCCTCGGTGAGCGGGGCGAATCCCTGGGGATGGATTTCTCCGAGATGTTGATCATCCCGGTGGCCAGTGCCCAGGCCTTGTTCAATCGCGAGGGGTTGTTGCGGGTGTTTGTCGAGGTGCGGGGTCCGGGCTTTCTCGACCGTAGCAAGCGGCTGATACTCGCCACGCTCAAGGAGCGCCACGAGGGTGAGGAAGACATCACCCTGGTCAGCCAGGACAGCCTGCTCAGCGCCTTCGACGAGATACTTGCGGTGCTGACCCTGGCGGTGGCCGGGATTGCCGCGATCAGTTTGCTGGTGGCCGGTATCCTGATCATGAACGTGACCTGGATTGCGGTGAGCCAGCGCAGCGCCGAAATCGGCCTGCTCAAAGCCATCGGTGTGACGGCGGCGCAGATGCGCCTGCTGTTCCTCGGCGAGGCGGCGCTGCTCGCCCTGACGGGGGCGCTGGCGGGGCTGCTGCTGGCCGAAACCTTGCTCTGGCTGGGGCGCCAGGCGTTCGATCTGCCGCTCTATGCACCCTGGTGGGCGCGGATTAGCGCGGTGCTGCTGGCACTCGGCACGGCGCTGCTGTTCGCCTGGTTGCCGGCCACTCGGGCCTCGGCGCTGGAGCCGGTGGCGGCGCTAAGCCCGCCGGGAGCGCACTGATGCGCTGGCAAGATGGTTTGCGGCTGACCAGCTCGGCGCTGACCTGTCGACCCTTGCGCAGCCTGCTGACCCTGCTCGGGATAGCGATCGGGATAGCCGCCGTGGCGCTGCTCACGGCCATCGGCGAAGGTGTGCGCGGCTATGTGCTGGAGAACTTCTCGCAGTTCGGTACGCGGATCATCACCGTGCGCCCGGGCAAGACCCAGACCAGCGGCCTCGGCGGTCTGCTCGGCAGCGTACGGCCACTGACCATCAGTGATACCGACGCCCTGCGGCGCTTGCCGCATGTCGAGGCGGCGGTGCCGATCATTCAGGGCAGCGGGGATATCCAGTTCGGTCAACTGAGCCGGCGCAGCGACATTGTCGGTGGCGGCCATCAGATGGCGCAGGCCTGGCGCATGCAGCTGAGCCTGGGCGAGTTCCTGCCCGCGGCCCGTGACGGTCGTTCGCCGCCCTATGTGGTGCTCGGCCATCAGTTGCGTGTCGAACTGTTCGGTGCACGCAATCCGCTGGGCGAACTGATCCGTGTCGGCGGCGTGCGTTTCCGGGTGATCGGCGTGATGGCGCAGAAGGGCCAGTTGCTCGGCTTCAACCTCGACGATATTGCCTACATCCCGGTGGATTGGGCCGAAAGCCTGTTCAACCGCACCGGAGTGGTCAAAGTCCATGTGGTGTTCGGCGCCGGCACCACTTCGCGGACGTTGAGTCGGCAGATTCGCCAGGTGCTCAGCGAACGGCACGGCGTGGAGGACTTCAGCCTGACCACTCAGGACGACATGCTGCGCAGCTTCAACCGCGTTCTCGGCACCCTGAGCCTGGCCATCGGTGCCCTGGGGGGCATTTCCCTGTTGGTCGGCGCCGTCGGCATTCTCACCATCATGACCACCACTGTGGGCGAGCGCACCGCGGAAATCGGCCTGTTGCGGGCGATCGGTGCCAGTCCGCGGCAGGTGCTCGGGCTGTTTCTCGCCGAAGCGACGCTGCTGTCCCTGGCCGGTGGCCTGTTGGGTCTGCTGTTGATGGGCCTCCTGCTCGGGCTACTGCACCTGGCCATGCCGAGCCTGCCCCTGGCGCTGCAGCCGCTGTTTTTGCTGCTGGCGCTGCTGCTGGCGGCGGTGCTCGGCATTCTCGCCGGCCTGGCTCCGGCACTGCGGGCGGCCCGCCTGCATCCGGTGGCGGCGCTGCACAGTGAATAGCGGCCAGTCGCTACCCTGGAAATTTCGACAGGCTGCCGGAAACGGGCTTTACTGGATTAAGCCGTGCAGATTACCGGGGGCTGCATGTTCTCGGCAGCCAGTATGCCGAGTTCAACACTACACCCGTCGAGCTTGAGGACCAGCCCATGTCCCGGTTCCTCTGCACCATGTTGCTCGCGCTGCTGCTGGTCGGCTGCGCCACCCCGCGCTTGCCCCACGAAATCAGCGAGGCGATACCCGCCAGCGAATCGGCTTTCGGGCGCTCGATCCAGGTTCAGGCCGCCGCGCATGAAGGGCGCTCGGGGTTTCGCTTGCTGCCCAACAGCAGTGAAGCCTTCAAGGCGCGCGCCGAGTTGATCCGCAACGCACAGAAAACCGTCGATCTGCAGTACTACATCGTGCATAACGGCCTGAGCACCCGGGCGCTGGTGCGTGAATTGCTGCTGGCAGCCGATCGCGGCGTACGGGTCCGCATCTTGCTCGATGACACGGCCAGCGACGGCCAGGAACAGGTCATCGCGACCCTGGCGGTGCACAGGAACATCCATATCCGCGTCTTCAACCCTTTGCATCTGGGGCGCAGCACCGTGGTCACCCGGACCATGGGCCGTCTGCTTGATCTTTCCCAACAACACCGACGCATGCACAACAAACTCTGGCTGGCCGACAACAGTGCAGCGATCGTCGGTGGACGCAACCTGGGGGATGAATATTTCGACGCCAAGCCCGATCTCAACTTCACCGACATGGACCTGCTGTGCATCGGCCCGGTCGCCGAGCAGTTGGGGCATAGCTTCGATCAGTACTGGAACAGCGCCTTGAGCCAGTCGATCAGCGACTTCCTGCTGAACAAGCCGACAGCACAGGATTTGCTCGAGAGCCGTCAGCGCCTGGAGCAGTCGCTCGAGGCCTCACGTATCGAGAACCCGGCGTTGTACAACCATCTCATGACCTACCGGACTCACCCGCAGTTGGCGACCTGGCGCAAGCAACTGATCTGGGCCCATAACAAGGCAATGTGGGACGCTCCGAGCAAGGTCCTGGCGGACGGCGAACCGGCACGGGCGTTATTGATGGCCACGCAACTGCGGCCTGAACTCGATGGAGTCAATAACGAGTTGATCATGATCTCGGCCTATTTCGTCCCGCAAAAGCCGGGCATGGATTATCTGCTGGGGCGTGCCGATGCCGGCGTTGATGTGCGCCTGCTGACCAACTCACTGGAAGCGACCGATGTGCCGGCGGTGCATGGTGGCTATGCACCGTATCGCAAGGAGCTGCTCGAACATGGCGTGAAACTCTATGAGCTTCGGCGCCAGCCGGACGACCCCGGTCGTAGCTCTTCGTTTGGCTTGAGTGGTGGCTCGGACTCCAGCCTGCACACCAAGGCCATGATCCTGGACAAACAGAAAGTGTTCATCGGTTCGTTCAATTTCGACCCGCGTTCAGTGTTCTGGAACACTGAAGTCGGGGTGCTGGTCGACAGTCCCGAACTGGCCGGTTACGTGCGCCAACTGGCGCTTGAGGGCATGGCGCCGGCGATGAGTTACCAGGCCCGGCTGGAAAACGGCGAGGTCGTCTGGTTCACCGAGGACGACGGTCGCCAGCACGTCTTGCGCAAGGAGCCCGGTGGCAAATGGCGCAGCTTCAAGGCCTGGCTCAGTGACAAGATCGGCCTGGAGAAAATGCTCTGAGGGTGACGCGATCAAGCTGGAAGTCTTCTGAGGTGTTTGCATGCACTTGCATGACTCAGGCTTCTTGCCGTCAGCGGAGGGCACTGGTGCCCTTACTTTTGAGAGTGATGAATGAAACAGGGACAGGTTTTGCTGTTGGCTTTGTTGTTTGCGTTTTTGACAGGTTGCACGACTGCACCACCCAAAGATCAAGGCAACCTCTGCAGTATTTACCTTGAGTATCCCGACTGGTACGAGGAGTCGCTCAAGATGCAGAGTGAATTCGGGACACCACTGCACGTGGCCATGGCGATCATGAAGCAGGAAAGCAGTTTCGTGGCTGACGCTTTGCCGCCACGTGACTACCTGCTCTGGGTGATCCCCTGGGGGCGAGTCAGCTCCGCGTACGGTTATGCGCAGGCGCAGGATCCGGTGTGGGGCGAATACAAGGGCGATACCGGCAACGGGGGTTCGCGTGACAGTTTCGACGACGCGATCATGTTTATCGGGTGGTACACCACGGGCACCCAGCGTCAGCTCGGAATCTCCAAGTGGGATACCTACAATCAGTACCTGGCGTATCACGAGGGGCGTGGGGGCTATAGCCGCAGTTCCTATCGCGCCAAACCGTGGCTGATGCAGGTTGCCCAGAAAGTGCAGAAGCAGTCGGAGATTTACAACGCCCAACTCAAGCAGTGTCGCCAGGCACTGGAAGATGATCGCGGTGGGTGGTTCTAGCGCGCCGGGTCTGCCTGATCTGGCTCCTGCCAATTAAGGCGCCGTAGTTCGATACGCAGAGACCCTGGCTGACGAAGCCTGTTCCCGCCAATGCGTTACGTCGCACGCTCATTTCCCCAGGTGCCCGTAGCCGCGGTGCGCTGCACGTAGTCGCTGAAGTCGCACGCCGGCCGTCCCAATGCCCGCTGGACGCCATCGGTCACGGCTGTGTTGCGGCCGTCGAGCACCGTGGTGAAAAGGTACAGCACCAAATCGATCAGCTCCGGGGGAAGGTGTTCCTGTTCCAGTGCCTGTCGATAGGCATCCGCGGGCACGGCCACGAACTCGATAGTGCGGTGGGTCGCACGGGCGATCTCGGTCACGGCTTGGGTAAAAGTCAGTGCGCGGGGGCCGGTCAACTCATAGAGCTGGCGGGTGTGGCCGGGATGGGTCAGGGCCGCGACGGCACACTCGGCGATGTCCTCTGCATCGACAAAGGGCTCGGCGACATCGCCGACGGGGAGTGCGAGTTCGCCTTGCACGATGGGCTCGAGAAAGTGCGCCTCGCTGAAGTTCTGGCAAAACCAGCTGGCCCGCAGAATCGTCCAGTCGATCCCGCTGTCCTGTACTACTTGCTCAGCCTGCTGCGCTTCGATTTCGCCGCGACCGGATAACAGCACCAGTTTGCGGACTCCGTTTTTCACCGCCAGGTCGGTGAACGCCTGGATGCTTTCAAGGGCGCCGGGCACGGCGAGATCGGGCTGGAAGGAAATGTAGACCGCATGTACATCCTGCATGACGGCATCCCAGGTTGATCGATCCTGCCAGTCGAAGGGGGGATTCGCATCGCGGGAACCGTGGCGAACGGGCAGGCCGGCCGCTTCCAGTCGTTGGGTGATTCGCCGTCCGGTCTTGCCGGTGGCGCCGAGGACCAGTGTGATTGGTTGAGCGGTTTGCATGGCGTTCATCTCCAACGGTTAATGTGAGTGATGCTCACGTTTAAAAGATGATAGATCCTCATGTTTATCCGTCAAGCCATCAGATCGAACGGCCCGACGTGCGGCACCTGTTGTTGGGTATGGGAATTGGCAATGCTAAGGTGAGTACATGTCACGTTATCGACCGGGAACTCACTCGTGCGCAAAAAGACCCCTGAAGCCTCCGAGCAGCCTGCTGCAGTCGCTGTTCGACGCAATCCCACGCAACAGCGCAGTCGCGAACGCCAGGAGCGGATTCTGGCCGCGGCGACTCGATTGATTGCGGACAAGGGCAGCGATCAACTGAAGATGAGTGAAATCGCCGAGCGCTCAGAGATCTCGATCGGTTCCCTTTATCAGTATTTTCCCGACAAGAGTTCCGTCATCCATACCCTGGCCGAACGCTACAACGCCGAGAGCCGTCGTTGCATCACTGAGGCGATGGAGGCTGTCGAGGACGCCCAAGGCTTGCAGGCGGCCTATTCGCAGTTGCTCGATCTATATTACGAGATCGTCATGGCGACTCCGGTGATGCGTGACATCTGGTCGGCCATGCAGGCCGACAAGCAGTTGTTGCAGTTGGAATTGGGCGAGAGCCGGGTGGCGGGGGTGTTGCTGGCCCGGGCGATGTTTCGCGTGTATCCCGACCTCGATGAGCGACAGGTTCAGGAGTCGGCGTTTTTGATCTGGCACCTGGGGGAGGCGACCATGCGCCTGGCAGTCACTTGTGCACCGCAGGAAGGGCGAGCACTGGTCGAGGCGTTCAAGCGTATGTCCCTGCGCGAGATCATGCAGCCGGTGCGCAAGGACCCCGGTCCGCCGTAAAGACCCGGCCGCTATCTGGCGTTCCAGCGACCACCGCCGGTTTCACAATCGATCCTGGCTTGAGCCAGGTGTTCGGTATCGTAGTGGTACGTGATGATTTGGGCGTTGTCGGGGATGTTGATCGATTTGCTGTTTTTGTCTTTGCTGATGGATCGTGGGTTGGCCAGGGCTTCTTGCGTCAAGGTGCCAAGGCAAGTGGCCCGATAGTGATCGGCGCAATGTCCGACATTGTTTTTGCTGGTGCTGAGCATGTCCTTGCTTTCGTTGCTGCAAGACCAGTTGATCGAATCCCCGGGCATGCCCTGGTACTCATAACAGGAGTGGGTGTCGATCGCCGGGACCGAGTCGCTCTGGGAGCGGGTGACAACGTCGCAGCCCTGTGCAAATGCCCAGGCCGGGCTCAAGCAGGCAATGACGATGAAGGCTTTTGCGTTCATGGTTTTCCGCTCCGTTCGAGCCCTCGCGCAAGACAAGGGCCCATGGATTACGAAAATCTCTTTCAGCCTGATGCTAGACGAAGGGTTGGCCGGCAAACCCGCGAGGCAGGCGTTGCAAACCGGCCATCGCGGTCAGTCGCTCGGTCCAGGCTGAACGCCAGTTGATGGCGGTATGCACGGCTTTGGCCTTGCGTGCTGCGCGACGGGTGGCGTTGCGTTCGGCCTTGCGAGCCTCTTTGTAGGCGTCGGTGTTTCGGCAGCTTCTGCATTTCACGCGATTGAGTTCGCGGGTCGATACCAGGTTGTTGCCGTTGTGACCGCAGGCCAGGTGCCCGCTGACTTTGTAATGAGTGACCATTGGAACGTCTCCTCGCGACGTGTGAGCGGTTGACCCCACGCGAGCGGTGACGTTCGATTGGTTTTGGGCAACAAAAAATCCCGGCACCGGGCCGGGTCGTGCAAACAGGTGAAAGTCACTCAGGCAGGAGCGCACACGGAGACGTCGACGTCACCGCTCATGCGGCCGATCAGGCATATCCTCGCACTGCAAGTCCGTGGCGGATCATCTGAACCGGGGTAGAGGCCGGTCGACAGGTTGCAGAGACGACAGCGTGTGTCGGATCAGCGGTGTGTCCTTCTCGATGTCGTTCAGGCGATCACGAATTCTGAGGGCGGTGGGGTGTCCGCCTTGATGATCGACCCAGTCGGCGATTTCCTTGCAGGCTGCTGCCAGGCGGGCCTGACGGGAATCCAGCAAGGTGAGCAGGGTGGTGATGGACTCTTTTTCGGACATGGGAGACACCTCCGTTCAAGAAACCTGGTTGTGGCAGCAAAAAGCCCGCCAGGAGCGAGCTTTCTGCCGTTGGGGTCGCTGATCCTTCAGCCTTTCCAGTATAGACCCGTTAAAAAATGCTGGCATCCCGTCAACTTTGTCGGGCTGTCACTTGTGATTTGGCGTTCAACTGTTCGCAAACTCGCTGGGCGTCTTCTTCAGTGTCGAAGCCGTCTCCGATGTACCCTTCGGTGCGGGTATCGGAAATGCGATACCAGACCGCGGCATCCGGTGGCAGGTGGTCACTTTCACCCTCGCGACGGCCATGGATGATGATCTTGTTGCAACGCTTCACGACGAAAATGTCTTCCATGGCGTCTCCGCAGCGGATTCGTGTTCAGTTCAACTATAGAAGTCATTGCTGATCGTGCAAAAAAAAGGCTCCGCAGGCATTCCCGGGAAACACACAATCCCTGTGGGACCGCGTCAATCCCGGGACTCACCGATAACGCAATCCCTGTGGGAGCCGGCTTGCCGGCGATGGGCTCGGGTGCGCCGCGTTTTATCCTGGTTACAGGCGTTATCGTTGACGACCATCGCCAGCAAGCCGGCTCCTACAAGGGACCGCGTACCGG
>NZ_RWIR01000037.1 GCF_009764265.1 Pseudomonas sp. PB101
CTTCCGATTTGTCGGCCTGCACAACCTTGGCGGTCGACCTGGCCAAACAGGTCTTTCAGGTCGCCGGTGAAAATATCCTCGGCCAGCTGCTCTACGAGCAGCGGATCAAGTCGCGCGAGGCGTTTTATGAGTTTCTCCGACAGTTGCCACCGCATGTCGTGGTTTTGATGGAGACCGGTCCGGGTGCCCAGGCCTGGGCCCGGCAGCTGCAAGACCAAGGCAATCCGGTGCGGATTCTTCCAGCCGGTTTGGTGGCCACACATCGCAGCGGGCCTAAAAATGATCGCAACGATGCGCTGGCGATTCTGCGGGCTAATCGCGATGAAAAAATCTGCGCAGTACCGGTCAAAAGCGTTGCGGCGCTGGCAATGCAGGCGTTGCATCGCGCCCGCCAGGGCTATGTGCGTCGACGCACGGCCCTCAGTAATCAGATGCGCGGCCTGCTGCTTGAGCACGGCATAGCCTTGGCACAGGGCGATGTTGCGATCAGCCAGAAAATCCCGCGGGTGCTGGAAGATGCTACACAGCCGGTGCCGGGCCTGCTGCGTGAACTGATCGACGAACTGTTGGCCGAGTGGCGCCATTTGGGCGAGCGCATCAGCGTACTGACGGGACGCCTGGAAGTGGCCGCCAACGCTGACATGACGGCGAAGCGGCTAATGACTGTGCGCGGCATCGGCCCGGTCACAGCCACGGCACTGGTGGCCAAGGAAACCAAGCCTGAGCGATTTCCCAATGCCCGCAAGTTTGCCGCGTACTTTGGCATGGTGCCTGACCAGCACAGCAGCGGGGAGACGGTCCGGTTGGGGGACATGACCAAGCGAGGTGATGCTTATTTACGCAGCCTGATGATCCAGGGCGCCCATGCGGTGCTGCAACAACTACGACCTGATTCCCAGCAACCCGATGACCGCCGCTTGTTGCACTGGATGAGCCGGTTGGGCCGCAAGGAGGCTGCGATCAGGCTAGCCAACCGCAACCTGCGAATCGTCTGGGTGCTTCTACAGAATGACCAGACTTATCGTCGCCACGCGGGTGATGGTC
>NZ_RWIR01000038.1 GCF_009764265.1 Pseudomonas sp. PB101
TAAAACGCCTCGCGCGACTTGATCCGCTGCTCGTAGAGCAGCTGGCCGAGGATATTTTCACCGGCGACCTGAAAGACCTGTTTGGCCAGGTCGACCGCCAAGGTTGTGCAGGCCGACAAATCGGAAGAAGACACGGATTGATCAAACGAACTATGATTTTTCATGGACTCGCCCTCGCTGTCGTTGGCTGTTTAGACTGCCACCGTGGCGCATTGACGCCTCGGCTTGGGCGAGTCCATCCAATTACAGGAGTTCTTCGTTAGGCGGGCTCTGTTACCAGTGCCCGCTTGCCTAGCTTCATCAGCCAGTAATAACTCAACCCCGGCACCAGCAACCCGACCACCCACGCCAGGTCCACCCCGTCCAGCGCAGTGGCCACCGGGCCGACGTATAGCGTGGTGTTCATGAACGGAATTTCCAGGGCGATCGCGAGCACGAAACTGCCGCAGGCGATCCAGTTGATGCGCCCGTAGACGCCGTTCAGGTCGAAGATGTCGTCAATCCGGTACTGGCCTTTGCGCAGGCAGTAGTAGTCCACCAGGTTGATCGCCGTCCACGGGATCAGGAAGTAGCTCATGAAGAAGATGAAGTTGAGGAAGAAGCTGATGAAGTCGTCCTGACTGATGGTGCACAGGGCCGTGGCCACCAGGCTGATCAACAGCATGAACACACCGCGCACCCGTGGCGTCACCTTCAATCGGGCAAACGGCTCGATCACGGTGATGGTCGACATGAACGCGCCGTACAGGTTGAACACGTTGATCGACACCTGGCCGTAGACGATGAAGGCGAACAGCAGCACCGCGCCAGTGCCGAACAGACCGGCGACATGCCCGCCGACGTTGCTGGAAAAGTCGCCGATGCCGACGCTCAGGATCGCCCCGAGAATCATCATCCACGCACCGCCGCTGACCGTGCCGGCGTAGCTGTACCAGAACACCTGCGCAGTCGGGGTGTTGCTCGGCAGGTAGCGCGAGTAGTCGGCGACGTAAGGCGCGTAGGACAGTTGCCAGGTCACGGCGATGCTCACCGCCACCAGGAACTTCGACAGCGAGAAACCGGTGGGCAGCCATTGTTCGGCCGCGATCGGCAACTGCAAGGCGAGCGCCGTGGCTGCCACGAACACCACCAGCGACAGGATCGACAGCAGCTTCTGCAAGCGGTGAATCAAGCGATAGCCATAGAGTGCGACGACAAAGCACAACGCGCCGATCAGGTAGATATTGCCGGACATCGGCAACGGGCTGACCGATTCCAGTGCCTGGGCCGCAAGCAAGGTGTTGCTGACGAAGAAGCCCAGGTAGATCAGCATCACGAACAGCAGCGGCAACACCGCCCCCAGCACGCCGAATTGCGCGCGGCTCTGGATCATTTGCGGAATGCCCAGCTTCGGTCCCTGGGCCGAGTGGGAGGCCATGAAAATCGCCCCCAGCATTGAGCCGATGACGATCGCCAGCGCACTCCAGAACAGGTTGAGCCCCATCACCACCGGCAACACGCCGGAGGCGATGGTGGTGATGTTCATGTTGGCGCCGAACCAGATATAGAACAGCGAACCCGGCTTGCCGTGGCGTTCGCTCTCGGGGATGAAATCGATGCTTCTTTTTTCGACTTGCATGGCGATCACTCCTGAGTCCGGACGAGACGGGATTGCAGACGGGCGATGGTGCTTTGCAGCTCGTGGGGCTGGTGGGCAAACAGGTCCGGATGCTCGGGGATCAGGCTGACGTACTCGAGTTGTTGCAGGGCGCGCCGGCACTCGGTGGTGGTGAGGATTTCCAGCGCGTAGACCCAGTTGGCCATGATCAACAGGGCCGAGTAATGCCCGGCCTGGGTGGTCGTGGTGCAGGCATCGCCGACCAGGCGCACGCGATAACCGAGGGCGAAGGCGTCGAATACGCTGGTCAGCACGCAGACGTCGGTGAGCACGCCGCAGACGATCAGCGTGTCGACTTCCAGAGCCTTGAGTTGGGCGTCGAGGTCGGTGCGGTGAAAGGCACTGTAGCGGCCCTTGTCGATGATCAGTTCACCGGGCTGCGGCGCCAGCGATTCGATGATTTCCACTTGGCGGGTGCCGGCGCGGTAACTGCCGGGGCCACCGTCGGCGGCCAGCGGTTCGCCGTGGGGCAGGTCACTGCCGTCGGCCTGATTGATGTGGCGGGTATAGATGACAGGGATCCGCTGGCTGCGTGCGGTATCGAGCAGGGCGGCGGTATTGGCGACGACGGTGTCGAGGTTGTCGAGGACAAAACCGTCCTCCTGCTGCATGTCGATGATCAACAGCGCGTTGTTATTGTTCATTGGGCAAACCTGATCAAGGCGAAACACGATGCACCGTACGCGCCAGGCCATGGCGAGACGCGGAGTGCGTGATTGGCTGTTCGGGTGGGCTCAGTGAACTATTTGCCAGAAGCCGTTCTGCTTGGCCGCAACGCTGGCGCGCAGGCGCTTGAAATGCAGGTGTGAAGCGCACGATTCACCGCGCAGGTAAGCCCGCGCGGCGCCGGAAGGAAGGGTGAGTGATGGGAGACGACCAGTCATCATTGGAATCGACCCTTGTGGGAACGCCTGCTCCCACAGAACAAATGACACCTGTAGGAGCGAGCTTGCTCGCGAAAAACTTCGGGGCAACGCAGTCATTCAGATGGCGCGCGTTATCGTTGGCGTCCATCGCGAGCGAGCTCGCTCCTACAGGGGACAAATGTCTACCGGAACGCTGGCACCACATGCTTGATGAACAGCTCCAGGGATTTTTTCTTTTCCGCATGGGGCAGGCTGTTATCGCACCAGAAGCTGAATTCGTCGACCCCCAGTTCCTGGTAGTACTTGATGCGCGGAATGATTTCTTCCGGGGTGCCGATCATGGCGGTCCGGTGCAGGCTTTCCAGCTCGAACTCGGGGCGGCCGGCGAATTTCTCTTCCGGGCTTGGCGCGAGGAAGCCGTTGACCGGGGTGGTCTTGTTGCCGAACCAGGCATCGAAGGTGCGGTAGAACTTCGAGATCGCCTTGGCCCCGACTTCCCAGCCCTGCGGATCGTCGGCGGTGTGCACGTGGGTGTGACGCAGCACCATCAGTTGCGGGCGCGGCACGCCAGGGTTGTTGTCCAGGGCGGCCTGGAACTTGTTCTTCAGGTCGAGGACCTCTTCGTCGCCTTTCATCAGCGGCGTGACCATCACGTTGCAGCCGTTGGCCACGGCGAAGTTGTGTGAGTCCGGGTCGCGGGCGGCGATCCACATCGGCGGGTTCGGTTTCTGGATCGGTTTGGGCACGCTGGTGGACGTCGGGAATTTCCAGATGTCGCCGTCATGGGCGTAGTCGCCGTTCCACAAGGCGCGCACCACCGGGACCATTTCCCGCAGCGCCTGGCCGCCGGAGGAGGCCGGCATGCCGCCGGCCATGCGGTCGAATTCGACCTGGTAGGCACCACGGGCCAATCCGACTTCCATGCGCCCATTGCTGATCACGTCGAGCAACGCGCATTCACCGGCCACCCGCAGCGGATGCCAGAACGGCGCGATGATGGTGCCGGCGCCCAGGTGAATGGTGGTGGTCTTGCCCGCCAGGTAAGCCAGCAGCGGCATCGGGCTTGGCGAGATGGTGTATTCCATGGCGTGGTGTTCGCCGATCCAAACGGTGCTGAAACCACCGGCTTCGGCCATCAGGGTCAGTTCGGTCAGGTCTTCGAACAACTGACGGTGGCTGACGCTTTCGTCCCAACGTTCCATGTGTACGAACAGGGAAAACTTCATGACGCTTACCTCGGAACTATTGTTATTGGCCCGTCGGCGCAGGGCATTGATGATTGTTGGTATACCATAATACCGAATGATCGCAACTACAATGGCAAATCAGGCTGGAACGGGCAGGGCACCCATCTTGCCGTGGCAATACACCAGTGGCCCGCTGCTCTGGTGGGGCACGATCAGGTTTTTCACCGCGCCGACCATGATGGCGTGGTCGCCGCCTTCATATTCGCGCCACAGTTCACATTCGATGACCGCCGTGGCGTTGGCCAGAATCGGGTTGCCCAACTCGCTGAGCGTCCACTCGATCCCTTGCGCCTTGTCCTTGCCTTTGCGTGCGAAGGCATAGGCTTCGGTTTGCTGGCCGCCGGACAGCACGTGGATGGCAAAACGCTTGTTCTTGATCAACACCGGGTAGGAGTCGGAACTGTAGTTGGGGCAGAACAGCACCAGGGCCGGGTCCATCGACAGCGAGCTGAAGGCGCTGGCGGTCAGGCCGACGATTTGCCCGTCGTCATCGAGGGTCGTGATCACGGTCACTCCGGACGGGAACGAGCCCATGACTTGTTTGTAGATGGCGGCATCGATCATTGGACGGTCCTCGGGTGGTGTGACGCGGTTCTTATGTGTTTGTAGGTCTGATGGTATACCGTAATACATCTATTGCAAGGTGTTTTTAGGTGAACCGATAAACGTCGTGTTTTCGTCGGAAGGTCAATGTTTACGGGGCTTTAAGCTAGCCAGCGCTGGCGGGATCCGGGCAGGATAGCGGCTCAGATGCTTGTTCAAAGACCGGATCAGTCTTGTTTAAAGTTTGGAATACCATAATATGGTCGGCATCTGAGGGGCGACCAAAGAGTCCCCCCGGTTTGGCTTCATACAAAGATAAGAACAGACAAACTCGAGTTCATGCACATGTCCCAGATGTCCCGGCAAGATCCGTTGATCGAGAATCACACGGTCGACTACGTTCCACTCGCAGAGCGCCACGGGAAGGCCCGCGATCTATTCACCCTGTGGTTCAGCACCAACATCGCGCCACTGCCCATCGTCACTGGCGCCATGGTGGTCCAGGTGTTCCACCTGAATCTGTTCTGGGGCCTGCTGGCGATTGCGCTCGGGCACATGGTCGGTGGGGTGGTGATTGCCCTCGCGTCGGCCCAGGGGCCGTGCATGGGTATTCCGCAGATGGTGCAGAGCCGTGGCCAGTTCGGCCGCTACGGCGCGCTGCTGATCGTGTTCTTCGCCGCGTTGATCTACATCGGCTTCTTCATTTCCAACATCGTGCTGGCCGGCAAATCGATTGTCGGCATTGTGCCGTCGGTGCCGGTACCGGCCAGCATTCTCATCGGTGCCCTCAGCGCCACCGCCATCGGGGTGATCGGCTACCGCTTCATTCATACTCTCAACCGCATTGGCACCTGGGTGATGGGCAGTGCCTTGCTCGCGGGTTTCCTCTATATCTTTGCCCATGACCTGCCGGCAGACTTTTTCACCCGCGGCGGTTTCAACCTGTCGGGCTGGCTGGCCACGGTGTCCCTGGGCATCATCTGGCAGATCAGCTTCTCGCCGTATGTGTCGGACTACTCGCGCTACCTGCCGGCGGATATTGGGATCGCCAAGCCATTCTGGGCCACGTATCTGGGGGCAACCCTGGGCACCATCCTGTCGTTCACCTTCGGCGCCGTAGCGGTACTGGCGACGCCGGAAGGCACCGAGGCGATGGCGGCGGTCAAGCAGTCCACCGGTTGGCTGGGGCCGATCCTGATGGTGCTGTTCCTGCTCAACATCATCAGCCACAACGCCTTGAATCTGTATGGCGCGGTGCTGTCGATCATCACCTCGATCCAGACTTTCGCCAGCCAGTGGACGCCGAGCATCAAGGTGCGTGTGCTGTTGTCGAGCATCGTGCTGGCGGGTTGCTGCGTGGTGGCGTTGGGCGCTTCGGCGAATTTCATTTCGCAGTTCATCGGCCTGATCCTCGCGCTGTTGCTGGTGTTGGTGCCGTGGGCCTCGATCAACCTGATCGACTTCTACCTGATCAAGCGTCGTCGCTACGACATCGCTTCGATCTTCCGCGCTGACGGCGGCATCTACGGGCGCTTCAACCTGCACGCGATCATTGCCTACTTCATCGGCATCATCATGCAGCTGCCGTTCGCCAACACGTCGCTGTACGTCGGGCCGTACGCCAATCTGGTAGACGGCGCGGACCTGTCGTGGCTGGTCGGGCTGGTGGTGACATGCCCGCTGTATTACTGCCTCGCTACGCGCAGCCAGGCGCAGCAAAGCCATGGGGTGAAGTTCGGCTACACCGATTGATCTCGGTAGGAGCGAGCCTGCTCCGGGCGGCGTTCCGACGATGGTCGTTAACGATAACGCGTGTAAGCAGGATAAACGCGGCGCACTTGAATCCATCGCCGGCAAGCCGGCTCCTACAGGATTTGCGTGTGGCCCGGGGTTGCCGTTCAGGCATCCTTGAACACATTCAGGCCGCGTTGCACCGCCGGCCTGGCTTCGACGCTGTCGAACCAGCGCGAGAGCTGGGGAAGCAGCTTCCACTCCAGCCGGTCACGGAACGCCCTGGCGATGGTGAACGCGGAGATGTCGGCCATGGTGAACTGCGCCCCGGCCATGAATTCGCCCGTCAAAAAACTTTCCGCATAGGTCAGTTGCTCGATCACCCGCAGATCGATGGTCGCCGCCGCCTTGTCCTGCCCCGCCTTGTGCAGAAAAAAGGCGGCATGGCTGGGTGCGATGACGTCGGTCACGAAAAAGAAATAGCGATCAATCACCCGGGTGCGCTCAGGTCCGGGTTGCGCCGGTGCCAGCCTTCCGGGTGCCATGGAGTCGGCGTACTGGATGATCGCGTTGGACTGGTTGATGACCAGGCTCGGCGTGGTCCCGTGATCGACCAGGGTCGGGACTTTCCCGGCCGGGTTTAATGCCAGGTAGGCCGGCCCGCGATGCTCCTGTGCATACAGGTCGAGCCTGCGTGCTGTGTAGGCGATGCCGGATTCTTCCAGGGCGATCGCGGCCCGCAGGCTGTTGCCGGTATTGGCGCCGAACAGCTCTATCCGATCGTTCATGGCTATTGCTCCTTGAGGGACTCACGGGCAGCCAGGCAACACTGCCGATGAAGTCAGTATGGTGAAAATCCGCCGCACCGATATGCAAAAACAGTGATCGTGCATACCCCTGCGCGACAAGGCGTATCCCTCCACGAAAACTACTTTCACTGCATTTGATAATAGCCGTGCGAAATGTTTTAAGAGTTTCACGAACCAGTCAGTAAACCCTCACCACGAACGACTCCCATCACTCATCGGGCGCGCCTGTTGTCGCCCTCGTGGTGAGCGCGGTTGCGTGGGCGGTAATCGGGCCCTGTCTGGCGGTGAAACCTTCAAATAACGATAAGAAACACCCAGGAGCACCCTATGTTCAAACGCGCCATTCCCACCGCCGTCCTGCTGGCAACCAGTTCGGTGTGCGCACAGGCAGCCGATTCCGCAGCCCATGGTTTTCTCGAGGACAGCAAGGCCAGCCTCTCCATGCGCACCCTGTACTTCAACAGCGACAATCGCGATGGCGCAGCCGATCCTTCGAAAACCGAAGAATCGGCCCAGGGGTTCGTCTTGCGCTATGAGTCGGGGTTTACCCAGGGCACGCTGGGTTTCGGGCTCGATGCCCAGGCATTGCTCGGCATCACCCTGGACAGCGGAGCGGGGCGCCACGTCGGCAGCGGCATGATTCCGTCCGACGGCGACGGCGCGGCCGACGCCTGGAGCAGCTTCGGCCCCACGGCGAAGATGCGCCTGGGCCGGACCGAGTTTCGCTACGGCACCTTGCTGCCCAAGTTGCCGATCCTGCTGGCGAACGATGCCCGTGTATTGCCGCAATCGTTTACCGGGGCGCAGGTCACTTCCAACGACATCGATGGCCTGACGTTGACCAGCGGTGTGCTCGAGCACGCGGTCGGGCGCGCCTCGACCGACCGCACAGGCCTGTCGGTCGCCGGCAGCACGCAAGACAGCAACAAGTTCTACTACGCCGGCGCCGACTACAGCCTCACGAAGAATCTGAGAACCCAGTATTACTTCGCGCAGCTGGAGGATTTCTACAACCAGAACTTTCTCGGCCTGACGCACACGCTGCCCATCGACAGCGCCAGCTCGCTGACCACCGACCTGCGCTACTTCCGCACCACCTCGAGTGGCGCCAACAACTCGGCTTCAGGTCGTGCGCAAGGTTATCGGGTGTCGGGTTACACCGACGACAACGACGGTGAAATCGACAACAGCACCTGGGTTGCGATGGTCACCTACACCCATGGCGGGCACGCGGTGTCGGTGGGGCATCAGCAGGTGGGCGATGGCAGCAACTTTGTCCAGCCCAACCAGGGCAGCCTGGTGGACAAGGGGGCGGGCGGCGGCAGTGTCTACCTGCCCACCGACAAGATGATCCAGAACTTTGCCCGCGCCGGAGAACAGACGAACTTCGGGCAATACACCTATGACTTTGCCCCCATGGGCGTGCCGGGCCTGAAAGCCACGATCGCGTATCTGAAGGGCACCGACATCAAGGCGCAGAACGCCAGCGACCAGTCCGAGTGGGAGCGCGACATGACCCTCGATTACGTGCTGCAATCGGGCACGTTCAAGGGGGTGGGGTTCTCCTTGCGCAATGCCACGTCCAACACCGATGCGGGCCGCAATGTGGATCAGACCCGGTTCATCATCAACTACACCTTGTCGCTCTTGTAAAAACGCCACAACCCCCTGTGGGAGCGGGCTTGCCCGCAATGGCTGAGTGTCAGGCGACATCGATGTTGAATGTACCGGCCTCATCGCGGGCAAGCCCGCTCCCACAATGATTTGGGTGGTTCGCAGGTTTTGCGTACAGCCGCTGGACCTGTGGGAGCGAGCTTGCTCGCGAAGGCGGCGTGTCAGGCGACATCGATGTCGAATGTGCCGGCCTCTTCGCGAGCAGGCTCGCTCCCACAATGATTTGTGGGTGGTTCGCTGATTTTGCGTACAGCCGCTCCCACAGGAAAACCATTTCTCAGGGTTGGTCGCCGCTTGCACTCACGCCCTTGTCCCACAGCGCAACCAACCCGCCAAACGTCCCGACATAGGCCGTGCCATCCGGTGCCAGGGTGATCGGCGACCAGTTGTTGTCGAATGCCTGGCCGACGCCGGTCAATGCCTTGAACCGGGTCTGGCCGCTGGCGAAATCCAGCGCCATCAGGTACCAGGCGTTCTCGCCACCGGCCTGCGGTTCGAAGGTGTAGAAGTACAGCAGGCCGTTGCCCACCGAGAGTTTCGGCACTACCGAAGGCGAGCGTTCCCTGGATTGCCACACCTGGTCGCAGCCCGATTCATCGGCGCGGATATCGATGCGGCTGATGCCGCCGTGCACCGCCTGCCAGTCCTTCTGTGCGAAGGCGCTGGTGTAGCCGGCGTTGTTCTCGAGGATGATCGAGCGCCCCCAGCCGATGGCCGAGTTGTCGGTGGCCGAGGCGTTGTTGTCGAACACCGGCAGTTTGCAGATCAGGCGATTGCCGGCGTAGTCCTGCTCGCGACGGTAGACCAGCAGGTTGATGCGTCCGTCGCTGTTGTCGGTGATGGTGACGTAGCGTTCGCCGAGCAGGGTCGGGGTGGTGCCGCTGCCCTGATTGATCGCACCGACCTTGCGCCCGGTGCCCCGGTCGTACGCTTCGCGCCAGCCTTGCACGGGCTTGCCGTCGGCAGCGGCGGCGAAGCGGTACATGGCGTGATCGGACACCAGGTAGACGCCATCGGCCGCTACCGACATGCCGTTCTGGATTTCTTCGTTGGCCAGTTGAATGCCCAGCGCCTTGCCGGTGTCCGGGTTCAGGGTGCCGATGCGGCCGCGTCGGGTGATCCACCAGATCAGGCCCTGGTGGTCGGGAATGACCCCGGTGACGGGATCGCACTCACCCTTGGGAAACCAGGCAGTCGGGCGCACGCAATCGTGCGGGACCTTGTCGCTCAGGTCCCAGTCGTCGACCTTTTCGAACGACCACGCACCGGCAGCGTCCTGACGATGCACCACGCGCTGGATGTGCTGCTCGGCGTCGGCGATGACCACGCGATTCTGTTCGTCGACATAGAAATAGGCGCCGGAGGTGTCCGCCATGATCTTGTCCGGGTCCAGGGTAATCAACGCGTGGAAGGTCGACGGGCGCGGCGGCAGCGGGTAGCGGGCCAGCAGCTTGAGGGTGCGCGGTTCCAGCAGTTGCAGCTCGAACTGCATCAGGTTGGCGCACAGCACCACCAGGCGACCCTGCTGATCGAAGGTGTGAATCGGGCACATGCCGCCGGGTTTGCGGCTGCCGTCGCGGCTGCTCGTTTGCATGTCCCGACCCAGCGGACCAGGGCCCGGATGCGTGTCGGAACTGTAGCCGTCGGAATGCATGTAGCTGCTGCCGTTGCTGGCCATGAAGGGGTTGGCGGGCACGGCGCCGCTCAACGGTTGCGCCACGGCGCTAGCGCCGATCAGGGGCGCGGCAGTGCCGGTGCTGGCCAGCGGTTGCGGGTCATAGGGTTCGGAACAGGCACTGAGCAGGCCGAGCAGGGGCAGGGCAAGCAGAAGTGGAGCACGCATCGAAGCCTCGCGATCTTGTTATTGGTGTGAAGCGCAATAAGCAGCAAACGAGCTGCGCAGGCATCGGCAGTTTGGACTAACCGTCGATTCATTGCCGATCAAAGCGGACAGTTATATTGGCCGTTTCAATCCCCTTTTGGCCTGCCTCACGCTGTGAACCGGCCACGCCGTCAGCAAGAATCAGAGCACTCACGGCACACTTGGGGAAATGATCCATGCACACGATCAAACTGGGCGTCACCGCCTGCGGGCTGTCGCTGCTGGCCAGCGCGGTGCACGCCGAACAGCAGGAATTGCGGGTGTACAACTGGGCGGACTACATCCTGCCGTCCGTCCCCAAGGATTTTGCCAGAGACACCGGGATCAAGGTGACCTGGGACACCTTCGACACCAACGAGTCCCTGGAAGCCAAGCTGCTCACCGGCAACTCGGGCTACGACCTGGTGGTGCCCTCGAACCAGTTCATCGAAACCCAGATCAAGGCGGGGGTGTTCCAGAAACTCGACAAGTCCAAACTGCCGAACTGGTCGCACCAGGATCCGGCCTTGCTCAAGCTGCTGGACAAGAACGACCCGGGCAACCAGTACGGCGTGCCCTACATGTATGGCACCGTGCTGATCGGCTTCAACCCGGCCAAGGTCAAGGCGGCGCTGGGCGAGAATGCGCCGGTGGACAGCTGGGACCTGGTGTTCAAGCCCGAGAACATGGAGAAGCTCAAGGCCTGTGGCGTGGCCATGCTAGATTCGCCGTCGGAGATCCTGCCGCTGGCCCTGCATTACCTGGGGCTCGACCCGAACAGCCAGAACCCCGATGACTACGAAAAAGCCAAGGCGCTGATGCTCAAGGTTCGTCCTTACGTCACCTACTTCAACTCCGCCAAGTACATGACCGACATCGCCAACGGCGATATCTGCGTGGCCATCGGTTACTCCGGCAGCTTCTATCAATTCGGCAATCGCGCCAAAGAGGCGGGCAACGGCGTGGTCGTCGACTGGCGCCTGCCCAAGGAAGGCGCGCCGATCTGGTTCGACACCTTCGCCATCCCGAAAAGCGCGAAGAACGTCACCGAGGCCCACGAATTCCTCAACAACCTGCTGGACCCGAAAGTCATCGCGCCGATCAGCGACTTCCTTGGCTACCCGAATGCCAACAAGGACTCGCTGACGCTGATCAACAAGGACATCACCGGCAACCCGAACCTGACCCCGACCAGCGAAGCGCTGGCGACGCTGTATGTGGTGCAGCCATTGCCGCAAAAGCTCGAGCGGGTGCGCACGCGGGTGTGGACCAGCATCAAGTCCCTGTAGGAGCGAGCTTGCTCGCGATGGACTCAAGAGCGCCGCGTTTGGCCAGTAAATACGCGTTATCGTTAACGACCATCGCGAGCAAGCTCGCTCCTACAGGGTATCCTGTGTCGAAATTAGCGAAAAAACTCCCCCGGCGTTTCGCCGAACTGCTGGCGGAAGGCGGCGATAAACGCCGACGTCGAGTCATAACCACAGGCCAACGCAACGTCGGTCACGCGCTCGCCCTGTTCCAGTGGCGTCAGGGCGCCGAGCAGGCGCAAACGCTGGCGCCAGGCGCGAAACGTCAGGCCGGTGTCGCGCAGGAACAGGCGACTGAGGGTTTTCTCGGTCACGCCGAATTGGTCGCTCCAGTGGCTAAGGGTGGTCTGTTGCTCCGGGTGCGACTCCAGGCTTTGCGCGATCTGCCGCAACCGACTGTCCTGGGGCAGCGGCAGCATCAGGTCGATCTGCGGCGCCTCAGCCAACTGATCGAGAATTACCTGAGCCAACCGACCGTGCGGCCCGTCCTGATCGTATTCCACCGGAACCTGGCTGAAGGCGCGGATCAACTCGCGCAGCAAATCACTGACCCCCAACACATGGCAGCCCGGCGGCGCCCAGGTCGAGACGCTGCAATCGATGTACAGGCTGCGCATCTCCGTGCGCGGCGAACTGAACACCCGGTGCGGCATGCCCGCCGGAATCCACACCGCACGCTCCGGCGGGGCGACGAAACGCCCGACGCCGGTCTGGATTTCAAGCACGCCCTGGATCGCATAGGAAAGCTGCACCCATGGATGGCTGTGGCGCCGGGTCAGGGCGCGATTGGGCAGCGATTCGGTACGGCCGTAGAGCGGTCGCGGCAGGCTGGACAGCCCGGGAATACTGCGTCGAACACTCTTGTCATGTCCTTTGGGCGGCATCTGCTGGCTCTTCGGCGTTAGTCGGTAATTTCCAGTCACGTTAGAGTCGCCTGCACGTACTGGCAACCCCCGGATGATCAAACCCATGACTCGCCCCCGCTTGTTACCCGACAACTTCACCTTGACCCTGATCGGCGTGGTCACGCTCGCCAGCCTGCTGCCCGCCAGCGGCCAGGTCGCGGTCGGTTTCGGCTGGCTGACCAACATCGCCATCGCGCTGCTGTTTTTCCTGCATGGCGCCAAGTTGTCCCGCGAATCGATCATCGCCGGCGCCGGGCACTGGCGCCTGCATCTGCTGGTGTTCAGCCTGACCTTCGTGCTGTTCCCGCTGCTCGGCCTGGCGCTCAAGCCCTTGCTGTCGCCGCTGATCGGCAACGACCTGTACATGGGCATGCTTTACCTGTGCGCGCTGCCCGCCACGGTGCAGTCGGCGATTGCCTTCACTTCGCTGGCGCGGGGCAACATCCCGGCGGCGATCTGCAGTGCGGCGGCGTCCAGCCTGTTCGGGATTTTCCTCACGCCGTTGCTGGTGACCCTGCTGCTCAACGTGCACGGCGAAGGCAGCTCGACCCTCGACGCGATCCTCAAGATCAGCGTGCAGTTGCTGCTGCCGTTCATTGCCGGGCAGATCGCACGGCGCTGGATCGGCAACTGGGTAGGACGCAACAAGAGTTGGTTGAAGTTCGTCGATCAGGGTTCGATCTTGCTGGTGGTCTACGGGGCGTTCAGCGAGGCGGTGAACGAGGGGCTCTGGCAGCAGATTCCATTGCTGGATCTGGTCGGGCTGGTGCTGGTCTGCTGCATCGTTCTGGCGCTGGTGCTGGTGGCCGCGACCGTACTGGGCAAGGCGTTCGGCTTCAATCAGGAGGACCGCATCACCATACTTTTCTGCGGTTCGAAGAAAAGCCTGGCGACCGGCGTGCCAATGGCGCAGGTGTTGTTCGCCGGCAGCACCATTGGTGTGCTGATCCTGCCATTGATGTTGTTCCACCAGATTCAGCTGATGGTCTGTACGGTGCTGGCGCAGCGTTACGCCAAGCGGCCGGAATCGATCCCGGAACTGATGGCCCAGGTCGATCCTTGATGATTCGGGACTGGAGTCTGCTGTAGGAGCCAGCTTGCTGGCGATGGACTCAAACGCGCCGCGTTTAACCAGCAAAGGCGCGTTATCGTTAACGACCATCACGAGCGAGCTCGCTCCTACAGTACGCCCAATCTTTACCGCAGCGGCGGGGTACGCGGCGGGATCATGCGTTTGCTGCCGGTCGATTCGAACGCCGATGCCAGGTGCAGCAGCTTCGAGTCGTCATAGGCGCGACCGGCGAAGGTCAGGCCGACCGGCATGCCGATATCCGGCATCACGCCCATCGGCACGGTGACCGTCGGCACGCCGAGGTGGCGGATGGCGAGGTTGCCGTTGGCGACCCATACACCGTTGCTCCAGGCGATGTCCGCCGATTGCGGATCGACATCGGCATTGGCCGGGCCGACATCGGCAACCGTCGGGAACAGCACCGCGTCGAGGCCCAGGCGATCCATCCAGTCTTCCAGGTCGATCTTGCGGGTCTTTTCCAGCCCGCGCAGGCCGTCCGGCACCGTGCTGATCTGGTCCCACGACGTGATACCGCGCTCGGCCATGCGCACGTATTCGTCCATGCCGGCGGCCAGGTCGCCCTCGCGGTTGGGCAGGGTGCCCGGGTCGTGCGGGAAGATCTGCGGGCCGTCGACATCGACCAGACGATTCAATTTCGGATCGCCGTTGGCCTGCAGGAAATCATCGAACGCCCAGGCGGTCAGGTCCCACAGCTCATGGTGCAGAAACTCCTTGGAGACGATGCCGCGATTGAACACGGTCGGCGCGCCAGGACGATCGCCTTCGCAGTTGGAGACCAGCGGGAAATCCACATCGAGCACTTCGGCGCCCGCGGCTTCGAGGGCCTTGCGCGCCTGTTCCCAGAGGCCGATCACCGAAGGGCGGGTGTTGATGCGCTGGCCGGTCGGCCCGCCGATGCCCGGTGCTTCGGACGTGCCGGCTTCAGGGTCGGCGTTGATGTACATGCGCGGAATGCCGAATTTCTTGCCCTTGAGCGCTTCGCTGTTCGCGGCCAGCGCGGCATAGGATTGCGGGCGTATCTCGGACGATTTCGGAATCGGCACCCAGGGCTGCAGGCGCCACAGGTCGCCACGGGTGTCCGGGTCATCGGCCACGACCACGTCGAGCACTTCGAGCAGGTCGGCCATGGTCCGGGCAAACGGCACGACCACGTCCATGGTCGGGGTCAACGGCCAGTTGCCGCGCACCGAGATCACCCCGCGTGAAGGGGTGTAGGCGCACAAGCCGTTGTTCGAGGCCGGCCCGCGTCCGCTCGACCAGGTTTCTTCCGCCAGGCCAAAGGCCGAGAAACTGGCCGCGGTCGCCGTACCGGCACCGTTCGACGAGCCGGAAGCGAAAGGCGCGGTCAGGTATTCGGCGTTGTACGGGCTTTCGGCGCGGCCGTAGACACCACGCTGCATTCCGCCATTGGCCATCGGCGGCATGTTGGTCTTGCCCAGGCAGATCGCCCCGCCGGCGCGCAGGCGTTCGACGGTGAATGCATCGCGATAGGCGACCAGGTCCTTGAAGGCCGGGCTGCCGGAAGCGGCGGTCAGGCCCTTGACCAGATAACTGTCCTTGGCGGTGTACGGGATGCCGTCCAGCGGCCCCAGCACCTGGCCCTTGGCGCGACGGGCGTCAGAGGCCTGTGCCTCGGCGAGCGCCTCGGGGTTGCGCACCACGACCGCGTTCAGGGCGGTAGGGGTTTGCGGGCCGTCATAGGCGTCGATCCGCGCGAGATAAGCCTGGACCAGCTCGACCGAAGTGGTCTGGCCGGATTCGAGCGCGGCACGCAGCTCGGCAATGGAAACTTCGGTGACTTCGATCATGCTGCCACCGCCGATTGCAGGTGGAGGGTCCCAAACACTTCACTTTTCTCGAAATGGACTTTCATATCGTTATTCTCGTTGCACTGTGTGGCACGACAGGGGTCGGGTGTTAAAAATACTGAGCACTATTTAGCATTAAACCGGGATTTTAGGAATCCGTTGTCCAATTTATCTTACAGATGACAGAAAAAAGGTTCTCCACTCACTCCCGGAAAACTGTAGGAGCCGGCTTGCCGGCGATGGACTCAAGTGCGCCGCGTTTATCCGGATCATAGCGTTATCGTTAACGACCATCGCTGGCAAGCCAGCTCCTACGGGGCCGCGTCCGAGTCGAAATGATGAACGCCAAACTGTAGGAGCCGGCTTGCTGGCGATGGACTCAAATGCGCCGCGTTTATCCGGTTCGTACGCGTTATCGTTGACGACCATCGCTGGCAAGCCAGCTCCTACAGGGGACCGCGTCCGAATCGAAAATGATGTGAACTCCTAACCCGTGAAAGAACCAGAAAAAAGGCCACCACAACCCGACGTTGTGGTGGCCCGAGGGTGACTCATTATAGTGGCCCGCACGCGCAGGCCAATGGATCAGTGAGCGCCGGCAGCCTTGTTCAGGTCGCTTTCGGCCCATTCGGTGTAGACGCAGGCATCGGCGGTGGCCCAGCGCACTCGCACCGGGTCACCGGCCTTGAGCGGCATGCCGGCGGCGGACAGTGCCTTGACCGTCATCGAGGTGCCTCCCGCGGTCACCACGCTGCAGGTCTGGCTTTCGCCGAGAAACAACACTTCCACGACCTTGGCCGAGACTTCGTTCCAGCCGGCGGCCAGCGGTTCGGCAAGGGCTTGCTCGTTGCTCAGGGCCAGGGCTTTCTCCGGACGCACCATCAGCAGCACATCCTGATCGGTTTGCAGGCCGGCAGTCAGGCGGATCGACAGCGCCTGACCTTCAAAGGTCGCCACCGCATTCCCCTGGGCCTTGAGCTTGAGGAAGTTCGAGTTGCCGAGGAACGAGGCGACAAAGGCGTTCGGCGGGTTCTGGTACAGGTCATAACCACTGCCCAGGCCGACTATCTTGCCGTGGCTGAAAATCGCGATGCGCTGGGACAGGCGCATGGCCTCTTCCTGATCGTGGGTCACGTAGACGATGGTGATGCCCAGGCGCCGATGCAGCTGACGCAGTTCATCCTGCAAGTCTTCGCGCAGTTTTTTGTCCAGCGCGCCCAGCGGTTCGTCCATCAACAGGATGCGTGGTTCATAGACCAGCGCCCGGGCAATGGCGACCCGTTGCTGCTGGCCGCCCGAGAGTTGCGAAGGGCGGCGGTGGGCAAACTGCTCGAGCTGCACCAGCTTGAGCATCGCATCGACCCGGCGCTCGCGTTCGGCGGCGGGCAGTTTGCGGATGGCCAGCGGGAAGGCGATGTTGTCGCGCACCGACAGGTGCGGGAACAGCGAGTAGCGCTGGAACACCATGCCGATGTCGCGTTTGTGCGGCGGCACGTTGACCAGCGACTGGCCGTTGACCAGGATCTCGCCGCTGCTCGGCGTTTCGAAGCCGGCGAGCATCGACAGCGTGGTGCTTTTGCCCGAGCCGCTGGAGCCGAGGAAGGTGAGGAATTCACCGTCCTTGATGTCCAGCGAGATGTTGTCCACGGCGGCGAAGTCGCCGTAGTGCTTGTTCAGGTTGCGCAAGCTGACCAGGGGTTTGTCATTTTGCTGCGCGGCATCTTTGATCACTGCACTCATGTCGTACTCCTGGCGCTCAAGCGCTGATTTCGTTGCGCCGGCGCAGAGCGGCGGCGATCACCATGACCAATACCGAGAGGCCGATCAGCAGCGTCGAAGCGACGGCGATCACGGGCGTCAGGTCCTGGCGCAGAGTGGTCCACATTTTCACGGGAAGGGTTTGCAGGGTCGGGCTGGCCATCATCACGCTCAGCACCACTTCATCCCACGAGACGAGGAAGGCGAAGAGGGCGCCGGCCACCATGCCCGGGCGAATCGCCGGGAAGGTCACCTTGAACACCGCTTGCAGGCGCGAGGCGCCGCAGATCACCGCCGCATCCTCGATCGACTGATCGAACAGCTTCAGCGAGTTGATGATCGAGATGATGGTGAACGGCAAGGCGACTATCACGTGGCTGACCACGAAGGCGAACATGGTCCCGGTGTAGCCGAGTTTGAGGAACAGCGCGTACACCGCCACGGCGATGATCACCAGCGGCACGATCATCGGCAGGGTGAACAGGCCGTAGAGCATCTCGCGGCCGGGGAAGCGGCCACGCACCAGGGCGAACGCGGTCGGCAGGCCCAGCGCGACGGCGAAGAACGTGGTCAGCACCGCGACTTTCAGGCTGGCCATCGCCGCGTTCATCCAGTCGGCGTTGGAAAAGAACTGGCCGTACCATTTCAGCGTCCAGCCCGGCGGCGGGAACACCAGCCATTGCGACGAGCCGAACGACAGCAGCACGATGAACACGATCGGCAGCAGCAGGAACAGACCGATTAACCCGGTGGTGGCGTACAGGCCGAAGCGCATGCGCCGGCTCATGGCATTGGGGGTCAGGAGCATGACGGCTTACCTCGCGTTGCTGGCGCCAACCGGGGATTCCGGCTGGAGCTTCAGGTAGAAGTAGAACAGCACCAGCGTGATCACGATCAGCAACGCGGCGCCGGCGCTGGCCAGGCCCCAGTTGAGGAACGACTGCACCTGCTGAATGATGAACTCGGGCAGCATCATGTTCTGCGCACCGCCCAGCAGGGCCGGGGTCACGTAGTAACCGAGGGACATCACGAACACCATCAAACCGCCGGAGAACAGCCCCGGCCGGCACAGCGGCAGGAACACCCGGAAGAAGTTGGTCCAGGGGCTGGCGCCGCAGATGGAACCTGCCTGCAGGATCATCGGGTCGATGGCCTGCATGGTCGCCTGCAACGGCAGCACGATGAACGGGATCATGATGTAGCTCATGCCGATCACCACGCCGGTGAGGTTGTGCACCATCTCCAGCGGCTGATCGATGATGCCCATGGCCATCAGCGCCTTGTTGATCACGCCCGAGGCCTGCAACAGCACCAACCAGGAGTAAGTGCGGGCGAGCAGGCTGGTCCACATCGACAGCAGTACGATGTTGAGAATCCAGCGACCCCAGCCGCGCGGCACCAGGGTGATCGCCCAGGCCAGCGGGAAGCCCAGCAGCAGGCTGAACAACGTCACCAGGCCGGCCACCGAGAAGGTATTGAGCAAGACCCGGGCATAAGCCGAGTTGGCGAACAGTTGCTCGTAGTTGCCCAGGCCCGGCACCGGTTCCAGCACGCCACGCAACAGCAGGCCAATCAGCGGCGCAAGAAAGAACAGGCCGAGAAACAGCAGCGCCGGGACCAGGTTACTGGCGCCGCGCCAACGCTGTTTCAGCGACGGCGCGGGCTGCTTTTCAACAGGCTGGGCGGATGCCGCACCGGCAGCGCCAGTGGCGCTCCCGGTGGCCGTTGAGGGACGAGACGCGGTTGCCGTCATTTTCATTTGACCAGCCATTCGTTCCACCGTGTCGCAATGGCCGGACCGTTCTTGGCCCAGTATGCGAAATCAAGAGTGATCTGATCCTTTGCGTAAGCGGTCGGCAGGTTCGGGGCCAGCACCGAGTCCAGGCGCTGCACGCTGTCGACGTTGACCGGGGCGTAGGCGGTCAGGTTGGAGAAGTCGGCCTGGCCCTTGGCACTGCTGGCGTTGGCCAGGAACTTCATGGCCGCGTCCTTGTTTTTCGAACCCTTTGGAATGACCAGGATGTCGGCCATGACCAGGTTCTGCTTCCAGCTTACGCCGACCGGGGCGCCGTCTTCCTGCAGGGCGTGAATCCGGCCGTTCCAGAACTGGCCCATGCTCGCTTCACCGGAGGCCAGCAGTTGCTGCGACTGCGCGCCGCCGCCCCACCAGACGATGTCCTTCTTGATGGTGTCGAGTTTCTTGAACGCACGGTCCAGGTCCAGCGGGTAGAGCTTGTCGGCAGCCACGCCATCGGCCAACAGCGCCAGTTCGAGCACGCCAGGGCTTGGCCATTTGTAGAGGGCGCGTTTGCCGGGGAAGGTCTTGGTGTCGAACAGCGCGGACCAGTCCTGAGGCTTGTTGGCGCCGAGCTTGCTTTCGTTGTAGCCGAGGACGAAGGAGAAGAAGAACGAGCCGACGCCGTGATCGCTGACAAAACGCGGGTCGATCTTGTCGCGGTCAATGACGTTGAAATCGAGGGGTTCGAGCAGGCCTTCGGCGGCGGCGCGCAGGGCGAAGTCGGCTTCGACGTCGACCACGTCCCATTGCACGTTGCCGCTCTCGACCATGGCCTTGAGCTTGCCGTAGTCGGTCGGGCCATCCTGCACAACAGTGATGCCGCTGGCCTTGCTGAACGGGTCGGCCCAGGCCTGCTTCTGCGCATCCTGGGTGCTGCCGCCCCAACTCACGAAGTTGACGCTTTCAGCCGCCAGCAATGCCTGGCTGGTCACACTCAGCAGTCCCGCAAAAAGAACCGCGGTCGCACGTTTGTTCAACACCATTTTCACGCCCTCATTGTTGTGTTTATGAGCGGGGCTTTCGAGTGCCCGCCTATCGGGAGCATCAGGACCATCGAGTCAGTGCTGACTGTCCGGTCTATGGAATATCATATTATGGTATTCCAAACTTTGTGCAAGCATTTTGCCGTACCGGCTATCAGCCAAATTGCTTTTTATAAAGGTGATTTATCCCTAACCACATTCCTGTGGGAGCGGGCTTGCCCGCGATTGCGGTACATCTGTGACATTGATCCTGGATGTGCCGCCGTCTTCGCGGGCAAGCCCGCTCCCACAGGTTTTTTCCATGCAGGGATGGCTGCGTATTACTCGGTGAATGGAATACTTTCCACCACCTCCAGGTCGTAACCGGTCAGGCCTGCATATTTCAGCGGCGGGCCGAGGTGGCGCAGCTTGCCCACACCCAGGTTCTGCAGGATCTGCGCGCCAGTACCCACCTCCGAATAAATCCGCGACTGCGAGCGGCTGAACTGCCGTGGCGGCTGGGTCAGTTGCGGCACGCGTTCGAGCAACGCCTGGGAGGACTCGTGGTTGGCCAGCACCACCACCACGCCGTGGCCTTCGGCGGCGACACGTTGCAAGGCGGCCCACAATGTCCAGTTGCTCGGCCCGCTGTATTCGGCGCCGACCAGGTCGCGCAACGGGTCGATCACATGCACGCGCACCAGCGTCGGCTCTTCGCGGCGCAGATCGCCCATGACCATGGCCATGTGGACACCGCCTTCGATGCGATCCTCAAAGGTGATCAGACGAAAGGTGCCGTGTACCGTCGGCAGGTCACGTTCACCGATGCGCACGATGGTGTGTTCGGTGCTCAGGCGGTAGTGGATCAGGTCGGCGATGGTGCCGATCCTGATCCCGTGCCTGCGCGCGAACACTTCCAGGTCCGGGCGACGGGCCATGGTGCCGTCGTCGTTCATCACTTCGACGATCACCGAGGCGGGTGTATGGCCGGCCAGGCGGGCCAGGTCGCAGCCGGCTTCAGTGTGGCCGGCGCGGGTCAGCACGCCGCCTTCGCGGGCGCGCAACGGGAAGATGTGGCCCGGTTGCACGATGTCGGCAGGGCCGGCGTTGGCGGCGACGGCGGCGGCCACGGTGCAGGCACGGTCTGCTGCGGAGATGCCGGTGGTGACACCGACCGCGGCCTCGATGGACACGGTGAAGGCGGTGCTGAACACGCTGCCGTTGCTCGGCACCATCTGTTCCAGGCCCAGGCGCTTGCAGTGTTCGTCGGTCAGGGTCAGGCAGATCAGGCCGCGGGCTTCGCGGGCCATGAAGCTGATCGCCTCGGGTGTGCAGCAGTCGGCGGCCAGCAACAGGTCGCCTTCGTTTTCCCGGTCTTCATCGTCGACCAGCAGGACCATTTTGCCGAGGCGGTAATCTTCGATGATTTCTTCGATGCTGTTGAAGGCCATGCTGGAGTCTCGGTGTTTGTTGGAGGGGTAATTTGGTATACCATAATACAGAATTAACCGGGAGGTCACTATGAAGGCGTACTGGATTGCTCATGTGGATGTCACTGATGCTGATCAATACAGCCAATACACTCGGCGGGCGCCGCAGGCGTTTGCGTTGTATGGCGGTCGGGTTCTGGCTCGGGGTGGGCGTAGCGAGGCGATGGAAGGGCGGTCGACGCCGCAGCGCAGTGTGGTGATCGAGTTTGATTCGTATGATCAGGCGGTGGCTTGTTATCGGTCGGCGTTGTATCAGGAGGCGCGGGGGTTTCGTTTGGGGGTGGCTTTGGCTGAGGTGATCATTGTTGAGGGTGTGGTGGGGCTCTGAAATGCGGCTGTGTACATATCCGTTGCTGCGGTAACGGCGGCTTATGGTTTCGCCCTTACGGCGAGTCCCTTTTGGCAAACGCCCCAAAAGGAACCAAAAGGTCTCGCCCCTTGCGTCCGGCCCCTCGCTTAGGCTCGGGGTTCCTTCGCTCCGGTATTCCTCCGGGGGCATCGCCCTCCGGTTGGCTTCGCTGGCACCTACATGCGATGAGTTCGACTGCGTCGAACGGCGCTACGCGCCAATCCCCGGATGAACACCTCCACTCAGCCTTCCGAGGGGGCGGGTGGATCAAGATCAAGAGCTGCAGGCGAGCTAACGCTCGGCCTGTTGAGTGGTGAAGAGCATGGGTGTACGCCGCTTTTGCTTTTTGCTTTTTGCTTTTCTGTAGGAGCTGGCTTGCCAGCGATGACGGCCTGCAAGCCAACCAATCCCTCGAAGATAAACGCAAATCAAACTGTAGGAGCTGGCTTGCTAGCGATGGCGGCCTGCAAGCCAACCAATCTCTCTCAGATGTACTCAATCTCTGTAGGAGCCCGGCTTGCCGGCGATGGCGGTGTGTCAGGTGCAGCAGGGTTGGCTGGGGTGGCGCCATCGATAGCAAGCCAGCTCCTACACGGAGGTGTGTACAGCCTCACGATCAGGCCGGCCGCTTTGGCTTTTGATTTGGCTTTTGATCTTCTTGCCCTCGAGAGGCCGAACTAAAGGGGCAAGAGCCCTTGGTTACTTGGGGCCGGGCGGCGTTCCGTTTTTCCAGGTGACCCGCCGTAAGGGTGGAACCCTAGGTGGCCGTTACCGCAGCAACGGATATGTACACCCGCAAGCCAGCGTCGAATGACAGACCTTCGCGAGCAGGCTCGCTCCTACAGGGGAATGGGGGATTTTTCAGCGGATGAAATGAATCTTCCCGCTGTCATCATTCCCCATGTAAATGCCATAAACCCCAGCCTGCCGCTCCTCGATATAACGCTCAAGAATCTGCCGAATCGCCGGGTAATAAATGCTCTCCCAGGGAATCTCCTCAGGCGCGAAGAATTTGTAGTCGAGGGTCTCCGGGCCGTACTGCCCGGTGATCTCCAGCGCGATGGCGCGAAAGATGATGTACACCTCGCTGATCTTCGGCACGCTGAAAATCGAATAGGGCGAGACGATCTCCGCGCGCACGCCGCTTTCTTCCCAGACCTCGCGCAAGGCCGCCTGTTCGGTGGTCTCGCCGCTTTCCATGAAGCCCGCCGGCAGAGTCCAGGTGCCGGGGCGCGGCGGGATGGCGCGTTGGCACAGCAGGTACTTGCCGTCCTGCTCGATGATGCAGCCGGCGATGATCTTCGGATTGACGTAGTGGATGTAGCCGCAGCCGCGGCACATCAGGCGCTCGTGCGTATCGCCCGGCGGCAGCTGCTGACCGAGATCAGCGCTGCCGCACTTGGGGCAAAAGCTCGGGCTGAACATGTCAGCGACCTATGCGCGGTTCTTTCAGCGCGATGGGCTGGGTGATCGCCGGGATGTCGCCGGTTTCTTCCTGCTTGCGCTTGAGGTAGTCCAGGGCCACGGCTGCGGCTGCACGCACGTGGTCGACGCAGGCCTGGTGGGCGGCCAGCGGATCACCGCCCTTGATCGCCTCGACCATGCGTTCCATTTCCTGGTTGCTGGCGCCGCGACGGTTTTCCTGGGACACCGAAGTTGCGCGCAGGTAGCTGATGCGTGCCTGCAACTGGCGCAGCTGGGTGGCCGCGACATGGTTGCCCGAGCCTTCGAGCAGCACGTCGTAGAAGCCCTGCACCGAGTCGATGACCTGTTGCAGCTCGCCGTCTTTGAGCGCCTTGCGGTTTTCTTCGAGGGCTTTTTCCAGGGCCTTGATGTCCTTGGCTTTGGCGCGCAGGGTGAACAGCTGAACGATCAGCCCTTCGAGCACGCAGCGCAGCTCGTAGATGTCCACGGCATCGGCCAGGGTGATGATCGCGACACGCGGGCCCTTGGCGTCGGCGAATTCCACCAGGCCTTCGGATTCCAGGTGACGCAAGGCTTCGCGCACGGAAGTACGGCTGACGCCCAGGCGATCGCACAGATCGCGTTCGACCAGACGGTCTCCCGGCAGGAGCTGGAAGTTCATGATGGCGCTTCGCAGTTTATCCAGCACGATTTCGCGCAGGGTAACGGGGTTGCGATTGACCTTGAAGCTGTCGTCGAGTGGCAGGCGTTTCATGGGGTCCGCTCTTTAGGTTGGCTGTCCATGCCAGACGGGCATTTAAACAGCCGAGGGGTTAACTGGAGGCCTCGGCATCGGCTTCGGCGAAGGCTTCTCGGGCGAGCCGGAAACTGTCCACGGCAGCGGGAACACCGCAATATATGCCGACCTGAAGCAGAATTTCGCGTATTTGCTCACGACTCAGGCCGTTACGCAAGGCGCCGCGCACATGCAGCTTGAGTTCATGGGGCCGGTTGAGCGCCGAGATCATCGCCAGGTTGATCATGCTGCGCTCCTTGAGCGACAGACCCTCACGACCCCAGACATGACCCCAACAATATTCGGTGACCATCTCTTGCAGTGGCCGGGTGAAGTCGTCGGCGTTTTCGATGGAGCGGTTGACGTAGGCTTCGCCCAGCACCTGGGTGCGGATCTTCAGGCCTTTTTCATATTTTTCGTTGTTCATTTTTATGCTCTCCCGTGGGGGATCTCGACTTCGATCTGTAGGAGCCGGCTTGCTGGCGATGGCGTCCTTGAACACGCCATCGCCAGCAA
>NZ_RWIR01000002.1 GCF_009764265.1 Pseudomonas sp. PB101
ACACGCAATACCTGTAGGAGCCGGCTTGCCGGCGATGGATTCAAGTGCGCCGCGTTTATCCGGTTTACCCGCGTAATCGTTGACGACCATCGCTGGCAAGCCAGCTCCTACAAGAGACCGCGTCCGGTTTGAAACACGCAATACCTGTAGGAGCCGGCTTGCTGGCGATGGATTCAAATGCGCCGCGTTTATCCGGTTTACCCGCGTTATCGTTAACGACCATCGCTGCGATGCGGCGACCCGACAAGCCCGCTCCTACAAGGGATCGCGTAGTGTTTACGTTCGAATTAAATTTTTCGGAGTTCAGAGGATGTGGCTCAAACAGAGGACAGCACCTTCGCGGTGCAAGCTGTAGCGGGCAGCTGCAGGGGGAATTATCGAGTGAGGCATCGAGGGGTTTTGCGGGGCTAGAGAATCCAGTTCAGCAGCAGGTGCGAGGCAATCCACGGAGACGCCTGGGCCACCGCCCATGCCAGCAGCGCGCACACCAACAGGTAGCCCGCAACGAACTTGTACATCGCTCCCGTTTCCATGCAACCCTCCCGGCGTTTCAGCCAACCGGGCGTTCAATGCAAGCTCGCGTTACGACGCCCGCTTTCGCCCGTACAGGGTTCGAGTGCAACAAGGGTTTTCAGTTCCATGAGTGTACAAATCGGTAAAAATGATCTGCCCCGGGGCCTAGGGCAGATCGGATTTGTGCTCACCTCACTGCAAATACCAGCCCCAGGGCTCGCCGTTATAGCGGGTGATCTGCTTGGTTTCCAGGTAGTTGTTGTAGCCCCACTCACCCAGTTCGCGACCGATGCCGCTCTGCTTGTAGCCGCCCCACGGCGCCTCGACGAAGGTCGGTTGCGAGCAGTTGACCCAGACGATGCCGGCGCGAAAGCCACGGGCGACCCGTTCGCAGCGCGGGATGTCCCGGGACATCACCGCTGCCGCCAGGCCGAACGGCGAATCATTGGCCAAACGGATCGCTTCGGCCTCCGTGTCGAAGGCGCGCAGGCACACCACTGGTCCGAAAATCTCCTCGCACCACAAAGCGCTGTCGTCGGGCACATCGGCAAAAATCGCCGGCGTCAGGTAATACCCCTTCTGCAGATGACCCGGCCGCACCCCGCCCGACACCAGGCGGGCGCCCTCGCGCTGGCCGGCTGTGATGGCTGCCAGCACCTTGTCCAGTTGCCCCTGGCTGACCAGCGGTCCGAGTTTCACCCCCTCTTCGAAACCCTGGCCAATGCGGATCTGCTCGGTCGCGGCAATCAGGCGTTCCAGCAATGCCGGGTACAACCCGCGTTCCACCAGCACCCGCGAAGTGGCTGAGCAGACCTGGCCCTGGTTCCAGAAGATGCCGAACAGAATCCATTCCACCGCCGCCTCGAGATCACTGTCGGCGAAGATCACAAAGGGTGATTTGCCGCCCAGTTCCAGGCTGATGTTTTTGATCTCGCTGGCGGCCGCCTGCATGATCTTGCGCCCGGTCGGCACGCTGCCGGTGAAGGCGATCTTGTCGACCTGCGGGTGTTCGGCCAGCGGCGCTCCGGCCTCGCGACCCAGGCCGGTGACCACATTCAACACCCCGGCCGGCAACCCGGCCCTATCGGCGATGCCGGCCAGTTCAAGCGCCGTCAGCGGCGTCAGTTCGGAGGGCTTGAGCACCACGGTGCAACCGGCCGCCAGCGCCGGGGCGACTTTCCACGAGGCCATCAGCATCGGGAAATTCCACGGGATGATCGCGGCGACCACACCCACCGGTTCCTTGATCACCGATGAGGTGAAACGCGCGTCCGGTACCTCGATCGACCGTTCACTGTGTTGATCC
Source organism: Pseudomonas sp. PB101 (assembly GCF_009764265.1). Taxonomy (GTDB): domain Bacteria; phylum Pseudomonadota; class Gammaproteobacteria; order Pseudomonadales; family Pseudomonadaceae; genus Aquipseudomonas. Next base: position 1,820 of record NZ_RWIR01000002.1, read on the forward strand.
GACTGCTCGGCCAGCCCGGCATAGAAGTCGAAGCAGCCGGCGGTGTCGGCGATGTCCCATAACGCTTCCGGCAGCGGCTTGCCGTTGTCGCGCACTTCGATGGCGGCGAGTTCGTCCTGACGGACACGAATGCCCTCGGCGATCTTCCTCAGCACCTGCGCCCGTCGCGCGCCGGACCAACGGGGCCAGTCACCCTCGTCAAACGCCCTGCGCGCCGCGGCCACGGCCAGTTCGATATCCTCTGCGGTCGCCGAGGCAACCCGCGCCAGCACCGTCTCGTCACTCGGATCGAGCGTGTCGAAAACACCGCGTTGAACCGGGCTGAGCCACTCCCCGCCGATGTACAACCGTTGATAGTCACCCATGGGGCACTCCTTGATCCTGCGCTGCCGACGCTGTTGGTACAGCTGTTCGGCGACCTGCAATTGTTCGCGGTCATTGACCCCGAGCACGTCGGTTTCCTCCACTTCCACGGCAGCCACCGCAAGCCCCGCCTCGTTGGCCACCGCCACCGCGTCGGTGAGGTAGTACTCGCCCTGGGCGTTGCGGTTGCCGATGCGATCGAGCAACCACAGGCAGGTGTCGGCGCGCAGGCCCATGACCCCGCCGTTGCAGAAGTTGATGTCCAGCTCCTGCGGGCTTGCATCCTTGGCTTCGCGGATGGCCAGCAAACGCCCCCGCTCCACCAGCAGGCGCCCGTAAGGCCCCGGCTGCTGCGTGTGGAATCCCGCCACCGCCACCGCCGCGCCGTCGATCAGTGCCCGACGCAAACGGTTCAAGGTCTGCGGGGTAATCAGAGGTGAATCACCAAACAACACCAGCACACAACCCTGCTCGTGAGCCTGCAATGCCGGCCGCGCGGCGAGCACCGCGTGGGCCGTGCCCAGTTGTCCGTGCTGGGTAAACACCTGCGCTGCCGGCGCGGCCTGTTGCAGGTACTCGGCCACCTGTGCGCCGCCCGCGCCCACCACCACCGCCCGTTGCTCGATACCCGCCGCCTCCACCGCCGCCAGCACATGGCCGAGCAACGGCCGGTTGCCCACCGGGTGCAAGACCTTGGGCAGCGGCGAACGCATGCGCGTGCCCTGCCCGGCCGCGAGAATCACCGCCAGCGTCGGCCAGTCAATGTTGTCGCTCATCGCGATCCTCCTGTGTGCATCCGGGCTTCAGGCCGGATCGCGATAGAACACGTCGTCGGCATACGGATACCACCAGTCCTGAATCTTCGGCTGGTGGTCGATGATGACCATCTTCGAGCGGCGGAACGCTTCCAGCCCCTGACGCCCGAGCTCGCGCCCAAGGCCGGACATCTTCCAGCCACCGAACGGCAGCGCATCGTTGTCGATCAGCGGATTATTGACCCAGACCATCCCCGCTTCCAGACGCTCGGCAGCCTCCATGGCTTCGGCCAGGTCCGTGGAAAACAGCGAGGCACCGAGGCCGAACGGCGAGTCATTGGCCAACCGCACCGCCTCGTCAAAATCGCTGACACGGCAGATCGCCGCCACCGGGCCGAAGCACTCTTCCTGCAGAATCGCCATGTCGCCGGTCACGCCGGTGAGGATGGTCGGCTCATAGAACCAGCCGACGTTGTGCCCGGGTGGAATCCGCCCGCCACAGACCACTTTCGCGCCCTTGGCCACGGCGTCATCGACCAGGCGCATGACCTTGCTGCGCGCCGCCTCGCTGACCATCGGCCCGATCTCCGAGCGCTCCAGGCCATGACCGATGCGCAAGGCACGGGTGCGCTCGGCGAACCTGGCGACAAATTCGTCATGGACCTCGTCGACGACATAGAAGCGCTCGGCCGACGTGCAGATCTGCCCGCTGAGGTGGAACGCAGCCGTCACCGCACCCGCCGCCGCGACATCCAGCGGCGCATGTCGGGAGATGATCAACGGATCGCTGCCACCGGCCTCGATCACGCAAGGTTTCATCCGCTCGGCACAGGCCACGGCCACGGCTTTACCCGCCGCGACACTGCCGGTGAAGGCCACCGCGTGAGTCTGGTCCGACTGCACCAGCAACTGCGCGGTCGCGGCATCGCCCGGCACACAGGCCACCAGCCCGGGCAGCAGCGCGGTGAAATGCTCCATGAACTTGAGGGTGCACAGGGTCGTGGCTTCCGCCGGCTTGATGATGCAGGCATTGCCCGCCGCCAGCGACGCGGCGACGGTCCAGCACATCAGCAGGATCGGAAAATTGAACGGCATGATGTGCACGCTGACGCCATAGGGCTCATAGCGCACATGCTGGAAGGAACCGATCTGCGTGGTGCCGGCGACCTTGCCGGCATCGTCCCGGGCCATTTCCGCGTAGTAGCGAAAGATCGGCGCGCAGTTGGCCAGCTCGCCCATGGCCTCGGGAAACGGCTTGCCCATTTCCAGGGTCATGAGGCGCGCCACTTCACGATTGCAGGCAAGGTTCTGCTCGATGGCATTGGCCAGTTGATGCAGGCGCGCGGCGCGGCTTTTCGCATCGACCAGGCGCCATTGTTTTTGCGCAGCGGTGGCGGCGTCGATGGCGGCTTGCACATCGACTTCGCCACACACGCCGACTTGCCCGACCGGTTGCAGGGTCGCCGGGTCGAGCACTTCGCGCACTCGGCCATCGCTCAGCGGCAGGAACTCGGAATTGATGAAGCGCAATGCGGTGTCAGTGTTGAACGTGGCCATGGGATGATCCTTGAACCAATCGATAAGGGGTTTCACGCAGTGTCGCCAGGGTCTCGGCGGGCAGCTCCGCACGCCAGCCCGGCACGTGTCGGTCAAGCCACTGGCGCAGCGGCGCAAGGGCCTCGACGTCCAGGGCGCGGACAAACAGACCGAGGGTGCGCGGCAGGTGCGCCAGGTAACCGTGCTTGCCGTCACGGCCGGCCAGGCGCACGAAAATCCCCAGCACCTTGGCGTGACGCTGGGCGGCCAGGCGCCGGTAGTCGTCGAGAAAACGCAGCGCATCGAGCTCCGGGCGCTGCAACAGGTAATGACTGATCAACTCCACCCGCAACGCCTCGGACACATCGCGCCGAGCGTCTTCGAGCAGCGACATCAGGTCATAGGCCGCCGCCCCGGCCAGCGCGTCCTGGAAGTCCAGCAAGCCACAGGCCGCGACACCTTCACGGCCTTGCAGCAGCATCAGGTTGTCGACATGAAAGTCGCGCAGCACCAGGGCTTCGCGGCGCTGTGCGACGTCGCGGCAGGCGTCGGCGAACATCCCCAGATACTCGTCGCGCAGGGCCAGTGCCGCCGCTTTGCCGATCAGCAACGGCACGTACCAATCGATGAACAGCGCGTACTCGTCCGCCAGTCGCTGCTCGTCGTAAGGCGCCAGTTCCGCGGCGGGCGCTGCGCGATGCAACGCCACCAGCGTATCGACCGCCAGGTGATACAGCGCCGACTCCGAATGCCCGGCCAGCAGCAGCCGGGTGTAGGTGTCGTGACCGAAATCCTCGATCAGCGCCAGCCCCGCCGCTTCGTCCACTTCCAGCAAGGCCGGCGCGGAAAGGCCCAGCCCCTGCAACTGGCGGGCGATGCGCACGAACGGGCCGATGGGTTCGCTGTGTGGCGGCGAATCCATCAGCAACAGGCCGGCGCCGTCCAGGCGGAAATAACGCCGGGTCGAAGCATCCGCCGGCAAGGCGACCAGCAAGGCCCCGGCGTAACCGGCGCGCTCCAGGAAGGCGGCGCGCTGGTCCTCACGGGTTGGCAATGACGCCAGTGCATCTGTCATGGCAGTCACCGGATCATGTAGACCTTTTTCACGGTCTCGTGGACGGTACACACGCCTTTCCAGTCCTTGCGGAAGAAGGCGGCGGTGTCTGGCTTGATCTCGATCACTTCGCCGGACTCGTGGACGTAAGTGCAGCGGCCTTCGAGGAAGTGGCAGAACTCGTCGCTGGTGACATGGCAGAACCACTTGCCGGGGGTGCAGATCCAGATGCCGCATTCGGACTGGCCTTCGGGGCCTTTGTGCAGCACCACGCCGGAAACACGGGATTCACCTTCAAGCATGGTCGGGATCACGCCCCAATCCTTGACGTCGGTGATGCTCAGCGGGTCGTACAGAAACGGGGTAGTCATTTATTTTCTCCAGTAAAAGGTCATTCTCGGACCTGTAGGAGCCGGCTTGCTGGCGATTGCGCCGGGACAGTCGACACAGATGTCGCCCGACGTACCGCCATCGCCAGCAAGCCGGCTCCTACAAAATTCAAGCAAGCATGTAAACGTTGCGCAGGGTTTCCCGGACGTGGCACTCACCCGTCCATCCGGCCGGGAACAGCACCAGGGTGTTGGGACGAACCTCGATCACTTCGCCGTTGTCATGGCGGTAGGTCGCGTGCCCGGCGATGAAATGGCACAGCTCGTCCCGGGGAATCGACAGCCGCCAGCGCCCCGGCGTGCACACCCACAACCCGGTTTCCGGGCTGTTATTCGGCCCCTTGAACAGCAAGCGGCCGCTGGAATGCGAGACGCCTTCGACGGCGTCGCTCTGCACGCCCCAGTCCACCAGGTCGGTGCGGCTGCTGACGGCTTCGAGGTACGGCGTGATACCCGCCGTGGTGGATGAATCAGGCATCGTTGAGCACCTTGTCGAGAATCGCGGCCGCGTCTTGCGGCCCCTTGCGGGATTGCATCTGCGCGCTGGTGCGCTGCAGGCGTTGGCGCATCGCCTCGTCGTTGAGGCACGCGTGAAGTTTTTGGGCGAGCTGTTCTTCGCTCCATTCGTAGCGATCGAGCTTGAAGCCGTGGCCGCTTTCTTCAGCGCGCATGGCGTTGTCGTGACCGTCCCAGACGTAGGACATGACGATCGCCGGTTTGCCGAAGAACAGGCACTCGGTGAAGCTGTTGTTGCCGCCGTGGTGGATCACCGCGTCGACCTGGGCGATCACCGACGGCTGCGGGAACCAGTTGGAAATCTGCACGTTGTCCGGCAGGTCCGGGTACTCATCAAGGTGTTCGCCGACGTTGAACAGCGCCCGGTACGGCAGCTTGCCCACCGCCTCGATCAGGCGCTTGAGCAGCTCGACATCGCCGGAACCGAGGCTGCCGAAACTGGCGTACAGCAGCGGCTTGTCGTTGTTCGCGCGGAACTGCGGAATCTCGTACGGGGTGTCGTGGCGCACGCAACCCTGCAGGTAATGGAAACGCTCGGCCGGCAGCGGATGGCGGCGGTCGAACTTGACCGCATCCGGGTACAGCAGCAGGTTCATGAACGGCGAGGCTTCAAAGAACGTGCCCAGCGGATACGGCTGCTCGCCATGGGCCTGGAGGAACCGGTTGAAGTCTTCGTGGATCGGCCCGACCACTTCTTCGAAGCGCTGGCGGAATTGCGCGTGGCCGGCCTTGTCGTCGATGCTCATGCCCGACAGGTGCGGCGGGATATCCGGGTCTTCGATCTCGTTCTCCGAGCAGGAAATGATCCGCACCCACGGCTTGCCGTACTGCTTGATCGCCGGAAACAGGATCACGTTGTCGACGCAGATCAGGTCCGGCTTGACCTTGTCCAGCACCGCCGGCAGATCCTTTTGTGCCCACTTTGCGGTTTCGACAATGGCCGCCCAGCATTCCTTGACGTAGTTGTCGATCTGGTCGAGCGGCGACTTGCGGAAGTTCGGGATGTGGCCGTTGATGAAATCCACCCAGTAGCGGGCCATTTCCTCGGCCGGCATCGGCGCCGACATGTTGACCATGTGCTCTTCGAAACCATAACCGGCGTACACACCGCTCATGCCCGGGTCGGTGAGGAACACCGCCTTGTGGCCCAGGGCTTCACACGCCTGGGCGATACCCACTGAGTTAAGCGCCGGGCCGTAGGCGGCTTCCGGAAAGAATGCGATCACTTTCTGTTTCATCGAGTGCTGCTCCTGCCTGGTCTTTTTATTGTTCAGCGTGTCAATACGCGGGCATGCCGGGCCTGCCAGCCCAGCCGGATGGTCGTGTCGATTGCAAAATGGGCGAATTCGAACTGCGAGGACGGCACGCGCACGATCAACGGTTTGTCGCTGAGCGCTGTCTGCACGTGCAGGTTGGTGTCGAGGCCGTGGTAGGCGATTTCGACGATCTTGCCGCTGACCTGATTGGCGCAATCGCCGCCCTGCTCCGTCAGCACTTGCAGGCGCTCGGGGCGCACCACCACGGCAACGGCCTGGCCGCTCACCAGCGGCGCGTCGGTGTCCACGCTCAGTTCCTGGCCGTTGACCCGCACCGAGTGTTGACCGGTGCGCACACCTTCGAGCAGGTTGCTGACGCCGATGAAGTTGGCGACAAAACGGCTGTTGGGGTTTTCGTAGAGTTCGGTCGGGCTGCCGCACTGGCACACCTTGCCGCCGTCGAGCACGGCCATGCGGTCGGACATGACCAGGGCTTCTTCCTGATCGTGGGTGACGATGATGAAGGTGATGCCGCTCTCGTGTTGCAGGCGCTTGAGTTCCAGCTGCATCTTCTCCCGCAGCTTCTTGTCGAGGGCGCCCAAGGGTTCGTCGAGCAGCAACACCCGTGGTCGCTTGACCAGTGCCCGGGCCAGCGCCACCCGCTGACGCTGGCCGCCGGAAAGTTGATCGGGCTTGCGTTCGGCCAGCTCACCCAGCTGCGCGGTGCTCAGCACTTCATCGACCCGCCGGCGGATTTCGCTTTCCGGCAGGCGCTCCATCTCCAGGCCGTAGGCAATGTTCTTGCGCACGGTCATGTTGGGGAACAGCGCGTAGGACTGGAACATCAGGTTCAGCGGCCGCTTGTTCGCCGGCAGCGGCGAGATGTCGTTGCCGTCCAGGTAGATGCAGCCACCACTGGGGGTCTCGAAACCGGCGAGCATGCGCAACAGCGTGGTCTTGCCGCAGCCGGACGGCCCGAGCAGCGCGAAGAACTCGTTCTCGCGGATGCTCAGCGACACCTCGTTGACCGCCAGGCCGTTGCCATAAGACTTGCTGACCTTATCCAGGATCAGTACCGCAGATGAGTTATTCATGGGTGCGAGGAGCCTTGTTGAGACGCTGCGAAGCCAGCAGCGCGGTGATGCTGACCAGCATCACCAGCGTCGCCAGAGCATTGATTTCCGGGGTGACGCCGAAGCGGATCATGGCGTAGATCTGCATGGGCAACGTGGTCGAGGCCTGGCCGGAGCCGGAGTTGAAAAAGGCGATGATGAATTCGTCCACCGACAGGGTGAACGAGAGCAAACCGCCGGCCAGCACGCCGGGGAAAATCACCGGCAGCAGCACCCGGCGCAAGGTGGTGAACCAGCCCGCGCCGAGGTCGATCGAGGCTTCGAGAATCGAATAGTCGAAGTGCTTGAGCCGCGTGCGTACCACCGCGCAGACGAAGGCGATGTTGAACACGGCGTGGCTGATGATGATCGAGTGCAGCCCGAGGCCGACCTTGAGCAGGTTGAAAAAGCTCAGCAGCGCGATCGCCAGCACGATGTCGGGAATGATCATCGGCGCCATCAGCAAGGTGTCGACCACCTGGCCCTTGTGGTTGTCCTTGCGGCGCAACTCGATGCCCAGCGCCAGGAAGGTGCCGAGCACGCAGGCAATGAAGGTCGCCGACAAGGCAACGATCAGGGTGTTGAGCGCCGCCGACAGGATCGCCGTGTTGTGCGCCAGCGCCGCGTACCACTTCAGCGATACGCCGCCCCAGGCGGTGGGCAATCCGGACTTGTTGAACGACAGCAGGATCAACACCAGGATCGGTATATAAAGGAAGGCGTACACCAGCCCCAGGTGCGAACCGAGCACGGTGGCGCTGACAGAACGTGGCTGACTCATGAACGCGCCCCTTCTGCACGACGGGCCACCAGGGCCTGGATGAACAACAGGATCAGCATGATCGCGATCAGGAAGAAGCTCAGCGCCGCGCCGAACGGCCAGTCCCGCGCCGTGAGGAATTGCGAATAGATCAGGTTGCCGACCATCTGCACCTGCTTGCCGCCCAACAGGTCGGCGGTGATGAAGTTGCCGATGCTCAGCACGAAGACAAACACCGCGCCCGCTGCGATACCCGGTACGCTCAGCGGCAGGATGATCCGGCGAAAGGTCATCCAGCCCGAGGCGCCGAGGTCTTTCGAGGCGTCCCAGAGTTCGTTGTTGATCCGCGACAGCGACGAGAAAATCGCCAGGATCACGAAGGGGATGTAGTTGTAGACCAGCCCCAGGACTACGGACGACTCGGTGTACAGCAGGCTGATGGGTTCACCGCTGTAGCCGAACACTTGCAGCAGGCGGTTGATCAGGCCTTCACGGTTGAGCAGGACGATCCAGGCGTAGGTGCGGATCAGGTAGTTGCTCCAGAACGGCAGCATCACCAAAAACAGATACACCGCCTGACGCCGCCGTGGCGCACGGGCAATCGCATAGGCCGCCGGGTAGCCGATCAACACCGCGAACAGCGTGGCCAGCCCGGCGATCTTCGCCGACTTGAGCAGGATGCCCAGGTACAGCGGATCGAACGCGCGCTGGTAGTTTTCCCAGGTGAACAACCAGTCGATGCCGCCGTAGGCACCGCGTTCGACGAAGCTGTAGACCAGCACCAGCAGGCACGGAACCACCAGGAACATCAGCAGCCAGCCAAAGCCGGGCGCAAGAAGCCAGGCCGACAGACGCCTGTCAGCATGCAAAGCACTCATTAACCCTATCCTCCCGCCTCGGGACAGAGGCGGCTTGCGAGCGTGGCGAGGCATGCCGGGCATGCCTCGAATCGATGCGGCGTTAGTTCTGCGCCGCCATGATTTCGGTGACGGCGCGGGTGTAGGCCTTTTGCGTGGTGCCGCCCAGGTCGCGCAGTTGCTCCATCTTCACCAGCTCGCTCGGGGCGATGGTCAGGTTGGGGTATTGCTTGAGCAGGTCTGCGGACAACCCGGCCATGGCCGCCTGGTTGGGGATTTTGTAGAGGATGTTTTCAGCGACCCAGACGTGGTTTTCCTTGGCCAGCATGAAGTTGACGAACTTGAAGGCTTCGTCCTGGTGCTTCGAGCTCTTGAGCACCACCATGGTGTCGACCCACAGGTCGGACCCTTCCTTGGGCACCACGAACTTGATCGCCGCGTTGGCTTGCGTGCCGTAGTTGCACCAGCCGTCCCAGGCGTGGGCCATCAGCGATTCGCCGGAGGCCAGCTTGGAGTAGAAGGTGGTGTCGTCGAAGGCCAGAATGCGTTTTTTGGTGGCGATCAGTTGATCGCGAACCGCAGCGATTTGCGCCGGGTCACTGTCGTTGACCGACCAGCCCTTGGCGAGGAAACCGGCGCCGAGCATCCAGCGGTCGGTGGCGAGCATCGTCACCTTGCCCTTGAGCGCATCGCTCGGATTGAGCAGCTCGTTCCAGCTCTGCGGCGCCGGCGTCACCTTGTCGGAGCGGTAGCAGATGCCGGTGGTGCCCCAGGTGTAAGGCACGGAGAACCGGTTGCCCTGGTCATATTCCAGGTGCGTGGCTTCGGGGTAGAGGTTTTTCAGGTTGGGGACCTTGACCGGATCGATGTCCGCCAGCAGCCCCTGCTTGTGCAGGACTTCGGCGAACGGCGAGGAGACGAACACCACGTCGTACCCTTCACCACCGGAGGCCATCAGCTTGCCCATGATTTCTTCGTTGGTGGCGTGCAGCGCCTTGTCGACGTCCACACCGCTGGCAGCCTTGAACTTCTCCAGCGCATCCGGGGCCATGTAGCCGTCCCAGATGGAAATCACCATGTCCTTTGCACTTGCAGCCTGTGAGGCGATCGCCAGGGAAACGGCCAATCCCGCGCACAGAAGATCATTCAGCTTGCTCATAAATACTCACCCGACGATTGTTTATTGTTGTGTTCGAAGGCAGTACGGCAAAACGAGAAACGATTGCTTGTGTTTTTTTTTAGAAATTAGGACCAGCATCAAAAGATGTCAACGCATTTTTTCCGGCCTGACGTCCAACCGGCGCATGACATAAGATGAGCAACTGAGTCCCACAGCGGATCACAACGAGAAAAGACGCTTGAGCACGACAGCCGAAAAAAAACCGCGCACCAATCACCTCGAACTGGCCCGGCGCATCCTCGAGCACACCCAGGAAAGCGGCCTGGTGGCCGGCGACCCGGTGGCCGAACAGGCCCTGGCCCGCACGTTCCAGGTCTCGCGCACGCTGATTCGCGGTGCACTGAAAGTGCTGCTGGAAGAGAATCTGCTGAGCCATGAGGCCGGCAAGGGTTACACCCTGTTGGCATCCCCGGCTGGCTCGGCATTCAACGCCGCCCTGCCGCAAGCCGAGGAAGAAGAACTGGCTGCCTCGGTTCTGCGTGACCGCATGGCCGGGCGTCTGGGTGACAGCATCAGCATCAGCGAACTGATGCGCCGCTACGACATCGGCCGGCCGGCGGCGCAAAAAGCCTTGCAGCAATTGAGCGAAAGCCAGGCCATCGAGCGCGGCCCCGGCCAGTCCTGGCTGTTTCGCCCGTCGCTGAACAGCCTCGCCGCCCTCGAAGAAAGCCTGAAATTCCGCCTGATCCTCGAGCCCGAAGCCCTGCTCAGCCCAAGCTTCAATGCCGACCCGCAACGCCTGGCGCTGTTGCGCAGCGCCATGCAAACCCTGCTCGCCCGCCCCGTGGAAGACTTCGATCTGCAGCAGTTTCGCGAGCTGGACATCAGCTTCCACGAACTGCTGGCCCAGAGCTGCGGCAACCGCTTCATCAGCGACGCCCTGCTCCAGCACCAGGGCTTGCGCCGCCTGCCGAACCTGCTGCCGTCGGTGAGCGTGCACCGCCTGCAGGAAGCCCTGCGCGAGCACCTGCAGATCATTGCGCAGATCGAGCGTGGGCAGATGGAGATCGCCGCCGACCTGCTGCGCCTGCACCTGCGCCTGAGCGCCGCGCAACGCCCGCAAACCGCCAACCGCGGCATCCCGCAAAGCCATCTGTTCGGGCGTCGCTAACCACCTTGTAAAAACATGATGATTTTTTTTTGAAAATAAGACAGCATCAAAAACACCTTCAGGAGCGGCGGGTTTGACCCGCCATGGACAGTCCCTCGCCATGCACAAACAAAAACTGATCGCCCTGTTCCCGGAAGCCAGTTTCGGCGCGGCCTTGAACTGCATTGGTATCGCTCAGTCGTTGCGTGAGCTGGGCGCCAAACCGGTGTTCATCTGCCATGAGCATTTCCAGGGGCTGTTCGCCGAATACGGTTTCGACGAATACCCGATTCCGCAAGTGAGCCCATTGTCGGCGGCGGAACACCAGCACTACTGGGAGCGTTTCATCGAACGCAGCATCCCGTACTTCGACCAGACCCCGCTGGCACAGATCGACAGCTACGTGGCGCCGGCCTGGGAAGCGATCATCGACACCGCCATCGAGTCGGAAAAGCCGCTGCAGCAATTGCTCAGCCGCTTGAAGCCGGACGTGATCGTGCTCGACAACGTGGTGATGTTCCCCGCCATCGCCAACGCCGGCTGCCCGTGGGTGCGAGTGGTGTCCTGCGCCGAGACCGAACTGCCGGATGCCGCCGTGCCGCCGTACCTGTCCGGGTGCCTGGCCAGTGACCGCCAGGCCTGCGAGGGTTACACCGAGCAGTACCTCAAGGCTGTCGCACCGGCCCATGAACGCTTTTCGCAGTTTCTCCTGAGTAACAGCACCGCGCCGTGTCCACCCGGACAATTCCTCACCGATTCGCCATGGCTGAACCTGCTGCTGTCGCCGACACCGGTGCGCTATGAACGCCGGCAACCGCTGGATCCGCAGCGCTACGTGTACCTCGACGGCTGCGTGCGCCGCGAAGCGCCGTACATCGTCCCGGACTTTCCACGGCACAACGACGCGCCGCTGATCTACCTCAGCTTTGGCAGCCTCGGCGCCGCCGACACCGGCATGATGAAGCGCCTGATCAGCACGATCGAAACCCTGCCTTATCGCTTCCTGGTCAACGTCGGCGCCTACCGCGACATGTACACCACCGTGCCGGACAACGTGTACCTCGACAGCTGGTTTGCCCAGCCGGCGGTACTCAAGGAGTGCGATGTGTTCATCCACCACGGCGGCAACAACAGCTTCTGCGAAGCGCTGTACTTCGGCCTGCCGTCGCTGATCATTCCCTATTGCTGGGACGGTCACGACAACGCCGCCCGCGCCGAGGAAACCGGCGTCGGCCGCTACCTGCCGCGCTTTGCCGATCCCGTGACCGCCCTGCCCGCCGCCCTTGAACAGCTGCTGGCCGACCAGGCGATGAAACAACGCCTCCAATCGTTCAGCCAGCGCATGCAGGCGACCCGCGGCACGGACATTGCCGCCCGCGCGATTCTCGACCTCTAGCCAAAACAACAAAAACCTCGGGCAAGCGAACGCCATCGTCGCTGCCCGACACACGCCGGAGTTTCAGCATGAATGCCCCATCGCATCTCGATGCGCTTGACCATGTCCTGCCCCATCCCTTCTGGCAGGACACCGTCACCCCACCACCTGCCGCACCGTCCGTTACCGGCACGGTGCAATGCGACCTGGCGGTGGTCGGCGGTGGCTTTACCGGATTGTGGACGGCGCTGCTGGCACGCCAGCGCAACCCCGGGCTGAGCATCGCGATCGTCGAGGCCCGCCGCTGTGGCGGTGAGGCCAGCGGGCGCAACGGCGGTTTTTGCGCACCGAGCATCTCCCATGGGGTATCGAACGCACTCAAGCGCTGGCCGGATGAAGCGCAGCAATTGATCCGCCTGGGCCGGCAGAACCTCGATGAGCTGGCCGCCGACCTCGATCGTTTCGGCATGCTGGTCGAGTTCGAACGCCAGGGCAAACTCAACGTCGCGGCCCGGCCGTGGCAGGTCGACGGCTTGCGCTCGATGCAGCGCAACTATGCGCGATTCGGTATCGACTGCCAGTGGCTGGAAGGCAAGGAACTGGCAGAGAAACTCGACTCCCCGACCTATGCGGCCGGCTTGTTCGAACCCAACTACGCCTTGCTCAACCCGGCAAAAATGGCTGCCGAACTGCGCCGTGTCTGCCTGGAACAAGGGATTCAACTGTTCGAAAACAGCCCTGTTTTGCAACTGGATGCGGACAAGGACAACGTGCGCCTGCGCACAGCCAATGGCGAAATCATCGCCGGGCAGATCGCCCTCGCCACCAACATCGCCCCGCCGCTGCTCGGCCATCTGGCATCGAGCGTGATCCCGGTCTACGACTACAGCCTGGTCAGCGAGCCCTTGAGCGATGCGCAGTTGCAGGCCATCGGCTGGACCGGCCGCTACGGCATCGCCGACGCCGGCAACCAGTTCCACTACCTGCGCAAGACCGCCGACAACCGCATCCTCTGGGCCGGTTATGACGCCATCTACCATTTTGGCGGGCGCCGCGACGAAGCCCTGACCCAGCGCCCGCAAAGCTTCCAGCGCCTGGCCGAGCAGTTTCAGCAGACCTTCCCGGCCCTGCGCGATGTGCGTTTCAGCCATGCCTGGGGCGGCATCATCGACACCTCCGCACGCACCACGATGTTCACCGGTTGCGAGCACCAGGGCCGCGTCGCCTATGCCCTGGGCTTCACCGGGCAGGGCGTGTCCGCCAGCCGCTTCGCCGCGCTGAACATGCTCGACCTGTTGGCCGGCGAGCGCACCGAGCGTACCGAACTGCTGATGACCTCAAAGGCGCCGTTCCGCTTTCCGCCCGAACCCTTGCGCTATGTCGGGGTGAAACTGGCCCAGCGCTCACTGGCGCGCGAAGACCGCGACGGTCACCGCGACCTGCTGCTCAAGACCTTCGATGCCTTTGGCATCGGCTTCGATTCCTGATCCGGAGACCACCATGTCCACAGCCCTGCCCCGGCACGTCATCGACTTCGCCAGTGACCTTGTCCCCCGTGAAACCGAAATCAACGACCCGGCCGTGGTCGACGCGCCTTATCGCAGCAAGAGTTGGCGGCACTTTGTGCAACCTGGGAAAAACGCCGTGGCCGGCATCTGGGAGGCAGGGCCGCACCGCGAGCGTTGCCAGTGCGATTACGATGAGCTGTGTCACATTCTCGAAGGCACGGTGCGCCTGACCGATGCCGAGGGCGTCGCGCGCACCTTCGGCCCTGGCGACTCCTTCGTGGTCGCCAGCGGATTTAACGGCACCTGGGAAAACCTCACGACGGTGCGCAAGGTCTACTTCATCCTCGGCTAAATGGCCGCGACCGCTACGTCCGGATGCTGGCGTACCTGGTTGCGGCCGTTGCGCTTGGCCTGGTACAGCGCGTCGTCGGCGCGGGTCAGCAGGCTTTCCGGTGTGTCGCCGGCTTGCGCATGGGCCACGCCGAACGAGGCGGTGATGGTGTCCAGCACCGTGTCGGTGCCCCGGGCCTTGACCCGCAGCGACTGGATTTTCAGGCGCAGGCGCTCGGCAAAAGCCCCGGCAGCCGCCAGGTCCGGGCAATCCTTGAGCACCACGCAAAACTCTTCGCCGCCATAACGCGCCGCGAACGCTTCGCCGGGCAGCGAGTCGCGCAACACCTGGGCGACATGCTGAAGCACGCGGTCGCCCAGGGGATGGCCGTACTGGTCGTTGAATTGCTTGAAGTGGTCGATATCCAGCATCACCAGCGCCACGCCTGCTGGCGCGCTGCTCATCGCCTGCTCGAGCTTGCGGTTGAAGGTGCTGCGGTTGAGCAATTCGGTCAGGCCATCGAGGGTCGCCGCCAACTGGGCGCGCTCCAGCTTGTCGCGCAGGCTCTTGATTTCATGCTGCGCAGACTGCAACTGGGAGAGGAAGTGCTCCTGCTGACTCTGCATCAGCTGGGTGCTCTGTTGCAGCTGGGTCAGGATGCTCGGCAAGCGCTCGGTGGCCGGTTCTTCGAGCATTTGCAGGTATTGGCCGAGGCTGGCCTGGAAGTTCTGGTTGCCCTTCACGCTGCGCGAAACATCACGCTCCATGTCGTCGACCAGGTTGATCGCGTCCTGCTGTCCGGAACGGGCGTTCGCCAGTTCATCGCGGATGATGTACTCGCGAAACAGCTTGGTGGCCGACTCCGGCGGGAAATAGTCGAAGTCGTTGACCACCCGGTCCAGGTGCCGATTGAGTTCCGGCTCCTGGCCTTTGCTGTAGGTGTACCAGAGCGCGTAGTGCACCGGGTTGGGCGGAATGTTGTGACGAACCATCAGCGGCACTGCCTGCTTGAGCAATGCCGCTGCCTCGCGGGAGTCTTCTGGATACAGCGCTAGAACAGTCGCACGCGTGTCTGATTGGCTCATGGCTTCACTGTGGTTGTTTATCATTGGCGTTTGGCAAACTCGCTGAGCATAGCCATACGCCTGAAAAACAGCTATCGCCAATTACACAATCCTTTCAACGCGGTACGCCTGTTCCAACCGTCATTACATGTTGCCCGACATCACACCTGCCATGTTCTGCCGGCGGCGGTAAGCCGTGTCACGGTTCGCCAGCCAGTAGTACAGCGGCGTGGTCACGATCAAGCCGACCAGCCACGACAGATCCGCACCGTCGATATGCACCGCCACGGGACCGGTGTAGATCGGCGTGTTCATGAACGGGATCTGCACCACGATGCCGATCGCGTAGGCCAGCAGTGCCTGCGGGTTGAAGCGGCCGTAGATGCCGCCGTCGACGCGGAAGATCGAGGCGATGTCGTAGTCACCCTTGTGGATCGCGTAGAAGTCGATGAGGTTGATCGCGGTCCACGGCACCAGCACCACCAGCAACGCCAGCACCAGGTCGACGAAGTGCCCGATGAAATCCGCCGAGGCACCGATGGCCGCCACGCAGCAACCGGCGAGGATGATCAGCGACAGCACCGCCCGGCTACGCGCCGTCGGAATCCAGCGGTGGGCGAAGGTTTGCAGCAGGGTGATCACCGAGAGCACGGAGCCATACAGGTTCAACGCGTTGTGGCTGATCACGCTGAGCAGGAACAGCACCAGCATCAACGGGCCGATGGCACCGGTGGCGAGCTTCACGGCGTCCATGGTGTCCATGCCCACCGGCGTTGCCAACACGGCAACAGCGCCGAACACGAAGGACAGGATCGAGCCCAGCGACGAACCGAGGTAGGTCGCCCAGAAGGTCGAGCTGACCTTGACGTCCTTGGGCAGGTAACGCGAGTAGTCGGAGACGTAGGGCGCGAACGCGATCTGCCACAGCGCTGCCAGCGACACCGTGGCCAGCCAGCCGGAGATGTTGAAACTGCCACGGGTGAGGAAGTCGTCGGTCTGCACATGGGTCAGGATGTAGCCGAAGCCCAGCACGATGCCCAGCCCCAGCACCCAGGTGCCGATGCGGTTGAGCACGTGGATGAAGCGGTAGCCGATGATGCCGATGATCCCCGAGCCGAGGCCGCCGAGGACGATGCCCACCGACACCGGCACGCTCTCGACCACGCCGTGCAGCGACTTGCCGGCCAGGACGATGTTGGAAGCGAAGAAGCCGATGTACATCACGCCGGCAATCACCACCACCAGCAACGCACCCAGCGAACCGAACTGTGCGCGACTCTGGATCATCTGCGGAATGCCCATCTGCGGGCCCTGCGCCGAGTGCAGCGCCATCAGCACTCCGCCGACCAGGTGGCCGACGATGATCGCGACAATGCCCCAGACCAGATTCAGGTGAAACAGCTGCACGCCGAGCGCGCCGGTGACGATGGGCAACGGCGCGATATTGCCGCCGAACCACAGGGTGAACAGATCTTTGACCTTTCCGTGGCGATCCTCAGGAGGGACGTACCCGATCGTGTGTTTCTCGATGAGCGGGGCGGATGAAGCGGTGGTGGACATGACGAACTCCAAGGCAAGGATGAGTACGTGTTCGTACTTCGGTGTGCGCGGACGGAACGGCGCATTTCTTGTTGGGAGTGATCATGGACAAAGAGTGCGGGAAGGAAAATTAGTTAATTTGTGCCTTTAAACCTTAAAAAAGATTGCGTAGTAATGGCTATTCATCAGCAGAAAAATCCAATTTCCACAGAAAACAAAGCACAGCACGAACGACAAAACCCCTGTGGGAGCGAGCTTGCTCGCGATGGCGGTAGGTCAGGCAACATTGATGTCGCCTGTACCGGCCTCATCGCGGGCAAGCCCGCTCCCACAGGGGTCAAGGGTTGACTGCAAAACTTGCGGCCGACCGGGATTTTTGTGGGAGCGGGCTTGCCCGCGATGGCGGTGGGTCAGGCAACGAATGTGTTGGATCTGATGGCCTCATCGTCGGAACGCCGCCCGGGGCAAGCCCGCTCCCACAGGGGTAAAGCGGTTGGCTGCAAAACTTGCGGCCGACCGGGATTTTTGTGGGAGCGGGCTTGCCCGCGATGGCGGTGTATCAGCCAACGAAGATGTTGGATCTGATGGCCTCATCGCGGGCAAGCCCGCTCCCACAGGGTAAAGGGTTGACTGCAAAACTTGCGGCCGACCGGGATTTTTGTGGGAGCGGGCTTGCCCGCGATGGCGGTGTATCAGCCAACGAAGATGTTGGATCTGATGGCCTCATCGCGGGCAAGCCTGCTCCCACAGGGTAAAGGGTTGACTGCAAAATTTGCGGCCGACCGGGATTTTTGTGGGGGCGGGCTTGCCCGCGATGGCGGTGGGTCAGCCAACGAAGATGTTGGATCTGATGGCCTCATCGCGGGCAAGCCCGCTCCCACAAGGGTAAAGCGGTTGACTGCAAAATTTGCGGCCGACCGGGATTTTTGTGGGAGCGGGCTTGCCCGCGATGGCGGTGGGTCAGCCAACGAAGATGTTGGATCTGATGGCCTCATCGCGGGCAAGCCCGCTCCCACAGGGTAAAGGGTTGACTGCAAAACTTGCGGCCGACCGGGATTTTTGTGGGAGCGGGCTTGCCCGCGATGGTGGTGGGTCAGGCAACATTGATGTCGCCTGTACCGGCCTCATCGTCGGAACGCCGCCCGGGGCAAGCCCGCTCCCACAGGGTTATGTGTTGGCTGAACTACCGCGCAGCCCAGGCATTGAAGCGCTGTTCGAGCTCTTCGCCGTGGTCTACCCAGAACTCGGCGTCTACCGCTCGGGCGCCGGCCAGGTTGGCTTCGGCGGTCGGCAGTTGCTCCTGCACGGCTTTGGGCAGCAATGGCAGGGTCTGGCGATGCACCGGGCCGTAAGGGATGTTTTCCGAGAAGACTTTTTGCGTCTGCGGCTGGCTGGCAAACGCGATGAAGTTTTCCGCCAGCGCCTTGTTCGGCGTGCCCTTGACCACCGCCCAGTATTCCGGGTCGTAGAGGCTCTGCGGCCAGACGATGCTCAGCTTCATGCCTTCCTTCTGCGCCGAGGCGATCCGCCCGTTGTAGGCCGCGCTCATCACCACATCCCCGGCCACCAGCCATTGCGCCGGCTGGGCGCCCGCCTCCCACCACTGGATGTTCGGCTTGATCTGGTCGAGCTTGGCAAAGGCCCGCGTCACGCCTTGCGGGGTATTGAGGACCTTGTAGATGTCATCGGCCTTGACGCCGTCGGCGAGCAAGGCGATTTCCAGGGTGTACTTGGCGCTCTTGCGCAGGCCGCGCTTGCCCGGGAAGTCGGCGACGTTCCAGAAGTCCGCCCAGGATTGCGGCGCCTTGGCCTGCTTGCTCTGGTCAAA
Source organism: Pseudomonas sp. PB101 (assembly GCF_009764265.1). Classification (GTDB taxonomy): domain Bacteria; phylum Pseudomonadota; class Gammaproteobacteria; order Pseudomonadales; family Pseudomonadaceae; genus Aquipseudomonas. The sequence continues at coordinate 20,333 of NZ_RWIR01000002.1, forward strand.
GGCCATGACCATCGACCAGACGTAAGTGGCCACCCCGCATTCGGTCAGCGCACCCGGCACGAAGTTCGCCGAATCACCAAAGCGTCCCGCATCGAGCTTCTCGAACAGGCCCTCCTCGCAGCCACGCAACAGCTCGGGGCTTTCGACTTCCACCACGTCCCAGCTGGTGTGACCGGCGGAGACCATGGCCTTGATCTTCGACAGCTCGCCGTTGTACTCACCGGCGATGATGTTGCCCGCGCCGCTGGCGTTGAAGGGCTGGAAATAGGCCTTATCCTGGGCCTGTTTGGTCGCGCCACCGAACGAAATCACGGTGAGGTCCTGGGGGGCCGCCCACACACTGGCACTCAACAACGCCAGGGCAAACGGAACACTGCAACGCAAGGATCTGGACATGGATCGCTTCCTCGGGCCTTGTGGCCCGTTGTTGTCATGGGTGTTCGGATTCACTCAAGTACGCCGCCAGGCGATCCATCAGGCGGTCACAGGCCGCCATCTGATCGACGCTGACAAATTCATCGGGCTTGTGCCCCTGGTCCATGCTGCCGGGACCGCAGACCACCGAAGGAATGCCGGCCTGGTCGAACAGCCCGCCCTCGGTGCCAAAGGCCACGGTGCTGAACTCGTCGCTGCCGCACAGTTGGGCAATCAGTCGGGCGGCGGCGCTGTCGGCCGGTGTCGCCAGGCCGGGATAGGCCGAGATTTTTTCAAAGCGGATGCCGGTATCGCTGTCCACGGCCTGCATGGCCGGCAGCAAGGTCTGCTCGGCGTAGTCCTGCAACTCGTCGACGACCACTTGCGGGGCGAAGTCCGGCAAGGCGCGGATCTCGAAATCGAAACGGCAATCGGCGGGCACGATGTTCAGCGCCGTACCGCCCTGGATCACCCCGACCTGCACGGTGGAGAACGCCGGATCGAAGCGCTTGTCGTGCAACTGCGGGCGCGCCAGGGTGGTGCCGATATCGCCCAGCCGACCGATCAGGCGCGCGGCCTGCTCGATGGCATTGACCCCATAAGGCGCGTAGGCCGAATGACAGGCCGCGCCGCGCACGTGGCAACGCATCGCCAGCTTGCCCTTGTGGCCGAGCACCGGCTTGAGTTCGGTCGGCTCGCCGATCAGGCACAAGGCCGGTGCCGGGATGCGTTGCGGCAGCACTTCGAGCAAGCCGCGCACACCGAGGCAACCGACTTCTTCGTCATAGGAAAACGCCAAATGCACCGGGCGCTTCAATGGGCTGGCGAGAAACATCGGCACCGCCGCCAGCACCGAGGCCAGATAGCCCTTCATGTCCGCCGTACCACGGCCGTACAGCTTGCCGCCCGCCTCGCTCAGGCTGAACGGCTCGACCGTCCACGCCTGACCGTCCACCGGCACCACGTCGGTATGACCGGACAGCACGATGCCGCCGGCCACGCTCGGGCCGACCGTGGCCAACAGATTGGCCTTGGTCCGCTCGGCGTTGTAGATCAGTTCGCAATCCACGCCGAGGTCGCGCAGGTAGTCACGCACGAACTCGATCAGCGCAAGGTTAGAATCGCGGCTGACCGTGGCGAACCCGATCAACCGCGCGAGCATGGCGCGGCTGCGCAACTCACTCATCGCCGGGCACGCCATACGCGGGAGCCAGGGTTGGATTGAGAGCGCGGGTCAGGTAGTCCTGAAGTTGCGGCTCGTAGGCCGTCCACAGTTTGCCCAGTTCGCCAATCGGGTTTTCATCGGCCCAATCCACCCGCAGGTCGACGATCGGCCAGGTCAGGTCACCGACCACCGACAGCGCCGCCGAGTGCACCACGCCGGCCTCACCGCCGGCGTCCTGCCCGGCCTGCAAGGCGTTCATCAGTCGGGTGGCGAGGCAGCCTTCGCTGTTTTCGAACGCCGCGACCATCGCCTCGATCACCCCGCTGTTGGCCAGCAGGTTGCCGGCCGCCACGCATTGGTCACCGGCCACGGCGTTGTTGATGCCCAGGGCATGGTTGCCGCTGAACACCGCCGTGCGCCCATGGGCATCCACCACCGCCACCTGGCGGTATTGGCTGTAGCCGTTGCGGGTCAACGAGTGGTCCAGCGCCTGGGGCGGCGCCGAGCCGTTGGCCAGTTCATCGAGGATCTGCGGGCCGAGGGCCGGCAGCGTGATGTTCTGGCTCGACACCGCACCGACTCCGGCGCGCAGCCAGGGGCAACGCGCGCCGACGGCAATGCTCGAAGAGCTGATGGCAATGCCCAACTGGCCGGTCTCGGCGCAGCGACCAACGATGGAAAAGGTCATGGTGAATTCCTTATTCGGGGATAACGGCAATCACGTCGATTTCCATCAGCCACTGCGGCTGGCCGAGGGCGCTGACCACCAGGCCGGTGGAAATCGGGAACACACCCTTGAGCCATTTGCCGACTTCCTGGTACACCGGCTCGCGGTAGCGCGGGTCGATCAGGTAAGTGGTGGTCTTGACGATATGGCTCATGTCGCTGCCCGCCTCTTCCAGCAGCTGCTTGACGTTGCGCATGGCCTGTTCGGCCTGGGCGCGCGGATCACCGAGGCCCACCAGTTGACCGTTGAAATCGGTACCGACCTGACCACGCACATACACGGTGTTGCCGGCGCGCACGGCCTGGCACAGGTCGTTGTCGAGCGTCTGGTTCGGGTAGGTGTCTTTGGTGTTGAACATGCGGATGCGGGTATGAGTAGGCATCAACGAACTCCCATGAGGCTGGCTTTCTGAAGAGGTGCGCGGGCGGCGTCGGCTTGACGCTGGGTCGCATCCCGATAGTTGAAATAGGTGTGCTGTTTAACGATGTGATCGGCGATGTGCTTGGCGTCGTGCCAAACGCCCCAGATGAACGCGGAGCCACGACGGGACTGCCACGGCAACCCGACGAAATACACGCCCGGCTCGGCCGACACGCCGCGCTGGTGCTGCGGCTTGCCGTTGTCCTTGAAGGCGTCGACCTTCAGCCAGCTGTAGTCGGTGGTGTAACCGGTAGCCCAGATGATCGTGGTCACGCCGGCCTTGACCAGGTCCAGCTCAAGGACTGGATTCGTCACGCAGTCCGGATCGGCCAGCATGGCGCGCGCTTCCGGTTCCAGCGGTAGGTCGAGGCCGTTGCGTTCGATATAGGCGTCGGCCTTGTCGAGCAGTGCCAGGTAGTTTTCATCGCCACGGCGGATGTTGTCGGCGAGGTTGTTTTCGAAACTCACCACGGCGCCATTGAACGCTTGGGTCAGGCCGACCAGGGTCATGCCTTGATGGGCCAGGCGGCGGAAGTCCACGGTGTGGCCGCCGCGGGCACCGCTCACAGCAATGGTCACGTGCTCCTTGCCCGGTTGCATGGCCTCGGCATCCCACTCGCCAAGCACCCCCAGCCACCAGCAGAAATCACGGTTGCGATAGGCACGCGGCGGACGGTCGTGGGCACCCACCGACAGGTAGACCTGCTTGCCGGAGCGCTGCAGTTCATCGGCGATCTGCACGCCCGAGGAACCGGCGCCCACCACCAGCACGGCGCCTTCGGCCAGTTGCTGCGGGTTGAAGTATTGAGCGGAGTGAATCTGGCTGATGCCGGCGATGTCCGGGGCAATCGGCGGGATGGCCGGACGCTGGAACGGGCCGGTGGCGACCACCACGTGGCGAGCCTCGATCACACCCTCGGAGGTTTCAACGGTGAACCCCGGACGGTCGGCATTGCGTTCGACTTTCTTCACGTCCACGCCGGTGCGGATCGGCGCATTGAATTTGCGGGCATAGGCTTCGAAGTACGCAGCCACCTGTTCTTTGCCGGCGAAGGCATCCGGGTCCAGGCCGTCGAATTCCAGTCCCGGGAAGCGGTCGTGCCAGGCAGGACCGTTGGCCACCAGCGAATCCCAGCGACCAGTGCGCCAGGCTTCGGCGATACGGTTGCGCTCCAGTACGAGGTGCGGCACTCCGAGTTTGCTCAGGTGTTCACTCATGGCCACGCCGGCCTGGCCGGCGCCAACAACAAGCGTATCAATTTCGGTTTTATCAACTGTCATGGCTGTGCACTTCTGAAAGGTGGTTTGATTCAGGTCGGTCATGGCTGCCGCCTCGATTCTGATCACTGTTGTTGTTCTGCTTTGGCTATCGGTGTCAGGGTGTTGGTCGCATTCTGTTCGGAGCCGGGGATTAGCGAAATTATGTTTTTTGTGGTTGCTGGCGAGGAAAAAGCGTCGAGCCGACCGGTCGGCTGTGGGAGGTTGCGGCAGGCCGGATCCCGGCCTATGGTCCTAGCGATGCAATGCCTGTGATTGACCCCTGATGGCACATTGCAGGCCGATGTCCACCCAGTGCGAATAGCGCAAGGAAGTGACGACATGCTTGATAATTCCCGCCCTGCCGTGCTCGAACTGATCGGCAATACACCTCTGGTACGCGTCAGCCGCTTCGATACCGGCCCGTGCACACTGTTTCTCAAACTCGAATCACAGAACCCCGGCGGTTCGATCAAGGACCGTATCGGCCTGGCGATGATCGATGCCGCCGAACGCGATGGCCGCCTCAAGCCCGGCGGCACCATCGTCGAAGCCACCGCCGGCAACACCGGCCTGGGCCTGGCCCTGGTCGGTCGCGCCAAGGGCTACCGCGTGGTGCTGGTGGTGCCGGACAAGATGTCCACCGAGAAGGTCTTGCACCTCAAGGCCATGGGCGCCGAAGTGCACATCACCCGCTCCGATGTCGGCAAGGGCCATCCCGAGTACTACCAGGACGTCGCCGCGCGGCTGGCGGCGGAGATTCCCGATGCATTCTTCGCCGACCAGTTCAACAACCCGGCCAACCCGCTGGCCCACGAATGCAGCACCGCGCCGGAGATCTGGGCGCAAACCCAGCACGATGTGGACGCGATCGTCGTCGGTGTCGGTTCGGCCGGCACCCTCACCGGCCTGACCCGCTTCTTCAAACGCGTGCAGCCGGACCTGGAAATGGTCCTGGCCGACCCGGTCGGCTCGGTGATGGCCGAGTACAGCCGCAGTGGCACCCTCCCCACTCCGGGCTCCTGGGCGGTGGAAGGCATCGGCGAAGACTTCATCCCGTCGATCTCCGACCTGTCCAGCGTGCGCCACGCCTATTCGATCAGCGACGAAGAAAGCTTCGACCATGCCCGCCAGTTGCTGCGCGCCGAAGGCATTCTCGGCGGTTCGTCGACCGGTACTTTATTGGCCGCCGCCCTGCGTTACTGCCGCGAACAGACCCAGCCGAAACGCGTGGTCAGCTTCGTCTGCGACACCGGTACGCGTTACCTGTCGAAGGTCTACAACGACCAGTGGATGAACGATCAGGGCCTGCTGCAACGCAAGCACTACGGCGACCTGCGCGACCTGATCGCGCGGCGCTTCGAAGATGGCCGGGTGATCAGCGTCGGCCCCGACGACACCCTGCTCACCGCGTTCCAGCGCATGCGCCTGGCGGACGTCTCGCAACTGCCGGTGCTGGTGAAGGGTCAGCAACTGGTCGGCGTGATCGACGAATCCGACATCCTGCTGGGCGTGCACGAAGACGTTGCGCACTTCCGCAAGACCGTGGCCAGCGCCATGACCGACAAACTGCAAACCCTGTCCCCCGCCGCCACGCTGGCGGAACTGGAGGCAGAGCTGGGCCGTGGCCTGGTGGCGATCATCCAGGATGCCTCGGGCTTCCACGGCCTGATTACCCGAACCGACATGCTCAACCATTTGCGGAGATCCCTGCCATGAGTCAACAGGACAAAAACGCCCCGCCACAGGGCTTCGCCACCCGGGTGATCCATGCCGGGCAAGCGCCGGACCCGACCACCGGGGCGCTGATGCCGCCGATCTACGCCAACTCCACCTACCTGCAACAAAGCCCCGGCGTGCACAAGGGCTTCGACTACGGGCGCTCGCACAACCCGACGCGCTTTGCCCTGGAGCGCTGCGTGGCCGACCTCGAAGGCGGCACCCGGGGCTTTGCCTTCGCCTCGGGACTGGCGACCATTTCCACGGTGCTCGAACTGCTCGACGCCGGCTCGCACATCGTCTCCGGCAACGACCTGTACGGCGGCACCTTCCGCCTGTTCGACAAGGTGCGCCAGCGCAGCGCCGGACACCGCTTCAGCTTCGTCGACCTGACCGACCTGGCGGCGTTCGAAGCGTCCCTGCAGGACGACACCCGCATGGTCATGGTCGAGACCCCGAGCAATCCGCTGCTGCGCCTCACCGACCTCGCCGCCATCGCCCGCACCTGCCGCGCGCGCGGCATCATCTGCGTGGCCGACAACACCTTCGCCAGCCCGTGGATCCAGCGCCCGCTGGAACTGGGTTTCGACATCGTGCTGCACTCGACCACCAAATACCTCAACGGCCACTCCGACGTGATCGGCGGCATCGCCGTGGTCGGCGACAACGCTGAACTGGCCGAGCGCCTGGGCTTTTTGCAAAACGCCGTCGGCGCCATCGCCGGCCCCTTCGACGCCTTCCTCACCCTGCGCGGCGTGAAGACCCTGGCCCTGCGCATGGAACGCCATTGCAGCAACGCACTGGACCTGGCGCAGTGGCTGGAACGCCAGCCACAAGTCTCGCGCGTCTACTACCCCGGCCTGCCCTCGCACCCGCAACACGAACTGGCGCAACGGCAAATGCGCGGCTTCGGCGGCATGATCGCCCTCGACCTCAACAGCGACCTGGCCGGCGCCAGGCGCTTCCTCGAGAACGTACAGATCTTCGCCCTGGCCGAAAGCCTGGGCGGCGTTGAAAGCCTGATCGAACACCCGGCGATCATGACCCACGCCACCATCCCGCCGGATACCCGCGCGGAACTGGGGATCGGCGACGGGTTGGTGCGGTTGTCGGTGGGGGTTGAGGATGTGGAGGATTTGCGTGCGGATCTGGCGCAGGCGTTGGCAAGGATGTAAGTCACCTGGGGATGCGGAACACCACAGTCCCCAGTGTGGGAGCTAGCCCTGCTAGCGATAGCGGCGGATCAGTTGGCTAAGATCTTGACTGACACACCGCCATCGCGAGCAAGCTCGCTCCCACACTTGAATTTCTGTCGTACAAAACTGGCTGTTCACCAAAGATCCCCTGTGGGAGCAAGCTTGCTCGCGATGGCGTCGGATCAGTCAATATTGATGCTGTCTGACACTCCGCAATCGTCGGAACGCCGCCCGGAGCAAGCTCGCTCCCACACTTGAATTTCTGTCGTACAAAACTGGCTGCTCACCAGAAATCCCCTGTGGGAGCGAGCCTTCTCGCGATAGCGGTGAATCAGTCGATACTGATGCTGACTGACACTCCGCAATCGTCGGAACGCCGCCCAGAGCAAGCTCACTCCCACACTTGAATTTCTGTCGTACAAAACTGGCTGCTCACCAAAGATCCCCTGTGGGAGCGAGCTTGCTCGCGATGGCGTCGGATCAGTCAATATTGATGCTGTCTGACACTCCGCAATCGTCGGAACGCCGCCCGGAGCAAACTCGCTCCCACACTTGAATTTCTGTCGTACAAAACTGGCTGCTCACCAAAGATCCCCTGTGGGAGCGAGCTTGCTCGCGATGGCGTCGGATCAGTCAATATTGATGCCGTCTGACACTCCGCAATCGTCGGAACGCCGCCCGGAGCAAGCTCGCTCCTACAGGTTTTGCTGGTCTGGCACGCAACAGTCCCTATAATCCCGACGTTTTCGTCTACCCTCACGAAGCGTCGTGCAGCAATCAGCGTGTGCGGGGCGCATCGACATTTTTCCGCTATTGAACCGGAGAACTTCCATGCTCAAACGTACCCTGGCCCTGGCCGTCGGCCTGACCCTATCCGTTACCGCCCTGCTGGCACAGGCTGCCGACACCCTCAAGGTCAGCGCCATTCCCGACGAAGCCCCCACCGAATTGCTGCGCAAATTCAAGCCGCTGGGCGAGTACCTGGAGAAGCAACTGGGCATGAAGGTCGAGTTCGTGCCGGTGTCCGACTACCCGGCGGTGGTCGAGGCGCTGGCCACCGACCGCATCGACATGGCCTGGCTGGGCGGCTTCACCTTCGTGCAGGCGCGCCTGAAAACCGGCAATGCCATTCCACTGGTACAGCGTGAGCAGGATGCGCAGTTCACCAGCAAATTCATCACCGCCGACCCGAACGTCAAGTCGCTGGCCGACCTCAAGGGCAAGTCGTTTGCCTTCGGTTCGGTGTCGTCGACGTCCGGCAGCTTGATGCCGCGCTATTTCATGCTGCAGGACGGCATCAAGCCGGAAACCTACTTCAGCCGCGTCGGCTACTCCGGTGCCCACGACGCCACCGTCGCCTGGGTCCAGGCCGGCAAAGTCGACGCCGGCGTGCTCAATGCCAGCGTCTGGGAAAAACTGGTCAAGGCCGGCAAGGTCGACACCGACAAGGTCAAGGTCTTCGCCACCACGCCGGCCTACTTCGACTACAACTGGACCGTGCGCGGCACCCTCGACCCGGCCCTGGCCGAGAAGATCAAGGCGGCCTTCCTCGCGCTCGACCCGGCAAAACCCGAAGACAAGGCCATCCTGGACCTGCAAGCCGCCAGCCGTTTCATCGAGACCAAGCCTGAGAACTACAAGGGCATCGAGGAAGCCGCGCGCGCTGCCGACCTGCTGAAATGACATTGCATCTGAACCGCGTCAGCCTCACCCACGACACGGGCGTGCTGGCGCTAAATGAGATCGACCTGCACATCACCGCCGGTGAGCAGGTCGCAATCATCGGCCCGTCCGGTGCCGGCAAGTCGAGCCTGCTCAACCTGCTCGCCACCGCCCTGCGCCCCGGCAGCGGCACGGTCGAGGTGCTCGGCGAGCAAGCCTGGCACCTCTCCGCACGCCGACGTCAGCAACTGCGCGCACGCATCGGCCTGGTGCATCAGGCGCCGCCACTGCCACCGCGCCAGCGCGTGGTCACCGCGGTGCTCGCCGGCAAACTGGGGCAATGGGGTTTTGCCAAGAGCCTGCTGAGCCTGCTGCATCCGCTGGATGTGCCGGGCGCGCGGGCGGCCCTGCTCAAACTCGATCTTGGCGACAAGCTGTTCGCCCAGTGCCAGCAGTTGTCCGGCGGCCAGTTGCAGCGCGTGGGCATTGCCCGGGTGCTGTACCAGGCCCCCGAAGTGCTGCTGGCCGATGAACCGGTGTCGGCGATGGACCCGGTGCTGGCCGGGCACACCCTGTCGATCCTCTGCCGCCACGCCCGGGAACACAAGGTGACCCTGGTCGCCAGCCTGCATGCCGTGGAGCTGGCCCTGACGCACTTCTCGCGCATCATCGGCCTGCGTGACGGCCAGGTCCTGTTCGACCTTCCCGCCAGCGAGGTCGACCACGATTTGCTCGACAGGCTGTACGCCAACGAGCAACTGCAATCGCCGCCCGCTCCGGTGGCGCCCTTGAGCCTGCAGATTCCCCGATGCTGACGCGCGATACGCGGGACCCGGCCACCCTTCCTCGCCTGTTGCTCACCCTGTTGGCGCTTGCCCTGCTGTGGCCCGGCATCCATTTCAGCGAGCTGGACCTGGGCGTGCTGTTCAAGGCCGACAGCCAGAGCGAGATGGGCCGTTTCGTCTCGGCCTTCTGGCCCCCCGCCCATGACCAAGAGTTCCTCGAGTTACTCTGGCAAGCCACGTTGCAGACCCTGGCCATCGCCACCGCCGGCATGGCCCTGGCCCTGATGTTGGCCGTGCCCGCCGGCTTGCTCGCCAGCCGCGCGCTGTCGCTGTCGGCGGCTTCGCGCGGCGGTCGCCCCAGCGCCCTGGGCCGGCTGCTGCGCTGGCCGGTGCGCGGCTTGCTGATCTTCCTGCGCAGCGTGCCGGAAATCGTCTGGGCCCTGCTGTTCGTGCGCGCCGTCGGCCTCGGCCCGACCGCCGGGGTGCTGGCGATCGCCATCACCTACAGCGGCATGCTCGGCAAGGTCTACGCGGAAATCTTCGAGTCGGTCGACCAGCGCCCCGCCCACGCCCTGCTGCAAGCCGGCAGCGGTCGATTGACCGCGTTCTGCTACGGCATCCTGCCCAATGTCGCGGCGGAATTGCTGTCGTACACCGTGTATCGCTGGGAATGCGCGATCCGCGCCTCCGTGGTGATGGGCTTCGTCGGCGCCGGCGGGCTGGGCCAGCAGATCGACCTGTCACTGCGCATGTTCGCCGGCGGTGAAGTGGCGAGCATGCTGCTGACCTTTTTCGTCCTGGTGCTGTTCGCCGACCAGATCAGCCGCCTGCTGCGCTGGAGGTTCGCATGAATCGCCTGATCAACCTGCTGCTGATCCTGGGTATCGGAGCAGCAGTCATCGCCTCGTTCCGCTACCTGGGCATCGACCTCGGCGAACTGACCGGCAGCGGCAACCTGCAACAGATGGGCACCTACGTGCTGCGTTTTCTCAGCCCGGACCTGAGCGCCGGCCATCTGCAAGCCATCGGCCGAGGCGCCGTGGAAACCCTGGCCATGTCAGCCCTGGGCACCCTGCTCGCCGCCGTGTTCGGCCTGCTCCTGGCACTGCCGGCGGCCGGGCGATTCGGCTGGCCGTTGCAGAGCGCATCGCGGCTTGTGCTTAACGCCCTGCGCGCCATCCCCGAACTGGTGTGGGCTGCCCTGATGGTGCTGGCCGCCGGGCTTGGCCCGAACGCCGGCACCCTGGCACTGGCCATGCACACCACCGGGGTGCTCGGCCGACTGTTCGCCGAAGCACTGGAAAACACCCCGCCGCAACCGGCTGAAGCCATTCGTTTGCAGGGCGGCAATGTGGTCTGGGCGTTCTGTTACGGCACCTTGCCCAACCTGTTTCCGCAGTTGCTGGCGTACATTTTGTACCGCTGGGAGAACAATATTCGCATGGCCAGTGTGCTGGGTTTTGTTGGGGCTGGGGGGTTGGGGCAGATGCTTTATGTCAGCCTCAGCCTGTTTCAGGAGGCTCAGGCTAGTACGGTGATTTTGGCGATGTTGGTGTTGGTGTTTGCGGTTGATGGGTTGAGTAGTTGGAGTCGGCAGCGGTGGGTTAAGGCTTGATGCTGCCGGTCACCAAGGGCAGAAAGCGGCCAATAGCGGACGCCAACGGATGTCCTCTACCAGAGGCAATTCAGTATGTGATGAAATCTGGTACACACTCGGAAAAATTCACCTGAGGGAATCTATGACAGACGATGAATTTGAAACACTTCTGATGATGGTGACGGATGAACTGTCTCTGAAACAAGCGGAGCTAACCCGGATTTATGCGCTTGGAGAGTGGGCGCGCTGGGGGTTTGAGCAAAGCACTGGCACACTCCAATTCTTCAATAATAGTGACAGGCTGGTAGTCGAGGCAGAGGTCGTGAGGATAGGAAGCTTTTCGATCAAAACGTGTAGTTGGAAATGGGCATGGAGCAATCCCTCGATTGAACCTGCACTACGCCAAGCAGCGCTCCCACTGAAGCAACTCCAAGCCATTACGGGGATTGATCTATTTGGGAACGAACAGGTATTTTCAATTCAAGACGAAACGATGGCATGGGAGTTGGCAGCCTTGGCGGTTCATTACTTAAAGGCCGAAGGGTGCTACTTGGCACCAGCTTCATCCGAGGGCCCCAACCACTATCTGGCAATCACGTCTATAAAGGTTCTTGGCGACTGAAGTGTTTGGTTAGCCACCAATCGCCAGGGACTGCTATGGGTCGTTTGCTGTCGGTCGTTAATACAAAGTGTGCTGGTCAAATCGACGAAAGCCTGTCGATTGGGAAATGACGCGTAGTGCGACAGATCTTACATTTCGTGCTTCCCGAGACCTACGTTTGCGAAATGGGGTGCCTGAATTGAAGCAGGGATGTTATCGCAATGATCAGATCATCCAGCGGTGGGGCCTTTTAATAATTGTGTACTGGAACTTCGGAGCATTAATTTCTCTGGGGGATTTTGACGTAAAACTTTCTCCGAGTTTAAGTTTACTGGTTATAAAATTTGGGTTTCATCAGGAGGCTTTAATGCGGAAGTATTGCACAGCTTCAATAGGGTATATTGGTGGCGACAAGGTAAATAAAAATCTTCACTGAAATTAGATTGTCAGTATTTATAATGAGGCTTTGTGTGCGTGCTGATAGCGTTGTGCCACCGGTACTGGTCGGTGTATCCTTGGGAAAAGCAGCTAGGGGGTGGGGATGACTACTGAGACACAAAAAATGCTGGACCAGATTCAGCGTAAAATTATTGAAATTGTGACACATGTAAAATTTGAGAACGAGAAGGGGCGCACTGATATCAATGATGATATGGAGCGCTTCTTTAAACAGGTATTGAATGCCCATTATGGGTGCGACCTAAAAAGCACTAACATAAAAATAAGTAATTATCCCGCTATTGACCTTCGCGACGATGATTACCGCATCTGCTATCAAATCACTTCAACTAATACAGCCCAGAAAATTAAAAGCACAATCGAAACCTTCAAAGATAAAAAAATGTACAAGGATTTTGATGAGCTGAGATTCTTGATTTTGACTGACCAGAAGCCGTGCAAAGTGGAAGATCCTTCGCCTGAAGTTCCAATGAGTACTAGCTTGTCTATCATGACGCTGAGTCAGCTAAATAAGGAAGTTAGCAATATTCATAGTGAAGGAAAAATCAGAAAAATTCATAGGCTGATGATGCAGGAATACAAACCTGCGATTGATCCAAGCGGATACCAAATAAAAGGTCCTGCTCGGTATAACTTTGAATCCATGCAACGCCTTTTTGATCAAGCACAAATGGATTCTAAGAGAGCCGCAAAAGATATTAAAGTCTATGAGAAAGATTTTGAGGCGTTCATTAATAAGCTGGCTTGGCTGGAAATCGATCAAAGATTGGTGCTGCAAAGACTTGTATTGAAGTCCGAATTAGTTCCTTACAAGCATGATTGGCTTTACATTTCTTCGTCACGGGTTACAGTGGAGTTCAGGGGCGAACAAGAAATTGTCGATTCGCTAAAGCATCAGGGTTTTTTTACTATTTGGCACGAATTTTCCGTAGATAACGAAACTACATTTACGGCAATTTGCTTGAGCAGCCACACAAAACTAGACCTGAATATTTTTGCTGAACTGAAACAGTTTTCTGAAAACAATGATGACTTATTACGTGAAATGATCGTAAGCCTCGATTTCAAATGTCTTGAATATTGATGATTTGTATCCTAAAAAGCCTCATGAAATGGGAGGCTTCCTAATTTGTAATCGCTCCATGATTCACACATTCAAAGTGTCTTACTGATCCCGGATGGTGGGCTCTCGATTCATTCGGAAGCCAGTTCTTCGTAACGCGATCCGACGCCGAAGTCGCAAATATGTGTCTATACCTCAAACCGTCGATTTCCGACAATCCATTGATGGTTTCCCAAAAGAGCCTATTGGGGCTGGCCGAGACGAGTCAGTCTTAGACTTGGGCGGAGTTCGAATCGGTAACCAGGCGGAGGGGCAAATTAGATTCAGCTTAACTGTTAGGAAGGTTTAGGCGACCATCTAGGGCGAATGGTTCTTGCAGAACAACCTCTATCATTCCCTTCGCTAGTTCCGGGTTGATAATGAGGTTCATGCTATGACGAGACACAGTGGACGGTAGTATTACGAACGGATGTTGTTCAAGTAAGCTTGTGCCGTACTGCTGCTGTCCCCAGCTTACATGACCAGGAATCAGCCAGTTTGGATTTGGTATATCAGACGGGACCACTCTGTAGATCGGAGCGATATCCAGCCGCAGCCGCGCCGCTGTAAGCGTATGCGGTTCACAATCGAGTGCACGAAAACCCTTGTGTACAGCAACCTCTAAAATAGCAGTAGATGAGTCGAGAGACGTGTAAACGGCACGCATTCCCTTAATGTTCCAGCGACCGCCTCCAAGCTCCGCCCCAATTCCGCTCATCCAATTGTCTGCATGTTTAGTAGCATCGAGCCGCCAAACTACAATTTCGCTTTCGTGGGACTTATTGTGCGTAGGCAATTAGTAGACCCCATACTCAAGACGGGTAAGGAAATCACTCACTATTTCATGTCCTACGGAGTTGGAAAGTAAATCAATTGGAGAGTCGCCATCCAAGCCAAGGGCAGGTTTAGTCATCCATTCTTCCGCAAGTTCTCTTGAGCCAAACACGCCAATAGCTTTTTCCAACACTTCAGCATAATGGAGGGCACGAGCACTTTGTTCAGGAGTCAGAGCCTCATCCGGGTTTTTCATTCTCCTGGCCACGGTACGAGCCGATAAACCGATGATTCTTGTAAGAACATCGTAATCCCGGAACGCTTGAACTGATTCGACCATTTCAATGACTGATCCCAGGCGAAATCCTGCCTGCGTGGCCCTGAATACCTCGATCCGGTCGTCGTAAATTTGCAGACCAGGCATGAGCATCGACGTGATCTTTGTGAGGTTCACATCGAAAGAGTGTTTAACCTCTATTGCTAGCCTTTTCTTTCGTGTTCCATGTTTATCAACTTCTACCACAACAAGGTCAGACGAAATCGACTGATTACTTTTCTGAGTGGCCTTTGCGCCCTTGTGACGCGATTTGGCGCTTGGATGATCAGCGGCGGTAGCCATAGCAGCCTCTCGCTTAAAATGACAATTGGCAAATATCATACTGCCATTTGACAGAAGAAAACAAAATAGAGTTTTTTAGAACCGTTGGCCACACCTGTCGTCCGGTTTGATCCTTGCGCCCGGATACGCGTGGTCTGGGGGGGTTCTTAAGGTGCTGCGGCGATCTCCGTCTTCGGGGCAGTTAAATGGCGTAGGCAGAAGGTAGTGCAGTTTCTTGTGCTTACGTTCGTGGGCTGATAAGGAGGTTGAGTATCATGACGCTGGGTAACGACTGCTTTTGGCCGATTCTGTTGAAAAAGTCGATCCGCCCAAACTGCCCGCATATTGATCCGTGAAATCGCATTTTTTGCACGACGCTACGTGAAATCTGAGTCCGGAAGCATCTGCCCAAAGTAAAGATTTCAATCTCAGACGCGTACTTTTCTGTCGTGGATACGATCACCGACTTTTTCAACAGAATCGGCCGTTCTCTGCCGGTCATGGTTACAAAGCCTGCTGGTCAAAACCGATGAAAAAAACCCTTCCTGCGCATCACCGCAGGAAGGGTTTTTTGTTTGCAGCCGATTAATCTTTAGCCTGGCTCAACTTGGTAAACAGCTCGGTCGGTACTTTCTTGCCGTTGGAGGTGAACTGGTTGGTGCGGAACTTGTACACCTCACCTTCCGACAGGAAGCCGTCGCCGTTGGTGTCCATCGCCTTGAATTCCTCTGCGCCCTTGGGTGCCACGGCCAGCAGTTCCTTGAGCGAAACGCGGCCGTCGTGGTCGGCGTCGGTGCGTGCGAAAGACGCATCGCCGCATTTGCCTTCTCCGCACTTGCCTTCGGCCTGGGTCTTCTGGGCGCTGGCTTCGGCGCCGCATTTGCCTTCGCCACACTTGCCTTCGGCCTGGGTCTTCTTGGCGCTGGCTTCGGCGCCGCACTTGCCTTCGCCACATTTGCCTTCGCTGGTCTTTTCCGCGGCGGCCAGTTGGTAGCCCTGGGGCAAGGCTTCGGCGGAGAACGCGGTGGATGCGAAGTTGATACCGCCGACCAGTGCAACTGCGAGCAGGCCAATACGGGTTTTGTTCGACTGGATACGAGACATGTTGATACTCCGGATCAATGGCGTGGCTGGACCACTATGGGTCGTACCACAAGGGGTGATGAACCTGGTGGCGAGGTGCGTTGTGCATCTCGCTTTGACAGGTCTATTTGGCCCCAGTGGTGTATCCGGGCTGTATCCGTGAAGAGCGGGTTTTGTATGGCTGTATGCGGATGCAGCGCCCTGATACACGGCGATACACGAAAGGCGTTACTCGGTTGTTGATGTGCGAAAGAGCGCTTGTTTAAAAAGGTTGTAGGGTATTTCCGGGGGGCTACAAGACCTTGCGTCGTTGCCTACGGTTACGCCAGAATCCGCCGGCTTGTGCGCCCAGGGGCCTGGTTTTATCGTTTCCGCGTCGTTGCCAATTCAGCGACCAGGCTTGGAACCCTGATGAATAAACGGCGCATGACGCCCTTCATAACCCATGCTGCACACCTTTGAGTGTGTGCTTCGTTATGGCGGCTGTGCGTGGGAGACCTTAGGGTCTGCCGGGTTTCCGTTTCCCGGGTTCCAACCTGCGTACAGCTGCCACCCTTCGCTTGGAACCGAATGGTGCAGCTCTAGCTCATAGACGGAGAGTTGCCATGTTCAAGGTCACCCCCAACCCGCCGGACACCGATCCGGCATCCCCGAACGAACCCGATTCAAAACAGCTCGGCGAGGCCGCCGAGCCCGCCCTCGACTTCCCTTCGGCCGCCGACATCAAAGCCACACCGCGCACGCCAGGTTCGCTGTTTACCGTGGATCCCAAGGTCGATACCGAAACCCTGATGGTGTACCTGGTCGAGACGCTGGCCTCGGTCGATGTGATGGTGCATCAGTTGGTGGATCATCTGGACGGTGGTTCGCGCAATGCGCTGCTGGGGATTTCCAACAGTGTGATGTTGGCGGAGATCACGGCGAATCGGGTGTTGGATCAGATTGATCCGCGTGAATAAGCACGGTCAATTGTAGGAGCTGGGTTGTCGGGTCGCCGCATCGCAGCGATGGCGGTGGTGCATTCACCATCGCATCGCCAGCAAGCCGGCTCCTACAGGTTCGTGTTCACAACGCGCCATGGTGGGAGCTGGCTTGTCGGGTCGCCGCATCGCCGGCAAGCCGGCTCCTACAGGGTTGTGTGTTTGATGTTGGGGGATTGCTAGTTCGGGTCGAGCAACCCGCCGCTCCAGTTACGCGACACCCGGCTGCCGGTGAATTTCGCCACGCCCATGCCCTGGGGAATCAGGCGATCGCGATAGCGCGTCACCAGGCGCCCCGCTTGCTCGGCATGCAGGATCACTTCGGAGGATGGATCGCCCGGGGTCCTGAGGATTCGTGCAAAGCGCTGGCCCTCTTCGACGAAATCCCCCAACTCTTTTTCGAAAATCAGCACGCCGGGTTGCGGGGCGATGATGGTTTCCATGTGGCCCATTTCCACCACCTCGACGGGCCAGTCTGCGGGCGTCACTGACTCATTGATGACGCCGCAGCTGCATAGCCAGTTGTAGAGTCCATCGGCATCCGACTCGGCGAAACGGTCGCTGACATCGCCCTGCCCGCGCAGCTCCAGGGTTGCCGCCATACGGTGCTCGGTGACGCCTTCGCGCAGCCACGGGGCGATGATGGTTTCCTCGAAGGAGCCGTCGCCGCCGTCGTCCCAGATGATCGCCACGTCCATCTTCATCGCCGCCGCCAGTTCGCGGCCGCGGGTCTGGAAACTGCGGTGCACGTAGAGGTACGGCAAGGCTTCGTCATCGGTGTGCAGGTCGAGCATCACGTCGGCCGGGGCGGCCAGTTGCACCAGTTGCTTTTGCCATTGCTGGACGCAGGTCGAAGGTCGCTCCATGGCTGCCGACTGGTCGAACGCGCGGTTGAAGTTGTGCCCCGTGGCGTCGTGGTAACGCCCGAGAATCCGCCCCTGGCGAAACTGCCCGATGCCCAGCGGATTCGCCTGCGGCACCACGGTGATGTTGCCCTTGAGCCGGCCCTGGGCTTCGGCGGTTTGCAGCCTTTGCATCAGCAGGTGCAGGACCAGCATCCCGGCGATTTCATCGGCATGCACGCCGGCCTGCAGGTGCACGTTGGGTCCGCTGCCGTCGCCGCCATAGCGCCAGGCACCGACTCGCACGGCGTCACCGTTGTTGTTGCGAACACTGAACGAAATATCCTGCGGCATTGGCTTTCCCTCCCGTCATGACCGTTGAAAAACGCTGTATCGCTGCTGTCGAGGCTGGTGATTGAACAGACGTTCAACTAAGCTCGACTGCGTGAAACCTCACCCAAGGACAGCCTTGTGCCAACCGTTGCCCCGAAGAACCGTCGCGCCGAACCCGAAGACCGCCGCGAAATGCTGGTGGCCGCCACGCTGCGCTGCCTGGGCCGCGACGGTCACGCCGGGATTTCCGTGCGACGCATCGCTACCGAAGCCGGGGTGTCCGTGGGGTTGCTCAACCATCACTTCGGCAGCATCGAGGCTCTGATCGCCGACACCTACCAGCGGCTCGCGAGCGAACTGACCACGGCCCTGCTCCTGGAAATCGAGCAGGCCGGGACACCCGCGCAGAAGATCGACGCCTTCCTGGTCGGCTCGTTCTCGCCCAGGGTCATGGACCCGAAACTGCTCGGCGTGTGGGTGGTGTTCTGGAGCCTGATCCGTCACTCCGAACACGTCAGCCAGTCCCATGAAAAAAGCTACCGCGCCTACCTCGATCTGATCCGCCAGTTGCTCGACGGCCTGGCCGCCAGCGAAGGCTTCGTGATTCACGACACGCGCCTGGCGGCCATCGGCCTATCGGCGATGCTCGACGGTCTCTGGCTCGAGTGGTGCCTGAACCCCGAGACCTTCAGCGCCGCCAACGGATTGCATATCTGCCGTTGCTGGATAAAGGGGCTGCGTCACGGAGCATTCAGCACCGACGACGTCCTGTGATGCGTGCCGGCCGAAGATCATCGCCAGCGTGCCGCTGACCGCGATCAGCCCGGCGCCGATCATCAGCGAGGTGTCCATCAGCGTGCCCCAGACCAGGCTCGACAGCGCGAACGCCCAGATCAGCCCGGTGTACTCGAACGGCGCGAGCAAGGTCGCGGTGGCGCGGCGGAAACTGGCGAACAACAGGAACTGACCGATACCGCCCACCAGCCCGGCGCCGAGCATGCCCAGCCAGGCGGGTGTCGGCGAAGGCGTGTGAGTCCACGGCAGGGCCACCGCCATGCAAATCACGAACACCACGTTGGTGATCAGCATCTGCTCCAGCACCGAGGTCTGCTCGTCCACCTGCCGCAGCTGGATGTAGGTGAACGCCCAGCACATCGCCGCCAGCAGGGTCAGGACGATCGGCAAGGGATCGGTCATGTGGTCGGGGCGACAGGCAATGACCACCCCGATAAAACCGATGATCAGGCTGAACCACTGCCAGCCGCTGGCGCGTTCCTTGAGGATCACCGCCGCCAGCACCGTGACCATGATCGGCGCGGAAAAATATAGGGTGGTCATCTCGGCCAGGGTCAGGTCGCGGGCCGCCGTGTAGTACAGCACCCAGGCGACGATCGACAGCAGACCGCGCACCACCAGCAGGCGCCGGCTGGGTGAATGCCAGGCCCGGCGGATGACGCGCAGACGGCCTGCCAGCAGCACCGCCACGACCACCACGGCGGCGCGCCAGAACAGAATGGTGACCACCGAATAGTCGGCCACCAGCCATTTGATCAGCGCATCCTGAAACGACAGGAACGCATAGCCCAGGACGCACAGGCCAATGCCTTGCAGCGAGCGGTCAACCCTTGACGAACTCATCAGGCCGACCTGCGCACCGGCGTGCCGCGCCGTTCGGCGAAGGCAAACAGCGCCTCGATCAGGAAGGTCAGGCAGACGTAGACACCGGCCACCAGCAACAGCGGTTCATACACTTGCAGGGTTTGTGCGCGGACCACGTTGGCGGCGCCGAGCAGATCGATCACGGCGATGGTCGAGGCCAGCGCCGTGGACTTGAGCAGCATCACGGTTTCCCCGGCCAGGGTCGGCAGCAACAGGCGCATCGCCCGGGGCAAGCGTACCCGCAGCAAGGACTGGCGCTTGGTCATGCCGAAGGCCGAAGCCGCTTCCATCTCGCCCTTGGGCACCGCCAGCAGGCCGCCGCGAATCACTTCGCCGACATAGGCGCCGACCGACACCACCAGGGCGAACACGATGTACCAGTAACCGTCGCGCAGGTACGGCCAGAGGAAGCTGCCGCGAATCAGCGGAAACTGGGCAAACAGGCTGCCCAGGCCGTAGTAGAAGATGTAGATCTGGATCAGCAACGGCGTGCCACGGGTGACGCTGGTGTAGAACAGGCTGACCTTGGCGATCACCTTGTTTTTCGAGATCCGCGCCAGGGCCACCAGGACCGCCAGGGCAAACCCGAACACACTGGCGATCAAAAGAATCGTGAGGGTGGTTTGCAAGCCCCGGCCCAACAGTGCCGCGTATTCAATTATCCACGCTGGAATCATTTCATTTACTCAGCCGGTTCAGTCAACAAGAGGCATCCAGCGACGAATACGTCGCTCCAGCCGACCCGATAGATAGTTCGACACCAGTGTCACCGCGTAGTACAGCGCGGCAGCCGTGAGGTAGAACAACAGATAGTGGCGCGTCGAACCCGCGCCTTGCTTGGCGGTGTACAGCAGCTCGTTGGTGCCGACCACGCTGATCAGCGCACTGTCCTTGATCAGGTTGATCCACAGGTTGGCCATCCCGGCCATGGCGTACGGCGCCATGATCGGCAGCGTGACCCGGCGGAACAGCCCGAAACCGCTCAGGCCGAACGCCTTGGCCGCTTCGATCTGGCCGAAGGGAATCGCCTGGATCGCCGCGCGGAAAATCTCCGAGGCGTAGGCGCCCTGCACCAGCCCCAGCACCACGATGGCCGCCAGCGGACCGCTGACATTGACCACGCCGTAGCCCAGGTGGGTCATCAGCGAATTGAGGAGCATGGAACCGACGTAGTACAGCAACAGAATCAGCAGCAGTTCCGGCACCGCGCGGAACAAGGTGGTGTAGCCGCGCATCAGTGCGGCAATCGGTTTTGGTGCGCCCAGCTTGAGGCACGCCACCACCAGCCCGATCGCCAGCCCGAGCACGAAGGCCCCGGCGGAAATCTGCAGGGTCATCCAGAGCCCCTTCAACAGCGCACTGCCCCATCCCTGCTCGGTGAAATTGATCAGATCGAACATTGCCGGCATTTCAGTCTCCCCTGATCCTGTGGGAGCGAGCTTGCTCGCGATGAGGACATGCCAGTCAATATCAATGGTGACTGAACCACCGCTATCGCGAGCAAGCTCGCTCCCACAGGTTTCGCATTTGCCACAGGATCTGTGTTCAGGTCAGAACGCAGGCTTCACGCTGGTGCCGAAGTAGCTCTGGGACAGGTCGTCGTAGTCCTTGCTCGCCAGCAACTGCTGGATGGCCTTGTCCAGTTTGGCCTTGAGTTCGGTGTCGTCCTTGCGCATGCCGGCGCCTACGCCTTTGCCGAAAATCGGGTCGTAGGGCACGGTGCTGAGGTAGGCCAGGTCCTTGGCGTCCGGGGTCTTGATGAACGAAGCCATGGCGGTGCCGTCGGCCATCATCAGGTCGATGCGCCCGGCGATCAGGTCGGCGTTGGCCGAGTCCTGGGTGTCGTAGTACTTAACGTCGGCGATTTTTTCGTAGTAGGTCTTCAGGTAGCTGGCGCTCACGGTCGAGTTCTGCACGCCGATGATCTTGCCCTTGAGGTCATCCGGGTACTTCTTCACCGACGCTTCTTTCGGGCCGACGACGGCAATCGCCGAGTCGTAGTAGGCCTTGCTGAAGGCGATCTGTTTTTCCCGTTCTTCGGTCACCGACATCGAGGAAAAGATCACGTCGATCTTCTTCGCCAGCAGCGACGGAATGATGCCGTCCCACGCCACTTCCTTGATCTCGCAATCGGCTTTCATTTCGCTGCACAGCTTGTGGATCAGGTCGACTTCGAAGCCCTTCCACTCACCGTTGGCCTGCTTTTCGGTGTACGGCGGATAGGGTTCGGCAGCCACCGCGAACCTGATCGGCTGTGCCTGGGCCGTACTCATGCCGGCCAGCAATACGCAGGCGGCACCGGTCAACCAGTTTGCAAAACGTCGATTTCCCATGTTGTTTTCCCGTCTTTTTATGATGAGTTAGCGAGTCTGATGAGCGTTGACGAATTGCCGGCAACGCTCGCTGCGTGGGTGTACGAACACTTCGTCCGGCGAACCGGTTTCCTCGATCAGCCCTTGATGCAAAAAGGCGACTTTGGAAGAGACATCGCGTGCGAAGGCCATTTCATGAGTCACCAGGATCATGGTCCGGCCTTCTTCGGCGAGGGAGCGGATCACCCGCAGCACTTCCCCGACCAGTTCCGGGTCGAGTGCCGAGGTGGGTTCATCGAACAGCATGACCTTGGGCCGCATGGCCAGGGCCCGGGCGATGGCCACCCGTTGTTGCTGTCCCCCGGAAAGAAACGCCGGGTACTCGTTGCGCTTGGCCGCAAGGCCGACGCGTTCGAGCAGGGCTTCGGCCCGTTCAGTGGCCTCCGCACGGCTTTCACGCAGGACCTGGGTCGGCGCTTCGATGAGGTTTTCCAGCACGGTGCGATGGGGCCAGAGGTTGAAGTTCTGGAACACCATGCCCAGGCTGGAACGGATGCGCACCAGCTGTTTGGCGTCCGACACCAGCGGTGCGCCGGGACGGTTCTGGTTGAGGTGAATGCTTTCACCGTCGACCAGGATGCGGCCCTGGTCCGGCACTTCGAGCATGTTGATGCAGCGCAGCAAGGTACTCTTGCCCGAGCCGCTGGCCCCGATCAGCGAGATCACTTCGCCCTCGCGGGCGGTCAGGGAAACGCCCTTGAGCACCTCGATATTGCCGAAGCGCTTGTGCAGGCGATCGACCTCGATCATGGTCTTGGCCGCGACCGGTTCGACCGTTGCGGTGCTGGTCACCGTGCCGAGCATCGGCCTCGGCGCCTCACCATTGAGCACCTGGACAAAACCGCGAATACGCTGGCAGGCCTGGGCCAGGCGCTCTTCGCCAAGGGTAAACGACAGCCGCACAAACCCTTGGGCCGGCTCGCCAAACGCGGCGGCATCGAGCACTGAGACGCCCGCCTCGCGCAGCAGGCGCCAGGCGAATTCCAGCGAGGTCAGGCCGGTACCGCGTACGTCCACCAGCACGAACATGCCGGCGTCGGGGTTGAGCACGCTGATGCCCGGGCAATCGGCCAGGCCGGACACCACCAGGTCGCGGCGCCGACGATAGATCTCGCGCATGCCGTGGGTGACTTCGTCATGGGACTGCACGGCCTTGAGCGCCGCTTCCATGACGAAACCGGGCAAGCCGTAGAGCATGCTCAGCACCAGGGTTTCGACATGATTGACCAAAGCTTCATTGGCCACGACCCAGCCGATGCGCCAACCGGTCATGGCATGGGATTTCGACAGGCTGCCGATCACCACGCAACGCTCGGCCATGCCCGGCAACGCTGCCAGGCTCAGGTGTTCTCGCTCGTAGGCGAGGCTCTCGTAGACCTCGTCCACCACCACCCACAGGTCATGGGCGATGGCGAGGTCGGCGATGGCTTGCAGCTCTTCGCGACCCAGCACCACGCCGGTGGGGTTGTTCGGATTGGAGAAGAAAATCGCCCGGGTGCGCGGGGTGATGGCCTTGGCCAGCACGGCGGCATCGAGGCGGAAACCCGAGTCCGCCGCGCAGGGCACCCGCACCAGCGTAGCGCCAGACGCCTTGAGCGTGGCTTCGTAAGTCACGTACATCGGATCGAAGGCGATCACTTCATCACCGGCGCCGAGCAGGCACATCGAGGTGGCGAACAGGGCGTTCTGCGCACCTGCCGTGAGAATGATGTTCGAGGCCTGCACTTCGCGGCCGATCGACTGGCTGTAGCGGCCGGCGATGGCTTCGCGCAAGGCCTGGCGACCGGCGATTTCGGTGTAGTGGGTATCCCCTTCGCGCAGGGCGTGGATGGCGGCATCGGTGATGAAATCGGGAGTGGGGAAATCCGGGTCGCCGACGCTGAGGATGATCACGTCCTCGCCGTTGCGTTGTGCTGCATTGGCCGCGTAGTGAATATCCCAGGCGGCAACGCCTTGGCCACTGATCCGTTCAACAAAGGGTGAAAACCGCATGCCAGTGCCTCGTTCGAATTGAAGAAACGCAAGCCCGCAACCAGCCGGGGGAAGGTGGCCCCCAACATAGTCCAGACTGAACACTCGTTCAACAGAAAACTCACAAGGCTTCGCGTTCAGCGCAAACAGGTCGTTTTCACGACAGTCGCGCCGTTTTTCAGCACGGCGCGATCAAGCGACGTGAAACGATTTTGCTGACTGCTCCCAGCATCAGCGCCAAAAGAATCAGCCCCGCAGCCACCGCAAACGTCAACCGCATCCCCTGCGCGATAGCCTCGGGTTGCGCCTGCAAGATATCCTCGCTGGCCGTGCCGAAGGCGAACACGGCGCCCATGACCGAGGCGCCCGTGATCAAGCCGAGATTGCGCGACAACCCGAGCAGGCCGGAAACCACACCACGTTGTTGCGCCTCGATTTGCAGCATGACGGCGGTATTGTTCGCCGCCTGGAACAGCGCATAGCCGGCCGTGAGGACCACCAGAGGCGCGAGGTAACCGGGTACACCGACGCTCATCGGCATCAGCGCAAGGATGCAGGCGCCGGTCAACATGGTAATCAGCCCGAGTGCCCCCGAACGCTGCGCGCCCAGCCGGTCGACCAGGCGTCCGGCGGGCATGCCGGCCAGTGCCGCCACCAGCGGGCCGGCCGACATCACCAGCCCGACACTCGCCGCCTTCAACCCCAGCGCTCCCGACAAATAGAACGGGCCGACCACCAGGGTGGCCATGACCACCGTGGTCACCAGGGTGCTCATGGCGAACCCGGCGCTCAGCAGCGGATTGCCCAACATCCTCAGGTTGATCAGCGGCGACGCAGCCGTTTGCTCGACGAACACGAACAGGATCAGGCCGATCACCGCGACCAGCAGCGCGGTATTGAGCGGGCCGAAGCTGTCGCGCCCGAGGGTCATGGCCAGTGTGTAAGCCAACAGGGTCAGGACCAGTACCAGCGTGCCGAGTGCGTCGAAGTCCGGGCGGCTGGAGGTGATTTCGTGGCGATCCATCGGCAAAAAGCGCCAGGCCAGTCCGAACGCCAACACACCCTGGGGTACGCTGAGCAGAAAGATCCCCTGCCAGCCCACCTGGGCAATCAACACGCCGCCCAGCGTCGGCCCCAGGCAAGTGCCTATCGCCGACATCGTGCCGAGCACGCCCATCGCGCTGCCGGTTTTTTCCTTGGGCACCGCCCCGCTCACCAACGCCATGGATAGCGCCATCATGATGGCCGCGCCGACGCCCTGAAGGGCGCGGGCCGCAATCAGCAACCACAGGCCCGGCGCCAGGGCGCAGAGGAGCGAGGCGACGGTAAACAGTGCAATGCCGATCAACAGCAAGCGCCGCCGCCCCATGAGGTCGCCGAGCCGGCCGACACTGACGATCAGCGCGGTGATGCTCAGCAGGTAAGCGAGCACCACCCACTGCACGGCCTGGAACGACGCAGAAAACGCCTCGGCCAATGCCGGCAGCCCAACGTTGGCAATGCTGGTGCCCAGGGATGCCAGCAACATGGATAACGACAGGCTGGCCAAGGCGCCTCGAATCGGTAGGGAATTCATTTTCTCGTGACTCCGCAAACAGGTTGTACCGAGCCTAAGCCCGGCCATACCATGGCGGAAGACGCAGCGGTTGCACTTAATACGTGCATATAACGCCACACATCCACAAACCAGTGTGGGAGCGAGCCTGCTCGCGAAGAGGCCATCAGCTTCAACATCAACGTTGGCTGACATACCGCTTTCGCGAGCAGGCTCGCTCCCACAGGACCCCATTCCAATGCCCGATCTGAATTTGCTGATCACGCTCAACGTGTTGCTCGAAGAATGCAGCGTCGCGCGAGCGGCACAGCGTTTACGCCTAAGCCCATCCGCCATGAGCCGGGCCTTGGCGCGATTGCGCGAAACCACGGGCGATCCGCTGTTGGTGCGGGCCGGACGCGGACTGGTGCCCACCCCTCGGGCGCTGGAGTTGCGTGAACGCGTCGGTGTGCTCGTGCAGGACGCCGAAGCCGTCCTGCGTCCCGCCGAGGTACTCGATCTCAAGCAACTGACCCGCACCTTCACCCTGCGCACCAGCGACGGCTTCGTGGAGAATTTCGGACCGCCACTGATCGCCCGCCTCAACGCAGCAGCGCCCGGTGTCCGCTTGAATTTCGTGCAGAAGCTCAACAAGGACAGCACCTTGCTGCGCGACGGCTCGGTGGACCTGGAAACCGGCGTGATCGACGAGTCCACCAGCCCCGAAGTGCGCACCCGGATGCTGTTTCGCGACCGCTTCATTGGCGTTGTGCGCAAGGGCCATCCACTGGCTTGCGGCGAGATGACAGCGGTTCGTTATGCCGCCGCCCGGCACATCCTGGTCTCGCGCCGGGGCCACGAAAAAGGCGTCATGGACGACGCCTTGAATGAGCTGGGATTGCAACGGGAGATCATCACCATCGTCGCCGGGTTCTCGTCTGCGATTGCATTGGCGCGGGCTTCAGACCTGGTAGCCAGCGTGCCGCAGCGGCATGTCGGCAACCTGTGCCAGGGGATGCATTGTTTTGCCCTGCCCTTCCCCACGCCAGCGATCACGGTTTCGATGCTGTGGCATCCGCGCATGGACGCCGACCCGGCGCATCGCTGGCTGCGCGGTTGTGTGTGGGAGGTTTGCAGTGCGCAATGATCCGGTGTCGCCTACTGCTTGAGAATCAGCAGCGGCTCGCCTTTCTTGACGATGTAGGTGGCCAGTTCCGATGCCTTGTCCTGGCCCACGTTCTTCGCCACATGCGCGACGCCTTCAGGGATGTACAACGAATCGCCGGCCTTGAGCGTCACCGGTGCCCGCCCTTCCAGTTGATACTCGAAGGTGCCGCTGATCACGTGCGCTACCTCTACGCCCGGGTGAGAGTGCCTTGGCGCGACCACACCCGGATCGAAATCCACGAGCACCTGAATGACTTCGCGATCGGCGGCGCCCAGGTCGTCACGCAACAGGTCCGTGCGATGCAGCCCTTGTTGCCAGCTTTTGACGGCTGGAGCCGGCTGTACTTCCTGGGCTTGCGAGAGGCTCGCGAAGGTCGCCAGCCCCGCTGCTACCAGGGCGATGCCCAGCTTGCCGATGGTGTGACGAGTGTTGATACGCAACATAGCCTTGCCTCCAGTTGAATCATGCTCGGCCGCGTCGAAAGTGGCGCGGTGCCGGTGATTGCATTTGAAGGCCGCCGTGTATCGCCAGGGTGTCGGGAAACACAGGTTTTGTATGCCCGGGTAACGGCGGGCGCTGCGGATACCTGCGGATACAAACCCGCCGCTGCGGGCGCCGCTAGCCCTTGAACGCTTCGCGCCGGGCGCTGCGTTCGGCGACATAGGCTGCACTCGGTTCACTGATCAGGTCGGCGCGGTGCAAGGGTTGCCCGCAATGCGCGCACAGCGGCCCCAGGCCCGCCGGCTCGCCGCAGCTGCGGTGGGTATACACCACCGCCAGGCCTTCGCCGGGGGATTTGCACCAGGTTTCACCCCAGGCCCGCAGCGCCAGGACCACCGAGTAGAACGCGTCGCCCTTTTCCGTGAGGTGATATTCGTAGCGTTTTGGCCGTTCGCTGTAAGCGCGTCGCTCGACAAGTCCGTCGGCCTCCATGCTCTTCAAGCGCGCCGCGACCATTTGCGGCGTACCGGCGGTCTGCGCCTGGATTTCATCGAAGCGATGGCTGCCCATGAACAATTCGCGCAGCACCAGCACCGTCCATCGGTCACCCACGACGGATTCGGCCCGGGAAATCGGACACAGGGTTTCAGAAACGGTTGTTTTCACCGACATGCGGTATTGCCTCTTTCCTAGTTACTATGATTATCATATCTACGTAAATTTTGAGCAACTACACTTCACCATCCACGGATTTTTTTGCGGAGAACCGTCATGTCCAACGCCATCTACCCTCTTGACCGGACTGCCTATCTGCTGGTCGACCCCTACAACGACTTTCTCTCGGAGGGCGGAAAGATCTATCCGTTGATCGAGCCCATTGCCAAGCAAGTCGGCCTGCACGACAACCTGCGCACCCTTGATCGCACCATCCGCGCCCTCGACATTCCGGTGGTCATCGTACCGCACCACCGCTGGGAAAAAGGCGACTACGAAAACTGGGATCACCCAAGCCCCACCCAGTGCAAGATCATGCACATGCATCACTTCGCACGGGGCGAATGGGGCGGCGAATGGCACCCTGATTTTGCGCCGAAGGACGGCGATATCGTCGTGCAGGAGCATTGGGGGTCGAGCGGTTTTGCCAACACCGACCTCGATTTTCGCCTCAAACAGAAAGGCATCACCCACGTGATCATCGTCGGCCTGTTGGCCAATACCTGCATCGAGGCGACTGCCCGTTACGCTCAGGAACTCGGCTATCACGTCACCCTGGTACGCGATGCAACCGCCGCCTTCAAGCCGGAGATGATGCACGCCGCCCATGAACTGAACGGCCCGACCTTCGCTCACGCCATCGTGACCACCGATGAACTGGTTGCCGCACTGGCACAGGCAGGTGCGTGATGCAGTTGACCGGTAAGCTGCTGATCGGCGCCAGCGATGTCGCCGCCAGCGAAGGCACCCTGAAGGCGCTCAATCCCGCGACGAACCAACCGATCGAACCGGCGTTTGCGCTAGGTAGCGTGGCCGAT
The DNA here is from genome assembly GCF_009764265.1 of Pseudomonas sp. PB101. Taxonomy (GTDB): domain Bacteria; phylum Pseudomonadota; class Gammaproteobacteria; order Pseudomonadales; family Pseudomonadaceae; genus Aquipseudomonas. The sequence goes on from NZ_RWIR01000002.1 coordinate 48,724, forward strand.
GTCGACCGCGCCGCGACCCTGGCCGATGACGCATTCGATGTCTACAGCCATACCTCGCTCGCCGAGCGTGCGGCGTTTCTCGAACGCATCGCCGACAATCTCGACAGCGTTCGCGAAGCGCTGGCGGCACGGGCGGCCCTGGAAACCGGACTGCCCGAGGCGCAGCTGCAAGGCGAGGCAATCAAGGCGGCCACCCAGTTCCGCCAATTCGCCGATGTCGTGCGCGGGGGGCGTTTCCTGCAACTGGCTATTGATCCTGCACAACCGGAGCGCCAGCCGCGCCCGCGCATGGACCATCGCCTGCAGAAAATCGCCATCGGCCCGGTGGCGATTTTCGGCGCGAGCAACTTCCCCATCGCCTATTCGGTGGCCGGCGGCGATACCGCGTCGGCACTGGCGGCGGGTTCGACGGTCATTCTCAAGGCGCACAACGCGCATCCCGGCGCCTCGGAAATCCAGGCCCGTGCCATCCGCCAAGCGGTGCAAGACAGCGGACTGCCCGAAGGCGTGTTCTCGATGGTGCGTGGCAGCGGCAATGCCATCGGCGAAGCACTGGTCGATCATCCGCTGATCAAGGCCGTGACCTTCACCGGTTCCGAACAAGGTGGCATGGCGCTGTACCGGCGCGCACAACAACGCCCCGAGCCGATTCCGGTCTTCGCCGAAATGACCAGCGTCAACCCGACCTTCATCCTGCCCCGGGCACTTGCCGAACGGGGTGCGCCGATTGGCGATGGCTTTGTTGAGCGCATGCTGGTCAATGTCGGGCAAGCCTGTCTCAAACCGGCGATTCTGGTTACCGTCGAAGGTCCTGGTTTTGCCGCGCTGCGCCACGCCATGAGCAAACGCGTGAGCGAAGCGCCGGCCCGCACGATGCTGACACCGGGTATCCACGGGGCGTACCTGAAGGGTCTGTGCAACATGGAAAGCGCCGGTGCCAGTCTTGTCGCCGTGGGCGCAACCGCGACCGCTGAAGTGGATGGCCGCTCGGCGCTGTTCGAAGTCGAGGGTGAGCGTTTTCTCGCTGAGCCGTTGCTTGCACAGGAAGTGTTCGGCCCGTCCGCGTTGCTGGTGAAGGTCCGGGATGAAGAAGAACTGTTGCGGGTAGCGCGCTCATTCAAGGGGCAACTCAGCGCGACCCTGCATCTGGAACAGGACGATTTGCCACTGGCCCGTCGCTTGCTCCCGCCCCTGGAGCGACGCACCGGGCGCATCGTGGTCAACGCCTTCGCCCATCCGCAGGAAGTGTGTTTTGCCACCGTGCATGGCGGGCCGTTTCCGGCGACCACCGACAGCCGATTTACCTCAGTGGGCATGACGTCCATCGAGCGCTTCCTGCGTCCGGTGGCTTATCAGGGCTTTCCGGATGCGTTGCTGCCGGAGCCCTTGCGCGAGGGCAATCCGTTGGGGCTGCCACGCCTTGTGGACGGGCAATAAAAAAGGTTATTCAAGCAATCCCGTAAAACTGTAGGAGCCGGCTTGCCGGCGATGGGCTCAGGTGCGCCGCGTTTATCCGGATCATGCGCGTTATCGTTAACGACCATCGCTGGCAAGCCAGCTCCTACACGAGACCGCGTCCTGGTCGAAAATCATGCCATCCCGGAAAATACCGATAACGCAATCCCTGTAGGAGCCGGCTTGTCGGCGATGGACCCAAGTGCGCCGCGTTCAGTCAGGATGCACGCGTTATCGTTGACGACCATCGCTGGCAAGCTGTAGTGGTTCAGTTTTTTTGAACCGCTCTGTAGGAGCATTAAGCCGCTTGCTGCTCAAATAGCGCAGGCGGCAGGTGGTTTGAAGCGGAATGGCAACGGCGATGGTTGTAATGTGAGATGAAGCCCATCACATCCTTCTCCGCTTCGAAATGATTTTGGTAGCCGTTTTCTGGCATCCAATCGTGCT
>NZ_RWIR01000039.1 GCF_009764265.1 Pseudomonas sp. PB101
TGTTCATCCGGGGATTGGCGCGCAGCGCCGTTCGACGCAGTCGAACTCATCGCATGTAGGTGCCAGCGAAGCCAACCGGAGGGCGATGCCCCCGGATGAATGCCGGAGCGAAGGAACGCCGAGCCTAAGCGAGGGGCCGGACGCCAGGGGCGAGCGCTTTTTTTGCTTACTTTTTTTGAGGCGCTTGTTAAAAAAAGTGAGTCGCCGTAAGGGCGAAACCATAAGTCGCCGTTACCGCAGAAACGGATATGTACTCAATCAACCAAGAACCTGGTCGGCCCAAAGGCCGCCAAGGTCAAAGAAGGTCAAAGAAGGTCAAACACCCCCAACACCCCCTCCCCATGCATCTGCCGCAACAACCCCAGACCACCCTCGAAAAACGCCGAAGAGCCAACCTGCCCTGCCTCCACCGCCAACCCTTGCAACTGTTCACGCCCGGTCAACTCCGGAAACTCACCAACACGCAGCAACAACCGCCAAGCCAACGGACTCAACCCGGAAAACCTCACACCCCAGTCCTCATCCCGACGCACCAACAACAACGTCGGCTGATCAGGCAACACATCCGGCTGATAATCCGGTCCAACCTGATGCACCGCCCAGGCATAAGCCAACGGCCAGGCCAAATCCGATACCCGCAACGGCCGATCCAGCAACAACGCCGCATCACCCACAGCCAAAGGCTCGGCATCAGACTGCTGCAAAGCCATTTCCACCCACTCGTAATGCGCCAGCTCCACCATGAACGGCGGCCACGCCCCCTCGTTCAACACCTCAGTCCCGGCCGCGAGAAACTCGACAAACTCCTGAGCAATCTCACCAAATTTCGGCGTGCGGGCGCGGTAGTCCCGCAGAAAGATCCGCACCAGCGAACGCCAATCCTCATCCCCGAGAATCTTCACCAACACCGGAAAAGTGCCACTGAGCAAGGACGACAGGTTGGCGAACACCAGATCGCGGTAAACCTGTGCCCGCACCGGGTCCATCTCGGTGGGTGGCGCGTTGTGCTCAGGGTCGCGCAGGTACAGGCCCATGGCGGTTTGTTGCTGCAAAAGGTTCGACTTATCCACGGTTCAATCCCTCCTGTTGCAGGCGGCGAATGGTCTGCAATTCGGCCACCAGCTCGGCGAATGCCGGAAAGTTGAAATCGCGCTCCAGCAAGGTCGGTTGTGCACCGACCCGCGCATAAGCCTGGGCCAGCAACGACCACACCGCCGGTTTGACCGAAGCGCCATGGGTGTCGATCTTCAAGGTCTCGGACTCGTCGAAATGCCCGGCGATATGCATCGCCACCACCCGGCCCGCATCGATACCCGCGAGAAACGCCTGCGGATCGAAACCGTGGTTGATCGAATTGACGTACACATTGTTGACGTCCAGCAGCAGGTCGCAATCAGCCTCGCGCAACACCGCATTGGTGAACGTCACCTCGTCCATGTCCTGGCGGGGCGCGGCGTAGTAGGAAACGTTTTCCACCGCCAGGCGCCGACCGAGAATGTCCTGGGCCTGACGGATACGCGCGGCGACGTGGTGCACCGCCTCTTCGGTAAACGGCAGCGGCAACAGGTCGTAGAGGTGACCGTCATCGCTGCAATAGCTCAAGTGCTCGCTGTAGAGCGGCACCTTGTAGTGGTCGAGAAAAACCCGCACCTCCTGCAGGAAACCGACGTCCAGCGGCGACGGCCCGCCCAGGGACAGGGACAAGCCATGGCAAGACAACGGATAACGCTCGGCCAGCGCCCGCAGCGCCGCACCGTGGGCGCCGCCGATGCCGATCCAGTTTTCCGGCGCGACTTCGAGAAAATCGAAATGGCCGGCCGGGGCCGCTTGCAGGTCTTTGAGTAAACCGCGACGCAGGCCAAGCCCTGCGCTGGCCTTGGCTACGGGGGGAATGGATGTGTGCATGGTGTCGATCTCGCCAGATGTTCAAGGACGCGAGCCGGTGCCCGCCTTGAGACACAGTTAATCGAAAGGGTGTATCGGGACTGTGTTCGGCTGGGGGCGGAACAAGAGGTCACTGTGTCAGGAAGGGTTCTGGATACAGTGGAATACACGATCCCTGTGGGAGCGGGCTTGCCCGCGATAGCGGCCTTTCAGTGATGGAGATGTTGGCTGACACACTGTCATCGCGGGCAAGCCCGCTCCCACAAGGTTTTGTGTCGAACCAGAAATTGCAGCCAAGGGACTTTCGTCGCGAGAAAAACCAGCTCACAGCCCCCGGACTAAACTTACTGCACACAGGGCCCGCTCAGCGTCCTGCACATTCCCACGACCACCGCCCAGCGGCGAACGCCTCGCCAGACAATGCCCCTGGACCGTGATCCTGCCAAAGGAGCACACGTGATGGACGAGGCCAGACTCAACGATTTCATGGGCAAACTGGTGAATGACATGGGTGGCGCGGCGATGCTCGCCAACGTCATCCTCGGCGAAGAACTCGGCCTGTACCGGGCGATGGCCGACAGCCAGCCGATCACCCCCGAAACCCTTGCCCAGAGAACCGGCTGCAACACCCGCCTGCTGCGTGAGTGGCTCAGCGCCCACGCCGCCTCCGGCTACATGGAACACCGCGACGGCCAGTTCCGCCTTCCGGAGGAACAAGCCCTGGCCCTGGCCATCGAAGATTCACCGGTCTATATCGCCGGAGGCATCGGCGTGGTCGCGTCGTTTTTCCATGACAAGGACAAGCTGGTCAACGCCATGCGCGGCGACGGCGCCCTGCCCTGGGGCGATCACCATCCGTGCATGTTCAGCGGCACCGAACGATTCTTCCGCCCCGGCTACAAAGCCCATTTGATCGCCGAATGGCTACCGGCCCTCGACGGCGTGGTGGCCAAACTCGAAGCCGGGGCCAAAGTGGCGGACATCGGCTGCGGCCATGGCGCCTCGACGGTGATCATGGCCCAGGCGTTTCCGGACTCGCGTTTCGTCGGTTTCGACTACCACGCGCCGTCCGTCACCGTCGCCACCCAGCGCGCCGAAGAAGGCGGCGTGTCCGCACGCGCCCGGTTCTTCCAGGGCAACGCGAAAAGCTACCCCGGCAGCGACTACGACCTGATCTGCTATTTCGACTGCCTGCACGATATGGGCGACCCGGTGGGCGCGGCCAAACATGCCTATGAGTCGTTGAAGGACGACGGCACCGTGCTGCTGGTCGAGCCCTACGCCAATGACTTGCTCGACGACAACATCAACCCGGTCGGACGCCTGTTCTACGCCGCCTCGACCTTCATCTGCACGCCCAACTCGCTGTCCCAGGAAGTCGGCCTCGGCCTCGGCGCCCAGGCCGGCGAAGCGCGGTTGCGCAGGGTGTTCAACGAGGCCGGGTTCACGCAGTTTCGCCGAGCCACGGAAACGCCGTTCAACCTGATACTGGAGGCGCGCAAGTAACCCCCGTAATCCCTGTAGGAGCTGGCTTGCCAGCGATCGCGCAATGTCTGTCGAAAACCCGATCGACCGGACGATCGCCATCGCTGGCAAGCCAGCTCCTACAGGGGACGCGGGCGCCAGATGCTACGCTGCATGCATTCAAGTGCCCCGGGGAGTATTGGACATGCTCGACTGGCAGACCCGCAACCAACTCGACCGCCTCCATCAGCTCATGGCCGATGCGCCGTTTGCGGTGTTGACCGGTGCCGGTATCAGCACACCTTCGGGCATCCCCGATTATCGTGACAACCAGGGCGTGCGCCGGGGCCGGCAGCCGATGATGTACCAGGAGTTCCTTTCGGCCCCCGAATCCCGGCGACGCTACTGGGCGCGGGCGATGCTCGGCTGGCCGCGGGTGCGTCTGGCCCAGCCGAACGAGGCCCACGACAGCCTGGCCCGATTGCAAGGCAGGCGGCAGATCAGCGGGCTCATCACCCAGAACGTCGACACCCTGCACGACCAGGCCGGCAGCCATGACGTGATCGAGTTGCACGGCAGTCTGCACCGGGTGCTGTGCCTGGATTGCGGCCGGCACAGCGAGCGCGATTCGATCCAGCACCTGATGGAAACACAGAATCCGTACCTGGCCGGCATCGATGCGGTGCAGGCACCGGATGGCGACACCCTGCTCGACCCGGCCTTCGAGGCCCGCTTCCAGGTCCCGCATTGCCCGCATTGCGCCGGGGTACGGATGAAACCGGACGTGGTGTTTTTCGGCGAGAACGTCGCTCAGGCCACGGCGGCCAAGGCGATGGCCACTGTGGAAAAGGCCGCGGGATTGCTGGTGGTCGGCTCGTCGCTGATGGCCTATTCGGCGTTTCGCCTGTGCCGGGCGGTGGTGGACCAGGGCAAGCCGTTGATCGCGATCAACCTGGGCAAGACCCGGGCGGATGAGATGCTGGATATGAAGATCGAGGGGTCGTGCGAGCGGTTGTTGCCTTTACTGGCCGAACGCCTGTCTTCCTGACCCCCAAAACCTGTAGGAGCCGGCTTGCTGGCGAAGGGGCCGGTACATCAAACAAAGTTGTTGGCTGACAGACCGCCTTCGCCGGCAAGCCAGCGCCTAAAGGTTCCGTGCAATTCAAGTCAGTCGCTCGCCCAGATTCTCTTCCTTGAGCACATCAAACAACGCCTGCGCCGCCGCCGACAGCTCCCCACCCGGCAAGGTCAGCACCCCCAGCGCCCGCTCCACCACCGGGTCACGCAAGGTGATGCAACGTGCGCCCAGTTCGCGCATCTGCCCGGCGCACAGGGCCGGCACCGCGCTCACGCCCAGGCCACTGGCGACCATGCGCCCGACCGTCGCCAGTTGATGGCTTTCAAACTCCACCGACAACTGCATGCCGCGGGCCTGCAAGTGTTCTTCCAACATGACCCGCACGGTGGAAGGTCGCTGCAAGGTAATGAACGGCTCCTTGAGCAGCGTCTGCCAGTCGATGGCATCGAGTTCGGCCAGCGCCGAATCCAGGGGCACCACCGCGACGAAACGATCGATGTACAGCGGCGTGAATTGCAGAGGTGAACTCATGGTCGGTTCGAACGCCACGCCCAGTTCAACCTGGCGGTCACGGACCATTTCCAGCACTTGCTCGTTGATCACGTCGTTGACCGTCACGTTGACATTCGGATAACGCGCGCGGAAGGTCTTGAGGATCGGCGGCAGCAGGTTGCCGGCGAACGACGGCATCGCCGCCAGGGTCACGCGACCGCGCTGCAAGGTGAAGCGTTGGCGCATTTCATCCTCGACATTGTCCCAGTCGGCGATCAAGCGGCGCGCCAGCGGCAGCAGGGATTCGCCTTCGGCGGTGAGCGCCACGTTGCGCGTGTTACGGGTGAACAGGCGCCCGCCCAAGCCCTCCTCCAGCGCCTTGATGGTCAGGCTCAGGGCCGATTGCGACAGGTGCAGGCGCTCGCAGGCCACGGCAAAGCTCAGGCTCTGGGCCACCGCCAGGAAGGCGCGGATCTGCTTGACTGTCATGGGTCGCTTGGCTCCAGAATGAATGACCACTGAACCCTGTAGGAGCCGGCTTGCCGGCGATAGCGATAGGGCAGGCGAAATCGATGTTGGCCTTATCCGCCGCCATCGCCGGCAAGCCGGCTCCTACAGGTCTGCGTATTTCAGCATTTAATGAGCTTTATCAATCAATCCAATCTAAAAATCAACTTAACAAATGAATCTTACAGCGAGACACTCCATCCCATTCGGCTAGCCAGCCGCCCACAAAGAATAAAAGAGGTGCATATGGCAGGTTTCGACAAGCGCGTGAGTTCCTACGAGGAAGCTCTGGCAGGTCTTGAAGACGGCATGACCGTGATCGCCGGCGGCTTCGGCCTGTGCGGGATCCCGGAGAACCTGATCGCCGAGATCAAGCGCAAGGGCACTCGCGACCTCACCGTGGTCTCCAACAACTGCGGCGTCGACGGTTTCGGCCTCGGCGTGCTGCTGACCGACCGCCAGATCAGCAAAGTGGTGGCGTCCTACGTCGGCGAAAACAAGCTGTTCGAAGAGCAACTGCTCAAGGGCGAAATCGAAGTCATCCTGACCCCGCAAGGCACCCTCGCCGAAAAAATGCGCGCAGGCGGTGCCGGCATCCCGGCCTTCTTCACCGCCACCGGCGTTGGCACTCCGGTTGCCGACGGCAAGGAAGTGCGCGAATTCCATGGCCGCAAGTACCTGATGGAAGAGTCCATCACCGGCGACTTCGCCATCGTCAAAGGCTGGAAAGCCGACCATTTCGGTAACGTGATCTACCGTCACACCGCACAAAACTTCAACCCGCTGGCGGCCACCGCCGGCAAGATCACCGTGGTCGAAGTCGAAGAAATCGTCGAACCCGGCGAGCTGGACCCGGCGCAGATCCACACCCCTGGCATCTACGTCGACCGGATCATCTGCGGCACGTTCGAGAAGCGCATCGAACAGCGCACCGTGCGTAAGTGATCCCCTGCCCCCGGACCGAATGAAGGAATAACGACAATGGCACTTTCCCGCGAACAAATGGCTCAACGCGTCGCCCGCGAAATGCAGGACGGCTTCTACGTGAACCTGGGCATCGGCATTCCGACCCTGGTCGCCAACTACATCCCCGAAGGCATGGAAGTCATGCTGCAGTCGGAAAACGGCCTGCTGGGCATGGGTCCGTTTCCCACCGAAGAAACCATCGATGCCGACATGATCAACGCCGGCAAGCAAACCGTGACCGCGCGCATCGGCGCTTCGATCTTTTCCTCGGCCGAGTCCTTCGCGATGATCCGCGGTGGTCATGTCGACCTGACCGTATTGGGCGCGTTCGAAGTGGACGTGCAAGGCAACATCGCCTCGTGGATGATCCCCGGCAAACTGGTCAAGGGCATGGGCGGCGCGATGGACCTGGTGGCCGGCGCCGACAACATCATCGTGATCATGACCCACGCCTCCAAGGACGGTGAGTCCAAGCTGTTGTCCCAATGCAGCCTGCCACTGACCGGCGCCGGCTGCATCAAGCGCGTGCTGACCGACCTGGCTTACCTGGAAATCGAAAACGGCGCGTTCATTCTGAAAGAACGCGCACCGGGTGTCAGCGTCGAAGAGATCGTCGCCAAGACTGCCGGTAAACTGATCGTGCCGGACCACGTACCGGAAATGCAGTTCGCTGCCCAGTGAGGAATCATTCCATGCAAGAAGTCGTCATTGTTGCCGCCACGCGCACCGCGATCGGCAGCTTCCAGGGCTCGCTCGCCAATGTGTCCGCCGTCGACCTGGGCGCCGCGGTGATCCGCCAGTTGCTGGCGCAGACCGGCCTGGACCCGGCTGAAGTCGACGAAGTGATCATGGGCCAGGTGCTGACCGCCGGCGCCGGGCAGAACCCTGCGCGCCAGGCCGCGATCAAGGCCGGCCTGCCCTTCGCCGTGCCGGCCATGACCCTGAACAAGGTCTGCGGCTCGGGCCTCAAGGCCCTGCACCTGGGCGCCCAGGCGATCCGCTGCGGCGATGCCGAGGTGATTATCGCCGGCGGCCAGGAGAACATGAGCCTGGCCAACTACGTCATGCCCGGTGCCCGCACCGGCCTGCGCATGGGTCACGCGCAAATCGTCGACACCATGATCAGCGATGGCCTGTGGGATGCGTTCAACGATTACCACATGGGCATCACCGCCGAGAACCTGGTCGAGAAGTACAGCCTGACTCGCGAGCAGCAGGATACCTTCGCTGCGGCCTCGCAGCAGAAAGCCGTGGCCGCCATCGAAGCCGGGCGCTTCGTTGATGAAATCACCCCGATCCTGATCCCCCAGCGCAAGGGCGATCCGCTGTCCTTCGCCACCGACGAGCAGCCACGGGCCGGCACCACCGCCGAATCCCTGGGCAAGCTCAAGCCGGCCTTCAAGAAGGACGGTTCGGTGACCGCCGGCAACGCTTCGTCGCTGAACGACGGTGCCGCCGCCGTGATCCTGATGAGCGCCGAAAAGGCCAAGGCCCTCGGCCTGCCGGTACTGGCGAAAATCGCGGCTTACGCCAACGCTGGCGTCGACCCGGCGATCATGGGCATCGGCCCGGTGTCGGCCACTCGCCGCTGCCTGGACAAGGCCGGCTGGAACATCGACCAGTTGGACCTGATCGAAGCCAACGAAGCCTTCGCCGCGCAATCGCTGGCGGTGGCCAAGGACCTGGAATGGGACTTGAACAAGGTCAACGTCAACGGCGGCGCCATCGCCCTGGGTCACCCGATCGGTGCCTCGGGTTGCCGCGTGCTGGTGACCCTGCTGCATGAAATGCTCAAGCGCGACGCCAAAAAAGGCCTCGCCACCCTGTGTATCGGTGGTGGTCAGGGCGTGGCACTGGCGCTCGAACGAGCTTAAAAGCGTTCAACAGACGGCGCGGGGACCCACGAAGATCCGTCGCCGTCTGAAAAAACACCCGGTGCGATGCAAATCGCACCGGGTTCTTTTTTGCCTGCGTTTTTTTCGGCCGAACCGCGTTATCGTTCTTCGCGAGCAGGCTCGCTCCCACAAGGGAACGCGGTCAACTGTGGGAGCGAGCCTGCTCGCGAAGGGGCCAGACCTGTCACCCCAGAAACTGCAGAATCAACCAGCTATTAGCCCCACTGATCACCCCAAACAACCCCCACGCCAGCACCCGTGTCGGCAGCCGGTTCACCAGCGGCCCCATCAATGCGTGATCGTTGGTCATGCGGATCAACGGGTACAACGCGAACGGCAACTGCAAGCTCAACACCACCTGACTCAACACCAGCAACTTGCCGATCGCGTCATCCCCCATCAGCCACACGCCGATGAACGCCGGGATCAGCGCCAGCCCGCGGGTGAGCAGGCGCCGTTGCCAGCAGGGAATGCGCAGGTTGAGGAACCCTTCCATGATCACCTGGCCGGCGATGGTGCCGGTGAAGGTCGAACTCTGCCCTGAAGCGAGCAACGCCACGCCAAACAACACGCTGGCCAAGGCCCCGCCCACCAATGGGTCGAGCAAGTGGTAGGCATCCTGGATGTCCACCACATCGGTGTGCCCGGACTGATGGAAGGCTGCCGCCGCCAGAATCAGGATCGCCGCGTTGACCAGCAGCGCCAGCGCCAGGGAACCGATGGTGTCGATGCGCGCCAGCTTGACCGCGTCCTGCTTGCTGGCCAGGTCCTTGCCGATCAACCGGGTTTGCACGATGGAGGTGTGCAGGTACAGGTTATGCGGCATGACCGTGGCGCCGAGGATGCCGATGGCCAGGTACAGCGGCGCAGCATCGGCAATGGCCGACAGCGAAGGCGTGAAGCCGCGGGCGACGTCCGGCCAGTAAGGTTTGATCAGCAGCAACTCGACAAAAAAACACAGGCCAATGGTCACGACCAGCACCAGCATGATCGCTTCGAGCCGGCGGAACCCGCGGTTCTGCAAAGCCAGCACCAGCAAGGTATCGAACGCCGTCAGGGCGATGCCGAAGGTCAGCGAGCAACCGAGCAACAAATGGAACGCCAGCGCGCAGCCCAGTACCTCGGCGAGGTCAGTGGCGATGATGGAAATCTCCGCGAGAAACCATTGGGTGCGCGCGGTGCGGGTGCTGTAGCGCTCCCGGCACAATTGCGCCAGGTCGCGCCCGGTGGCAATGCCCAGGCGCGAACACAGGCACTGCACCACCATCCCCGCCAGGCTCGCCAGCAGCACCACGAACAGCAGGCTGTAGCCGAACCGCGAACCGGCCTCGATGGCGGTGGCCCAGTTGCCCGGGTCCATGTAGCCGATGGACACCAGCAACCCCGGTCCGGCGAAGCGCAGGACACGTTTGAAGAACGACGCACGCGGGTCGACGGCGACGCTGCCGGCCACTTCCGGCGGGCAAAACGGCGCAGTCGCGGTCTTGGGCAAAAAACTGAATTTCACACGATGATCCATCAACAGGTGGGAAAACTCGCAGGCTGGTGGTGATCATCGCAAAATTCAGCAGCCGCAAAAGCCTCTTTCCTACAATTTCGAGGGATAGCACGTGTGAACCGGTTAAACACGCCACACCTGGGTCCATCGCCAACGCGGCTCCTTGTAGGAGCTGGCTTGTCGGGTCGCCGCATCGCAGCGATGGTCGTTAACGATAACGCGTAAAACCGGATAAAACGCGGCGCATTGGAGTCCATCGCCAGCAAGCCGGCTCCTACAGGTGTTGCGTTATCGGGGTTTGCCGGGATTGCGTGAAGAAGCTTTTATTTTTGTATACAAAATCCAACCAATGCGATGTTACCGTTGCCACCCCACACAGGTCGGAGACATACGCGTGCTGATCCTCAAACTACTGGTCATCCCAGGCTTCCTGCTCCTGATTTCCCTGGCCGGCAAACGCTGGGGGCCGAGCGTGGCCGGTTGGTTGTCGGGGTTGCCGGTGGTGGTCGGGCCGATCCTGTTGTTCCTCGCCTTGGAACAAGGCCAGGCGTTCGCCGCGCAATCGGCCACCGCCGCGCTGTCGGCCATGTTCGCGATGATTGCGTTTTGCGTGACCTACGCCCAGGTCGCACAACGGGCCGGATGGCCGCTGGCGTTGCTGGTCTCGCTGTCGGTCTGGGCGGTGGCGGCGGTTGCCCTGTCGCTGATCCCGCCATCCCTGGTGTTTTCACTGTGCGCCGCTGCGACCGCGCTGCTCGCCGCGCCCTGGCTGTTCCCTGCCGTGCAACCGGTGCTCAGTGGCCCGGCGCCGAAATCCGACAAGCTCCTGCTGCGCATGCTGGCCGGTGCCCTGCTCACCCTGGTCGTGACGCTGCTGGCCAGCACCGTCGGCGACCGCTGGAGCGGCCTGTTGGCGGTGTTCCCGGTATTGGGCAGCGTGATGGCGGTGTTCTCCCAGCAAACCCGTGGCCCGGCCTTCACCGCCGCGTTGCTGCGCGCCACCGCCACCGGCATGTACTCGTTCGCCGCGTTCTGCCTGGTGCTGGCCCTGGCACTGCCGACCATGGGCATGAATGCGTTTGTCCTGGGCGTCGCGGTATCGGTGGCCATGCTGGGCGTGACCAAACGCTTGCTGGCGCGGCCGGTCGGCCCGACGACGGACACTGGAGGAACGGCGATCAAACGCTAAGCTGCATGATGTCATCGGGCCAGGATGTTGCCCGCCTCTTCGCCCTGAAGGAACAGACATGACTGCATCACGCTTGCGCAATGCCCGTTCGGCGACCGCCGTGGGCGTGATTGCGATCTTCCTCTGGTCCTGCCTGGCGTTGTTGACCACCCTCACCGAAGGCATCCCGCCCTTTGAATTGCTGACCTTGAGTTTCGGCGTAGCGTTTGCCGCCAGCCTGATCACCCTCGGCCGCCACGGCCTGGCCGGGTTCAGCAGCTGGCGCCAGCCCTGGGCCGTGTGGGCCACCGGGTTCATCGGCATTTTCGTTTATCACGCGCTGTACTTCTTCGCGCTCAAGGTCGCGCCTGCCGCCGAAGCCAGCCTGATCAATTACCTGTGGCCGTTGATGCTGGTGCTGCTGTCGGCCTTCGCCGCCGGAGAAAAACTGCACAAGCGCCAGGTGCTCGGCGCGGTACTGGGCCTGGCGGGCACGGCGTTCATCATGCAACAACGCGCCACTCACACGGCCGCAACCATGCCGGTCGCCGGATACCTCGCGGCGTTCGGCTGCGCGCTGATCTGGGCCGGCTACTCGGTGTTCAACCGTCGTTTCAGTGCGGTGCCGAGCAGCATCATCGGCGGAATCTGCGGCATGTCGGCCGCCGCCGGGCTGGTCTGTCACCTGGCCTTCGAAACCACGGTGTGGCCCGATTTCAAACAATGGGCGGCGATTGTCGTCCTCGGCCTGGGCCCGGCCGGCCTGGCGTTTTTCGCCTGGGACCACGCCACCAAGCATGGCAACCTGGCGACGCTGGGAGCGTTGTCCTATCTGGCGCCGCTGATTTCGACCTTGCTGCTGATCGTCGTCGGCCATGGCCACGCCAGCCCGATCCTGATCGTGCCGGCGCTGCTGATCATCGCCGGCGCGGTGATTGCCACTGCGCAGGCGCCGGAAAAAGCCCCGGCAACCCGTTCGATCATTTCGCACGAGTAGAACAACTAGCTTGCACGTCAATCGAACGGGTTTGCTTCAACATCAGCCTCAGTTCCAACCCCTACCCGACTGAGGCCTACAACATGAAATTCTTTTTCCACCCTTCGCCGAACCCGATGAAAGTTGCCCTGCTGCTCGAAGAGCTGCAAACGCCCTACGAATTGATTGGCGTCGACACCTTCAAGGGCGAGCAACACCAACCGGCCTTCCTGGCGATCAACCCGAACGCCAAGGTCCCCGCGCTGGTGGATGGCGATGCCACCGTGTTCGATTCCCAGGCGATCCTGCTGCACCTGGCGCAAAAACATCAGCGCTTCGTACCGACGTCCGCCGCCGGCCAGGCCGAGATGCTCTCGTGGTTGATGTTCATCGGCACCGGCCTGTCGCCGTTCTCCGGCCAGGCGGTGCACTTCCTGCACCATGCACCGGAAGATCTGCCCTACGCGAAAAACCGTTACCTCAAGGAAGTCGAGCGCCACTACCGCATCCTCGACGAGCGCCTGGCCAAGCATCAGTACCTGGCCGGCGACACCTACAGCATCGCCGACATCGCACTGTGGGGCTGGGCCAACTACGCGCCGTACATCCTCGGCGAAAACGGCCTGGCGGCCTACCCGAACGTCAAGCGCCTGTTTGATGACATCAGCGCCCGCCCGGCGGCCCAACGCGCCCACGGCCTGAAAGAGCAACTGGTGCTCAAGGCCGAATTCGACGAAGAAACCCGTCGCAACCTGTTCCCGCAAAACTCAGTGACCGCTCGTTAGGCCACGCTGGAATCCATCACAACCTCCATGGGATGATCGCGCCCCCGCGCGTTCTTCCCTGGAGATTCCGATGTCATTGTTGAGTAACAAAGCCCTTGTCCTGCTGTTGATTGCGGCTACCAGCCTGGGGGCTTTGAATGCGCAGGCCGCCACGGCCGTTTCCAGCGATGCGCCCGCGCAAAAAGTCTCGATGCTCGGCGGCAAGTTCACCTTCAACCTGCCCAAGGGTTTCAGCGCCAGCCCGCTGCCCGCCAGCCCTGACGGCGCCAGCGGCACCCTGTACAGCAATGCGACGACCAAGACCGTGGTGATCGCCGCTGAAAACAACCTGCCCAAAGGTGTCAGCGTCAAGGACAACGACGGCGAGTTCCTCGACGGCACCGTGGCCGACTTCGATACGGCGCAACAAAAATCCCTGCCTGACTACAACAAGCTCAGCGAGAAATCCCTGACCCGGCCCACCGGGCTGGGCCTGCGCCAGGTCGACGGCACCGCCACCCAGGGCGGTGGCATGACCCTCACCACCACGCTGATGGCGGCATCCGGCACGCGCATGGCGGTGGTCCAGGTGATTTCCCGTCCCGGCGACATGGCGGCCCATGAAACCCTGATCAAACAGATCGTCAGCGGCAAATAAGGCTCAGGGGTTGAGTCGCTGCAACCAGGCGCTCAAGTCCTGGATCTCCTCGGCGCTGATGTTGTGGCCGACACCGGGATAGGCGTGAAACTCGGGCTCGAGTGACACGCTCTGCAACAGGCTGTTGGCTTCGCTACCGTCGCTGAATGGCAGGCGTTTGTCCTGCTCACCATGACCGATGAAAATCGCCAGCGACTGGCGCTTTTCATCCGGTTTCAGTTCGGCCTTGAGCACCGGCAGAATCCGCCCGCTCAACGCGGCGATCCCGCCCAGTGCTTCGGGATGTCGCAGGCCCACTTCGTAGGACATGATCGCGCCCTGGCTGAAGCCCACCAGGAACACCTTCTCGGGTTCGGTGTGATATTTCTTCGTGGCCTGTGCGACAAAATCCAGCAGCACCTGGCCGCTGGACTTCAGATCATCGGTCTCGCCGTTGTAGGCCCCTTCGCCCTTCTTGCGGAACCACTGATAGCTGCCCGCCTCCATCACCAAAGGTGCCCGCACCGACAGGTAGGTGTAAGTCGCGGGCAAGTCATCCTTGATGCCGAACAGGTCCTGCTCGTTACTGCCGTAGCCGTGGAGGAAAATCACCAGGGGTTGATGGTTCGAATCGGCGTTGGCCTGCTCCAGGTACTTGAGCGGCAGGTCGGTTTGCAGCGGGGTTTGGGCGTGGACGGCGGTGGATGCCAGGAGCGTGAGCAGCGCGAGAATCTTCAACATGGGTCTTCCTTCACTGAATGCAGGATTCGGGGAAGAGCCTAACACTGTGAAGTAAGCAGGAACATCTCAGGCGTGGCTGATGCCGTCATCGCGGGCAAGCCCGCTCCCACAAGGTTCACTCGGCCCTTGTGGGAGCTGGCTTGCCAGCGATGAGGCCCGAACAGACGATGTAGATCCCGGCTCAGTCGTTGATCAACTTGCCCACCCGAATCGGCTCACGCCCGGCAACCTTCGCCTGCCAGGTTCCCGGCTGGGTGTAGCGCCCACGGTCGATGGCGAACAGCACGCCACTGGTCCCCGCCCGCACGGTGGTGACCTTGTCGTTCAACGGGTCGACCACCTCGAACAGCGCATCGCCCTGCTCCACCCACTCCCCGGCCTCGCGCAGGAAACTGACCACGCCGTGATGCGGGGCGAACAGGTATTGGGTGCCTTCGAACGGCATGCCTTCGCAGCATTCGGCCGGTGCCGCAGGCCAGGTGCCGGAGATGAAACCCTGCTCGGCGAGGAAGCCGAGAATGGCCTCGCAATTGGCCTGGGCCTGGTCGACGCGGGTGTCGCCCATGCTGCCCAGCTCCAGGGTGGTCGCCAGGTTGGCCGGTGGAATCGCCGCCGCCGGAAACATCCTCGCCAGGCGCAACCATGGTGAAGAACAGGATTCATCGAACGAGCTGCCGCCGGAATCTTCACACAACAACGCCACGCCGGCCTTCAGGCGCGCCGCCAGGGATTGCCATTGCGGCCAGTGCTGCGGCAAGGCGTAGATGTGGATCGCCGCTTCGAAATCGCAATGCAGGTCGAGGGTGATGTCGGCGTCGCAGGCATGGCGCAGCAACAGGCGGTGCATCGCTTCGAGCTGCGAGGTCGCGGCCGGCAAGTCATCGAGGACCTGGCCCATGGTCTGGCGAATCAGCGCGATGTTGGCCTGGGCATCGCTGCCGAGGCGATCACCGACCCGCTCGGCCACCGGCGCACTGAGTTCGACGAACGAGCGGTTGAAGTTCTTGCCGCTGCCCAGCTCGAAACGCCCCATGTGGCTGCCTTGCAGGTGCTGGTCGAGGCCAATGGGATTGGCCACCGGTACCAGTTCGATCACACCGCTCAACTGTCCCTGTTGTTCAAGTTCGGCCAGGCGCTTCTTCAACTCCCAGGCCGTGCGCATGCCCGGCAGTTCATCGGCGTGCAGGCTGGCCTGGATGTAGACCTTGCGGGCGCCCGCGCCATAACGAAATACGCTGAGGCTGCGTTCGGTGCCCAGGTGGCTCCAAGGCAATGGGTGGTCGATGCGTTGCATGGGGAACTCCGGAAGTCAGAACGGCGAGATCACCTGTGGGAGCGAGCTTGCTCGCGATAGCGGTGGGTCAGTACAACATTATTCGACTGAAGGACCGCTATCGCGAGCAAGCTCGCTCCCACAAAGATCTCCTTACATTAGAAAATGCACAAAAAAAATGGCAACCGCGTCTGACGGTTGCCACTTTTCCGAACGGCTCGCTTACTCGCCGTAAACGTCAAACTTGAAGTACTTGTCCTGCACTTGCTTGTACTTGCCGTTGGCGCGGATGTCGGTGATGGCTTTGTTGAATTGCTCGGCCAGGGCGGTATCGCCCTTGCGCACGGCAATGCCGGCGCCGCCACCGAAGTATTTCGGATCGTTGTACTCAGGGCCGACGAAAGCGAAACCCTTGCCGGCATCGGTTTTCAGGAAACCGTCGTCCAGGTTGACCGAGTCGGCCAACAGCGCGTCAATGCGGCCGGAGACCATGTCCAGGTTGGCTTCCTGCTGGGAGCCGTAGCGCACCAGGACAATCCCCGCCGGTTGCAGCACTTCAGTGGCGAAGCGGTCGTGGGTACTGGCGCGCAGGACACCGACTTTCTTGCCCTTGAGCTCGGTCAGCGGGTCCTTGACGTCGGTGCCTTCCTTCATCACGAAGCGTGCCGGGGTGTGGTAGTACTTGATGGTGAAATCGACGTTCTTCTTGCGGTCGTCAGTGATGGTCATGGACGACAGGATGGCGTCGATTTTCTTGACCTTCAGCGCAGGGATCAGGCCGTCGAACTCTTGCTCGACCCAGGTGCACTTGACCTTCATCTGCTCGCACAGCGCGTCGCCGATGTCCACGTCGAAACCGGTGAGTTTGCCGTCCGGGGTTTTCATCGAGAATGGCGGGTAGCCGGCTTCGATACCGATGCGGATCGGCTTGGCGTCTTCAGCCACGGCGGTCAGGGACAACATCGACAGTGCCAGGGCACCGAACATCACTAGCTTCTTCATTTATAACTCCTGTGTGCGGAGGCTTTTATTGGCAGCTTCGATTGGCAGCGTTCGGTCCTCGCCTCGTGGGCGCAAACCGAAGTGGCCGGCAGTCTAGAGCGGCTACAGGAGGGCAAATTACGTCGAGGCGACAAATATTTATAGAAAAGTGGCGCCGGGAGAGAGGCAGTGCGGTGAACGCGCCATGACGGTGCAAAGTCTGTCAGACAAGGCGCGCTTTGAGTCCCGGCCTACAGGTCTTTCGACTGGCGATACCGGGTGATTTACGGCACATTGAGCCCCCATTCGTCCCATCGAGACTCGCCCGATGCCCACGTTGAACCTGATCCAGCATCACCCCGCCGAAGGTCCGGGCGCGATCGCCGTCTGGGCTGAATCCCGAGGGCTGACGCTGAAGGTGTTTCGCGCCGACCTGGGCCAGTTGCCGCCCGTCAGCGCCGATCCGGTGATCCTGCTGGGCGGGCCTTACGAATCCAATGCCGGCCCGGCCTGGCTGGAAGCCGAACGTCAATGGCTCAAAGGCAGCCTGGATCTGGGTGGCGCCGTGTTCGCCATCTGCCTGGGGGCACAGTTGCTGGCGTTGAGCCTGGGCGGCAATGTGCAGCGCATGGACCGCAGCGAAACCGGCTGGACCTGGGTGAACTTCATCGATGGGCAAACGCTGAAGGTCCTGGAGTGGCACGAAGATGCCATCGACCTGCCGCCTGCCGCGCAACTGCTGGCCAGCAGCGAACACTGCGGCCAACAGATGTACCGCGCCGGGCCGACGCGGTTGGGGTTGCAGTTTCATCCGGAGTGGAACGCCGGGTCGGTGGCGATGCTCAATGCGCATTTTGGTGATGAGTCGCCGTTGCCACGAGGGGCGCAGGATGCTGCGGATTACGCAGCGGTGGCCACATGGTTAGAGGCGACACTGGATGAGTGGTGGGCGGCGGCCTGTAGCTGAAATACATATCTGTGGTGAGGGGATCAGCACTCACATCCGATCGCAGCATTCACCGGGCGCTGCTCGGTGACACTCAACTCAAACCCTTCATCCAGCCAGCCGGTCACGCCGCCGATCATCTCCTTGACCGGATAACCCAGGGCCGCCAGTTTCACTGCCGCCTTGTTCGCGCCGTTGCAATGTGGCCCGGCGCAATAGACCACGAACAGGCTGTTTTTCGGATAACCGGCCAGACCTTCGGCGGTCAGCAAACGCCCTGGGATGTTGAGCGCTCCCGGCACATGACCGCGCTCGAACGCCAGCGGGCCACGCACATCCAGCAGGACGAAATCGACTTCACCACTCTGCTGGCTGGCGTGGACGTCGGAACAATCGGTTTCGAACGTCAGGCGGTTGCTGAAATGCATCAGGGCAATGGCCGATGGGGCGGCGGGAATTTCGCGAACCAGACTGGTCATGCTGTGTACTCCAAGGTATCGGTGGGTGTAGGAAGACTTTATCCGCCAGCCACTTGCGGCTAAAGTGGCGCACAAGACACTCACCGGGAACTTTCCGCCAAATGCAGCCCACACCAGGCACCGTCGCGATTCTGGCCTACGACGGCCTCTGTACGTTCGAGTTCGGCATTGCCGTGGAGATCTTCGGCCTGCCACGCCCCGAGTTCGATTTCCCGTGGTACGAGCATCGTATCGTCGCCGTCGATCAAGGCCCGATGCGCGCCATGGGCGGCATCCAGGTACTGGCCGACGGCGGCATGGAATTGCTCGCCGATGCCCGCACCATCATCATTCCCGGCTGGCGCGACCGCAGCGCCACGGTGCCGGCAGAACTGATCGCCGCCCTGCGCCAGGCCCATGCGCGGGGCGCGCGGTTGCTGTCGATCTGCTCCGGTGTTTTCGTCCTCGCCGCCACCGGCTTGCTCGACGGGCGCGGTGCGACCACGCACTGGCGCTACACCTCGGAACTGGCCGAGCGGTTTCCCGGGATCCTGGTGGACCCGGACGTGCTGTATGTCGATTCCGGCCAATTGATCACCTCCGCCGGCAGCGCGGCCGGCATCGATGCCTGCCTGCATCTGGTGGCGCGGGATTTCGGTACGCAGGTGGCCAATTGTGTGGCCCGGCGCCTGGTCATGTCACCGCAACGCAGCGGAGGCCAGGCGCAGTTCATTCCGACGCCGGTCAGCCCCACACCGCGCAGCGATCTGTCGCGCGTCATGCAGTGGGCACGCGAGCGTTTGCACGAACCGCTGGAGGTGCGCGACCTGGCCAGCGAAGCCGCCATGAGCGAACGCACCTTCCTGCGCCGCTTCAGCGAAGCCAGCGGACAGTCACCGAAAACCTGGTTGCAACACGAACGTTTGGGCCGCGCACGTGAACTGCTGGAAAGCAGCGACCAGAACACCGAGCAGATTGCCGAACGTTGCGGTTATCGCTCGGTGGAAAGCTTCCGGGTGGCGTTTCGCACGGTGGTCGGGGTGCCGCCTTCGGTGTATCGGGAGCGGTTCGGGCGTGGTGCCCCTGCTGGTTTTTGAGGCGCTCTCGAGGGCCTCTTCGCTGGCAAGCCAGCTCCCACAGGGTTCGCGTAAGTCCTGTGGGAGCTGGCTTGCCAGCGATGGCGTCAGCCCGGTCACCGATTGATCACGGCTTGCGCAATAGATAGGTATCCATGATCCAGCCATTGGCCAGCCGCGCCGCCTTGCGCACCCGTTCGATGTCATCCGCCACATCCCTGAGCTTGCCGCTGATGAGGATTTCATCCGCCGTCCCCAGGTAGGCCCCCCAGTAAATCTCGGTGTCCTGATCCACCACCTGACGGTAGGCATCCTGCGCATCGAGCATCACCACCAGGCTGTCGGCATCGCTCACCTGCCCCGCCGCCAGACGCCGGCCCGTGGTGATTTCAACGGAACGGCCGATCTGGTTGAGCGGCACCTTGTGTTGTGCCGCCAAGGCCTGGACGCAGGTAATGCCGGGGATGACCTCGAACTCGAACGCGCAGGCGCCCGAGGCCTGGATCGCCTGAAGAATGCGAAGGGTGCTGTCGTACAGCGCGGGGTCGCCCCATACCAGAAAACCACCACACTGGCCGTCGGACAGTTCCTCGTTGATCAGCCGTTCGAAGGTCTGCTGCCTGGCCAGGTTCAAGTCGTCGACACTGCTCCTGTAGTCCACCTCACCGCGCTCGCGCTCCGGGCTGTGGGCTTCGACAAAACGGTAAGCGGGGTCGGTGATGTAGCGTTCGCAGATTTCGCGCCGCAGTTCGATGAGCTTGTCCTTGCTCTCGCCCTTGTCCATGAGAAAAAACACGTCGACCCGATTCAGCGCCTTCACCGCTTGCATCGTGATGTAGTCGGGATTGCCGGCACCGATGCCGATGACCAGGAGTTTTTTCATCACAGCGGCTCCTCAAAGTCGGTGCCCGGCAAGCGCAGCCGCCAGCGGCCATGGAAACTCAACTCGACCGTTGCCAGGGGCTCGACGTCGATCAGGCTGGACGATGCGCCCTGCAACACGTGCGTCAGCGCGGCACGGATGACAAAGGGATGGGTGATGGCAACGATGTGCCCCGGCTGCAACGTTGTCAGCCACGCGCCCAGCCGTTCCTCGAGTTGCAGCACCGACTCGCCACCGTGGGGTGCCGAAGCCGGATCCGCCATCCAATGCTGGAGCTCCTCGGCCTGGGTCTTTTGCAGCTCGTTGATGCGCACACCGGCCCATCGTCCGAAGTCGCAGTCCTTCAGCGCATCGACAATCTGCGGCGCGCTGCCGAACAGTTCGGCGGTTTGCCGGGTGCGCAACTCCGGACCACAAACAAGCCGGGGAGTCCCCTTGAACTGCTTGCAACGGGAAAGCCTGTGCGCTTGCCAATCCATTTCCAGAGGTTCGTCCAAGGCAAATCGCGCCAATTTCCAGGCGACGGTTCGAGCGTGGCAAATCAGGGTTAAACGGGTCGCCTGCACCGGCAATCACTCTATGAATGGAAAGGAACGACAGCGTCAGGTGAACGCCATGACGCAATTGTGCCGCAAGAAAGCAGGGTCCGGGGGCGTTTAGTTTCCCGGTAGATTTTCTGATATCGCTGACGGCAAACCGGGCAATGACCTACACGCTTTTGCGAGATCGGCGTAGGCCCTTTCCATAGACCTTTCGCCCCATTTTTGGGCACGTCCCAAGCTCGCAAAAATTAACTAGACAGGCAGTGCGCGATAATTAAATACTTCTTTCAACGGATTGTTGAAGCATGTACCACACTCATCCAGCAGGAGCCCGGATGCCCTTTCCCCAACACCCGATCAATGCACCTGGCCAGGCATCGCCTTCGGCCGAACCGTCCGCTCCCCGTTTAATGCGGTCCAGCACAAGCAGCATCTGAATAGAAAAAGAGTGGCGCCTGGCAACGATCAGACGACCACCGATTCATGTGTGGAAAAAACCGACAGTGATAGTCAGGTTCGGCACAAAACGCCGGATCGTTTGATACAGGAGTGTCTCCATGCTGGTCTTGCGTCCAGTCGAGTCAGCCGACCTGCCCCAGTTGCAGAAGCTCGCTCGTGAAAGCCTCGTGGGCGTCACCTCCCTGCCCGACGACAGCGAACGGTTGCGCGAAAAGATCCTCGATTCCCGAGCCTCGTTCGAGAAGAACGTCGAGGCCCATGGCCCGGAAAACTATTTTTTTGTGCTCGAAGACCTGACCACGCAACAACTGGTCGGATGTTCGGAGATCCTCGCCACGGCCGGGCACAGCGAGCCGTTCTACAGCCTGCGCAACCGCCACTTCACCAGTGCCTCCAGGGAACTGAACATCGAGCACGGTGTACCGGCCTTGTCGTTGTGCCACGACCTCAACGGCCATACCCTGCTGCGCGGTTTCCATATCGATGCCGCGCATGTACGCAGCGCGCATTCCGAACTGCTGTCGCGGGCGCGCCTGTTGTTCATCGCCGCCCACGCCCGGCGCTTCTCCGAAACACTGATCACCGAGATCGTCGGTTACAGCAGTGACGAAGGCCACTCACCCTTTTGGGATGCCGTGGGCAAGCATTTCTTCGACCTGCCCTACGTCGAGGCCGAACGGTTGTGTGGCCTGCAGAGCCGCACCTTTCTCGCCGAACTGATGCCGCAGTATCCGATCTACGTGCCGATGCTGCCGCAGGCGGCACAGGACTGCATCGGCAGCATCCATCCCGACGGCCAGGAAGCCTTCGACATCCTTGAACGTGAAGGCTTCGAAACCAACAGCTACATCGACCTGTTCGATGGCGGGCCGACGCTGTATGCACGCACATCGGCCATTCGTTCAATCGCCCACAGCCAGTGCGCCGTCACGCGCACTGGCGCGGTGATCGATGCCCGGGGCAGCTATCTGGTGAGCAACGAGTGCCTGGAGGATTATCGGGCCATCGTCGCCGATCTTGATTACATCGCCGGGCAACCGGTGACCCTGGACGCAGTCATGTGCAAGGCGCTGAAGGTCACCGAAGGCAGCCCGATCAGGCTGATCGCTCTGTGAATGCACGCCGCCGTCAACGCCAACGCCCGAACACGCGCGAACAAGGAACAGCCGCATGATTGTCCGTCCGGTCCAGATCACCGACCTGCCCGCCTTGTTCACGCTGGCACGTCAGGCCAGTCCCGGACTCACCAGCCTGCCGGCCGACGAGGAACACCTGGCCTACCGGATCCGCTGGGCCCAACGCGCCTTCGCCGGACAGGTCGATCGGGCCGATGCCGATTATCTGTTCGTGCTCGAGGACGATGACCAGCAAGTGGTGGGCGTCAGCGCCCTCAAGGGTGGCGTCGGCCTGCGCGAGCCCTGGTACAACTACCGGGTGGGCCTGACGGTCAGCGCTTGCGCGGACCTGGGTATCCAGCGCCAGATCCAGACCCTGTTCCCGAGCAATGAATTGACCGGGCAATCGGAAGTCTGCTCGTTGTACCTGCGCCCCGATCAGCGCCAGGGCAGCAACGGCCGTTTGCTTTCCCTCGGGCGCTTGTTGTTTGTGGCCGAGTTTACCCAGCTGTTCGGCAGCCGGCTCATTGCCGAACTGCGCGGCCGTGCCGACGAACGAGGTGGCTCGCCGTTCTGGGACAGCCTCGGCCGGCATTTTTACAAGATGGACTTTTGCCACGCCGATCACTTGTCCGGGCTGGGCAGCAAATCCTTCATCGCCGAACTGATGCCGCGCCAGCCGCTGTACACCTGCCTGCTGACCGAACAGGCGCAGGCGGTGATCGGCAAGGCCCACCCCAATACCGAACCGGCCCGGAAAATCCTCAGCGCCGAAGGTTTTGCCCATCAGGGCTACATCGATATCTTCGACGGCGGGCCGGTCATTGAAGCCCCGGTCAGCGATATCCGCACCGTGCGCGACAGCCAGGCGCTGCTACTGGCCATTGGCTCGGCGGACGCTGACGATCCGCTCTGGCTGATTCACAATCGCCGCCTGGAAAACTGCCGCATTACCTGTGCCCCGGCCCGACAGGTGGGCAACTGCCTGGTGGTCGATCGCCTGACCGCCAAGCGCTTGCAGCTGCAACCCGGCGACCTGGTTCGCGCCGTGACGCTGCTCAATCGGCGGCAACAGGCCGTGGCGGCGTGACCTGGCAGGTCCATTGTTGCGACGTCAATCGGCCTAACCCAGCAAATTCGTCATCATTCTCCCGCCGCGCGCGTGATAGCCTTTTATTCCTTCGGCGTTGACACTTTTGCTCAAGCCCTTCCATTCCATTGGTGGAACTCATATGTCCAGGCTTTCCCATCAAGATTTGCGCCGCAATTTTCGCCAACTGTTCGCCTCTGACGCCTGCTATCACACGGCCTCGGTGTTCGACCCGATGTCGGCGCGCATCGCCGCCGACCTGGGCTTCGAAGTCGGGATCCTTGGCGGTTCGGTCGCCTCGCTGCAGGTGCTGGGCGCTCCCGACTTTGCCCTGATCACCCTCAGCGAATTCGCCGAACAGGCCACGCGCATCGGCCGTGTCGCCCAGTTGCCGGTGATCGCCGACGCCGACCACGGCTACGGCAACGCGCTCAACGTCATGCGCACCATCGTCGAACTGGAACGCGCCGGCGTCGCCGCGCTGACCATCGAAGACACCCTTCTGCCCGCGCAGTTCGGCCGTAAATCCACCGACCTGATCACGGTCGCCGAAGGCGTCGGCAAGATCCGCGCGGCACTCGAAGCCCGCTGCGACAAGGAAATGGCGATCATCGCCCGCACCCACGCGGGAATTCTGCCGGTGCAGGAAATCATCAGTCGCACCCGCCAATACCAGCAAGCCGGCGCCGACGGCATCTGCATGGTGGGCGTCAAGGACTTCGACCATCTGGAGCAGATCGCCGAGCACCTGAGCGTGCCACTGATGCTGGTGACCTACGGCAACCCGCTGCTGCGTGACGACAAGCGCCTGGCTGAACTGGGCGTGCGCGTGACCATCGACGGCCATGGCGCGTACTTCGCCGCGATCAAGGCGACCTACGACAGCCTGCGCGAGCAACGCCAGATCCTCACCCAGACGTCGGACCTGAGCGCGACCGAGCTGACCCACACCTACACGCAGCCGGAGGAATACATCCGCTACGCGGAAGAATTCATGAGCGTGAAGGAGTGAGGGTCAGGCGTCATTGATGTTGAATGTGCTGGCCCCTTCGCGGGCCAGCCCGCTCCCACAGGGTTTGCCATTGCCGCAACAGATCACCCGGTTGCGCCCGGTGGTCTTGGCTTCGTATAGCGCATGATCGGCGTCGTTGAGCCAAAGCGTCGCATCGGTGTGGGCCGGGTTGAATGAGGCCAGGCCAATGCTCAGGCTGACTTTGAGCGCCGGATTCTGCTCGTAACCCAAGGTGGCGAAGCGATCACGCAGTGCATCCATGACCACGGCGGCGCGGTTCAGGGGCAGGTCCGGCAGGATCACGCAGAACTCGTCACCGCCGTAGCGCCCTGCCACATCGGTCGCGCGCAGGTTCTGCTTGAGCATTTTGCTCAGCTGACGCAAGACGATATCGCCGGCAACATGGCCGTAGGTGTCGTTGATGGCCTTGAAATGGTCGATGTCGATCAGGGCGATCGCCCCGCCTTTCTGTTGGCGCTTGCAACGCTGGAACTCGACCTCCAGCTGGTCTTTCCAGGTGCCATGGTTGAGCAGGCCCGTCAGGCTGTCGGTGCGGCTCAGTGCCAGCAGTTCACGTTTCTGACGGCCGAGGGTATGGGCCTGGCGAAAGCAGATCCAGCCCAGCGCCAACGGGTACAGGCACAGCAAGGGCAAACAGGCATAGAGCTGCAGCGGGCTGGTGGCGGGAATGAATGCCGGGGCGAAAAGCTGTAGACCGACACCGACGCCCAGCAATTGCGCGGCCGTCCCGGCCAACAGGAAGCGCATGCCGCCGATGGCCACGTTGTTCATGGCCATCATGGAAATGGTGGTCGCACTGGGCAGCGGATTGAAATGCATCGCGGCAATCCAGAAGCCGCCGAGAAAGGCATCGAGCAACAGATTGCGGTGTTCGGCGTGATAAGGCTTTTTCGCCCGGCGCGCCAATTGATACGCCAGGTGCGGCCAGATCAGGCCGTTGAACCACATGAATCCCCAGACCCATGGCGCCGGATCGAGTGGATACATCGCCGCGCTCACGCACACCAATCCCAGGGCCACCCCGAGGATTCGCGATGTATAGAGCCTCTTGGCCAATGAAAATCCTTTTCCTCCCGTCTTTACCATAGGGCCTCTGTGCCACTCGACGAAATGCGATTACAGCCTGAGCCTTTGCGTTGGAGTCTATCAGGGCGATCTTAAATAGCCATCACCGGCTGGCGGGCTGAATATCGCGACATCACGCGTGCATAAAAGCAAAAGCCTCGTCTCCAGAAACGGCTATACATGAAAGAAGGGGTTGATCGATAACCATAAGAGGAGGCCCATGCAGACCTTTCAAGTATTGATCATCGGCAGCGGGTTTGGCGGCCAATGTGCTGCAATCAATTTGCTCAAGGCCGGCATCGACGATTTCCGCCTGCTCGAACGCCGGGATTTCTTCGGCGGCACCTGGTGCCAGAACACCTACCCCGGCGCGGCAGTCGACGTTCCCTCGCCGTTGTACTCCTTGTCTTTCGCCCCGTATCGCTGGACGCAAATGTTCGCCGAACAGGCCGAACTGCACCGCTACACCCGCCACGTGGTGGAACACTTCGGCCTGCGCGACAAGGTGGAGCTGGACGCGAATGTCAAGCGCATCGAATGGGACGACACCGCCAAGCGCTGGACCGTATACACCGCCGGCAAGGGCACGTTCAGCGCGCAGTTCCTGATAAATGCGACCGGGCCGCTGAGCCAGCCGGTGGTGCCGCACTTCGAGGGACAGGAACGCTTTGGCGGAAAGACGTTCCACACCAACAACTGGGATCACGGCTATGACTACCGGCACAAACGCGTGGCCATCGTCGGCAGCGGCGCCAGCGCGGCCCAGGTGATTCCGGCGATTGCCGCGGATGTCGGGCACTTGCATGTGTTCCAGCGCACGCCGCACTGGGTGCTGCCCCGGACTGATCGCCGCTTTGGCCGCTTCCAGCGCTGGCTGCTGGGGCTCAAGCCGGCCTACAAGCTGCTGCGCTGGGGCATCTACTGGCAGTTCGAAACCCGGGTGATCGCCTTCAAGTATTCGAAGCCGGCGGTGCAGATGGTCCAGCGCCAGGCCCTGCGTTTTCTCAAGCGCCAGGTGCCGGACGCCGAGCTGCGGCGCAAGCTCACGCCGGACTACACCATCGGCTGCAAACGGGTGATCCTGTCCAGCACGCTGTACCCGGCACTGGCCCGCCGCAACGTGACATTGCACAGCCGCGAGCAGGGCATCGCGTCCATCGACGAAACCGGCATCGTCACCCTCGACGGCCAACACATCGACCTGGACCTGATCGTCTGGTCCACCGGCTACGACGCCACCGACGGGGTGATTTCCTACCCGGTGACGGGCAGGAACGGCACCCGTCTCAGGGAAGTCTGGGCACAATACCCGCGGGCCTACCTCGGCACCGCCCTGCCCGACTTTCCCAACCTGTTCATCGTCACCGGGCCGAACACCGGCATCGGCCACACCTCGGCGCTGTTCATCATCGAATCGCAGATGAATTACATCCTCGACTGCATTCGCACCTTGCAGACTCAAGGTTTGCGCAGCATCGAAGTTCGCCATGAAGCGGAACGTACCTACACTGAAATGATCCACCGGGAAATGGAACGTACCGTGTGGAAGTCCGGTGGTTGCCACAGTTGGTATCAAAGCAAGAGCGGTCATGTGATTGCGATGTTTCCGGGGTTCAGTTTCAGCTTTCATCGCTTGACCCGAGCGCTGAAACCCGCCGATCACATTTTGTCCTGAACAGATAGAAGGGAGACGCGTGATGCTTTTGTTGTTCGTCGTTCTCGCAGTTTTCGTCGCCTGGAGCTGGCTGACCTACCCGGCCGTCGGCTACTGGCTCTATGACCTGAACATGGCGGCCGAGGCCAAGCTGTACCGGCTGCACAAAATCGTCGTGCCCATCCCCGAGATGACCGTCTCGACCTGGCAAGGCGGGCCCTACGAAGCCACCAGCAGTGTGCTGATGCTGCATGGCTTCAGCGCCGACAAGAATCTCTGGCTGCGTTTCGCCCGGCATTTTGTCGGCAGCCATCGGGTGATCATCCCGGACATCGCCGGCCATGGCGAAACCGGCTTCAAGGCCGGTGGCGGCTACGACATCCCGTTGCAGGCCAAGCGCATGATCCAGCTGCTGGACGTGTGCGGCGTCGAGAAAGTCCATGTCATCGGCAATTCCATGGGCGGCTACATGGCGGCATGGCTCGCGGCCAATTACCCGGAACGCATCGTGTCCGTGGCGCTGATCGACCCGGCCGGGGTCACCGCGCCCGAACCCAGCGACCTGGAGCGGCATCTGGCCAAGGGCCACAATCCCTTCCTGATTCACTCGCGCGAAGAGTTCAAGCGTTTCTACGCCATGACCATGGCTTCGCCGCCCTGGGTACCCAAGCTGGTGCTCGATGCCGTGGCCCAGCGCTATGAACAGTCCCGCGACGAGCTGGAAGAAATCTTCCGCGATTTCCGCGCCAGCCCGCCGATGGAGCCGCACCTGCCCGACATCATGGCCCCGGCGCTGTTGCTGTGGGGGCGCAAGGACCGGCTGATCGATGTCAGCAGCGTGGCGGTGTGGAGCAAGGGTATCGCCGACCTGCGGGTGCATATCTGGGACGCCATCGGGCACATGCCCATGGTGGAGGCGCCGACCGGTTCGGCGCGCCTGTATCGCGAGTTTTTGGCATCACTGCGATCGGAGAGCCCACAGGATCAACGACTGCACTAGGCATCCATGACTTTGCAGAATGAAGTTCGTCAGAAACTTCGTTTGTCGGCGTCGCTGAAGGCTGCGATCTTTCGTCCATCCTTTACGTCACCGCGCCAGGAATCCTGTTCATGAACCAGCCGAACTTCGTCAGCCCTGACCTGATCCGCCAACGCTTCTCCAAAGCGATGTCCGACATGTACCGCGAGGAAGTGCCGTTGTATGGCGCGCTGATGGAGCTGGTGGAGCAGACCAACCGTCACGTGCTCGACAGCGATCGGCAGGTCCTGCAGCAGCTCGCGAGCACCGGGGAAATCGAGCGCCTGGACCTGGAGCGTCACGGCGCGATCCGCGTCGGTACGGCCGATGAACTGGCGACCCTCGCTCGCCTGTTCGCGGTGATGGGCATGCAACCGGTGGGTTACTACGACCTGACACCGGCCGGCGTACCCGTGCATTCCACGGCTTTTCGCGCAGTGCACGAAGCATCGTTGCAGGTCAGTCCGTTCCGGGTGTTCACCTCGCTGTTGCGCCTGGAGTTGATCGAAGACCCGCAGCTGCGAGCGTTTGCCGAGTCGGTGCTCGAGCGGCGCGCGATCTTCACGCCCCTGGCCCTGACCCTCATCGACCGCGCTGAAAGCCAAGGTGGCCTGACCGAGCAGCAAGCCCTGGAATTCGTCGAACAGGCCCTGGAGACCTTTCGCTGGCACCACAGCGCCACCGTCACCGCCGAGCAGTATCAACAGCTCAGCGCCCAGCATCGGCTGATCGCCGACGTGGTGGCATTCAGGGGCCCGCACATCAACCACCTGACACCGCGAACCCTGGACATCGACATCGTCCAGGCGCAAATGCCGGCCCACGGCATCACCCCCAAAGCGGTGATCGAAGGCCCGCCCCGCCGGCAGTGCCCGATCCTGCTGCGCCAGACCAGTTTCAAGGCCCTGGACGAGCCGATTGCGTTCAGCGATCAACACGAGGCTCGCGGCAGCCACAGTGCCCGCTTCGGCGAGATCGAACAGCGCGGTGCCGCCCTCACGCCCAAAGGTCGCGCCCTGTACGACCGCCT
The DNA here is from genome assembly GCF_009764265.1 of Pseudomonas sp. PB101. Classification (GTDB taxonomy): domain Bacteria; phylum Pseudomonadota; class Gammaproteobacteria; order Pseudomonadales; family Pseudomonadaceae; genus Aquipseudomonas. The sequence continues at coordinate 28,694 of NZ_RWIR01000039.1, forward strand.
GCTGAATGCCGCGCGGGACGAACTCAAGGACTTCCCCAACGAAGCCAACGCCGCCCGTTACAACGCGCTCATGGCGCAGCACTTCAACGAATTCCCTGACACCTGGGAAGGCATGCGCCAACAGGACCTGGCTTACTTTCGCTACTTCGTGACGGAAAAAGGCCTGGCGGCGGGCGACCTGAAAAGCGCTGCCCTGGAAGAGCTGGTCAACGCTGGTTATCTGCGGGTTGAACCGCTGGTGTACGAAGACTTCCTGCCGGTCAGCGCGGCGGGGATTTTTCAGTCAAACCTGGGGGACGCGGCGCAAACCCGTTACGGCGTGCATTCCAATCAACAGGCATTCGAAAAGGCCCTGGGGCGTTCGACCATCGATGAGTTGGGCTTATATGCCCAGAGCCAGCAGCGTTCGATTGAACAGTGTTTCGCTGCTTTGGGCCTGTAGGAGCCGGCTTGCCGGCGATGGACTCAAGTGCGCCGCGTTTAACCAGTTCATACGCGTTATCGTTAACGACCATCGCGAGCAGGCTCGCTCCTACAAAGGGCGGGTGTCGCTCACAAGACCTGTAGGAGCCGGCTTGCCGGCGATGGACTCAAGTGCGCCGCGTTTATCCAGTTCATACGCGTTATCGTTAACGACCATCGCGAGCAGGCTCGCTCCTACGGGCGGGTGTCGCTCACAAGACCTGTAGGAGCCGGCTTGCTGGCGATGGACTCAAGTGCGCCGCGTTTATCCGGTTCATACGCGTTATCGTTAACGACCATCGCCAGCAAGCCGGCTCCTACATGGGACCGTGCCCACGTTGAAAATGAAGTGATCTCCAAGCCAGTGAAAGCCCCAAAAAAAAGGGCGACCTGCAGGTCGCCCGTTTTTTATATTCGAAACTTTCAATACAGCAAATCAAAGTGTTCGCCCAGTGCAGTGGCCTCGGCAATCCATGCACTGGTAAAGAGCCGTAACACTGGGCGAACGGAAAGTATTCTAGTAGAAGAGAATTACTATGTCCGCATTGCAAAGATGAAATTTATCGACACAATATTTAATAAAATGTCGACTTAAATATTATGCAACCGGGCAGTAAAACCAACTATCCAGACCAAATGGGTTGATTATTCCTGTACAGAACTTGCACAAAAACAATCAACCCGTATAACGCCAGCATTCAATCTCAGTGCTTGCTGGTCACGGTCAATATGTCGGTGTAAACCACGTTGACGCTTTGCCCGACTTTCAAGTCCTTGAGTTTGGCCTGGACTTCCGGTCGCTTGACGTCGACGGTCTTGGACTTGCCTTCCGGGTTTTCGAAGGTCACCTGGTTTTTCTTCAGGTCAATGCCGGTGATTTTCAGTTGCACTTTCACCTGGCGATAAGCTTCGCCGCCAGGATTGGCGCTACCTGGCGCCGCGCGGATTTCACCGGTGGCTTCGGCGGTGCCGGGCAGGCCTTTGTCGACATCGGTGTCGAGGTAGGCGGCAACGGCGCTGGTGACCGTGATGTCGACCGTATCGCCAGCCTTGAGGTTATCGAGGTTTTTCGCCTTGTCGGTCAATTGCACCGGGAACTCATTACCCTGCGGGCCTTTAAGAACCACGGAATGGTTCGCGGCATCAACCGAAACGACTTTGGTGGAGACCTGATCAGCCACAACGACTTCGGACAACGGAATATCGGCGGCAACCGCGCCAAAACTGGCGGCAGACAGCAGGGTAGCGAGGGTGATGGCTTTGGTCAGTGCGTGGCGTTTCATAGGCAGAACATTCCCTGTGATAGATGGCAACAGACGACGTTGAAACCGGGTTCAACGCCATGTGTGCGAGTGAGCATAGACGCTGTTCTGCGAGTGGTCGCGCCGCAGCGGTGATTTTCCTTGCACGAGCGCCTAGTACCCGGTCATTTCCAGATAACCCTGCCCTGCATGGCTGCCACTGAGGCGCACCGGGCCTTCCCAATAGGGAATGCGCAAATCCATCCAGGCCTGGGGATTGAGCGCGGTGATGACGATATCGAGATGTCTGGCGGGGATCTTTATCGACCAGCGCACGGGCATCTCGCGGCCGGCCACGCGGGCGGTGTCTTGCGGGGTGAGGCTGATATCGCTGGCATCGAGCAATTGCGTCTGGCCCCGAGCGTCGATCCAGGTGCCGGTGAGGTACGGCTCGCCGTCCTTTTGCCGCATGCGATACAGCATCACCTGTTCGCCGCTGTCCAGGTGCAGGGAGAACCAGTCCCAGCCGCTCTGGTTGGCCGTCAGGGGCTGGCTGCTCCATTCGCGGTCGAGCCAGGCCGGGCCACTGACCGCAAAAGCCTGGCCGTCGATGGTCAAGGTGCCGCTGGCCTGGAAAAACGGCTGGCTGTAGTAGTAGGAAGCCTGACCCTGCTCGGATTTCTGGCTGAAGCCCTTGTCCCCTTGCAGCACCAGCGGCCCTGTCGGGATCAACCGTAGCCGGTAGCTGAAACGCTGGTCGCTGGCGCTGAGTTGCAGGTCGGCCAACGGATCGTCGGCAGTCCCCTGGCTGCGCAGCTGCCAGTCGTCGATCCACGCATTGAACGGCGTGAGGCTGACGCCCGCCTGGCCGACGCCGCCACGGGCATAACGTTCGGCCGCGTGATGCACGGTCGCCGAGGTCACCGCCGCGTGGCCGAGCCAGATCGTCTGGTTCTGCCAGCCCGCCACTTCGGGGCTGGCTTTCAAGGCGCTGCGGAACAAGGTCCATTGCGCGCCGAACGCTTGCCCCTGCTCGTCCTTCAGGTTGGCCGTGATGTACCACCATTCGATGCGAAAGCCGTCGTGGGGGCCGTGATCCGCCGGGAAGCCGAACACCCGACCGGGCACCACCGGGGTAAACGCAGCGGCCTGGTTGCCCAGCCCGGCAAAACCCTTTTCGACCGGTGCCGGTTGATCGCAACCGCTCGCCAGCAACGCCAGGAGCAAGACGCCGAACTTAATCTTCATGGGCGAATGTCCGCAGCAAATCCGCCGGTTGCGTGCGGTACAGGCGGTACAACGGCCAGGCCGAGGCCAGCAATGTCGCCAGCAACGCCAGCCCCATCAACTGCAACAGTTGCCATGGAAACACCCGCAACGGCAGACGCCAGCCAAAGGCCTGGACGTTGATCACCGTGTCCAGGCACCACGCCAAGGCGATGCCCAGGGGCAACGCCAGCACCAGGGTCAGCAGCGCCAGCAACCAGGTTTGGCCGAGGTTGAGCAGCATCAATTGCTGGCGCGTCACGCCCAGCGCCCACAGCGGCGCCAGTTGCCCGAGACGGCTCTGGCTTTGCGTCAGCAAGCTGATGAACAGCGCCACCCCGGCCACGCACAGCGTCAGGCTGTTGAGCGCGGCAGTGGCGGCGAAGGTGCGTTCGAAGACTTGCGTGGACCAGCCCTTGAGCCGCGCCTGGTCGACGATGCGGCTGTCATCCAGGCTGAAACGCGTCTGCAACGCCGTCACGAACGCAGGGATCGACGCCGGTTCGATGCGCAGGTTGAAACGGCTCGGTGTCAGCTGCGGCCAGCCCCGCAGCAAGTGGCGAATGTTGACCAGGATGTGGCCCTTGGGATTGCCATAGTCGGCGTAGATCCCGACGATCCGTGGCGACCATGGGCCGGTGGGCGTCGGCAGCGTCAGGTGATCGCCCAGTTGCACTTTCAGGCGCCGGGCCAGTTGTTCGCTGAGCATCACCGCGTCGTCCTTGGCCAGGCGCTGCCAAGGGTCGTCACCCAGGGCTTCGAGCAGCGGCCAGTGCTGGCGATAGGTCGGGTGGTCAATGATCCCGGACAGGTCCGTCGGCCAGCCCTGCAACTGGATCGATACTTGCCAGTTGGGCAGCACCGCCGCCAGTTGCGGCTGCTGGTTGAGCCAACTCTGCAGCTCCCTGGCCTGGGCCGGGTTCTGCGGGTTGAGGTAAAGCTCGGCCGTCAGCCGTTGTTCGAGCCAGTCGCTGAAGGTCTGGCGAAACCCGGCGGTCATGCTGCCGGCGCCGATGTTCGCGGCCATGGCCAACAGCAGCGCCATCAAGGCCAGGCTCAACGCCGGCAGTTGCTGGCGGCAATCGGCGACAAACCATTGGCCCAACACCGAGCGACTGCGCTGCGAAGCCAGACTGAGCAGCGCACTGAGCACCACCGGCAACGCCAGCGCGGCACCGATCAACAGCGCCGCCATCAACACGAAACCACTGATCAGGCTGTCGCCGAAACCCAATGCCAACAGCGCGATCACCAAGGCCATGGCCGCCACCCAACCCTGTCGACGCAACCAGCGCGCATGGGCCTGATGCCAGGCCTGCGGGTCGGCCAGCGCCAACAATGGCAAGCGCGCCGCCCGCAGCAGGCTGTTGGCACCGGCCAGCAATGCGCCGATCAGGCTCAGGCCGATGCCGCTGAACCACCATAAGGGGCTGAGGCTCAACTGCCCCGCCACTTCGGCGCCATACAAACCACGCAGGCTGGCGGCGACATCCGGCAATAGCACGCCGGCCAGCAGGTAGCCGCTGACCACCCCGGCCAACCCGCCGAGCAGGGCCAACCCGGCCAGTTCGACGGCCAGGCAAGCGATCAGCATCCGCGCACTCACACCGCAGGCTCGCAGGGTCCGCAGCAAACCTCGCCGCTGCTCCAGCGCCAGCCCGATGGCGGCGTGCACGATAAACAGGCCGACCACGAACGACAGCACCCCGAGGGCATCGAGGTTCAGGTGGAAGCTTTCGGTCAGGCGCGTCAGGTTGCTTTCTTCACCGGCGCTCTTGAGTTGCAGCTGCCCCTTGAACGCCTCCGGCAGCGGCGCGGTGAAATCCTTCGGCAACAGCAGCCGCGACAGTTGCTCCGGCAAGCCGAGCATCTGCTGGGCAAAACCGATGTCCACCAGCAGCACACCGGGCGCCATGTCAGCCTGCGCATGCAGCGGCGGCAGAGCCACGCCGGCCAGGTTCAACGGTCGGTCACCTTCACGCAAACCCAGTGCCTGCAGGGTCTGCGGCGAAATCCAGGTGGTGCCCGGCGGGCTGAAGAAGTCGACCACCTGTTCAATCGCCAGCGCCTGCCCGGCCACCGCCGCGCCCGCCGGCAACGACACCGGCTCGATGCCCATCAACTGCAGGCGCTGCGCTTCATGGCCCTTGAGCGTGATCCGGCCTTGCAGCACCGGTGACACGGGCCAGCCGGCGCGGCGCAGGTCGATGAACCATTGCTGCGCGAAGGTGCCGCCACCGGGTGCGCCGAGGCTGGCCTGAGGTTCGCCGCCGATCAACTGACTGGCGCGGGCGTAACTGTCGCGCGCCTGGCTGTTGAGTGCCTGGACGCCGGTCAACAGGCTGGTGGCCAGCCACAACCCGGTCAGCACACTGAAAAACTGCACCGGGTGCTGTCGCCAATGGCTGAGCAGCGCGCGCAGGGTTTCGCCGAAAATGCGCATGTCAGCGCTCGCCCGCACAGGCCAGTCGACCGCCGCTGAGCAAGGCTTTTTCCGCCAGCCGCGCCGCCACGCCGGGACTGTGGGTGACCATCAGCAGGCTGGTGGGACTGTCGTCGAGCAGCTCCAGCAATAACTGCAGCACCTCGGCGCCGGTGCTTTCATCGAGGCTGCCGGTGGGCTCGTCGGCCAGCAGCAATGGCGGGCGCGACGCCAGCGCCCGCCCCAGTGCGACCCGTTGTTGCTGGCCACCGGACAGTTGCTCCGGGTAGCGCCGCAGCAGCTCGCCCAGGCCCAGGCGCCGCACCAGGTGTGCTTGCCAGCGTGGGTCATGACGCCCCGCCAGCCGTGCCTGAATCGCCAGGTTGTCTTCGACCCGCAGGCTGCCGATCAGGTTGAATTGCTGGAACACCAGGCCGATTTGCGTACGACGCCAGTGCGCCAGTTGTCCTTCATTCATCTGTTCCAGGCGATGCTCGCCACAGTGGATGCTGCCGCGATCGATCCTGTCCAGCCCGGCAATCAGGTGCAGCAAGGTGCTTTTGCCACTGCCCGACTCACCCATCAGCGCCAGGCTGCTGCCGGGCCTGAGCGTCAGGTCGACGCCTTGCAGCACCGGCAGCGGCCCCTGCGCAGTGGCGTAGCTTTTGAAAACGCCGTGGACTTCAAGCATGGCTCACCTGTCGGGTATGCGAGGCCCAAGGATAGCGGCCCTGAATGGTTTTTGTCCGGTGACGCTCATCGCCCCGCCGCCCCACCACCCTACCCTCGAGGCTGGTCCAGCCATAACGATAAAAACGGAGACGCCATGCCTCGTTTCACCCTCAGCCCTCGCGGGCTGCTCGCTTGCCTGATCACTGCCTGCCTCGCACAAACGGTGGTCGCCGCCGATGCGCCGGTCGCGGTCAGCCCGCAGACCAAGGCCAGTAACGCCGCCGTGTTGCAACAACTGCCCTTCACCGACCGCACCGACTACGAGTCGGTCAGCAAGGGCCTGATCGCGCCGTTCAAGGGCCAGGTCAAGGACGCCTCGGGCAAGGTCATCTGGGACATCCAGGCCTACGATTTCCTCAGCAAGGACCAGGCCCCGGAGTCGGTCAACCCGAGTCTCTGGCGCCTGGCCCAGCTCAACGCCCACGCCGGTCTGTTCGAAGTCAGCCCACGCTTGTATCAGGTGCGCGGCCTCGACCTGGCGAACATGACCATCATCGAAGGCGACGACGGGCTGATCATCATCGACCCGCTGACCATGGCCGAAACGGCCAAGGCGGCGCTGGAGCTGTACTACCAGAATCGTCCGCACAAACCGGTGGTGGCGGTGATCTACAGCCACACCCACGTCGACCACTTCGGCGGCGTGCGCGGGGTCATCGACGAGGCCGACGTCAAGGCCGGCAAGGTCAAGGTGTTCGCCCCCGCCGGGTTCATGGAACACGTGATGAGCGAGAACGTCTATGCCGGCACCGCCATGAGTCGCCGCGCGCAGTTCCAGTTCGGCAGCCTGCTGCCCCGTGGCGATCACGGCCAGGTAGACGCGGGCCTGGGCAAAAGCTCGCCGAGCGGCGGCACCGTCACCCTGATCCCGCCCACCGACCTGATCGACAAGGAACTGGAAACCCGCACCATCGCCGGCCTCGACGTGGAATTCCAGTTGACCCCGGGCACCGAGGCACCGGCGGAAATGAACCTGTACCTGCCGCAGTTGCGCGCCTTGTGCATGGCCGAAAACGCCACGCAAATGATGCACAACATCCTCACCCCGCGCGGCGCGCAAGTGCGCGACGCCAAGGCCTGGGCGCAGTACCTGGACAGCAGCCTGGCGCGTTACGGCGACAAGAGCGACGTGTTGTTCGCCCAGCACAACTGGCCGACCTGGGGCGGCGAACGCATCCGCACCTTCCTCGCCGACCAGCGCGACATGTACGCCTTCCTCAATGACCGCACCTTGCACCTGCTGAACCAGGGCCTGACCCCGCTGGAAATCGCCGACTCGATCAAGAAACTGCCCGGCAGCCTCGACCAGAAGTGGTACACCCGTGGCTACTACGGCTCGCTGAGCTTCAACACCCGCGCGGTGTATCAGCGCTACATGGGTTTCTATGACGGCAACCCGGCCAACCTCAATCCGCTGCCACCGGTAGAAACGGCCCGGCACACGGTCGAGGCCATGGGCGGTGAAACCGCGGTGCTGGAAAAAATGCGTGGGGCGATCGCCAAGGGCGAATACCGCTGGGCCGCGCAACTGGGCAATCAGGTGCTGTTCGCCAACCCGGACAACGGCGAGGCGCGCAAAGCCCAGGCCGAGGCGCTGGAGCAAATGGGCTATCAAAGTGAAAACGCCACCTGGCGCAACATGTACCTGACCGGCGCCATGGAACTGCGCAACGGCGTGCCACCTCATGCGGGCACTTCGGTGTCGGTGGACATGGTGCGGGCGATGAGCCCCGAGATGTTCTTCGATTTCCTGGCGGTGCGCCTGGACAGTGAAAAGGCCGTGGGTCATGACCTGACCTTGAACTGGACCTTCGAAGACCTCAACAAAGACTTCAACCTGACCCTGCGCAATGGCGTGCTGACCCACCGTGCCGGGCTCAATGCTCAGGCGGATGCCGGTGTGAGCATGAGCAAGGCGACGCTGGAGCAGATCAGCCTCAAGCAGCTGGACATCCCGACGGCGATCCAGAAAGGCCTGATCAAGTTGCAAGGCAATGGCAAGAAGCTTGGGGAGCTGATGGGCAGCCTTGATACGTTTGCGCCGCAGTTCAATATCGTCACGCCTTGATACCGTCTTCGCGAGCAGGCTCGCTCCCACTGGAATCCATGCCGTTCACAGCATTTGTGAACGACACAGAACCACTGTAGGAGCGAGCCTGCTCGCGAAGGTCTGTCATTCGACGCTGGCTTGCGGGTGTACATATCCATTCCTGCGGTAACGGCCACCTAGGGTTCCGCCCTTACGGCGGGTGCCCACTGCGCAGAACCTGCGCTCGGCATCTCGATATAGGGCAAGAAAATCAAAAGCAAAAGCAAGGCGGCCGGATTCAACATCATCGTTGACTGACAGTCCGCCATCGCGGGCAAGCCCGCTCCCACAGGGTCCCGGTTGTGCACAAAGATTTTGGCCGACACAGAACCACTGTAGGAGCGACGGTGCGGCGATCCGACTTGCTCGCGATGGCGGCCTGGCAGCCTGGCAGCCGCCCCAATACATCAAGGTGAGCGCCCCTCCCCAAAAATAGGCCGACCGGTAGGTCGCCTCGCTTTGGCTTTTGATTTGGCTTTTGATCTTCTTGCCCCATCGAGAGGCCGAGTGGAGGTTCTGCGCAGTGGGCAACCCGGCATGGATGCCGGGTTAGCCGCCCTCGGCCATGGATGGCCGATGGCGGCGGGCCCACGGAGCAGGACCGGAGCGAGGGAATGCCGAGCCTAGGCGAGGCACCGAACGCCAGGGGCAAGAGCCCTTGGTTACTTGGGGCCGGGCGGCGTTCCGCTCTTCCAAGTGACCCGCCGTAAGGGCGGAACCATAAGCCGCCGTTACCGCAGCAATGGATATGTACACCCGCAAGCCAGCGTCGAATGACAGACCTTCGCGAGCAGGCTCGCTCCTACAGGATCCCGAGGTTCCCGGTTGTGCGCAAAGACTTGGACCGACACAAATCCTGCCCGCGATGCTCTTCAAGCAGACACCACTTCAACCACCGGCATTTGCCAGCGCTGATTGACCACCTGCTGCCCAGGTCCATACAGGCGCAGGACCAGGCTGAACGCCCCGCTTGCAGGTGTCGGCAACCAGTTGCTCTGCGCAGTTGGAGCGGTATTCTGCAGGATCAACGTCATCCCGCCGTCCGCGTCCATCTGCAGTTGATCCCGGCTGCTCAGGCAGTAACGATTGATCGGGTTGGCCACCAGTTGCCGGTCCGGCAGGTCATACAAGGTCAGCGACCAGAACTCGCTGGCCGGCGGCAGTTGACCCGGTGCGAAGCGCAGGCGATAGCTTCGCCCGCCCTGCAAGGGTTGCCCCTGATTGTCCAGGCGAGTGCCGGTGTAGAAGGCCTCCTCCACGCTGTTGCCGTAGATGCCGACACTCGCCGCGACAGCGCGGTTGAGGTAGTTGCCGTTCAGCGCTGCGCGAGTGCCGAACAGGCCGAGGGTGGTGCGTACCTGGCTCACCGCGGCTTGCAGTTGCGCCTGGGCCTCCTGGATTCCGGCAAGCAGTGCCTCGCGCGTAGCTTGCGGCAACGTTGCCGGGTCGAAACCCTGGCCGGGCACGATACCGATTCGTGCAAAGCGTGCGCGCAAGGCTTGTTCGGAAGGTTGCGTGGGGCACAGGCTGAGGATCTGGTTGAGCGCCGCAATGAACTCCAACCCCAACCCGGTCTTGCTGTCCCAGGGGCGCCAGCCAATCACCGGTGCCGCTGCGGGTGGTGCACTGCCGATGTATTCATGCAACGAACGCAACCCGTATTGCTGCTGCAAGGCTCGCACCGCCGGCAGGTCCCCGGCGTTTTTCAGGCCCGTTCTTCCGAGCACCATGACGATTTCGGTTTCACTGCGCAGCACCGCCTGGACGCCGTCCGGTGTCGGGCCTTGCCAATCGGGGCCGGCGATCAGGTAATTGCCCGCTTCGCGCCCGGTGCCGAGCACGCCGACATAGGCAAAGTTGTGGGTGTATTGGTCGACCAGTTGAAGCACGTAATAGCGCTCGTCATCGACCGCCGGCACGCTCAGCACCTGGGGTTCGCTGCGCAGGTCGAGCCAGGCCCAGGAGTACGGCGTGTCGTTGTTCGGCGTGACGATGTCGCGGTTGTCCGGGGTGAACAGCTCGCTGTAATGACGAAAGCGGTTGAAGCCGCCGACGTACTCCGGCGCAGCCGGGTTGAGCGCCTGTTTTTCCATGGTCTGGTAGTGCATGAGCATCGGATAGGCGTAGATCCACGCCTGCCGCGCAATGGCCCGAAGCTCATCGGCATCGGCATCGGCGGCCAGCAACCAGCCTGGCAACATCAGGCTTGCTCCCAGTACCCCCATGCTGCCCAGCATCCGGCGGCGACTGAACATCAGGTTCATGATTCGATCCTCGTTATCGTCGGCAACTGATAACTTCCGTCCAATGCCCCGCCCTTGGGCAGGTACAGGCGCAGCAACAGGTTGAACGGACCTTGCGGTGTCGGCAGCCAGTTGCCCTGCGGCGCAGCCTTGGGCGTTTCGCCTTGCAGGATCAGGGTCAGGCCGCCGTCGGCATCGTATTGTAGACCAGGGCTGCGATCACCCAGGGCATAACGCTGGATAGGGTTGGCGGCGAGCAACTGGGTCTTGCCGTCATACAAGGTCAGCGACCAGAACGCGTTCACCGGCGGCAATTGCCCGGCGGGGAAATGCAGGCGATAGGCGTGCCGGCCGTCGAGCATCTGCCCCTTTGCATCGTGCAGTGCCATCGGGTACAGCGCTTCCACCGCGTTGTTGGCATAGATGTAGCGCCAGGCGACCGCAGCGCGGGTCAGGTCGTCGTCGCCAAACTTGCCGACGTTGGCCGGCGACGGGAGCCAGCCCTGCTGCTCCACCGACAGCTGGCTGGAGGCTGCGCGCACCTGCTCGCGACCGGCTTCGGCACCCTCGGCGACGGCTTCGCTCAAGTCCGCCGGGGCCTGGAATGCAACGCCCGGCTTCACCCCGATGGCGGCGAAACGGGCGAGTTTTTCCTGCTCGCCGGCGCTCCACTGGTGCAGCGGCGCCAACGCGTTGAAGGTGCTGAACAGCGTCTGCGCCGGCCCCTGTCGGGTGTCCGCATAGGCTGGCAGTTGCAGCGCTGCCGACGGTTCAGGTGGCGCGCCGCCGCTGACTTTGGACAGTGGTTGCAATGCATAACCGGTCAGCACGTTGGCGGCGTCCTTCTGGTCGGCATCGCCCTTGACCTCGGTGCGTCCCAGCAGGAACACCAACCGGCTCGGTGAGCGGATTACGCCGCTGATGCCCGCCGGTACCTCACCCCGCCAATCCGGACCGGCAATCAGGTAGCGCCCCGCCTGATCACCCGTGGCGCGGGTGCCGATGTAGTCGAGGTTGTCGGTGCGCATGTCGACCAGCTGGAAGCTGTAGTAGCGACCTTGCACGGCCGGCACATCGAGCACCATCGGTTCGCTGCGCAGATCGAGCAAGGCACGGGAGTAGAACGTGTCGTTGTTCGGCGACACCACTTTGTTGTCTTGCGGGCCGAGCAGGCGCGGTTCGCTGTAGAGACGGTTGAACGGCAGCTTCGCGGCGATGGCGCTGAGCACCTTGTCGTGTTCGACGGTGGCGAAGGCGAACACGTAGGCCTCTTGCGCCAACGCCTTCGCCTGGGATTGATCGAGGGTTGTGGCGTGAACAGTGCCCAGGCTCGCGCCCAGGGCCAGTGCGGATATCCAGTGGCGCACGGTAGGTCTCCTTTGTGGAATCAACAATGCACCACAACCCCCTGTGGGAGCGGGCTTGCCCGCGATGGCGGTGTGTCAGACAGCAATGTCGTCGACTGACACTCCCACATCGCGGGCAAGCCCGCTCCCACAGGGACTTGCGGTGGTGCTGCAATACGATTTACTTGGCCCAGCGCCGCAGGTCCGACGGGGTGTAGTCGTCGGTCTTGGCGGCGAAGCCCACGCGCATCGGTTCGGTCTCTTCGTTGGCCAGGCCGCCGGCGTAGTAGCGCCCGGAAATCAGGTCGTATGAAGTTTCCAGCACGTTGTAGGTGAAGCCGTGGTCGTACTGTTGAATCGCGTGCAGTTCACCGCTGCGCCACAGTTCACCGCGGCTGTCGTACTGGTCCGACTGCGCGATCTGCCAGCTGTCCTCGTCCACATAGAAGCGGCGCTTGGCATAGATGTGCCGGGCACCCGGCTTGAGGGTCGCCTCCACCACCCACACGCGGTGTTTCTCGTAGCGGGCCAGGTCCTGGTTGACGTGGTTGGGCTGGATCACGGTGTCGTACTTGAGGTCGCGGCTGCCGATCTTGTAGCTGTTGTAGGGGATGAACAGCTCTTGCTTGCCCACCAGTTTCCAGTCGAAACGGTCCGGTGCACCGTTGTAGCCGTCGATGTTGTCGGCGGTGATCAGGCCGTTGCTGTAACGGGCGCTGTTGTCGTAGGCGATCATCGGCGCACGACGCACGCGACGTTGCCCCGGCAGGTATTGCCAGGCCGAACGCGGCTCGGCGACCTGGTCGATCGGCTCATGCACCAGCACCGCCTCGCCGGACAGGCGCGCCGGTTCCAGCACCCGGCTCTTGAACATGAACAGGATGTTCGAGTTGGGTTCCAGCCCGCCGACGGTGTCGGCGAAGTTGATCAAGGACTGGTTGCGCACGTAGCTGGTGGCGCCGTTTTCACGCACCAGCGCCGAGCTGCTGATGCGCTCGTAACTGCCGCCGCGATAACGGGTCATGTGGTTCCACATCACCTCCAGGCCTTCGGTGGGCAATGGAAACGGAATACCCCTGGCGTAGTCGTGCAGGCCGTTGCCACCATCGGCCATGCTGGTCTTGGCCACGTTGTCGCGGCTCGCCGCCAGCACATCCTTGGGCAGGTTGGCGCTGCGATGGCTCGGGTAGATGTTCATCTTGTAGGTGTCGGGAAAACGCTTGAACAGCGCGACTTGCCCGGGGCTGAGAAACTTCTCGTACTGCGCCACGCTCTTCGCCGTGACGGTGAACAACGGTTTCTCGGCGGCATACGGGTCGCTGTAGCCGCCCTTGCTGTCGACGGTGCCGGCGTTGCTCGCCAGACCACCGGTCCAGGCCGGAATGCTGCCGTCGGCATTGGCCGCCATTTCCGAACCCATGGGGGTCAGGGTCTTGCCCAGGGCCGCCGAATCGGTGCCTTTGGCCTGAGCCAGGCCGACGGTGCAGGCCAGGGCCAGCACGCACAATTGCATACGCATAACGGTTCTCCTTAGAAGTCTGCCTTGAAGCTGACTGATGCGAAATCGCGGTCGTCGAGGGTGCTGTAGTCGTTAGAACCGAAGAATGAGTTGTAGGCCAGTTCCACGCTGTAGTCGTTCATGTAGACGCCGGTCAGGCTCAAGCCCAACGCTTGCTGGCCTTCCTGGAACGGCCCTTGCGGATCGTAGGAATAGCCCGAAACGTCATGCCGCCAGTTGACGGCCGGAATCAGGTTGATGCCCGGCAACACGTCGCTGTATTCGAGGCTGGCGCGCAGGCGATAACCCCACGACCAATCGGTGGCAAAACCCTTGTCGGTGCAGTATTGGTTGGTCACACCGGAAGCCACGGTGTTGCACGGCGTACCGTTGCGCGGTGCGCTGCGGCCGAACGCGGCGTTACGGCCCAGACGCTCGTCGCCGAGATCGTCGATGTGCACCACACCGGCTTCACCGAACAGGCTCAGGCGCGTGGCGCCCAGCACGTTGTCGATGGCCTGGGTGGCCGAGCCGGTCAACTGCCAGACGCCCTTGCGCTCCCATGCATCGAACTGGCTGCCATTGGTGGTGCTGAAGCCCGGCGGCAACTGCAACCAGGAACTGCCCCCGGGACCCGAAATCACCGCGACGTTGACGTCGGGTGCGTTGATCCCAAGCGGCATGTTCGGCCGGTAGCTCAACTCGCCGGCCAGGGAAATGCCGGTAACCGGCTCGACACCGTTGAGGCTGATGCCGTACAGGTGAATGTTTTCCGGAAAGGCCGCCGCATAGCTCGGCCCCTGGATGCCACCGGGGAAGGTGCCGGGCAAGGCGGTGTTCCTGGCATCGATGGTGAAGTACGGCAGGCGCGAGTGATAGTTGATGTAGTAGAACGCCGCTTCGGCATCGTTCAACGCCGGAATCATCTGACGCAACGCAAAGCCGAACTGGCCGTTGTCCGACGGCGATTCGTTGCCCCGCGAAGTGGCGTACAAACCGGCGGCCTGCATCTGTTGATCGGTCTGCACCTGGCTCAGGTAAAGCGGCCCGCAACCGGGCTGGATCGCATCACTGGTGGCGAAAAAGGTGCCGCAACCGTCGAGCACGCTGGGGCGCCAGTTGTACTGGTAGAAACCTTCGAGGTTGGTGGTGTCGGTCAGGCCGAAGCTGAAGGAGACCATCTCCACCGGCAACTGCCCTTCCTTGATCTCCACGCCCGGACGGTTGAACGCCGAGATGTCCAGCGGGTTGATCACGTTGATGCCGTTCTGGATCAACAGCGCCTCGCCCCAGGACAACACCTGGTTACCGACCTTCACGTTCAGTGGATGCCCGGCCAGCTGGAAGTCTTTCCAGACGTACGCATCGAGCACCTCGAAGCCCTTGAACCTGGACAGATCGTTCCAGCCCGAATCGTCGAAGTCCTTGAAGCGGCCATTGCCGGTTTCGTAGGCATGGTCGTACCAGTACTTGAAGCGCAGGAACGCACCCTGGCCCTGACCATCGAGACTGACATCGGTGAGCCCCTTGAACAGCTGCGAGATGGTGTCGCCCTTCTCGAAATTCAGCCGATTGTCGTCGGCGCTGACGCTGGTGCCATTGGCATTCACGCCCTGGGCCTGCAAGGCATTGGCGCGGGTCATCAGGCTTTTGTCGGGGTTCTGCGTCGACCAGCTGCTGCCCAGGCTCAGGCTGGTCTTGGTCGACAGGCTCCAGTCTTCGTTGAGGTCCCAGGTGGTGGCATGGGTCGGCCCCGTGAGTACGGCAAGAATCGCCAGCGCAAGCGGTTGCGGGCGAGTATGGCCAAGCCGGTGAAGTCGTTGGCGGACTCCGGCTGTGGCCGAGCGTTTTTTTATCATTATTGGGCTCCGGTCAGGTTTGCTCAGCCCGGACACGGTGCCCAACTATCGGTCATGACACGCAAGCGATGGCCGACAAAAAATAATCATTGGGGATCTGTGGGCGCTTCTGCTGTGGCTACCTGTAGGAGCGAGCCTGCTCGCGAAGGTCTGTCATTCGACGCTGGCTTGCGGGTGTACATATCCATTGCTGCGGTAACGGCGGCTTATGGTTCCGCCCTTACGGCGGGTCACTTTGGAAAAGCCTGCGCGGCCCGGCCCAAAGTAACCAAAGGGCTCTTGCCCCTGGCGTTCGGTGCCTCGCCTAGGCTCGGCATTCCCTCGCTCCGGTCCTGCTCCGTGGGCCCGCCGCCATCGGCCATCCATGGCCGGGGGCGGCTAACCCGGCATCCATGCCGGGTTGCCCACTGCGCAGA
>NZ_RWIR01000041.1 GCF_009764265.1 Pseudomonas sp. PB101
ATTGCCTGAGCGTGCATTTCGGGGTCGACTCTGCGTTCGCCCATCATGACTTCCACGGGGTCGCCAGGGATCATGCGAATCAACGCGAATGTCAGCAAGGTGATGCCGAAAAACGTGGGGATCAACAACCCCAGTCGGCGGGTAATAAAACTCAGCATTTGGGCTTATCACTCGTTATTGTTTTTGTAATGCCGGTCTGCGTGCCGGGGGCCGCTTGAGCGGCCCCTGTCACTCACTGTTCGTTGTGGACGCCGTAGAAGCTGCTGAGTCCGAAGGGGCTGATCTGGAAGTCCTGCACACTGGCGCGCATCGGCTGATAGACCGTGGAGTGGGCGATCGGGGTCATCGGCACCTGCGCTTTGAGGACATGCTGCGCTTCTTTGTACAGCGCGGTGCGCTGTTCCACATCGGCGGTGGCCTCGGCGGCGTTCACCAGCTTGTCGTAGCCAGCATCGCACCACTTGGAGAAGTTGTTGCCGTTGACCGCGTTGCAGCTGTAGAGGGTGCCCAGCCAGTTGTCCGGGTCACCGTTGTCGCCAGTGAAGCCGATCAGCATGGCGTCGTGCTCGCCGGCGTGGGCGCGCTTGATGTACTCGCCCCATTCGTAGCTGACGATGTTGGCCTTGATGCCGATTTTGGCCCAGTCGGCCTGGAGCATTTCAGCCATCAGCCTGGCGTTGGGGTTGTAGGGGCGCTGCACCGGCATGGCCCAGAGGGTGATTTGCGTGCCTTCTTTCACGCCTGCAGCCTTCAGCAATTCCTTGGCCTTCTCCGGGTTGTAGGCGGCGTCCTTGATGGTCTCGTCGTAGGACCATTGGGTCGGCGGCAGGCCGTTGACGGCCAACTGGCCGGCGCCCTGGTAAACGGCTTCGATGATGGCTTTCTTGTTTACCGCCATGTCCAGCGCCTGGCGTACTTCGAGTTTGTCGAACGGCTTGTGGGTGAAGTTGTAGGCGATATAGCCAAGGTTGAAGCCGGGTTGACTAGGCATCTTGAGCTGCTTGTCTTCCTGCAGCGGCTTGATATCGGCCGGGCGCGGGAAGGAGGTGATCTGGCACTCGTTCTTTTTCAGTTTTTGCATGCGCACCGAGGCATCGGTGGTGATGGCGAAGATCAGGTTGTCGATCTTCACGTCTTCAGGCTTCCAGTAATCCTTGTTGCCCTTGTAGCGAATCTGGGCGTCTTTCTGGTACTTGCTGAACACGAACGGGCCCGTGCCGATCGGCTTTTGGTTGATGTCCTGGGCCTTGCCTTCCTTGAGCAACTGGCCGGCGTATTCGGCCGACTGGATCGAGGCGAAGCTCATGGCCAGGTTCTGGATGAAGGCGGCGTCGACACCCTTGAGGGTGAACTTGACGGTATGGTCGTCGACTTTTTCGACCTTGGTGATGTTTTCGTTCATCCCCATGTCGGTGAAGTAAGGGAATTCGGTGGGGTAGGCCTTGCGGAACGGCATGTCCTTGTCGAGCATGCGGTCGAAGGTGAACAGCACGTCGTCGGCGTTGAAGTCGCGGGTCGGCTTGAAGTAGTCGGTGGTGTGGAACTTGACCCCTTCACGCAGGTGGAAGGTGTAGCTCAGGCCATCGGGAGAAAGCTCCCAACTGGTTGCCAGGCCCGGGATGACCTTGGTGCCGCCACGTTCGAACTGCGAGAGACGGTTGAACACGGTTTCGGCCGAGGCGTCGAAGTCGGTCCCGGTGGTGTATTGGCCGGGGTCGAAACCGGCCGGGCTGCCTTCGGAGCAGAACACCAGATTGCTGGCCGCGTGTGTGAAGCCGGAGCCGAGGATCAGGCTGGCGGCAATCATGGTCTTGAGCGTGGTCTTTTTGCGCATGCGAACCTCATTGTTGTTATTTTTGAGGGCGGCAGATCAGGTAGTCCATTCCTGGGGGGATGCACCTGATCCTGCGGCTTTACGGACTGCAGGCTGCCCGTCATTTACGAACGGGGAGCCGAAGGCCGACATCCTGGCTCGGGCGCTAGCGCTGAAGGGGGGAAGAGGGATGCTCGCGCCGCCACCGGCCGAGGCAAAACTTAAGTGATTCTAAAATTAAATACAACTTAAATTCAGTGGTACTTACTTTTTTGAGTGCGGACGGTCAGGCCGTGGGGTGGTCGTCGAGCAGGCCGCCCATGGTGGTGACGACCAGCACTTCGGCAACATCGTCGCCGGAGTTGGCGATGGAATGCTGCTTGGTGGAGTCGAAATGCACCGATCCCCCCGGGCCGAGCGGGTAGGTGTGGCCTTCGATGGTGTAGATGATTTGCCCGGAGAGCACATAGGTGAACTCTGCGCCTTCGTGGGAGATGAGTTCGGACTGGTAGCCCACCGCCATGGTCATCTTCATCGCGTTGATCAGGTTGCCGGGGAAGTTGCTGGACAGACGCTCGTAGACCAGCGGCTGGCTGCCGATGGAGTACCGCACGCGCTGGCCCTGATGGGAGTCGGGCTGGGGCTGGGCGGGCTGGTCGAACAGAGTGTTGAGCGGAACGCCCAAGGCACTTGCGATTCTCGCCAGCGAGGAGATGGACACGCCAGTGAGGTTACGCTCCGCCTGGGACAGGAAGCTGGCTGTGAGGCCTGTTTCAGTGGCGACCTGGTTCAGGGTCTTGTTGGCGGCGCGGCGGTGGCGGCGCAACCGTTCCCCGATCTGTTCTACGGTCATTGGCGTGGCTCGTATTCTGAAAGGCGCCAGTATAGCGGGCGGCGCACTGCAGAAAAGGCTTTTCGCCTCATTGAAATTAAGTACCACTGAAAATATGCGTTGACGATGATTTAAGCCTGACTTAAATTTCGGGTGCCAAAACATAATTCGGGAGAACGAGATGACAGTGGGTGTAGGTGGCAAAACTCCGCAACAGGCGCTGGCCGGCCTGGTGAAGATGACCGCGGGCATGCAGCCCATCGGCCTCGACGAATACCAGTCACGCATTGCCAAGGCCCAGAGCCTGATGCTCGAGCAGGGCATCGCTGCCCTCTACCTGAACGCTGGCAGCAACCTGTACTACTTCACCGGAGTGAAGTGGAGCCCGAGCGAACGCATGGTCGGCGCCGTGCTGCCCGCCAACGGTCCGCTGGCCTATATCGCCCCGGCTTTCGAAGAGGGCACCATCCGCGACTTGCGCGAGGTGGATGGGGTTATCCATGGTTGGCATGAGCACGAGAGTCCGTACCTCCTGCTGCTCGACATGCTCGCTGGAATGGGCATCGCCGCCGACGCCGTGGTGGGCCTGTGCCCGTCCCTGGCGTTCTTCATGTTCGACGCCATCCGCCGCCTCGGATCGGGCTACGCGTTCGTAGACGCTTCTTGCGTGACAAACCTGTGTCGCTATCAAAAATCCGCAACTGAACTGGCGCTGATGCAGCGCGCCAAAGACATGACCCTGCAAGTGCACAAGGCTGCCGCCAGCATCCTGCACGCAGGCATCAGCACCACCGAGGTTGCCGAGTTCATCCGCGAGGCGCACCGCAAGGTGGGTGCGCCGGGTTCGACCTTCTGCATCGTGCTGTTCGGCGAGGCCAGCGCCTTCCCCCATGGGGTGAAGCACGCACAGGTGCTCAAGGACGGCGATATGGTGCTGATCGACACGGGCTGCCTGCTCCACGGCTACCAGTCGGATATCACTCGCAGTTACGTGTTCGGCACCCCCAGCGACCGCCAGCGCGCCATGTGGAATCTGGAAAAGGCCGCCCAACTGGCCGCCTTCGACGCCGCCCGCTTGGGCGAACCCTGCCAGGTGGTGGATGCCGCCGCGCGGCTTGGCCTGGAAGCCGCCGGTCTCGGCCCGGACTACCAGTTGCCCGGCCTGCCGCACCGCACCGGACATGGCATCGGCCTGGACATTCACGAAGGGCCTTACCTGGTGCGTGGTGACCAGACGCCGCTGGCCGAGGGCATGTGCTTCTCCAATGAGCCGATGATTTGTGTGCCGGGCGAGTTCGGCATTCGCCTGGAAGATCATTTCTACATGACCGCCACTGGCCCGCGCTGGTTTACCCAACCGAGCCATTGCGTAGACGACCCGTTCGGGTTGGAGGCCTGAGGGCAGGCGACAGGCGTCGTCATTCAATCCCGGGCAATCTTGTCATTTGCCAAGGTTTGGGGCAGGGTCGATACCACTGACATCTCTGCCAAAGGAGTCACCCCATGTCAAAGCTATATCCCGGTATCGATCCTGAGGGGCTGGTCGAGTACTCAGTGGTCTACACCGACCGCTCGCTCAACCACATGTCGCAGTCGTTTCAAGCGGTGATGAAGAACATTTCCGCGACCCTCAAACAGGTCTACAACGCCCAGGCCGTTGCGGTGGTCCCGGGCAGCGGCACATTCGGCATGGAAGCGGTGGCGCGACAGTTTGCCACCGGCCAGCAATGCCTGGTGATACGCAACGGCTGGTTCAGTTATCGCTGGAGCCAGATCCTCGAGATGGGCAACATCCCGGCGGCCACCACGGTGCTCAAGGCCCGACCGGTCGACACGGGTCGCCAGGCTGCCTACGCACCACCTCCTCTGGACGAAGTGCTGGCAGCCATCGCGGCTTCGAGGCCGCAGATTGTCTTCGCTCCCCACGTTGAAACCTCATCCGGGATAATCCTGCCCGACGAGTACCTGCGGGCCGTCGGCGACGCCGTGCATGCGGTGGGTGGCCTGTTCGTGCTGGACTGCATCGCCTCGGGCACGATTTGGGTCGATATGCACAAATGCGCGGTCGACCTGCTGATCAGCGCACCGCAGAAAGGCTGGAGCGCCTCCCCGTGCTGCGCCCTGGTGATGCTCAGTGCTTTGGCCCTCGGGCGCATCGAACAGACGCAAAGCAGCAGCTTCGCCTGCGACCTGAAAAAGTGGCTGCAGATCATGCAAGCCTACGAACAGGGCGGACATGCCTACCACGCGACCATGCCCAGCGATTCCCTCGCGCGGTTCAACGAAGTGATGAGCGAGACGCAAGCCTACGGTTTCGACAAGGTCCGCGACGAACAACAGGCCCTGGGCGATCGGGTACGCGCAATGTTGACCGGCAAAGGCTTCAAGAGCGTGGCCGCCGCCGGCTTCCAGGCCCCAGGCGTAGTGGTGAGCTACACCGATGATGCCGACATCAAGAACGGCAGGAAATTTGCCGACCAAGGCCTGCAGATCGCCGCCGGAGTGCCGTTGCAATGCGACGAGCCGGCCGACTTCCAGACTTTCCGCATCGGTCTGTTCGGGCTCGAAAAGCTGCACAATATCGAGCGCACGGTCAGCACCCTCGAGCAGGCACTGGACGAGGTGATGGTCAGCTGAGCCCTCATCCTGCCCTCGAACCACAAGGGAAAACCCGCGCACGTGTCTTGCTGACACGTGCGCGGCGGCAGCATGACAGGCAGACGTCGGCCAGGAGCAGACATTCGTTGAATGACCGCTCTCAAATAGAACGTTGGTTTACACGTGCCATCAGTTGCTCAGCGCTTTCCTTGCGTTCGGAATAGCGATCCACCAGGAATTCCTGCCGATCGCGCAGCAACACGGTGAACTTCACCAGCTCTTCCATCACATCGACTACGCGGTCATAGAACGGTGATGGTTTCATGCGTCCTGCTTCGTCGAATTCCATGTAGGCCTTCGGCACAGAGGATTGGTTGGGGATGGTGAACATGCGCATCCAGCGTCCCAGCACTCGCAGTTGATTGACCACGTTGAACGACTGCGAGCCACCACATACCTGCATCACCGCCAGCGTTTTGCCCTGGGTCGGGCGTACCGCGCCGAGCTCCAGAGGAACCCAGTCGATCTGTGCCTTGAACACCGCCGACATCGCGCCATGGCGTTCTGGCGAGCACCAAACCTGGCCTTCCGACCACAGCACCAGATCGCGCAGCTCCTGCACTTTGGGATGATCGACCGGAACATCGTCCGGCAACGGCAAACCGCAAGGGTTGAAGATGCGTGTTTCGGCACCGAAGTGTTCCAGCAGGCGCGCGGCCTCTTCAACCAGCAGGCGGCTGAAAGAGCGCTCGCGGGTCGATCCGTAGAGCAGCAGGATGCGTGGTCTGTGATGATCCGGCGTCGACGCTTGCACATTATCGAACAGGGTCAGATCGAGGTTAGGGAGATGTTGAGACATGAATCCTCCTTAGGGAGCGCCAATTCGATCCAGCTCGGTTTTTGAGCTCATCGCGACTGAGAGTATTGAGGGGCAGTTTGAAGAGGGCGGGTTCAGCAGCAGGTTGTTTCACGCACGGGGCGGCCATCCATGTCTTGCAGGCGGCCGACGTTGTCCTTAAGCCAATCGGCGTTGGCCCTGGACGCCACTTGCAGAATGTCGCGGACCCAATCGGGCAGCTCTGGATCAAGCCGGTAATAAACCCACTGGCCCTGGCGACGATCCAGCAACAAACCGTTGCTGCGCAATTGCGCCAGGTGACGGCTGATTTTTGGCTGGCTGTCGTCGAGAGCACACATCAGCTCGCAGACACACAGCTCTCCCTGATCTGCGATCAACAGGGTGGCGCGAACTCGGGTTTCGTCGGCCAGGCTCTTGAAGATTTCTGGAGGCGTGATCATGTAAGCTCCTCACATATGGAAAATCGAATATACGGATATCCATATGTTTTGAGCAAGAAGAAAATTTGACGACTGTCTGCTTTTGGCTGTGGATTCAACCGGTCGATGCAACACAACAAAATTCTGTGTAAGCAGAAGGAGCGTTACATGTACATAGGTGAACTGGCCAGGTTGTCGGGGTGCACTCCCAAAGCCATTCATTTGTATGAGCAACTGGGCCTGCTGACCCCTCAGCGCCATGGCAGTTACGGGTTGCCCCAAGGGACAGAGTCAAGCGCTGGCGTCAGGCCAATCGAAGGTGACAGCGCAGGACCAGGCATTTTCAATATCATCGGTTTTGTGCAATGACGCCGCCCATGTATTGATTCAAATCGCGCAGATCTTGAATGCTCCATGAGTGCGGCGACAGCTTTACACCGTTCTCACGCAAGGTTCTTGGAATCAGGTCTCCATTTGGGCGAAGTATTATCGAGGACACAATCACGCCCGGATAATCAGTCAATCGTTTTTTGAAAGCGGACGTTGTCAGATCAGGCGTGGGCGGATTGCTTTTATTGGCCAGTGGTCCTGTTGCCTTGAGATCCATTCCGTGGCACATGCTGCATCGCTGTAGATAGAGGTTTTTTCCATTGGCATTATCCGCGAAGGATAGTGATGTTTGAGTCAGCGATAAAATTCCTAGCGTAACGATGAATAATGTTTTCATTTTTTTATCTTCCTTGATGGGATCAGCGTTGATTGGACGCGATTTGGAGCGCGGGAAAGATATCAGCCAGCGCGTTGGCACTCACAGTCATTTCTGATGCCCGCCCGGCGTATTACCTGTTCCGGGTTATGCCGCCCTACGGTACTAGCGCTGGTTGCGATAGCGTTCGGTCAAGGACTGCACGAGGGTGACGTAGGATTGCGTCTCGGCGTAGGGAGGCACCCCATTGTGTTCGACCACGGACGCTTCGCCGGCGTTGTAACCTGCCAACGCCAGCATCTGGTTGCCGTTGAAGCGCTTGAGCAGCCAGGCCAGGTAGCGCACGCCGCCACGAATGTTCTGTCGTGCGTCGAACGGGTTGTCCACGGCGAAGCGTTCGGCGGTGGCGGGCATCAACTGCATCAGCCCCTGGGCGCCGGCTTCGGAAATGGCGTTGGGGCGAAACGCCGATTCGGCATGTATCACTGCGCGGACCAGCGCCTTGTCGACACCATAATGACCCGAAGCGGCCTCGATCTCCTGCCGATAGGAATGGGTGTCCAGGCGCAGTGCGGTGACCTTGAAATCCTTCGGCGCCATGCACAGATAGCAGCCCTTGATGTAGTAGAGCTCAAGGACATCGACCCGCGCGGAGATCCCGACGGGGCGCCGGCTCACATATTGACGTTTACCCTTGTGGATGAAGGTGAACACCCGGACCCGCACCGCGCCTGAGTCGTCGGCCTGCACAACCCGTGGCAGGGCCTGTGCCTTGGCGCCGCCAGCGGCACCCGCGATGTCATTCAGGCGGGTGCAGCGGGCGTTGGCGATGGCCTGGCTGGTGTAGCTGATGGCTCCGTCCATGGCCTGGCACTTGAACGTGGCGCTGGCGCACAGTGGCGCGACCAGCAATGCCAGTCCGATGCTGCCAGGAAGGCTCTTGCGAGCCCATTGCCATGCTCTGGAACTCATCACATCGCTCCGCGCCGCAGGCGCCGATCAGGTCTGGGGCGCCTGGCCCGGGCGCTGCCTTTGGAGAGCCTGTTCCGGGTGATGCGCCTTTTGTTCTGATAGTTATACCCCTTGTAACCGGCCGTGGAACTTACGTTGACGTACGGGCCAGGTTCGGCGCAAATGCCGCCGTGTTTTTATCCCGCGGAGGTCACCCTCGCAGCCTGCGCAGGGTGACGCGACGTCACCAGGCCAATAAAGGAAATTGCCAGCGCCAGGCCAATGGTCGTGCTCACTTCGGTACGGTGCTCCGGGGTGATCATCATGACCGCCAGCGCTGCGCAAATGAACACGATCACCAGCCACGTCAGCCATGGAAACAACCACATGCGAAAGGTCAGCTCGACGTTCTGCCGACGCAACATCCGGCGCATGCGCAGCTGTGACACCGCAATGGCCAGGTACACCAGCAGGGCAATGGCGCCGGAGCTGGCCAGCAGGAAGTCAAACAGCCCGGCGGGCATGAAGTAGCTCCACACGGTGATCGCCGCGCCCAGCACGGTGCTGGCGATGACGGCCGCCCGCGGCACGCCTTCGGAGGACGTTGCCTTCAACGCCTTCGGCGCATCGCCACGACGGCCCAGCGAATACAACATGCGCGAAGCGATGTAGATCGAGGAATTCATGCAACTGGCCACGGCGATCAGCACCACCACGTCGACCATGAACTTGGCGTGGGGAATGTTCATGATTTCCAGTGCCCGCTGGTAGGAGCCGACCTGGGCGAGCAGCGGATCGTTCCAGGGCACCACGGAGATGACCACGAAAATCGACAACAGGTAGAACACGCCGATGCGCCAGATCACCGAGCGCGTGGCCTTGGCAATGTTCTGCGAGGGATTGTCGGATTCGGCGGCGGCGATGGTCACGGCCTCGGTCCCGATGAAGCTGAACATGATGGTGATGAAGGCGCCCACCACCGCCGACAGGCCGTTGGGGGCGAACCCGCCGTGTTCGGCCATCAGGCCGCTCAAGCCGCTGACTTCCCGTTCGGGCACCCAGCCCATCAGCACGGCAAAACCCACGCCGATGAAACCGATGATCGCCACGACCTTGGCCATCGCGAACCAGAACTCGAATTCACCATATTTGGACACGCTGAACAGGTTGGTCACCACCAATGCAATGATCGACACCAAAGCGAACAGCCAGGCATCGATCCCGGGAAACCACTGATTCAACACATGACCTGCGGCCAGTGCTTCGATGGGAATCACCAGCACCCAGAACCACCAATAGAGCCAACCGATGGTGAAGCCCGCCCAACGGCCGATTGCCTGGTCGGCATAGGTCGAGAACGAGCCGGTGTCCGGGTTGGCCACCGCCATTTCACCGAGCATGCGCATGACCAGAACGACGAGCAAGCCTGAAAACAGATAGGCCAGGAGGACTGCTGGGCCGGCGGCTGCAATGGCATGTCCCGAGCCAACGAACAAACCGGCGCCGATAATACCGGCGATTGACAGCATCGTTACGTGACGAGGCTTGAAGCCCTGCGCCAATTGGCCACTCGAATCCTTGGAGCTCGGGCTAATCATTGGTTTTTTTTCTCTGCTGATCGACATTTAAGCGAGTTGGCAGGGGCAACGGGTCATCACTGTTGCCTGCCGGGATTCCTGCAAGAGGGACCCTTCAAACGCTGCAGTTCTTATCAAACCCATCATCGCGATGTGGTTATTTAGGATGAAAAGATGCGCCACCTTACCCGGCCTGCCCGACGATTCAGTTACCTGTTCGCGTCACCTCCTTGTCTGATATCGACACCTGCAGATTCAGTGTTCACGATGAGCACCAATAAGTCATGAAATGGCCTGGCGCAGGCATTGTGTTTTGTTGAGGATTCTGCGAGGGCTGGATGTTGATCAGTTAAAGGGTGGGGTCGCGCGGACGTCGAGCTGCGTATGCTTGCGGGGGCTGCTGTTCTGACCGTACCTGGCCTTTCGGATGTGACGACGTTTGACACGAGCTGCATGCCCTGGCTAGTCGGCGCATGTCAGCTCGATGGAAGGGTTAGGTAGTAGCCTGAGGTCAAGAGTAGCATCGCTGAAGGTCAGCTCTTGGCCGATCGCTGCCTGTCACTACAGACTGCAATCGACCCAAAGCAAACATCATTAAACTGCGTTGATCACCGTGCCAATCGCATCCTGGTTCAGGGCTGTTGCGAGTCTTGCGACAACGCATGAATTACACCCGCAACCATTTTTTCAGCACTGTTCATCCCGTCGATGCGCAAGACTGACGCCGTTTGCTCTGATAGCCACGCCTCGTGCCACGCTCGGTTGCGTCCTGAGAAGTTCGGATCATCATACTGCGAGGCCCATTCCCTAAAGGCCACATGTATCCCATGCATGCCCCCTCCAGGCGCTATGCGATCGCCAAAACGTTCCTTTTCACGCCTGGCCAGTCGCTCTAGGCGAACAGGAGTTGGTGTCACAACGAACACAATCAGATCAACAGAGGCAATCAGCGCTTCTCCCCACCCCATACAAGAACCGGTCAGCACCCAGTCTTCGTCGCCGAATGTTTGCTGGATCATTGACACACGCTCACCGGAAGGGCGCTTAGTCGTAAAAGGCGGGTTGGTGGGCATCCAGAAATAATCATCGACATCGACGTGTCGTACGCCGAGCAGAGTTGCGAGGTTTTGACCCAACGTGGTCACGCCTGCACACGATGCACCAGTAATGTAAATCCGCAATTTTTCCTCCATGAATACAAATCGGTTTCAAGGTTCGCGAGAGATCCGTGCCGATGGATCATCGTCCTGCGAACGACTGATCTACTCAAGACAGGCTTCAGGCGCGGCGGGCAAGCTATTGAGAAACTCGGCGATCTGCCGG
Source organism: Pseudomonas sp. PB101 (assembly GCF_009764265.1). Taxonomy (GTDB): domain Bacteria; phylum Pseudomonadota; class Gammaproteobacteria; order Pseudomonadales; family Pseudomonadaceae; genus Aquipseudomonas. The sequence goes on from NZ_RWIR01000041.1 coordinate 11,079, forward strand.
CTACTGCGCAAGTGCAGCGTAGGAATCTGCGGACCTATGGCCAAGCGCACCGCCTCGATGCCAGGACGGTAGCCGCGATCAAAATTCCATACGAATTTCAGGAAAGTCAGGAATTCCCGATCAAGCTTCTCTGAGCAACCGGCTGCAAGGTCAGCGCGAGGACGGTTCATGACACTGCGCAGGATCACCCTGGTGAAACAGGTGAGTCGCGGTGTGTCGAGCCAGATAATCAGATCGGCACGGGGTAAGCGAAGATCAAAGGTACGCCGCGCATAGTTGCCTTCACAAACCCAGGCATCAGCAGTGATCGCTTCGGTGACCCGTGTGCGGAACTGCTCGGCGTCGGGTTCGACCCAACCGGGCTCCCAGAACAGTTTGTCCAAGTGCACCACGGGCAAGCCAAGGCGTTTGTCGAGGGCGCGGGCGAGCGTCGATTTGCCGCTGCCGGCATTACCCAAAATTACAATCCGTTGCATGGAGACGTCCTGTCGCGAAAAAAGCCGGCAATTGTGCAGTCTTTGGAGGATCAGTCAAAGGCTTATGGGCGCCTGCAACTCAGGAATGTTTTTTATGCTGTGCTATTTGTTGGTAGGCGCAATACGGTCGCCGCACACTCGCTCCACGTCTGATATCAATCTCCAAAGGATTAATGCCATGGCCAAGTACCTGATCTCCTTTCCAAGCGCCGCGATGGTTGTGCCCAAAGGCGAGTTGGAGGCAGTAGGGCACGACGCACACGCCGTAATCGAAGAGGCGAAAGCCGCCGGCGTCTACGTCTTCGGTGGGGGGATCGACGAAGGCGTACCCCCTGTCCTCGTCGCAGCAGATGGTGCAGTAGCCGAGGGCGGCTATCCGTGGGCGCCCACGCTCGATGGCGGCTTCACTGTGCTCGAACTGCCTTCACGCGTAGAGGCGGTCGCGTGGGCCGCGCGCCTCGCGAAGGCCTGTCGTTGTGATCAGGAGTTACGCGTCTTCGGGTTCGACCCGCGGTCTTTGGCGTGAAGGGTTAACGTAATGGGGACTCGACAAAGCGATTCGTCTACGTCCCCACTTTCAGATCACGCGAGTTCCTTCGCGATAACGATGTGATTCGAATTACAGCAACGAAATCGGGTAACTGATGAACAGCCGGTTCTCGTCAAACTCGTTGGTGCTGAAGTCTCTTCGGATGCTGGAGTTGCGCCATTTGACGCTCAGGTTTTTCAGGGTGCCAGACTGAATCACATACGCCAGTTCCGATTCGCGGCCCCATTCCTTGCCATCCGTGATAGCGCCCGTGTGCACGTTATCGCCGCTCAAGTAGCGGTTCATCATCGTCAACCCCGGGACACCGACGGTTGCGAAATTGAAGTCGTGACGAACCTGCCAGGAGCGTTCCTGCGCGTTATCGAAACTGGAGTTGTAGCTGTCGTTCGCCAACGTGCCGCCACTGGCACCGTTAACCCGCATCCACGCGGTATCGCCGGTGAGCTTTTGCAAGCCGACATAAAAGGTGTTGCCCCCCAGTTTTGCGGAGAACAAACCGAAAGCGGTCTTGTTGTCCATATCGCCGGCCAGGCTGGCACCGTTTTCCTTGCCAACGAAGTAGCCCATGTTGGCGCCCAATGTCCAGTCGCCCACCGGTTGGCTGTGATTGAGGCTGAAGTATTGTTGCTGGTAGATGTCTTGAAGTTCGTCGTACCAGAGTCCAACGGTAGTGCGCTTTTCGTTGAACGTGTATTCGCCGCCGCCGAAGTTGAAACGGTCAGAGGTGAACGCCGCTTTGCCGTTCATGGACATGTCTTCCATGCTGGCATCGTTGCGCGGGCTGTTTTGCCTGATTTGACCGCCATACAAGGTCAACCCGCCGATCTCCTGGGAAGTGATCTGCGCACCACGAAAGGTCTGCGGCAACGAACGGCCGTCATCAGAACGGAGAATCGGCAGCGTGCTGACCCATTCGCCGACTTTCACCACCGTTTTTGAAACCTTGGCCTTGGCGGCAACGCCTAGCCGTCCAAAGTTGTCCGCTGGACGCCCATCGTCATGGATCGGCAGCAGTTGCGTGCCGCCCGTGCCTTTGCCCCCGTCGAGCTTCTGCGAATAAAGCCCCAGCACATCAACGCCGAACCCTATCGGACCTTGGGTATATCCGGAACGGGTATCGAGGATGAAGTTTTGCGTCCACTCTTCAGCTTTGCCTTGTGGTGCGGCTGGACGCGGGTAGGCGGGGTTGACGAAGTTGCGGTTGATGTAAGCGTTGCGCAGGTTGAGCGTGCTGGTAGCGCCCTCGAGAAAGCCGCTATTTTCATCGGCATGAACGGCCGTTGCCAGGCCGGCACCGAGTGCTGCGGTCAGGCCGATCAATGCGTAATGCGCGGGAACGTTACGGCGAAAAACAGAGTGATGCATGAGGGGGATCTCGCTGTGAATTATTATTTTTTTGGCGTTTTTTTACAGTTGGCGACTGAATTTCAGGCGCAGGCGGCCCTGGCAAGCATCTGCCGAGGGACCGCCGAGTCAGCGTTGAGCGAAGAGGGGTGTCAGCTGTTGGTTACTTGACGACGCAGCAAGTCGTCGATGGCCCTGATTGCCAGCGGGTAGCCGTCGGCGCCCATGCCGCAGATCACCGCATTGGCCGCGCCAGACATGATGGAATGACGATGCAGCTCATCCCGTGCATGGATGTTCGACAGATGCAGCTCAATCAGCGGTGTGCTGAGCAGCTTCAGGGCATCGAGCACCGGAATCGAATGAAACGACAAGCCGGCCGGGTTGATGATCAAGGCTGCGCCTTGCTCGAAGGCTTCTTGAATCCAGTCGACCATCACGCCTTCGTGGTTGGTCTGGCGAAAGTCGCAAACCAGGTCAAGTTCCTCGGCCAGCCGTTCACTGCGTTGACGAATCTGATCGAGCGTTGTGTGGCCATAGATGTGCGGCTCACGACGACCCAGCAGGTTCAAGTTAGGGCCGTTAAGGATGAAGACGGTGCGGTTCATGATCGTCCTGTTGCGTTATTTGGAAAGAAGGGCTGGAGCGGCAGTCGCGTCCGCGTCAGGTGCTGCGACGGCGTTCAGGTCGATGCCGCGGGTTTCCGGGCCGATCAGGATCATGGCCAGCGAGATCAGGTTGATCACGGCGCACAGCGTCACCAGAGGCCACGGCGAGTTGTTCGACTGACTCATCAGGTAAACCGCGATCATCGGCATCGGACCGCCAATCACCAGGTTGGCGCCGGTGTAGGCCAGTGCCGAGCCCGAGTAACGAACCTGGGTCGGGAAGGCTTCGGCAAATGCCACCGGCTGGATGCCGCTTTGAAACTGGGTGAAGCCCAAAAACAGCCCCATGATTGCCATGATGGCGGCGACGTTCAGCGTGTTGAGAATCGGGAAGTAGACGAACAGGATCAGCAAGGTCATGCACGAACCAAACGCCAGCGCCTTTTTACGCCCCCAACGATCGGACAGATAACCACCGGCCAGTGCACCGAAGATTGCGCACATGTTCGCCACCATCAGCGACATAAAGCCTGTCGACTGGCTGAAGCCCAAGTGCTTGGTCAGGTAGCTGAGGGAGAAAATCACGATCAGGTAGAACAGCGCAGCGGGGGAGCAGAAGAAAAACATCAGGCGCAGGATGGTCTTGTAGTGGCTGCCCACGGCGGATTTGAGCGGACTTTTTTCCTGCTTGACCGGGGTCTTTTTCAGCGCGACGAAGGCTGGGGTTTCATCGACTTTCAGGCGGATGTAGATCGCAACCACCACCAGTACGAAACTCATCAGGAACGGGATTCGCCAGCCAAAGCTTTCGAACCGCTCGCTTGAAAGGGTTGCTGCCAGGCCCATCAGCACCCCGTTGGCCAATATCTGACTCAATGGTGAGCACAATCCGAGCATGCCGGAATAACGCCCGCGGCGGTCGGGTGTGGCGTGCTCCAGCGCCATCAGCTGCGCCCCGGTGGACTCACCGCCCAACGCGAAGCCCTGAATGATCCGCAGCAGTACCAACAGGATCGGCGCCCAGACACCCACCTGACCATAAGTCGGCAGCAGCCCCATCAGCACCGAGGCCAGACCCATCAGGGTGACGGTGGCGAGCATCAGGTTGCGGCGGCCCAGTTTGTCGCCGAGGTAGCCACAGGTAATGGCGCCCAAGGGGCGAGCGGCAAGGCCCACGCCAAAGGTGGCCAGCGAGGCGAGCAGGCCGGCCGTCGGCTCCATGGCCGGGAAAAACAGCTTGGGCAGAATGGTCGCAGACACCGCGCCATACAGGGTGAAGTCAAACCATTCCAGGGCAGTGCCAATGGTCGCGGCGGTCACCGCTTTGCGAGGCATGCGCAAATCATGAGTCTCGTGACTGGTTGTGCTCATTGAGGTGCTCGTCATTGTTTTTATGGTTACGGGTTACCCCTGCGGTTCCGTTCGGCATAGGCGCGGGCAGGAAGCGTCGAAGTGAGTAGACATTAGCGCATCCCGTGCGCAGAATAATTATCGAAATCCAGACAAATAGATAAGCTGGCCTTATAGGTAGGGTTCATGGAACTGCGTCACCTGAAAGCCTTTGTGGTCGCCGCCGACTTGCAGCACTTCAGTCGGGCAGCGGAACAACTGGGTATTGCGCAACCGGCGCTGAGCCAATTGATGCGTACGCTTGAGTCCGAACTGGGGCTGGCATTGTTCCGCCGGGAAAACCGCGGTGTCGCGTTGACCGCGGCCGGTGAGGCGTTTTTGCCCCATGCGCGGCAGTCAATCGAGTCCAGCGAACTGGCGATTGCCGCCGCCCGGCGTGCTCGGCGCGGCGAGGTGGGCGAGATCAACATCGGCTACCACTCAGCGTTGTTCGAGGCCAACCTGCCGCAATTGCTGCGGCATTACTTCAGCACGTTCCCCGAAGTCAAAGTGTCGCTGGTGGACGCGGGGATCCGCGCGCAGTTCGATATGTTGCTGGACCACAAACTGGACCTGGCCTTCGCCAGGGTGTTCAAGGATCACCTGCCGGATCGTCTGCGCACCCATCACTTCAGTCAATCGAGGCTGGTTTTACTGATCCCGGACAACCATGAACTGGCCGACTGCTTCACCGGAGAACTGGCGACGCTGCGCCACGAGAAATTTGTGTTTTTGCAGGACAGTGCCGGCATCGGCCTGACGTCGCACACCCTTCAGGCGTGCCGGCAAAACCAGTTGCACCCCGAGAACATCATGCATGTGCCGTCACTGATGAGCATCCCCGGGTTGGTGGCTGCGGGTATCGGCCTGAGCATCGTGCCGGAAACGATGACCCGGCTGACCATGCCCGGCATCCGCATTGTGCCGCTGGTTCAGCCGGAAATGGTCAGTGAACTGTCGCTGATTTCACGCATCGATGAGCGTTCCAGTGCGGTGCTGCACTTCATCGAGGAGGCACATGGATGGGGATGATCGCGATCCGTCCGATGATGCGCGCCTCTGTCGATAGTAAAGTGGCAGTCGAAGTCTTGACTCAACAGGGATGACCTATGTCTCAACGCCGTTCGATGTGGATTGCCCTGTTGGTCGCCGTCACGTTTTTCATGGAGAACCTTGATGCCACCGTGATCGCCACGGCGCTGCCGGACATGGCCAAAACGTTTGGCGTGCCGGTGGTGGATGTGAACATCGGGATGAGCGTCTACATGCTCGCGGTGGCGGTGTTCATCCCCATCAGCGGCTGGTTGGCGGATCGCTTTGGCTCACGGCTGGTCTTCAGTTCGGCGATCGTGCTGTTCAGCCTGTCCTCGCTGATGTGCGCAATGAGTGGCAGCCTCGAAACCTTTGTCGCAGCCCGCGTGCTGCAAGGGATCAGCGGCGCGATGATGGTCCCGGTCGGGCGCCTGGCCGTGCTTCGCAGCACCGAGAAGAAAGACCTCGTGCGGGCGATATCCTTCATTACCTGGCCCGGTCTGGTGGCGCCGGTGCTCGGCCCGCCCTTGGGCGGTTTCATCGTCACCCACGCTTCCTGGCCGTGGATTTTCTACCTCAATTTGCCGTTGGGCGTGCTGGCGTTGGTGGCCGCGCTCTGCCTGATTCCCAAGCAAGAAAACGTCGTCCCGCGAACCTTCGATTTCAGTGGTTTTCTGCTGGCGGGCAGTGCCAGTGCCGCGTTGCTGTTTGGCGTAGAGATGCTGGGGCAGGGCCAGGCCAATCTGCTCCACGCACTGCTACTCAGTGGTGCAGGTCTGGTGCTCGGCGTGCTGGCATGGCGGCATATGCGTCGACATGCGCAGCCGTTGCTGGCGCTGGGTGTTTTGGGTATCCGTACTTTCAGCGTGTGCCTGTGCGGCGGGTCGATTTTTCGGATCGCCATCAGCGCCTTGCCGTTTCTCCTGCCGCTGATGTTTCAACTGGCCTTTGGTCTTTGCGCGTTGGATGCGGGCTTGTTGGTGCTGGCAGTCTTTGCAGGCAATCTGGCGATGAAACCGTTCACCACAGCGGTGATGCAACGCTGGGGTTTTCGCCCGGTGTTGATGGTCAATGGTGTCCTTGGCGTTATGGCGATTGCAGCCTGCGCCTTGCTCGATGAACAGATGAGCAGGGCGCTTATCCTGGTGATTTTGTTTGTCGGTGGCTTGTCCCGCTCGATGCAGTTCACCGCTTTCAACACATTGGGATTTGCGGACGTGCCCAAAGAGCAGATGAGCGATGCTTCAACCCTGTTCAGCATGTTCTTCCAATTGAGCATGGCAATGGGGGTTGCCGTGGGCGCGTTGCTGTTGCGCCTGGCCATGAGCATCCATGGCAATACCGGGCAAGCGGCGACGGGGGACTTTCAGCTGGCGTTCCTGTGTGTGGCGGCGATTGGTGCGATTGCACTGCTGGACAACCTGCGATTGCCGCCGAAAGCGGGCGAGTCGGTCTTGCAGCGGGCATGAGAAAACGCAGGGCCGGGTGTTGAGCGCGAAAGTCTCAACACCCGGCCCACTCGTTTAGAAGTCGAAGAACACGGTTTCCGATGCGCCTTGTACATGTATATCGAAACGGTAGGCCAGCTTACCGTCGACCGTGCAGCGCTTGGCTACCAAGGATTCGCGTCGATGGGGTTGTTCGATCAGATTCAACACGGGATCCACGGCATTCGCCTCGGGTTCGTCGTCGAAATACAGTCGCGTCTGCAAGTGAATGTTGATGCCCCGGGCAAACAGCGAGACGTTGATGTGCGCGGCCATGGGAACGCCCGATGCGTTTTTCACCACGCCCGGCTTCACAGTATTGATCGTCCATTCGCCGACATCGGTCGTGGCGGTACGGCCGAAGCAGTTGAAGGGTTTTTCCAGATCGAAACCACTGTCGTAGAGACCGTCGTGATTGGCCTGCCAGAACTCCAGAAACGCATCGCGAATCAAGTGGCCGTTACCGTCATAAACGTGGCCCGTCAATAGGATGTGCTCGCCTGGCGCTCCAGGTTTTGCCATCCGGTTCCAGATCTCCTGTTCGCGTGGCGCGTTGCCGGCTGCCTCCAGTGCCAGTCCGATATGAACATAGGGGCCGGCGGTTTGCGATGGCGTTTCGGGCAGAAGTTGAATGGGCATGTGCAGGCCTCCTCAGCGGTTTTCGAAGTGGGTTTTGCGCTGACCGCGCAGGACGATATCAAAGCGATACGCCAGGCAATCCATAGGATTGGCCATGCTCATATCAAGCTTGGCGATCAGGCTATGCACCGCTTCCTGATTGGCGATCGACTTGACGATCGGGCACATGGGGATCAACGGATCGCCTTCGAAATACAACTGGGTAATCAAGCGCGTGGCAATCGACGGGCCACTGATGGACACATGGATATGCGCCGGCCGCCAATCGTTGGGACCATTGCGCCATGGGTAGGGACCGGGTTTGACGGTGCGGAAACTGTAGTTGCCATCGCGGTCCGTCAAGGCACGGCCGACGCCGCCGAAATTCGGATCGAGAGGGGCCAGGTAACTGTCTTTTTTATGGCGGTAGCGGCCACCGGCATTGGCCTGCCACATCTCCACCAGAGTGTGGGGAATTGGCTTGCCGTACTGATCACAGACACGACCGGCAACGATGATGCGTTCGCCGACGGGCAGGCCGCCGTGGTTGAAGTTCAGCAGCAGGTCGTTGTCGTACTGGCCCATCTTCAGGTGAGAAAAATCCGGGCCACTGCTTTCCGAGACGGACTGGGGGATGCTTACCAAGGCCTGGCGTGGGGATCGCAGGATGGAGGTCTTGTAGTCGGGCGTCAGGGCTTTGGGATGCCAATTACGGTCACGAATGACGAAGCGGCTGTCGTGCGCATCAGACATGTCGTTTTTCCTGTTCTTATGGTTGGACGGAGGCGGGCGCTGCGTTGGCAGCGACGTGACACCCAGTTTCCGCTTGTGCGGCCCAACCAAAAATTGAAAAAACCGACTTGATCCATATCCAAATGGTTATGGATATGTTCCCTCGCGATATTCCTCTCCGACCTCGCGCAGTGCTTCTACGCACCACTGGGCCGCCGTGGTCACGGGCAACACAGGGTTGGTGCAGAGCCCCACTGAGCCGCCAGGTTCACGCATCCCCAGATCCAGTTCCACCAAATCGCCTTGCCTCAAATCCAGTCTGACCGCATCAAAAGGCGCAACCCAGACGGCCTGACTGCATTGCACGTAACGTCGGCTCAGGGCCACCGAAAGGGTTTCCAGGCGTTGCCGTGAGGGCGTTATCCCGTGCTGCACAAACAGACTGTCGGCGAATTTGCGGATCGTCGTCCCTGCCGACGGCAGTACCAGCGGATAGTCTTCGAGGTTTTTATGCCCCAGTGGATCAGCCAGCAAGGGATGGCCGTTACGCACCACCAGGGTCATGGATTCGCTGTAGAGATGTTCGAACGCCAGCCCGAGAATCGCTGGGCTATCGGTCATTCTGCCCACCACCAGATCCAGTTCCCCGACCCGCAATCGGGACAGCAAATAGGCACTCGGCCCGGTCACAACACTGACCACCAACGCCGGATGTCGCTGGTGCAGACGGGCGACCACCTCAGGCACCAACAGGCTTTCGACCGTAGACAGCGCCCCGAGCTGAACAGTAATCGGCTCATGCGCCCCGGAGCGCAAGCTGTTAACCCCTTCGCGCAACGACTGCACGCTCGGCCCTGCATAACGCAAAAAGGCCACCCCGGCCTCGGTCAGCGTCGAACCCTTTTTACCGCGTTCAAACAGCGTGGCTTGCAGCAGGGACTCCAGCTCTTTGAGCGTTTTGGAAAGCGCCGGCTGGCTGATGGCCAACGTGTCGCAAGCACGCGCCAGACTGCCCTGGCGCGCCACTTCGAGAAAACACACCAGATGACGGAATTTGATTCGGGTATCGATATTCAATCGGCTGCTCTGCGTTTTTTGTGTGGGGTCTATTGTTGTTGATTGCGATGAGTTTGGGCAGTTGTAGGGTACTGCGTGGAATATTTTTTTGCGTTTGATGTTGCCCGTCGGGTTATGAGTGACGGCTAAAGCCCAAAGCGGACGGAGGTAGCAGGCAACATTCAGCCGAGTGCTGCATGTCTCTGTCAGCGAAAATTGGCCGAGATTAGTTTCGGATACTTTTCGGACTTCAGTTTATAGGGGGAGGAAGTGGACCCAGGAACATTTTTTTCAAGCGATCATGCCCCAAGGCACGTGCCAGTTCCGAAATGACGCAATACATGAATATCAACGTAATGAGCAAAATCTGCACTGCCCAGAATTGCGGCCAGTTCATGGAGGTCCATAGCTGGGTGTTGGCATCCATGAAGCTGTGTGCTTCTTTCCAGTATTCGTACAGCCGTTCCAGGTAATGAACGACAAGCGCGACCAGGGCATACATGAGCGTCTTCCAGCTGACGTTCCAGATCAACGGTTTTTCCGGAAATCGGTTGATGAAGGGCAACATGTCAGCAACCAATACAGATTTGCCGAGCACCAGCGAGGCTATCAGCACCGATGCGGACACCGGCATCGAAATACCTGTGCCCTTGATCATCAGCGCACGAATGAAAGCGACTATGTGCAGGATGATAAAAAAGAACAGGGTTGGCGGGATTGCCTTGAGGGCTTCCTCTTTTATCGTGTGCATGACAGCTTTCATATTGATCCCCTGAGAAAGTACAGCGCAAAGTTTCGCATTCCTGATGCGAAACCCTCTGGCACGAAGGAAAGGTTGAACACCTGGTTGTCCAAGGGAAACAACCAACAGTACTGCGCTTGTTTCAGCCTGGCTGCATCATACCTCGCAGTGAGCTTACGTAAGGCAATCCTGTTGGCTGTATCAGGGTGCTACTTGGTTTTAAGCTCTTTGTAGGATTTGACGATGTCTTGTGCCCAAATATCGAGTACTCCCCTGAAGTCTTTGGCTTGCACGACTTCTGAGGAGTTTGCCAATTCAGCCCCAGCGCCTTTACGAACCAATTGGGCCACTACTTTATTGTCGCCTCCATCAATAAATGCCGCTTCCGTGGCCAGCGTGGTGTCCTGGTCGCGAATGCCGGTCGCCGCACTGACGCCGGCGGCGACCAAGGCAATCGGGATGATCTCGTAAGGTTGCAGTCCCTTGGTTTTGGCACTCACGGCCGTAATGGCCGGACGCACGACCAGCACGCCCGGGCCTGGGCCGGTAGCCAATGGAAGCTCCCTGGCAAAGGCATTTTTCAAGGCTTGATCGTAGAACTGAGTAATGCCGTTGAGGGCAGTCTGCGGGATTTTCTCGGTCGGTTGCGGTGGGGGATACAGCTGGCTGTGTTCGACGAACACGCTGGTGTAGCGGTCCGCGTCAACGTCCGGGTCGATCCAGCGCATGACGGGTTCGCCCGACGGCGATTTTTCCTCTTTAAGCGCGCTGTAATCCTTGAGAAACCCCGAGTATTGGTCAGGATCGACATAAGGGCTGGCACAACCCGCGAGCGCCAGGGTCAATACACATGCTGCGAGCGGTTTGATCTGCATGAAAAAGCTCCAGAGTGATTGCTTGAAGCGAAACACTTCGCCGAATCAAGAAGGACGGCAACGCCTTTGAACGTTGCCGTCTGCTGAAAGTTGAACCGTTATGGCGTCACGATATTGAACCAGAAGTCAAAGTCATCCATATAGGACACCAGTTCCTCCAGCTTGCCCTTCGTCCCGTCTTCTTTGATGTCACCCGAAGCCAGCGCATCTTTCAGCGTGGTTTCCTTCAACACGATCTTGTTCAGCGTGTCGCGGGTCAAACTGATCGTCGCATCGGCGTCTTTTGCTGCAACGCCCTCCGTGTGGTTGAGCACGCCATTGACCATCTCCACGGAATATTTTTGCTTTAGATCGGTGAAATCAAAGTTGAGCGACAGATGTTTATCTTCCGCTTTCGGGCCATTCAGACGCATGGCCAGGAAGTCGAAGAACAGATCCAGATCCATGGCCCGCACCGTGTCCGGGCTGGCAGTGTCTGGAGTCGGCAGTTTCATCACACCATCGCGCAGTTCCTTGGCGCCGGTGAGGTAGAAGTTACGCCACGGCCCGCTTTCGGCCTGGTAACCCAGTTGCTCCAGGGCATCGGCTTGCAGGTTCTTCGCCGCCTGGCTGCTCGGATTGGCGAATACAGCGTGGTTGACCACCTCGGCGACCCAGCGGAACTCGCCTTTGTCGTAATACTCCTTGGCTTTCTTCAGGAGCGCCTCTTCCCCGCCCATCATCTCCACGTAATGCTTGGCACCTTCTTCCGGTGGTAGTTCGTTCAGCGTGGCAGGGTTGCCGGTGAACCAACCCAGGTACAAGACATATGTGGCTTTGACGTTGTGGTTCACCGAACCGTAATAGCCACGGTTGGAGAACTTGGTCGCGATCCCTTTCGGCAGTTTGAACTGCTCGGCGATCTCGACCATGGTGTAGCCCTTGTTGGCCAGACGCAGGGTTTCGTCATTGATATAGCGGTACATGTCGCGCTGGGAAGACAATTGCTCGCGCACCTCTTTATTGCCCCAGACCGGCCAATGGTGCATGGCATACATCACCTGCACGTCATCGCCCCAGAGCTTGAGTGTTTCGTTCAGGTACTTTGACCAGGCCAGCGGGTCACGGATCTTGGCGCCCCGCAGGGAATAGGTGTTGTGCAAGGTGTGGGTAGAATCTTCTGCGGTGTTGAGCGCTTTCTTTTCCTTGATGTAATAGAGCATCTCGGCCGGTGCTTCACTGCCGGGCGCATACAGGAACTGATAGGTCAGGCCGTCAATGACATGGGTTTCACCGGTGGTCTTGATGATGTCGGTGGGCGGGATCAACGTCACCGTACCGGCCGAGGTGGTGGTACCCAAACCTGCGCCCAACTGGCCGGTCGGCGAAGGCGGAAGCAGGTTGCCATACTGGTAGCTGGCGCGGCGACTCATGGCTGTGCCAGCCATCACGTTTTCGGCCACGGCATGCTCAATGAAGCCCAGGGGCGCATAGATCTTCACCTTGCCGGCTTTCACATCTTCTTCGTTCACCACGCCGCGTACACCACCGTAGTGGTCGATATGGCTGTGGGTATAGATCACGGCCACCACCGGTTTTTTCGGCCGATGCTGGTAGTAGAGATCGAGTGCGGCCTTGGCGGTTTCGGTGGAAATCAGCGGGTCGAAGACAGTGATGCCGTCCTTGCCTTCGACGATGGTCATGTTCGACAGGTCATAGTTGCGAACCTGGTAGATACCGTCAGTTACCTCGAACAAGCCAGAGATGTTGATTAGCTGCGACTGCCGCCAAAGGCTGGGGTTGGTTGTGTCCGGTGCAACCTCGCCTTCCTTGATAAATCCGTATTTCGTTGGATCCCAGATTACATTCCCGGAGGCGCCTTTAATGACCGTCGACGGCAGAGGGGCAATGAAGCCTTTATGCGCCAGTTCAAAGGATGTCTTGTCGTTGAACGGCAACTCTTTGAGCAGCGCATTGTTGGCCGCCTTGGTGGCCTCGGAGGCGGGTTTCGCTTTCTCTGCATCGGCTGCAACCGCCTGGGTGGCCAATGCAATTGCTGCCACAAGTGAGCAAAGGGTTCCCGCTACTTTGAAGGGACGCCAGTCGCTTTTTGTTTCGGCAGACATTTTCGATTGAATGTGTTGATTCATTCTCCAGCTCCTTCTAGTGGCAATGCGCTATACCCGACGAGGTAAAAGCGGATCCAAATAAAGGTAGTAGGAATCGAGGAGATTTCGAGTATTACAGTTTGTGTCAGATAACAGAGGCGAGAGGACGTTTGAACTAAATCAGTTGCAACGGTAGCCGCGAATGAGCGTCCGCTATTGGCCGATTTCTGCCTGTCGCGATAGGCTGGAAACGACCCTTTGCAGCCTGTCGCGGTAAACGGCAATTTTCACCAGAAACTGAGGGGCTGGGGAGTCCGTCTCAATCGCTAATGTATCGGTCACGCCCTTGTTGTTTAGCTTGGTAAAGCAGCGAGTCAGCCCGGATCAGCATGTCCTGAAACGTGTCATCAGCGCCCCTCCAAGCGGTGACGCCCAGGCTGCAAGTGACCTTGATACGGGAAGTGGCGTAGTCGAGCGACAAAGTGTGCAGGGTCTGTATCACACGTTCGGCCATTAGTCGTGCGCCGGAGATTTCCGTGTCTGGCAGCAAAATGAGGAACTCTTCCCCGCCAAAACGAGCGGCCAGATCCTGTTGGCGAATAGTCCGGATAAGTAGCTGCGCGAAGAATTTCAATACCTCATCACCTCCGTCATGCCCGTAGGTGTCATTGACCTTTTTGAAGTGGTCGATATCCAGCATCAGCATGCACAACGAACCGTGTCTACGCGACGTTCTCGCCAACTCGGCGCCGGCTAATGTCATCGCTTCCCTACGATTGTACAAGCCAGTAAGAAAATCGCGGGTAGCGGCTCGATACTGCAACAGATAGGCATCGATCAGTTGTGCAACAAGCCAGTTGATGAGAAACAAGCAAGCCAGTATGCCAACCAACAGTAACAATCCGAGACCATTCCAGCTCAGGAATAGAGCGTTGAACGTCGGTATGAGTGGTTCGCTATAGAACTGCACCCGTAGAGCAAGCTGCGGATCGACGAAGTCTCGGACAAAACGCTCCTCGTCCTGCTTATTCGAGGCAGAAGTCGAACGCCAACCGGCGGCTGTGCCAGGAAACAGGTCAGCTTTGTCGTCGGTGAAACGAACATCGACATATAAGGGAGGAGTCTGACCCTGCGTCGCTGCGACATGCACAATCAATGCATCGATAAACGCTGGGCCGATCGCTGTGCGAGGAGGCAGTGGCGGTGGCCGTATTTGCGTTCGCGTTTCACGTATCACTGCAAAATGCCCATTACAGCTATAACCGAGACGTTGACGGCTGGTTAATTCGATGACACCCCTGAGCAGGCGCATGCGAGGCGCTTCTGGACTGAGTAACGGGGCTACCTGCTGAATGGGGACACGTAAAGTAAATTGAGACAGCCCCTCAACATCCTCAGTCTGAACCACCGTGGCGCGCTGTTGCTCGGCAATGTACTGGTCTGGAAGGCACCCTGCCGGAAGAGGATTTGCCAAGAGCAGGGATTGTTGAAGCTTGTGGGTCGTCAGTTGGCGCACCAGGGTGGTAAAGCCCCAGGCGCTGCGCTGGGCGAGCAATGCCTGTTGCCCCTCTAGCAGCAACAGACGCTGCCGCTGGTAGCGGTCGACCACCCCGATAATCGCGACAAGGGTCAACAGCGCCACTATCAACCAGCAGCCGACTTTGATCACCCGTGTGTGCTCGAGCATCCACTTCATGTCGATTACTCCAGCGCTATATTGGGAGGCGTTTGTCTGGCATCACAGGGCTAACGGCCAAGTCTTCTGATGGTTTTATAGGTATAGACGCTTTGTCTCTGTTTCCTGTGTTTACGCCTCATTTCCTTAACTGACCCATGACACACAAACCTTTGGTACTCAAACATCGCGCGTCGAATGGGTCCGGTCAGTGAAGGCTAGTGAGGATTTCTTTTTTGAAAGTCTGCTCTTGGCCGACCTCAGCCTGTTGCGACCGGCAGAAGTCGACCCAAAGCCGATATTCAAGGCGTCCTGTAGAGTTACGCCTCTCGACTCGTAAGACGGGAACCTATTGCGCCCTTAGCCCTGCTGATGCAACTGCTGTTGACGATACTCGCCGGGAGTAATGCCGACCCAAGCCTTGAAGGCTCTGCGAAAATTACTGCGGTCCGAGAAATTCAGCAGCCTGGCGATGTCGTCTATGGGGAGACGTGTCGAACTGAGGTAGCTACAGGACAACTGCTTGCGCGTGGCGTCGAGTAGTGCCTGGAAGGAAGTGCCATGGTGCTTCAAGCGATTGCGCAGAGTTCTCGACGAGATGTTCAGCTTGGCCGCTATTTGTTCTGCACTCGGAAAGTCATTTCCCGTTAGCAGGATCAGGTTACGCACCTGGGTGATGAATTCCGTCACGTAAATCTGCCGCGCCAGCTGTTCATTGCAGACCTGCTGAGCGAGCTTGGCACCGAACGGGTTGCTGCGCGAGATGGACTGCTCGAGGAAGCTTGCGTCGAAAATCAGCTGATTGCGCGAGGATGAAAAAAGCACTGGGCAATCAAAAAAGCGCTGATAGAGACGATGGTAGTCCGGTCGGTCGTAGCCCAGGTTCAGTTGCACCATCGGCAAGGTCCTTTCTGCCAGCAATTCGAGCAGCTTCTTGGTAGCTACCAGATGCTCTTCGAGAATCAGGGGCAGTGCCGCATGGAGCGGTTTGGGAGGGCACAGGTCCAGGATCGCCAGGTTACCCTCCTGGATCAGGAAGATTTCGACCATGCTGGCGGCGGTCTGATGGAACTTCAGTATGGTTCTGATGGCTTCGCCAATGGTCGTGCAACTGAGCAGGGCATAGCCAAGTGTGCCCCAGTCCGAAAGGGACTCACGGCTGCCTATGATCAACCCCAGTCCTGGTGTACGGGTCAGCCGGGCGGCGTTGGCCATTATCGATGTCACCTGGTCGAAGGTGAGCAGCGCATCGTTGCTCTGAATGTCCCGCGGGGAAGTCCCGGTGCCCCTCAAAAGCTCAAACTCGCTGACATTTTCGGCTTTCAGCATGTCGCGCACGAGCAGCACGTTGATGGCTGGAACCATCCAGGTTTGCTGTGGTGCGTCTACAACGCCCGGTGGAAGGGAGCCTTGGTCACGCGCCATGTGGATGCTTGCCGCCCTGTTGGTCAGGTTGATGGAGTGCTTCCGAATATAACCCTTAGCCTTTCCGAATTCGACACCACTGGTTCAAAAAGTTTGGTTAGCATCCGAGCCAGCACATATGCCTTTGCGCCCAAACAATAATAAAGGAGTCGACAAATGTTCAGCTTGAAAGGCAAAACCGCATTCATCACAGGCGGCACAGCAGGCATCGGCCTGGCGTGTGCCAAACGCTTGGTCGCAGCCGGTGCGAAGGTCATGATCGTCGGTCGGCGGGAGGAGGGTGTCAGGATCGCGGACGAGATCGGCGCGCTGTTCCACAGGCTGGATGTGTTGGATGAGCGCAACATCGTGACGGCGCTGGATGCCGCTGTCCAAGCCCTGGGAAAGATCGACATCCTGCTGAACAACGCGGGCATCGAGAACACCGGCCCGACCATCGAAGAAGCACCGACGTCTGCACTCCAGGTCCTGTTCGATTGCGACCTGAAAGCCCCCTACGCCCTGTTGCACCATGCACCCTCGCGCATGCGTGACGGTGGCGCCATCATCAACACGGCATCGGTCGCCGGGCTGATCCAGCTGCCCGGTTATTCGCAGTATTCGGCGATGAAGGCGGCTGTCATTTCTCTTACCCGTACCGCCGCGCTGGAACTGGCGCCGCGCGGGATCCGGGTGAACGCCATCTGCCCTGGCTCGATCTGGTCCGAGATGCTTCCAACCGATCATCCCGAGGTGGATATCGTCAAGACCCTGTGCCCCCAACAACGTATCGGCGAACCTGAGGAGGTGGCGGCGCTGGTGCATTTCCTCGCCAGTGACGATTGCCGCTATCTCAACGGTGCGGCCATTCCCCTGGACGGTGGCCTGAGCGCCGGATTTGGTTATCCGCTGCTGGAAAAACTGATGGCGTAGGGCAGACCAGCCCAAGGTCATCGCATGAGCTGATTTTTTCGGCACCGAGCCCACCTCAGTGGGCTCAGGCTGCCTTGTCGTGACGTTATTCCCTATACAAGAACATAAGAAGGGTTCGCCTCCATGCTCAAACAAGGTGTTCTTCGCTGGCCCCAAATCGCCGGGCTTGGCATTTCTCTGGTCATTGCCGGGCAGTTCTCCGGCTGGAACTACGGCCTGGCCAATGGCTGGACCAACATGCTGATGGCCATGTTACTGATGGCTATGCTCTGCGGTGGCCTGGCACTGTGCGTTGCCGAGCTCTCCACCGCCCAGCCGCACGCCGGTGGGGTGTTCGCCTATGCGCAGCTGGCCTTCGGCCCCTTCGTTGGCTACATGGTCGGCGCCAGCTGCGCACTGGCACTGTCGATCGGGACCGGCACGGTCGCCAACTTCCTTACTGCGTACGTGGACTCGGTTTTCGGCTTCGGTGGCTGGCCGGTGCGTATTGGCCTGTTCATGTTGATCATCGGCATTCACATTGTCGGTGTCGGAGAGGCACTGGGCCTCACCCTGTTCGGTGGCGTGGTGGCGGCAGTCGCGTTGCTGGTGTTCGGCGGCACCATGTTGCCGCACATGCAATGGAGCAACCTGTTGCCCGCCACCGGCCTGGTCGAAAGCATGAGCCTGGCTGGGGTGTTTGCCTGTGTGCCCTTTGCCATCTGGATGTTCTTTTGCGTGGAGCAGGTGAGTTCTGCTGCCGAAGAAGCGGCCGAGCCGGGTCGCACGATGCCCCGGGGGATCATCGCCGCCATGCTCACAGTGTTGGTGACCGCGCTGACCGTGGCGGTCGCCGCCCCGGGTGTGGCAGGCCTGGCAACCGTCAGCGCTGCCGCCGACCCGCTGTATGCCGCGATGACCCACGGCGGCCAGTACACAGAGCAGGACTGGCTGCCGCTGTTGGTAGGCTCCGGCGCCGTATGCGGGCTGCTGGCGACCCTTTTCTCGCTGGTCTATTCCGCCTCCCGGCAGATCTACGCCCTGGCTCGCGACGGCTACTTCCCGGTGGTGCTGACACGTACCAACCGTCGTGGCTCGCCTTATGTCGCGCTGCTCGTGCTCACCCTGATCGGCCTGCCGCTGACCGTGGTGCCGCCGGAGCAGATGATGCTCGGCCTGGTCCTGCTGATGTGCAGTTGCTACCTGGTACTTTTTGCCGCCTACCTGCGCCTGCACCGCAGCCAGCCGCAGCTCGTCCGGCCATTCCGTTTGCGCGGCGGCCCGGTGATTGCGTCCGTCGGCATGCTGCTGACGCTTGTGGTGATTACGGCGTGCTTCCAGCTAGAGCTCTTCCTTCTCAGCGCCCTGGCCCTGGTGGTCATGGTCCTGATTCTCAACTACCTGCTGCGCGACAACAACGCCGGCAAGGCCCTGGAGGTTTCCAAGCATGTCTGAAGCAACCCTGCTGCACCGTCGGCACCAGGTCATGGGCAGCGCATCGCCGCTGTTCTATGACGAACCGCTGGAGCTGGTGAAGGGTGAAGGTGTCTGGCTGATCGACAGCAACGGCAAGCGCTACCTGGACGTCTACAACAACGTCCCCAGCGTCGGCCACTGCCACCCCCGAGTGGTGGAGGCCATGGCCGGGCAGGCGGCGATGCTGAACATCCATACCCGCTACCTCAACGAACGCATCGTGAACTATGCCGAGCGCCTCACCGCGACGTTCGCCGAGCCGTTGAACAGTGTGATGTTCACCTGTACCGGCAGCGAGTCCAACGAAGTGGCGTTGCGCATGGCACGCTTTGCCAGCGGCAACAGGGGGGTGATCGTCACGAACCATAACTACCACGGCAACACCGCCAGCCTGGCCGAAGTGACCACTGCCATCTCCGGTTCCGAGCCTTTCGCGGCGCATGCCCGTGCTGTGCCGATTCCCTGCCTGTACCACGCCGAGGGCGGCGACGAGCAGGTGGCCGAGCGCTATGTCGCCAAGGTCGCCGCAGCCATCGCCTCGCTGCGAGCGGCGGGCGTTGGCGTGGCGGCCATGCTGATCGACACGCTGTTCGCCAACGAGGGCATTCCTCGCCTGCCAAGTGGCTACCTGGAGCGCGTCGCAAAGCTGGTACGTGATGCCGGTGGCTTGCTGATTGCCGATGAAGTCCAGGCCGGTTTCGCCCGCACCGGCGATCACATGTGGGGCCACCAGGCCTACCCGGTGGTGCCGGATATCGTCACCCTGGGCAAACCCATGGGCAACGGCTTCCCCTTGGCGGGGGTGGTGGCACGGCGCGAGCTGGTCGAGTCGTTCGGCCAGAGCAACATGTACTTCAACACCTTTGGCGGATCGCCCGTGGCCGCCGCTGTCGGCCTGGCCGTGCTCGACGTCATCGAGGACGAAGGGCTGCTGGAAAACGCCCGGCGGGTCGGCGCACAACTGCAGGCCGGGTTGCAGCGGCTGGCGTCACGCTACCCGGTCATCGGTGATGTGCGTGGCAAGGGCCTGTTCTATGCCGTGGAGCTGGTCCGCTCCCGCCAGACCCGCGAGCCGGCGGGAGCCGAAGCGCGGCACATCGTCAATGAAATGCGCCGGCGCGGCGTGCTTATCAGCAAGATCGGCGCGGGCGACAACATCCTCAAGGTTCGTCCGCCGCTGGTGTTCAGCAGCGCCAACTGCGAGTTCTTCCTCGAAACCCTGGACAGTGTCCTGGGCAGTGCCCAAGGAGCAAAGCAATGAGCGTCTTCTCCACCCTCGATCACGACCAGCAGGTGGCCAGCCTGCAACGTCTGGCGCAGAGCGCGCTGGCCCAATGGGAAGGCGATTTCGTCAGCCTGGAGCTGATCAAATACCGCGAGAATGCCGTGTTCTGCGCCACCCGCGCCGACGGTGTGCGCAGTGCGCTGCGCGTTCATCGCCTCGGCTATCACTGCGAGGCGTCGCTACGCTCAGAACTGACCTGGATGGAGCAACTCGCTGCCGGCGGTATCGGCGTGCCGCAAATCATCCGCACCCGCGAAGGCGACCACCTGGCCTACGTGCACAGTGAAGAGCTTGACGAGTCGCGCCATGTCGACATGCTCGGCTGGCTTGCCGGCAGCACACTTGGCTCGGCCGAGCAGGGCATTCGAGCGGATGCCGATGTCGGTGCGCTGTTCTTCGAGGCCGGCGCGGTGGCGGCGCGCATCCACCTGCAGTCAACCCAATGGCGTCAACCCAACGAGTTCACGCGCCATGCCTGGGACGAGGAAGGGCTGGTTGGCGCCGACCCGCTATGGGGCCGCTTCTGGGACTTCGAGATGCTCGATCCACAGCAGCGCCGGCTGATCCAGGACGCCCGCCTGGAAGCGCGACTGGCGCTTCGCCGGTACGGCCGCACGCTGGACAACTTCGGCATGATCCACGCGGACTTCATGCCTGAGAACCTGATGCTCGACGGCGCGCGCCTGCAGTTGATCGATTTCGACGACTCCGGTTTTGGCTGGCACATGTTCGAACTGGCCACCGCGCTGTTCTTCTGCCTGGATGACCCACGCTTCGACCGGATCGAGGCTGCTTTGCTCGAAGGCTACCACTCTGTCAAGCCGCTGACGCCGGCCGACCGCGCCTCCCTGCCGCTGTTCCTGGCGCTGCGCGGGATGACCTACCTTGGCTGGCTGCACACCCGGCAGAACGTCGAGATCAACGCCGAGCTCGGCCCGCTGGTGGTAGCGAGTGCCTGCCAGCTCGCCCGCGAGTTCCTGAACAGCGCGACCGACTGATCCGCCCAAGGGCAATCCTGCACACAAACAACCGTTGGCCCGCTTGCGAAGGGGCCACCGGGGGCCGCGCCTTGGCCTAGAAACCCTGCGCGCCGGAGTTCACGCACGTCAGCAGATCCTAACAAGAACGGATGTCTCTCCATGAGCAAGTCGCCCCTGCTTCGCCTGTCTATCCTCGCATTGCTGATGAGCGCCGCCAATGCCGGTGCCCATGAACTCTATTCCGATGACGACACCCACCTGAACGCCAACCTGGAAGCTGTCTATGCCCTGTTCCACAGCCAGGAGAACTACGCCACGGCGGGAACCCTGGAGGAAGGCTCGTCCGCCTGGCAGGAGGGCTATATCAAGTACGGCCTGAGCTTTGACCAGGGCCTGGCGGGCGCCGGCACCGCGTATGGTGCATTCGGAATGCTCAGCAGCGCCTCGTGGGGCGACGGCGATGCCGCAGGGATCAGCGACGGCTCCGAACGCACCACCAAGATCGAGGATGCTTCCCTGGGCTGGCGCTCCGCCAACCTGATCCCGGCACTGGGCGAAGATGGCGTGGATGTGTCCTTCGGTCGGCAGAGCATCACGGTCGGGGACGGCTTCCTGATCGGCGGTGATGCGCTCAACCTGGGCAAGCGGGTCGCCGACGGCGAGCTCAATCGTGGTGGTGGCTACTACCTTGCGCCGCGCAAGAGTTTCGACGAAACGGCCGTGCTGCGCTTGGGTGGCAAACAGGGCTGGCGCAGCGACCTGATGAAGTTGAAGTCGGACAACCGTGGCCAGGCGAAGTCGGAACTCTATGTCGGCACCCTGGAGCATGTGGCGGATGCAGGTACCATCGGCCTGACCTACATCGATGTCACCGATGTAGACGAGGCGTTCGTCACGCCGCTGCAGCTCGATCGCAGGGATATGAAGACCTACAGCCTGCGTGCGCAGGGTAATGCCGGGGTGGAGAACCTGTTCCTTTCCGGCGAATACGCCTGGCAGGACAAGCGCGATGCTGGCAATGAGAGCGGCTGGTACCTGGAAGCCGGCTGGACGTTCAAGGACACGCTCTGGTCGCCAAGCGCCAGCTATCGCTATAGCCGCTTCTCCGAAGGTTACGACACCCTGTTCTTCGGCCAGTTGCGCGGTTACGGTACCTGGTTCCAGGGTGAGGTGGCCGCCAACTATGCCGGGCCGTTCAACAGCAACAGCGTGATTCAGCAGGTCGCCTTCAAGGCTTCTCCGCTGGAGACGGTGAGCCTCGGCCTGCTGTGGTATGACTTCAATACCCTGGACAAGAGCCTGGGCAACACCGACGGCAATGAGCTCGACCTATACGCCCAATGGTGCATCACGCCCAACTTGATCGTGATGCCGCTGGTAGGCCTCTACCAGCCGGACAAGAGCTCCGAGAAAGGCGGTACCCAGCTCGGTAACAATGACCGCAACCTGTACAGCCAACTGATTCTGGGCATTACGTTCTGAGCCGCGCTGCACAGCGTTTACGGTGCGGTTGCCGAGAGGGGCCACATCGTTTGTCCCCCAAGCAGCCCTTCGTGCAGGGCAGCTGACGGCCAAATGAGGGTATCCCGTAAATATCAAAAAGCTCAGAGCCGATTCAAGCTGTGGGACGAAAGCCCCGAAAATTGGGCTTCTGAGGCGTGAGCAACTCGGCGATTTACTACCAAATGCCTACCCCGTGACTACGCAACTGGATTGCCCCGGCTTTCCTGGAGATTTTTCAGCCTAAATACCGTCCTAATGTAACGAACTCAACCAACGGCGGCTTCTGGCCGATTTCTGACTGTCGTGACCGGCAGAGATCGACCCATAGCTGACGCTGGGTGGGTCCTCGATTGCTCAGGCAGCCTCGGTTTGGCATCATCCCATCTGAGTTGATCTAGGGAAGGGAATGAAAGTGGATGGCATTGAATACTCGCCCGAACATTTGTTGGCACGGCGAATCGCAGGTTTTGACGCGTTCAGGTTAGAACGTCTTCCGGTACTTCGTGATTTCAGCAAAATCCTTGGTTTTGACCAACCCCACGAGATTTTGATTATGCCGCAGAAATTCTTGCCCCAACTTGACAGTTACTTCAGAAATGCAGTCGTCAGTGATGAAGATCGAGTCTGGATCATTACACGGATCGGCTACTACATCGGAGAGTACCTGGTGACTCTTTATGACGGGTTTTGGCTGGTTGATGAAGACCACGCGTCACCTACCTTCAGCCGATACATCGTTGGGGACGAATCCGCTTTAAAGGTCGACCCATTCGAAATAGCGCAAAAATATGCAGATACGCCTGTGCCTAGATCTTTGATTCAGGAGCTCGAAAATGCTTTGGTGAGGTATTGAGAGAGCTGATACCGTCATTTCCCAGAGACTGCTGTCGACCCTTTGCAGACAGTCATAGCGTTTGAGATGAGAGATGAGAGATGAGAGATGAGAGATGAGAGATGAGAGACGTGAGGGTGTTTGCCGGACGTTTACTTCGGTGCGGCGAAGCCTCACTGTGTTTATCTGTTTTTCATCTGCCGCGCCAATCGTATGAAAGTGCTGGTGCATGACGGCGTGGGGGGCTGGCTCGCAGCGCGGCGCTTGCATCAAAGGACATTTCTTCTTGCCAAAGTTGAGTTGGGTGCCGAGCAGCTTCAGGTCTTGGTTCTTGGTTTACCTTAGCAGAGCGGTCAGCAAATTGAGATAATCCTTCCCGCTTAGAAATTAAGGTAACTTCTCCACAATTGGTACACTCGCATGGCCATGTGATTCATAGCGCTCCAACCATCTTTGACAACAGTCCCTACACTTAAATGTCGTCTCCCATTTCTTAAAGTCGGTGCGTATTGTTTCAATAAATGGGGCAAGGTTACTGAGCTCTTCCACCCTGGCGCCATCCATTCGGTCAGGCATATTCACGCACTCGCACATATCATCCCCCTAGATAAATAACCCTAAAGATTAGGTTATCCCATCTTCGTGCCAATTGGTGATTAACCTTTAGCTTTGCACCATTTTTACGCAAGAAACGCTCTAACGATGTTAAGAGGCAGCCAAACAAATTAGCCGCGCTCTACTCGAATCAACTCATCGTAGTCGCCAAATGACGGTACTCGAGAATAATTTGACGAAACATCGATATGAGAGTTCGCAATTTCAAGCTTATGAGGATTGAATGATTCTTTCCTGATAACAACACCCCCGCTGCGATCAAATAAATATGAAGCGCCACTAATCACCTTGTCTGACTCGCCATCGAACTCTCGGTATATCGCCGTAGTTAAAAATAACATTTCAGGCTCAAACTCCTGAAAAGCGTACGTCAGCGATACACGCAAATTCTCATCAAGAAATCCTACACCTATTACCTTGTCAGAAATATCGAGAAAGCAGTATGGCTGACTGACAGAGTCAACTAATACCGTATAAGTTTTCTTGTTGGTATGAGCAAGCTCAGCCTGCTCTTTAGACCAAATTTCTGTCGGCTTCTTCTTCGCTCTAAACCATGACTTGCAAAAATAAATTTGACGATTCATAAATAAATACCCCCATCAACATCTCGAATCAGCATGCCCGCTCGATCAGCAGTACTGGATAAATGCTTTCAGAATTGGTCACACCTGATCAGAAATCTCAAGATAGTGCTGACCAAGCAACGTCTGCCCTGCCAATTCATCACTTTAGGAAAACTTGCGATTCTCCCATTCACCGGATGCTTCGAAGGTAATTCGTTTACGCTCCAGCCGTATTTGTCTCAGAGGTGGTCGCGGCAAACGCGACATTGCTCAAGGAGAAATGTGACATGGATGACGGCAAGCCCTACGGCCTTCAAGATTCGAAAACAGCACCGGTGAAGCTACCAATTTGACATCACTGTGTCTACCGTCCGCTCTTGGCCGATTTCTGCCTGTCGCGAAGGGCAGTTACCGAACCATGGCCGACAATCCCTCAACCATTCACAACAGGCCCACTTATGGCATTTTCCCCGCCGATTGGATCCGTAGTACCGGGTAGAAAGCACCTACACTGGACACGTTATCTCTGCCTGTTTTTTCGGAATACGAACCCGATCAAGGAGCCATGCGTGGACAGAGAATGGGGAAAGCTCTCGATGGTAGTGGGGTGGGCGATCGTTGTTGAGGACGATCCGGCAGTTCGCAAGCTGATAGTCGATATCTTGAAGGATATCGATCTCCTTTCCCTGGATTTCGACTCTGCCGACGAAGCTTTGAACTACCTGCGGAGCATGCCGGACGGTTGCCCACTGGTGATCGCGGATCAGGTTTTGCCCGGTCAACTCCAGGGTGCGGAATTCATAAAGCTGGTGAAGGCGAAATGGCCCGCTACCGCTACGATTCTCACCTCCGGTTACGAGCTGGATGCCTCAATAGTGCCTTACTCAACTACGTATCTGGCTAAGCCCTGGTCTACAGATGATCTGGTGATGACTGTAGTAAACCTGCTTCAGCCTGATCGCCCCCTCAAAAAACACTGACTATCCCTGTACTTTCTTCAGCCTTTTCAAGCGCACATTCGCCCTTTGCACAGCGGCCATTTTTTCAGGCCGCTTCATGCGTTTCCACTTTCTGATGTCTTCCTTGCTTCGTCCGCAGCTCACGCACAGATCACCACTGAGCTGGCAAACCGAGATGCAAGGATTTTCGATTTCTTCAGCCATTGTCAGCCACCTTTAGTCACACGTGATCGAGTCAGGCGGATTTTCCAGTCGCCGCCATGGGTTCGCTGACACTCCTCCTCAGAGTCGAAGCGGACACTATGGTCTGAAGGGGTCAGGTCGATGTTCGCCTCTTTCAGCGCGATGGCCGTCAACTCAAAGATGCGCGCCTTGGCGTCAACCTGGGCGAGCTTTCGGTCCGCCAGGGTTTCGAATACCCAGATTACCTTCAGGGTTCCTGCCAACGCGTTCAGGTCAGCGGTGTGGGTGAGCCAGGTAAAGCCCTTGATTTCACCTTTTGCTGTTTCGCACGCTTCGGTGAGTGTGGTTATCAACCGGCGTTCGATTCGCGCCAGTTCACGTTTGCCTGGAGGCATTTCGGGTTCCTTTGGAGACAAGGGTGGGGGAGCGCTGCATCAGACCGGTCGAAACTCAACCGTCAGATGGCCGATTTCGTGCACCGGCTTGAGACGTTCACGAATGCTATCGGCGTTCGCAGTGGCCTCACCAAGGACGCTGACGATGGCCGCATGGGCTTGCGGTCCAACCCGCCATACGTGCAAGTCCGTGATAGTGGCATCCCCCGGTTTCTCGACCCGTGCGCGGATTTCCTCGGCAACGTGCGCATCTGTCTGATCCAGCAGTACACCTGCTGTGGTCCCCATCAAGGTCCATGCCCAACGCGCGATGACGATGGCGCCAACGATGCCCATGACCGGGTCCAGCCACACCCAACCGAGATACCGGCCGGCGAGCAGTGCAACGATGGCCAGCACCGAAGTCAGCGCGTCTGCGATGACGTGGACGTAGGCCGATTTCAGATTGTTGTCGTTCCCGTGATGCGCATGGGGATGGCCATGATCGTCATGATCGTGCCCATGACTGTGCCCGTGGCCCAGCAGCAGGGCGCTGACAATGTTGACGATCAGACCGGCGATCGCGATGAGCGTGGCGGTGCCGAACTGAACCTCCGTTGGCTGCAAGAGGCGCATGACCGACTCAACGCCAATGCCCAGGGAAACCATGCCGAGAATCAGCGCCGAAGCGAACCCGCCCAAGTCGCCAACCTTTCCGGTACCGAAACTGTACCGCTGGCTGCAAGCGTGGCGTTTGGCGTATCCGTAAGCGGCCGCCGCGATGCCCAATGCGCCGGCATGAGTCGCCATGTGAAAGCCATCGGCCAGTAACGCCATCGAACCCGTGACATACCCGGCGGTGATCTCGCCAACCATCATCACAACGGTGAGTGCAACTACCCAAAGCGTACGCTTGGCATTTTCATCGTGCGCCGAGCCCAGGAACACGTGGTCGTGCGTGTAGTTGATGTTCGTCCTGTTCATGAGTGTGTGCCCGGATGCGTTCACTTGGAGTAACGGCGAATGGCTTCAAGAAGCTCTTCGACACCCTTGTTGCGCTCTTCTTCGCTGAGCCCTGGGTTCGCAACATGCTCGCGCGCGTGATCCTCGATGATTTCCTCCATCAAGCCGTTGATGGCCCCGCGAGTGGCGGCAACAAGGTGCAGTGTCTTGGCGCAATCGAGATCCGATACCAGTGCCCGTTCAACGGCCTGGATTTGTCCGGCGATCCGTTTTACGCGTTTGAGAAGATCGTCTTTGTTTGCTGCGATATGGCCCATCGGATACCCCCCCTACCTATGTATTGCGCATGATAGGCATACCCCCTATACCTATGCAAGGTTGCTGGCTGCTGAGATCATCTACAGCTTGTGACAGGAAAGATCTACTACACCGAAAGCCAGTAAACTGCGGCGAGCTGCTGGCAGCCGCTGTTGCAACAACAGATCAACCAGCAATTCGCGCTCAAGTCAGCGCCTGGCGCTGCGCCCGCTATCAGCGCGCCAACAAGTGCGCAAACGCCTGCTTGAGAGCGTTCTGTGGCGAGCGCGGCTGGTAGCCCAGCTCATTGATGGCCTTGTCGATGTAGTAGACCTGGCGCACCCCATAAAACATCCGCACCTGGCTGAGCAGCAGCTCGGCTGGCTGACCGGTGTAGCGTGCCCGCTGTTCCTGCAGTCAGGCGATCAACAACAGCAAGGCTTTTGGTGCGCGGCGCGGCAGACGATAGCCGGGGCATAAGGTGTTGAGCGCCGCCTCGGCAGCCCACAGGCCTCGGCGGTCTCCCAGGCGGCGCGTTCAGAGAGGATTTTTGAGCGGTAGTACGGGTTGTCCTGATCGGTGTTCCAACTGGTTTCATCCAGGCGCCGCCCGGCGTGCTCATCCTCGCAGGCCACCATCCTCGCCCGATTCTCGACCCTTTCCTCGAAGCGTTGCAGCAACCGCGACAGTCCCTTCCTGCCCAGAGCGGTCATTCGACCGCTCAGTCACTTTGCCGATTAATTTTCCCGACCTGTGTTGACAGTTCGATTCGTTCGATTCTAATCTGCATACAGCGCTGCACACATGACGGCGCACAACGTTGTAGATTTGTACCTTCCTGCCTACAAGAACGAAATCATCGGAGAGGTCAAAATGGCTCGGTTCCTTCCTCGCACCATCCGCAACATGCTCGTTTGTGCATCCGCAATTGGCGCACTGCTCACTCAGGTCCCAGCCCAGGCGGCTGATGTTTCACTCTGGAAAGACATTCAGAAAGCAGGCGTCCTGCGTTGTGGAGCGGCCGTCGCCGCGCCTTACGTCATGCGTGATGCTCGCTCTGGTGAATACAGCGGCTATTTCGTAGACCTGTGCCGTGACTTCGGCGAGAAGGTGCTGAAGGTCAAGGTCGAGTTCGTCGACACCAACTGGGACAATCTTGTGGCGGGCTTGCAAGGTGGTAAGTGGGACATGGCCATGGCGCTCAACCAGACGCCTGAACGCGCGCTGGCCGTGAGTTTTTCGGTGCCGGCGACGGACTACCAGGTGTCGCTCCTGGTCAACAAGGACAACCCGAAACTGGCCAATGCCGGCAACAACCTCGGCGATTTCGACAAGCCTGACGTGACCTTCGCCGTCATGTCCGGCACCGCTCAGGACAAGGCCATCTCGGCGGTCATCAAGCAGGGCAAGATCATGCGCCTGCCGGGCATGGATGAGGTGCGTATGGCGGTGATGTCAAAGCGCGCTGATGTATTGGTCGATGCCAGCGACACCAACCACTTGTTCGCCGTGGCCAACCCCGGTTGGACCAAGGAAGTGTTGCCCAAACCCGCACTGGCCAAGCAAGGCGTAGCGTTCGGCGTGCGTCGAGACGTCAGCGCCGCTGATTTGCAGACGCTGAACATCTACCTCTCCCAGCGTCGCGAAACCGGTGAAATCGACGCCTTGGTCGATAAGGCCTCGCAACTGGCCAACGCCGACAAAACCCCTCAGTAAATCCCGCCGATGTCGAGCGCGCAGCGGGCTGCGCGCTCCCGGAGAATCTTCGATGAAAGCTTCCAATCTGGCGGCGGTGCCGCCACGGCCTCTGCACGCCTGCGAAAAGATGAACGGTGAGTTCATTCAACTGCGCGACGTCTACAAATCCTACGGCGAAAACCTGGTGGTGATGGATCACCTGGACCTGGACATGCGGGCCGATGATCGCCTGGTGATCATTGGCCCCAGCGGTAGCGGCAAAAGCTCTTTGCTGCGAGTCATGATGGGCCTTGAAAGCATTCAGGGCGGCACCATCCGCTTCCAGGGCAAACCGTATATCGACGGCAATGCCCGGGGTAAGGGCAAGCCCATGGACAACACACTGCAGACCCAGGTCGGCATGGTGTTTCAGCATTACACGCTGTTTCCGCATTTGTCGGTGTTGGGCAATCTGATTCTGGCCCCGATGAAAGTGCATGGCCTGTCGAAAATGCAGGCCACCGAGAAAGCCAGGACGCTGCTCGCCCGATTGGGCCTGGAGAGCAAGCTCAACGTTTATCCCAGCCAATTGTCCGGCGGCCAGAAACAGCGTGTGGCGATTGCCCGGGCGCTGATGCTCGAACCCAAATTGATGCTGTTCGATGAAGTCACTTCAGCACTCGACCCCGAGATGGTCATCGAGGTGCAGAACGTGATGCTGCAATTGGCCGAGCAAAAGATGGCGATGATCATCGTCACCCATGACATGCACTTCGCCCGGCATATCGCCACCCGCGTGGTGTTCTGCGCCAACGGCAAAGTCGTCGAGCAAGGCCATCCTGACCAGTTGTTCACCCAGCCCAAGGAACCGCGCACTCGCGAGTTTCTGGAAAAAGTGCTGCACCTGGACTGAGGAGCACAGCCATGAATTATCAATTCGACTTCAACTTTCTTAGCGGTAATTTTGGCCTGTTATGGGACGGGTTGAAGGTCACTCTGCAATTGGCCCTTGTGTCGAACATCGTCGGGCTGGTGCTGGGCTTCGGCTTGTGCCTACTGACCTTGAGCCGCTGGTTTTTCCTGCGCTGGCCGGCGCAGTTGTTCATCGAATTTTTTCGCTGCACACCGGTGCTGCTGCAAATCGTCTGGTTCTTCTACTGCGTACCCATGCTGTTCGACGTGTTCATCGACCCGATCACCATGGGCGTGCTTGCCCTGGGCCTGAACCTTACCGCGTTCAACGCCGAGGCTTATCGGGCCGGTGTGCAGGCGGTGCCTCATGAGCACCTGGACGCCAGCATCGCCTTGGGCCTGCGCCCTTGGCAACGAACGCTTTACGTGATTCTTCCGCAAGCATTGCGCAGTGCCATTCCGGTGTTGATGACCAATGGCATCTCGATCCTTCAGCAAAGTGCGCTGGTGGCAATCGTAGCGGTCGGCGACCTGATGTACGTCGGCAAAAGCATCGCTACCGAGGCTTATCGCCCACTGGAAACCTACTCGCTGATCGCGCTCATCTACTTCGCCTTGTCGTTGCCCATCGCACAGTTCGTGCAGTGGCTGGAACGTCGCCAGGATACCGCGCTCGCGCGCTGAGGAGGCTGTGATGAACCTTGATTTCACCGTGGTGTTTTCTTACTGGCAGGCCTTGTTGCAGGGGCTGGCGCTGACGCTGGTGTTCACCGTCGGGTGCGCGATTCTGGGCAGTCTGTGCGGCTTTCTGTTGAGCCTGTTGCGGGCCTCTCGCAGTCGCTGGTTGAGCGTGCCTGCCGGTCTTTACGTGGAGCTGTTTCGCGGTACGCCGTTGTTGATCCAGCTGTTCTGGGTGTTCTTCTGTTTCCCGGTGGTGTTTGGCGTTGATATCCCGCCTTACCTGTCGGTGTTACTGGCGCTGACCCTGTACATGACTGCGATCACCAGCGAGACCTTTCGCGGCGCGCTCAAGTCCATCCCGGGCGAACAGCATGATGCCTGCGTCGCATTGGGCCTGGCTTCGTGGAATAAAACCCTCTTCGTGGTGTTTCCCCAAGCCTTGCTTCGGGGCATTCCGCCACTGCTCTCCAACGTGGTTTCGCTGTTCAAGGAGAGCGCGCTGATCTCTTCGGTGGGCATCGCGGACTTGATGTTCGTCGGCCAGAACATTTCCAACAGCACGGCCCGCCCGGTCGAGTTTCTCTCGGCGGTGGCTGTGATCTATTTCCTCGTGGCGTTCCCGCTGACCCGTCTGGTCGGTGTGATCGAGGCGCGGATGCTGCGTCGTTATGCGTACTAACCCCAACCCTCATATCCAAATCCGTGGAGTGTCTGCAATGACTCAACTCAAAGGTATCCTGCCTGCTCTGGTCACCCCGTTCGACAAGGCCGGCAAAGTCAATTACGACATGCTCGGCAACATCATCGAGCATCAACTCAAGGCGGGCGTCAAAGGTTTCGTGCCACTGGGTTCCACCGGTGAGTACTACGCCCTGACCAACGAAGAGCGCCGGCAGATTCTGGCCACTGTGCGCGAAATAGTCGGCGACCGTGGCGTGCTGATTGCCGGTGCCAACGGTTCCTGCACCCGTGAAGTCATCGAGCAGGTCAAGCAGACCCGTGATGCCGGCTACACCAACCTGTTGATCGCACCGCCTTATTACGCACTGCCGTCCCAGGAAGAGCTGGTCGGTCACTACCAGGCCATTCTCGATGCCGTGCCGGACATCGACCTGGTGCTGTACAACTACCCGGTGCGTACCAACGTCGAAGTCGGTTTCGGTGTGCTGGATGCGTTCAAGGAAAACAAACGCGTGATCGCGATCAAGGAAAGCAGCGGCAACCTGCTGCGCGCCATCGAAATCGGCAACACCTACAAAGACAACTATCAGCTGTCTTGCGGTTCCGATGACCAGGCGCTGGATTTCTTCCTGTGGGGGGCGAGCAGCTGGATCTGCGGCCCGGCCAACTGCCTGACGCAACAGGTCTGTGATTTCTACACCAAGTACACCAGCGGCGACCTGACCGGTGCACAGGCCATCGTGCGCTCGCTGTTCCCGGTACTGGCAGACATGGAGTCGGGCAAGTTCATCCAGAAGGTCAAGTACGGCTGCGAACTGGCAGGCTTTGACGCCGGTGCTGCGCGCATGCCGCTGCAACCATTGACCGACGACGAGAAAGCCAGCTTCCGCAAGGCTTTCGAACTGGCCCAGGGCTGATGTTGCCCGCCACATCAGTCGCCACGCCCGACTGATGTGGCTTTATCGGAGAGAGTGAGATGACCCGACACGTTTTCAGCAGCATCGAAGGCCATACCGAAGGCATGCCTGTGCGCATGGTGATAGCCGGTGCGCCCGCGCTCAAAGGGCGAACCATGAGTGAGCGGCGTGAATATTTCATGGCCAACTTCGACTGGATTCGCCGCAGCCTGATGCTCGAACCCCGTGGCCACTCGCACATGTCGGGTACGATCTTCTACCCGCCGATGCGCGCTGACAGTGACTTCAGCCTGCTGTTCATCGAGACCTCCGGCTGCCTGCCGATGTGCGGGCATGCCACGTTGGGTTCGATTACCTTTGCGCTGGAGGCCGGGCTGATTGAGCCCAAGACCCCGGGCAACGTGGTGGTGGACGTTCCGGCAGGGCAGATCCACGCCACCTACACCCGCAGCGGCGACAAGGTCAGCTCGGTGTGTTTCACCAACGTCCCTTCATTCTTGCTGCACCGTGACCTGGAAATCGATTTTCCGCCACTGGGGCCATTGAAGATCGACATCGCCTACGGCGGCAATTTTTACCCGATTATCGAAGTGCAGCCCAACTATCCGGGTTGTGAGCATTTCAGCGCGCAGCAACTGCTGGAAATGGGCCGGCAAATGCAGGATCTGCTCAACCGGTCGGTGGACGTGGTTCACCCGGAAAACCCTGCGATCAAAGGTGTCAAACACTGCATGTGGACAGGCGCGCCCCTGGCTTGCGAGTCTCAGGGCCGGGCCGTGGTGATTGCCGGTGAAAGCCTGATCGATCGGTCGCCGTGCGGCACCGGAAGTTCGGCCCGGGTCGCCCAGCGCTATGCCCGTGGCTGGTTGGCCGAAGAGGGCGCCTATCGCCACGAAAGCCTGATCGGCAGTTTTTTTGTCGGTCGCGTGGCGCAGACGCTGCACCTGGAAGACGGCAGTGCCGCTATTCGCCCGAGTATTGAGGGAAGGGCATGGATCACAGGGCGCGCTGAGTTTATTGTCGACGATACCCAACCCTGGTGGGACGGCTTCAGTCTGGAAGATTATGCCGCTCCGGCCTCTGCACAAGAGACTTCCCTATGACACCTGCGCAGCCCGTTGCACAAATCCCGGTTCCCGGAGAAAAGGTAGTCGTGGTCGGCGGCGGTATCGTCGGCGTCTGCTGTGCCCTTTACCTGCAACGGGAAGGCTATGCGGTGACCCTGATCGACCCGGCCGCCGCGGGCGACAGCACCGCCAAGTGGAGCTGCGGGCAAATGGCGGTCAGCGAGGTCATCCCGTTGTCCAAGCCCGGCATCCTGAAGAAAATCCCGGGCTGGCTGCTCGATCAGAAGGGCCCGCTGGCGCTCAGGCCCGGTGCGTTACCTGGCATCCTGCCGTGGTTCCTGCGGTTTCTGGCTTGTGCCCGCCACTCGAAAATTGTCGAAATTTCCGAAGACATGGCGACGCTCACTCACCATGTCTACGAGGACTATGCGCCCTTGCTCGAAGCGTGCCCGGACAAGACCCTGATGGGCGAACGGCCAATCCTCGAGCTGTTTGATTCGGCTTCAGGCATCGAACACGAACGGGAGCATCTGGCGCTGCGTCAGGCGCTGGGCTTCAAGTCCGAAGTGCTGGATGCGGCGGCAATCTCGGATCTCGAACCGTCATTGGTCGGCAAATTCAGCCATGGCTTGCTGTTCCCAGACTGGCGGTCGGTTAATGACACCAAAGGTTTTATTGCCGCGCTGACGCAAAGTTTTCTCGACCAGGGCGGCGTGCGTGTACGTGGCCAGGTCAAGCGCATCGATGAGGTGGCCGATCGCGCCAGCGGCGTCACCCTCGGCGATGGCCAACGCTACGCCGCGGATCATGTGGTAATCGCTGCCGGCACTGGCTCGCGTCAGTTTTTCGAGCAACTCGGTGCGCAGGTTCCGCTGGCCGGTATCGCCGGTTATCAGGTGCTATTGCCCACCCCCGGCGTGGAGATTCGTCACTCGGTGATTTATGCCGACGGCGGTTTCTGCTTCAGCCCGATGACCCGTGGATTACAGATTGGCGGCACCATCGAATTCGCCGGCCCCAATGCCGAGCCGAACTTCAAGCGCGCCGACATCATTCTTGAGAAGGCGCGAAAAATACTTCCCCGGTTGCAACTGGATAACGTCGAGTACGGCGTCGGCTATCGCCCGTTTTTGCCCGACACCAAACCCGTTATCGATCGCAGCACTCGACTGTCGAACGTGTTCCTTGCGTTCGGTCACGGCCAGCTCGGCCTGACATTGGGAGCGACCACCGGACGACTGATCACTGACCTGGTTGCCGGTCGAAAACCTGCCCAGGACCTGACCCCTTTTAGCGCCCAGCGCTTTGCCCTTGTTGGAGGCCATGCATGAAATCCTATGACCAGCTCTATATCGACGGCCAGTGGGTTCGTCCGAAGAACGGCGCAACCTTTGACACGATTGATCCGAGCAACGAGTCGGTCATCACCCAGGTCGCCGCGGCCACCGCAGGCGATATCGACCTGGCGGTAAACGCCGCACGCCGTGCATTTGATGAGGGGCCATGGCCGCAAATGACCGGGGCCGAACGCGCGACGATTCTGCGGGCCATCGCTCGTGGTATCCGTGAACGTCAGGACAAACTGGCCGAACTTGAGGTGCGAGACAACGGCAAACCGTTGCCCGAAGCGCAGTGGGACATCGCCGATACCGCAGGCTGCTTTGACTACTATGCCGATCTGGCCGATGACCTTGATGGCCATCGTGAGCAGAATATTTCCCTCGCCGATGAGCGCTTCACGTCCATCGCGCGCAAAGAACCGGTGGGTGTCGCCGGGGCCATTATTCCCTGGAAC
This sequence comes from Pseudomonas sp. PB101, assembly GCF_009764265.1. Taxonomy (GTDB): domain Bacteria; phylum Pseudomonadota; class Gammaproteobacteria; order Pseudomonadales; family Pseudomonadaceae; genus Aquipseudomonas. The sequence goes on from NZ_RWIR01000041.1 coordinate 45,826, forward strand.
TTCCCGATGTTGATGGCCGCCTGGAAAGTCGCGCCGGCATTGGCCGCTGGTTGCTGCATGGTGCTCAAACCTTCGGAGCTGACGCCGTTGACCGCCCTGGAGCTGGCGGACATCGCCCATCAGGCCGGTTTGCCTGCTGGCGTGCTCAATGTCGTGACCGGCCTCGGTCCGGATGCCGGCGCTCCGCTGAGCGAGCATCCAGGCATCGACAAACTGGCGTTCACCGGCAGCGTGCCAACGGGTACGCGGATCATGCAGGCCGCCGCCCGCGACATCAAAAACATCAGTCTGGAGCTGGGGGGCAAGTCGCCTTTCATCATCTTCGACGACAGCGATATAGAAGCGGCGGTCGAGTGGATCATGTTCGGGATCTTCTGGAACCAGGGGCAGGTCTGTTCGGCAACTTCAAGGGTGCTGGTGCAACGCAACCTGTACGAACCACTGCTCAAGCGACTGGTGGAGCAGACCCAGCGCGTCAGCATTGGCAACGGCATGGACGAGGGCGTACTGCTCGGCCCGCTGGTCAATCGCGGCCAGTACGACAAAGTGCTGGCAGCCATCGCTCAGGGTCGGGAGGAGGGCGCAACGCTGCTTGCCGGCGGTACGCGTCCGGCGAATTGCGAGAAAGGCTACTTCTTGACCCCGGCGATTTTTGCCGACGTGCCGCAAGACAGTTGGATCTGGAAAGAGGAAATCTTCGGCCCAGTGGTATGCGTGCGACCCTTCGATGATGAAGCCGAAGCATTGCGCAGCGCCAACGACTCGCGCTTCGGACTCGCTGCTGCCGTGATGTCCCATGACCTTGCCCGTGCCGAGCGCGTTGCCCGCCGACTGCGAGCGGGCATCGTCTGGATCAATTGCTCACAACCGACTTTCACCGAAGCTCCTTGGGGCGGTTACAAGCAAAGCGGTATCGGCCGTGAGCTGGGTGAGTGGGGGTTGAGCAATTACCTGGAAACCAAGCAGATCACCCGTTACGACAGTCATCAGCCGTGGGGCTGGTACATCAAGTAAAGGAGCCCGTCATGCGCTGGAAAAAGACGCTGCAAATGGCTGATGTGCATTGTGAAGGTGAGATCGGCAAGGTCATCACCGGCGGGGTCATCGATATCCCCGGCAAGACCATGCTCGACAAGATGAACTACATTAACGAAGTCGATGACAGCCTCAGACGCCTGGTGATTCTGGAGCCGCGTGGTTGCCTGCAAATGTCGGTGAATGTGCTGTTGCCGCCGACGCGGCCCGAGGCTCAGGCCGGGTTCATCGTGCTGCAAGCGGACAAGGCTCACCCCATGTCCGGCAGTAACTGCATTTGCGTGGTAACGGCGTTGCTGGAGCTTGGCATGCTGGAAATGCTCGAGCCGGTGACTACGGTGGTGCTGGACACTCCGGCCGGCCTGGTTACCGCCCGTGCACAGTGTGCGGACGGGCGCTGCCAGAGTGTTTCGCTGGACATGGTGCCGTCGTTTGTCGAGCAACTGGATGCCAAGGTCGAGACCGCAGACTTTGGTGTGATCAAGGCAGACATCGCGTTCGGCGGTGTCTATTACGCACTGGTGGACGTTGATCAGATCGGTTTGACCATCGCCCCTGAGAACGCTCGTGAACTGGCCACTCAAGGCGTTCGTCTCAAGGGGCTGATCAATGTGCAGGTGAAGGTCTGTCATCCGCTGTTCAAGGCGCTCAACGAGGTGGCCTATGTGATGTTCCGCAACCGCGTGGACGCGAAAACCTACCAGACCTGCACGACACTGCCTCCGGGGCGAGTCGACCGATCGCCGTGCGGTACGGGCAGTTCGGCGAATCTGGCGACCTTGAACGCAAGGAATCTGGTCGAAGTGGGGGATAAACTCACCTCGCGGTCGACCATTGGCGGCGAGTTTCAGGTTGAGTTGCTGGGGCTGACGCAAGTGGCCGGAAAACCGGCGGTCCTGCCCAGAATCACGGGGAGGGCATGGATTTACGGATTGCATCAGATCGGGGTCGATCCGGATGACCCTTTGGCGGATGGTTTTATGCTGAGCGATACTTGGGGTGAGGGTTTTTAACTGACCCCGGGTGGATGTTAAAGTTGTGGGCTGGCCGGATAACCGGCCTGCACTGCCGAGAGCATGACCTGATGAGCAAAGAAACGACTGAAGTTACCGGTGGTGCCAAACGCCATGGCGGTCGCTACATCTACGAAGAGTTGCGCAAGCAGATCCTGACGCTGAAGCTCAAGCCCGGTATGCCGCTGGACGAAGTGTCCCTGGCCGCGCAGTTTGGTCTTTCCCGTTCTCCGGTGCGTGATGCGCTTGCGCGTTTAATCAGCGAAGGCTTGGTCACCATCCTGCCTAATCGCACGCTGTTGGTGACGCCCTTCGAAATCGAAGAGTTCCCCAATTACATTTCGGCCCTTGACTTGATTCAGCGCGCAGTGACTCGCCTCGCGGCGCTGCATCGTACGGATGAGGACCTGATTCGTATTCGTGCTGCTGATGCCGCCTATCTGGACGCAGTCAGCACCGGGGACTTCCAGGCGATGTCCGAAACCAACAAAGCCTTGCATATGGCAATTGCCGAGGCCGGAAAAAACCCGTACTTCATCAGTTATTACGAGAAGCTGTTGGGTGAAGGTCAACGATTGCTGCACCTGCACTTTGACTACATCATCAGTTCAGCCAATACCTCTTCTTCGATCGGTCGCGACCACGATGAAATCGTCGATGCCATTGCTGGGCGCAAGCCCGACGAGGCTGAACGGGCGGCGCATGAACACACGATGTTGTTCCAGCGACGTTTCCTGGCGTACCTGCAACAAAACCTTACCGAGAAGATGTCTGTTGGTTGAGATGCGCTTCGACCTATTGAAAACCTACCTTTTGATATAGCTTTCGGGCGTCGGTAAGCACGCTGGTTGTCCAGAACATCATGCGCTTGTAACCAGCGGCCTTAGGCATTCTCACACCACAGCTTTGGCGTCAGCCTTGATAGCTGATTTGCGATAGGTCAGCAAAACGATGCCGGTGACCACAATTGTCCCGCCCAGAATCTGCCCCGCACTGAGCATTTGATCCAGCACAATCCAGCCCATCAGCAACGTCGCCAATGGCTCGATGTTCATCACCGGCGCATTGCGTGGCATGTCCAGCCGAGGCACTGAAATGAACAGCACGATAAAACCGGTGCCGTACAACACCACCAATGTGGCGAGGGCCAGCCATCCGGTCGAGGTCGCGGGCAGGTTCAGTCCGCCTGGCAGGGCGTCAGCCAGTCCTGCCAGATTGACGCTGCTGAAGACGATAAAAATGGTCAACAGACTGCGCACCGAACCACGTACCTGAGGCAACTTGTGGTCGGTAATCCACAGCGCGCAGGCGAACACGCTGGCGGCGCAGAACGCGAGCCCGACGCCCAGCAGCCATTGCGGGCCGACGTTGGCCGCGGTCGAAAGACGCCCGGGGACGTCCAGCACAAATACCAGCCCCACCAGAATCAAACCCATCAACATAGCGGTGCGCGCAGTGGGTCTCGGGCCACCCAGCGCCCAGGTGAGCAACGCCAGCAGGATGGGAAACACGTTGGCCACCAGCAGCGCCAGCGCCACCGGGACCCGTGCGACGGCGGAGTACAGGCACAGGCTCTGCGCGGTAATCAGAAGGCCCAACAGCAATTGCCAGCGCCAGGCACCCGCCGGCAGACGCAGACTTTGTCTTTGCCACAGCACCAGGATGGCGAGCACCAGCAAGGTCCCGCCAGAACGCATCAAAATCGCCAGCAATACACCCGCGCCATCGTCAAACGCGACCCGCGCCGCCACATGGTTACCGGCGAACGCACAGCCCATGCACAAAAGAATGATAACGGCGAGATGGCGGGGGAAGGGCGGCGATACGGACTGCGTAGGGCGAGGCATGGCGGATCTCGAAGGGTGACAGGCCAGTTCGGGGATGGCGTCGGGTTTTTATTATGTTGTCGTACAACTTGATCGATTTGTACCGTAATCGGATAGGTCGGGCAAGAGAGATTGGGTGGCCTGTAGCCTTTGACGGTCACACCATGGTGAATCAGTACATGCGTCATTCGTGTGTTTTTGATGGGCTGGACGGCTGTTACTGGCCGATTCTTGCCTGTCACCAGGGGGCAGAAAACAACTCATTTCAGCCGCTCACAACGCCATTCAGGATCCAGTCCACACCATTTGCGCAATGGCTGAAAGCGTATGATGGCGAGCCTTCATTACCGATAAGGAAATCGTCATGCGTCCTGACAAGGCGTGTTCAGTAGTTCTCTGTCCCGCGCAGCCCCCCAGGATCCTTTTGTTCCGTCATCCTCAGGCTGGAGTGCAACTGGTGAAGGGAACCATTGAAAAGGGAGAAACACCGGGCCGAGCAGCCCTGCGTGAACTGGCGGAAGAGTCTGGTATAAGCGCGGCCGCAATCGAAGACGACCTGGGAAGTTGGGAATCCGGTCATCTCGGCCAGATCTGGTCGTTTCAACTGTGCCAGGCGGGTGGGCCACTACCTGAACAATGGTCACATCAAACGCTAGATGACCATGGTCACCTCTTCGAGTTTTTCTGGGCTTCGCTCGACCATTTACCTTATGACGATTGCCACCCGGTTTTTCGTCGGGCGCTGGTCTTTTTGTGCGAGGTCCTGGAAACGCGTGGGCACTTGATGGGCAAGCATCTTTGATTCAAATACGGAACGACTGTTTTTGGCCGATGGCTGCCCCGTGTGAACTGCAGCAACTCATCGTACTTAGATGGGAGAGGGTAAAAAGCGGTACTCATCGCGACGGCCGTTGCACCTGGAACTTCAGGGTGTAGGCCGGGTCAATAGCGGCCCTGTATCGCAATTGCCGAACAGCGGTGTGGTCTGTTTACGGCAGTGCCGTCCGAGTTCAGTCGAGTCCGCCCCCTCATGCAAACCAAGAGTGTTCTACCGAGACTCATCGTGGTGTTCTGCGCTATCGCCTCGTTTTGTTCTGTCGCTGCCGAGCGAAGAGCGCCCGCTCAAAGTAACAGTGCATCAACCGCCCTGATCGAAACAGCCTCGCGGCAGTATGAAAATGGTCAGTTGGACCAGGCCGCTGCAACGTTGGAGCGTGCCCTGCATATCCAGCCGAACAATCCCGCGACGCTGCATTACCTCGGTGTGTTGCGTCTTCAGCAGGGGCAGTTCCAGCAGGCTGAAACCTTAGCGGCGCGCTCGAACATGCGAGTTGGTGGAAACGTCCAATTACGCAACCGAAACTTTCAATTGATCCAGGCGGCGCAGCAGGCCCAATCTACGGGTACCCCACCCAATGCCAAAGAGGACTTGGCCGCAGTACAGAAAGGGCTGGAAGAGGAGGCTCAAAGGCGCCGCGAAGCGGAAATGGCGATTGTTGCGCAACGCGGCGCAGACAACATCGCTGGCGCAGAGACAGAGCATGCGTACGCCGAGCTTGGGATTCCTCGCGGTCATATGCCGCCTCCGGGCAAATGTCGAATCTGGTTTCCTGATCGTCCGCCAGGGCATCAGCCTGCACCCGGTAAATGCAAGAAGCTGCGCCATCGGGTTCCCGCTGGGGCCTATCTGGTGCACGGTTGAGTATTTGAGTGTCCGCTGCTGGCCGAGAGCGGAGTCTCCCCACCTCTCGGGGTCGATTCAATACTTAGATCAGCTGTCGTACTCCCAGGCCCAGAATCAGACCACCGCACAGGCGATCAATCACTTTCCGAGCCTTCTGATACGCCGAGGAAATCCTTGGTTGCGACAAAGCCACCGCAACCAGTCCATACCAGGTCAGCGAAACGACCACCACAACCGCCAGCATTGAGACGAAGGTGCTGACCGAGGGGTGGGCGGGGGCTGCTGCTGAAAAGACGGCGGCGTAGAAGGCCATGGATTTAGGATTACCGATGTTGGTGACGACACCCTGAAAGAAAGATTTCCGGACGCTGCCAGCCGTGCCCTCACAAGGCCGTAAGGCGGGGTGCTTGCCTGCTTTAACGATCAGGCGTACGCCAAACCACATCAGGTACGTCGCACCCATTATCTTCACAACCAGTACTGCCCATGGGAAGGCTGCAAACACAAGGCCCAGGCCTGTGATCGCACAGCCAGACCAGAGCAGGTTCACGGTCACTATACCGGCGACCAAGGCCAACGCCTCGGCACGTGTCGCGGCTACTGCCTTGTGAACAACGGCGACGAAGTTCGGCCCCGGAATCACTACGCCCGCCAGATAAACCCAGAAAACAGTAAGCACCGCAGTACTGTCGAACATTTCGATGCCTCTTAGCGCTAATCGGTATCAGCGTCTGGTTGAAGATTTCATCACGTTTGTCGCCGCGAGAGCATCCATGCTAGCGAGCGAAGGGGCCGACAGTCAGACACAGATTCCACAATAAACTCCGATACAGTGACCTTTTATGCCAAGTAAACCCTGCCCGGCGATGAGATGGTCGGGGATCGCTATGGCCTGGCGAGGAATGCTTCGCTGTTAAGGGCGGATGTGTGCTGTCCGCAATTGGCCGATTGCTGCCTGTCACGTGGGGGTTGGAACAGTGCCTCCGGCAGCGGGGCCCCCCTCCAGAAGTAGTCTGCGCCGTGCGGTTTCCACACTGCGCTGGGACAGGGCCTGCATACGCGGGGATTGCACGGCCCACGAGTGCCAATACAACGCCACGTCGGTGAAGTGCCCCGGTGCGACGTCCACAAGCTCTCGGTTTTTTAGCCAATCACGCAGTTGTATTTGCGGCACCATGCCATAGCCCAGGCCGCGGCGAATCGCTTCAAGTCGGGCCTCGGGCAGTGACAAGTAATGCGTAGGATAGGCATCTGCGCGCAGGCCGAAGTGTGATTGCATGAACTGATCCTGCAGTGTGTCCTTGCGTGAATAAGCAAACACGGGGGCCTTGTGCGCCGCCTCCCGAGTGAGTCCGTTGGGAAACCACCGCGCCTGGAAATCGGGCGACGCTACGAGGCGATAGCGAACAGAACCCAGATGGAGGGCGAGACAGCCACGCATGGGTTCCGCACGTGAGCTGATGCAAGCGATGACCTGACCACTTTCGAGCAGCGTGTACGTATGGTCCTGATCATCGACGACCAGGTCGAGCAGTATGCGTTCGCTGACAAAAATGGCCGCTAGAGCGGGGAAAAACCAGGTCGCGAGGGTATCGCCGTTGGCTGCGATGACAACCCGTAGGTGCTCGTCTTGATCGCCCGAGAGCTCGTTGAGCAATTCCTCCTCGAGCACGGTTGCGCGTCGAAGATAAAGCAACAGCCTCCGTCCCCTCTGGGTCGGCTCGCAGGGTCGACCTCGGACCACGAGCGGGCTGCCCAGGTAGGCCTCCAACGCGTGTATTCGCTGGGAAATAGCCGAGGGCGTTATCGCGAGCCTCTTTGCGGCCTTCTCAAAACTGCCGTCGTCGACGACTGCCAGGAACGCTTGCAACTGCTTGGCATCGAGTTTCACCGCGCGGCCTCATTAAGTTTTGCTAAGCAATGCTGAAAGTTACTTCATTATTCTTAACCAGGAAACCGCTAACGCCGATGATGGCTTCACGGCGACATCGCTCCTCTGATCACCAGAGTCGCCGTTTCACGAACCAGTCGGCGCAGGCGACTGATTTCGCGCTCACTCATCAAGTTCAGGAGAAACTCATGACACTCAAAATTGTTGCTGCTATCGCGGCGTTTGCAGTGCTGTCCGGTTGTGCTTGGCAAACACCAGCGTTGAAGCTCGATAACCAGTTGTATCAGACCTCGGCGAACGCTTCGCTGGCACGCGGCGCACAAACCGGAGCCCGCCGCCTTGCGCTTGAGGCGGCGAACGCCAAGTGCACCTCGCTCGGCAGCGACATCAGCGTTCTGGATATTCAATCGCGCTGGTCGTTTCCGGTTAATGGCGTTGCCTTCGTGACATTCCGTTGCAAGCCGGTTGCGAGTCACAAGGTGGGGTAGCCGAGCCTGGGGGGTGTGACTCATTTATCGCTGAAGGCATTGCCCTGGGGGATCGGCAAGCGCCGCACCACTGACCGTGAGGGCGGTGGTTGCTATCGTGAACAATGCCAACGCATTGCGCATCTTTTCACCCTCTGGATGGACTTGGGTTACTGTGGATTTGTCAAGGGGCCGAATCGATGGGTGACGGAATCGTCTGCGAAAAAAAGCCGTATAACGTCATCGATGCCCATCTACGCTAAGACCCAAAGGGCAAAGCGGTCGTTGTGCAGTATGGATCGCAGTGCGGTTGCAACCCATAGGTGCACGCGGGCACTTACCTGCGTCGGTTCTTTTCCTGAAAGCCCAGGACTCGACGCCCAAGTGTCGTAGCAACGCTTCAGAAATTCGGCGCAGTGAGATGACCCCAGACCAAATCTATTCGCATATCCGCATCGTCCTCAGCATCATTCTGGGGCTGGGCATAACGACGTTGCTCAAGGGGATCGCATCGATCATCGAGCACCCGCGCCGTTTCGGATGGTCCTGGATACACATGAGCTGGGTGGTGTGGGCGCTCATTTCAATCATGACGTTCTGGTGGTGGGAGTTTCGTCTTACGCAGGTACCGGTATGGACGTTCGAGTCTTACTTTTTCATTGTTTGCTTTTGCGCCCTCTACTTCATGGTCTCGACGATGCTGTTTCCGTCCGACGTGAGAGAGTTCGGCAGCTATGAAAACTACCTGCTGGAACGACGTGCCTGGTTCTTCGGGCTCATCGCTCTTCTTACGGCCATGGACCTTGTCGATACCTCCCTCAAGGGTAACGCCCGCTGGCAGACGTTGGGAGCGGCGTATACCGCCCATACCGTCATCATGCTGGGCATCGTGTTGATTGGCATCACACAGAAGCGGCGTCGAGTACAACTGGCACTTGCACTGTTTAGCCTGATCTATCAGCTCGGCTATTTTGCGGTCGAGTACTTCACCCTTATAGCGGACTGACTCAGAAGGACAGCCGGCGTTGTGCAATGGTTTTTTCCTGACCGGGTCGGTTGGAGTGACCGCTTCTGGCCCCGCGCGCCGGTACACAAGGCTCAGCGTCTATATCGCAGCGCCTCCACAAACGCAGAAAAGGCCGCAGATGGCTGGCGTCTGTTGGGGTAGTACAAATGGTAGCCCTGAAACTCGGGACACCAGTCGGCCAGGACTTCCTTGAGTCGGCCGTCGGCCAGGTACGGTGCGACCAATTGCTCTGGTACGTAGGCCAGACCAACGCCATCCAGGGCGGCATTGAGAACATGCATGATGCTGTTGAAAACGAGTTGCCCGTCTGCCTTGACCGTAAACGCCTGGCCATCTCGTTCAAACTCCCAGGCGTAAATCGCCCCTGATGGCCGGTGACGGATATTGACGCAGTCATGGGCAGTCAACTCATGAGGTGTGGCGGGTACCGGGTGATGTTCGAAATACGCCGCAGATCCCACCACCGCCAACCGCCAATCCGGTCCTATGCGAACCGCAATCATGTCCTTGCTGATCGATTCGCCCATGCGAATGCCGGCATCGAAGCGTTCCTCGACCACGTTGGTGAATCCATAGTCGACGTAGAACTCCAGTGTGATATCCGGGTAATTCTTCAGGAAGCCGGCAAGCATCGGCCGAATGCACAACTCTATCTGATCGTCAGTGCAGGAAATACGAATCGTGCCACTGGGCTTGTCCCGTAATTCGCTCAAGGCTTCAAGCTCAACAGCGATCTGGTCAAAAAGCGGGGTGATCGAGCGCATCAACCGTTCTCCCGCTTCTGTCGGCGACACATTGCGTGTCGTGCGGGCCAGCAGACGTATCCCCAGTCTTTGTTCAAGTGCCCGGATCGTATGACTCAGCGCAGAAGGCGTAATGCCCAGTTTGGCGGCGGCTTTGGTAAAGCTTTGATCGCGCGCCACTGCCAGAAAAGCCTGGAGGTCGTTGACTTTGGTATTGGCCATTGCTGAGTTTTTCTCAAAACTACATGAAGATTATGCCTACTAATCAGGGTATCTCGAATCCGTCAAGCTCTGTCACCTATCTGGAACGGAGTACTGATGATGAGCGAGACAGCTGTAACCCTCCTTGGGACTGTAGAAGCCTTGACCCCTCCCGGGCTTGATCGGCGCGACTTCGTAAAGGCCACCGACGTCAGCATGTACGACCTGACGGTGGTTGGCTGAAACGCCAGTGCTTCAGCCAACAACGATTGGAAGAGAGGTTTTTAAATGACGGCTCAAGTATTCGACACTCCGGCAGGTGATGCCCTCGGCATGCCGGGCACTGCGGAACTGCCGGCTCACTGGAGTGGCATTTTTGCGATGACGCTGTGCGTATTCGCGCTGATCGCTTCGGAGTTCATGCCCGTCAGTTTGCTCACGCCGATCGCAGCGGATCTGCAAATCAGTGAAGGACTGGCCGGGTATGGGATCGCCATCTCCGGCGCGTTCGCGGTGCTGACAAGCCTTTCGATTTCCAGGCTTGCGGGCTCGATGGACCGCAAGACGCTGTTGCTGCTACTGACCGCGATCATGTGCGTGTCGGGGTTGGTGGTCGGTCTGGCGCCGAACTATACGGTGTACATGATTGGTCGTGCGCTGATCGGCGTGGTGATCGGCGGGTTCTGGTCGATGTCGGCGGCCATGGCCATGCGCCTGGTACCGCCCCTTAGCGTGCCCAAGGCTCTGGCAATCTTCAACGGCGGCAATGCCTTGGCAACCGTAGTGGCCGCACCACTGGGAAGCTATCTGGGGAGTGTCATCGGCTGGCGGGGTGCTTTCTTCTGCCTGATTCCGGTAGCGATCATCGCGTTGATCTGGCAGTGGATCAGCCTGCCAGGCATGAAGGCGGCGCCGCGCAAAGCGGGGGATGGCAATGTCTTTCGATTGTTCAGGAGCCCATTGGTCAGTTTCGGCATGTTGAGTGTGGGGATTTTCTTCATGGGGCAGTTTGTATTGTTCACCTATCTGCGCCCGTTCCTGGAGACCGTCACGGGTGTAGAGGTTTCCATGTTGTCGATGATCCTGCTGGTCATAGGCGTGGCGGGTTTTGTCGGGACCATCCTGATCGGCACTTTCCTGAAAACCGGCATGTATCGCGTCCTGGTCTGCATTCCACTCTTGATGGCCGCCATTGCACTTTCCTTGATAGTCCTTGGCACAGGAGTCGTGGCAGCTTTTGTATTGCTGGGGCTGTGGGGCCTGATCGCGACGGCAGCGCCAGTGGGGTGGTGGTCGTGGCTGGCCAAGGCGTTGCCCAAGGATGCCGAGGCCGGTGGCGGCCTGATGGTGGCAGTCATTCAGCTATCCATTGCGCTGGGTTCGACCCTCGGCGGGCTGCTGTTCGACGGGAGCGGCTATCGCATGACCTTTCTCGCAAGCGCAGTCTTGCTGGTACTCGCCGCAGTGCTGGCTTTTTTCACATCGCGAAACCAGGTTTGATGGAAGACAGGTTTGACCCAACCCTCCATGCGTTGCTAAAAAAGCAAAAGTCATTTGCGATTCGAGAGGATTGTTGCGCCAGGAGTCCGAAGTTAGCATCGATCCATCGCTGCAACTCATCAGACTTTTGGCGTGAGTCAAAGACAGCTTTTTACCTGTCGCTCAGCTGATCGTCCCTCCCTCGATCAAATATGGAAACTCCAATGTCGAAACTCTTCGAAGAATTCAGCATGGGCGACACCACGCTCAAAAATCGTATCGTCATGGCGCCTTTGACCCGCTCTCGCGCACCCGATGATGTCGCCGATGAGCGAGTGGCGTTGTACTACGCGCAACGCGCCACCGCAGGCTTGATTGTCAGCGAGGGCACGCCGATATCCCGTGAAGGTCAGGGCTACCTCTTCAATCCGGGGATCTTCACCACCGAGCAAATCGCTGGATGGCGCCTCACCACCCACTCGGTGCATGCCGTGGGTGGCAAGATGTTTGCGCAAATCTGGCACGTGGGTCGTGTTTCGCATCCGTCGATCCAGGAGGGCGGGAAACTGCCGGTGAGTGCCACGTCGAAGCAAGCGGTTGGCGCGACGGCTTTCGGCTACGACGCTGACGGCAAACCGGCGTTGGTAGCGCCACCGGCGCCACGCCAGCTGACAACGGCCGAGGTTTCGCGGATCGTCGGTGAGTTCGCGCAGGCGGCCGAAAATGCGATCGAGGCAGGTTTTGATGGCGTCGAAATTCATGGTGCCAATGGCTATCTGTTCGAGCAGTTCATGAATCCGCTGGTCAATGATCGAACCGATCAATACTCCGCCGATCAGTTGGAAAATCGCCTGCGCTTCACCCTGCAAGTCATCGACGCCGTGGTTGCGCGGATTGGCGCCGGCCGTGTGGGCATCCGTATTTCGCCCTATGGTCAACTGTTCGATATGCCGTTGTATGAACAGATCGATGAAACCTACACCGCGCTTGCCACAGAGATTGGCGCTCGGCAGCTGGCCTATGTTCATGTCATGGATCAGTCCGGATTTCCTGCCCCGGGTACTGTGGGTAGCGGTGGCGGACCGAAAGCGACTTTTATCAATTTGCTGTCGACCATGAAATCAAGATTGCCCGGCACGGCGCTCATTCTGGCTGGCGGTATGTCGCGCCAACGTGCGCAAGACCTGATCAACGACGGCATCATCGACCTCGCTGCGTTTGGTACCGCTTACATCAGCAACCCCGATCTGGTGGCGCGCCTGCAGAACAACTGGCCTCTGACAGAAGCCAAGCGCGAAACCTTCTACGGCGGCGGGGCCGAAGGTTATGTCGATTACGCGCCTCATCGAGGGTAAGCAGTCGCGAACCGGCAAGGTTCCACTTCCTGAAATTTTGGCAGCCGTCACCGGTATTCGGTGCGGCTGCTTTTTCATGGCTGATGCAAACAGGTCCGGGAGGCGGGTCCGAGAGGACAATCAGCAGCCGTTCTGTTTTAGTACAGCTCCACGGCGCCTTCTGTTGGAGATTTCCCCTATGCACCTCAAAGCGCACCGATACTTTGCCATGGTTGCGGTGACCGGCAGTTTCTCGGCGACGGCGCGACACTTTCGCGTCCCTGCGTCCTCCGTTTCACGCTTCATCGCGGCGCTGGAACGGGAGGTGGGCCAGCAGCTGCTGTATCGCAATACTCGCGCCGTCAAACTGACGGAAGCGGGCGAGCGTTATTACGTGCAGATCCGCGAAGTATTGGAGTTGCTGGATGCCGCCGATGAGGAAGTCACCGGCAAGGGCGGCGAGATTCGTGGCCTGGTGCGGATCAACGCGCCGGTTGCGTTCGGCAGTCTGCATATCGTGAAACTGTTGAATGGCCTGTATGACAAGTATCCGCAATTGACCGTTGAACTGACGGTCACCGATGCCTTTATCGACCCGGTTCAGGAGGGCGCAGACATCATATTCCGGGTGGGGCACCTGGAGGATTCCGGATTGATTGGGCGGAAAATCTGCGACCAACAATACGTGCTGTGCGCTAGCGCAGAGTACCTGGCGAAGCACGGCAAACCCGCTTCGCCAGAGGATCTGCAGAACCACGCGTGCCTGGTCTACAAGGGAACCGGTGGGGCGCAGCGCTGGTACTTCAGAAAGCCGGCCAGCGACAAGGTGAAAATCATCGAAGTGCATGGGCCGCTCAGAAGCAACAATGGCCAGGTCCTGGTAGAGGCGGCGCTCGCGGGGCGGGGGATTGTGTTTTTTCCTTCCTGGCTCTTCAGTAGAGAGAGTTTCATGAACAGACAGCTCATTCAGCTTTTACCCGATTGGGAGGGGGCGGTTGAGCAGACGCCAAGCCAGATCCATTTGATTTCCCCCGAGAATCGACTCCGCTCTCAGAAAGTCCGCGTGGTGTGGGACTACTTCATCAGCGCGATTGGCGTTCCTCCCTATTGGGATGATCTCAGTGGTTCTGGTACTGACGGTGATACTTGAAAATGCAGAGGTTGGCTTAAGAGCTTAACTTTTCAATCGCTGCGTTGTATTGCCTCTTGATAAAAAGTCAATGGTGTCATGTTGCACTATTGCAGATTTCGTTGTGTCAATTAACGTGGCTTGGTAATTGCCGATGTGTGCGTGGTCGATTGTCGGTAGCTGACGCGTTACTTCATCACCACCGGTGGATACTGGTTTGGTGGGCATCCTGCACTGTGAAGGGACTATGCTTGAAGTGATAAGGCATTTGCAGAATCGGAGATCCCATGAATGAAGTCTTCCGTGATCATAAGCGTGTGGCGGCAGCAATAGCGACCGTTGTTGATGCTGTAGGGCAACAGGGCTTTTATGCCATCGTGCTGGAGACGCTAGGACAATATATTGATTGTGAGCGTTGGCTGGCTATCAAGTACAGCAGATTTTCTGCCCCCGAATTCATCGTCAATACGTCTTTGAGCCACGAGGCGGTTGCGCAATACATGAATCACCTTTATAGGATCGACCCTCTGCTTCGGCTAGTGACTGAAGATCGTGTGCCCTCAGTGGTCACGTTTTCACTCATGCAAAGCGAGGATGAGTCCAATGTTTATTACGATGAAATATTCAAGTCGGGGCAGATTCTGGACGAATTGACGCTGATGCTGCCTGTCATCGGTGGGGGGTATCTGGGTTTCTGTTTTGATCGCGAGTACACCCTCTTCAATGAGGATGAAATCGCCTTTTTCACCGCCCTGTACCCGATCATCGTCGCTGCGCATGCCGCGCACATGCGAACGGAGTTCATGGAGGGGCTTGGTGCCCTGTTCGGGAATGGAAAGGTCGGCGTACTCACATTAGGAAGTGATAACAGGGTCATCTACCAAAACCCCGCATGGCACGCCTTGACCGGTCATACCTTCGGAAAAGAAAAATTGGAATTAATATTGAGTCAGCCTGAACTGATAGCGGTTCATGTTGAAGGCTTGATTGCCCACTGGGAATATTCCAGGAATGTATCCGCTTCTACTGCGAGCGTCAGAGCAGTATTTCTCGAACAGAAAAGCGAAGGGTATATACAAACGGATGTAAAAGAGTTCTTCGAACAATTCTATGATACTTATCACCTCAGCCCGCGCGAGCGACAACTGGTCGAAAAAACCTTGCGCGGGTATTCGATGCCCGTGATCGCAGAAAAACTGGATCTTAGTCTGGGAACGGTCAGAAATTATAAACAGCGGTTGTACGCCAAACTCGATATCACCAGTGAACGGGAAATATTTTCTTTGTTCATGATGCATATGTTCGGGCAGCCATAACGGTAGCTAGTGCAGATTAGCACTATTGGTACAGTCGGTGACGAGCGCTAACATCGCCTTCAAGGCTCGGCACGCATCCCCGCAACAACGGTCATTCAGCGGCCGGCCTACAACGATAACAATATGAACTTGAAGACTCGCGTATTACGCGAGCGGCGGGAGTATGCTCATGAACAGCACAACGGTTGGCAAGGACAATTGTCAGGAAAAGGGTCATCACCTCCAGCGTGAACTGAACTTTTCCTCCACATTCTCCCTGGCTTTTGCCTTCATATCGCCCATTGTGGCGCTTTACTCCATCTTCGGAATCGGCATTTTAACGGTCGGTCCTGCCTTCTGGTGGGGGTTGGTGGTGGCCATGGCAGGGTAACTACTGGTGGCGTTGGTCTTCGCCATGCTGGTATCGAGATTTCCGTATGAGGGCAGTATTTATCAGTGGTCCAAGTACCTGCTCGGCAGTCGCTTTGGCTGGTTTGCAGGCTGGACTTACATCTGCACGCTGCCGATCACCATTGCAACGGTAGCCCTTGGCGGCGCGGGATTCGTGGCGCAACTGTTTGGCATCGATGCGACCGACAAGATGATCAGTGTGCCGATTGCCCTGTTTCTCATCGCATTCGCCACGTGGGGTAATACCCAAGGCCGAAAGATTTTCTCGACCATCGTCTGGCTATGCATTGGTGCCGAAGTGATCGGTTCGGTCGGCATCGGCGTGTTGTTGCTGATGGAGTTCAAAGTCAACGCGCTGTCCATCCTGATGCCCGACGCTCAAGTCTTTGCCTGGCCGGAACCGGGTATCTCCGGCTTTTTCTCTTCAAAAGTAGCGCTCGCCATTGCCTACTGCGGTTGGGCATTCGTGGGTTTTGAAAGCGCCGGTGCCGTTGCCGAGGAAGTCAAGGATCCTGAACGAGCGGTACCCAAGGCGATGCTGTTTTGCCTGCTGTCGGTTGGCGCGGTGGTGGCATTCTCGGCGTTTTCACTGATTTTGGCCTTGCCCACCCTGGAGTTCCCTGCGGGAAGCGACCCTGTCACGGTGACGCTGATCACTCATTTAGGTCAGATCGCCTACAAGGGCATGCTGGTGCTGTTCATTATCGGGTTTCTAGCGTGCATGCTGGGCATTCAGGCTTCGGTATCGCGGGTCATTTGGGCGTTCGCTCGGGACAGAACCATTCCCTGCTCGGATTTCCTGCGACAGTTGAGTGGGGACGACAAATTGCCAACGCGCGCTTTTCTGTTAACGGGCGGGTTGTCGGCATTATTGTTCATGTTGTCTTTTACCAATATTTATCCGCTGTTATTGGCGTTCAGTATTGCCGGATTCTATCTCGCCTTTGCATTCCCGCTGGTGGGGGCGTGTGTAAGTGTATTGAAAGGTGACTGGCGAGAGGGGCCGTTCTCTCTGGGTATCTTGAGTATTCCCACCATCTTCGCGGCCACCGGTTGGACTCTATTTGAAACGGTCAATATTTCGTGGCCTCGTTATCCGGAACTGTCGTGGTACGAAAATTGGGCGGTGCCGATCATGATTGTTTTCCTGGCGCTGGCGGGCTGGGTTATTTATTCGAAATGGGCCTCCCCTTCTTATACGCAATCAACGTTACGCGCCGCCGTCGCGGATAACGAATAAATCTGGCGAGCCAGTGATGCGAACACACAAAAACATGGACAACGAAAGATATTTGATGCTTCGCGCGCGTCTGAACAATGAATTACGGATACGACTGACACACTCAAGTTCCTCACTGGAGAAGCTGTATAACGCCATGGCTTACGGCGTATTTGAACCGGGTAAATGTTTGCGTCCAATGCTTGTTTACAATGCGTGTAAAGCCATGGGAGGGCAGTTTGACGCAGCCGACGGAGTCGCTTGCGCGGTGGAGCTGATGCACGCCTATTCCTTGATACACGACGATCTTCCGGCACTGGACGACGCTCTCGTTCGTAGAGGGAAGCCGGCGTTGCATGTGGCCTACGGCGAAAGCACGGCCTTGATCGCGGGCGATGCCTTGCAGGCACTGGCGTTCGAATCCCTGGCGCAGCCATCAGCGGTGAGTGCCGGGATTCGCCTGCAAATGGTGGCGGTCATGGCCAGGGCGGCTGGCCCCGCCGGTCTTGCAGGCGGCCAGTTTCTCGACATGGCGCTGGCCGGTACCCGACCGACTTTGGAGCAAGTCGCCGAAATGCAGCGTTTGAAAACCGGCGCATTGATCGAGGCCAGCGTCGTGCTGGGCGCAATGGCGAGTGGAGCAAGCGTGGAAACCAATCGCTTCGTTGCCTTGAGAAAATACGCCGAACAGATCGGCAGGGCCTTTCAAGTGCGCGACGACATTCTGGATATCGTCGGAGATCGGGTTGCCCTGGGGAAAGCGGTTCACGCGGACCAGCACGCTGACAAGTCCACCGCTGTTTCTTCATTGGGATTGGAAGGGGCGCAGCAATATGCCTGGCAACTTCTGCGGGAGGCATTAACGGCACTGGATGCATTTGGCCCAGAAGCCGATGCACTTCGACAACTTGCACATGTTGTCGTGGAACGCGACCTCTAGCGATACGAAATTTCGTTCCCTGGTTAATTTAACAACGATAGCAATAGTGCAGATTTGCAGTATTTGAATTCTCCTGTCATGGGTTGAATATGACGGCTACGGCGCTCGAACGCTGATCAGTATTCGGCGCACTTATGTATAAAAACAAAGATTGAGGTAATCGTGATGACTATCGAAAGAATGAATTACCCTGACGGTTATTTTCCAGTGGATGAATATGAAGATCGCTGGAGAAAAGTGGAAGATGAAATGCGCCAGCAGGGTTATGAGTTGGCCATTGTCTGGGGCAAGACAGCTGGTCATTATGAGCGGGCCATGGAAACACTTTGGCTGACCAACTTCTGGTCGGAACACTCTGGCCAGGAACCGGATTCTCCAATCTGGAACGCACGAGGTTTCTGCTGTGTGATATTGGAGCCTGGAAAGAAACCTGAACTGCATGCCGACGTGGCGACAGTGCGTCGTCGTATGGTGCGCTGCGGCGATTATTTCTTCAGTGACGACCCGATCAGCAGCGTCGCCAAGGCTCTGAACGCGCGCAAGCCGCGTCGCAGCGTCGTGTTCGTCGGGTCCGACAATCTGCCGATGAAGTACGCCAGTCAGCTCGCGGAACAGACGCCTGGTATCCACTTCGAGTATGACGATAACCTGATCCGCCGTTGCCGCCGGATCAAGAGCCCGCGAGAACTGGACATGTTTCGCGAGGCGGGACAGATGGTCTCCAGCGCCTTGTACCGCGTGTGCGACAGCCTTTACGCAGGCAAGACTGCGGCCGAGGCGGCGGCAGAGGGCGCTTATGAACTTACCCGGCGTGGGGGAGGCTGGCTGCGGATTCCAGTGAATTTCGGCAACGACGAGGACAGTCAGTTCTTCGA
Source organism: Pseudomonas sp. PB101 (assembly GCF_009764265.1). GTDB lineage: Bacteria > Pseudomonadota > Gammaproteobacteria > Pseudomonadales > Pseudomonadaceae > Aquipseudomonas. Next base: position 64,395 of record NZ_RWIR01000041.1, read on the forward strand.
GCGTGATCCCATGTACGGGTATTCCATGGGCGCGCCGAGCAAGGGCGATATGGTCCGGACCTGGATCTATGGGCCGACCCATCAGGGGTACTGGCTCGACCCCGGACGCTCGCTGGTTTGCGGCGGCAAGCCGACCCCGGAGCAGCGCTCGCTGCTGATCGACTCTTACGCCATCACGGAGGCGGTGATGAACTCCGTGAAACACGGCGCCCGGGTGCTCGACGTGGTGGGCGAGGCCGAGCGCGTGCAGGCACGCGTGGCCGAAGAAGAGGATCTGGCCGCCAAGCAATGGCCGTACTTTGGCCACGGCAATGGCTCCATGTGGGAACACCCGATCATCAACCGGGACTCGGTCACGGCGGACGATATTTTCGAAGAAGGGATGGTCGCCTCCGGAGAGTCCTTCATGACACGAAAAGGTGTCGGCAGCGTTGGGTGGGAGCAGAACTTCATCGTAACCCGGACTGGAATCGAGTTGCTGACGACGACCCCCGTTTTCTGGTTCTGATCGACAGTCGCATTGTTTGACGTTTCAGGGCACCGCTCCATCGACCCAGGTGCGGTGCCCTTTTTTAGGGAGGCTTCCATGAACATTTTGCTGGCACAACTGCCCATCGCGGACGCCCAGGTCGACATCAACCTGAGCAACATGCTGTCAATGATCCGCAATGCTCCGATCGATACGGATTTAATCGTGTTTCCGGAGACGACGCTCTCAGGTTTTCCCACCAAGGATGAGATTGGCACCGTTGGGCTGACGACCCGTGGCAAGCCCATCCGACTCATTCAGGAGGCGGCACGCAATAGCAATACTGCCATCGCTTTCGGTTTTTGCGAGGTGGCTGACGGGCGGGCGTATAACACCGCGTTGCTGGTCGATGGATCGGGGCGCATTGCCCTCAAATACCGCAAGACTCATCTCTGGCCCGATACGGACTGGGGCGTTTTCGATGCCGGCTCGCAGTATTCGATCTGTGAAATTGGCTCGTTACGCGTAGGAGTGCTCATCTGCTATGACATCGAGTTTCCGGAGACCGCTCGCTCGTTGGCCCTGTTGGACGCCGACCTCATTCTCGTGCTGGATGGCAACATGAACCCCTACGGCCCCGTACACCGACGCGCCGTGATCAGCCGCGCCATGGAAAACCAATGCTTTGCCGTTTTGGTGAACCGCATTGGTGAAGGCAAGGGCCTGTCGTTTCCTGGCGAGAGTGTCGCCGTCGATCCGTTCGGAAATGTGTTGGTCGAATCCATCGATGGACATCCTGTCCGTGCCACGCTGGAGCGCGGGCTGATTGAAGAGAGCCGAAAGAATTATCGCTATTTGCGAGACCGACGTGCCACTCCACTGGGCATCGAACGGGCCACTAGCGAAGACGGCGTCGTCAACACAGTCAGCGTCATTCCCGGGTGAAACGGACACTTGTGAGTGACCGCTTTTGGCTGTGGATTCTTGCCTTTCACGAGGGGCAGAAAACGGGACGAACCTGGCCGATTCACAACCGTGAAGACCGAACAGGCAGTGTCTACAGACTGCGAGGCGCGATCACCGACCATCCAAATGGATTCGCCACGGCATATGGGCCGTGAATAGGTTGGCCCGAAGACAGGAATACCACACACCGGCTTGAGAACAGAGCCACGATTCGAACGGTGAAGGTCTCGGTTTGGGATTTAATGGATCCATTAATATTTATATTCCGGCGAAAAGCTTGACGTGTATGGGAATAATCCGATTTACTGGATCCATAAAAACAAGCCTGTCCGGAGAATCCTATGTATCCGAAAAACACCTGGTATGTCGCCTGCACCCCTGACGAGATTGCTTCCAGGCCACTGGGGCGGCAGATATGCGGTGAGAAAATCGTTTTCTATCGTGGACAAGAAGGGCGCGTTGCCGCCGTCGAAGATTTTTGCCCACACCGCGGCGCCCCCCTTTCATTGGGTTATGTTGAAAACGGCAACCTGGTCTGCGGCTACCACGGCCTGGTCATGGGTTGTGATGGCAAGACCGTCGAAATGCCCGGTCAGCGCGTACGGGGCTTTCCGTGCAACAAGACTTACGCCGTTGAAGAGCGCTACGGTTTCATCTGGGTCTGGCCCGGGGAGCAGGACAAGGCTGACCCTGCACTGATCCATCATCTGGAGTGGGCTGTCAGCGATGAGTGGGCGTATGGCGGGGGGCTGTTCCACATCAATTGCGATTATCGATTGATGATCGATAACCTGATGGACCTCACCCACGAAACCTACGTGCACGCCTCGAGCATCGGCCAGAAAGAGATCGATGAAGCGGCACCGATTACCACTGTCGAAGGTGACGAGGTGGTTACCGCGCGGCACATGGAAAACATCATGGCGCCGCCGTTCTGGCGCATGGCCCTGCGTGGCAACAATCTGGCTGACGACGTGCCGGTAGACCGTTGGCAGATCTGCCGCTTCAGCCCACCCAGCCACGTGTTGATCGAGGTGGGCGTGGCCCACGCCGGCAAGGGCGGTTACGACGCCGAGCCGCAACACAAGGCCGCGAGCATCGTGGTTGACTTCATCACTCCGGAAACCGAGACGTCGATCTGGTACTTCTGGGGCATGGCACGCAATTTCAATCCTCATGACGAAGACCTGACGGCCACCATCCGCGAGGGCCAGGGCAAGATCTTCAGCGAAGACCTCGACATGCTCGAACAGCAGCAGAAGAACCTGCTGGCCAATCCCGAGCGCAACCTGCTCAAGCTCAATATCGATGCAGGTGGTGTGCAGTCCAGGCGCGTGCTGGAGCGAATCATCGCCCGTGAGCGCGCGCCGGTTGTCGAGCTGATTGCCACGGCAAACTAGTTCGAGCGCTACGCCATCCACTCCCATTGATACTGTTCCCGGCCACTGCGGTGGCCGGTCTTGAAGGTGCGCCATGATTGAAGTCGTCGTGACATCCCGCAACAACGAAGCGTTGGATATTTGCAGCTACGAGTTGGCCTGTGCACAAGGAGGGGAGTTGCCCGGCTTCAGCGCCGGTGCCCATATCGACGTGCACCTGCCCGGCGGGCTGATCCGCCAGTACTCGCTGTGCAATCACCCGCAAGAACGCCATCGCTACCTGATCGGCGTACTCAAGGATGTAGCCTCGCGCGGTGGTTCCCAGAGTCTTCATGAGCAGATCAACAGCGGCGATCGGCTGTTCATCAGTGAGCCGCGCAACCTGTTCCCGCTGGTGGCCGAGGGGCGGCGCAGCCTGTTGTTCGCCGGTGGCATCGGCATCACCCCGATCCTGTGCATGGCCGAGCACCTGGCCCACAATGGTGCCGATTTCGAGCTGCACTACTGCGCTCGTTCCAGTGAGCGCGCAGCGTTTGTCGAGCGACTCAAAGGGGCATCCTTTGCCGATCGCGTGCACCTGCATTTCGACGAAGAAGCCGATTCGCGCCTGGATGCCGCCAGGGTCCTGGCCAATCCACAGCCTGGCGTACACCTGTACGTCTGCGGTCCTTCAGGTTTCATGCAGCATGTGCTCGACAGCGCCAAGGCCCAGGGCTGGAGCGACGAGCACTTGCACCGTGAATACTTCGCCGCGGCGCCGGTGGATACCAGTGCCGACGGGTCGTTCCAGGTCAAGCTGGGCAGCAGCGGGCAGGTGTTCGACATACCGGCCGACAAGACGGTGGTCCAGGTGCTGGAAAGCCACGGTGTCGAGATTGCGCTTTCCTGCGAACAGGGCATCTGCGGCACCTGCCTGACCCGGGTGCTGGAAGGGGTGCCGGAGCACCGTGACCTGTTCCTCACCGAAGAAGAGCAAGCGGCCAATGATCAGTTCACGCCCTGCTGCTCGAGGGCCAAGTCCAAGCTGTTGGTGCTGGACCTCTGAACCGGCCGATCACTCGCCGCGCGCGATCACTTTCATCCGGTCGCCGTTGCTGATCGCACCGAATACCTCGGCGTAGCGCAGTGTCGCATTGGCGTGTTCACGCATGATGGCTTCAGCGCGAGCGCCCTGGCGGCTGACCAGCGCGTCGAAAACCGAGTGGTGTTGCATGTGTGCGAAGTTGAAGCGCCGGTATTCGCGGGCCATGTCCTGACGATCGATCGCCAGCGCCGAGACTGAAGCGAAGGGGCGATGGTCGTTGCGCGCCAGGGCTTCGGCAATCGCCGGGTTGGCGCTGCTGTCGACGATCACCTGGTGAAAGCGCATGTTGAGGTCATGGAACGCCTCGAGGTCTTCTTCCGTCACGTAACCCTTGTCGAACAGTGCATCGCCTTGCACCAGGCATTCGCGCAGCGCCGTCTGTGCTTGCTCACTCAAGCCACGTTCGGCGCTCTGCCGCGCAGCCAAACCCTCCAGCACTCCGCGCACCTCCACGGCGCCAGCGATATCGTCGGCACTCACTGAGCGCACCTGATAGCCCCGGCCACCATGGCGCACCAGCAAACCTTCCTGTTCCAGGGTGAGGAAGGCCATGCGCACCGGCATGCGCGAGACGCCGAAGCGTTCCGCCGTCGGAATCTCCATCAGTCGTTCGCCGGCCGCCAGTTCGCCCGAGGCAATCATTTTGCGCAGTGCGACCAGCACCATTTGACCCGGTTTGCTCATGCAGGCGACTTCCAGAAGTTGGTTCGCCATAGTAACGCAAGGAGGGCAGAGATACAGGGGCGACGAGCGCCCCTGGCGGGAGGATCAGAGGGAGAGGGGGTAGCTGACGATGACGCGGGTCTGATCGAAGTCGCTGTTGAAACTGCGCCGGTTGGTGGCGTTGTTGACCCGTACACTGAGGTTTTTCAGTGGGCCGCTTTGCAGGGTGTAGCTGACTTCGGTGTCACGTTCCCATTCCTTGCCATTGCTGCCTGCCTTGGTGGTGGCGTTGTCGCCGTGACCATAGCGGGTCATCAGCAGCAGGCCGGGAATGCCGACGGCGACGAAGTTGTAGTCATAGCGCGCCTGCCAGGAGCGCTCGTCGGCGTTACTGAAGTTACCGTTGAACATGTCGTTGCCCAGGGTCCGCCCGCTGCTGCCATACACCGACATCCAGCCGGTATCGCCGCTGACCTTTTGCAGCCCCAGGTACAGGGTATGGCCACCCAGGTTGGCAGAGAACAGTCCGTAGGCGGTATGGCTTTGCACATGGCCGATCAGGGCGCTGCCGTCATCCTTGTCGATGAAATAACCCAGGTTCGCGCCGAGGGTCCAGTCACCGAGCTTCTGTTTGTGTAGCAGGTTCAGATAGTTTTGCTGATAGATGTCTTCGAGCTGCGAGTGCCAGGCGCCGATCAGGGTCTGTTGATCGTTGAAGCGGTATTCGGCACCCGCATAGTTGAAACCGTCCGACATGACAGTGGGCGCAGCCCAGGCCGAGAGGTCTTGCATGTCCGAGGAGTTGCGCAGGCTCACCGAGGTGTATTGACCGCCCTGCAGGCTCAGGCCGGGAAGCTCCCGGGACACCAGCATGGCGCCCTGGAAGGTCTGCGGCAGCAGGCGTCCGTCGTCGTAGCGCAGCAGAGGAATATCCGGCATGAGCTCGCCGAGCATCAGCTCGGTGTCGGATATACGCATTTTTGCCGCCAGCCCCGCGCGTCCGTAGTCGTCGGCGGCGCGACCGTCGTCGTGCACCGGCAGCAGCTCCGAACCGCTGCGCTGCGGGGCGCTGTCGAGCTTGACGCCCAGCATCGCGATACCGTCAAGGCCAAAGCCGACAACGCCCGGGGTATAACCGGAGCTGAACTTGAGAATCGCGCCCTGAGCCCATTCTTCTATCTTGCTCTTGCTGGCGCCGGGATCGTTGAAGTCACGATTGAAATAGTAGTTGCGCAGGGTCAGGCTGGTCTTGGAATCTTCGAAAAAACCGTTGCTTTCAGCATACGCCGAAGGCATCAGGGCAAACGCTATTGCACCGCCGAGCAGGGCCCGGGGAGGGAGAGGAAAGTAGGTCATTATTGTTGTTTTCCTGGAGGATGTTGTCAGTAGCGAGGGCGGGGCATCGCTACTGTTTTGCGCGGCTCAGATCTGCATGGCTCAGGCCTGGACAGGCTCGGCACCTGGTTGTGTTTGGGCCTTGGGCCGCAGTTGCAGCAACACGGCGGCGGCAATCACGAAGACCACGGCAAACACCCCATACAGGTGCAGTGGCTGCCAACCGCTGTCGAGCAATAGACCGGCAACGGTGGGCGACAGGATCGCGCCGATGCGCCCGATACCGATCCCCCAACCGACCCCCGTGGTACGCACTGAGGCGTCGTAGACGATCGGCGACAGCGCGTACAGGCCGGCCACGCAACCGTTGGCGAACAGGCCGATCAGCAGACCCAGGCCGAGTGCCATGGATACTGATGAAGCGGAGCCGACGAACAGCACCAGCAAGCCCGCGGTAATGAGCATGAACAGCGACAGCACCCGGGTCAGCCGCCAGCGCGAGGCCAGGCCGCCAATCAGTGCGCCGCCGAAGATGCCGCCTACGCTCAGCAGCACGCCGCCGCTGATGCCTTGCTGTGCCGATAGCCCAGCCGAGACCAGCAGCTTCGGCGTCCAGCTCATCACGAAGTAGAAGCCGAACATCACCAGGAAAAACAGCAGCCAGATCAGCAGGGTGGTGCGCCGTGAATCCGGCGAGAGCAACTGCGCCAGGCGGCCACGGCCTGACGTCGGCACTGATGTGGCGACGGGCAGTTCACGCAGTGCCGGCTGGCCGAGGCGGGCGGCCAGGCGATTGATGCGTGTCAAGGCATTTGCGGGGCGACGGGCGATCAGGAAGTCCAGCGATTCAGGCAGGTACAGCAACACCAGGGGAATCACCGCCAGGGTCACGACGCCGCCGAAGATGAACACTGAGCGCCAGCCAAAGTGCGTCAGCAGCCACACCGACAATAGCCCGCCCAGGGTCGCGCCCAAGGCATAACCGGTGGACTGCAGGCTCACCGCCAGCCCGCGCCAGCGCTTGTTGGCATATTCGCTGGCAATCACGTTGCTGCTGGCCAGGATTCCGCCGATACCCAGGCCGGTAAAGCCACGCAGCAGCGCCAGTTGGAGCGGCGTCTGGCTCAGGGCCGACAACAGCATGCCGATGCCCGAAAGCAGCAGGCAAAACAGGATCAATGGCCGACGTCCATAACGATCCGCCCACGGCGCAATGAACAGCGAGCCTGCCGCCATGCCGAACAATCCGGCACTCAACAGCAATCCGATCTGCGCGCCATTCAAGCCCCATTCGGCAGACACCGAGGACGCCGTGAAGGCCATCACCAGCACGTCGAAGCCATCGATCATGTTCAGGACAATACAGATGCCCACGGCCAGCCATTGGAAGCGCGCCATGGCACGTTCATCTACCACGCTCTTCAGATCGACACTCATGGCTGCCCCTCGAGAAGAGGCTGCATAACGGCAAAGCGAGGAAGGCATACGAAGCTGGGTGCAAGCCGAAGCTCGATCCCGATTGAGAACTCATTCATCCCGACACCCTTGTTATTTTTATGAGCGGGCAGGCGTTGTACCTGACACCGTGCAGTGCCAGTCAATCAATTTATGGATCCATTGAAAAGTAGATTGATTGATTATTTATCGTTTGGTTTTCTATTTTCTATAGTAATTCGTTTAAAACCAAATAGTTATCGATGTTAATAAATCGTTCGATTATCGGACGGCATGTGTTTTTAGTGGTAAAGGATCCAATGTGCGGCATCTACGGTTCAGAATGTTGCACCGGTAGCCGGTGGTGACGCTTCGCCCAAAGATCAGAAAAGTGCGGGATCGGTTTCTTGAACCACCTCGACAATAGCGGATTGGGTTGTCATTAGAGATCCACAAGTGAAGGGGGGGCGAAGTTTGAAGGGGGCAATTCGGCACATTACCCCAAAGGGACTGCGAGTGACTGCCTCTGGCCGGTTTCTGCTTCTCGCCTCCAGTACGGCACGAGCTTGCGTTAACCGGGCAGTTGGTTTGGTGACGATAAAAAATGCCCGGCAAATTGCCGGGCATTTTCATTTTTGAAACCTTGGTAGCGGGGCTCAATTTGCCGCTTGCGGTTGAGACTCGGTGGTCGCTCCGTTGCGGGTGATCACGGTGAGGATCGACAGCGCGGCGATGACCAACCCTGGAGAAGTTGCCAGCAGGACGCCGGTGGTGCCGGCACCGGCGGCGAGGATCTGGCCGGCGGCCAGGGGACCCGCCACCGAACCGAGCCGGCCGATGGCCACGGCGGCGCCGACACCGGTGGCGCGCACCGAAGTCGGGTAGGAAGGGGGCGCCAGTGCATACAGCACAAGCTGTGCGGCCATGACGAACAACCCGACGGCAAACCCGGCGATTGCCATCGGCATGATACCCACTGACAGGCCGACCCCGGCCAGCGCCGCCAACACCCCGGCGTACACGAACAGGACCACTTTCAGGCCGTTGCAGCGGTCCAGCATGACCCCGCCGAGCAGCGAGCCAATGGCGCCACCGATGTTGAACAGCATCTGCACCATGCCTGCCTGGGGCTTGGTGAAACCCTGTTCCAGCAACAGCGAGGGCAGCCAGTTGAGCAGCATGTACATCACGGTCAGGGTGAAGAAGTAGCTCAGCCACAAGGCCAGCGTGCAGCGGGCGCGTCCTTCGCCGAACAGCGCCTGGGCGGTGGATGTCCGTGGGCTGCCGGTGCTGACGTGTTGCTGGCGGAACGCCGTGGATTCGGGCAGCAGCAGAGCCATCAGCGGCACCACCAGTAGCGGTGTCAGACCGCCGATGATGAAGGTGGTTTGCCAGTGTTCACTGGAAAACATCGCCACCACTGCCGCCAGCGCGCCGCCCAGGGGGACGCCGCAGTACATGACGCTGATGGCGGTGCCGCGATGGCGCTCGCTCACGGCCTCGGCACACAGGGCAATCAGGTTGGGCAGGGCGGCACCCAGGCCCAGGCCGGTCATGAAGCGCACCAGCAGCAGGCTGGAATAGCTCTCGACATAAGCGGTGCAGAGCGAGAAGACACCGAACAGCAACACGGCGCCGACGAGGATTTTCTTGCGGCCGATACGATCGGCCACCCAGCCGCCAAAAAACGCGCCGGGCAGCAGGCCGATGATCCCGGCGCTGAACACCCATCCCATCATCTTCGGGTCCAGGGTAAAGCTCTGGCGCAATCCCGCGGCAGCGGTGCCGGCGGCCTGCAGATCGAACCCTTCGATCAGCGCAACGATAAAGCACAAAGCGATTGTCAGCGTCGAGCGACGCGATGGACTGTCCATGGGTGAACCTCATTGTTGTTTTTGTTATGCAGTCGAGCCCTCCGTGCGTTGGGTGCGCCGTCAGTGACCGCTGACGATTAAGATAACAAAGATAACTAAAAAAAGAATGCTGTCCCGAAAATTGTAAAAAAACACAAATAAAGTGTTTAAAAACAGGTTGTTGTAAGCGCATCGAAAAGGCGTCGTGAAAAAAGATAATAATATTAATGTTCGATTATCGGTCATCTGCGATTGACGGCGGCCCGTCGCTGTTTCCATTCTCTGATCGTGAAGCTGGCAATCCCGTGCGGATCCGGCACCCACAAACAACAATAAAAAGTGGACATCGAACATGCCAAAACGCCCCATGAACACCGGTTCCGTAGCGTCGCTCCCCTGCGTCTCCAGCATCCATCCAGGGTGGGTCGTGGCACTGCTTGGCGTCAGCGTCCTGCCTTCTCAGCTGCGGGCCGAGGGGTTTATCGAGGACAGTCACGCAAACCTGACCCTGCGCAATTACTACATGGACCGTGAATACCAGGACGGCGGCGCCAAGTCTGCCGCGCGGGAGTGGGCCCAGGGTTTCATCCTGGGCATGGAGTCGGGGTTTACCGAAGGGACTGTGGGCTTTGGTCTGGATGTGCGGGGGTTGCTGGGGGTCAAGCTCGACTCCGCTCCGGATCGCAGCGGCACCGAGCTGTTGCCGGTGTCGGCAAGCGACAAGCGCGCGGCGGATGACTATTCGCGGCTGGCGCCGACGGCCAAGCTGCGGTTTGCCCAGACAACGGTAAAGAGCGGCGATGTCTCGATCTTCCTGCCGTTTGCCTTTGCCAGCCCGTCGCGACTGCTGCCACAGACCTTTCGCGGCACCACGCTCAGTTCCAGGGATTTCGATGGCCTGACCCTGAACACCGGTTACATCGATCGCATCAACAAGCGCGATTCCACAGACTATCAGGCCATGACCATCGCCTCGCCGAACCGGCGTTTCAACGGCGCGGCCACCACCTCGCACCTGGCCTATCTGGGGGGTGATTACCAGGTCAACAAGGACCTGAGCCTGCGCGCCTACCATGCCGAGGTCACCGACCTGTACCAACAGGACACCCTGGCATTGCTGCACAACCTGCCGCTGGGCGAAGGGGTGTTCACCAGCGACTTGCGCAGCTTTTTCAGCCGCGAGGATGGCAGCGCCAAGGCGGGCAGGGTGGACAACCGCAACCTCTCGGCATTGTTCGGCTACCGCTTCGGCGGGCACCGGGTGAGCCTTGGCTACATGCACTCCAGTGGCGACACGGCAACGCCGTACATCTCAGGCACCGAGCTGATGGGCATGAGCGAACTGACCATGGCGTCGGATTTTCTCAACGCCAAGGAACGCACCTGGCAAGCGATCTATGACTACGACTTCGTCGCGTCCGGGGTGCCCGGTTTGAAGGGAAGGTTGCGTTACGTGCGCGGCGACAATATCGAGTTGGCCGCCTACAACGCCGAGGACCGCAAGGAGCGCGAATTCCAGATGGAACTGGGTTATGTCATTCAGAGCGGCCCGCTGAAAAACGTCGGGCTGTTGGCGCGCAAGGCGATCTACCGCAATGACTTCCCGAGCGGTACGGCGTTTCGTGATGAAAACCAGACCCGCTTCCTGGTGCTCTATACCTTGCCGATCTGGTAATCCCGAGGCCTTCGATGTTCGCCACCGGCCGTCCCTTTTTTTGGGGGGCTTTCACTGGTTTGGAGGTCACTTCATTTTCAGCGTGGGCATGGACCCTTGTAGGAGCCGGCTTGCTGGCGATGGTCGTCAACGATAACGCGCATGATCCGGATACACGCAGCGCACTGGAGTCCATCGCCAGCAAGCCGGCTCCTACAGTTTGGCGTTCACATCATTTCGACCCGGACGCGATCCCTTGTAGGAGCTGGCTCGCCAGCGATGGTCGTCAACGATTACGCGCATGAACTGGAAACACGCGGCGCACTTGCGTCCATCGCCGGCAAGCCGGCTCCTACAGTTTGGCGTTCACATCATTTCGACTAGAGCGCGGTCCCTTGTAGGAGCTGGCTCGCCAGCGATGGTCGTCAACGATAACGCGCATGAACTGGAAACACGCGGCGCACTGGAGTTCATCGCCAGCAAGCCGGCTCCTACAGTTTGGCGTTCACATCATCTCGTCTTGGACGCGGTCCCTTGTAGGAGCCGGCTTGCTGGCGATGGTCGTTAACGATAACGCGCATGAACTGGAAAAACGCGGCGCACTTGAGTCCATCGCCGGCAAGCCGGCTCCTACAGGTTCCCGGTAATCCGTGATGAACCTTTTTTTGGAGGGGGCGTGCCGGCAGCGTGCGTTCAGTCCTGGTAAACCTTTCTCAGCAAGCGCAGCAGTTCTTCGCGCTCTTCGCCGGTCAGCGATGCAGTGGAGTCGAAATCGCTTTGCGCGGCGATCTGCTTGAGCTCCTTGAGCAAGGTTTCGCCGGTCTTGCTCAGGAAGATTCCGTAGGAGCGTTTGTCCGGCTTGCAACGCACTCGCACCGCCAGCGCGCGGCTTTCCAGTTTATTGAGCAACGGCACTACCTGCGGTGGCTCGATGGCCAGGGCCCGGGCCAGGTCGGCCTGCATCAGCCCTGGATTCTGGTCGATGATCGCCAGGGCCGAGAACTGTGCGGGGCGCAGGTCGTGGGCCGACAGGCGACCAATCAGGTTCTGGAACAGCTTGAGTTGGGCGCGCCGCATCGCGTAGCCGATCAGGTCATCCAGTGCCGAATCCAGCGGTGCCTGCAGCTGGGCGGTGGCGGACGTGGACTCGCTCTGTTCGGCGAGGGGAGAAGGCTTGGCCATTGCGGGTGAATCCTGAAGAGGTGGAGGTTAACAAGTGTATCTAGTTTGCCGGGGTTGGTCGCTGATGGCTATGCCCGTCGTTCAGGGCGATGGGTTCGGAGGATATTTTCGGGTGGACAAAAAAATGGTTAATTTGATTAATAGTTAATTGACATAACTAAATGGCTCCTTTAATTTCCAGTCATCTTCAAGCCAAGAACAAGAGAGCATCGCCATGAGCAACTACGAAGGTCGCTGGACAACCGTCAAGGTCGAGATCGAGGAAGGCATCGCCTGGGTCATTCTCAATCGCCCGGAAAAACGCAACGCCATGAGCCCGACACTCAACCGGGAAATGATCGATGTACTGGAAACCCTGGAGCAGGATCCAGCCGCCGGCGTGTTGGTGTTGACCGGTGCCGGTGATGCCTGGACCGCGGGCATGGACCTCAAGGAATACTTCCGCGAAGTGGACGCGGGCCCGGAGATCCTTCAGGAAAAGATCCGCCGCGAAGCCTCGCAATGGCAATGGAAATTGCTGCGCATGTACGCCAAGCCAACCATAGCCATGGTCAACGGCTGGTGTTTCGGTGGCGGCTTCAGCCCGCTGGTGGCCTGTGACCTGGCGATCTGCGCCGACGAAGCGACCTTCGGCCTTTCGGAAATCAACTGGGGCATCCCCCCGGGCAACCTGGTGAGCAAGGCCATGGCCGACACCGTGGGTCATCGTCAGTCGCTGTACTACATCATGACCGGTAAGACCTTTGGCGGGCAGAAAGCCGCCGAGATGGGCCTGGTCAACGAAAGCGTGCCCCTGGCGCAATTGCGTGAAGTCACCGTGGATCTGGCGCGCAACCTGCTGGAGAAAAACCCTGTGGTGCTGCGTGCGGCCAAGCACGGCTTCAAGCGCTGCCGCGAGCTGACCTGGGAACAGAACGAGGACTACCTGTACGCCAAGCTCGACCAGTCGCGCCTGCTCGATACCGAAGGTGGTCGCGAGCAGGGCATGAAGCAGTTCCTCGACGACAAGAGCATCAAGCCCGGTCTGCAGGCCTACAAACGTTGAGACTGATCGCCGGGTGCGTGTCCGCCCCGGCGCTCTGCATCGCTCGACTGTATTCCCGATAAAGACAATAAAGAGGAATCACCATGCTGGACGTGCCCCTGCTGATTGGCGGCCAGTCGCTGCCTGCCCGCGACGGTCGGACCTTCGAACGCCGCAACCCGGTGACCGGTGAAGTGGTATCGCGGGTGGCCGCCGCCACCCTGGAAGATGCCGATGCCGCGGTGGCGGCGGCCCAGGCCGCGTTTCCCGCCTGGGCCGCCCTGGCGCCCAATGAACGTCGCAGCCGTTTGCTCAAGGCCGCCGAGCAGTTGCAGGCGCGCAGCGCCGAGTTCATTGCCGCGGCCGGCGAAACCGGGGCCATGGCCAACTGGTACGGATTCAACGTGCGACTGGCGGCCAACATGCTGCGTGAAGCGGCGTCGATGACCACCCAGATCAATGGCGAAGTCATCCCCTCGGATGTGCCGGGCAGTTTTGCCATGGCCCTGCGTCAACCCTGCGGTGTGGTGCTGGGGATCGCCCCGTGGAATGCCCCGGTGATTCTCGCCACCCGCGCCATCGCCATGCCGCTGGCGTGCGGCAACACCGTGGTGCTCAAGGCCTCCGAGTTGAGCCCGGCGGTGCACCGCCTGATCGGCCAGGTCTTGCAGGATGCCGGGTTGGGTGACGGCGTGGTCAACGTCATCAGCAATGCCCCGACGGATGCCGCGGCGATTGTCGAGCGGCTGATCGCCAACCCGGCGGTGCGGCGGGTCAACTTCACCGGCTCGACCCATGTCGGGCGCATTGTCGGCGAACTCTCGGCGCGCCACCTCAAGCCGGCCTTGCTGGAGCTGGGCGGCAAGGCGCCGTTGCTGGTGCTCGATGATGCCGACCTGGATGCGGCAGTGGAGGCAGCCGCTTTCGGTGCGTACTTCAATCAGGGCCAGATCTGCATGTCCACCGAACGGTTGATCGTCGATGCCAAGGTCGCCGACGCCTTTGTCGAAAAGCTGGCGGCCAAGGTCGAGACCCTGCGCGCCGGTGATCCCGCGCTGGCGGATTCGGTACTCGGTTCGCTGGTGGATGCCAGTGCCGGCACGCGCATCAAGGGTTTGATCGACGATGCCCTGGCCAAGGGCGCGCGGCTGGTGGTCGGCGGACAGCTGGACGGCAGCATTTTGCAGCCAACCCTGCTCGACGGCGTCAACGACACAATGCGTCTGTATCGCGAGGAATCCTTCGGCCCGGTGGCGGTGTTGCTGCGCGGGGAGGGCGATGAAGCGTTGCTGCGCCTGGCCAACGATTCCGAGTTCGGTTTGTCGGCGGCGATTTTCAGTCGCGATACCGGGCGCGCCCTGGCACTGGCCCAACGGGTCGAGTCGGGTATCTGTCATATCAATGGCCCGACCGTGCACGACGAAGCGCAAATGCCCTTCGGCGGGGTCAAGTCCAGCGGCTACGGCAGCTTTGGCGGCAAGGCGTCCATCGAGCATTTCACCCAGTTGCGCTGGGTTACCTTGCAGCATGGACCACGGCATTACCCGATCTGAACCGCAGAAATAACAATAAAAAAGGCTGCAGCCACTACCATGCCCATTCGTGCGGCTTGGTGGTAGCGTGCCTTGATGGAGAACAAGCACGTGAGTTCCGAATTCAGATCGCAACCCCACACCCAGATCAGCGCGCCGCGCTACCGTCATGTGTCCATCGGTCGCGCAGCGGTCGAGGTGACAGAACAGCAGGGTGCATTGCACATGCGTTCCCTGGAGCCATTGGCCGACTATCCGCCGCGACTGCTCGACCGTCTGGTGCATTGGGCCAAGGTGCGTCCCGAGCAGACTTTCATCGCCGCCCGCCAGGCCGACGGTGAGTGGCGCCGGGTCAGTTACGCGCAGATGCTCGACAGTGTCCGGGCCATCGCCCAAAGCCTGTTGAGCTACGGCCTGTCTGCAGAAAAACCGCTGGTGCTGCTCTCGGGCAACGACATCGAGCATTTGCAACTGGCCTTCGGCGCCCTGTACGCAGGCATTCCCTACTGCCCGGTGTCGCCGGCCTATTCGCTGCTGTCCCAGGATTTCGCCAAGCTGCGTCACGTCTGCGACCTGCTGCAGCCTGGCCTGGTGTTTGTCGGTGATGCCGCGGCCTACCAGCGCGCCATCGATGCCGTGCTACCCGCTGAAACGCCCATGATTACCGTCCGTGGCGAAGTCGTAGGACGCCACCAGGTGAGCTTCACCAGCCTGCTTGAGCAGCCGGGCGGGGCCGAGGCCGAAGCCGCGTTTGCCGGCACGGGGCCGGACAGCATCGCCAAGTTCCTGTTCACCTCTGGCTCGACAAAATTGCCAAAGGCAGTGATCACCACCCAACGCATGCTGTGCGCTAACCAGCAGATGCTGTTGCAGACGTTTCCGGTGTTCGGCGAAGAACCGCCGGTGCTGGTGGACTGGCTGCCGTGGAACCACACTTTCGGCGGCAGCCATAACGTCGGCATCGTACTGTACAACGGCGGCAGCTTTTACCTGGACGATGGCAAACCCACGGCGCAGGGTTTCGCGCAGACCCTGCGCAACCTCAAGGAAATATCGCCCACCGCCTACCTGACCGTGCCCAAGGGCTGGGAAGAGCTGGCCTCGGCACTGGAGCAGGACGCGGAGCTGCGCGAGGTCTTTTTCAAACGCATCAGCCTGTTTTTCTTCGCCGCCGCCGGCCTGTCGCAAAGTGTCTGGGACCGCCTCGATCGCGTCGCCGAACAGCACTGCGGTGAGCGTATCCGCATGATGGCCGGGCTCGGCATGACCGAGGCTTCGCCGTCTTGCACCTTCACCACCGGGCCGTTGTCCATGGCCGGTTATGTCGGCCTGCCGGCGCCGGGTTGCGAGGTGCGCCTGGTGCCGGTGGACGGCAAACTCGAAGGGCGCTTTCGCGGGCCGCACATCATGCCCGGCTACTGGCGGTCAGCGCAGCAGACCCTCGATGCGTTCGACGGGCAGGGCTTCTACTGTTCCGGTGATGCGCTCAAGCTCGCCGACCCGCGGGATCCGCAATTGGGGCTGATGTTCGACGGACGCATCGCCGAAGACTTCAAGTTGTCATCCGGGGTGTTCGTCAGCGTCGGGCCGTTGCGCAGCCGCGCGGTGCTCGAAGGATCGCCCTATGTCCAGGACCTGGTGGTCACCGCGCCGGACCGCGAATGCCTGGGCGCGCTGGTATTTCCACGGATGTTCGAATGTCGACGGCTGTCAGGGTTGGCGGCCAGTGCCAGCGACACCGAGGTGTTGGCCAGCGCGCCGGTGCGCGAATGGTTCGCCGGTTGGTTGCAGCGACTCAATCGCCAGGCCACGGGCAATGCCAGTCGCCTGGAATGGATCGCCTTGCTCGACGAGCCGGCATCCATCGACCGGGGGGAAATCACCGACAAGGGTTCGATCAATCAGCGTGCGGTATTGCAGTGGCGCGGGGAGCAGGTCGAGGCGCTGTATCGCGGGCTCGATCCGGCCATCCTGCGTGCCGAGGTGAAGTCGTGAGCACGGGCGGGCAGTACTCGGCCTTTGCCGATGCGGCAATTTTCGATGCGCTGCGAACGCCGTGGGTGGACCTCGGTGGGGCATTGGCCGAGGTGTCGCCGATCGACCTGGGCATCAAGGTCGGGCGCGAAGTACTGGCGCGCGCGCAAGTCGACCCGTTGGCGGTCGACAGCGTGCTGGCGGGTTCCATGGCCCAGGCCAGCTTCGATGCCTACCTGCTGCCACGGCACATCGGCCTGTACAGCGGCGTGGCGCAATCGGTTCCGGCGCTGGGGGTGCAGCGCATCTGCGCGACCGGTTTCGAATTGCTGCGCCAGGCCGCCAGGCAACTGGATGACGGCGTGCAATTGGCGTTGTGCGTGGCCACCGAATCGATGTCGCGCAATCCGATTGCGGCCTATACCCATCGAGGTGGATTCCGTCTTGGCGCTGAGGTGCAGTTCAAGGATTTTCTCTGGGAAGCCTTGTACGACCCGGCTCCCGGGGTGGACATGATTGCCACCGCCGACAACCTGGCGCGTCGTTACGGGCTGAGTCGCGAAGCGGTGGACGCCTACGCCTGTGCCAGCCATCAGCGGGCGTTCGCTGCGCAGCAGTCCGGCTGGCTGGCAGCCGAGGTCGTTGCCGTGGGCCATCAGGTGTTTGAACTGCAAGGCTACCAGCCGCGCAGCATCCGCCTGCCACGCGGCGTCGACACGGTGAGTGAAGACAGCCACCCACGGCCCGGAGACATTGCGGCGTTGACCCGATTGCGCAGCGTGCACGAAGGCGGGGTGCAAACCGCCGGCAACAGTTGTGCGGTGGTCGATGGCGCGGCGGCGGCCCTGGTCGGGCGCGCTTCGGCCTGTCGGGATACACCGTTGGCCTTGCTGCGCGCCAGCGCGGTGGTTGGGGTGGCGCCAGAGTTCATGGGCATCGGTCCGGCCCCGGCAATTCGCCTGCTGTTGCAGCGCAGCGACTTGAGCCTGGAGCAGATCGACCGCTTTGAAATCAACGAAGCCCAGGCCGCCCAGGTCCTGGCGGTGGCACAGGAACTGGAGCTGGATCATTCGCGCCTGAACGTCCAGGGTGGTTCGCTGGCGCTCGGCCATCCCCTGGCCGCCAGTGGCTTGCGTCTGGTGTTGACCCTGGCGCGACAACTGCGTGAGCACAATCTGCGTTACGGGGTCGCCGCGGCCTGTGTTGGCGGCGGGCAGGGCATGGCGCTGTTGATCGAGAACCCGGCCTGGCGTGCCTGAGATTCAGCCAGCCTGTTGCGTCGCCTCGCCACGGGTTTTGTGTCGTGAACAGCATTACCCGCTTCGGCGGGGTTTCTTCGTTTCCGGGTTCGTCGAGGGTAGGGCGGGCAGGGCAGATGATCGATAAGCGGTCCTGTTTCTCACCGATCGGTTGATCCAGATTAATGCACCGCCGAATATCTGTTGACCTGAGTGCGGCGTAGCAACAGACTTTTCGGCTCTCGTTTATTTCCAAAGGTCTGTCTGATGCGTAAGTCGTTCACTGTCATTGCATTAAGTCTGCTTGTATCGCAGTACGCCCTCGCTGGCGAAACCACCAACACGGCTGTCGGTGGCGGTCTCGGCGGCGCCCTCGGAAGCGTGGTCGGTCAGGCGATGGGAGGCAGTACTGGCGCTGCGATCGGAGCCGGCGTAGGTGGCGCGGCTGGTGGCGCAATGACCGCGAAGAGTGGCAAGAAGACCGAGACGGCGATTGGCGGCGGTCTCGGTGCGGCGGGTGGTCAGGTCATCGGCAACAGTGTCGGTGGTTCCACCGGCGGCCTGATCGGCGCCGGGCTGGGCGGCGCGGCAGGGAGTGCTGTCGGCAACAATCTGGCCGATGACAACGACCACCACGACTCCGACTACAAGCACAAGAACAAATACAAGAATAAACATAAGCACAAGCATCACGACTGATCCCGGGCGCCGAGACACCGCCTTTAAAAGGTTCTTCACGCAATACCTGTAGGAGCCGGCTTGTCGGGTCGCCGCATCGTGGCGATGGACGCAAGTGCACCGCGTTTGTCCAGTTCACACGCGTTATCGTTGACGACCATCGCGAGCAGGCTCGCTCCTACAAGGGACCGTGGTGCCGGATTCAGATTCTGAAGCGACTGAGAAGCTTGTCTTGCTGGCCTACATGGTCACCCATCACTGAACACTGGCGGACCTGCTTCTCGGCACTGCCGGACACCTCCAGGCTGATATCGCGGATGTTGCTCGTATTGCGATTGATTTCCTCGGTCGTGGCGCTCTGTTCTTCAGCGGCGGCGGCAATCTGCAGGTTCATGTCATTGATGCGGTAAATGGCTTCACGTATGCGTTCAAGCGTTGCATTGGCCGCATCGGCATCGCCTGCGGTCTTGCTGGCAGTGTCGCGGCTTTGCTGCATTCGCCCTTGGGCGTGTTTGACCCCCGTCTGCAGTTGCTCGATCATCAGGCGGATTTCCTGGGTGGATTGCTGGGTCCGCGAGGCCAGCGAGCGCACCTCGTCGGCAACCACGGCAAACCCCCGTCCCGATTCACCGGCGCGTGCCGCTTCGATGGCCGCGTTGAGCGCGAGAAGATTGGTCTGGTCGGCGATGCTGGTGATGACTGCCACGATCGATTCGATGCTTTGACTGAGCGTGGACAGTTCATTGATGGCATGACCGGTGTCGTCCATCTCGTCAGCCAGACGCTTGATCGCCCCCGTTGACCTGGAGACCAGGGCGACGCCGTCCGTTGCTTGCCCGGTGGCAACGATCGCCGCTTCGGCCGCGGCCTGAGCGTTGCGTGCCACATCCTCCGCTGTCGAGGCCATCTCGGTCATGGCCGTGGCGAGTTGATCCAGTTCCTGCAATTGAATCTGTACGCGGCCGGCGGCCTGATCCGCTTCACATGACGTCGCGGTGGTGCTCTCGCGAACCTGGTGCGAGCTGCTTTTCACATCGCCAATGAGCGTCTTGAGGTTGTGCAGGAACTGGTTGAATTCCCCGGCGACCAGCGCCACTTCATCGCTGCCGGTCACGGGCAACTGGCGGGTCAGGTCGCCTTCTCCGCGGTTGATGTCCGCCAGCGATTCCTTGAGTCGATCCAGAGGCCGGAGCAACCGCCGGACCAGCAGCCCCAACACCAGCAGGCTGAGCAACACGCCCAGGCCGGTACCGATGACGGCTCGCCAGGTCAGGGTATGGGCGGCGGCCATGACGATGTCCTGATCCAGCACGACGCCGATGTACCAGTCCATGCCCCTGAGATCGGTGAGGGGGATGAAGGACACCAGCCGTGTCTTTCCATCGCTGCTGACTTCCTGAAGCCGGCTGTCGAGCGCAAGGGCGCTTCCGGCGAAAAGCTGGCTGTAGGGCTTGCCGTTCAGTTCAGCGTCCGGGTGGGAAATGATGTTGCCGCTTTTACTCAGCAGGAACGCATAACCGGCTCCGCCGAAGTCGAGCGTATTGATGGCGTCGGCAACCGACGTCAGGCGGATGTCACCGCCAAACACCCCGAGCAGCTGGCCCGCATCGCTGATCCGGGCAACCGCCGATATCAGGATTTCACCGGTGGTGGAGTCCTTGTAGGGTTCGGTCAGAACAGCCTGGCTGCCTGCCTTGCCGGTCGCGTACCAAGGGCGGGTGCGACCGTCATAATCGGGTTTCGGATTCCACGATGCCGTGTTCTTGATGGGTTTTCCGTCGGATTCGAGTGCGCCGAAAACCAGCTTGAATTCATCCTTCAGAACGGGCGAGTCGATGATGCTTTGGGTCGCTCGCGCACTGTACTGACGGTCGATCGCCTGGGCGGCCAGATCCATCAGGCGAAGTTTGCCGTTCAGCCAGTTTTCGATCTGTCGCGCCACCGCATTGCTCGATTCAGCGATGCTCGCCTCGACCTGGTTACGCAAAATCGTACGTATCTGTCCTACCTGGACCAGCGACAGCAGACTGGTGGTCACGAACAGCACACAAGCAGCCACAAGGCTTACCTTGTAACGGATTTTCATCGACAGCTCCGCGCGGCGGGAAAGTGATTTTTTTGTGTTTTGAGACCGCCATCGCTGGCAAGCCAGCTCCCACAGGTTTTGTGGTGAATCCACCTTTTGGAACCTGACACAGAACCCTGTGGGAGCGGGCTTGCCCGCGATGACTGACTGAAGGGCGACACAGAAACACCTGTTTCGCCCCCGGCTTTTAGAAGAAGCCCAGCGGATTGATGTCGTAGCTCACCAGCAGGTTTTTGGTCTGCTGATAGTGGTCGAGCATCATCTTGTGGGTTTCACGGCCGACGCCGGACTTCTTGTAGCCACCGAACGCGGCGTGCGCCGGGTACAGGTGGTAGCAGTTGGTCCACACGCGACCGGCCTTGATGGCGCGGCCCATGCGGTAGGCGCGGTTGATGTCGCGGGTCCAGAGGCCGGCGCCGAGGCCGAACT
>NZ_RWIR01000042.1 GCF_009764265.1 Pseudomonas sp. PB101
ATTGCCTGAGCGTGCATTTCGGGGTCGACTCTGCGTTCGCCCATCATGACTTCCACGGGGTCGCCAGGGATCATGCGAATCAACGCGAATGTCAGCAAGGTGATGCCGAAAAACGTGGGGATCAACAGCCCCAGTCGGCGGGCAATAAAACTAAACATCGTAAGGTGTACCTCATCAGCCGGTTAGGCGTGCCCGGCATTCCTGTGTCAGGAATGCCGGGAGTTTTCTTATCTACTTCACCTGGGTGGTGGCGAAGTTGTTCGTGGTGAGGGGGCTAATGTGATAGCCCTCTACGTTGTTGCGCATTGCGGTAAACATTCTAGTGTGCGCGAGGCTGATCCATGGCTGGTCCTGGTTAAAAATAACCTGGGCCTGCTCGTAGAGCGCTGCACGCTCGGCCGGATCGGTTTTTTCCCGAGCCTGGTCAAGCAGCGCCTGGAACTTGTCATTGCACCAGCGGGCGTAGTTTTCTCCGTTCTTGGCCGCTTCACAACTGAGCATAGGCGTCAGGAAGTTATCCGGATCGCCGTTATCGCCCGCCCATCCGGCGGCCACCATGTCGTGCTCGCCGTTTTTCGCGCGCTTGAGCATTTCGCCCCATTCCATCACGCGGATGTCGAGCTTGATCCCGACCTTGGCCAGATCGGCTTGCATCATCTGTGCGGCGAGCATCGGGTTCGGGTTGGTCGCACCGCCACCGTTGCGGGTGAACAGGGTGAACACGGTACCTTCCGGCACGCCGGCTTCCTTGAGCAGGGCGCGTGCCTTGTCCAGGTCGTGGGCCGGGTTCTTCAGGGTGTGGTTGTAACCCAGCAGGGTGTCCGGGTAAGGGTTGACCGCCACGGTGGCGTTGCCCTTGCCAAACAGCGCGTTGACCGCCGCTTCCTTGTCGAAGGCGATATCGATGGCTTTGCGCACCCGCACGTCACTCATGTACTTGTGCGAAGTGTTCATGGCGATGTACGAAACCGTCATCGCATTCATCTCGTCGACCTTCAGGTTCGGGTCTTTCTTGATGGTCGGGATGTCATCCGGCTTCGGATACAGCGCGACCTGGCACTCGTTGGCCTTGAGCTTCTGCAGGCGCACGTTGTTGTCGGTGGCGATGGCCAGGATCAACGCATCGGCCGGTGGCTTGCCACGGAAGTAGTCCGGGTTGGCCTTGAAGCGAACCTGGGCGTCCTTGTTGTAACGCTGGAAGACGAACGGGCCGGTGCCGATCGGCTTGTTGTTCAGGTCGCCGGTCTTGTTGGCCTTGAGCAACTGGTCGGCGTACTCGGCGGAGTAGATCGAGGAGAACGCCATGGCGATGTCGGCCAGGAACGGCGCCTCACGACGGGTGAGGGTGAACTTGACCGTGTTGTCGTCGACTTTCTCGACGCTTTTCAGCAATTCCTTGAAGCCCATGCTTTCAAAGTACGGGAAGCCGACGCTCGATTGTTTATGCCACGGATGGTTCGGGTCCAGTTGGCGCTGGAAGCTCCAGACCACGTCGTCGGCGTTCATGTCGCGGGTCGGCTTGAAGTATTCGGTGGTGTGGAACTTGACGCCTTTACGCAGATGGAAGGTGTAGCTCAGGCCGTCTTCGCTGATGTCCCAGGAGTCGGCCAGCGCCGGAATCACGTCGGTGGTGCCGGGCTTGAAGTCCGCAAGGCGATTGAAGATGGTTTCAGCCGCGGCGTCGGCGGTGACTGCAGTCGTGTACAGGGCTGTATCGAAGCCTTCCGGACTGTTTTCGGTACAAACCACCAGGGGCTTGGCCGAAACGCCGACAGCGACACTGAGCAAAGCGGCCGCGATGGCCGCACGTAGGGGAAGCATTTTCATCAAGAACCCTCTGCAATCAGTTGAAGGACAAAAGCCGGACGGCCGATTCATCGCTGAAACCCGCCGTCCGGCAGCGGCATTACAGGATGTTGAATGGAACCGTGGTCACGAGACGGAACTCGTTGATGCTGCCGTCAGCCTGGTTTTCGCTGGCACGGTGAGCGGTGTAGGTACCGCGGATCGTGGTGGCCTTGAGCGGGCCGCTCTGCACCGCGTAGGTCGCGCCGATGCCGTATTCATAGTGGTGTTCGCCATCCTGGGACTGGATGCCGTCATAACCCTTGCCAACCACGCCGCCGTTGCCGGTGTAGTGAGTGCCGTCGATACCCCAGCCGCGAGCCTGGTAGATGTTGAACTTCAGGCCTGGCACGCCGTATTCGGCCATGTTCAGACCGTAGGCAACCTGGAACGATTTTTCGTTCGGGCCGTTGAAGTCCGACAGCAGGGAGTTGGCCAGGTAGATGCCGTTGGTTTCGTGCAGGTAGTCGAAGTACTCGTTACCGTTCACTTCCTGGTACGAGAAGGTCAGGGTGTGGGCCTGGTGGGTCAGGCCGAACGACAGGGAGTAGGTGTCGTTGTCGATGTCGCCGATCAGGGCTTTACCGGTTTCCTGGGTTTTGTAGTAGTTCAGGCCGGTGGTCAGGCTCAGCACCTGGCTGTCGCCCAGAACGTGGGAAGCGCCGAAGTAGTATTGGTTCCAGATGTCTTCAGCCTGGGTCGCCCAGAGGCTGGTGGTCAGGCTGGCGAATGGGGTGTAGGTCAGGCCGCCGGTGTAGACGTGGTCCGTTTCAACGATGCCGTTGGCGTATTCGGTTCGAAATTTGCGCTGGCTTTCTTCGGTACGCGGTGAGTTGCGGTCGAAGGTGGCCAGGTCGAAGGCCAGGTTGTTCAGCTCTTCGCTGTGGATGGCCACACCTTCGAAGCTCGAAGGCAGTGCACGGTTACCGATCACGTCGACCATCGGGCTGCTGAAGTTCATGCGGCCGGCGGTCAGGGTGGTGTTGGAGACACGGGCCTTGACGTTGGCCAGGCCCAGTTTGCTCCACTGGCCTTGTGCGTCGCCGCCTTCCTTGGTCAGGGTACGGTTGTTGCCTGCGCCTGGACGCGTGCCCGGTGCGCCGCCGTTGTTGGAGGCCAGGTCCTTGCGGTCCTGGTCCAGGGCGATGGCGTTGTAGGCCGCCACTTCAGTGCTGAAACCCACAGTGCCTTCGGTGAAGCCCGAGTTGTACTTGAGGATGGTGCCCTGAACCCAGTTGATCCGGCGATCGGTCGGGGTCGAAACGCCGTCTTTCTTGTAGGCGAACTTGGCGCCGCGTTGCAGTTGTTCGTTGGCGTACCAGTTACGCGTGGTGCCGGTGATCGACTGGCCTTCGACAAAACCGGTGGCTTCGCTTTGGGCGCTTTTCTCGTTCACGGTAACCGGGGTGAAAGCCTGGCTTTGGGTTTCTGCGTAAGCCGTGGCGGTTACGCTGCTGATGGCCAGGGCCAATAACGCGGTGCTGCTCAGTTTCATGGGTAAAGCTCCTTACTTTCTTTTTTTATACCGGTCTTTTTTTTGTGATCCGGCTATTGGTTTAGAACTCATTCATGGCATCGCAAACGTTTGCTGTCGGCCAAATTGGCAAAAGACGGCAAAGCGTCTGCGTGAGGGCGGAAAATCCGCCCCCCGGCATTTCTGGCTAATCGGTTATTTTTCTATGCTGACACCCGAGAACACATTGCGGCCGAAGGGGCTCACTTTGAACCCTTCGATTGTGGCGCTCAGCGGCTGGTTGACCGTTGAGTGGGCGACTGGCGTGATCGGCACTTGCTGCTTGAGCAACTGCTGCGCCTGTTTGTAGAGCAGGGTGCGCTGGTCGCGGTCGGTGACGACCTTGGCTTGCTTGATCAGCTTGTCGTAAGCCGGATCACACCACATCGAGTAGTTGTTGCCGCCAATGGCGTCGCAGCTGTAGAGCGTGCCCAGCCAGTTGTCCGGATCACCGTTGTCACCGGTCCAGCCGATCAGGCTGATGTCGTGCTCGCCATTCTTGGTGCGCTTGATGTACTCGCCCCATTCGTAGCTGACGATCTTGACCTTGAGGCCGATCTTCGCCCAGTCAGCCTGGAGCATTTCGGCCATCAACTTGGCGTTGGGGTTGTACGGACGCTGGACCGGCATGGCCCATAGGGTGATTTCGGTGCCTTCCTTGACGCCGGCAGCCTTGAGCAATTCCTTGGCTTTTTCCGGGTTGTAGGCGGCGTCCTTGATCGTGTCGTCGTAGGACCATTGGGTCGGCGGCATGGCGTTGACCGCCAGTTGCCCCGCGCCCTGGTAAACGGCATTGAGAATGCCCTGCTTGTTCACCGCCATGTCCAGCGCCTGGCGCACTTCGAGCTGGTCGAACGGTTTGTGGCGCACGTTGTAGGCGATGTAGCCGAGGTTGAAGCCAGGCTTCTCGATCAGTTGCAGGGCCGGGTCGTTCTTCAGCGCGGGCACATCGGCAGGGCGCGGGTGCAGGGTGATCTGGCACTCGCCGGCCTTGAGTTTCTGCACGCGTACCGAGGCGTCGGTGTTGATGGCGAAAATCAGGTTGTCGAGCTTGACCCGACTCGGGTCCCAGTAATGCTTGTTACCGGTGTAACGGATGTTCGAGTCTTTCTGGTAGCTCTTGAACACGAACGGCCCGGTGCCGATCGGCTTCTGGTTGATGTCGCTCGGCTTGCCTTCGGCCAGCAGCTTGTCGGCGTATTCGGCCGAAAGGATGGCGGCGAAGCTCATGGCGATGTTCTGGATGAACGCGGCGTCCACGCTGTTGAGCGTAAAGACCACGGTCAGCGGCCCGGTCTTTTCGACCTTGGCGATGTTCTTGTTCAGGCTCATGCCGTTGAAGTACGGAAACTCGGTCGGATAAGCCTTGCGGAAGGGTTGTTGCGGATCGAGCATGCGATTGAACGTGAACAGCACGTCATCGGCGTTGAAATCGCGGGTCGGCGTGAAGTATTTGGTGGTGTGGAACTTCACCCCTTCGCGTAGGTGAAAGGTGTATTTGAGGCCGTCCTCGGAAATATCCCAGCTTGTGGCCAGGCCCGGTACGACGTTGGTCGCGCCTTTCTCGAACTCTGCCAAGCGGTTGTAAAGCGGCTCGGCGGCGTCGTTGTCGGTCGCAGTAGTGTACTGCGCCGTGTCGAAACCGGCGGGGCTGCCTTCGGAGCAGAACACCAGGCTATTGTTGGCGGCCTGGCTGATGGAAGTGGCGGCCAGCAGGCCGGTGCCCAGCAATGCGGATAAAACCAAGGTATGGCGCATAACGCTCCCTTTTCTCTCAAAGTGTTGTCAATGAGCCGCCGTTCCGTCGTTGAGGCATCATTGATTTTCAAGCCATGCACGCAGCAGTAACCGATGACCCACGCATGCACTGGTCGAATCCCGACGGTATGAGCCACGGGTCCGGCAGTAAATACGTAGAGTCCTAAAGACTCGTAGGAAATGGCAACGCGTCCTCGCCCGATGCTGTAGTCAGCTGCGGATTTGGATGTAGGCAAATTCCTGCTTTGCTCGGTAGATAAAGCAACGGCGACGTCAGGAACGCCGCCGTTGCCAAACCTTATTTGCTGACGCTGACGCCGTAGAAGGAGTTCAAGCCAAATGGGCTGATCTTGAAGTCCTGCACGTTGGCGCGCATGGGTTGGAACACCGTCGAGTGAGCGATAGGTGTCATAGGCACAGCATCCTTGAGGACGTGTTGCGCTTGTTTGTAGAGCTCGGTGCGCTTGCCTTGGTCTGAAGTGCGCTTGGCCTGCTTGACGATGTCGTCAAACTTCTTGTCGCACCATTTGGAGAAGTTGTTGCCTTCCAGCGAGTCGCAGCCGAACAGCACGTTCAGCCAGTTGTCGGGATCACCATTGTCACCGCTCCAGCCAATCAGCATCGCCTGGTTCTCGCCACCTTTGGAGCGCTTGATGTACTCGCCCCACTCGTAGCTCTGGATCTTGACCTTGAGGCCAATCTTGGACCAGTCGGACTGCAGCATTTCTGCCATCAGCTTGGCGTTCGGGTTGTATGGACGCTGTACCGGCATCGCCCACAGGACGATTTCGGTGCCATCTTTCACGCCGGCTTCCTTGAGCAGCTCCTTGGCTTTCTCAGGGTTGTACGGCGCGTCCTTGATGGTGGTGTCGTAGGACCACTGGGTCGGTGGCATGGCGTTGACAGCCAGTTGGCCGGCACCCTGGTACACCGAGTCGATGATCTGTTGCTTGTTGACGGCCATGTCCATTGCCTGGCGCACTTTCAGTTGCGCCAGCGGGTTTGGCTCGTTGCTACCCTTGACCTTGTCCATCACGTTGTAGGCGATGTAACCCAGGTTGAAACCGGCCTGGTCAGGCAGCTTCAGGGTCTTGTCTTCACGCAGCGCCTTCAGGTCGGCCGGACGAGGGAACAGGGTGACCTGGCACTCGTTCTTCTTCAGCTTCTGGATACGTACCGACGGGTCGGTGGTGATGGCGAAGATCAGGTTGTCGATCTTGACGTCGTCAGGCTTCCAGTATTCCTTGTTCCCGGTGTAGCGGATGTTGGAGTCTTTCTGGTAGCTCTTGAACACGAACGGACCAGTGCCGACCGGCTTCTGGTTGATGTCGGCGGCCTTGCCTTCCTTGAGCAGCTGGGCAGCGTACTCGGCGGACTGGACCGAGGCGAAGCTCATGGCCATGTTCTGGATGAACGCGGCGTCAACGTCCTTGAGGGTGAACTTGACGGTCTTGTCGTCGACTTTATCGATCTTGGTGATGTTGGTGTCCATCCCCATGTCGGTGAAGTACGGGAATTCGGTCGGGTACGCTTTGCGGAACGGGTCATCCTTGTTAATCATGCGATTGAAGGTGAACAGCACGTCGTCGGCGTTGAACTCACGAGTCGGCTTGAAATACGGGGTGGTGTGGAACTTGACGCCTTCACGCAGGTGGAAGGTGTAGGTCAGGCCGTCATCGGAGACGTCCCAACTGGTCGCCAGACCAGGAATCACGGCGGTACCGCCGCGCTCGAACTGGGTCAGGCGGTTGAACATGGTTTCTGCAGAGGCGTCGAAGTCGGTTCCGGTGGTGTATTGACCTGGATCGAAACCGGCCGGGCTCCCTTCGGAGCAGAACACCAAGTTAGTCGCTGCTTGGGCGAACGGTGCGCTGGCTAACAAGCTTGCGCCAACTAAGAACGGAATGACCGCGTTTTTAAGCATGGTGGCCTCATGATTTGTTGTCATTTTTGGAATTAGAGGACGACCTCGTGAGTCGTGCCTGCGGATACTTATGCAGGGGCCATACCCAATGCAAGATCCAGAGTGACTACAAGCCTTAAACGGTGGCACGAACGTACCTTAATGTCGCATTTGTGTAATTGCTGACGCATTTGACCGTTTGCGCGGCATTTTTACGGTGCAAATGACGCACTTTTACGGTGCGCGCCTGTTGCGGGTTGCTCCCGCGTGGGGCGTGGGTGTTACTTATTCATACCCCGGATTGTGGGGTGGGCATGGCGTGAATAAGAGTGGTTATTGTTGCACCGATAATGGCCAATCGACGGCTATTCTCGGGTCGACCTATCCAGTTATAGCTCATGCCGGAAAACTGCAAAAAAAACGGCGATCATTTTAATGATCGCCGTTGTTGTCTGCGGGCTATCGATTCAAGGCATCAGCACTTCAATCGAACCGTCGGCGGTCATGCTGACCTGACTGGTGCCGGCTTCGACATCCGGTGTTACCGGTGCGGCGTCCATGGCGGCGGCTTTCATCATCATCGGCGCGCGCATGTAAGGCTGTGGATAACCATTGCTGTTGAGGTTCAGGTTGACGATTTTGTAGCTCTTGCCGCCCAGGGCATCAGTCGCAATTTGGGCACGGGCCTTGAAGGCGCTCACGGCGTCCTTGAGCAGGGCGTCTTCGCTGGCTTTGCGGGTCGGGGTGGCGATGGCGAAGTCCATGCCGCCCATTTTCAGGTCGGTAAGCAGTTCGCCGGTCAGTTTCGACAGGGCGGCGAAGTCCGAGCTCTCCAGGCGCAATTCGGCGCGCTCGCGCCAGCCGGTGATTTTCTGGCCCTTGGTGTCGTAGATCGGGTAGCTGTTGCGGCTGCCCTGGCGCAGGGTGATGTCCTTGACCTGCTTGGCCTGGGCCAGCGCCTTGTTCATGGTGGTGCTGACGTCGGCGGCGAGTTTGGCCGGGTCGCTGTTCTGTTCTTCGGTGTACAGCGTCACGATCATCAGGTCGCGGGCCACTTCCTGACTGACTTCGGCACGCAGGGAAATCTGGTTGTAATGAAGCTCGTCGGCGGCCAGGGTCGGCAGGCTGGCGACGGTGCCGACACTCAGGGCGAGGAGGGCGGCGCTGCGGCGGAATGTGTGCATGAAGGCTCCTTGAAAGGTGCGCAGGGGTTTGATCCGGGCCTGCGTGAAACCATCAGACTCTAGCTTTCATGTTCCGGTTCGCACAGTTACAACTTCTATACAGATGGATTGCAGATGACCGCTGTGGCGAGGGGGCAAGCCCCCTCGCCACAGAGCCCATCACACACAAATCCGTGTGGGTGGCATGTGGCCGTTTGCCGCACTTTTGCCTGTCAGCCCCCGGCCTTGGTTATACTCTCTGCGATCCGCCTGGAGCGCTCATCAGGAGAGCTCATGCTCGCCCCCGTACAAATCACTTCCGCCACTCGCCAGAACCTCTGGCGCCTGACGTTCATCCGCACGTTGGTGCTGGCCGCCCAGGCCGGTTCCGTGGGCCTGGCCTACTGGCTCGAATTGCTGCCATTGCCCTGGTTTCAACTGGCCGCGACCCTCGGTTGCTCGATGCTGTTGTGCCTGTTCACGGCCATTCGCCTGCGTACCTCGTGGCCGGTGACCGAGCTCGAATACGCCGTGCAACTGGCCTGCGACCTGTTTATCCACAGCGCATTGCTGTATTTCTCCGGTGGTTCGACCAACCCCTTCGTCTCTTATTACCTGGTGCCGCTGACCATTGCCGCGGTGACGTTGCCATGGCGTTATTCGGTGATCCTGTCGGGTATCGCGCTGACGATGTACACGCTGTTGCTGGCGCAGTTCTATCCGCTGCAAACCTTCCCCATCGCTCGGGAAAACCTGCAGGTCTACGGGATGTGGCTGAGCTTTGCTCTCGCCGCCGCAGTGATCACCTTCTTCGCCGCGCGCATGGCCGAAGAGCTGCGTCGTCAGGAAGAACTGCGTGCCATTCGCCGCGAAGAGGGCCTGCGTGATCAGCAATTGCTGGCCGTCGCCACCCAGGCTGCCGGTGCGGCCCATGAGCTGGGCACGCCGCTGGCAACCATGAGTGTGTTGCTCAAGGAGATGCGTCAGGATCACCATGACCCGATGTTGCAGGATGACCTGAGCGTCCTGCAGGATCAGGTCAAGCTGTGCAAGGAAACCTTGCAGCAGCTTGTTCGGGCGGCGGAGGCCAATCGCCGGCTGGCGGTGGAGATGCAGGACGTCACCGATTGGCTGGATGAAGCGCTCAATCGCTGGCACCTGATGCGCCCGGAAGCCAGTTATCGCTTCCAGCGCCTCGGCCAGGGCCCGGTGCCGCGCATGGCGCCGCCGCCGGATCTGACCCAGGCGTTGCTGAATCTGCTGAACAACGCCGCCGATGCCTGCCCCGAAGGGCTGCAAGTGACGCTGGACTGGGATTGGGAAAACCTCACCATCAGCATTCGTGACCATGGCGCCGGTGTGCCGCTGGCCATCGCCGAGCAAATCGGCAAACCGTTTTTTACCACCAAGGGCAAAGGCTTCGGCCTGGGCCTGTTTTTGAGCAAGGCCAGCGTGACACGCGCCGGCGGCTCAGTGAAACTCTACAGTCATGAGGAAGGCGGCACGCTCACCGAGCTGCGCCTGCCCCGTGTCGCCCGAGGAGACGAACATGAGTGAAGAGATCCAAGTCGAAGGCGAAGAACTGCCGCATTTGCTGCTGGTCGATGACGACGCCACATTCACCCGCGTCATGGCCCGCGCCATGGCCCGCCGCGGTTTTCGCGTCAGCACTGCCGGTTCCGCCGAGGAAGGCCTGGAGCTGGCCAAGGCCGATCTGCCGGATTACGCCGCCCTGGACCTGAAGATGGACGGCGATTCGGGCCTGGTGCTGCTGCCCAAGTTGCTGGAAATGGACCCGGAAATGCGCGTGGTGATCCTCACCGGTTATTCGAGCATTGCCACCGCTGTCGAGGCGATCAAGCGTGGCGCCTGCAACTACCTGTGCAAACCCGCGGATGCGGACGACGTGCTGGCGGCCCTGCTGTCCGAACATGCTGATCTCGACAGCCTGGTGCCGGAAAACCCGATGTCCGTGGATCGCCTGCAGTGGGAGCACATCCAGCGCGTGCTGACCGAGCACGAAGGCAACATCTCCGCCACTGCCCGCGCCCTGGGCATGCACCGCCGCACCCTGCAGCGCAAACTGCAGAAGCGCCCCGTTCGCCGCTGAACCTGCGCTGAACGAATGCGGGCCGTATCTCGCGACAAACCGGACCGATCATCTATGATCGGTTCGTGTGTGTTCCTTTCTTTATCGAGCCTTATCCATGAATCAGAACGCTGAGTATTCCGCGGTCAACGACGCCGTGCGCGGGCAGTTTTTTCGCAAAGTGTGGGCGATGATCACGCCTTACTGGCGCAGTGAAGAGAAGGCCAAGGCCTGGACACTGCTGATCGCAGTGATTGCACTGTCGCTGATCAGCGTGGGGATCTCGGTGTGGTTCAACACCTGGTACAAGGACTTCTACAACGCCCTGCAAAAGAAAGACGAGGCGGCGTTCTGGCAACTGATCCTGTACTTCTGCGCCATTGCGGCGGTGGCGATCGTCGGTGCGGTGTATCGGCTTTACCTGACGCAGATGCTGACGATCCGCTGGCGGGCATGGCTTACCGAAAAACACTTTGCACGCTGGCTCGCTGACAAGAATTACTACCAGCTGGAGCAGGGCGGTTACACCGATAACCCGGACCAGCGGATTTCCGAAGACCTCAACAACTTCACTTCCAACACCCTTGAGCTGGGTATCGGGCTGCTGCGCAATATCGTCAGCCTGGTGTCGTTCTCGATCATTCTGTGGGGCGTGTCGGGCAGTATTGAAGTGTTCGGCATCACCATTCCCGGCTACATGTTCTGGTGCGTGTTGGTTTACGCGGTAGTCGGCAGTTGGCTGACGCATTTGATCGGTCGTCGCCTGATCGGCCTGAACAACCAGCAACAACGCTTCGAAGCCGACCTGCGTTTCTCCATGGTGCGGATTCGCGAGAATGCCGAAAGCATCGCGTTGTACAACGGCGAGCCGAACGAAAATCGCCGGTTGAGCAATCGCTTCGGCATGGTCTGGCATAACTTCTGGGACATCATGAAGGTGTCCAAGCGCCTGACGTTCTTCACTGCCGGTTACAGCCAGGCTGCCATCATTTTCCCGTTCATCGTTGCCTCGCCGCGTTACCTCGCCGGCAAGATCGAACTCGGCGAACTGATGCAGATCAGCTCGGCGTTCGGCAATGTGCAGGAAAGCTTCAGCTGGTTTATCAGTGCGTACCAGAGCCTCGCCTCCTGGCGCGCCACCTGCGATCGTCTGTTGAGCTTCCACCAGGCCATGACCGATAACGAAGAACGTGCGCCGGCCATCGACGTACAGAATTCAGGCTCCGTTCTGAAGGTGCACAACCTCGGCCTCGACCTGGCTGACGGTCGCCATCTGTTGACCAACGCCGACATGACCGTGGAGGAGGGCGACCGTGTGATGCTCAGCGGTCGTTCCGGCAGCGGCAAGTCGACCCTTCTGCGGGCGATGGGACATCTGTGGCCGGCCGGCCACGGCAGTATTCGCCTGCCGTCGGCACGCTACCTGTTCCTGCCGCAAAAACCCTATTTGCCGATCGGTACCCTGCGTGACGTGCTCAGTTATCCACAGCCCGGCGATACCTATCCGCAGGAACGCTACGTGCAGGTGCTGGAAACCTGCCGCTTGCCGCACCTGATTGCCCGTCTCGACGAAGCCAACCACTGGCAGCGCATGTTGTCGCCGGGAGAGCAGCAGCGCCTGGCGTTTGCCCGTGCGCTGCTTTATGCACCGCAATGGCTGTACATGGACGAAGCGACTTCGGCGATGGACGAAGAGGATGAGGCCACGCTGTATCAGGCGCTGATCGATCAGTTGCCGGGGCTGAGCATTGTCAGCGTCGGCCATCGCAGCAGTCTGAAGCGTTTCCATCCGCGGCACATTCGTATCGAGAATGGCCACCTGGTGGATCAGACCGTGACTGCATAAAACGTCACACCCCCTGTAGGAGCTGGCTTGCCAGCGATGAACGATAACGCGGTTCCACAGATAGACCGCGTTACGGCCATCGCTGGCAAGCCAGCTCCTACAGAGGCGAGGTGATCGTACAACCGCGTTGCGCTATGATGCGCTTTCAGCCGCCGAACTTTTCGAGACAGATGTTCACCATGGAAATCCTCAACGACACACCACGCCTCCCTCGCAAGCGCCGCAGCCTCGCTCAGGAACTGGTGACGGTGCTGTCCGAGCAGATCCGCGACGGTCATCTGAAACGTGGCGACAAGCTGCCCACCGAGTCGGCGATCATGGATGCCCATGGTGTCAGCCGCACGGTGGTGCGCGAAGCCATATCCCGGTTGCAGGCGGCCGGCCAGGTGGAAACCCGCCACGGCATCGGCACCTTCGTGCTCGACACGCCGAGCCCGAGCGGTTTTCGTATCGACCCGGCGACCGTGGTGACCTTGCGTGACGTACTGGCGATCCTGGAACTGCGCATCAGTTTGGAAGTGGAATCTGCCGGGCTGGCAGCGCAACGCCGCAGCCCGGAGCAACTGGCCAACATGCGCGCCGCCCTGGATGCGTTGAATGAAAGCGCCGCTCACGCCAGTGACGCGGTGGCTTCGGACTTCGCCTTCCACCTCGAAATCGCGCTGTCCACCGGCAACCGCTACTTCACCGACATCATGACCCACCTGGGTACCAGCATCATTCCGCGCACACGGCTGAACTCGGCGCGCCTGGCCCATGACGACCAGCAGCACTACATGGGTCGCCTGAGCCGTGAGCACGAAGAAATCTACGACGCCATTGCCCGCCAGGATTCCGATGCGGCCCGTGCGGCGATGCGCCTGCACCTGACCAACAGCCGCGAGCGGTTGCGTCATGCGCATGAAGAGGCTGAGATGCAGCGGGGATAACAAAAAGACCACTGCCAAGGGTTACCGAGGCAGTGGTTTTTCAGGGCAGGGTTCAGTCCCTAGTTCATTCCACTACAACCTCAATATCCACCTCACCGTTTGTATGCAGTTTGTAAATTTTCTTGGTGACGATGCCCGACGCACCGCTATCCATTACCAATGTGTTGCCTACGTTGATAGTGTCTAAGCGATTGGTTTCCGTTGAGAGAACTCGGGGTTGGTTTTCCCCTTTCAAGTTGAAAGTGACATTGCTTGGCATGTTGTACCCCTTGGAATGTGCGTAACAGTTAGTGTTTTTCCACCCTGAAGTCTCAAGCAGCCCTCTTGCCTGCTAATCCAAAACCTCCTGGCTTGCGCTGACTCTAAGTGCCTCATTGAGGTGGCGATACTGTCAGAAATTACAGTTTCGATGAACGGTAGCTTTTTGCGGTGTCGACTGACATACCGCTTTCGTCACCAAACTCGCTTCACATTTGATCTCGCCACCGCCGGTGATCCCGTTTCTATCATCTGATAACGTATCACTTTCATAAGTCTCAAGCCGCGCGTGTATTCAGTTATTCCGATCATCGATCAGATATCTAGGCAAGAAAACCCCGTTCTGACACAAAATTCGCGGATGGCGATGAAATGCAGTTGACGGTTGTATTTTAAGTTGTACGATGACCTACAACTTCAGCGCAGGCTGAACCGTTTACTCACACAACGTCGTTATCCAGGGTGTTCGAATAATGAATCCACAAGAACTGAAGTCCATCCTCTCTTCCGGTCTGCTGTCTTTCCCGGTCACCGATTTCAATGCCCAGGGCGATTTCAACCGCGCTGGCTACATCAAGCGTCTCGAATGGCTGGCCCCATACGGCGCCTCGGCACTGTTCGCCGCAGGCGGCACCGGTGAGTTCTTCTCCCTGGCGGCCAGCGAATATTCGGAAATCATCAAGACTGCCGTCGACACCTGCGCGACCAGCGTGCCGATTCTGGCCGGCGTGGGCGGTTCGACCCGTCAGGCCATCGAGTACGCTCAGGAAGCCGAGCGTCTGGGCGCCAAAGGCCTGTTGCTGCTGCCACACTACCTGACCGAAGCCAGCCAGGACGGCGTTGCCGCCCACGTTGAAGCCGTGTGCAAATCGGTCAACATCGGCGTGGTGGTCTACAACCGTAACGTCTGCCGCCTGACCGCCCCTCTGCTGGAGCGTCTGGCCGAGCGCTGCCCGAACCTGATCGGTTACAAGGACGGTCTGGGTGATATCGAGTTGATGGTGTCGATCCGTCGCCGCCTCGGTGATCGCTTCAGCTACCTGGGCGGCTTGCCGACCGCCGAAGTCTACGCCGCGGCCTACAAGGCACTGGGCGTGCCGGTCTACTCCTCGGCGGTGTTCAACTTCATCCCGAAAACCGCGATGGACTTCTACCACGCCATTGCCCGCGAAGATCACGCCACCGTCGGCAAGATCATCGACGACTTCTTCCTGCCGTACCTGGACATCCGTAACCGCAAGTCCGGTTATGCCGTGAGCATCGTCAAGGCCGGGGCAAAAATTGCCGGTTACGACGCAGGTCCGGTGCGTGCGCCGCTGACCGATCTGACCGCTGAAGAGTACGAAATGCTCGCCGCGCTGATCGACAAGCAGGGCGCGCAGTAACACCCGATAAACCAGGGCCGCCGGGCGATCGGCGGCTTTTTGCGTGAGGAGATCTCAAAGTGGCAGATGCAAAGCGTTTCGATAACTACATCAATGGCGAATGGGTTGCCGGTGGCGATTACTCGGCCAACATCAACCCGTCCGAGCTGAGCGACACCATCGGCGACTACGCCAAGGCTGATCTGGCTCAGGTCAACGCCGCCATCGACGCCGCCCGCGCCGCGTTCCCGGCCTGGTCCACTTCCGGCATTCAGGCTCGTCACGATTCCCTGGACAAAGTCGGCACTGAAATCCTCGCCCGTCGCGAAGAGCTCGGCACCCTGTTGGCCCGGGAAGAGGGCAAGACCCTGCCTGAAGCCATCGGCGAAGTGACCCGCGCCGGTAACATCTTCAAGTTCTTCGCCGGTGAATGCCTGCGCCTGTCCGGCGATTACCTGCCGTCGGTGCGTCCTGGCGTCAACGTTGAAGTCACTCGCGAAGCCCTGGGCGTGGTCGGTCTGATCACCCCGTGGAACTTCCCGATTGCCATCCCTGCCTGGAAAATCGCTCCGGCCCTGGCCTACGGCAACTGCGTCGTGCTCAAGCCTGCGGACCTGGTACCGGGTTGCGCCTGGGCCCTGGCCGAAATCATCTCCCGTGCTGGCTTCCCGGCCGGTGTGTTCAACCTGGTGATGGGCAGCGGTCGTGTGGTTGGCGATGCGCTGGTCCATAGCCCGAAAGTCGACGGCATCAGCTTCACCGGTTCCGTGGGTGTCGGTCGTCAGATCGCCGTGAGCTGCGTGTCGCGCCAGGCCAAGGTGCAGCTGGAAATGGGCGGCAAGAACCCGCAGATCATTCTCGACGACGCGGACCTCAAGCAAGCGGTCGAGCTGTCGGTGCAGAGCGCGTTCTACTCCACCGGCCAGCGTTGCACCGCGTCGAGCCGCTTCATCGTCACTGCCGGCATCCACGACCAATTCGTCGAAGCCATGGCCGAGCGCATGAAGTCGATCAAGGTCGGCCACGCGCTGAAGGCCGGCACCGACATCGGTCCGGTGGTCTCGCAAGCGCAGCTTGAGCAGGACATGAAGTACATCGACATCGGCCAGTCCGAAGGTGCACGCCTGGTCAGCGGCGGTGGTCTGGTGACGTGCGACACCGAGGGTTACTTCCTCGCGCCAACCCTGTTTGCCGACAGTGAAGCGTCGATGCGCATCAGCCAGGAAGAGATCTTCGGCCCCGTGGCCAACATCGTCCGCGTTGCCGATTACGAAGCTGCGCTGGCCATGGCCAACGACACCGAGTTCGGGCTGTCGGCGGGCATCGCCACCACCTCGCTGAAGTACGCCAACCACTTCAAGCGCCACTCCCAGGCCGGGATGGTGATGGTCAACCTGCCGACCGCCGGTGTGGATTACCACGTTCCGTTCGGTGGGCGTAAAGGTTCATCCTATGGATCACGTGAGCAAGGTCGCTATGCGCAAGAGTTCTACACCGTGGTGAAGACCTCTTATATCGGTTTGTAAAACGCAACATCCCTGTAGGAGCGAGCCCTGCTCGCGATGGTCCAGAGGTCGCGGCGGTAAACCTGATGCCCCGCGTCATCGTTAACCTCCATCGCGAGCAGGCTCGCTCCTACAAGGAAACACCAAAGATTCACCCCGCATAAAAATAATCAGTGGGAGTACATCTACATGCAATCGACCAAGCCGACTCACGTCCGCTATTTGATCCTGCTCATGCTTTTCCTCGTGACCACGATCAACTACGCCGACCGGGCTACCATCGCAATCGCCGGCTCCAGCCTGCAGAAAGACCTCGGCATTGACGCCGTTACCCTCGGCTACATCTTCTCCGCATTCGGTTGGGCCTACGTGGCCGGGCAAATCCCTGGCGGCTGGCTGCTGGACCGTTTCGGTTCGAAAAAAATCTACGCGTTGAGCATCTTCACCTGGTCGCTGTTCACCGTCCTGCAGGGTTATGTCGGCGAGTTCGGCATGTCCACGGCAGTGGTTGCGCTGTTCATGCTGCGCTTTTTGGTGGGCCTGGCCGAAGCGCCATCCTTCCCCGGCAACGCGCGCATCGTCGCGGCCTGGTTCCCGACCGCTGAACGCGGTACGGCCTCGGCGATCTTCAACTCGGCGCAGTACTTCGCCACCGTGCTGTTCGCACCGCTGATGGGCTGGATCGTCTACAGCTTCGGCTGGCAGCACGTGTTCATCGTCATGGGCGTGATCGGCATCATCTTCTCGGGCATCTGGCTGAAAGTGATCTACAGCCCGCGCCAGCACCCGATGATCAACGACGCCGAGTTCAAGCACATCGCCGACAACGGCGGCATGGTCGACATGGACCAGGACAAGGGCAAAGGCAAGAAGGCCGACGGTCCGAAGTGGGACTACATCCGTCAGTTGCTGACCAATCGCATGATGCTTGGCGTATACCTGGGCCAATACTGCATCAATGGCATCACTTACTTCTTCCTGACCTGGTTCCCGGTGTACCTGGTCCAGGAACGCGGCATGACCATCCTCAAGGCCGGTTTCATTGCCTCGTTGCCGGCGATCTGCGGCTTCATCGGTGGAGTGCTCGGCGGGGTGATTTCCGATTACCTGCTGCGCAAAGGCCATTCCCTGACCTTCGCCCGCAAGGCGCCGATCATTGCCGGCCTGCTGGTTTCCAGCAGCATCGTGGCCTGTAACTACGTCGACGTTGAGTGGATGGTGGTCGGCTTCATGGCCCTGGCCTTCTTCGGCAAAGGCGTGGGCGCACTGGGCTGGGCCGTGGTGTCGGATACTTCGCCGAAGCAGATCGCCGGTCTGAGCGGCGGCTTGTTCAATACCTTCGGTAACATTGCATCCATCACCACCCCGATCGTGATCGGCTACATCATCAGCTCCACCGGTTCGTTCAAGTGGGCACTGGTGTTTGTCGGTTGCAACGCTTTGGTCGCGGTGTTCAGCTATCTGGTCATCGTCGGCCCGATCAAGCGTGTGGTGCTCAAGGAGCCGCCAGCGAACGGTTCTGAAGCCCCTGGCAAATTGTCTCAAGCGCATTCCTGAGGAGCGGCGTCATGCAGTTGATTGAACATTCAGACTCGCCGCGCTACATCCGCCTGCACGAGCGGGATAACGTAGTGATCGTGGTCAACGATCAGGGCGTACCGGCCGGTACCGAATTTTCGGACGGCCTGGTCACCGTGGACTTCGTGCCACAGAGCCACAAGGTCACCCTGGAAGACATTCCCGAGGGTGGCCAGGTGATTCGTTACGGGCAGGTCATTGGCTATGCCCTGCAGCCGATTCCCCGCGGCAGCTGGGTCAA
This sequence comes from Pseudomonas sp. PB101, assembly GCF_009764265.1. GTDB lineage: Bacteria > Pseudomonadota > Gammaproteobacteria > Pseudomonadales > Pseudomonadaceae > Aquipseudomonas. The sequence goes on from NZ_RWIR01000042.1 coordinate 17,993, forward strand.
GGAAGATCAACTGCGCATGCCTACCGCACCGCCGCTGGACAGCCTGCCGCTGTCCACCGATGTGCCAGCCGCGCAGGCACCGCTGGAAGGCTTCACCTTCGAGGGTTATCGCAATGCCGACGGCACCGTCGGTACGCGCAACATTCTCGGCATCACCACTACTGTGCAATGCGTGACCGGGGTGCTGGATCATGCGGTCAAGCGCATCAAGGACGAATTGCTGCCCAAGTACCCGCACGTCGATGACGTGGTGGCGCTGACCCACAGCTACGGCTGCGGTGTGGCCATCACCGCCACCGATGCGTATATCCCGATCCGCACCGTGCGCAATCTGGCGCGCAACCCGAACCTGGGCGGCGAAGCGCTGGTGATCAGCTTGGGCTGCGAGAAATTGCAGGCCGGGCAGGTGATGCATGAGAACGACAGCTCGGTGGATCTCAGCGAGCCATGGCTGTACCGCTTGCAGGACTCCAGCCACGGCTTCACCGAGATGATCGAGCAGATCATGGCGCTGGCCGAAACCCGTTTGAAGAAGCTCGATCAACGCCGTCGGGAAACCGTGCCGGCGTCCGAGCTGATCCTCGGCATGCAGTGCGGCGGTAGTGATGCGTTTTCCGGCATCACCGCCAACCCGGCACTCGGATATGCCTCGGACCTGCTGTTGCGAGCCGGTGCGACGGTGATGTTCTCCGAAGTCACCGAAGTGCGCGATGCCATTTATCTGTTGACCTCCCGCGCGGAAAACCAGGACGTCGCCCAGGAACTGGTGCGGGAAATGGACTGGTACGATCGCTATCTGGCCAAAGGTGAAGCGGATCGCAGTGCCAACACCACGCCTGGCAACAAGAAGGGCGGGTTGTCGAACATTGTCGAGAAGTCCCTTGGCTCGATCGTCAAGTCCGGCAGCAGCGCGATCAATGGCGTGCTTGGCCCTGGCGAGCGTTTCAAGCGTAAAGGCCTGATCTTCTGCGCGACCCCGGCCAGCGACTTTGTCTGCGGAACGCTGCAATTGGCGGCGGGGATGAACCTGCACGTGTTCACCACCGGTCGCGGTACGCCTTACGGGCTGGCCATGGCACCGGTGGTGAAGGTTTCGACCCGGACCGAACTGGCGCAGCGCTGGCCGGACTTGATCGACATCGATGCCGGGCGCATTGCCACCGGGCGCGCATCGATCGAGGAGCTGGGTTGGGAGCTGTTCCACTTCTATCTGGATGTGGCCAGCGGCAAGAAACAGACGTGGGCCGAGCAGCACAAGCTGCATAACGACATCACCCTGTTCAACCCGGCGCCGATCACGTAAGACCGCGTCGTCTGCATCGCTGGCAAGCCAGCTCCCACAGGGATCTTCTGCGTTGCATGAAACGCAATGACACCGAGGATCCTGTGGGAGCGGGCTTGCCCGCGATAGCGGTATACCAGACGGCGATGTCCTCAGTGGCTTATCATTAGGCACCTAACGACGCCCACCAAGGTTACCCCCGGCATGCTGGCAATTTTCCTCGAAACCCTGAACATCACCGCACCGGTGTTCGCCATGCTGTTTCTCGGGGTGTTGCTCAAACGCATCGACTGGATCAACGACAACTTCATCCACACCGCGTCGGCACTGGTGTTCAACGTCACCATGCCGGCGTTGCTGTTTCTGGGCATCCTGCACGCCGACCTGCACGCGGCGTTGCAGCCGGCGCTGCTGATTTATTTCTCTCTCGCGACCCTGGTGTGCTTTGCCATTGCCTGGGGCTGGGCAATCTGGAAGTGCCCGCGCGAAGATCGCGGAATCTACACCCAGGGCGCCTTTCGCGGTAACAACGGGGTCATCGGCCTGGCGCTGGCGGCAAGCATGTACGGCGACTACGGGATTTCCCTCGGGGCGATCCTGGCCGCGCTGGTGATCCTGTTCTACAACACCCTCTCGACCATCGTGCTGGCGGTGTACAGCCCGGTGATCAAGTCCGATCCGTGGAGCATCTGCAAAAGCGTGTTCAGCAACCCGCTGATCATCAGCGTGATTGCGGCCGCACCGTTCGCCTTATTCAAGATCGGCCTGCCGGGATGGCTGGAGACGTCCGGCCAGTATCTGGCGCAAACCACTTTGCCGCTGGCGTTGATCTGCATTGGCGGCACGCTGTCGCTGGCGGCGATGCGTAAAAGCGGTTCGATGGCGCTTAGTTCGAGCCTGGTGAAAATGCTCGGCCTGCCGATTCTGGCGACGCTCGGTGCGTGGCTGTGGGGTTTTCGTGGGGCGGAGCTGGGGATTCTGTTTCTGTACTTTGGCAGCCCGACCGCCGCGGCCAGTTTTGTCATGGCCCGGGCGGCCGATGGCAATCATGAACTGGCGGCGGCGATCATCGTGATCACCACGCTGATGGCGGCGGTCACCACCAACATCGGGATCTTCCTGTTGCAGTGGGGTGGGTGGATCTAGTCGGCTTTCTGATAGCTGTCGATCACTTCCTGCGCCGCCCGAAACGCATCGATCGCCGCCGGCACACCGGCATACACCGCACAATGCAGCAGCGCCTCGCGAATCTCATCCACAGTGCAGCCGTTGTTCAGCGCGCCGCGCACATGGCCTTTCAGTTCCTGCGGGCATTTGAGTGCAGTCAGGGCGGCGAGGGTGATCAGGCTGCGGGTTTTCAATGGCAGGCCTTCGCGATTCCACACGCCGCCCCAGGCGTGCTCGTTGACGAAATCCTGCAGCGGCTGGGTGAACTCGGTGGCATTGCCCAGTGCGCGGTCGACGAAGGCGTCGCCCATCACTTGGCGACGGACTTCAACGCCGGATTTTTTATTCTCGGTCATGGGACTTCCTTTTTATGGTGTTGGCGACGCCAGGCGCGTAGCGACGTGAACAGCAAAAATGCCACCAGCGCCGGCAGGACGAAAAACAGCATCAAGTGTTCGAGCTTGCCGGCCAGTGGCATGCCGGTGGTGAACGACACCACGTGCAGCCCATACGCCAGGTACAAACCCAGGAACAGCAGGCCTTCGGCGCGGGTCACCCGGTAGCCGGTGTAGAACAGCGGCAGGCACAGTATCGCGACGCCGAGCATCACCGGCAGGTCGAAATCCAGGGCGTTGGGCGACACCGACAGCGGCGACGGCGCCACCAGCGCAGTAAAGCCGAGCACGCCCAGGAGGTTGAACAGGTTGCTGCCAATCACGTTGCCCACGGCGATATCACGCTCGCCGCGTATTGCCGCGATCAACGAAGTGGCGAGTTCGGGCAGTGAGGTGCTGACGGCGACGATGGTCAGGCCGATGATCCGTTCCGACAGCCCAAGGTCGGTGGCAACCGCAACGGCGGCACCCAGCAACAAGTGCCCGGCGTACACCAGCATCGCCAACCCGGCGACGATCATCAGCAGGCTGCTCAGCCATGGCGCCTCGCTGTGGTGGTCGTGGCTCGAAACCGGCCGTCCCGAATGCCGTGACTGACGCAGCAGCAAGCCCAGGTAAACGGCCAGTGCGGTCAGCAACATCACACCGTCGGCGCGGGTCAGCTCTTCGTTCCAGGCGAGTACGAACACCAGCAGGCTGGCGCCGATCATCAACGGAATATCCAGGCGCACCAGTTGCCGGGAAACCCGCAAAGGAATGATCAGCGCCGACAATCCGAGCGTGACGAGAATGTTGAAAATGCTGCTGCCGATCACGCTGCCGACGGCGATGTCGGCGTTGTGCGCCAGGGTCGCTTGCAGGCTGACCGCCATCTGCGGTGCACTGCTGCCGAGGGCGACGATGGTCAGGCCGATGATCAGTGGCCGTATGTGCAGTCGCGCGGCAATGCGTACGGCGGCGCGCACCATCAATTCGGCGCCGACAATCAGCAGGAGCAATCCGCTGAGCAATTCGATCAGGTTGATCAGGGGTAAATCGGCTAATCCGAAAATGGTCGGGGCTCCATCGGTCAGTCGTCGAGGGCTTGCACGCGAACCCGCGCGGTGCCGCTGCGCAGCATGCCCAGGCGCTCGGCGGCTTCTTTGGACAAGTCGATCAGGCGGCCACGGGTGTGTGGCCCGCGATCATTGATGCGTACCACGCAGGATTTGTCGTTGTTCAGATTGGTGACCTTCACCCGTGTACCAAAGGGTAGCTGGCGATGGGCGGCGGTCATGGAATTCATGTTGAAACGCTCGCCGTTGGCGGTGCGTTTGCCTTGGTGTTTGGCGCCGTAGTACGAAGCTACGCCGGTTTTGTCGTAGCCGTGCGGATCGACGGTGTCGGTGCTGGCGCAACCGGCCAGGAGCGAGAGAAGGGCGCAGGCGCCGAGTAGACGTTTCATTCGAAGGTTTCCCGAAACAATTGTGGGAGCGAGCCTGCTCGCGATAGCGTTCTGACAGTCAACTCATCGTTGAGTGCCGGACCGCCATCGCGAGCAAGCTCGCTCCCACAGGGGGTAGAGCCAGACTTCAAAACTGGCTCCATCCTCATCAGCCTTCGAGCTTGCTTTTGAGCAGTTCGTTGACCTGTTGCGGGTTGGCCTTGCCTTTGGAGGCTTTCATGGCCTGGCCGACGAAGAAGCCGAACATCTTGCCGCGCTTGGCTTCGTCTGCCGCGCGGTATTGCTCGACCTGCTCGGCGTTGGCCGCGAGCATTTCGTCCAGCACCGCCGAGATGGCGCCGGTGTCGGTCACTTGCTTGAGGCCGCGCTTGTCGATGATCTCGTCCGCGCTGCCTTCACCGTTGGCCATCGCTTCAAACACCACCTTGGCGATCTTGCCGGAGATGGTGTTGTCCTTGATGCGCAGCAGCATGCCGCCCAGAAGTTCGGCGGAAACCGGCGACTCTTCGATATCCAGGCCTTGTTTGTTGAGCAGGCTGCCCAACTCGACCATCACCCAGTTCGCCGCCAGTTTGGCGTCGCCGCCGATGCTCGCGACTTTCTCGAAGTAATCCGCTTGCTCGCGGCTGGTGGCCAGGACGCTGGCGTCGTAGACCGACAGGCCGAACTGCTCCTGGAAACGCTCGCGTTTCTGCGGTGGCAATTCCGGCAGGGTGGCGCGCACGTCGTCGAGGAACGAGTTCTCGATGACGACAGGCAGCAGGTCCGGATCGGGGAAGTAACGGTAGTCGTTGGCTTCCTCTTTGCTGCGCATCGGACGGGTTTCGTCCTTGTTCGGATCGTACAGGCGGGTCTGCTGGATCACCTTGCCGCCGTCTTCGATCAATTCGATCTGACGCTGGATTTCGCTGTTGATCGCCTTCTCGATGAAGCGGAACGAGTTGACGTTCTTGATCTCGCAGCGGGTGCCGAATTCGACCTGGCCTTTCGGACGGATCGACACGTTGCAGTCGCAACGCAGCGAGCCTTCGGCCATGTTGCCGTCGCAGATACCCAGGTAGCGCACCAGTGCGTGGATGGTCTTGACGTAGGCCACGGCTTCCTTGGCGCTGCGCATGTCCGGCTCGGAAACGATTTCCAGCAGCGGCGTGCCGGCACGGTTCAGGTCGATGCCGGTGGCACCGTTGAACTCTTCGTGCAGGCTTTTACCGGCGTCTTCTTCCAGGTGCGCACGGGTCACGCCGACACGTTTGATCGTGCCGTCTTCCATGGCGATGTCCAGGTGGCCCTTGCCGACGATCGGCAATTCCATCTGGCTGATCTGGTAGCCCTTGGGCAGGTCCGGGTAGAAATAGTTTTTACGGGCGAACACGTTGTGCTGGCCGATCTCGGCGTCAATCGCCAGGCCGAACATCACCGCCATGCGCACCGCTTCCTGGTTCAGCACCGGCAGCACGCCGGGCATGCCCAGGTCTACCAGGCTGGCCTGGGTGTTCGGCTCGGAACCGAAGGTGGTGGAACTACCGGAAAAGATTTTCGACCGGGTGGTGAGCTGGGTGTGAATCTCCAGCCCGATCACGACTTCCCATTGCATGTGTGTCTCCTCAGAAGCCGGTTGGGGTGCGGGTGTGCCAGTCAGTGTTCAACTGATACTGGTGGGCAACGTTCAACAGGCGACCTTCCTGGAAATACGGAGCGAGCAATTGCACGCCGACCGGCAGGCCGTCGACAAAACCGGCCGGCATCGACAGGCCCGGCAGGCCGGCGAGGTTGGCGGTGATGGTGTAGACGTCTTCCAGGTAGGCAGCGACCGGGTCGCTGTTCTTGGCGCCGAGCTTCCAGGCCGGGTTCGGCGTGGTTGGGCCGAGGATGATGTCGACCTCATTGAAGGCTGCCATGAAGTCGTTCTTGATCAAGCGACGGATCTTCTGCGCCTTCAGGTAGTAGGCGTCGTAGTAACCGGCCGACAGTGCATAGGCGCCGACCATAATCCGGCGCTGCACTTCCGGGCCGAAGCCTTCGCCACGGGAACGCTTGTACAGGTCTTCGAGGTTTTTCGGATCTTCGCAGCGATAGCCGAAGCGCACGCCGTCGAAACGCGACAGGTTGGACGAAGCTTCTGCCGGGGCGATCACGTAGTACGCAGGAATCGCGTGCTGCATGTTCGGCAGGCTGATTTCCTTGATCACGGCGCCGAGCTTTTCCAGCGCCTTGACGCTGTTGTGGATCAACTCGGCGATGCGCGGGTCGAGACCGGCGCTGAAGTACTCCTTCGGCACGCCGATGCGCAGGCCTTGCAGCGAGCCGTTGAGGCTGGCGCTGTAGTCCGGCACGGGTTCATCGATGCTGGTGGAGTCGTTCGGATCGAAGCCGGCCATACCTTGCAACAATATTGCGCAGTCTTCGGCCGTGCGTGCCATCGGGCCGCCCTGATCGAGGCTGGAGGCGTAAGCGATCATGCCCCAGCGCGAAACGCGACCGTACGTCGGTTTCAGGCCGGTCAGGTTGGTCAACGCAGCGGGCTGACGAATGGAGCCGCCCGTGTCGGTGCCGGTGGCCGCAGGCAACAGACGAGCGGCAACTGCCGCCGCCGAACCGCCGGACGAACCGCCCGGTACGTGTTCCAGGCTCCACGGGTTTTTGACCGCACCGTAGTAGCTCGACTCGTTGGCCGAACCCATGGCGAATTCGTCCATGTTGGTCTTGCCCAGGGTCACGGCGCCGGCAGCGGCCAGCTTGGCGACCACGGTGGCGTCGTACGGCGCCTTGAAGTTGTCGAGCATCTTCGAGCCGCAGCTGGTGCGAATGCCCTGGGTGCAGAACAGGTCCTTGTGGGCGATCGGCGCACCGAGCAGGGCACCGCTCTCACCATTGGCACGGCGGGCGTCAGCGGCTTTCGCCTGCGTCAGGGCCAGGTCTTCGGTGAGGCTGATGAAGCTGTTGAGCTGTGGATCGAGCTGAGCGATGCGCGCCAGCAGGACTTTGGTCAGCTCTTCGGAGGAAAACTTTTTATCGGCGAGTCCGCGGGCGATCTCGGCCAGAGTCAATTGATGCATTGCAGGCTCTTTCCCTTTAGTCGATGACTTTCGGAACCAGGTACAGGCCGTTTTCGACCGCTGGTGCGATGGACTGGTAGGCCTCGCGGTGATTGGTCTCGGTCACGACGTCTGCGCGCAGGCGCTGGCTGGCTTCCAGTGGGTGGGCCAGCGGTTCGATACCGTCGGTATTGACCGCCTGCATTTCGTCGACCAGCCCGAGAATGCTGTTGAGGGCCGAAGTGATGTGTGGAAGATCGGCATCATTGAGGCCAAGGCAGGCCAGATGAGCGATTTTTTCCACGTCGGAGCGTTCAAGCGCCATTGGGATTCTCCAGTGGAAAACAAAACGGACGGCGTCCGTGTGTTAGATTGTCGGAACACTACCGCACTTCTACGGTCATAAGGCCGCGATTGTGGGGCTTGGTGCACAGAAAAGCGGCCAATTTAACATATTGGCGCCTTGCCCAAAATCCCTGTCGTTGTTAGAGTTTGCCGCACTTTTTTACCCACGCGTTGCCTAGGGTCCCTTTCCCATGTTCAAGAAACTGCGTGGCATGTTTTCCAGCGATCTTTCCATTGACCTGGGCACTGCCAACACCCTTATTTACGTGCGCGAGCGCGGTATCGTCCTGAATGAGCCCTCCGTTGTGGCCATTCGGACACACGGTAACCAGAAAAGTGTCGTTGCTGTCGGCACCGAAGCCAAGCGCATGCTCGGCCGGACCCCGGGCAACATTGCTGCCATTCGTCCGATGAAGGACGGCGTGATCGCCGACTTCAGCGTCTGCGAAAAGATGCTGCAGTACTTCATCAACAAGGTTCACGAAAACAGCTTCCTGCAGCCTAGCCCTCGCGTGTTGATCTGCGTTCCATGCAAATCCACCCAGGTCGAGCGTCGTGCCATCCGTGAATCGGCCCTCGGTGCCGGTGCCCGTGAAGTGTTCCTGATCGAAGAGCCGATGGCCGCTGCGATCGGTGCCGGCCTGCCGGTTGAAGAAGCCCGCGGTTCGATGGTCGTGGATATCGGTGGTGGTACCACCGAAATCGCGCTGATCTCCCTGAACGGTGTGGTCTACGCCGAATCCGTGCGCGTTGGCGGCGACCGCTTCGACGAAGCGATCATCACCTATGTGCGTCGCAACTACGGCAGCCTGATCGGCGAATCCACCGCCGAGCGCATCAAGCAGGAAATCGGTACTGCCTACCCGGGCGGAGAAGTTCGCGAAGTCGACGTTCGTGGCCGTAACCTGGCCGAAGGCGTTCCACGCGCATTCACCCTGAACTCCAACGAAGTGCTGGAGGCTCTGCAAGAGTCCCTGGCAACCATCGTTCAGGCCGTGAAAAGCGCCCTGGAGCAATCGCCGCCGGAACTGGCTTCCGACATCGCCGAGCGTGGCCTGGTGCTGACCGGTGGTGGCGCCCTGCTGCGTGACCTGGACAAATTGCTGGCCCAGGAAACCGGTCTGCCGGTGATCGTTGCCGAAGACCCGCTGACCTGCGTTGCTCGCGGCGGTGGCCGTGCATTGGAAATGATGGATAAACACACCATGGACCTGCTTTCCAGCGAATAAGTCGCCGGATTGCCTCTATGCTGTTGAGCGCGCAGGCGGCACTTTGCAGTGCTGCCTGTTCGCGTTTATCTTCTGTCAGTCTGCATCCAGGCCGGATTGCTGCCGTATGAAAAAACAGAACATTTGCCTGGGAGGAGCGGCTTATTAAACCGCTTTTCACCAAGGGCCCTTCATTGGGCGTGCGCCTGTTGGTGCTGGTCGTGCTATCGGTCGCGCTGATGGTGGTCGATGCCCGTTTCAGTCTGCTCAAGCCCGCACGCAGCCAGATGTCGCTGGTGCTGATGGACGCCTACTGGATCACCGACCTGCCCGGACGACTGTGGGAAGGCGTTGCCAGTCAGTTTGGCAGCCGGACCGAGCTCGTCGCCGAAAACGAAAAACTCAAAAGCGAAAACCTGCTGTTGCAGGGGCGCATGCAGAAGCTTGCCTCCCTGACCGAGCAGAACGTTCGGCTGCGCGAGTTGCTCAACTCTTCGGCCCTGGTCAATGAAAAGGTCGAAGTGGCCGAGTTGATCGGCATGGACCCCAACCCCTTCACCCATCGCATCATCATCAATAAAGGTGAGCGCGACGGCGTGGTCCTCGGCCAGCCGGTGCTCGATGCCCGTGGCCTGATGGGGCAGGTGGTGGAGCTGATGCCTTATACCTCCCGCGTTCTGCTGCTGACCGATTCCACGCACAGCATTCCCGTACAGGTAAACCGTAACGGTCTGCGGGCGATTGCCAGCGGTACCGGCAACCCGGAGCGCCTGGAGTTGCGTCACGTGGCTGACACCGCCGACATCAAGGAAGGCGACTTGCTCGTCAGCTCCGGTCTCGGTCAGCGTTTTCCGGCAGGCTACCCGGTAGCGACGGTCAAGGAAGTGATCCACGATTCCGGCCAGCCGTTCGCCATCGTCCGCGCGGTACCGACCGCCGCATTGAACCGCAGTCGCTACCTGTTGCTGGTGTTCAGCGACACCCGTACTCCGGAAGAGCGCGCCAACGACGCCGCCCAGGCTCAGGAAAGCCTGGACGCGCAGGGCGGTGGGCCGATCATTCCGGCGACTGTTCCGAAACTGGTCACCCCGGTAGTTCCCGCTGCATCGGCCGCCGTACCGGCGACCCCTGCCACGGCGGCGCCTGCGACCACTGCGCCAGCCAAGCCAGCCACCACGCCAGCCAAGCCTGCGGCCACGCATCCTGCGGCGGCTAAACCGCCGGCGGCGCAACCCGCTGCCGTGAAGCCTGCCGCCAAGCCGCCGGCCTCCGCGCCGGCCACTCCAGTGGGAAGAGAATAATGGGCGGTGTAAAAGCATCCCGAAACGGTTGGATGGTCTGGCTGACGTTTGCCGTCGGCCTGCTGCTCAGCGTTTCACCCTTGCCGCAATTCATGGAAATCCTGCGCCCGCTGTGGCTCGGCCTGCTGTTGGCATTCTGGGCGTTGAACCTGCCGCAGACCGTCGGGATGGTGACGGCGTTTTGCCTGGGGCTGGCTGAAGACGTGCTCTACGGTACCTTGCTGGGTCAGAACGCCTTGATCCTGACCCTCATCACCTATCTGGTCCTGGCGCTGCAGCAACGTCTGCGGATGTTCCCGATGTGGCAGCAGAGCCTGGTGATCCTGGTGATCTTCGGCCTCGCCCAGCTTGTGCAGCTCTGGCTCAGTGCCCTGACCGGCAATCGTCAGCCGACGCTGGCGTTGGTGTTGCCGGCACTGGTCAGCGCATTGCTCTGGCCCTGGATCAGTTTCGGTTTGCGCGGACTGCGTCGACGCTACAAAATCAATTGATTCGATAACGCATTAGACAGGGAGAGGTCTTGATGAAACGGTTGTACCTCGCCTCTGGCTCGCCGCGTCGGCGTGAACTGCTTACGCAGATCGGCGTTCCGTTCTCCGCCGTCAGTGCGGATATCGATGAAACTCCTTTGAACCTGGAATCCCCATCGGCGTATGTCGAGCGTCTGGCGCGCGGCAAGGCCGAGGCCGGGCGCCGCGTTGTCGTGTCTGCACAAGCGTACTGTGTGCTCGGCGCCGATACCGCCGTGGTGCTCGATGGAAAAATTCTCGGCAAACCGGTTGATCAAGCGGATGCCTGCGCCATGCTGATGATGTTGTCAGGGTGTGAGCATGAAGTCCTGACCGCGATTGCCGTGCTCGATGGCGAACATTGCGAGTCCCGGGTTGTCACCAGTCGCGTGCGTTTTCGTGATATCAGTCGTGATGAGGCCGCAGCCTACTGGGCCAGCGGCGAACCAAGGGACAAGGCGGGCGGTTATGGCATTCAGGGACTGGGTGCGGTGTTTGTCGCCGGGCTCGATGGAAGTTATTCAGCGGTGGTCGGACTGCCGCTTTGCGAAACCGCGGAACTGCTCGGCCATTTCGGCATACCCTGTTGGCAACCCCGGAACGCACACCAAGCAACGTTCTGAACAGATGCGGCCATTATCGTGAACATGCCTGAACGAGACCCTGCCATGAGTGAAGAGATCCTGATCAACATCACGCCGATGGAATCGCGCGTGGCGGTGGTTGAAAACGGTGTCCTGCAAGAGGTCCACGTCGAACGTACGCAAAAGCGCGGGATCGTCGGCAACATCTATAAAGGCAAGGTCGTGCGGGTATTGCCGGGGATGCAGGCGGCATTTGTCGATATCGGCCTGGATCGTGCGGCGTTCATTCATGCATCGGAAATTTCCCTGCGTGAAGGCCCGACGGTCGAGAGCATCAGTGCACTGGTGCACGAAGGCCAGAGCCTGGTGGTGCAAGTGACCAAGGACCCGATCGGTTCCAAGGGCGCACGGTTGACCACCCAGCTGTCGATTCCTTCGCGTTACCTGGTGTACATGCCACGCACCGCCCATGTCGGGATTTCCCTGAAGATCGAAGACGAAGCCGAGCGCGAACGACTCAAGCAAGTGGTCACCGATTGCGTGGCCAAGGAAGGGATCAAGGAAGCCGGCGGTTTCATCCTGCGCACCGCAGCCGAAGGCGCCGGTGCCGATGAAATCCTCATGGACATCCGCTACCTGCGCAGGCTCTGGGACCAGATCAACGCCCAGATCAAGACCATCAGCGCGCCCAGCGTGATCTACGAAGACCTCGGCCTGGCACTGCGCACCCTGCGTGACCTGGTGAGCCCGAAGATCGAGAAGATCCGCATCGACTCCCGGGAAACCTTCCAGAAAACCACGCAATTCGTCGCCGAACTGATGCCCGAGATTGCCGACCGTCTGGAGCATTACCCGGGCGAACGGCCGATTTTCGACCTGTATGGCGTCGAGGACGAAATCCAGAAGGCCCTCGAACGCAAGGTGCCGCTCAAGTCCGGCGGTTACCTGGTGGTCGATCCGGCGGAAGCCATGAGCACCATCGACGTCAACACCGGGGCGTTCGTCGGCCATCGCAACCTCGAAGAAACCATCTTCAAGACCAACCTCGAAGCCGCGACGGCTATCGCCCGCCAATTGCGCCTGCGCAACCTCGGGGGGATCATCATCATCGACTTCATCGACATGGAGGATGAAGAGCACCAGCGCCAGGTGCTGCGCACGCTCGAGAAGCAACTGGAGCGCGATCACGCCAAGACCAACATCATCGGTATCACCGAGCTGGGCCTGGTGCAGATGACCCGCAAGCGCACCCGCGAAAGCCTTGAGCAAGTGTTGTGCGAGCCGTGCAACGCCTGTCAGGGACGCGGGAAACTCAAGACACCGGAAACCGTTTGCTACGAAATCTTCCGCGAAATCCTCCGTGAGGCTCGCGCCTATCAGGCGGAAGGCTATCGTGTATTGGCAAACCAGAAAGTGGTGGACCGCCTGCTCGACGAAGAGTCGGGTAACGTCGCCGAGCTGGAAGGGTTTATCGGGCGCACCATTCGGTTCCAGGTGGAAACCATGTATTCCCAGGAACAATACGACGTGGTGCTGCTCTGAAGCGTTTGGTTTTGATTGTTCGAGAACGGCTGGCCTCAGCTTTTTGCAAAACTTTTGCCATGGGAGCCACCTGACATGGACCGTCTGACACGCATTTTGGCCGCACTGACCCGCTGGGGTCTGGGCCTGTGCGCGTTGGTTTTGGTCTTGATGGCGCTCTACGTCAGCCTTGGCCGGGAGCTGACGCCGCTGGTCGCCGAGTACCGTACCGACATCGAAAACAAAGCCAGCGATGCCTTGGGCATGCCGCTGCAGATCGGCGAGCTCGAAGGCAACTGGAGTGGTTTTGCCCCCATATTGATGGCCCGCGACGTGACGGTCGGCGAGGGCGCCAATGCCTTGCACCTGGATCAGGTGCGTGCGGTGCCGGATCTTTGGGCCAGTCTGCTGGCACGCCAGGTACGTATCGCGCATCTGCAATTCAGCGGCCTGCGCATCAGCGTCAAGGAAGGCGACGACGGTCAATGGGTTCTGGAGGGTTTGCCGGGGCAGCAGGGCCAACCTGCCGATCCGGAACAGTTGCTCAATCGTATGCAGATGATCCAGCAACTGTCGGTGCTCGACAGTCAGGTGACCTTGCAGCCGTTTGCCCGGTCGCCGCTGACCCTGACCTATGTCGGCCTGAATCTGAAAGTCGGGGCGTCACGGCAGCGACTCGACGCCCGTCTGACTCTGCCCGACGGCCAGCCAGTGGCCATGAGCCTGCGTACCCGCATCCGCGCCAGTCAATGGAAGGACGGTGAAGCCGAGATCTACCTGAGCCTGCCGCAAAGCGACTGGTCGAAGTGGCTGCCCGAGCGCGTGAGCCAGCAGTGGAATTTCTCCGAGATCAAGGCCGGTGGCGAGCTGTGGGCGACCTGGGGCAAAGGCACGCTGCAAAACGCGGCCGTGCGCTTGAATGCGCCACAACTCAAAGGTGCCTACGCCGATCGCAAGCCGATCCAGATCAACAACCTGGCGCTGAACGGTTACTTCCAGCGCAGTGCCGAAGGCGCCTCGGTGACGCTGGACTCCCTGGCGATGAATCTCGCAGAGACCCGCTGGGAAACGCATTTGCAGCTCAAGCAAAGCGTGGCCACTGATAAGGCCCAGGAGCTCTGGCACCTGCAAGCTGACCGGATTGATCTCACTCCGCTGACCCCGCTGCTCAACGCCCTGGCACCGTTGCCGGAGGGTTTTGCCAAGGCCGTCGAGCGGCTCAAGGTCACGGGTGGCCTGCGTAACGTGCTGGTCGACTTCCGCCCCGATGCCACCGACGACAGCAAGTTCGGTTTTGCCGCCAACCTCGACCAGGTAGGCTTCGATGCCTATCACGGTGCGCCGGCTGCGCGAAATGTCAGCGGCAGTATCAGCGGTGACCTGGGACAGGGTGAACTGCGCATGGACAGCAAGGATTTCATGCTGCACCTGGACCCGATTTTCGCCAAGCCATGGCAGTACATTCAGGCCAATGCGCGGCTGACCTGGAAACTCGACAAAGAAAGTTTCACCCTGATTGCGCCGTATCTGAAAGTGTTGGGCGAGGAGGGCAAGATCGCCGGCGACTTCCTGATTCGCCTGCATTTCGATCACACCCAGGAAGACTACATGGACCTGCGGGTCGGCCTGGTGGACGGTGACGGTCGCTACACCGCCAAGTACTTGCCGGCGGTCCTCAGCCCGGGGCTGGACGAGTGGCTGCGCACGGCGATTCTCAAGGGCGCGGTGGATCAAGGCTTCTTCCAGTATCAGGGGTCGCTCAACCACGGCGCCGCGGACGTGGATCGCAGCATCAGCCTGTATTTCAAGGTTCACGATGCCGAACTGGCCTTCCAGCCGGGCTGGCCCCATGTCAGCAAGGTCAGCGGCGATGTCTTCGTCGAAGACAGCGGCGTGCGGATTGTGGCCAGCAAGGGCCAGTTGCTCGACACTCAGGTCAGCGATGTCTACGTCAACATTCCCCATGTGCCTGCCGGGCAGAACGTTCATTTGTTCCTCGATGGCGGATTTGCCGGCGGTTTGGGCGATGGCCTGAAAATCCTCCAGGAAGCGCCGATCGGCACCGGGGCAACCTTCGCCAACTGGGAAGGCGAGGGAAGCCTGCAAGGCAAGTTGAAGCTGGACATCCCGCTGGCCAAGGGCGAGGAACCGAAGATCCTCGTTGATTTCAAGACGGCCAAGGCACGCTTGAAACTGGCCGAACCGGCGCTGGAGCTGACCCAGCTCAAAGGTGACTTCCGCTTCGACAATGCCAAAGGCCTGAGCGGGCAGAACATCAGTGCGCGGGCATTCGACAAACCGGTCACCGCACAGATTTTTGCCGATGGCAGCCCGGGCAAGCTCAACACTCGCGTGTCCGCGTCGGGACATGTCGAGGTGAAGAAACTGACCGACTGGCTGAAGGTGACCCAGCCTCTGCCGGTGAGTGGCGTGATCCCTTATCAACTGCAATTGACCCTCAATGGCGCCGACAGCCAGTTGCTGGTCAATTCCAACCTCAATGGCGTGGCCGTCGATTTGCCGGCACCGTTCGGCATGACCGCCGATGCCGCGCGCGACACGACGTTCCGCATGACTTTGCAGGGCGACGAGCGGCGCTATTGGGTCAGCTACGGCGATCTGGCGAGTTTCACGTTCGCGGCCCCGCCAAGCAATTTCGCCGACGGTCGCGGGGAACTGTTCCTCGGTGGCGGTGAGGCCGTGTTGCCCGGCAGCAAAGGCTTGCGGATTCGCGGCGTGCTGTCGGAGCTGGACGTTGGCCCGTGGAAGGACCTGGTGGATAAATACGCCGGGCAGGACCCCGGCGGCAGCGCCAAGCAATTGCTCAGCGGCGCGGATATCAAAGTAGGCAAGCTCAGCGGTGTCGGTACCACGCTCGATCAGGCCTCGATCCAGGTGACGCGCAAACCTTCCGCCTGGGCGCTGCAACTCGACAGCCAGCAGATCAAGGGTGGCGCCAACCTGCCCGATACGAAGGGCACGCCCATCACGATCAATCTGCAAACCGTGCGCCTGCCGGCACCGGACCCGACCGTGCTGGCCGATGAAAACTCGCCGGATCCGCTGGCGTCGGTGGACCCGACGAAGATTCCCGCGATGGATATCACCATCAATCAGTTATTCCAGGGCCAGGATCTGGTCGGCGCCTGGTCGCTGAAGATTCGGCCGACGGCCAAGGGCATTGTGTTCAACTCGCTGGACCTGGGCCTCAAGGGCATTCTGCTGGTGGGCAGTGGTGGCTGGGAAGGCGTGCCCGGTGCCAGTAACAGCTGGTACAAGGGACGCATCAGCGGCAAGAACCTGGCCGACGTACTCAAGGGCTGGGGGTTTGCACCGAGCGTCACCAGCCAGGACTTTTACATGGATGTCGATGGCCGCTGGCCCGGCTCACCGGCCTGGGTGGCGACCAAACGTTTCTCCGGCTCGCTGGATGCGACGCTGAATCAGGGCCAGTTCGTCGAAGTCGAAGGCAGTGCCCAGGCGCTGCGGGTATTTGGTTTGCTCAATTTCAACTCCATCGGCCGGCGCCTGCGCCTGGACTTCTCTGACCTGTTCGGCAAAGGCCTGAGTTATGACCGGGTCAAGGGGCTGCTGGTCGCGACCAATGGGGTGTATGTCACCCGTCAGCCGATCCAGCTGACTGGACCGTCGAGCACCATCGAGCTCGACGGCACCCTGAACATGGTGGCCGATCAGATCGATGCGAAACTGATGGTGACCTTGCCGGTGACCAATAACCTGCCGATTGCCGCACTGCTCGTCGGTGCACCGGCGGTCGGCGGGGCGCTATTCCTGATCGACAAGCTGATCGGTGACCGGGTCTCCCGTTTCGCCAGTGTGAAATACACCGTCAAAGGACCGTGGAAAGAACCGAAAATCACCTTCGACAAGGCTTTTTGAGGTCCTTTTGAAAAGGCACTGGGCAAGCCTATGGAGTAGCATGGCCGCATACGATTGCAGGAGTGCGCCATGTCTGTCGCGGTGATTCAAATGGTCAGCCAGAGCGATGTGCTGGCCAATCTGGTCCAGGCCCGTCGGCTGCTCGAACAAGCGGCCGCAGGCGGCGCGAAACTCGCGGTATTGCCGGAAAACTTCGCGGCCATGGGCCGGCGCGACATTGCCGACATCGGCCGCGCTGAAGCTCTGGGCGAAGGCCCGATCCTGCCCTGGTTGAAACAGACCGCACGCGACCTCAGGTTATGGATTGTGGCCGGCACATTGCCGTTGCCGCCGGTGGATCAGCCGACGGCGAAAGTGCATGCCTGTTCGTTGCTGGTCGATGACCAGGGCGAAACGGTGGCGCGCTACGACAAGCTGCACCTGTTCGATGTCGACGTGGCGGACAATCGTGGCCGTTATCGTGAATCCGATGACTATGCTTATGGCAGTGGGGTGGTGGTGGCGGACACGCCCGTCGGCCGGGTCGGCCTGACGGTCTGCTATGACCTGCGCTTTCCCGAGTTGTACAGCGAACTGCGCGCGGCCGGCGCGGAACTGATTACCGCTCCTTCGGCCTTTACGGCGGTGACCGGCGCGGCGCATTGGGATGTGCTGATTCGTGCGCGGGCCATCGAGACCCAGTGTTATGTGCTCGCGGCTGCCCAGGGCGGGATGCATCCGGGGCCGCGGGAAACCTTTGGCCATGCCGCCATCGTCGATCCATGGGGTCGCGTGCTGGCGCAAAAGGATCAAGGCGAGGCCGTGCTGCTGGCCGAACGCGACAGCAGCGAACAGGCGTCCATCCGGGCGCGGATGCCGGTGTCCAGTCACCGGCGCTTTTTCTCGCAGGGCGCCCGGCGACCTGCATCAGAACGACGAATTTAAGGCGTAAAGCATATGAGCGAGTTGTTGTCCTCAGTCAGTGAACACCTGCTGGCGCCCGGTGGCGTCACGATCGAGAGCCTGCAAGGCGTGCTCGGCGATCTGGCCGGGCCGGGCATCGATGCGGCCGACCTGTATTTCCAGGGGCAGATCTCCGAGTCCTGGGCGCTGGAAGACGGCATCGTCAAGGAAGGCAGCTTCAACCTTGACCAGGGTGTGGGCGTGCGCGCGCAATCGGGTGAAAAAACCGGTTTTGCCTACAGCAATGCCATCACCCTTGAAGCCCTGGGCGCGGCGGCGCGTGCCGCCCGTTCGATTTCCCGGGCCGGGCAGCACGGCACCGTGCAGGCGTTTACCAGCCAGGATGTCGCGCAGTTGTATGCGCCGGACAATCCGCTGGAGGTACTGACCCGTGCCGAGAAAGTCGACTTGCTCAAGCGGGTCGACGCTGCGACCCGAGCCCTCGACCCGCGCATCCAGCAAGTGACCGTGAGCATGGCCGGTGTCTGGGAGCGGATTCTGGTGGCTTCCACCGACGGCGGCCTGGCGGCGGATGTGCGGCCGTTGGTGCGTTTCAACGTCAGTGTGATCGTCGAGCAGAACGGTCGTCGCGAGCGCGGCGGTCATGGCGGTGGCGGGCGGACCGATTACCGCTATTTCCTCGGCGAAGACCGCGCCATGGGCTATGCCCGTGAAGCGTTGCGCCAGGCGCTGGTCAACCTTGAAGCCATTCCGGCTCCGGCCGGTACGCTGCCGGTGGTGCTCGGTTCCGGCTGGTCGGGCGTGCTGCTGCACGAAGCCGTCGGTCATGGTCTGGAAGGCGATTTCAACCGCAAGGGCAGTTCGGCCTACAGCGGGCGCATGGGCGAGATGGTTGCGTCGAAGCTGTGCACCATTGTCGATGACGGCACCCTGGCCGGTCGTCGCGGCTCGTTGAGCGTCGATGACGAAGGCACGCCGACCGAGTGCACCACGCTGATCGAAAACGGCGTGCTCAAGGGCTACATGCAGGACAAGCTCAACGCCCGCCTGATGGGCGTGGCGCGCACGGGTAACGGCCGTCGTGAATCCTACGCGCACCTGCCGATGCCGCGCATGACCAACACCTACATGCTCGCCGGCGAAAGCGACCCGGCGGAAATCATCGCCTCGGTGAAACGCGGCATCTACTGCGCCAACCTCGGTGGCGGTCAGGTGGACATCACCAGTGGCAAGTTCGTGTTCTCCACCAGCGAAGCGTACCTGATCGAGGACGGCAAGATCACCGCGCCGGTCAAAGGCGCAACGTTGATCGGTAACGGGCCGGAAGCCATGAGCAAGGTGTCGATGGTCGGTAACGACCTGTCGCTGGACAGCGGCGTGGGCACGTGCGGCAAGGATGGGCAGTCGGTGCCGGTGGGTGTCGGCCAGCCAACGCTGAAGATTGATGCGATCACCGTGGGTGGCACGGGGTCGTAAGCGGCTTTTGAAAAAGTGAAGCTGCGGGTGAGTTGCATGGCAACTCACCCGATTCAAGATTTAACGCAGACCGCGTTGAGTCTCGTCCAGCTCACGGATGTACTTGAAGATTTTACGGCTGGAAGCAGGAGGCTTGTTTTGCGCAAGCTCATGCTGGGCCTGACGGATCAGGGAACGCAATTGCTGGCGGTCCGCGTCCGGGTAGTCGACGACGAATTTTTCCAGAACGGCATCGTCGCCGGCGATCAGACGATCGCGCCAGCGCTCCAGGTTATGGAAGCGTTCGTTGTATTGACGGGTGGAGGCATCGAGTTGATCGAGCAGAACCAGAATGGCGGCAGTGTCCTGATCGCGCATCAGCTTGCCGATGAACTGAAGATGCCGTTTACGCGCGATGTTCGCGGTGTGCTTGGGCGCATCGGCCAGAGCCCGACGCATTCCGTCGGTCAAGGGCAGTTTTGCCAGCAAGTCAGGCTTGAGTGTTGTAAGGCGCTCGCCAAGGTCAACCAGAGCATGCAGCTCGCGTTTGACCTGGGATTTGCTTTTTTCTCCCGTATCGAGGGAGTCGTCGTAAGAATCAACCATGGTGGCAGTCCGCTAAGAAACGCCGCCATGATAACCAGTCGGGGGCCGCTTGTCCGGCCCGGTCGCTCGATGACCGTTACCGAAAGCAGAATTTGAGTGGAGAACAGCATGAGTGCAGTTGAAAGCGTCGGCCCACAAGCGTTGCCGGCACTGCAGGAACAAGTCGAGCAGATCATCGCTGAAGCCAAACGCCAAGGGGCCAGCGCCTGTGAAGTGGCGGTGTCACTGGAGCAGGGCTTGTCGACTTCGGTGCGTCAGCGTGAGGTCGAAACCGTTGAGTTCAACCGCGATCAGGGTTTTGGCATCACGCTGTACGTTGGCCAGCGCAAAGGCTCGGCCAGCACTTCTGCCAGCGGTCCGGAAGCGATTCGCGAGACGGTTGCCGCTGCACTGGCCATCGCCAAGCACACTTCCGAAGACGAAGCCTCGGGCCTGGCGGATGCCGCGCTGATGGCCAGGGACCTGCAGGATTTTGATCTTTTCCACGAATGGGACATCACCCCGGAGCAGGCCATCGAAAAAGCCTTGATCTGTGAAGCGGCGGCCTTCGATGCCGACGCGCGGATCAAGAACGCCGACGGCACGACCCTCAGCACCCACCAGGGCTGCCGCGTCTATGGCAACAGCCACGGGTTCATCGGCGGTTACGCATCGACTCGTCACAGCTTGAGCTGCGTGATGATCGCTGAAGCGGACGGCCAGATGCAGCGCGATTACTGGTACGACGTGAACCGCCAGGGCAATCTGCTGGCCGATCCGGTCAGCATCGGCCAGCGCGCCGCGCAACGGGCGGCGAGCCGTCTGGGCGCGCGCCCGGTGCCGACCTGTGAGGTGCCGGTGCTGTTTTCCGCGGAGTTGGCCGGGGGGCTGTTCGGCAGTTTCCTGTCGGCGATTTCCGGCGGCAGCCTGTATCGCAAGTCGTCGTTCCTTGAAGGCACTCTCGGTCAGAAGCTGTTTCCAGAGTGGCTGACCATCGACGAGCGCCCACACTTGATGCGTGCAATGGGCAGCGCAGCGTTCGATGGCGATGGTTTGGCAACCTATGCCAAACCGTTCGTCGAAAAAGGCGAGTTGGTGTCGTACATCCTCGGCACCTACTCCGGCCGCAAGCTGGGCATGCCAAGCACCGCCAACGCCGGCGGCGTGCACAACCTGTTCGTCACCCATGGCGATGAAGACCAGGCGGCCTTGCTGCGGCGCATGGGACGCGGGCTGTTGGTGACCGAGCTGATGGGCCAGGGCCTGAACATGGTGACCGGTGACTATTCCCGCGGCGCGGCGGGTTACTGGGTCGAGAACGGCGAAATCCAGTTCGCGGTCCAGGAAGTGACCATCGCCGGCAACATGCGCGACATGTTCAAGCAGATCGTCGCGGTGGGTAATGACCTGGAGCTGCGCAGCAACATTCGCACCGGTTCGGTGTTGATCGACCGGATGACGGTAGCGGGTAGCTAAACCTCGGCCGCTTCACCAAAAGGCGCGCCACCCATTGGGTGGCGC
>NZ_RWIR01000003.1 GCF_009764265.1 Pseudomonas sp. PB101
GACTGAATCGACGATGTAGCCATCGTTGCCGACGCCACCCACCATCCGGTCATTACCCGCTCCGCCAGTGAGGATGTCGTTGCCAAGGCCACCCAGTAATGTGTCGTTGCCGTCACCGCCGTTGAGGTGGTCATTACCCACCCCACCGGTCATGACGTTGTTCGACGCGTTGCCGTTGCCGACAAAGTTGCCGGCGCCGAGGTAGAGCAGATGTTCGACATTGGCGCCCAGTGTGTAGCTGCCCAGCGTGGTCTGTACCGAATCCTGACCCTCACCCGGCAACTCGACCACCACGTCCCCGACTGAATCGACTATGTAGCCATCATTGCCGGTTCCGCCGACCATCTGGTCATTACCCGTACCGCCAATGAGGAAGTCGTTGCCCGCGTCACCATGGAGGATGTCGTTGCCGCCCAAGCCGCTCAGGATGTCGTTGCCAGCACCTGCGCTGGCCACGTCGTCGCCTGCCGTGCCGGTCCATACATCGACACCGGCGGTACCGACAAACACATCACTGACCACGAACGTTGCGGCAGAGGTGACTCGCTCAAGTGTGCCGAGGTCATCGGTGTACGTCGCGACGACACGCAGTTGCTGACCGACCTGCGCCTGGCCGGGCGTGAAGGTCGTGCCCGTCGCGCCGGCGATGTCGGTGAAGATCGCACCGCTGCCCATTTGCCACTGATGGGCAATCACCGAGGTCGTGGTCCCGTTGGCGTCGGTGAACGCATCCGTGGCGGTCAAGCCCGAGTCTTTCGCCGGGGTCGTATCGCTGATCAGTATCGTTCCGACCGGCAGGACATTGACGGTACCAGTACCGGCCGCCGTGATCGGTGCGGTCGGCGCCGAGAACACCTCTTCCAGCACGCCATTGGCGTCCTTGTAGACCGCCCTGACGCGCAGGGCCAGCCCGGCTGCCACGACGAGTTCCGGGATTGCCGGTACGGCGCCAATGAGGGTCGCTGGTGGTGCGATCCTGAGTTCAGAGCCCACCGTGACGGTCGTGCCTTCTGCGCGCGCGACCTCGCCGGCGGCAAAGAAGGTGATGTCTTCGAAGACACCCGAGCCAGGGCGCGCTTCGAACTGCCAGAAGTAACTGATGGGGCCGGTGATCGCGCCGCCGGTCGCCGTGTTGTCGGCATCCGTGATGTCTGCGGCCGATACCGTCAGCACCTGGCCGGTGGCGGGTGTGGGATCGTCGATCCGCAGCGAACCGACTGGCCCGGAGTTCAAACCGCCAAGCACGATCGACTGGTCAGAAAACTGCACACGCTCGATATGGCTGAGGGTGTCGGTGCCGTCCCTGCCAGCGACACTGTCGGTGACCGTAACGGTGCCGTTGGCATTTTCGACCACGGTGTAATCCACCCGATTGCCGGAGAACAGCGCCGTGTCGAAGTCAGGGCCGGGCGCCGTCAGGATTTCGCGCACGATCTGGAGCTGGCCGGGGTTGTAGGTGCCGTTCATCATGAGCGGCACCAGCGGCGTCATGCTGTCGAAGGTCGCGATTTCCGGCCCGCTGCCATCAATGTTCTGCCGCACGCTGATGCGCACGTTGAGCCACTTGTCGCCGTCGATGATGTCATCGCCGCCGCGGCCTTCGATGACATCGCTGCCAGCGCCACCCAGGATGATGTTGCCGCCGTCGAACTTATCGTCGGCGGTGCCGGCGATACCATCCGCGCCGTTGCCCGCGCTACCGACCAAGTCCCGCAGTCCGCTGATGAGGTCGAAGTTGGTGAGCACGCTGCCCTTGGCGCCTGCGATGGCGAGCAAGTCGGCAGTGGAGTCATCGCCGCTGAGGAAATCGGCGTGGGCCGATCCCGACAGCCCTTCCACCAAGTCCAGCCGGGCCAGGATCGACGCGTTGGAACCAGGCACCGCCGGCTGATCGAAGAAGCGCAGCCTGGAGTTGAGGCCCATGGTCACGCCGGCAGGATCATCCTTGTAGTCCGCCCAGTCGTAACCGGAGAACCCGATGAAACGGTCCGCCTCGCTGGGGCTGCCGATCATGATGTCATCACCGCCCTCCCCGTCGAAGTTGTCCGGCCCGCCATCGCCCATGAAGACGTCGTTGCCATTGATCGGGTCGTTGCCGAACGGGTCGAAGTTGTCGCCGGCAACACCATCGGCGGATCCGCCCTGGATCCAGTCGTCGCCCTCACCGCCGCGCGCGAATTCGTTCGCCTTGCTGCCGAGGATGAAGTCGTTGCCCAGGCCGCCGCTGGTGTCGGCCGCGTCCTCGCCGGTGATGATGAAGTCCTGGCCGGCCTGGCCGAGGATCAGGTTGAGGCCGTTGCCGCCCTGGATGACGTCGTTGCCGTCCTCGCCGTGGATGACGTCGTCGCCGCCCATGTCCGTGATGATGTCGTCTCCGGTACCACCAAAGAGCTGGTCGTTGCCGTAGCCGCCATCGATCCGATCGTTACCGGCATCGCCATAGACCGTGTCATCGTCCGAGTCGCCGGCAATGAGAATGTCATTGCCGGGCGTGCCGCCCAGCACGACCGTGTCGGCGCCGGTGTAGTGCAGGTAGTTGGTATCCGGGCCCGTTGTGTTGGGGTTGTCGCGGATCACCAGCGGCGTGAGGAAGTCAGTGCGCGGTGAGCCAATCGGGTGGTCCGACGGACCAAAGGGATCGGCATTCGCCGGCAGATCGTCGGCGGTGCCGACAATGCCGTCGGGACCGGCAATCACACTCGGGTTGTACTGGTGCGCCTGATTGACCTCCAGGGTGTAGGCCGGTGTCAGGAAAACCCTGGCCGAAAGGTGTGTTGCGTCGGTATTGGCCATCACCAGATTGGCAAAGGTGTTGTTCTCCAATTCAGCGCCAAAGTCCATCGAGGCGGTGCGCTCCAGATAGTAGAAGCGGTCACCGTCCTGGAGTTTCTCCATCTGGTTCTCGAAGACGAAGTTGAAGGTCGAGCCGAGCATGCCGCCAAAGGGCATCTTCTCCTCGGCCAGCCCGCCAACCCAGAAGTCGACGGCATCCAGGCCGGTGATGGTCACATCGTCTGCCGTGTGCAACACGCCGTCCGCACCAGCGTTGCTGGCCCAGGCACCCGTGCTGTTGAGGAAGTCGACGCGGTCGGCCGGCGCAGTCGCGCCGCCGAGCACCAGGTCCGCAGCGGCGGCGCGCTTGTCCGCCAGCGTGGTGGCGCCGGTGATGGTCGAGTGCGTGCCGTAGGCGGCGATGAAGTTGATCAACGATTCCGGGTGTTTTATGTGCTGCACGAAATCGGCCCAGCTCGTGTAGGGCTTGAGCTCTGCGTCGCCGGTGGGCCCATAGAACTCCCGCCGCGCCGCATTCAGGGACGGAACGCCGGTATCGCGGCCGCGCGCCAGGTTGATGGCCGGCAGGTCAAGCGGCAGGCCGAGCAGGTTGTTGCGCAGGGCTTCGGTGACAAACTCATCGATCTCGTTGCCCACCTGGCGGGTCACGCCGCGCACGATGGCACCGGCCGCCTCTTCCGGGGTGGCGCCGCTGCCCGCGAACTCGAGCGGGTTGAGGAAGGCCTGGATCAGCCCGATATCGCTCGAGGCGAAGTTCGGATCCAGCCGGTCGACCTGCTCCAGCAGCATCGAGTGCCCGAAGCGATACACGGTGTGCGCGAACTCGGCAACGATGCTCGGATCGATCGCGGTGTCGTACACCTGGCCCGGGGCGAAGAAGGGATCGACCATCGGCTGGATGGTCCGCGCGAACTCCTCGAACACCAGGTGCTGGTACTGCATCTCGGTACCGAACTTCGCCGTCTGGAACAGGCGCTCGCCATTCCAGTCCAGACTCGAGGTGTCGGCGGGAACGGCAGTGACGGGCGTCAGCAGCCACTCGTTGAGGAACGACACATCGCCGCTTGCCGCTGTCGCCAGGACCACCTCCTTGGTGTGATCGACCAGGCGGTTGTGCTCATGGTGGAAGATCGAATGGACGGTGGTCAGGCCGATGTTCTCGTTGACCCGACCGTCGCCGGCAATGTAGTGCGCGTCCAGCAGTTCGTTGTCGTAGAAGCCCGGCGCAGGCGTACCGCCAATGACATTGTCCGCATCGGGCAGGAGTGCTGCGCCGGTCTGGTCGTCCACCGGAACGGCGGTGTGCGCAATGTCGTTGAGGAAGGCATGGCCAGTGCGCGCGGCGTTGACCAGGCTGATGGGCGCCGCCGGATTACCTTCGACGAGCACATCGTCGGCCGTGCCGGCTATGCCGTCCGGGCCCAACATCACCACCTGTGGAAAACCGTTCGGACCCTTGATGAAATTGCCGTAGGCGTCGGTCGCCAGCAATGGCACGTTGTTGAAATCGGCATCCGTGAGATTGATCCCGAGCAGATCATGGGCTTGCGCCTTGACCACCTTCCAGGTGGCCATGCCGCCGATCTCGACGTCGTCGGCAGAGCCGAACACGCCATCGGCGCCCAGATCACGATTTTCGATCAACTTGCCGGTGGCCACCGGATCGCCCGCTGCGTTGAGTTCATAGGCGCGCAGGAACACCTGGTGCGAAGGATGCGAGCTGTAGGTCTGGTTCTGGTCGACAAACGGCGAAGTGGTGTTGGTGTTCTCGTGGATGTCATCGAGGGTGCCCAGAACGCCATCGGGGCCGGGTTGATTGGTGGCGCGCGTCAGCACCATGAAGTTGGTCGGACTACCCGGCACGAACAACGGGTCATCCGGCTGCAACGGAATGAACACGGTGCCCGAGCCGCCCTTGGTGACGAGGTCCAGGCCATGGTCGAAAAACTGCCCGAAGAAGGTCATCCATTGGTTGAAGGGCGCGGTCAGGCCCGCGTCGGGGCTCACGTTCGGATCGAAGAAGGTCTCGAACGTCGTGCCGTCGGTGCGAGTTCCGGTCACCACCTGGGCACCGGCCTTGAGCACATCGTCAGCGGTGCCGAGGACGCCATCCAGTCCGGGATCGAAGGTGGCCGCAACCGCCGCCGGGTTGTGGGCGGTCTGGTCGACGATCAGGTTACTGATGGTGCGCGGCGCCGAGTCGATCACCAGGCCGCTGGTCTGGGTGTAGCTCGTACCGGCATCGGCCGGGCGGAAGTCCGGCGTGGTCAAGCGCGGGAATACGTTATCGGCGGCACCGAACTCGGGATGGAGCAGGTTGTTTTCCGTCCCTTCGACCGTGCGCAAACCGTACGGCACGCGTATGTTCGGCAGCAGCGAGTTCAGGTTCTCACCTGCCGCGTGATGTTCCGCAATCTTGATCTGGTCAAGGATGAACGCCAGGTCGGATTGCGTGTAACGCACACCGTTGCTGGGGGCCGTGGTTTGCGGATCGATCAGCGAAGGTGCCGCTGCAGGGGCCGGCGCCCCGGCCACTACGGCCGTGGTCGGTGCCGAGAATACCTGCTCGGTCACGCCATGATCGTCCGCATAGATGCCTTTGACACGCACTGCCAGGCCGGCAAGATCCGCCGTCACCGTGAGCGTGGGAGCGTCTGCTCTTGTAAATCCGATACCGATGCGGCCTGGGCCGAGGATGATGTCCTCGAAGACACCCGAGCCCGGTGTCGCTTCAAACTGCCATATGTAACTGATGGAATTGTGGATCGCCCCGTCTGCGTTGTCGCCATCGGTGAGGCCGGCCGCCGACACGGTCAATATCTGGCCAACGGTCGGTGCGGTGTTATCCACCGTCAGCGCGCCCACCGGCTCGGCGTTGAGCCCGGGCACGAGGACCATGGACTGATCGGAGAACTGCAGCCGCTCGATGTGGGTGAGACGGTCGGTTTCTTCCTTGCCGACATTGTCGGTCACGGTGACGATATCGTCGGCAAAATTGAGCGCAGTGCCGTTATCGTTGACGGCGACTGTGTAGTTCGCCATCGGGCCCAGGAAGTTGACGGTGTCGAAGCCGCCCGCGCCCGACAGGATCTCACGCACGGCGACGAGCTGGCCGGGATTGTAGGTGCCGTTGAGCATGAGCGGGATCATTGGCGTCATGCTGTCGAAGGTGGCGATTTCCGGCCCGGTGCCATCGATGTTCTGACGCACGCTGATGCGCACGTTGAGCCACTTGTCGCCGTCTATGAGGTCGCTGCCGCCACGACCTTCGATGATGTCGCTGCCATCGCCGCCGAGGATGATGTTGCCCGCGCCGAACTGATCGTCGGCCGTGCCCCCGATACCGTCGGCACCGAATCCGGCGCTGCCGACGAAGGCCCGCAGGCCGCTGACGAGATCGAAGTTGGTGAGGACGCTGCCCCTGGCCGTGATGTTGGCGATGATGGCCGCGTTTTGTTCATCGCCGCGCAGGAAGTCGGAGAAGGCCGACCCCGACAGGCCCTCCACTTCCGCGAACCGGTCATAGACCGCATCGGGCGATTGCGCCACTGCGCCCACGATATTGCCCGCCGCATCGGGCACCGCGTGATAGGGGCTGAAGAACGGGACGACCATGTCGACGGTCACGCCGTACTTGTCATTCTTGTAGGTGGTCCAGTCGAACCCGGACATGCCGTCCATCTTGTCCTGGGCATCGCTGGCGACGAAGGTGTCGTCGCCGCCCTCACCGATCATTTCATCGAATCCGCCGGTGCCGATGAAGATGTCGTTGCCGGGCACATCGTCGGACAAGGTCGGGCTCATGTTATCGCCGGGCGCACCGTCCTGGGTGCCGCCCTCGATCCAGTCGTCGCCTTCGTTGCCGGTCGGCGCGAGATTGACCTTGGCGCCGAGGATGAAATCGTCGCCCGCGCCGGCGAAGGTCATGGTGATGTCTTCGGTGGTGATGATGAAGTCTTTGCCAGCGCCGCCGAAGACCAGGTTGTTGAGGCCGAGGGTCGAGTTGCCGGCCTGGATGACGTCGTTGCCGTCCTCGCCACGCAGGGTGTCGCTGCCGCCGATGTCGGTGATGATGTCGTCGCCGGTACCGCCAAAGACGTTGTCGTTGCCGTAGCCGCCGTCGAGCCGGTCGTTGCCGGCGTCGCCATAGACAGTGTCGTCGTCCGAGTCGCCGGCAATGAGGATGTCGTTGCCGGCCGTGCCGCCAAGCACGACCGTATCGCCGCCGGTGTAGTGCAGGTAGTTGGTATCCGGACCCACTGTATCGGGGTTGTCGCGGATCACCAGCGGCGTGAAATGATCAATCCGTGGTGAGCCAATCGGGTGGTCCGACGGGCCAAAGGGGTCGGCGTTGGCGGGCAGATCGTCGACCGTGCCGACGATACCGTCGGGGCCGGCCACCACACTCGGGTTGAACTGATGTGTCGGGTCGACCTCCAGGATGAAGGCTGGCGTCTGGAAGATTTTAGCCGGCAGGTGCGTTGCGTCGCTGTTGAGCATCACCAGATTGGCGAACGAATTGTTCTCAAGCTCAGTGCCGAAGTTGAGTCCCGCAGTACGCGCCAGATAGTAGAATCGGTCGCCGTTCTGCAGATTTTCCAATTGGGTTTCGAAGACGAAGTTGAAGCTCGAACCCAGCAGGCCGCCAAAGGGCATCTTCTCCTCGGCCAGCCCGCCGATCCAGAAATCGATGGAGTCAAGGCCGGTGGTGGTCACATCATCTGCTGTGTGCAGAATACCGTCCGCGCCGGCATTGCTGCCCCAGGCACCAGTACTGTTCAGGAAGTCCAGGCGATCAGCTGGCGCCGTGGCACCGCCGAGCACGAGGTCCGCGGCCGCGGCACGCTTGTCCGCCAGCGTCGTAGCACCAGTGATGGTTGAATGTGTGCCGTAGGCGGCGATGAAGTTGATCAGCGATTCCGGGTGCTTCATGTGCTGCACGAAATCAGCCCAACTCGTGTAGGGGGTCAACTGGCTGTCGCCGGTCATGTGGTAGAACTCGCGCCGCGCCTCGTTCAGCGACGGGATGCCGACTTCGCGGCCGCGCGCCAGGTTGAGCGCGGCCAGGTCGAGCGGCAGGCCGACCAGGTTGTTGCGCAGAGCGTCAGTGACGAACTCGTCGATCTCGTTGCCGACTTGCCGCGTGATGCCGCGCACGATGGCGCCAGCCGCCTCCTCAGGAGTGGGGCCGCTCGCAGCAAACTCCAGCGGGTTGAGGAAGGCGGCGATCAGGCCGGTCTGTTGATTGCCCGGGTCAGCCGGATTGCCGTCGCCGACGACGTTGAAGTTGGGGTCGAAACGATCGACTGTCTCCAGCAGCATCGAATGGCCGAAGCGAAACACCGTGTGCGCGAACTCGGCGACGATCGCCGGATTGACGGTGGTGTCATTGCCCATAGGCGCCAGGAAGACGTCCACTTGCGGCTGGATGGTGCGCGCGAACTCCTCGAACACCAGGTGCTGGTATTGCATCTCGGTGCCGAACTTGGCGGCCTGGAACAACCGTTCGCCGTTCCAGTGCAGGCCCGCGATGTCGGCGGGCGTCACCGGTAACGCCGCCAGTTGGGCATCGGGCATCAGCCACTTGTTCAGGAAATCGAGGTCGGCGGAGGCCAGTACCGTCTCCTTGGTCTGGTCAATCAGGCGGTTGTGCTCGCTGTGGAAGATGGAGTGCACCGTGGTCAAGCCGATGTTCTCGTTGACCCGGCCATCGCCAGCAATGTAGTGCTTGTCCAGCAACTCGTTGTCGTAGGTGCCGGGGGCTTGCGGGCCACCAATGACGGTGTCCGCGTCAGCCGTCAGGCCGCCGGTCGGATCGGCGCTGTGGGCGATGTCGATGAGGAACTGGTGACCGGTGCGCACGGCGTTCGTCAGGCTGATGGGCGCGGCCCGATTACCCTCGACGAGCACGTCATCGGCCGTGCCGGCTATGCCGTCCACGCCCTTCATCACGACTTGCGGGAGGCCGTTGGGGCCCTTGATGAAGTTGCCGTATTCATCGGTCGCCAGCAGCGGTACATCGAACACATCCGCATCGGTCAGGTTGATGCCGAGCAGATCACGGGCCTGGGCCTTGACCACTGCCCAGGTGGCCATGCCGCCGATTTCGACGTCATCGGCAGTGCCGAAATGCCCATCGACGCCCAGGTCACGATTGGTGATCAGCTTGCCAGTAGCGACCGGGTCGCCGGCGGCATTGAGCTCATAGGCGCGCAGGAATACCTGATGCGAGGGATGCGAGCTGTAGGTCTGGTTCTGGTCGACGAACGGCGAGGTAGTGTTGCTCTGCTCATGGATGTCATCGGCGGTGCCGAGGATGCCGTCTGCACCGGGCAGATTGGTGGCGCGCGTCAGCACCATGAAGTTGGTCGGGCTGCCCGGCACGAAAAGCGGATCGTCGGGCTGCAACGGAATGAAGACTGTGCCGCTACCGCCCTTGGTGACGAGGTCCAGGCCATGGTCGAAGAACTGGCCAAAGAACGTCATCCACTGGTTGAACGGCACGGTCAGGGCCGCGTCCGGCGTGATATTGGGGATCTGGAACACGGAGACATCGTCAGCGGTGCCGAACAGGCCATCCAGACCAGGGCTGGTGACGAGCTGCGAATCCGGATTGGCCGCTGCGGCCGCGACCGCCGCCGGATTGTTGGCCGTCTGGTCCACGATCAGGTTGCTGATGGTGCGCGGCTGCGAATCGAAGACAATACCGCTGGTTTGCAGATAGGAGGTCGGCGTGGTTCCGCCAGGATCGGTGGGACCGAAGAAGCCGACCGGCTGAACCTGCGCGGTATTGAACACCGGCGTCGTCATGCGCGGAAAGAAATTGTCGGCGGCACCGAACTGGGGATTGGCCAGGTTGTTGTCGATGCCGGAGACGGTGCGCAGGCCGAAGGGTACTTCTACGTTCTGCAGCAAGTCAGCCAGACTCGCGCCTGATGCATGCCGTTCCGCGATGAAAATTTGTTCGAGAATGAATTCGAGATCGGACTTGATGAAGCTGGCCATGGCTGTTTCCTCGATGCTTAACCAATCAGGAAACCACGCGCATAAAACCCGGCTGCAAACGCGTGGTTTAGTGCTGAACCCCATAGATGAAAATCGAAAGTTGAACGACGGGACCTGGTACTACGGGCGCACCGAGCCCTTGCCAAATTGCGTGCAATCAGCAGTGCTCGACTGAGGATCAATTCCCCATGACAACCGTATCTACAGGCAGGTATTGCGCCTCAGGGAGGCGACGGCCCATGAGCGCGGATTGAATAGAAGGTGCAACTGTCATTGGCCGGAACAGGCTCACCATGGTCCGGGACTTCCTGAAGGGTGATGGCACGGTTCTGCGTCCATGCGGCTTCATCAACAAGCCTTTTGTCCATGAGGAAGCTGGCATCGACTACGAGTTGACTAGTATGTATTGGAGAGGGATTCCACACGTTCGGTGAAGGAGTCAGGAAATCATTGAAACCCACGCTATTGGTCATAACCCCCGGCTGTTGTTGCCGGAAGTAGCGATCATCCAGACTGATTGAGAATCTTTTTAAAACACTCATCACGCCTCCCACCTTCAACTTCAAACGCCAGCTTTACACTCCATTGAAAATGAGTATTGAGGGGCTACCCGGATGTGTACAGAGACGAAAGCCCAGTCAAATTCCGAGACCTTGGTCAACGAATCGGATCAGACCTTGGTCGAATCAGACACTGACCAAAAGTCCAGTGGCGCGGTGTCAGGGAGACAGGGCACCGGTGCGAAATTGCGCCATTTAAGCCGCTCAATCCAGTTCGTAATCTGCGCCACAATCATTCTGGGTTTGACCATGACGTTCGTTGGCAACCTTGTAAGCCAGAGCATCGAAGATGCAACTGTTCAAACGGCGGCAGAGACGGGCGCGCGTTATATGCAGAACTTTCTCGAACCTTTCGTCCAGGGATTAACCACTGCCAAAGAACTCCCCGATGAAACTATCCAGACCATTGATCGCCTGCTGTCCAGCACCTCGCTCAGTACACATGTTGTCTCGGTGAAGATCTGGTTTCCAGACGGCACGATTGTCTACAGCACTGACAAATCCACGGTCCGGAAAACCTTTCCGACAGAGGAAATCTCACAGGCGTTGGCGGGCAAGATCCATACAGAGCTGGACAATGATCTTGAAGGTTATACGGTGGATGATATTGAGGATGCCTTTGAGCGAAGCCTGAATATTCCGCTCTATGAAATTTTTGCTCCACTGCGCGAAGCGGGTACTGGAAAGATTATTGCGGTTGGCGAGTTCTACGAAACCGCGGAAGCATTACAGCGCGAGATCAATAACGTTCGCAAGAAAGTATGGGTAATTGTTGGCACTGCAACAACGGCGATGATTTTGCTGTTGTTTTTTATTGTTCGGCGTGACGACAAGATAATAAAACAGCATGAAGCAGCACTTAAATGGCGAATGAATGAGCAAGCCAGGTTGCACTCAAACAATGCTGCCCTTCAGCGCAAAGTCACTAAGGCCAATCGCGAATTCTCCAGAATCAATGAACTCACCCTGCGTCGGATCGGGGCAGATCTTCATGATGGTCCTGCCCAGCTATTGTCTCTCATTCTCCTTCGCCTTGAAGAGCTCGGAGATTCGCAAGGCGTCGCCGATGTAGAAGCCCTCGAAATGATCAAACGTGCCGGTGAGGATGCTTTGAACGAAGTCCGGGAAATATCACTCGGCCTGGCACTTCCGGAAGTCAATGACCTGACCCTGCACGACGCACTGGTATTGCTTGCCGAGCGGCACGAAGAGCGAACCGAGACGCGCGTGGATCTGGCGCTTGATACTCTTCCGGACGACGTACCGATCGCGCTTAAAATTGGTATTTACCGCTTCGCCCAGGAAGCGTTGAACAATGCCTATCTTCACGCAGGAGGCATAGGCCAAAAACTCAGCGCCTCTCATACCGAAGGGCTACTGGAAGTACAAGTCGAGGATGCGGGAGTGGGTATTTCAAGCGAGAAACCAAGTGTGCCAGGTCGGGGTAAAACTCATCTGGGCCTTGTCGGCATGCGCTATCGCGTCGAATCCCTCGGCGGAGTATTCATTATTGAATCGGCACCCCAAGCCGGAACCAAAGCCAGGGCGCAGTTCAAAATCTGATGCACTGGACACGAATGATCGTTGTGCTCAAGTCCTCGCAAGCGCATATGGCTCGTTATTCAGCTTCCGTTGTCATTCAAATCGCGGCGTTGAAGAGCACCGCACAGGCTGGATACATGGTCACCCTCCCAATGCCGTAGCACTGCTGCGACCGCCTGCGTGCGGTTACGAACGTGCAGCTTGTACATGACATTCGTCATGTAGTGCTTGATGGTCTTCTCGCAGAGCTCAAGCTTGATAGCAACCTCGCGGTTGGTCAGGCCCTTCGATACTTCCCGGATAACCTGTTCTTCACGATGGGTCAGCTCGAACTTTTGCTTGTCCCCCGTGTGCTTTCTGATATTGCTTAACAGCTTGCTGGCCAGTTTGGTTGTGATGAAGGTTTCACCCCCGGCAACATTTCTGATGGCCTGTACAAGCTCAAGACCGCTTATGCCTTTCAACGCATATCCCTGCGCGCCCGCTTCGAGGGCGGAATAGGCGTCCTCGATGGACTCGGATACCGTCAGCATCAAAATTTTAACGGCCGGCGAAGAGGCCGAAATCGCTCGCACGGCAGCAAAGCTGTCGCCCGGCATGTTTACATCCATCAGCAACACATTCGGAGCAAAACGAGCGGCAATGTCCAAGGCATCATCGGCAGACCCGCCCTGCTCGACCACCTCAAAATCCGCTATTTTCTTCAGCGCCATTGTGACCCCATCCCTTAACAGCGGGTGATCGTCAACAATGCCAATCTTGATTATGGAACTCATAAGAAGCTCCTCATGAGAGGCGATGTAGCTGCATGGTGGCGTCGCGCGCGTTGCATTTTTCACCCCTCGCGTCATGCCGAATCCGGCAAGCGTCATCGTCTCCATGATGCCCGCGAGGACAGTTATTGGGGCTCCAGAGGGAATGCAACAAATGAGCCATTACCTCAGGGAGAAGATAAAGCCCAGATGAATGAACACAATGTTTCTTAATGTTTCAAACGAGAGAAAGGATGAGGGGGGGATTTTCCTCAAACCTGGTGGTAACCGCCCGGTGGAGTGGGTGTAATGCCCCATTTATGGAGGCAGTAGCGGCCCTGTGATGACGGGACGGCATCGAAGGCTGTGCCGGACGGTCTGTTACAGACCGTCACTCCCACAATTGGCTAATCAGGGTTTACGCGCAATGATCACCTGGCTCTTGGCGACCACCGCATCCAGCGCCTGCTTGATCTGTGCGCCCCGTGGCGAGGCCAGGATCGCCTGCCAGGTATCCGCCCAATGGTTGAGCAACGGATGGTCCGGGTTACTGAAATCGACCTTGGCTTCCCAGAACAACAGCATCCACATCGACCAGTAGAATCCGTACTGGCTGTGGCTGATCACTTCCAGGCCGGCATCGCTGACCATGGCCTTGAACTGCTCTTCGCTGATGATGCGGATGTGGTTGGGTTTCTGGAAATACACAGGCGCGGCGATATCTTTTTGCAGATCTTCCGAGCTTGGATGCGGGACGCTCAACAGGTACAGCGCGCCCGGTTTACCGACGCGCACCAGTTCAGCGAGGAACTGCGCCGGATCATCCACGTGCTCGATGACCTCGGTCGACACCACCCGCGTGGCGGTCGCGTCGGCAATCGGCAGCGGGTTGCAGTCGGTGACATGGCATTCGACGTCGCGGGCCGGTGTATCGCCCAGGCGCTGGCGGGTCGCTTCGACCTTGGCCGCGTCGATATCGGCGATGATGATCTTCGCCCCGCGCATTCCGCAGAAATGCACGTTGCCACCGTCGCCGCAGCCGACATCGAGCAAGGTGTCCTCAGGCGTCACCTGGAAACCGGTGAACAGCTCGCCGGTCTGCTGATTGAACCAGCCGCTGAGCATCGCGTCGTGCAGGCCGAGCATGTAGGGGTCGACCTTTTCCGCCAAGGCTGGCGCAGGCGGTGTCTCTGGCTGCACAGGCGCGGGCGAGCCCGCCGTGAGTTTCTTCAAAAGGCTCAGCATGAGGTGGCTCCAGAGGATGAGACGGCTGTTCGGGAGGTGCCCAGGCGCTTGACCAGCGAGGCGCCGCGGTTGCGCATGGGCATTTCGATGTAGCGATAGTTGAGTTCGCTCAGCAGCACGATCAGGCCGCCAGCCATCAGCAACATCAGAATCGGATGGCCAGCCGGACTGGGCAGCCCGGCAGCCTGTAAACGGAAAATGAATTCACGGACCAGCAAGTAGGCCGGGATATGGATCAGGTAGATCCCGTAGGAACGGCTGCCGACCCACGTCATCAGGTTCTTGAACAGGCCGCGCGGCAACAGGTAATCGCGGTTATAGGATGCGATCCACACCAGCACCGCGCACAGCAGCGCAATCACGCCGATCCGGTAGGAAGTGAAGGTGAAACGATCCGTCGCCATGAAACCGAGCAGCAGCGACACCGCGATCAGCGCGGTAACACCCGCCCATGGACGACGCAGGAATGTTGGCTCCCAACGCAGGTACGAAGGCTGCACGCTCCACATCGCCAACAGCACGCCAAGGGCCAGCGCGTCGGTACGCACCACCATCAGGATCGGCGTGCGCAAGGTGAACAGTTGCACCGCTACCAACGCCAGCAACGCCCACACCAGATGCTTGCGAAACAGCACGATCATCAGCGGAAACAGCAGGTAGAACTGTTCTTCGAGCGACAGGCTCCAGTAGACGAAACTGGTGCCGTACTCGTAGCGATAAAAACTGTCGGCAAAGCGGAAGTTGGCGTACTGCGCGATGCCGGCCAGGGTCGCCTGAATGTTCGCGTGCAGCGTGCCGAAGGCGCCGGAGCGGTTGAGAAAAACACACGCCAGCAACATCAGCGCCAGCCACAGCCAGGCCGACGGCAGCAATCGAAAGGCCCGGCGCAACCAGAAATTGCGCGTCTGTTGCCAATACTCATGACGCGTTGTGCAGCGACGCAAGGCCGGGATCAGGCTGCGGGCAATGACGAAGCCCGAGATCGCGAAAAACAGGTCCACGCCCCACCACGGCTGGCTGTACAAGGTGATGACCTGGAACAGCGGCACAGCCGCCGCGAACAGGCTGTCCTGCAGGTGATGAAACAGCACGCCAAGCACGGCAATGCCACGCAGCAACTCGATGTCCATGATTCGATTTTCGTTGCTCATGCGCCCTCCCGGACATGAGGTTTGCGCGCAATGATCACCTGGCTCTTGGGCATGAACCGGTCGAGCATCTGCTTGATCGCCAGGCCGTCAGGCTGGGCGAGCAGGTCCTGCCAGGTTTTCGCCCAGCTCTCCATCAGCGGCGGATACGGTGCCTGGATCCGGTCACGCACGGCACCGCCCAGGTCACGCCCGGCGGCCCGCTCGCTGGCCCAGAAAAAGATCATGCCCATGACCCAGAAAAAACCGCTGGCCTGACGGTGTTCAATCACCAGACCGGCGTCCTCGACCAGGGCGGCGAAGCGTTCGGCGGAAAAAATCTGCACGTGGTTGGGCGATTGGAAGTAGCTGGCCGGGGCGATGCCTTTCTGCAAATGTTCCCCCACCGGCGACGGTACGCTCAGCAGGTACTGCGCGCCGGGGCGGCCCATGCGCACCAGTTCGGCCATGAACGGTTCTGGCTGATCGATGTGTTCGAGCACTTCCATGCACACGACTTTGCTCGCGCAGCCGTCGGCCAAGGGTAGCGGCAAACTGTTGCTGACCAGCCCCAGGTTCGGTTTGTCCGATTGCGCGGCCACTTGCCGGGCAAGATCGCGGACCTTGTCGTGCTCGCTGTCGGTGAAGATCACCGAAGCACCCTGACGGACCGCGAACAAGGTCGCCACGCCTTCGCCGCAACCGACATCCAGCAAGGTGTCGTCGGCGGTGATGGCAAAGCCCTTGAGCAATTCGCCGCTGTCACCGAGAAACCAGCCGTCGAGCAAGGCATCGTACAAACCGATGTCCCTGGGCGAGACCCGGGGTTCGGGCGCGGTGACCACCACCGGTGCAGGCCGCAACTTCGCAAGCAGGCGCCGAATCATGTGCCCGACGCTTGTGCTGGGCTTGCTTCACGCCGTTCCAGCAACTGCTCGAACACCGCCTTCAGGCGCTGCTCGGCGACGGCCTGGCTGCAGAATCCCTGGAGGCTGCGCACGGCATGGGCCGACATCCGTTGATAGCGCTCGACGTCGTGCCTGGCGACGTCATGGCTGGCGGAAAAAGCCGTGCACAGCGAGTCCCAGTCGGTGACGTAACGCAGGGTGCGATACGCTGCGCGAGGATCGTGGGGCCAGGAGGTCAGTTCGTCGGTGCCTTCGACGATGAACGCGTTGTCACGGTCGATGTAGTCGATCATGGCAGTGTTCAGCGGCGCGATCGCCGGCTTGCCGCAGGACATGAACTCCATCAACGGCAGGCACTGCCCTTCGCCGTAGGAACAGTTGACGACGTAACTGGTGGCCTCGACCAGGCGTTCGTAGTCGATGTCGGCCAGATAGCCGTGGATCAGCACGATGCGGCACTGGTACGACTGGTTCTTGTAGACGTGGTGCAGCATGTCGTTCAGTGCGTTGGCGATGTCATGGTGCGTGAGCTTGAGCACCAGGGTCGCGTCGGGCGTGTCGCGAAAGGCGGTGCAGAACGCACTGATCATGTCCTTCCAGTTCTTGCGTCCGTCGTAGGGATTGAACACCGAGGTGTAGACCACGCCCTCGAGCAGCAACTCACAGTCGCGCGGCGGTTGGTCGAAGGCAATCGGCGTGCCCTCGCGCAAGCGTTCCGGGCCATAGGGGCGCAGGTCCGCCGTGCGACTGTCGATCAACAGCCCGCGCAGGTTCAGGCGCGTAGGGCCCACGACCGGGCGTTTTTCCAGCAGCTCGCCACGGGCGGCAAAACGGTCCCAGACCGGCGCCGGGATCGCACTGATCGGGTAATCGGCGCCCATTACATCGCGCACGGCATCCACGGTAAAACTGGAGTGGGTGATCGCCGTCCCGCTGGTGCCCAACACCATCCGCCAGTCATGCCGCGGTTCGCCCTGCCAGGTCTCGGTGGGAATGGTGCTGAATTCCCAGGCGAACACCGGGATCGTCGGGCATGCGTAATGGACCGGCGTGCGATGCGGCGGGGAGAAGGACAGGAACACGCAGTCTTCGCCCCGGCTTTGGCAATCGAAATACAAGCGGTCGACCAGTTCGTCCGGGTTGCTGACTTCGATCACCTGCCCCAGCCGTTCGAGCACCGGGCGGAATTCCTTGAGGACGAAGTAGTAGCTGTACTCGGGTCGCCCCAGGTTCTGCCGGATGTTGCTCTTGTTGGTTTCCGAATGAATGATGATCAGCACGATGCAGCCCCCGTTTCGGCAACCACCGGTACGGCGTCACGCACGGCGTCCTGTTTGAAGAACAACGCCAGCCGCTGCTGCACCGGCGCGAAGCTGCAATACGCCTGCATGCGTTCGCTGGCCGCATCCGCCATGACCTGCCAGGCATCCGTCCGGTTCTTTGCCATGGCGTAGCTGTTCTCGTAAGCGCTTTTCAACGAGCCCCAATCCGGACGGTGGCGCAAGGTGCGATAGAGAATGCGCGCGTCTTCCGGCCAGATCGTCGGCTCCTGGCTGGACTTGACCACGAACGCCACGCGCTCGTCGATGTAGTCGCGCATCGCCGTGTGGTTCGGCGCGATCACGGGCCGCGCGCAGGACATGAACTCCATCAGCGGCAGGCACAGGCCTTCGCAGCGAGAAGCGTTGACGTAGTAACTCGCCGCGCCATAGAGGCGGGCGAACTGCTCGTCCTGCAGATAACCGTGCATGACCACCACGCGACAGGCGAAGGGCGAGAGCTGGGACAGCAAGGTCATGAGCTCGACGTAATAGGTCGACAGGTCGTTCTGGGTCATCTTCAACACGAGCGTGGCGTCTTGCACATCACGCAGCGCCCAGCAGAAAGCCGTGATCAGGTGGTGCCAGTTCTTGCGCCCGTCATCGGGGTTGAACACGCTGACATAGATGACCCCGTCGACCGTGATTTCGACCGTTTCGCTGGTATCGGGGAAAGCCGCCTGCGGATGTTCATCCTGCACGGGGGCTGCGCTGATTGCAGGTTCCTCGGCAACGGGCGCTTCGCAGACTGGTGGCTCGACCGGCAGCGCTGGCCGCGTCCGAAGCCTGGCCAGCCATGGGCGAACGGCATCCGGCACCAGGTCACGAGCGGTTTCGCGGTACCACATCACCAGGTAATGCCTGGTGATGAAGAGGCGTCGACGCAGGGTCAACGGCGGCGCGGGTTGAGGTGCCGGTTCGGGCTCCGGTTCCGGTACCGGCTCAACGATTTCCACTGGCGGTTGCTCGATGATCGGTGCGATCAAACCATCGGCGGACAACCCCATTGTGCGGCTGTCCAGGATGCAACCCTTGATCTGCAGCGTGGCACCGGCGTTCACCGGCGTGCCGGG
Organism: Pseudomonas sp. PB101; assembly: GCF_009764265.1. Lineage (GTDB taxonomy): Bacteria > Pseudomonadota > Gammaproteobacteria > Pseudomonadales > Pseudomonadaceae > Aquipseudomonas. Next base: position 18,325 of record NZ_RWIR01000003.1, read on the forward strand.
ATACTGCTGGCGAATGTCGGCGAAGCGCTCCCACAAAGGCGTCGGCAGCACCAGCACCGGAAAGTCGTCGCCCAGGGTGCGGCGGATGGCTTCGGCGGTATGGGTGGACAAGGTGATCACCCGTCCCAGGCGTGCCAGCGTGCGGCTCCAATCCTGTCGCGGATCGTTGTCCCAGTGCTCGGCGGGAATGGTGTCGAACTCCCAGGCGACCACGCACACCATCGGGCATTGCAGGTCGGTGGGGGTCTTGTGCGGTGGCGCGAACGAAATGAACAGGCAGTCCTGGCCGGCCTGCTGCAACTGCCGGTACAGCGGATCGACCTCGGCGGCCGATGACACCACATGCACCGGTCCGAGGCTTTCGAACAATGGTCGATAGGCCTTGAGCACGAAGTAGTAACTGTACTCGGGACGGCCGAGACTCTGGCTGATGGAGCTGTCGTTGACGTCGGAATAAAGAATGAAATTCATGGCATCCCACGGTGACGCCGCCATCCCGGCAGCCTCACGCTATGACGGGGAGGATACGGTTCGAGCCAGTGTTGACTGACGCTCGTCCATCGTCTTCCTGCCCGTCTACGTTCTTGTTTTAGTGGTCAGTTTCTCGCAGTTTCGAAGCGACGCTGCCGAACCCCGGGTAATCGTGACGAGGGGCATTCTAACCACATCCGTTGAGGATTCGTGAACCGCCCGGCGAGAATAAATCGGGCTACTCTGACGAGAACTGACCAGTCACGGTTGGACCTGTTGAAATTGCCGAGCAAATGGCACAGATTGGCTACCAAACAACTACAACAAACATTTCACCTGTCTTTCGAACCACCCTGTTGGTTCGTTGATTTTTCCGTAAAGCCTGTGGGAATTGGGTGAAATACATGACCGGGGGGTCGCTGTTGAAAAAACGTCTGTTTGTCACGGGTCTGACCGGATTCGTAGGACAACACATCCAATCGCGTTTGCAGGCCGAGACTTCGCAATGGGAGCTGCTGCCTGTTCCCGACCGCTACGATCTTGCCGCTCCGGACAGCCTCGAAGGCCTGTGGCCGGAAATGCCCGATGCAGTGATTCACCTGGCCGGCCAGACGTTCGTCCCGCAGGCGTTTCGTGATCCGGCCGGTACCCTGAACATCAATCTGCTGGGCACCCTGAACCTGCTGCAAGCCCTCAAGGCACGCGGCTTCAGCGGCACGTTTGTGTACGTCAGCTCCGGCGATGTCTATGGCCAGGTCGCTGAAGAGCATCTGCCCATCACTGAATTGCAACCACCCTGCCCGCGCAATCCCTATGCCGTGAGCAAGCTTTCGGCAGAGTTCCTGAGTTTGCAGTGGGGCCTGAGCGAAGGCTGGCCAGTACTGGTCGCCCGCCCGTTCAACCATATCGGCAGCGGGCAGAAAGACAGCTTCGTCATCGCCGGCGCCGCGCGTCAGATCTGCCGGATCAAACAAGGCTTGCAGGCACCACGACTGGAGGTCGGGGACGTCGACGTCACGCGTGATTTCCTCGATGTCGGTGACGTGGTCTCGGCCTACCTGGCCTTGCTGGACAAAGGCACGCCGGGGCAGGTCTACAACATCTGCTCGGGGCGCGAACAGAGCATTCGCAGTTTGATCGAACAACTGGCAGATCTTGCCCAGGTCGACCTGCAACTGGTCCAGGACCCTGCGCGCCTTCGCCGCGCGGATCAGCGTCGGGTGTGCGGCAGCCCTGACAGGCTGGCCAGAACCACCGGATGGAAGTCTGAAATCACAACACAACAATCCCTGCGGGCGATCCTGTCCGACTGGGAGACGCGAGTACGACAAGTATGACTAAAAGTGCATTGATCACAGGCATCACCGGCCAGGATGGCGCGTATCTGGCCAAACTGCTGCTCGACAAGGGTTACAAGGTCCACGGCCTGGTGGCGCGTCGCAGCAGCGACTCGCGCTGGCGCTTGCGCGAGATGGGCGTCGAGGCGGACATCGTCTACCTCGATGGCGACATGGCCGATGCCTGTTCTGTGCAGCGCGCGGTGATCAAGTCGGCGCCGGACGAGGTCTACAACCTCGCCGCGCAAAGCTTTGTCGCGGCCTCCTGGGATCAACCGGTGACCACCGGCATCGTCGACGGCCTGGGCGTTACCCACCTGCTCGAAGCGATCCGTCAGTTCAGTCCGCACACGCGTTTCTACCAGGCATCCACCAGCGAAATGTTCGGCCTGATCCAGGCCGAGCAGCAGGACGAGAACACGCCGTTCTATCCGCGCAGCCCGTATGGCGTGGCCAAGCTGTATGGCCACTGGATCACCGTGAACTACCGCGAAAGTTTCAACCTGCACGCCAGCAGCGGGATTCTGTTCAACCATGAATCACCGCTGCGCGGCATCGAGTTCGTGACGCGCAAAGTCACCGACGCCGCCGCCCGCATCAAGCAGGGCAAGCAGCAGGAACTGCGCCTGGGCAACATCGACGCCAAGCGCGACTGGGGTTTTGCCGGGGACTACGTCGAAGCCATGTGGCTGATGCTGCAACAGGACAAACCCGATGACTTCGTGGTCGCCACCGGCGTGACCACCACCGTGCGCGAGATGTGCCGGATCGCCTTCGATCACGTGGGCCTGAACTACCGCGACTTCGTGAAGATCGACCCGGCGTTCTTCCGCCCGGCCGAAGTCGAAGTGCTGCTCGGCAACCCGGCCAAGGCCCAGCGTGTGCTGGGCTGGAAACCAAAAACCGACCTGGACACCTTGATCCGCATGATGATGGATGCGGACATGAAACGCGTCGCCAAGGAGTAGGCCATGCTGATTCCCGTGATTCTCTCCGGCGGTGCCGGGACAAGGTTGTGGCCGGTGTCGCGCGAAGGCCATCCCAAACCGTTCATGGCCTTGCCCGACGGCCAGTCGCTGCTGGGCAAGACCTATCGGCGTGCCGCCGAGCTGCTCGACGGCTGGGGCGATATCGTCACGGTGACCAACCGCGAGTACTACTTCCAGAGCAAGGATCATTTTCGGGACGCACACCTTGGCCGCCATCGCGGGCACTTCCTGCTGGAGCCAACGGGGCGCAATACGGCGCCGGCGATTGCCGCCGCCGCCCTCTCGCTGCAAGCCCTGCATGGCGACGACGCGATCATGCTGGTGATGCCCGCCGACCACCTGATCGTCAATGTCGAGGCGTTGAAGGACGCGGTCGAGCATGCCGTGACGCTGGCCAGGCGCGGTCACCTGGTGACTTTCGGCGTGGTGCCGACGGCGCCGGAAACCGGTTTTGGCTACATTGAAGCCGGCACACCGCTGGACGACAAAGGCGCTGCCGGCGTGCGGCGTTTCGTCGAAAAGCCCGACCTGCAAACCGCGACGCATTACGTGGAAAGCGGCAACTTCCTGTGGAACTCCGGGATGTTCTGCTTCTCGGTCGCCACTCTGCTGGCCGAATTGCAAACCCATGCGCCGACGTTGCTGGAGCAGACGCAAACCTGCATGACCGCCAGCGCGGCGATGGAAAACGATGGGGGCTTGCAACAGGAACTGTCACCGGCGCTGTTTGGCGAGATCATGGACATTTCCATCGACTATGCGTTGATGGAGCGCTCCGACAAGGTGGTCGTCGTGCCCGCCCGTTTCGACTGGAGCGACATCGGCTCCTGGGGTGCGGTGGCCGCGCTGGTACCGGCGGATGCACAGAACAACCGCGCCGTCGGCGAGTCGATTTTCATCGACAGCCACAACAATTTCGTCCAGAGCGATAACCGCCTGGTAGCGACCGTTGGCGTGGATAACCTGATCATCGTCGACACCGCCGACGCGGTGCTGGTGGCCCACGCCGACCGCGCCCAGGATGTGCGCCGGGTGGCCAGGCAACTCAAGGACAAAGAGCACGAAGCCTATCGCCTGCACCGTACGGTCAGCCGGCCCTGGGGCACCTACACCGTGCTGGAGGAAGGCCCGCGCTTCAAGATCAAGCGCATCGTGGTCAAGCCCGGCGCCAAGTTGTCATTGCAGATGCACCACCATCGCAATGAACACTGGGTGGTGGTCGAAGGCATGGCCAAGGTCACCAACAACGGCACCGGCACTCATCTGGTGGCCAAGAACGAATCGACCTTCATTGCCGCCGGTCACAAGCATCGCCTGGAGAATCCCGGCGTGATCGACCTTGTGATCATCGAAGTGCAAAGCGGCGAATACCTGGGAGAGGACGACATCGTCCGCTTCGAAGATCAATACGGGCGGACGGATTGAATGCTGCGTAATCTTTACCAATCGCTGTGGAGTTACCGGGGTTTCATCCTCGGCAGTGTCAAACGAGAGTTTCAGGCGCGATACCGCAACTCGCTGTTCGGTGCCTTGTGGACCGTGCTCAATCCGTTGTCGATGATCCTCGTCTACACAGTGATCTTTTCCACCATCATGCGCGCCCGCTTGCCGGGCGTGGATGACAGCTTGGCCTACAGCGTCTACCTGTGCGCCGGCCTGCTGACCTGGGGCCTGTTCGCCGAGATCACCACGCGCAGCCAGAGCATGTTCCTGGAAAACGCCAACCTGCTGAAGAAAATCAGCTTCCCGCGCATCTGTCTGCCGGTCATCGTGCTGCTCAATGCCGGGATCAACTTCGCGATCATCCTCGGTTTGTTCCTCGGTTTCCTGCTGATCAGCGGACGGCTGCCCGGCATGGCGCTGCTGGCGCTGGTGCCGTTGCTGATCCTGCAAGTGCTGTTCGCGGCGGGGCTGGGGATGATCCTGGGCGTGCTCAACGTGTTCTTTCGCGACGTCGGGCAGTTTTTCGGCATCTGCCTGCAATTCTGGTTCTGGCTGACGCCGATCGTTTATCCGCTGTCGATCCTGCCGTCGGGCATCCAGAGCCTTATCGGGCTGAACCCGATGACGGCACTGATGAACAGCTACCAGAACCTGTTTCTCCATAACCAATGGCCAGACTGGGGCTCGCTGGTGCCGTTGCTGGTAATCGGCCTGTTGTTCTGTGGGATCGCGCTGCGGCTGTTCCGCCAGCGTGTCGGTGAAATGGTGGACGAGCTCTGATGGGACATATACGTGTCAGTGGCCTGGGCAAGGCCTACAAGCAGTACCCCAATCGCTGGAGCCGGCTGTTCGAATGGCTGGTGCCCTTCTCCCCCACCCGGCATCAGTTGCACTGGGTGCTGCAGGGGGTCGATTTCGAGATTCAGCCGGGCGAAGCCGTGGGCATCGTCGGGGTCAACGGCGCCGGCAAAAGCACGCTGTTGAAAATGATCACCGGCACCACCCAGCCCACCTGCGGCGACATCCAGCTGCAAGGTCGCGTAGCGGCGTTGCTGGAACTGGGCATGGGCTTCCACCCGGATTTCACCGGTCGGCAGAACACCTTCATGGCCGGCCAGTTGCTCGGCATGCAGGTCGAAGAAATCGAAGCGCTGATGCCGGAAATCGAGAGCTTCGCCGAAATCGGCGAGGCCATCGACCATCAGGTCCGCACCTATTCGAGCGGCATGCAGATGCGCCTGGCGTTCAGCGTGGCCACCGCGCGGCGACCGGACATCCTGATCGTCGATGAAGCGCTGTCCGTGGGTGACGCCTACTTCCAGCACAAAAGCTTCGATCGCATCCGCAACTTCCGCAAGGCCGGCACCACGTTGCTGATCGTGTCCCATGACCGCTCGGCGATCCAGTCGATCTGCGACACCGCGATCCTCCTGGAAAACGGGCGCATGGCCATGCGCGGCAAACCCGAAGAAGTGATGGACTACTACAACGCCATGCTCGCCCAGCGCGAAGGCCAGACCGTGCGCCAGGAAATGCTTGCCAACGGGCAGGTGCAAACCATTTCCGGGACAGGCGAAGCGGGCATTCTCAGCGTCCGCCTGCTTGACCCCAAGGGCCGTTCGGTGGAAGTGGCAGAAGTCGGTCAGGCGATGGTCCTGGAGGTGCAGGTCGAGGTGCGCCAGGACATCGAGCGGCTGATTCTCGGTTTCATGATCAAGGATCGCCTCGGCCAGCCCATGTACGGCATCAACACCCACCGGGTCGACAAAGCCCTCACCGACCTGAGTGCCGGCGAACGCATCACTTACCGCTTTGCCTTCGACATGCGCCTGGGCAAGGGCAACTATTCGGTGGCCCTGAGCCTGTCGCGACTGGATTCGCACCTGGATCGCAATTTCGAATGGCGTGACTACGGGCTGGTCTTCCACGTGATCAATAATCGCCAGGAGGACTTTGTCGGTTGTTCCTGGCTCGAAGCGCAGACCAGTGTTACCCGCTCCAGCGAAAACCTGGCGAAAACCGTTGGAGTGACGCAATGACCAGACTGTTGGTTGAATGTACCTACGTTTTCGAACACCCCGATGCCAACTCGGGCATTCAGCGGGTCGTTCGCAACGTGATCCAGCAATTGCCGGCCGCGGACGCCCGGCGTGAATGCATTCCGGTGGTGATGATCAATGGCGCGTTGTTCGAGGTGAAAAGCCTGGCGCCCTTGCCCACCGTCAAAGTGGACCTGACGAGCCTGCGGGTGAAGCTCGAACAGATCGCCAATCTGTTCTGGCTGCGCCACCGCACGCTGGAACGACGCCGGCCGTTCAGCACATCGAAGTTCGCCCGCCTGGTGCTTTACGTCGGTTGCCGCCTGACCGCGTTCGCCTGCCTGAGCCTGCCGATACGCCTGCTCGACCGGGTACTCAAGGGCAAGCCGGTGCCCGAGCGCTGCGTGCCATTGCAGCATCGCGCCGGCGATCAACTGGTGCTGCTGGACTCGTCCTGGCACGCCAACTTCTTCCCCCTGGCCGAGCAACTCAAGCGTGACGGGGTCGGCATCATTTCGGTGATCTACGACCTGATTCCCCTGACCCACCCGCAGTTCTGCGACGCCGGGCTGGTGAAGGTGTTCAACGAATGGTTCGACTGGATCGCCCGCACCGCCGATGGCTACGTGGCGATCTCGACCACCATCCGCGACGAGGTTCGTCAGGAGATGACCCGCAGGATCGGTGCCGCGCAGGTTCAGCAGCGCTGGTTCGACTACTTTCACCTGGGCTCCGAACTCGACCTGAGCGATGCCCGTTCAGCCGTCGACCCGGGGCTGCTGCAGATGTTCAAGTCAAAAGACCCGGTATTCCTGATGGTCAGCACCATCGAACCGCGCAAGAACCATGCGTATCTGCTGGACGCATTCGAGCGCGCCTGGGCCGCCGGGTCCAGGGCGCGGTTGTGCATCGTCGGCAAGATCGGCTGGAAGTGCGAGGCGCTGGTCGAGCGTATCCGCCAGCATCCGCAGTTGAACCAGCGCTTGTTCATGTTCAACACGCTTTCGGACAAGAGCCTGGAGCACGCCTATACCCACGCGACCTCGCTGGTGTTCCCGTCCTACGTCGAAGGCTTCGGTTTGCCGCTGGTGGAAGCCATGCAGCGAGGCCTGCCGGCAATGGCCAGCGACATCCCGGTGTTCCGCGAAATCGGTGGCGAGTACATGGCGTATTTCGACCTCGACGACCCGCAGAACCTCGCCGACATGGTCATCGACATGGAGAGTGGCGGCGCATTTCCCGCGCCCCTCGACCTGGACGATTGGCGCTGGCTGAGCTGGCGCGAGGCGAGTGCGCAACTGGTCGAACGCATCCAGCGCAACCTGCACAGCGATGCGCAGGTGCCTGAGAGTCAGCATGCGCATTGCCCTTAACGCCCGCATCCTCCAGGCCCCGCGCACAGGCATCGGCCACTACGTCGCCGAACTGGCGACGGCCCTGGCCCACGAGCCGGACGTCGAGTTGTCGTTGTTCCATGGCTGGGGCTGGAGTTCGACCCTGCCTGAGGCGGCAATGCCCGGCTACTCGCGTTTGACGCCGTTGCTGCGACAGGTTCCGGGGGCCTATCAGGCGCGGCGCTGGCTGGAGCAGAAGCGTTTCGACCAGCGCCCCTCCCAGGCCATCGATCTGTATCACGAACCGAGTTTGTGGCCATTGTCGTTCGATGGCCCGACCGTCATCACCCTGCATGACCTGACCCACCTGCACTATCCCGACAGCCAGCCACCGGCACGCCTGCGCGAAATCGAGCGGCGCCTTGCCGACGGCGTACATCGGGCGCGGCTGATCCTGACCGACTCGCAGCACATCGCCAATGAAGCGCAGGCCTGGTTCGCGCTGCCGGCCGAACGCTTCGTGGTGGCACCGCTGGGTGTGGCCGCACGGTTCCACCCGCGTGAACCCGAGGCCATCGACCGGGTCCTCAAGGCCCATGGCGTCGAGGCACGGGAGTATTTTCTGTGCGTCGGCACCCTGGAGCCGCGCAAGAACCTGACCCAGGCCCTGCGCGCCCATGCGCTGCTGCCGGAACCCGTGCGCCAGCGTTTTCCCTTGCTGATCGCCGGCATGGCCGGCTGGCAGCGCCAGCAGTTCAACGACGAATTGGCTTCGGCCCTCGCCTCGGGTCATGTGTGCCTGCTGGGGTACCTGCCCGATGAAGATCTGGCGCAGTTGCTGGCCGGTGCCCGGGCGCTGGTCTTCCCTTCGTTGTACGAGGGCTTCGGTCTGCCGGTACTGGAAGCCATGGCCAGTGGCACCCCGGTGATTCTTACGGGTATATCGGCGATGCCGGAGGTGGCTGGCGATGCCGGCAACTACATCGAGGCGCACGACCCGGACACCTTGCGCGATGCCATGCAGCGGTTGATCGACGACCCGGCGCACTGGCAGGCCTGTCGCGAAGCGGGTTTGCAGCGGGCGAAGCTTTTTTCCTGGGAGCGTTGTGCGACGGTGACCGCCCGCGCCTACCGCCAGGCTATGGAGAACTGATATGCGCGTCCTGCACTTTTACAAAACCTATTTGCCCGACTCCATGGGCGGCATCGCGCAAGTCATTTTCCAAATGAGCGAAATTGGTGTGCGCCATGGTGTCGACAGCACGGTGCTGACCCTGAGCAATAACCCGGCGCCAGGCGTGTTGCAGATCCGCGAGCACCAGGTGCATCAGGCCAGGATGGATTTTCAATTCGCCTCCACCGGTTTTTCCTACAGCGTGTTCAAGCAGTTTCGCGAACTCGCGGCTGAGGCCGACGTGGTCAACTACCACTTCCCCTGGCCCTTCATGGACTTGGTGCACTTTGCAAGCTCCACGAAAAAGCCCAGCGTGGTCAGTTACCACTCCGACATCATCCGCCAGCGCCATCTGCTCAAGCTGTACCGTCCATTGATGCGGCGGTTCCTGGACAGCGCCGATCGAATCGCCGTGGCGTCCCCCAACTACCTTCACACCAGCGATGTGCTCAAGGACTACCGGGACAAGACCCGGGTCATCACCTATGGCCTGGACAAGTCGAGTTATCCGAAGCACGACGCGGCCCGCACCGAGCGCTGGCGCCAGAAACTGGGGGACAAGTTCTTCCTGTTCGTCGGTGTGATGCGCTACTACAAGGGGCTGCACATCCTGCTGGAAGCGATGCTGGGATTGAACTATCCCGTGGTCATCGTCGGCGCCGGCCCGCTGGAAGCAGAGCTGCATGCCCAGGCGAAAGCGCTGGGGCTGCAGAACCTGCACTTCCTCGGCTTCCTCGACGATGAGGACAAGGTCGCACTGCTCGAGTTGAGTTATGCGGTGGTGTTCCCGTCGCACCTGCGCTCCGAAGCCTTCGGCATTTCGCTGCTGGAAGGCGCGATGTATGGCAAGCCGATGATCTCCAGTGAAATCGGCACGGGCACCAGTTACATCAACATCCATAACGAAACCGGGCTGGTGGTGCCGCCGAGCAATCCATTGGCGTTCCGTGAGGCGATGCGTACGCTGTGGGAAAACCCGGTGCTGGCCGCGCAAATGGGCGAGAAGGCGCAGGCCCGTTATCAGAGCCTGTTTACGGCGGACGAAATGGGGCGCAAATGGGCGGCCTTGTATGAAGAGCTGTTGGAAGAAAAAGCCCTCGCCTTCGCATGAGGTTTAGCTGGGATGTTTCTATTTCCGAATTTGGCCGGAGATAAACCCAAACATAGGCCCGAAGCGAAGTGAATTTAAGCGGGTTTATCCGAGTTTTTCCGAGTTGAAAAGTGAGATGAGACGAAACCAGTGTCCTGAGTGGTTATTTCAATAGCTAGTCGAAAAATCCAACTGCGCGAACCAGCCTTCCGCAGCGTGCTTCGAATACCGGATGGAACGGCGACTCAAATCAGGCTGCACACATTCGAAATCGGTGATAAAATGGAACGTTTTTGCCTGTCGAGCAGGTCGACTAATTACCCAGTAGGCCTGCAACCAACAGCCTAATACGCCCGATCTCCGACATCGTGTCTCGTGTGGAAAATGGCATAGGTGACAGTTTCTCGCCGGTGACTGGGGCGGAAAATTAAAGCTTTATGTGTGCATGCCCTGCATGGGAAAATAAACGACGACCTGGAGAGGGGTCGCAAACCAACCAAGGATTTTACGAATGCACCGTCTGAAATATATGGCAGGCGTAGATGGTCTGCGCGCTATTGCCGTATTGAGCGTTGTTCTTTTTCATCTAGGAGTTTCAGGCTTCTCAGGTGGTTTTGTTGGCGTTGATGTTTTTTTCGTAATAAGTGGCTTCTTGATTACGAGACTTATTGTATCTGAGGTTGATAAGACTGGCAGTTTCAGTTTTTCGAATTTTTACTCCAGGCGGGTTAGGCGGTTATTTCCTGCTCTTTTCGTGACGCTACTTATTACAGCGGTGGCGGCTTTTGTTTTGTTCTCTCCGCAGCATTTTCAAAGATTTGGCGGGGAGTTGGTTTATTCAATCTTCTCTGCGTCGAATTTCTTTTTTTGGAATGAGAGTGGTTATTTCAATACTGCCTCAGAGTTCAAGCCTCTGCTGCATACCTGGTCGCTGAGTGTTGAGGAGCAGTTTTATCTGGTTTGGCCAGTAATGCTTGTTTTCCTGGCCAAGCGTAAAACTAGAACTCCTCTGTTTCTTTGCTTGTCGCTGGCATTTGCATTGAGTTTGTTCGCAAGCTTTGTGATGTCTGACGGGCATAGCGATATTTTGTCGGCATGGATGCCAAAATTTGCAGCGTTATTTACTGATGGACCTGGAACGATATTCTTTCTTGCGCCATTCCGCATATTCGAATTTGCAATAGGTGCGGCGTCGGTATGGCTAGTCAATGGTGCATTTAAAAACCCTTGGGTTAAAGAGCTGGCATGCGCTATCGGTCTTTCCTTAATTGGTTATTCGATTTTTTGGTTTTCTGAAAAAACTCTTTTTCCATCATATAATGCGCTCATTCCTTGTGTGGGGGCGGCGCTTGTTATTTGCTCGTCTGACTCCAGGTTTTTGGGTGGTGTTCTCTCGAGTAAAATCCCAGTATTTATTGGTCTTATCAGCTATTCTGTTTATCTTGTTCATTGGCCGATAATTGTGTTCTATAAATATTACACTATGGGGCCATTAAACGCTGTTGATCAGCTAGAGCTGTTCATCGCGTGCATGGTGCTTGGGTATATCCTTTATCGGTTTGTCGAGACACCACTCAGAGCACCACGCACTAAAAAAGAGGGAATGTCTCAATCAGCATTTGGACTTACATGTGCGATGCTTGCCATGGTGCTGGTTCTTCCTGCCGCATCAATCTGGGCTTCGGATGGCTGGAAGTGGCGGACTGAGATGCCTTCGGAAATTTCCGCACTGCTGAAAGACTCGAAGCAGTTCCATGTGGATCAATATGGCGGGTCCGGATACCAGTATGTTGGGTGGATTTCCGGTGGCGAGTCAGGGGTCGCCGATATGGTGTTGATTGGTGACAGCCATGCCTTGCAGTACGCAACCGGACTTGATTCCTTGATTGGAAAGCCACTGGGTAAGAATATTTTTATTAGTGCTTCAAGCTGTATCCCTTTGCCAGGTCTGACAAGGGTTACACCAGATATGGATTGGGATAAGTTGTGCCCCGGCGTGCTTGAAACGGCTTTGGCCGTCATTAATAAAAGCCCGAATGCTGTTGTTTTTCTAGCCGAAGCATGGGATGGGCAACTCAGGGTTTCCGGAACTCTAAACCCTAAAGCCCCCACCCCGGGTGCAAATACAGTCGATGGTTATAAATATATAACTGGAAAGATTGATGAGTTCAGAGCCCTTCTCGGCACTAGAGAGCTAGTGGTTGTCGGCAACGTACCTGGCGCTGGAACTGTGGACGCAATTAGCTGCTTCAGCCGTCCATCGTTCATTAAGTATGATTGCGCAACAAAGCTTAGCCAAAAAGAAGAAAGTATTTCTACAATTCCGGGAAATATGGTTCTTAAGAGCTACGCCTCTGAGCGACAAGGCGTGACTTATATTAGTCCTTACGAGGCTTTTTGTACTGAAGGCCTTTGTAAGTCGTTTTCTGAGGGCGAAGTATTTTATAGTGATGGTCTCCATCTTTCGAAAGCCGGATCAAAAAAATTCGTGGAGCACTATAAGTCTGTGCTCATACAAAAGATGGACGCGTCAAAGCTTGTGAATGCGTCTATGTAATTAATAAGAAAAGGACCGCCAGGTGCGCTAAGGATGCGCTCAACTCACTTGGAGGTTCTTGAACATTTCCAAAGGCCTTCAGCTCAGGCTGAAGGCCCTATCAATCTGTAGATTCGAAGAATTACCCCATCCCCCCAGGTTTTTTGCAGGGCCGACTTGCCTCGGCTGCGGCGTGCCAACAGTGTTACGATCCCGCGACTGTAGATTTTCCATGGCCTGCGCACGACGTGCCGCAGGCCATCGACTTTCTCCATCAACCTTTTCCTGACTGTTGAACGCCTATGCAACGTCTGCTCAATGACCGCCTGGACTGGAACCTGCTGCGCACCTTCCGGGTGATTGGCCAGGAGCTGAGCATCAGCCGCGCCGCCGCCCGCCTGCACCTGACGCAACCGGCCGTGAGCCAGGCACTCAAGCGCCTGGAAGAACAACTGGGGCGCCAACTGATTGCCCGTCGCGGGCCACGTTTTGCCCTGACCGAAGTCGGCGAGCAGATCTTCGCCCTGGCCGGGGAAATCTACGGGCAAATGTCCCAGGTCAGCAGCGTGCTCGAACAACCGGCCGACGAAGTGATCGGCAAGGTGCGCTTGCTGATCATCAGCCGGATCTTCTCCGAGCGCTTTGATGACTTCCTCGCCGACTTCCATCGGCAGCACCCGCGAGTGGATCTGGAAGTCGATGTGATGCGCAGTTCCGACATCGTCAGCGCCCTCCAGGAAAAAACCGCGACCCTCGGCCTGAGCCTCAATCGGCGCCCGCAGCCACGCCTGGAGCAGCGCCTGTTCCTGCGTCAGCGCTATGCGTTTTTCTGCGGCAAGCATCATGCGATGTTCGGCCAACAGGACGTCGCCGAAGGGGATTTGCAACGGGAGAACTTCGTCAGTTTCACCAGTGACCAGATCGGCGGCATGCTCTCGCCATTGACGATTTTTCGCGATCAGCAGGGTTTCAGCGGTCGCATCGTCGCGTCCTCACCGAGCCTGGAAGAAGTCCGGCGACTGGTCATCGCCGGCTTCGGGATCGGCTGTTTGCCCGAGCACGTGGTGGCGGCCGACGTCGACGCCGGATTGCTCTGGCGCCTGCCGCCCCACGAAGGGATTGCCGATGTCGACATTCATTTGCTGTGGAACCGCGAACAGCGCATGAGCCGGGCCGAGGCGATCTTTCTCGAAAGCCTGCAACAACGGCTGACGGACTAGACGCGCAAGACCTGTGCGACCGGCTCACCGGTGCGCAAGCGTTCGAGCAGGCGCGGCTCGGCCTGATCAGATGCCAGCGCTTGCCCAATCACGGCCCCCGCCCTGGCGCAGCGTGCCGCGCAACTGGTCACCGCCCCGACCGGGGCATGCCGATTGTCGCCCCCGGTGTCGATCAGCAGCACGTCGCCCGGCCTGATTTGCGCCAGGGCCCGGTTGACGGCGACGGCATCGGCGCCCACCAGTTTCAGGGTCAGCGCACGGCCGACGACTTTCACGTTGGGCACCATGGCCCGCAGTTGCGGGTCGGCGACACAGTCGATCTCCAGCGACACGCCCCACAACGCCACGCACACCGTGGTGCGCGCCGATGGTGCATGACCGAGGAACTCACGGTACACCGCGCTTAACGGTTCCAGCTGTGCGGGATCGGTCAGGTAGGCATTGACCTTGAGGCCGCGGTTCTTGTGGGAGCTGGCCTGTCGGGTCGCCGCATCGCAGCGATGGTCGTCAACGATAACGCGTGTGAACCGGATAAACGCGGCGCACTTGAGTCCATCGCCGGCAAGCCGGCTCCTACAGGTGCTGCGTTGTCGGTGTTTTTCGGGATAGCGGTTGGTTTAATAACCCAGCAATCGGTCGGCACAATTCAATAACGTTTCGCCGGCATTCAATCGACGGAAGTTCTCCGCCACTTGTTCGGCAATGCAGTCATGGGAAGCCGCCGAGGCCATGTGCGGGGTGATGGTGACGCCGGGCATCGTCCACAGCCGGTGATCGACCGGTAGCGGTTCCTGCTCGAAGACATCCAGCAAGGCCCCACGCAATTGCCCTCGGGCCAGTGCCTGTTCGAGGTCGTCGATGTTCAGATGGCCGCCCCGGCCACAGTTGATCAGTGCCGCGCCGCTGGCGAGCCGCTCGAAAGTGGCCCGGCCGAGGATGCCGTGGGTTTCGCTGGTCAGCGGTAGCAGGTTGATCAGCAACTCGACGCCGTCGAGAAACGGGTTCAACGCCTCCGCTCCGGCGAACGTACGCACACCCGGCAAGTCCTTGCTGCGCCGCGCCCAGCCGCGCACGTCATAGCCGGCCGCGGCCAGGTCCAGGGCAATCGCGCTGCCCAGCGAGCCGAGCCCCATCACTCCGACCTTGAACTGCCCCGCCGCCCTTTGCAGCGGCCGTTCCCAGCGTTGCTCGCGTTGTTGCGACAACACCTGATCGAAGCCGCGGTGATAGTGAATCACCGCCCAGCGCACGTACTCGGTCATGCCCTGGCGATGGCCCGGGTCGACCACACGGCAAACCGGGAGGTCCGGACAGGACGGATCGTGGTCGAGGTGATCGATGCCGGCGGCCACCGAGTGAATCACCTGCAGGTTCGGCAACTCGCCGAGACTGCCCGGCACCGGGAACCAGCACGCCGCCATCTGCGCATCGGCTGCTCGGGAATCGTCGGCCAACACAGCGGTGAGCTGCGGCGCGCTACGGGCGAACGCCGCCTGCAATTGCTTGAGCAACAAGGTGTCGCGGGACAGCAGGACCACGGTATTCATGACAGATAGGACTCGCGCTGGGATTCGATCAGGGTCAGGGCGGCCTCCCAGGCCAGGTCGATGATGTTGTCCTGCTCATCACGGTCGAACTGCTCGGCAGTGTGCGCGCACACTTGCGGTGACGGGTAATGCAATGCCGAACCACCGGCCAGGGCCTGCACCTGGGCCTGGCAGGCGCGCTCCAGGAAGTGGATTTCCTGGAACGCCTGGGCAACCCCCGAACCACCAACCAGCAGGCCGTGATTGCGCAGGATCATCGCCCGGTGCGGGCCGAGGTCGGCAATCAGGCGCTCGCGCTCATCCAGCGACAGCGCGATGCCCTCGTAGGTGTGATAGGCCAGCTTGCCGTAGAACTTCAGCGCGTGCTGACTGATCGGCAGCAAGCCTTGCTTCTGCGCCGCAACCGCCATGCCTGCCGCCGTGTGGGTGTGGATCACACAGTTCAGGTCCGGACGCGCCATGTGGATCGCCGAGTGAATCACGAAGCCGGCGGCGTTGACCCGGTGGCCTGCGTACTCCGGGTCGACCACCCGCCCTTCCTGATCGATGCGCACCAGGTCCGAGGCGCGCATGCGGTCGAAGATCACCCCGTAGCGATTGATCAGGAAGTGGTGTTCCGGCCCCGGAATCCGCAGGGTGATATGGGTGTCGATCAAGTCGGTCATGCGAAAGTGCGCGACCAGTCGGTACAGCGCAGCCAGTTCGCAACGGGCTTGCCATTCAACCGGGTCGATGTGTGCAGGTTTACTCACGAATACACCTCTTTGGCAGCGTGGGAGACGACCGGGTTGGCGCGCAGGCGGGCCAGGCCGCAAACACCGATCAGGGACAGGGCCGAGAGCAAGGTGAAGAACACCGCCAGCGGTAACCATTGTCCGGAAAACTTGCTGGCCAGCAGCGTGCCGATCAGCGGCGTGCTGCCCCCGGCCACGGCGCAAGCCAATTGATAAGCGATGGAAATGCCCGAGTAGCGCAGGTGCACCGGGAAGGCCTGGGTCATGTAGCCGGCGATCACCGCGTACAGTGCAGAGAGGATGACTACAGCCAAGGCGATGCCGAGGGTCATCAACAGAATGTTCTGCGTGCCTACCAACACGAACATCGGATACGGCGTGACCATGCACAACAGAGCGACCACTTTGAGGAAGCGATCTTCGCCAATGCGCTCGGCCAACAGCGCCGAGACCGGTTGCGAAAGCAGCTGGATGACGGTCACCAGAAACAGGCAATCAAGAATCGTCGAACGGGCAATGCCCTGGTATTGGGTGACGTAGGTGATCATGAAGGTGTTGGTGAAGAAGAACCCGGCCGAGCCGATGGTCACTGCAGCGGCGGCGAACAGGATCTGCCGCCAGCAGGTGCGGATCACCTCCATCACCGGGTATTTGGCGGTTTCGTTATTGTCCTGGACTTTGGCGAACTCCGGCGACTCGTGAACCCCGGAACGGATCAACAGGCCGACCATCATCAGCACGCCGCTGGCGAGGAACGGCGGGCGCCAACCCCAGGCGAGGAACTCCTCGGGCTCAAGGGACGTCACCAGACGAAAGGCGATCAATGCCAGCAACAAACCGGCGGGACTGCCGAGTTGGGCAAACGAGGCGTAGAACGTCTTACGCTTGGCCGGGGCATGCTCGCTGGCCATCAGCACTGCCCCGCCCCACTCGCCACCGACCGAAATGCCCTGGATCACACGCAGGACGATCAGCCCGATGGGCGCCCAGATACCGGCGCTGGCATAACTCGGCAAGAGGCCGATCCCGGCGGTGGCGATGCCCATCAGGGCCATGGTCACCAGCAGCATTTTCTTGCGCCCGAGACGATCACCCAGGTGACCGAAGACCATGCCGGCCATGGGCCGGGCAATGAAGCCGACAGCGAAACTGCCGAACGCGGCGAGGGTACTCATGACCGGGTCGCTGCTGGGGAAGAATACTTGCCCAAGCACCAATGCCGCCGCGGTGGCGTAGATGTAGAAGTCGTAGAATTCGATGGTCGTGCCGATGAAGGCAGCGGCCGCGGCTCGGCGCGGTTGGGCGGTAGTGTGCATGCAAGGACCCTGTGTACTTATAGTTTTGGGCAGGTGTTGAGGCTGGCGACGGTTGCGCTCTGTGGCGCTTGTGGGCTTTATCGCTTCCGTGCCAGGATTAGTCAATTTTCAAATTCTTATCTTTACTATTAGCACTGCTACTGCATGAGGTTTTATGCCCTCCACTTCCAACCCCTGGGTCGGCCGGCGCTTTCTCAATGACCGCCTCGACTGGAACCTGCTGCGCACCTATCTGGTCATCGGCCAGGAGGGCAGCATGAGCCGCGCCGCCGCCCGACTGCACATCACCCAGTCGGCCGTCAGCCAGGCGCTGAAACGGCTGGAAGAACAACTCGAATGTGTGTTGATTGCCCGCAGTGGGCGACGCTTTGACCTGACGGAAACCGGGGAGGAAGTGCTGCGCATTGCCGCGGATATCTACGGTGATATTTCCCGTCTGGGCACGGTGGTGGAGAGTCGTCACGACGACGTGGTGGGCAAGATCCGCATCCTCACCGTCAGCGGTGTGCAGGCTCGGCACTACGATGAGTTCCTTGCCGACTTCCATGAAACCCACCCGAAAATCGAGCTGGAAGTGGAAGTGATGGGCAGCTCGAACATCATCAGTTCATTGCTGCAGAAGACTGCGACCATCGGCGTCGGTTTGTGCCGTTTGCCACAGCCACGGCTGGAACAAAGGGTACTGTTTCGCGAGACCTACGCTTACTTTTGCGGTCAGCGGCATCGGTTGTTCGGGCAAGAGAACCTGACCCTGGAGCAGCTCTCGGCGGAAAATTTCGTCAGCTTCACCAGCGATCAACTGGGCGGCAATCTTTCACCCCTGACGCTGTTCCGCGACCAGCAAGGCTTCACCGGCAAGATCGTCGCCTCATCCACCAGTTTCGAAGAAATTTACCGCCTGATCTGCGCAGGTTACGGCATCGGCGCCTTGCCCACGCACCTGGTGCACCGGGATGTCGAGCAAGGTCTGCTCTGGCGTTTGCCGCCGGAAGACGGGGTGGTGGATTTCGATATCCAGCTGTTGTGGAATCGCGAACAGAAGATGAGCCAGGCCGAAACGGTGTTCCTCGAGAGCTTCCAGCACATGCTCAGCATCCGTGAGCCTGTGCTGTGAAGCCACGATGATTCAGACGTGAGGATCGCCCGCGGCCTTGCTTGGCGCGGCGTACTGCGGCTTGAGGTGCCCGTCCTGATCGAGTAACCAGGCGTCCATGATTTGCCGTACGACCGGTCCGGCGACACGACCGCCCGCCTCGCCGTTTTCGATCATCACCGAAATCACGATCTTCGGGTGCTCGGCCGGGGCGAAACCGACGAACAAGGCATTGTCGCGGTTGCGCTCGCGGGTTTTCTCCCGGTTGTAACGCTCGCCTTGCTTGATCGCCACCACTTGCGCGGTACCGCTCTTGCCGGCGATACGGTACTGCGCCCCCGCCGCTGCGGCCCGGGCAATCCCGCGGGCATCATGCATCACCATCTGCATGCCGTGGTTGACCTGCTCCCAGTCGCGCGGGTCCTTGAGCAGGATGTTCGGCATTGGGTTCTCATCCACCGGCGCGACGCCATCCACGGTTTTGGCCAGGTGCGGGCGATTCCACACGCCTTTATTGGCAATCAGCGCGGTGGCCTGTGCCAATTGCAGCGGTGTGACCTGCATGTAGCCCTGGCCGATGCCGAGAATCACCGTCTCGCCCGGAAACCAGGCCTGACGACGGGTGGCGCGTTTCCAGGCCTGAGATGGCATCAGGCCGGAGGCTTCTTCGTTCATGTCCAGGGAGACTTTCTCACCGAGTCCGAACATGGCCATATAGTCGTGCAGGCGATCGATCCCCAGCTTATGTGCCAGGTCATAGAAGTAGGTGTCGTTGGAGCGCATGATCGCCGCATCCATATCCACCCAACCATCGCCGCTGTGGTTCCAGTTTCGGTACTTGTGATCGAAATCCGGCAGTTGGTAGTAACCGGGGTCGAACACACGAGTCTGTGGCGTGACGACACCGGTATCGAGGCCGGCGATTGCCACTTCCGGCTTGATGGTTGAACCCGGCGCGTACAAGCCACGCAGCACGCGGTTGAACAGCGGCCGGTCGATGGAGTCGCGCAGCGTAGAGTATTCCCTGGAGCTGATGCCGGTGACGAACAGGTTAGGATCGAAACTCGGATTGCTGACCATGGCCAGCACCTCACCGGTCGACGGGTCCAGCGCGACTACCGAGCCTCGACGATCACCCAGGGCTTGTTCCGCAGCTTCCTGAAGCTTGACGTCGAGGCTCAGGACAATGTTTTCGCCCGGCACCGGGTCAGTGTGCTTGAGCACCCGCAGAACACGTCCCTGAGCATTGGTTTCGACCTCCTCATAACCGACATGGCCGTGCAGTTGCGCCTCGTAGAATTTTTCGATCCCGGTCTTGCCGATCGATTGGGTGCCTCGGTACTCGACCGTATCCAGCGCCTTTGACTCTTTCTCGTTGATGCGTCCGACGTAGCCGACCGAATGAGCGAAGTGTGCGCCCAATGGGTAGTGTCGAACGAACTGCGGCTCGACATCGAGGCCTGGCAAACGGAACTCGTTGACGGCGAGTACGGCTATCTGTTCTTCGCTCAGCTCATAGAACAAGGTCACGGGTACGAATGGGTGACGCGCCTGCTTCATCGCCTTGTCGAACTGCGAGCGGTCTTCGGCGGGCAGGTGCAGGAGATTGACCACCTCGTCGAGCTCGCTTTTAACATCGGTGGCGAGTTCGCGGGTGATGGTCAGGTTGAAGCTGGGACGGTTGTCGGCAAGGAGTACGCCGTTGCGGTCATAGATCAACCCGCGGGTAGGCGCAATCGGCAGGACGTGGACACGGTTGTTTTCGGAAATGGTGGAGTGATAGTCGAACTCGACTACCTGCAGGACATACAGGCGCACCACCAGCGCACAAGTAATGGCGGCAACGAACAAGGCGCAGGCCATGAGTCTCTTGTTGACCAGGCGTGTTTCTTTCTCGTGGTCCTTGATCGGTATCGGTTCAGGCACGTGTACAGCAACTCTTTGAAAAGAACGCCGATCCGTGGGCGCAAACTCAGTCCATTAAAAATGAGCTGCACCATACCAAAAGCGTGGAGCCTGGTTTATGTGATTTTTTTCACAATTGACCTTGGCTGGCTCGGTTCTGTTTTTCGAGCGCAAAAACAAAACCCCAACTGCTTTCGCAATTGGGGTTTCGGAATTTAATCTTGACGATGACCTACTCTCACATGGGGAAACCCCACACTACCATCGGCGATGCATCGTTTCACTGCTGAGTTCG
>NZ_RWIR01000043.1 GCF_009764265.1 Pseudomonas sp. PB101
GACGCGGTCTCTTGTAGGAGCTGGCTTGCCAGCGATGGTCGTCAACGATTACGCGGGTAAACCGGATAAACGCGGCGCACTTGAATCCATCGCCGGCAAGCCGGCTCCTACAGGTATTGCGTGTTTCGACCAGGACGCGGTCCCTTGTAGGAGCTGCGACGCGGCCGTATCAATGGAACGGAAAGATGTAGTTCATCCATGCGGCCATGCGCAGGAGGATCTTGCGCATCATCGCGATGTGATGGAAGTGCTGGCTGTACAGCGCCGCCTGGCCGTAGGCCCCGCCCGGCATCTGGGCGGCGTACTGGGCATAGTCGGGATCGGTGATCTCGATGATCACCGGGACCCGGCCGGCCGGTGGTGAACCGGTGAAGCCGATCAGCGTACCCGAGGGTTGAATCTGGCCTTCGGCGATGACCGACACGACGGTTTTGACCTTGCCTTCGAATACCTTGCCGGGGATGCCGTCAAACGCGACTTCAGCCTCGTCGCCTTCGGTCAGGCGCAACAGGCTGTTCTGGCGCATCCAGGCGGAGAAGTAATGCCCTTCGGCTGGAATGAACACCATTGACGGGCGCAGCGGCAATTTGGTCGCCATCATGCCCGGACGCAGCGAAACGTGGGTGACGAAGCCTTTGCTCGGCGCGCGGACCGTGGTGTTGTCGAGTTCGTACTGCGCGTTGTCCAGTTGTGCCTTCAGGTCGTCACTGCGAGCGACGATAATGTCCAGTTCCCGTTGGGTACTGAAATTTCGCTTGATCAGTTCGGTGATCCTTGCGCGATCGGCCTGGGCGGCAATCAGCTGTGCCTTGAGGGATTTCAGCCGGAACTCGAACGGCGCGGGGTCGATGCGAAACAGCACATCGCCTTTTTCCAGGGGCTGGTTGGTCTTCACCGGCACGTCGATCACCTGGCCGCTGACCACGGGGATCACCGGAACCGAGACGAAATAGGAACGCGCCACCTCGGAGTATGGGTGGTTGTAGTTCATCGTGAAAATCAGCGCACCGATGATCAGGATCCCGCCCAGCACCGCCGTGGGCACCGTCCATTTGTTCAGGGGGATGCGGAAGATCTTGAAGATGGCAACGCAGAATGCCGCATACGTCAGTATGAGTAAAAGATCCATGGCTTAGATGCCCTCGCCGCGATTGTCCGATGGCAGCTGGCCCGCCGACGCTTCGAGGCGCTCGATCCGCCCTTGCAGTGCGGCGACCTGTTGTTCCAGGTGAACCACATGGCTCTTGGGTGAGTGCCCGTCACTGAATCCCCAGCCCCGGTCCTCCCGATAGGCCATGGCCCAGATCCACAGGAACGGCCAGAGCGCGTGCAGGGTGAACAGGCTGACCCAGCCGGTGGCGTGGATCGCATCCTGGTGAGGGTGGTTGCGGTGGACGGCGATTTCATAGGGAATGTCGTGGAGCAGAATGATCCCGTAGAACAAGATGAGCCCGACAAAAATCAGCAGGCCCAGCGCAAAATAATCAAGCATGAATCACTCCTCTTGAAGCGGATAACGTGTGCGCATGAGTGTAGCCGTTCAATCTACACTTGACGGGGATGCGCATCGCCAGCCCGGGCAACCGGTGCCTGGCCCACGCGCCGGCCGCTATCGTGCAGGCAGCCCCGGGGGAGGTGAATTCATGCAAACCAATGGACAATTCGAGAGGGCGCCTGTGCTTGACCCTGTCGAGCGCATTACCGAGGTGATCTTCGGCCTGCTGATGGCCATGACGTTCACCGGCACCATCAGCGTGGCCACGGCAGACCAGGCCGCCGAACGCACGATGATGATCGCCGCCCTCGGTTGCAATCTCGCCTGGGGGCTGGCCGATGCGGTCATGTACCTGTTGCGCGCCCTGGTCGAGCGCACGCGCAGGATCAAGCTGTACCTGGCCTTGCGCAATGGTGCGGACGCTGCGGCCGGGCAGGCGCTGGTTGCGCAGGTGTTGCCGATGCAGTTCGCCACGGCGGCCGGCAGCGAGGGCCTGGAACTGTTGCGCCGGCGGCTGCTCGAGCAGCCGTCCTTGCCGGTCAGGGCAGGCCTGGGCTGGACCGACTTCAAGGGTGCTCTCGGGGTTTTCCTGCTGGTGGTGTGCTCGACTTTTCCGCTGGTGGTGCCGTTCATACTGCTCGATCAGACGGCACTCGCCATCCGGTTGTCCAACCTGGTCGGCCTTGTGGTGCTGTTCATCGCCGGCTGGATGCTCGCCGGTTACGCGGGCGCCAGGCAATGGCAGGGCGGGGTGATCATGGCCGCCACGGGGGCCGTGCTGATCCTTGCAATCATTGCGCTCGGTGGCTGACGACTGGTCATTATTCAACACACTAAAGACTCGTTCTCATTTACAATTGCCCTTCCATTTACCCGGGGCAGACTGATATGGATATTCTCGGCACTATCCATTTCTATTTACTCCAGTGGGTGATCGAACCGGTCACCCGGCAGTTCCTCGGCATTTTCGACTTCAACGGCAGACTCGGTCTATCCTTTCTCTGCATGTCTTACGGCATCGCTTATTGCCTGTTCCGCCTGCGTAAATCCCGGGGTTTGACCGACGCGCGCTCGTTCGGCCAGTTCATCGGCGGCTGCCGGGTGTACCTGCATCGCTCGGCGCTGCTCGACTACCGCTATTACTTCGTACTCGCCATCCTCAAGGTTGTCCTGGTGCTGCCCATCGTCGGCCTGGTCGATCCGTATGTCCTGCGTTCGGCGGATTACATCGGCTTCTTCACCAACCTGTGGGGGGCGCGCACGCAAGTGCAGGAGAACCTCGCGCTGACCCTGCTCTATGGGCTGGGGGTGTTCCTGGTCAAGGACTTCAGCCATTACTGGGGCCACCGCGCCTTTCATTCGCGCTACCTGTGGGCCTTCCACAAAGTCCATCATTCGGCGCCCGTGCTGGTGCCGGCGACGGCCAGCCGCGTGCACTTTCTCGAAGAGGTGGTGGAAAAGATCACGGACATCATCTGCGTCGGCGCATTTGCCGGCGTCTTCTGGTACTTCTGCGGGGGAGAGGTCAGCCGCTATACCCTGTTTGGGGTGACCTACATGGTGTTCATCTTCAACAGCCTGGCGGCCAACCTGCGCCACAGCCATGTCTGGCTGTCCTTCGGGCCGGTGCTCGAGCGGGTGATCAGCAGCCCGGCCCAACACCAGATCCATCACAGCGATGCGCCGCGACACTTCGACAAGAACTTCGGCATCAATCTGTCACTGTGGGACTGGATGTTCGGCACGCTCTACGTCACGCAGTCCAGGCCCGAGGTCATTCACTACGGTACCGGTGAGCAGGATCACGAGCGTTACCTGACGATGAAAGGTTTGATCGTCACGCCGTTTGTGGACATCGCCCGCCAGGTCCTCGCTGAAAAACGTCAGAAAGCACAAGCTGACAGAGGATCTGATCCGTATTTTTCAGCGCAATCTGCCTCTGTAACGGATACAGCTGCCAGCCCACAATAAGTCTTCGGTACGCCGCAGGGGCAGCGCATGACGCCCCTGTACCGCCAATTCATAGCGTGGGAGGCCGCATGGCCAAGATGACGATTTTTCTCGGCGGTTTTCTGTTGTTGACCATCCTGATCGGTATGCTCGCGACGATTCCACCGGCGTGATCACATCCGCCGGTTTTCCTCGACGGCCAGGCGCAGTTCGCGGTACGCCGTCACCAGTTGCTCAAGGCTGAAGCCACGATTTCTGCCGCTGGGGTTGGGCAAGACCCAGACCGCCGCATTGCCGAAGGTTTGCGCTTGCAGGCCCCAGGCGACCTCCCGCCGGCCGGACAGCGCGCCATACGCCGCCTTGCCCAGGAACGCCACGAAACGCGGGGCATGGCGGGCGATTTTCTGTTCGAAGTCGGCGCCAGCGGCGGTGAACTCGTGCAAAGACAACTGATCGGCGCTGGCCGTTGGCCGTTCGACCACTGCGGTCAATCCGCATCGATACTGCAAGATCGTTCGGTCGTCTTCCGGTTGCACCTGCTCGGGGGTAAACCCGGCGAGATGCAGCGTGCGCCAGAAGCGATTGCCGCGCCCGGCAAAATGGTGCCCCTGGGCAGCGGCAGTCATGCCAGGGTTGATGCCGCAGAAGATCACGGCCAACTGCCCGGCCAGAATATCCTCGAGTTTTTCACTCACCACAGATCACTCTGATTGCATTGCGCGCCAGCGCCGTCAGTTCGGCGCGGGACTTACCGGCCCGGGCACGTATGGAAATGCTGTGCAGCAAAGACGAGGCGAGCACGGCCAGGGCCGCCGGGTCGGCATCGCCTTTCAACTCGCCGGCCGTTTTCGCCGCTTGCAGGCGAACCTCCAGCTCGGCATCCAGCCGGCTCAAGCGGTCGGACAACACCTCACGAATCTGCGGGTCTTCGACGGCCTCGGTGGTGGCCGTGCCGATGGCGAAGCAACCGCGCGGCTGGCCGTCGCCCGAGAAATAAATCGACAGCTGTCCCTCGTAGAAACGCTGCAGGGCCTCGCTCAACGGCACGTCCAGGTCCGTCAGCGCCTCGTGCATCGCCGCCGCGGCGAACTCCCAATATTGTTCCAGCGCTTTGATATAGAGCGCGTGCTTGTCGCCGAAGGCCGCATAGAGGCTGGGCCGGTTCATGCCGGCGGCGGTGGCGATGCTGTCCAGGGACGCGCCGGAATAGCCGGTGTTCCAGAACACCCCGAGCGCCTGTTGCAACGCTGTCTGCGGGTCGTAGGCCCGAGGGCGGCCGCGGCCTTTACCCTCTGTCGGTTTATTTTGTGCCATGTCGTACAAAATCCTTGTGAAGAGCTGGGTCGAGGGATATTCTTACACCATCGCACAAAATTAAGGAATCAGAAATTCCTTGATCAGGGTTTGTTGTAGCCGAGCGCGAACTGAGTGTTGCGGCGACGAAACCGACGCGCTGGGAGCGATCCTCCCGACCGCGCACGGGCTTGCTTCCTTACTGCATCCATTCTCATCCGGGCCGCTGGCGCTTGTTGCCGATGCCGGCCCGAATACCCGGCTAAAGGTGAACTCGATCATGACCAAACAGTTCGATATCCCGGCTTCACAGACCTTCGAGCAGCCTGGCCCCAACCCGGTCGGCGCACCCACCGGAAAACCGCTGAAACTGCGGTTGCGACCCTGGTTGATGGTGGGCGTTCCCATCCTCTTCGCCGCGCTCGGCTATGCCCACCATGTGTCGGGCCTGGCGTATGTTTCAACCGATAACGCTTACGCCCGGGTGGCGAAGGCGTCGATCAATGCGCGGATCTCTGGGCAGGTGGTCGACATCGCCGTCGAGGACAACCAGCAGGTTCACAAGGGCCAGGTGCTGTTCCGGATCGACCCGAAACCCTTCCAGATCGCCGTCGACCGCGCACAGGCACAGCTCAGCGTGGCGCGCCTGCGTATCGACGGGCTCAAGGCCAGCTATCGCCAGCAGCAGGCGGAACTGCAGTCGGCGAAAGAGTCGGCCGACTTCGACCAGAAGGACTTTGCCCGCAAGAAAGCACTGGTCGCGACCGAGTTCGTTTCCAAATCGATTTACGAACGGGCCGACACCGACGTGAAGGTCGCGCGGCAGCGGATCGCGTCCATCGAGCAACAGATCGCCAGCACCGTGGTGGCCTTGAACGGCAACCCGAACATCGAGGCCGACAGTCACCCGACGGTGCGCGAGGCCAGGGCGCAGCTCGACGAAGCGCAGCTGTACCTCTCGTACACCACGGTGTATGCACCGCAGGACGGCATCGTGGCCAAGGTCGACGACCTGCAGGTGGGCAACCACGTGAACAGTGGTGCCCCGGCCTTTGCCCTGTTGTCCAGCCACGAGATCTGGATCGAGGCCAACTTCCGCGAGACCGACGTGGCCCACATGCGCCCGGGCCAGCAAGCCACCATCCGCATCGATACCTACCCGGATCGCGTGTTCAAGGCCCACGTCACCAGCATGAGCCCGGGGGCCGGCTCGGATTTCGCCCTGCTGCCGCCGGAAAATGCGACCGGCAACTGGGTCAAGGTGACGCAGCGGGTACCGGTGCGGCTTGAACTCGACGAACCGGACCCGGCGCTGCCGCTGTTCTCCGGGACCAGTGCCACGGTCAGGATCGACACCCAGTTTCAAAGCCCCTGGTGGCACCCGCTCAAGGCGTTGCTGACCGCAGGTAACTCCTGATGAACGCCCAATCGTTGGTAAGTCCCGGTGGGGAGGGTGCGCGCTCGCTGAGGTTCGCCGCCTTGCTGGCGACTTATATGCAGTCGGCCAACCTGCCGTTGCCGAACTCGGCACTGAGGTTGATTCAGGGCAGCCTGTCGATGACCGACGATCAGGCGGGGTGGATTTTCACCGCGTACCTGGCCGCCAGTGCGATCAGCATGCCAATCGCGCAGTGGCTGGCCGCACGCTTTGGCCTGAAGCTTGTGTATCAGACTGCACTGGCGTTGTTCGTGCTGGGCTTGTTGCTTGGCACGGCATCGACGACATCGCTGGAGTTCGTCGGCGCGCGCATCGTTCAAGGCCTCGCCAGTGGCGTACTGGCGCCGTTGTCGATGGCGATCGCCATGGAAACCTTGCCGGTGCACAAGCGTGCAACCTTTGGCGCGAGCTGGACCGCCATCGTGCTGTTCGGCATCGTCAGCGGCCCGAGCATCGGTGGCTGGATCGCCGAACACTTTGGCTGGCGGCCGATGTTCTACCTCAGCGTGCCGCTGTCGGCGTTCATCTTCCTGGTGGCGGCACTGCTGTTGACCGAGAAGAAAGCCGAGAAACCTCCGGCGTTCGATTTCTTCGGCTTCGGCACCTTCACCCTCGGCCTGATCAGCCTGCAAATGCTGCTCGACCGGGGTGAGCGCCTGGACTGGTTCGCCTCGCCGGAGATCTGGATCGAAGCCATGGCGTCGGCGCTGGGGATCTACCTGTTCGTGGTGCATGTGCTGACCTCGAAGGTGCATTTCCTCAACAAGCGCCTGCTCAAGGACCGCAACTTCGTGTTGTCGACGGTGATCTTTTTCGTCCTCGGTTTCGTGCTGTTGTCGACCATGGCCCTGACCTCGCCGATGCTCGACGAGATTCTCGGTTATCCGCCGGACACCACCGGCGCCTTGACCATTCCTCGTGGCATCGGCCTGGTCGGCGCCTTCCTGCTGATGGGGCGGTTGCCCGAGCGCTTCGACCGGCGCTTCTTCGTCGCGGCCGGTGTCGCCATCGTGATTTATGCCAACTGGATGATGCTCGGCTATTCGCCGCTGATGGACGAGTGGCCCGTGGCGGTCGCCGGTGCGGTCCAGGGCGCGGGCCTGGGCATCCTGATGCCGGCGGTGAGCAAAGTCGCCTTCAGCACCCTCGACCCGGCGCTGCGCCCGGAAGGCACCGGCCTGTTCAATCTGGCCCGGGTCTATGGCAGCACGCTGGGGGTGGCGATCGTGCAGCTGTTTTTCTTCAACAACACCCAGGCCATGCACATGGCGCTGGTGAGCAATCTGACGCCATATCGCGTCGCCACGCAGTCGCTGACCTCGGCGCCGTTGCAGGTGCTGGAAGGGCTCAACGAAATGATCACCGGCCAGGCTGCGTTCATCGCCGTGGTCGACCAGTTCAAGATCCTGCTCGTGGTGATGCTGATGGTGAGCCCGCTGGTGTTGTTTCTTCGCAAGCCCGTTGCGGCCAATTAGTTTTCGTGGAGTTCGCCAAATGAATGCTTATGCGCTGGTCCTCAACCGCTTTGTGCTGCAAACGAAATTCATGGGATTGTCGCTGCTTGCATGCCTCACCGCCTGCACCGTTGGCCCCGATTACCGGGCCCCGGCGGCGAGTGCGTCGCAGCACTATGACCGGCAAGCCGAGCAGCGCCTTGCTGACGGCAACCACCCACGCATCGACCTGGGCAAGAAGGTCAGTGGCGATTGGTGGTCTGCCTTGCGCTCGCCGAAACTCGACCAGGTGATGCGTCGCGCCATCGACGGCAACCTCGATCTGCTGGCCGCCGACGCGACGATCCGCCAGGCCGCGTCTTCGGTTGCGGCGGCGCAGGGGGCGCTGTATCCGCAGGTCGATTTCGCGGCCGTGGCCGGTCGGCAACGGCTGCACAACAGCAAGGAACCTTCGATCGCCAACTTCTATGCGATCGGGCCGCGGGTAGGGTTCGACCTTGATGTGTTCGGCGCCAACAAGCGGTTGGTCGAGCAGCAGCAGGCGTTCACCGAGCTGCAAGCTCACCGCTACGAAGCGGCGTACCTGACCCTGACCGGCAACGTCGCCAGCCAGGCGTTGCTGCTGGCCTCCGCCAACGCGCAGATCCAGGCCGTGGAGAAACTGCTGGCCAACGACACGCGCAACCTTGAGCTGGTACGCATGGCCCGCAGCAATGGCAGCGCCACGCAGATCGATGTGTCGCTGGCCGAGACCCGACTCGCCCAGGACCGCACGCTGTTGCCGCCCCTGGCTCAGCAGCGCGATGCCGCCCGGCATGCGCTGTCGATCCTGACGGGGAAGGGGCCGGCGGACTGGGTCGCTCCCGACTTCGAATTGAGCGAGTTTGTCCTGCCGTCGAACATGCCGGTGAGCCTGCCTTCGGAAATGGCCCACGACCGGCCGGATGTGCAGCAAGCCGAGGCGCAACTGCACATGGCCAGCGCGGCGGTGGGCGTGGCGACGGCGAATCTCTATCCCCACGTCACGCTTTCGGCGTCCCTGGCGCAGGCGGCTTCCGGCAACGGCGGCGCGGCACTCTGGGGTTTTGCTGCGGGGTTGGCTGGGCCGCTCTTCGATGGCGGAACGCTCAAAGCCGAACAACAGGCGGCCGTCGACGGCTACAAGGCGACGCTCGCCGGTTACCAGCAGACGGTCATCAGCTCGTTCGGCCAGGTCGCCGACACCTTGCAGGCGATCAACCATGACGCCGAGGAACACCTGGCCCAGACCGACGCCCTGCGCGCGGCCGACACCAGCCTGCAGTTGAACCGGCAAGCCTTTGCGCAAGGCGAGAACAGCATCCTTCAGGTGCTGGAAGCGGAGCGTGCTTATCAGCAGGCGCTGCTGGGACATATCCGCGTGAAAACCGCGCAGTACCTCGACACCGTGCAGCTGTTCATTGCGCTGGGCGGCAACTCGGTCGGTGCGTTCGAGCAACGCGTTGCCTCTGGCGACGGGCAGAAACCTTCGTATCAATAATGGCTGCGGCCTGGAGTAGACACATGACCTATGAAGCCTTTCACGACGGCCTGCGCGATACCCGCTTCCCGCTCAACCATGGCACGGTCGAGATGCCGGCAGTCGGTTTCGGCACCTTGTTCCGCGATCTTGCCACCACCACTGACGCGGTGAAGGAAGCGCTGGCCGCCGGTTTCCGCCATTTCGATTGCGCCGAGCGCTATCGCAACGAAGCGCAGGTCGGTGTGGCGCTGACGGACGTACTGGCGGCGGGCAAGATCCGCCGCGAAGAACTGTTCATCACCACCAAGCTGTGGAACACCAACCATCGCCCCGAGCGCGTCGAGCCTGCGTTTGAAGCCAGTTGCCAGCGCCTGCAAGTGGACTACATCGACTGCTACCTGATCCACACGCCGTTTGCCTTTCAACCCGGCGACAACCAGGACCCGCGGGACGAGCAGGGCAACGTCATCTACGACAAGGGCGTGACGCTGATCGAGACGTGGCGGGCACTGGAGCGGTTGGTGGATGAGGGGCGGGCGCGGTCCATCGGGGTGTCCGATATCACCTTGGAAGCGTTGAAGGCGTTGGTCGCTGAGGCGCGGATAAAACCGGCCGTGGTGCAGGTCGAGGCCCACCCTTATCTGCCGGAGTGGGAGCTGCTGGAATTCTGCAAGGAGCACGGGATCATCGTGCTGGCGTTTGCGCCGCTGGGGCATGGTATGGAGCCGAATGTGCTGCAAGACCCGGTGCTCACCGGCATCGCCCGCCGCCTGCAGAAAACCCCGGCTCAGGTCGCGTTGGCCTGGTCGGTACAGCGCGGCGTGGCGTTCCTGACCACCTCGGCCACGCCTAGCCATATCCGCGAAAATATCGATATCGCGACCTTGCCGCACAGGGCCATGATCGAGATCCAGCAAGACATCACAACCCGTATACGCTTCAACTCGGTGGTTGAAACCGGAGTGCCCGGATTCATTCCACGCAAGCCGTAGTGCCTGGCATCAGGGCGGTCCGTCACAGGGCCGCCTATCCCTTGAGGTGACACCGATGGATGTTTTGCAGACCCTGCGCTGTTTCACCGCGGTTGCCCAAAGCGGCAGCTTCACCGCGGCGGCGACGATGTTGGACACCACCACGACCAACGTATCCAAAGCCGTTTCCAGCCTGGAGGCCCGGCTGCAAACGCGCTTGATCAACCGCACCACCCGCCGCCTGGCGTTGACCGAAGCCGGCGTGCGCTACTTGCAGCGCTGCGAGCGGATACTCGAGGACATGCGCGAAGCCGATGCCGAGGCCGGCACGGCCCAGGTCATGCCCGCGGGCCGCCTGAAAATCCACGCCATGTCGGCCATCGGCAACCACTACGTGATCGGCGCCATCGCCCGCTACCGGGAAACCTACCCTTCGGTGCTGTTCGACCTGACCGTGACCAATCGCCTGCCGGATTTGCTGGAGGAGGGCTATGACATGTCGATCGTGCTGGCACGGGACCTGCCCGATTCCGGCTTCGTCGCCCAGCGGCTGGGTATCACCTACAGCATTCTCTGCGCGTCGCCGGCGTACCTGGCAAAACGCGGGGTTCCCGGCTCGCCCGGTGAACTCGACGGCCATGATTGCCTGCGCATCGTCAACACGGTCATGCCATCCGAGAACTGGGTGTTTGAAGGCCCGCAAGGGATAGAAACGTTCAGCACGCCGGTGTCGCCCTTTCACGTCAACACGGCGGACGCCATGACCTTCGCGATCAAGAACGGAATGGGCATTGGCATCCAGCCGATCGCGTCGGCCGTCGAGGGCCTGCGGGCGGGGACGCTGGTGCGGGTATTGCCGGAGTATCGGCTTGAAGAGTTGAACCTGTTTGCGATCTACGCTTCACGCAAGTTCGTCGATGCAAAAATAAAAACCTGGGTGGAATTCCTGAAGCATTCCATTCCCGGGTTGCTGGCGTCTGATGAAAAAATTGTCGGTGCAGCTGTGTAGCGATGTGGCTGGCGCCATACGCATGGAGTGTCGACCCTCCAGCGCCCGTACAGTGCTCACCCGTTCGAGCAACCGCTGCCCATCACTTGATACTCGATGGTACGGCGTTGACCCTGGGAATCTTCGTAGGTCATGCGCGCCGGAACCGGTCCGCATTCATTGGCGATTTCCGAGACTTCGATGACGCGTTTGATATCGAGCTTTGTGCCGTATGTGTAGGTTTCGACTGGTGCCTGGCTGGTTGCGGCAGTGGAGTGGTTGTCGTCTGCAAAGGCCTGGGTGCCGGTGGCGGCAAGCGTAAGCAAGAGTGCGATTTTCAGGAGTTTCATGATCTTTACCTCGGGGTTGGAGCGTTATTCCTGGAACGATTTTTCCCGCGTGAGTGGGTTGTGCCTGTTTGGCTTTACTCACTTGGGTAGAGCCAATGTTAGGTGTTTGGCGGGGGGGTAAAAATCGGTCGGCGGGATAAACACTGTTGCCGGATTGATCATGAATCGAGGGGGGCTTTTGGGGGGAGTCGGTCTTGAGTCTTCTCCCCCAGGTAGGTAGTTTCAAGGACTTGCCTACCCATTTGCATTTGACTTGACCAGTCATTTGCATCGGATTTGACCAGCATGCTTTATGGCTATGGCCGGCAGAGAACGACCCATAGCTACCCTTCGCGGCAGGCAGCTAACGGCCGATTCTGTTGAAAAAGTCGGATTTTGAGCTCGCCTGAACTCAGGCACGGCCGCCTCTGGAGAGCCTACTCACCACGTTGCGTGGTTTTTCGGCCCTTCGTTGACCTTTGCTGCTCGGTTATTGGGATAATTTGAGGTTTTTTGCTTCGTGCAGACGCACTTATCCCGTGAGCGGTGGCCCTTGAGAGGTCAGTTTGGCCAGCCGTCGCAGGTTCTGCACCGCGGCGGCCAGCGTGAACTCGTCGGTCGCGCCACTCATGCCACGTACCCGCAAGCGATCCAGTTTCAGGATGCGCTTGAGGTGAGCAAACAACATTTCGACCTTCTTACGCTCGTGGCGAGAGCGCTGATATGTCGGCGTCGCTGCGATGCGCCGAGCCACATCACGCGCGGCTTCATGGACGCCGCGAGCGATCTTGCGAAACGATGTGTTTAGGCAGCACTTGGCTTTCATCGGACAGGCAACGCAGTCGGTCTGCCGGGATCGGAAGATGATGGTGTTGGCTTTGGTGACGTGTGAGCGCTCGTTCTTGAAGGCTCGCCATTCGCTGCGCAATGCGTTGCAGACCGGGCAGCGGTATTCCTCAGTCTCTTCATCCCAGTGGAAATCGTTGCTCGAAAAACTGTCGTTCTTGCGCTCGGTTTTGTCCCACACCGTCACGTGCGGTTCGATGTCTTTTTCCTCCACCATCCAGGCCAGCATCGGCGCGGTGCCGTACGCGGTATCGCCGATGAGGCGTTCCGGCTTGATGTCGAACTGCGCTTCAACGCGAGAGATCATGGTCTTGGTGCTCTCGACCTCGGCCGTGCGATGAACCGGTGTGGGTTCCACATCCACGATGACGCCTTGCTCGGTATCGATCAGATAATTCGTGGAATAAGCTTAGAACGCTGGGCCGCCTGGAGCAGCGGTCCAGCGAGCCTGAGGATCCGTCAGCGAGAGTCGCTTCGGTAGCGTTTCGGGCCAAAGCCTCTTCATCAAGTGCCTCAAGGTACTCACGCACGGCGCGGGTGCTCAGGGCCGGATCGCCCCGGTTGACCTGTTCATCTCCCGGTACGCCGCGCTGCCGACTCGCATCCGCTGTGATGATGCTGGCGTCCACGGCAAAGCCTTCGCCATTGACCAGACCTGCGTCCATGCAGCGGCGCAGCACTTCATTGAACAACCAGCGAAACAGATTACTGTCCCGAAAACGGACATGTCGATTCTTGGAAAAGGTCGAGTGATTGGGGACTTCATCTTCAAGGCTTAACCGGCTGAACCAGCGATACGCCAGGTTCAAATGGGCCTCTTCGCACAACCGCCGCTCTGAGCGAATGCCGTAGCAATATCCCACGATCAGCATGCGAATCATCAATTCGGGATCAATCGACGGACGCCCAATCGGGCTATAGAAATCGGCGAGGTAATGGCGCAGATCGTTCAGATCGAGACACCGATCAATGCTGCGCAGACGGTGATTGGCGGGGATGTGATCTTTCAAGGTTGAACGACTAACACAGTCGCTCCTGCCCACTCGATAACTGTCCCATCATGTTGCGTGCTTGCCTGCTGGCCAATGCAGAGATTTTGCCGCAGGCCCGATGCAATCGGTGGTCAGAACGAATGCAAATGACAGGTCGAATGCAAGCGGGTGGTCAAGTGGAGTGCAATTTCGCAGTTAACATGAATACCACCCAGCAAAGCGCGCAACGCGGTGCTAGCTCGGCCGATCTGCCCGTTGTTGTGATTTGAAGCACCGACTTGCACTGAGAGGGTGAAAGAATATTTCACCCGTGGGCGGCTTATTCTCGAAATACACTGACCGATGCACAATGCTGAGTAATCAGGACGGAATGAACGAACATCATGCACAACATGCAGGAGTTATTAGGTCGCGTGACCCTGGACGAGCTGTCGGCCTTCGTGGCGGTAGTAGAAGCCCTCAGCTTCACAGATGCCGCCAAGGTCATAGGACGAGACGCCACGATCATCTCGCGAAGGATTGGGCAACTGGAAGAGCGACTCGGAATTCGACTTTTGTCCCGCACCACGCGGCGCGTCTCTCTAACTGAAGTTGGAACGCTTTACTATCAACGCGTACGTGCATTGTTAGATGAATTGGACAGTGCCGGCCAAGAGGCGAGTAACTTTGCGGCCAGTCCACAGGGATTGCTCCGGGTGTCACTCCCCGTCACCTTTGGACGCAGATGGGTGGCGCCATTGTTGCCGGCGTTCATCGCACAGCATCCAAAAATCCGGGTGGATGCGCGTTTTGCCGATCGCTACGTCGACGTAGTGGCGGAGGGGTTTGACGTGGCTATCCGCGTGGGAGTGTTGCGCGACAGCACGCTCGTCGCCAAGCAGATCGCTCCCTTTCGCAACCTGCTTTATGCATCCCCGAGCTATATCGCTTTGCGGGGGCAACCTCAGACGCCTGAAGCGTTGGCTGAACATGCCTGCCTGGGATTCAGTAGTCACTCAAGCTGGCCAGACTGGGTACTGAAAAACGGCAGTCAGCACCGGACGGTACGGCCAACTGGCCCGTTGATTTCGGACAATTCAGAGTCACTGCTTCAAGCGGCTGCCAACGGCGTCGGCATCATTCTTACTCCGGATTGGCTAGCGGGGCCCGCCGTTCGCAATGGTGAACTTGTGCCTGTCCTGCCGCAATGGCAGGGCTCGGAGAGTGGCGGGGTTTACGCGTTGATGCCGCCGGGGCGACTCGTTCCAACCAAAACACGCGTATTCGTCGACGAAATCACCCGCGCTATTCAGGCAGGTTGGGACCAGTAGAAAAATCAGCAGCCTTCTAAACCTAAGTACTCCGATACGCCGCAACAAGCGGCGTATTTTTGCGTTGAATAATTGATAAAAATTATTTGTGTTTATGAAAAATATATATTGATTTTTTTTACGATGGAGCCGCTTTAGCATAAATCCATCTTCAAAGAAGCTGTCGGACGGTAAGCGTGCTGTCCGACTTCATAAACCTATAAAAACTGCATTCGGAGTCCTGATGAGTCTTTCTCCTTTCCACCTGGCAATTCCTGTTTACGACCTGGCCGCTACGCGTACGTTCTACGGCGAAGTGTTTGGACTCTCCGAGGGGCGCTCCAGCACTCAATGGGTCGATTTTGATTTTTATGGTCATCAATTGGTCATCCACGAGCATCCAAAGACCGCGTCTCAAGAAAGCGTTCACAGCAATCCGGTTGACGGCCACGACGTACCGGTTCCCCACTTCGGCATCATTCTGGAGTGGGCGCAATGGGAAGCATTGGCTGAGCGCCTGAAGTCCTTCGGTACTGAGTTTGTTATCGAACCCTACATTCGGTTCAAAGGGCAGGTCGGTGAGCAAGCCACGATGTTCTTGTTCGACCCGTGTGGTAACGCGCTTGAGTTCAAAGCATTCAAGGATATGAGCCAGCTCTTCGCCAAGTAATAAATAACCTGGCGCACGAATATGGCGCCAGGAAACCCTAATGAGCTGGAAGCTCATGAATCTAGCTACTGCCCTCAAGCAGTCCTTTCATTCCAACAAAAAGGCTAGACATGAAACGTATCCCATTGGTTTGGCGAATTGTTGCTGGGCTTTTGCTCGGTGTGCTTGTCGGTTGGTACTTCAATACCCATCCACAAAATCAGGTCTGGGTCAGTACCGAAGTTCTTAAACCCCTTGGCGACATTTTCATTAAAATGATGAAGATGGTTGTTGTTCCCATTGTTTTCTGCTGCATGATCCTCGGTATTGCCGGTGGCGGCGATAACAAGTCCTTCGGACGCATGGGGGCCAAATCGCTGGCTTATTTCTTTGCGATTACCAGTTTGGCCATTGTCCTCGGCCTGTGTTTCGCCAACTTCTTCGAGCCTGGAAAAGGCACCGAAATTGCTGGCATCTCGCACAGTACATCGACGGTTAACATGGAGCCCTCGAAAGGCGCGCTGATTATTTTGCAGAACATTGTTCCCGATAACGTGATTGTGGCGATGTCGGAAGGAAAGTTGCTGTCAGTACTGTTTTTTGCCGTTCTCCTGGGAATGGCATTGAATACTCTGCCAAAAGCGAAAAGCGCACCGGTCATTTCTGTAATTCAAGGTTTGTCTGATGCGATGTTTAAGGTGGTCTCGTTTGTCATGGCTTATGCGCCGATCGGCGTATTCGGTATGATCGGTGCGACCGTCGCGACCTTTGGCTTTGCATCGTTGTTACCGTTGCTCAAATTGATTGGTGTGGTTTACCTCGCGCTGATTGCTTTTGCCTTGATTTTCCTTGGCGGCATTTGCTACCTGATTGGCGAAAACGTCTTCAAGTTGATCAAGTACTTCAGGGATGAGCTGATTCTGGCGTTCTCCAGTGCGGCGTCCGCGGCGGTCATGCCGCAGTTGATGAAAAAGTTGGAGAACTATGGCGTCCCTCAACGAATCGTCAGCTTTGTGGTTCCGGTGGGATATGCGTTCAATCTGGATGGCGCGTCCATCTTCCTCGGCGTAGCGACGATCTTTATCGCTCAGTTGTACGGCATCGACCTGTCGCTGACTCAGCAGATTCTGCTGGTGGTCACGATGGTATTGACGTCGAAGGGAGCCGCTGGAGTGCCTGGCTTTGCCATCATTATTCTGTCTGCCACCCTGGCATCTGCCGGGCTTCCTTTGGAAGGGGTCGCGTTGATCGCTGGTATCTTCAGAATTATCGACAGCGGGACGACAACGTTGAACGTGCTGGGTAATGCAATCGCCCCCTTGGTTATTGCCAAGTGGGAGAAGGCCAGTCTTGAACCTTCACGTGTCGAGCGAGTAGGGGAGCAAGCGTAACCTCCCTTTAAAAGAGTCTTTGGCGTGATCCACGCCGAGGGCTCTTTTTGTTCGTGCAGTACAGATAATAACTATTCCGCTTTTGCTGTTCTTCAGGCGCCGAGTTGTGCGGTTGTAATAGCTCAATCGCACACTCGGAGTCGCCAACGTTGCTGCCAATTATTAATAAAAAAACAGGTGGTTTATGTGCAAAAAATCTTTGCTCGACTTGGCACGTCGGTGTGCTTTGTTGAGCGCGCTGTGTGCGTCGTTCCTCACCGTAAGCGTTCCTCAGCTGGCGTCAGCAAGCCCTCTTTCTCAGTTGGACGCTTCTGCAGTAGCCGTACCAGACCGCTTGGCCGCGGACACGGCCAATGCCATCTTCGCCAAAGGCGGTAATGCCATTGATGCGGCAGTCGCCATTGCGTTTTCGCTGGCGGTGACCTACCCCGAGGCTGGAAATATCGGTGGTGGCGGGTTTATGACGGTTTACCACGAGGGCAAACCTTACTTCCTGGATTACCGTGAGCGTGCGCCGCTCAAGGCGACGCGAGACATGTTTGTCGATAGCAAAGGCCAAGTGATTGCGGCTGACAATCTTGACGGAAGTGTCATTGGCCACCGCGCGGTGGGCGTGCCAGGCACGGTATCTGGCATGTGGGAAGCTCATCAACGTTTTGGCAAACTCAAGTGGGCGGATCTGATCGCGCCAGCGATTCACTATGCGCATGAGGGTTTTGTCGTCGATGACACGTTAGCCAATCTGGCAGCGACCGAAAATGAAAAGCGATTCTCCGGTAAAACCAATTTCGCCGAGTACTTCGGCAAATTGCACGCGGGGTCAACATTCAAGCAGCCTGAGTTGGAGGCGGTGCTGAAGCGAATCGCCGCACAAGGGCCGGATGGCTTTTACACCGGCGAGACCGCCGAACTGATCGTCAGTGATATGGACGCTCATGGTGGTTTGATCAGTGAGGCGGATCTCAAGGGCTACAAGGCCGTCTGGCGAGAGCCGATACAGGCGAACTGGAATGGCTTTCAGATCGTCACGGCGCCGCCTCCCAGCTCCGGTGGTATTGCTCTGGTGCAGCTTTTGAAGATGAAGGAAGCGCGCCAAACGGATTTCCAGGGCGTCCCGCTTAATTCCGTCAGCTACATGCACCTGGTCGCTGAAATCGAGAAGCGCGTGTTTGCGGATCGCGCTCAATACTTGGGTGATCCTGATTTCTACAAAGTGCCGGTGGAGCAGTTGCTGGATGAAAAGTACTTGGCCAGCCGTGCAGCGCAGGTCAATGTTTCAGAGCCCTCGGACACCGCTAAAGTAGTCGCTGGTCTGAACATCGCCTCCCCGGAAAAGCCGCAAACCACTCACTTTTCAATCGTAGACAAATGGGGGAATGCGGTCTCTAACACTTATACTCTCAACGGATTCTTCGGCTCCGGTGTGGTCGCAAGCAAGACCGGCATTCTGCTCAACGACGAAATGGATGACTTCTCCGCCCTTGCGGGTGTGCCGAATCAGATGGGGGTTGTGGGCAATGACACCAACGCGATTGAGCCTGGAAAGCGTCCGTTGTCTTCGATGACGCCGACAATTTTCCTGAAGGACGGAAAAGTTGCTCTGGTCATTGGCACACCAGGCGGCTCGCGGATTTTTACCTCGATCTTTCAGGTGGTCAGCAACACCTATGACTTCCAGCTTCCATTGAAGGATGCAGTTGCAACGATGCGCTTCCATCACCAGTTGCTGCCGGCGAACACCATTTTCTGGGAGCCTTATGCCCCTATCTCCGGGCAGTTGGCAACCGACCTTGAAGCCAGGGGCTATAACCTGGCTGATCAGGGTTTTAACGGTGATGTCCAGGCGATCAAGGTCGAGGGTCGAGTCCCTGAGCCAGTTGCAGACCCGAGGGGAAGGGGCGTGACTTCGCTGGCGAAGTAATCGTTTGAAGCATGCGGCAGCCCGCTGTCGCATCGCCCGGCTCCTAGCCTGCACCCTTGCTGTGCAGGCTTCCTCATTTCACCGCTCTAACGCTTGGGTGTTTTTTCTCACCTGGCTCCCTCATTTATGTGATCCGCCATACCCCCCGTCGCTCAAGTCGTCCGCCCCCTGATACTTCCTTCTTTCTGTCACGCGCGATGAGGCGCGTTAGCCTGCAGCCGTGCTCGAAATTCGACTTTGTAGCAGCACACTGGACTCATCGCATACAATCAGACAATCTGTTCGGCGAAATGTATGATTCTGGGCTGCACACCAGCGTCTCCGATAGTTGCGTCAAGCCGAGTTTGAATTGTCATTTTTGTGAATAGCCTAATCAAGACGATATGAGGGAGAGTGCGTAGATGAGTGAATCAAGCCTCCAAGTCCCCAAGCGCGGCGCGACGCTGCGCTTGTTAGTAGAAGACAAGATTCGAGAAGCCATCTCCTCCGGTGTGCTTCGGCCTGGCCAGCGACTGGTCGAGCGTGAGCTTTGCGAGATGACTGGAGTCGGCCGTACATCCATTCGAGAAGCGTTACGACAGCTTGAGGCGGAAGGTCTGATTACCTGCAACCCCCACAAAGGGCCTTCTGTGAATAAAATCTCCTTGGAGGAAACGCGCCAGCTGTATGCGGTACGCGGACTTCTGGAAAGCTTCTCCGGGCAGGAATTCGCCTTGGTGGGTACGGATGCGCAGATCCGTCGCCTTGAGGAAGCTGCTGCGGTTTTCGAGTTTCGAGCTCAGCAATATTGGCAATACCCTGACCGGGACCTCGATAGTTTGAGGGCTGCGCGTGATGCGTTGCTTGAAGCCAAGACCCAGTTTTACGTCTGCTTGATGGAAGGCAGCAATAATATTTTCATCGTCCAGATGCTGACCACGTTACACAACCGGATCACATTGTTGCGCGCCACCTCCATGACCCAGCCCGGTCGCCTCCAGCACTCAGTCAAGGAAATCAAAGAGATCGTGACAGCGATCAAGTCGAGGGATGGTGCCAAGGCGGCAGAAGCGTGCCGAGCACACATCGAGTTGTCGGCCAGGGTTGCCATCAATTATTTGGAAAGCGTCGAGCAGGAAGATACCGCTATGTCTGATTGACAGATTGTCTGCAAATCTGGATATTCATCACGACGTGGTTGCGCCGTTTTTCTGCTGCCCGGTTGCCCGTAAACCGGTGCTTTGTGTGCTGCTTTCGGGGCAGGTAACGGAAGAGCGCGTGACCAGTTGAAATCGGTACGGCCCCGCTTGGGCTGTAAGACACTGACGTGATGACTCGTCACTGCAAGAGTGACGCAGGAGAAAAATAATGACTGCATTCATCAGTTTGAAAGAGAGGCTGGTTAACGCCTACCCCGACCTCGAACTGCGCCGGCTCGCCCCGGGCCTCTCAATAACCGTTGAGTTCAGCGTCGGATCGCAAAGCACTGGGCTCAGTGTTGCCGATGGTTATCTGTTCAAAGGCTTTTCCGGCCAGCCAGCCATCCGCATCGAGGCCGCCGAAGAGCAATGGGGGCATGTGCTGTGCGTACCGCCTGTCGCGACCTACCATAGTTTCACCGCTTTACAGATTGCCAATCCTGCTTTCGAAGTGAGCGGCGATTCGCAACTGATCGCCCAGGCGCGGCCGTTTCTTGAGCGCTTGTTCGAACTGATTACCCTGACTCCTGCGGCTCCAGCAATGTCCGTGCAGCGATCAATTTCGCAAATTCAAGGGCAGTATGCCGCTGTCAGCGTACTGGGGCAGAAATATGAGATTTATTACGAGGTAGCCGGGGAGGGCGTGCCCATCTTGTTCCTCCACACTGCCGGTGCAGACGGCCGCCAGTATTTTGGACAAATGGCCGATATCGAAATGGCTCGGCAATTTCGCATGTATGCGATCGACCTTCCATTTCACGGTAAATCGATGCCACCCCGCGACTGGGACGGTGCCCCTTATTTGCTGACAAGCGAATGCTACCAGCAATGGTGTACGGCGTTTATTGAGCAGGTGATAGGCACCCCCGCCATCGTCGTCGGTGGTTCGATGGGCGCCGCAATGTCCTTGGTGCTGGCAGCGGAGCACCCTGAACACCTGATCGGTGTTGTAGCGCTGGAGCCTCCTTTTCAGTCCCGTGGCCGCCGAAATCCCTATCAGAACCATGTGCAAGTACATGGGGGGCTACACAACGGCGCTTATGTTCGAGGCCTGATGAGTCCGACCAGTCCCATTGAGGATCGCCGTCGCGCCAGTTGGATTTATTCGCAGGGAGGACCTGGTGTCTACCCAGGCGATCTGGCGTTTTACAGTGATGAGTTCGATGGTGCCGAGACCGCGCCGCGGATCGATGCTGCGCGCACACCAGTCGCCCTGCTCTCAGGTAATTACGACTATTCCGCAACCCCCGCGGATGGCGCCAAACTAGCCCATTTGATTCCTGGGGCCTTGCACCTGGTCATGGAGGGGTTGGGGCACTTCCCCATGACGGAGCACCCGGATAACTTCCGGCCTTACCTGATGCAGGGGCTCGAACATGTAGTGAGTGAGGCCGAGCTGAAGGGGGCCTGAGTAAATACAGGAAAGCTGACCTCAAGCCCTCGGGTGGGTCAGTTTTCTGTTGTGGCAGATAACTTCGTAGACGAAAAAAAGCCCGGTTACTCACCGGGCCAAAGGTCACAGGTACAGGGTCAGTCGACCAAGTGGTTGCCAATTGAAGAACCGCCGTCCACGGTCAGGATGCTGCCGGTGGCAAAGCGAGAGCGGTCAGAAGCGAGGAACAGGAAGGCTTCTGCAATTTCCTCGGGCTTGCCCATTCGATTCATCACCGCCCGTGCCTCCAAGGCTGCACGCAACGCTTGCGGTGTTTCAGATTGAGCGAAGATCCGGTCGAAATAAGGGCTGTCGATGGTGCCGGGCGCTACGGCGTTCACGCGTATGCCATCCGCCGCATGATCCAGTGCCATCGCTCGCGTCAGCGCTGAAACGCCGCCTTTGGAGGCAACATAGGCCGTGCGGTTAGCAATGGCACTGGTGGCCGTATACGATGTGGTATTGATGATCGAGCCGGATTTCTGCCGGGCCATGATAGGTATGACATGCTTGGCGCACAGGAACATGCCTTTGAGGTTGACTGACATCAGTCGGTCCCAATCCTGCTCTTCAATGGTGACAACGTTCCCGGTCAGACCGAAGCCGGCGTTGTTGACCAGCACATCGATACGGCCGAAGCGGGCAACCGTCGTTTCGACTAACGCCTGCACCTCTGCATTGATTGCCACATTGCAGCCAATAGCGGTGGCACCAATCTCATCCGCGGTCGACTGTGCGGCCTCGACGTTCACATCGGCCACGATGACCGAGGCGCCATTCTTCGCAAATATCGTCGCGATGGCTTTGCCAATGCCGCTGGCTGCGCCAGTCACGATGCATACCTTGTTTTCTAATTCCATTGTCGTCATCCCCTGATCAAGTCACCGGTCCGGCCCATTTCTGGCGGAAGGAATCGTGCGTCAGCATTCGCGCATACCATGCCTTCACGTTGGGCAGGTCAGCCCGCGCAAAGTCCATGTTCAGCCAGCGGTGCCCATGCACGGCCCAGGCAATATCAGCGATGGTCATCTCGCTGCCACAGATGTAATCGTGCGCGCCGAGTCGGGCTTCTATCCAGTTCCACACTCTGCCAGCTTCCCGAATGGCTGTTTCCAGCGCTTGTGTGTCGCGCTTCTCCAATGGTGTGCGAATCAACTGAAAAAACACCACCGTTTGTGGACGGGTCAACTGAGTTTGCTGGCAGTCCAACCATTGGTCGACCACACCGCGTCTTTTCGGGTCCACGGGGTAGAGCGAGCTGTCGGGGGCATAGGCGTTGCACAAATAACGCAGCACAGCATTGCTTTCCCAAAGCGTGAAATCACCATCGACCAGTGTAGGAACGAGGCTGGTCGGGTTTTTGCTCCGATAGTCGTCTTCTTCAAGCCCGCCGAAGACGTTCCCGATATCGACCCGCTCGTAGTCAAGGCCCAGCTCGTCCATAAGCCAGACGACTTTCATGACATTGCTGGATTTCATGTGGCCAAACAGCGTGCGTGGCATGTCTGTGTCCTTTGTGGAATGAAATTCGAGATTCTTTATAAGTATCGTCAGACAATCTGTCAATCAGCCAAAATAGTTTTGACAGATTGTCTGACGATCTGTACGTTTGGATTCACATGACCCATGCGACTCCTTGGACGAGGCAGACATGAAAAAACAAGAACAAGAAACAGAGCTG
Source organism: Pseudomonas sp. PB101 (assembly GCF_009764265.1). GTDB lineage: Bacteria > Pseudomonadota > Gammaproteobacteria > Pseudomonadales > Pseudomonadaceae > Aquipseudomonas. The sequence continues at coordinate 22,799 of NZ_RWIR01000043.1, forward strand.
GTTAACGACTTCAAACAAGCGATGCGTCGATTGACCTCGACGATTTCGCTGATTACCACCCGCCACCTCGGGCAGCCTTTCGGAATGGCTGCCACAGCTGTGCAGTCAGTGACTACTGATCCCGCAACAATTCTGGTCTGTGTTAACCGCTCGGCGTCCATCAGTGCTGCGCTGGAGGAGAGCGGGAGGTTCGCGGTCAATATGCTCCATCACTCCCATGTCGATCTCGTTCCGGTTTTCAGCGGCCAGTTGAAGGGCGAGGAGCGTTTCGAGCACGGTCAATGGATTGAAGAACACGGTGTACCTGTGCTGGTGGATGCCCAAGCCTCACTGGTGTGCGAGGTCAGTTCGGTCACAACCATCGGCTCGCACGACGTGATCTTTGGCAGAGTGCTGTGGGTCGATACACGCCCGGATATCTCCCCGTTGCTTTACGAAAACGGTGGCTTCGCAAGATCCGCGGCCATCAAATGATGCTGTTGTCTGGCGCTTTGGTTTCATCTCTTGAGCGGCATGCCGTCAGCGTTCAGTAGAGGTTGTTATGGTCTTTGCAACGATTGAAAACGCGTTAAAAGTGATTGCCTCTGGCGGGATGGTCATCGTGGTGGATGATGAGGGGCGTGAGAATGAAGGTGATGTCGTCATGGCCGCAGCGTTCGCGACGACAGAAGCGCTGACATTCATGGTGAGTCGGTGTCGAGGCATTGTGTGTGCGCCTATGCCAGAACCTGTCGCACGCCGTCTCGAATTACCTTTGATGGTGGAACGAAATACCGACTCCATGAAAACGGCATTTACCGTGTCGGTTGATCTCATCGCAGGGATTACCACCGGCGTTTCGGCTGCCGAGCGCGCGTTGACACTCCGAGCACTCGCCTCACCTGAAACCAAGGCTGAGTCGCTTGCCCGGCCTGGGCATATTTTTCCGCTCATTGCTCGCCAAGGTGGCGTTGAGAAACGTGCCGGTCACACCGAGGCTGCTGTGGATCTGGCTGAACTGGCAGGACTATCGCCGGTGGGCATCATCTGCGAGATCCTGAAGGACGACGGCAGCATGGCGCGTCGTGCGGACCTGGAGATTTTCGCGCGTGATAACGGACTCCTCATTATTTCGATTGCCGACTTAATTGCATGGAAAGCAAGGAAATCTCTTCAGTTTCAATATGTAAGACCTAGTCTGGTTGCATAAACCTACATGATTTTTTAAACCGTAAACCTCTAGCACGATGGCTGCTTACGTGGCCGTATGGTTACGAAGGTTATAACTCACCTCGAGGAAGATAGAATGAACAGTCAAGCCAAGATCACTTCACCCGACGGAAACCAACTTTCCGAGCGATTCCACGAAGGCCTTAAAACCCGTCGTGAAGTTTTGGGTGAGGCCTATGTCGATAGCTCTATCGCAAAGGCGACCGATTTTAACTGGCCGGTTCAGGAACTGGTAACCGAATATTGCTGGGATGCTATCTGGAATCGTCCGGGCCTGGATCGCCGCACGCGTTCATTCTTGAACCTGGGGATGATTTCCGCACTGAATCGTCCGCATGAATTGAAGTTGCATGTGCGCGGCGCTATTAATAACGGTTTGAGCAAAGAAGAAATCCGCGAGGTACTCCTTCAAGTGGCTATTTACTGCGGCGTGCCAGCGTCCATTGATGGCTTCCGATTGGCACAGGAAGTTTTCGACGATATGGGCGTTTAATCCAACGGCACTTCAACGTTTAAAAAAATAAAAAGAGGATTGCAAAATGGACATGCAGGAACGTTTTCACGAAACGGGTAACCCGATGTTCAACGATAACGCGCTTAAATTGGGCGTTTTCGGAACCAACTGTTCAAATGCCTGTGCTATTACGACTGCCGAGTCAACGTTTGAGCCCACATTTGAACACAACGTCAAAATCGCCAAGCAGCTTGAGGCGGCAGGCTGGGAGTGTATGGTGCCCATCGCTCGCTGGCGTGGATTTGGTGGGGAGACAAACTTCAACGGCAGTAACATGGAAACATTCACATGGGCAGCCGCCATGGCCGCAGTGACCACCAAACTGCAATTTTTCTCCACCACTCACGTACCGACCATTCACCCGATCGTTGCCGCAAAAATGGCGACCACGATTGACCATATTTCCAAGGGGCGTTTCGGCCTCAACCTGGTCACTGGATGGTTTACGCCGGAAATGGAAATGTTTGGCCGTGAAATGATGGAGCACGATCAGCGTTATGAATACGCTGATGAGTGGATGGACATCGTGGCGGGTCTCTGGGAACGCAATGGTGTCGACTACAATGGCGACTTCCATAAGACCAAAGACGCCGTGATGGAACCGAAGCCTTATAACAAGGCCGGTCGCCCGGTAATGATTTGCGCGGGATCGTCTGGCAAGGGACTGGATTTCACAGCGAAACACTGTGACTTCAACTTTGGTTTCATGCAAGACATGGAAAAGGGCGCTGCCTGGGTCAAGCATGTTAAAGAACTGGCTCGCTCAAAGTTTGGCCGAGAGTTGGGAACGTTTACCTCGTGCCCGGTCATTGTTCGCGAAACAGAAAAGGAAGCACGTGAATATTATGATTATTACGTGAAAGAGAAGGGAGACACGGTGGCGTGCGATAACCTCGCTGAGGTCTTGCAAGTACAGTCGCAAAATCACTCTCCGGAAATGTATCAGAAGTTCAAGGAGCGTTTTATCGCGGGTTGGGGGGGCTTCCCAATTGTAGGTTCTCCTGAGCAAGTCGCTCAAGGATTGATCGATCTGAAGAAGACAGGTGTCGACGGAACGCTGTTGACGATGGTCGATTATAATGAAGAACTTCCTTTCTTTAATGAACGGGTCATGCCCTTGCTTAAGCAGGCGGGTCTGCGACAGTAAAGTTATCGAAAGGTGTTTGCAGATTGCAAACACCTTTTGTGAGTAGTAGGTCAAGAATTTATTGTTGTGCGTGTGTGGTAATTGTGGCTCACATTTGCACGCGCGCATTCGTGTACTTTTAAAAAAAGGAGGCGATGCAGTAGTTTGCTGGTTTTGTATTGAGGTCAGGCGTCAATAATAAATACAATAATATTAGGCGGACAATGAAATGAAGCGATTTGCTTATGCGGCAATTCCCGTAATTTTTTTGCTGGCGAGTGCTGTTAGTGCTAAGGGGGTCGATGAACTACCCGCAGATCAACAGGCGCTTTATCAACGAGTTGATCCTCAACTTCCTTTAGGGCCCAGCGCATTTCGCGATTTTGTGGCGAAAAAACAGCCACCTTGGAAGATCGGTTATGCTTCGACATATGCGGGTAATACTTGGCGAGCCTCCATTCAGGATGAGATGACCAATGTTATTCTGCCTGCCTATCAAAAAGCAGGGCTTATATCGGAACTGGTCGTCACTCAGTCCGACTTGAAAGACGCAGTCCAAATCCAACAAATGCGCCAAATGGTTGATAGCGGTGTTGATGCAATCATCATCTGCTGCTCAAATGTTACGGCCATCAATCAGACGATCGAATATGCCCATTCGAAAGGCGTCCCGGTATTTTCTTTCTCGGGTTATGTCACATCGCCTTATGCCATCAACGTTACCGAAAATAACACCCAAGGCGGTTATGCGGCGGGTAAATGGTTGGCCGAGAAAATCGGCGGTAAAGGTAATGTACTGTTGGTGTCGGGCATCCCGGGTTTTGCATCCTCAGACAGCTTTGATGCAGGCGCGAAGGGCGTATTGGCTGAATTCCCCGGTATCAAACTGGTAGGCAATGTCGCGGGTAACTGGACCGATCAGGTCGCCCAGGTCGAGGTGCAAAAATTCCTGGCGACAAACCCCGGCAAGGTGGATGGCATTGTCGTGCAGTCAGCCTCGGAAAATGGTGTGTTGAATGCTGTGCGGCAGTCGGGTCGCGACCTGATGCCGGTCGTGCTGGGTGGCGAGGCATCAGCGGCCTGTTTCTGGCGCAACAATCCGGGATTCATTGATCAAAGCTTTCATTTCTGGCCCCCTCGAGCCGAAGCTCGCATGGTCTGGGACGTAATGATGCGCACCTTGGAGGGGCAGGGTCCCAAGGTTCAATCTATTCCGCGCCCGGTTATCACTTACAGCATTGATGAAGTGAACGCGGCCCTTGGGCAAAACTGTGATCCCAACTCTACGGCATGGTTAGAGCCGGCGAATGATGGTTGGTGGCCAAAGGAAGTGGCAGCAGGTTACTTCCTGCGCCCTGAAGATCCGCTCACTTGGCGTCCCAAGCCTTAATCCAAAAGCCAATTCGCTTAACGCTCAACTAGCCAGCCTGGAAGAAGGGACCTGCTATGAGTTCTGAACAGATTGTCGGTATTACCACTGTGCGCCTAAAAGGTGTTGCCAAGTCCTTCGGAGAAACACGAGCACTCAAAGGAGTGGATCTAGAGGCTCGTGCCGGTGAGGTACATGCAATAGTGGGGGAGAATGGATCAGGAAAAAGCACGCTGGCAAAAATCATGTCCGGCGTACTTTTGCCGGACCTGGGGGAGGTCACCATTCTGGGTCGAAGCCCTCGTTCACCGATTGAGGCACGTGACGCGGGCCTGGCGACGATTTTTCAGGAGGTTCTCATCGCTCAGGAGGCAAGCGTTCTTGACAACCTTTATGTCGGTCACGACAAGCTTTTTCGAACAGTCTCTACCCGAGCAGAACGTGAGAGCGCAGCGGCCGAATTGATGGCGCGTTTAGTCGGTCAACCAGTGGACATAAATGCACTGGTTGGCACGTTGCCTCTAAGTGTGAAGCAGTGGATTGTTATTGCCCGCGCTATTTTGCGTTGTCCCAAGGTGCTGATTCTTGATGAGTCTTCCGCGGCGCTGGATCTTGATGCAACTTCTCGGTTGCACACGGAAATAGATCGTTTGCGCTCTGACGGCGCAACAATTTTGATCGTGACGCATCGAATCGCAGAACTTGTACGCATTGCTGATCGTGCAACGATTTTGCGTGACGGCGAAAGCATCGGCGTTCTTGAGAAGTCGCAGATCACTGAAGAGAATCTGCTGGCGATGATGACGCCGCACGAGCGCAAGGTGATTTCGGCGTGCCACGTGGCGGGTACCGCGCGGAGGATCGAGGGTCCGCAAATCATGGCGGTCAATGATCTGCAGTTATCGGCGGGTACCGAACCGTTCAACTTTTCACTCCTGCAAGGACAGATTATCGGTGTGACCGGCTTGGACGGGCAGGGGCAAGATGCGTTCTTGCGTGTAGTCGCCGGAATCGAGGTGGCTAACAGCGGCGTACTTGAGGTTCACGCTGAGGACGGTACCTCCCGACTGTCTAGCCTCGCGGATGCCGAGCGGTTGGGTGTCGCCTATGTATCGGGCGATCGAAAACGCGAAGGAATTTTTCCCGATCAAAGCATCTTCGAAAACTTGGCTATCGGAATATACCGCCGTTGCCTTGGCCCGCTTGGAGTCATTCGACGGTCTGGTATCAACGAGATCTACCAGGCCGAGGTGAGTCGTCTGCACATCAAGATCGGCCTGGCGTCGAATAAAATCACGTCGCTGTCAGGGGGCAATCAACAGAAAGTGTTGATTGGTCGTGCGTTTGCGCGCAACCCGAGGGTGATCGTTTTGAACGATCCCGCCCGTGGCGTCGATTTAGGCACGAAACGTGACCTCTACGCAGAGTTACGACGCTTCGCCGATGCAGGTGGTGCGGTCATTTACATGTCTTCTGAAATGGAGGAGTTCCAGGGGTTCGTAGACCGGGTTGAAGTGTTTGTAAAAAACACGGTCTTCCGATCCCTGAGTGGCAACTCTATTAATGAGGATGAAATGTTGGCAGCGATGTTTGGGCAGGAATCCTGCGAGCATCAGCTTTCTGACCGTCGGGAGGGCGTAAGCGCATGAGTCATTCACAACGATTGCTGGCGCAGTATCGCTACCTTGCGGTGCCTTGCGCACTGTTTTTTGCCTTGGCGGTGCTGGCGTTGTTGCGCACGCCCAACTTATTTTCGTTCAGTGGTCTGGCGGGTGCGGTACTGGTGGCGACCCCTCTGATCCTTTGCACCCTAGCGCTTACTCCAACAGTGATGGCAGGGCGAGGAACCGTAGACCTGTCAGTGGGCCCGTTAATGGGATTCATCAACGTTACGTTGATAGCCTGGCTCACAAAGAGCGGAGTCACTCATCCAATTGCAATTTTTGGCTGGGCCATGTTGGTAGGGGTCTTGTGGCAAATAGGACAAGCCTTAATCATTATCCATGTCCGCGTCGCACCGATCATCGTTACGTTGTCCAGCTACCTCATATTAACAGGCGTCAATCTACTGATCATGCAACGGGCTGGCGGTTTGGCGCCTGATTGGATGATGAGCTGGGGGGCCGGTATCAGTCTTCTGTCCCCGGTCAGTTTTGTGCTGTTAGGGGCTATTGCTCTGTGGTTCCTTTTTTGGAGGTCGGCCTTTCACACCCATCTGCGCTTGACTGGGGCCGATGAAAGAATGGCCTATACCGCGGGAATCAAGATTGAGACCGTACGTATTGGTGCTCATATCTTGAGTGGAGTTTTTGTAGGGTTGGCGGCAGTGAGTTACACCGCATTAATTTCTTCTGGAGATCCGACCCAGGGCAGCACCTACACGCTTCAGGCGGTGACGGCTTTGGTTCTCGGGGGCGCAAGTTTGGCCGGAGGACGTGGTGGGGCAATAGGGTCGATCCTTGGCGCTTTGAATATGTTCCTGATTGCCAACCTACTGGCGACATTCAACTTTGGGACTATTTCGGGGTCAGCGACCAAGCTCGCATTCGGGCTAATTCTGATTATTTCCCTCTTGGTAAATGTACTGGCGGTTAGCCGGGTGCGAGCCCGATAGGAGTCTCATATGCCTGTGTTCCAACTTTTTTCGCAGTTGAAGCTAGCCCCCGCGAGCCGACTGCACGATAGCCTGCGCGAGAATCGAGCCATCGCCATCGGTACTGCTCTGTTGATTATGCTTGTAGTGTGCGGTGCATTGACGGTAAGTGGATTTCTTTCTTTGCAAAATGCTAGATCGATTCTGTTGCTCGCTGCGTTCTTGGGCTTGGCGTCGATCGGGCAGACAATGGTTTCGCTGTTGGGTGGATTGGATCTTTCCATTCCATTTGTGATCGGCGCCGCCAATATTCTTTTGCCTAGACTGCTTAATAACGGAATACCGCCTGCCGCAGCGATCATCATCATTCTGGCACTGGGGATGGTGGTTGGTTGCATCAATGGCTTGCTTAGCTATCGATTGCAAGGCCAGGCACTGATCATGTCATTGGGTGTGGGCTTCGCGGTAGTTGGAGCAACCGAGATCTATACAGCGCTTGGTTCTGCATTCGGTGGGAATAGTTTCGCGCCGGTTCCGGCGTGGCTCACTAACCTCTCGGCTTTTAACGGAAAGTTTTTTGGCCTGCCAATTCCACCTGTTGTGATTATTTGGTTAGTTATTAGCCTTACCATAATCTGGGTTATGAAAAACACGTGGTTTGGCCGGGGTATCTATGCCCTCGGTGGAAGTCGTACTGCAGCATCACGCCTGCAGATATCGGAAATACGCACCTGGACAGCGGTGCACGGTATCGCCGGTGTGATGTCAGCGCTTACGGGTGTGCTGCTGCTGGGATTTTCCGGGGGCGGTTATGTCGGTGTAGGAGATCCTTACCTATTCAGCACCGTTGCCGCAGTAGTCATCGGCGGTACGTCCCTTCTGGGGGGCGCGGGGGGGTACGGTGCCACAGTTTTGGGTGTACTGGTACTCACCGTTCTGAGTTCATTGCTGGTTGGCATGGGGATGACTTATGCAGGCCAGCAGGCGGTGATTGGATTGCTAATCGTGCCCATGGTTGCGGTATATGCACGTCTTCCTCATATCCGTAATCAAATCTGATAAGTAGCAGTGATAGGGGCGCTGCCTCCTAACATAATGGAACGCACTGCAGGCCGAACAGATAATGTGCAACTCATACAGCAGGATGCCTAATGAGTTGCAATATAAGGCATGTTATTCGCAGGAGGGCAGGAGTGACTAGTTAATTGGTCTGAAGGGTGTATCTTGTGGGTGAAATGTAAAACGCTAACTTCCTGCCAAAATCAGTTCGCGCCTTGCCCCTCTCGCCTCAAGTTCCACTTCACCACCCGAAATCGGTGGGCGTGCCCTGTATACGACCACCCCCCGACTCAGTGTCTCGCCCAATTCTCCAAGTAACGTGCTTTCCCAGAGATTGGGAATCTCATGCACATGAAAAATCGCGATCTGGTTGGCATCTCGCCACGACAGGCCCAGTCTGGAGAGGCTCGCGCTGATCACGTCAATTGTGTACCTGGCACGTTGATGCATGGCCGTCGTGCTAGTGTCGCCTTCGGCGATGACACTGCCATCCGGCGCAATATCCGCTGTGCCAGACAGACAAAAGCCTCCGTCCTTCGACGTCGTAGGTGCTGTGTAGCTGAAGGCACACAAAGATGCTGTTTGCGGTGGGTGGTCCGCGAGCGCGATGTTCGAACGGCACACTCCACTGAGGTCTCCATACATCAATCCCCAGCGACGCAATTGCGCCAAGTATGGAGTATTGAAGTTAGTCCAGTCTTCCGAGGTCAATTGCGCTGGCACGCGCATCTCGATGCCACAGAAGGCTTGCACAGGTCGACCGACTTTGTTCAGAAAAGCTTCGATGAATGGATAAGCCTGATCCAGTGGTAGCCATGTCTGCAACTGTACCCGGACCACCTCGAAACCTTCATGGGGCACGATGCCGGTGCAATACGCCATACCGCCAGGCAGGATTTTGTAGTTACCCGCTGCGTTGTCGAGCAAAAACAATGCGTCTGGGCCTTGGGAAGAACAAAGGTCTTGGGTCATTGATCGATTCCTGCAAAGTGAGAACAGTTAAATCGCGGGAGTTGCGCGAGAACGCATTTTTTATATTGGATTTCAGCTCGCCAGGAGCCAGCAGGAAGATGGGGTGGACTGTCAGGTACGCCACCCAATGCTGAATAAGCTTTCATGCCTGTACCTTCCCGACTGGGTCGGTAGGTGAAGTGTAAGTGCTGCATAAACAGAAAGTAACGGGCCTTTGGCGCATAACTGTCATGCAAAAAATGCACGATTTACTGGGTAGAGTTGGCCCGGATGGACTGGTGACCTTCGTGGCTATGGCGGAGGTTCGCAGCTTCAACGACGTCTACCAGGGCTGAAGCTGGGTTCTGCCCTGGGTCAATACGGTTTTGAACTCGCTGATCACAGACGTGATTCATCGATAAAATTTATGATCAGATAAAAAAATATCAGCTTTTTAATCATTTTTTCAATACGTAAAATGAGTAGTAGATAGCGCAAAAATGATTAATTACGTGAGTCTATCTCCATGCCAGATCGCTACTCCAGTTTTAAGGCCACAGTCAGTTTCACTCGCCAGAGGAGCGATTATGTCTAGAGTTTCCCATCAAGAGCTGAGGTGCGAATTTCGTAAGCTGCTTGCATCGTGTGCCTGTTATCACACTGCATCTGTGTTCGACCCTATGTCCGCAAGAATTGCTGCTGACCTGGGATTTGAAGTCGGCATTCTCGGCGGATCCGTCGCTTCATTGCAGGTATTGGCTGCGCCCGACTTCGCCCTTATTACGCTGAGTGAATTTGCAGAGCAGGCGACGCGGATTGGACGAGTCGCACAACTGCCGATCATTGCCGATGCCGATCATGGTTATGGCAATGCGCTGAATGTCATGCGTACAGTGGCTGAGCTGGAGCGTTCTGGAGTCGCTGCACTGACTATCGAAGATACGCTCTTGCCGGCACAGTTTGGCCGTAAATCGACGGATCTCATATCCATTGAGGAGGGCAGCGGAAAAATCAAAGCGGCCGTTGAATCTCGAGTTGATTCGCAGCTCGCTATCATTGCCCGTACCAATGCAAGCTCGTTATCCGTCGCACAAGTGACGAGCCGTATTCAGGCCTACACAGATGCTGGTGCAGATGCCATTTGTCTCGTAGGTGTGAAGGATTTTGAGCATTTGGAGCAGATTGCCGAAGGCATGACGCTCCCTCTGATGCTGGTGACTTATGGAAATCCTGAACTTTGCGACAGCGAACGTCTAGGTTCGCTGGGTGTACGGATTGTTGTTGCTGGCCATGCCGCCTATTTTGCTTCGATCAAAGCGACATATGACTGTTTGCGCGAACAGCGTAATATCACTCGCAGCACATCTGACCTGAGCGCTACAGAATTGACCCATACCTATACGCGACCTGAGCGTTTCCAGGTGTGGGCCAAAGAATTCATGAACGTTGATGAGTAGTGAATTACTTTTGACTGTCACGCCTGCCAGTACAAAAACCGCAAGTTAGCCGTGGCGGTGTTTACTGATTTTTCTGAACCTGTTCGGTAATCAATTGAACAAGCACCTTCACCGGTTCCGTCAGGCTTCTGCGTGCGCGGTGTACGAGGCCTATATCTCGGTGGAAGGTGCGTTGTTTCAAGTCTACAGCGCGTACCTCTGCTGGCCATCCTTGATGTGTCGCTGTTTCTGGGACCAGTGCTACGCCGACCCCATTGGCGACCAGTTTGATGATCGCATCCAGCTCATCGAGCTCGCATACCTCACGTAAAGACACATGCGTTTGTCGCAAGAATCGGTCGACCTGCCGACCACCAAAAGAAGATCGGTCATAGCGAATGAAAGGCTGACTGGAAACCAGTTCGGACCAGTCATCTCCCGGCATGTCGACCGGGACAATCAGGCGGTAGGGTTCGCGCGCCAGTGTGGTCCAGCGCAAATCGCTTTGAAGTGAGAACGGAGGGCGGATGATTGCAGCCATATCGATCTCGCCAGCATCGACCTGGTTGACCAATTCCATGGACAGGCCAGGAATGACGCGAGTTCGGCATTCAGGACATTGCTGATGAAAGTGAGCGAGGGCGTCGGGCAAAAAAGAGCGCTGCACGGAGGCAATGGCTCCGACAGTGACCAAAATGCTGGCGGGGAGACCTACCGTCGTAGTGCCCAGATTACTGAACTGGCGGACCAGTTCCTGCCCCTGCAGTAAAACCTGATGCCCCATTCGGTTCAGATGCGCTGAGCGTCCTTTGCGATCGAACAGCTCGATCCCTAGCTCTGCCTCGAGGCGTTGCATTTGTGCGCTGACTGCCGCTTGTGTAAGTCCTATTTTGCTACCGGCAGCAGCAAAAGTGCCTTCTCTCGCCACGGCGATAAATGTTTTCAGTTCTTTAATCATCGGCAAATATTAATTGTGTTTTTGGCTAAAATACATTTATTTTTTTTGCGATTTGGTGGTGCGTCAGGACAATGGGGGCCAAGTTCCCATTGCAACGCCTGGAGGGTTGCGATGCGTTTCGGAAGGTAACTCTCCAAATTGGTTTTTGTAGTACTGAGAGAACATTCCGAAGTGCCAAAACCCCCATCGCATGGCCGCTTCGGATACCGAGGGCGCGCCATTGATGATGTCTTTTCTGGCTTCATGGAGGCGGATCTGGCGAATGTAGGTGCAAGGATTTACCCCGACCACTTGCATAAAAGCGCTATGGAGTCCGCGCCTGCTCATGTGCAAGTGTTCACACAGATCCTCTACCGTCGGGCTGCCTGTCTGATGACTCAAAATAAACAACCGAGCCCGGTCCACCATCGCTCGATGAACTCGATGGTCCCTGGGTGAGTGTGTTGTGTTTACCGACAGACTCCCCATCGCTTGAAGCGCTGCTACGGCGACATCCTCGGACAGCTGTAGTCGCGCCGACTCACTGTCCATCGATTGCGGGTTCTGGACGGCTGAACCGAGTGCCGAGAGCAGAAGGGATTTGTATCGAGATATCCCTTGAGCGTCCCCCTTGAGCATGCACGCGCCGTTGATCAGGCGGCTTGTGCCAACTCCGTAGAGGCCTTGAGAAAGTGTTTCGAGAAACGAGGCGTCGATGGTCGCGGCGAGGATGTCCGATTCAGCGGTCGCACGAAAGCGCGCTTCCTCACCTTGGCGCATGATGAATAACGAATCAGCCTGCATCTCACGATTCTGCCAGGAGCACGTGCCTTGGTGCAGGGTGACTCCAATCATCAGAATATCGGTGTCGGCCACCGATCGTTGGTCAATGGCCTGATTGATCCATTCCCGGAATACCTGGACTCGTCCGAGAGAGGCACGTGCGACACCTCCCTCGAAGTTGCCACATGAGAGTTGAGTGTAATCCTGCTCCCAGTCGGGAAGAATTCTTGATTGTAGAAACGGATCATTTGACCTGACGCACGCCACTCTCGCGGGGATCGAAGAGGAATAGGTCGTATTTGGACTTTGCTGCATTTTGCAATCTCCGTGGACTGCTTGTAATGCAGCAATCTTCGTTCCAACCTCGAGTCATTCAACGCATTTAAAGCATAGTCACCGCTCATGGGTGCGTCATTTTAGTGCGCTCTGAAAAAAGAGACGCACGACGCATCAAAACGCGCCGATATTTGATAGCGGACCCTTCGCCCCAGGCGTAAGAATGAACGCAATGCACTTAGTCTAAGTGAATGATAGGCAAACAACTAAAGTTTCAGGTAGCCCACAGCGCCTGGTTCTAATGCCTCATCGCTCTAGAGACTTATGCAGACTTACTGAAGCGGCGATTTGATAAGTTTAAAGAGCGCTGAATACGTTTGCTCGCTCCACGAAATCCAACTCGCCGCCAGGGCAGGGAAGTCTGGAATATTCAGTGATCTATTTGTATGGAAAAGATATCCATAGGGGCGAATATGCACACTTCAGAACCTGAAACTATTAATAATAAACCGGGGCTGTCCGGATCCTTGGGTGTCACTTCGATAGTGCTGATGGTCGTCGCAACGGCCGCACCTCTGACGGTCATGGTGGCCAATACCCCCTTGATTATCTCGATGGGTAACGGGGCGGCGGCACCGTTTGATGCAATGGTTGCAACGGTGATCATGTTTCTCTTCAGTGTAGGATTTATCTACATGTCGAGATATATCACCAATGCAGGAGCGTTCTACTCATATATCCAGAAAGGGTTGGGTCGATCCATAGGGTTGGGCTCGGCGACGATGGCAGTGATTTCATATTTTATGATACTGGTCGCGCTGGAGGCTTATATTGGCTACGCACTGTCTCAGCTTCTACTGACTACCTTGGGAATTAATATCTCGTGGTGGCTGCTTGCGCTAGTGATTACGGCCGTTGTGGGTGTTTTGGGTTATCAGAAAATTGAATTGAGCAGTAAGTTTCTGGGCGTGGCGCTGGTGCTCGAGATCGTTATTGTACTGGTGGTAGACGCGGCGATTATAGGCAGTGGGAATATCGGCTCGGATGCTCTGGAACCTTTTTCATCAGCGACCATTCTTTCAGGTTCGCCGGGCCTGGGGATCATGTTTGCAATTTATTGTTTTACCGGTTTTGAATCGACGGTGGTCTACAGGGAGGAAGCGAAAAACCCCAATGTGACGATCCCTAAGGCAACCTACATTGCGGTGTTCCTGATTGGCGTGTTTTACGCTGTATCCATGTGGTGCCAGGTAAACGGTATTGGACTATCACAGGTCGTACAGCAGGCGACTGAGCATCCTGGCGACATGTATTTGACCATGGTGGAAAGATATACCAACAAAGCTTTTGTCGATGTTATGCAGGTGCTGTTGGTGACCAGTCTGTTTGCCTGTGTGCTGTCTCTGCATAACATTGTAGTGCGTTATCAATACGTATTGGGACGCTTTGGGGTGCTGCATTCGAAGCTTGGCAGTGTCCATGAGAAGCACGGCTCACCTTTTGTCTCCTCTGTATTGCAAACGACAATGTCCTTACTGGCGGTCGCCCTTTGCGCAATCATTGGAATGGATCCAGTCACACAGATTTACGCCTGGGGTGCAACCGCGGGAACACTCGGATATATGGTGATTCTCTCCCTGACTTGCGTTTCTGTGCTGGTGTTTTTTAGAAAGAGCACTGAATTTCACCCTGTCTTGAATACTGTCATAGCACCCATTGGTGGTCTTATCGGATTGGTCGCTTGTTTAATCGTTGCGGTGCAGAATTTGCCCGCTTTAATCGGGGGCGATAATGCAGCCGTCGCGGCATCCATCATGGAAATGATTGTTATGGTCTCCTTTGTGGTCGGGTGTATTGCAGCGTTGTTGATGAAAGTCATGAGTCCTGCACGGTTCGCTTTGTTAAAACAAGTAGGCTGAAAGTTTTTATGCCTGTCGTCAACATTTGAAGAGGGAAAATAATCATGAGCAAGAATGTTAAAGCGGTCGCAACAAGTGAATACAACGCGGTCATTGCTGTTGCCGAGAAATATGTCGATGGCTTGCGTACTGGCAGTCCTGAGCGCCTGGAGGAGGCGTTTCATCAGGAAGCGGTGATGTATGGCTTCACCAATGGAGAGTTGCTGGGAGGTTCGATCAGCAACTTGTACGAGTTCGTTCGCGACAATGGTAAAGCCCCGAACATCACCACCCGACTGGACGTTCTGGCCATCACGCCAAGCACTGCCGTAGTGCGCGTGGACATGGAGCAGGACGCCATCGGCGCTGACTATAACGATTACCTGACGTTGATCCGCATTGATGGCGCCTGGAAGGTGATCGCCAAGGTGTATCACCAGTTTCAGGACTGATTGACCGCCAGCTTGCACGCTGCCCGCTTTTCAAGCGGGCAGTTTTTTGCGCACTAACATGCACCCATGCGAAAGTTCGAACAAACGACTGCGTCCCTAGGCACCAGACGATTGATCGATTTTTTGATAGCATGCGGCGCATTATGAAGAAACCCCTCCACGACATGCGTCAGCACATCATTGATGTCGCCAGAGCGCTTATGACCCATAAGGGCTATACGGCTGTCGGCCTGACCGAAATCCTCGCTACGGCTGGCGTGCCCAAAGGCTCCTTCTATCACTACTTCCGCTCCAAGGACGAGTTTGGCCAGGCCCTGCTTGATGAGTACTTTCAGGAGTACATCGGGCGGGTCGATTTGCTGTTGGCCGGGGAGGGTACAGGGGCTGAGCGACTGCTGAGCTATCTGCGATATTGGGCTGAGACACAGGCATTCGATCACACTGACCAGAAATGCCTGGTGGTCAAATTAGGTGCTGAGGTTTGTGATCTGTCCGAAAACATGCGCACCGTTCTTGAAAAAGGCACCGCGCTGATCATTCAGCGGATTACACGATGTGTTGAGCAGGGGAAGGCGGACGGGTCCATCACGGCAACTGCTGACGCACCCACGCTGGCAGAAGGGCTTTACCAGATGTGGTTAGGGGCCTCGTTGCTCGTCAAGGTCGGCAGAACCCATCAACCTTTTGAAGGCGCGCTTGAGATGAGTCGACGTCTTCTGTCTTAGCCCAGAGTTAAACGCCCCGGCAACCGCATGGTTGTCCGGGGCATTTTGCTTACGCCGTCTCGTTCAGATAGCGCTGAAGGCTTTCATGGCCGCCAACAATCAGCGACTGAATAGCAGCAGTCTGCTCGCCCTTAGGATCGGGATCGCGAGTGTCGAAACTTGCCGACCATAGGACAACAGTCTTGTCTTGCCCTGTCAGTGGCAGCAGTCTCACGATGGCCACATAGTTGTCCACCGGCAGCGGCGCCTCTTCGAAGCGGTAGGAGAACATCAGGTTGGTTTCGTCAACCGCCAGCAGCTTCTCGCGCAAAACCGCTCCGTCTTGCAAGGTCAGTCGGCGAATACAGCCAACCAGTCCGTCAGGTTGGCCATCCTCGATAATGCTTTCAGGAATCGCAGGGTGCCACTTGCTGATCTGGCCGAATTGCTTCAGCACATCCCAGACACGACTGGCTTCGCCGTCAATGAGGGCGCAATACTCAACTTTTGCCATGGTTTAAAACCTCTGTCTGTCGTTATGTTGCAAATTTGAATTCGTTATTGCTTGCCGATCTGGACCAGACGGTCGGACGGCACCACATGAACGCCAGAGGCAGGATCAATGGCCGCCTCCAGCAATGCATGAGCGATGGCAGAAGGCGGATTGAGCCGCCAACGTGCAGGTAAGAGTGCAGATGCCGCCTTGAGGAAGAACACCAGCGAGCGTTCTCCATGACGAACTTCCTCACGCTTTCCACCAATGACCCCTGGCCGTACATACGTCAGTGACTCAAAGCCCAAGTCCGCCAGATCCTTCTCCAGATGGCCTTTGACCTGGTTGTAAAAGAAAGGGGATTGGGCATTGGCGCCGATGGCCGAATTGAGCACATAAGTGGGCGTACCATGCGCTCGTGCCAGTTGGGCAACGGCCAGCGGATAATCATGGTCGACTTGCTTGAATGCCGCTTTGGACCCAGCCGTTTTGAGGGTCGTGCCCAGCGTGCAGATCACCGCATCGACATGCAACCAAGGGGCCTGCTGGTCGAGGCGATCGAAATCTATGTCAGGAGCGATGAGCTTCGGGTCTTGAGGTAACGCACGACGTGTCGGAGCGTATACGATGCTGACGCGTGGATCCGACAGTGCCAGTTCCAGAACGTGGCGTCCGACGAATCCGCTCGCACCGATGAGCAGCAATTTCACTGTTGGCTCCAATCGCGAGTGAGTCGCTGAATCGCCTCACCGACCGGTGTATCGCCCTGGGTCAGTTCGATGATGATTCGGTTCACGGCGGGCCTTTCGATAATCTGTAGCAAGGTTGCCGCTACATCGTCGCGGGGCACATCGCCATAGGGGATTGCGAGGCCTGCACGGACTCTGCCGGTGCCGGGTGCATCCCGTAGCGTGCCAGGACGCACGATGACCCAGTCAAGATCAGTCTCGGCCAGATGGATATCCGCGAGCTTCTTGACCTTCATGTAGTTTTCGAAGGTCTCGGAGACAGTTTCGCCACGTGAGGCTTCCGGAAAGGCAGATACCAGAATGAAGCGCTTGATGTTCGCACGCCGGGCGGCCGCCACGGCCACTTCAAGTCCGCGGCCATCAATGGCGTTGGTCATTTGCGATCCGCCCTTGCCGCCAGCACCGGCCGCGAATACCACGATGTCGCTGCCGGTCATGAGTCCAGCCAGACCCTTCGCATCGAGTTCAAGCAAACTGCCGGCGATCGGTGTGGCACCCAGTGCTTTGAGCTCCTCGGCTTGTTCCGAATGTCGGTAAAGCGAGCGAGGTTCGTGACCGCGTGCCACCAGTTGCTGAGCAAGGCGTCGGGCGACTTTGCCCGCACCACCGACGATAAAAACTGTGTTCATGGTTCCTCCTGATCGAGCGACGCGGCACAGACCGGCCCGCTACGGCGGGCCGATACAGACTGATCAGCCTTCGAACTGGTGGTAGACCTTGGCGATGACTTTCCAGCTACCGTCGATTTTGATCAACGTCAGGTAATCGTTGTAGTCGGCGCCAATGGCATCATTTTCCATGTCCACACGCACCACCGCAGTCGTAGGCGTGATGGCCAGGACGTCGAGGCGAGTGGTAATGTCCGGTGCCTTGCCGTTGCTACGGACGAAGTCGAACAGGTTGGTGATCGAGCCGCCCAAAAGCTTGCCGTTGGTGAAGCCGTACATGACCGCATCCTTGTGAAAGGCTTCAGCCAAACCGTCTGCACTGCCTACTTTGAGGCTGTCGGCATACTGCTGGGCGACGGCGATAACGGCGTTGTATTCCTGGGTAGGTACCGCTTTGATGTTCTTGCTCATCGTCAATATCCTTCTTGGAGCGGGCGCCCGCGGCGCCCGCTTGGCTTGCGCTCAGGGTTAAGGGGCAACGTGGGTGTGGTAGATCTTGCTCACCACGGTCCACTTGCCTTCAACTTTCAGCAGGTTGAAAAAATCGGTGAAGCAGAAGCCCGAGATATCGTTTGTGTCGATGCGAGCACTGGCGGCAGTGCCGACGATATCGATATTGACAATCACGCCCTGGGCTTCAGGCGACGGACGAAACGCGCTGTCGATGATGTCGAACAAACCCTGGATGGGGCCGCCCGTCAATTTGTGATCGGCATCGACTCCAAAGATGGTCGCCTGCTCGCTGAAGGCCGGTTTCATGATGCTGCTCTTGGCCTGTTTACCACCTTCGTTGTACTGGTTCAGTACCTCAACGATGGCGTTGTATTCCTGCACATAAGTAGGCTTGGTCATGGTGTTTCTCCTGATTTAAGGGGGGAATGACAAGGCTCGGTTCACGCCGAAACCTGAATTGAGGGGGCCGCTTTCCACCGTTCATTCGTGCATCAACTCTTTCTCGATGGATTGGTTGGCGGCCTTGCGTGCGCAATGAGCGATGCTTAGCAATGTCAGCACCGTTGCCGCCAAACCCATTCCAGTCAGCACGTGGGTTGCATTGCCGGCAGTGGCTTCGCCACTGAGGATGTCGCTGACACTGGAAACCAGTGACCCCAGATAAACGTACAAAAAAGTGCCTGGCAGCAGCCCGAGCCAGGACGCCAGTAGAAAGTCCCGAGCACTGATACGGCTTGCGCCGAGGGCGTAACTCAGAGGGGCGAAGGGCACGATGGAAGCCAGGCGCAGAAGCAGGACAATTCGAAAGCCATCTCGGGCGAGCGCTCTGTCAATCGCGGCTTGCCGAGGGCGAGTTGCCAGTCGTCTCAGTACAAATGGGCGCAAAAAAGTGCGCCCCATGACGAATGCGATCATTGCCGACGCCATACCGACAGGCGACACAAGCAGAGTCCCCCCTACCGGTCCATATAAAAATCCGGCAATGGCCGTAAGGGGCGAGGCGGGCACGAAGGCCACTGTTGCCAGCAGGAAGACCAGCGCATACAAGGCGCTGCCTGTTCCGCCCATTGAGTGCAAAGCCTCAACCCATTGGGTGGCTGACTGCATGATCACTTCGATCACACCATCGACTCCGCGCACACCCATCGGTCTACGGTGAATGACATGGCACATTGCAGCATTGGGTACTCCGACCGCATCCGAACGGCGTTGATCAAAAATCTATTTGTAGCGATCGCTATATATTAGGTCTCATTCTATAGCGATCACTACAGATAGTGTCAAGGCGTTTGATCGCTTCGCTGGATTGTTCTTTGACAAAACGCGTGGATGGACGGGAGAGCGGGGTAGTACGCAGGGGGTAATAAGCAAATAAATATGATGTATTACACAGAAATATATTGTTTTTATTGCTGTTTTAAGCCCGTTAGGATCCCTTCAGCAATCAACAACAACTGAAGGGTGGCTTCATGCAATTGCTGGGACATCTGCTGCACGCGGTCAAACCATCGCCAACGCTGGCGATCACACGTCAGGCGGCTGAATTGCGCCGGCGAGGTGTTGATGTGATTAGTCTGTCGGCCGGAGAGCCCGACTTTCCGACACCCGACCACATCAATGCAGCGGCAAAGGCTGCGATTGATGCAGGACAAACCCGTTACACCGATGTCGATGGCACCCCCGAGCTCAAGGCTGCGATCGTGCGCAAATTTCAGCGCGAAAACGGCGTGACTTATGACACCAGTGAAATCAGCGTAGGGACCGGTGGCAAGCAAGTCCTGATCAACGCTTTGCTGGCTACTCTCAATCCGGGAGATGAGGTCATCATTCCCGCACCTTATTGGGTGTCATACCCGGACATGGTCCGCTTGGCGGGGGGGACCCCGGTGGAGGTGAGTTGCCCGGCGGATCAACATTTCAAAATCACGGCAGCTCAGCTCCAGAAGGCCATTACTGCGCGAACCAAGTGGGTGATCCTGAACTCCCCGAGCAATCCAACCGGGGCCGGCTACAGCGCGACTGAACTGAAGGAATTGGGCGCCGTGCTTCTCGGCCATCCGCAGGTCTATGTGCTGACGGATGACATGTATGAGCACCTCAGTTACGACGGCTGGGTGTTTTCCACCATGGCTTCGCAGGTGCCGGCGTTACGCGATCGTGTTCTGACAGTAAATGGGGTGTCCAAAGCTTACTCGATGACCGGCTGGCGCATCGGTTACGCCGGTGGGCCAAAGGATCTGATAGCGGCCATGGCAACTATCCAATCCCAAACCACCAGCAATCCCTGCGCGATATCCCAAGCCGCCGCGGTTGCCGCTCTGGATGGCCCGATTGACTTCCTGGCCGAACGCAACGAAGTGTTCCGTCAGCGCAGAGATCTATGCCTGGATGCTTTCAACGATACTCCCGGCTTGATGTGTCGCCGTCCCGAGGGGGCGTTTTATCTGTTTCCTTCTTGTGCCGGCCTTATCGGGCGCAAGACGCCTGTGGGTGTCGAGCTCACAAATGATGTAGAGGTCAGTCGCTATTTGCTGGAGGCGGCCAGGGTGGCGGTCGTGCCGGGTAGTGCATTTGGTTTGGAGGGGTACTTCCGAATTTCCTTTGCTACCTCCACAGCAGTGCTTGAACACGCTTGTTCGCGGATACGCCAGGCTTGTGACCAACTCGTCTGATCCGCTTTCCGGATGATACCGAGGCTTAGCGCTGAGGCCGAGAGGTTGCCGCTGTCGAAGGAGCAAGCGCTACGAGTATTCCTGGGTTGAGCGAATTGCAGGTAATGGCAGCATGCCGACGGCCGTTGCCGCGATACCTTCCAGGGTTTGCCGTGAAAGTCCATCGTGCGCCTGCAACGACATGCCTTCCAACAGTGTATTCAACGCGGCGGCAAGGACGAGGGTGTCGACATCAGCCGCCAGTTGCCCATCTTCCACGGCGCGGTCGAGGCGCTGCTGCAGATAATCCCGACCTTCCTGGCGAAGTGCCTTGAGGGCGTTGGTGATCTCTTGAGCGCTCTCTGACACATTGACACCCGCCAATACGACCATACAGCCGCATGGTGCCTCGGGCTCAGTGACGATCGCAGCAGCGGAATGGAAAAAATCGGTGATGGCACGGTACAGGTCCGGCTCGCTATCCATGCGTTCCCAAGTGGCATCCCAGAATCTGGCTTCGTAATAATTGACCGCTTCGAGGAAGAGCTTTGATTTATTGCCAAACGCGGCATAGAGGCTTGGTGGGTTGATGCCCATGGCCGTGCATAATTCCGCCACGGAGGCCGGTTCGTATCCGCGTTTCCAGAACACTTCGAGCGCATTAAACAGGGCTTGCTCGCGATCAAAGGCGCGTGGACGTCCTTTTTTAGGGCGCACGGCCAGCGTGGGTATGGGGTCGGTCATTCGTGCGTTGCCTCGATGATGCAGGGCCAATCAGCTGAAGAAACTGCTCAGTTATGGTCTGTAGAATCGAATGATACACAAAAGGCATGGATACCGGCCTTGCTAGCCCCTTCATAGCAGACAGTCGATTGGGTTTATCACTCTGTGCTACCGAATTACCACAGCACGGGTGACGGCTTGCATGTGCTTTACCTCAGTCGGCAACTTTTGCCGCTGGCGGTATCAGCGTTCATTGCAATGGTCATGGAAAAGCTGAACGAGTAAGCATTCCCAGCGAGGGTTTTACCTGATCAGAGTTGACTGGGTGTTGGGGCTTGTGACCGCCTCGGACTCAGCTTTGGCAGCACGCTTTTAATCTCACCGTTTCATCACAGCAGGCTCACGCCCCCGATCGTTATCCGCATGTTGTTCCAGCACGCACTGGATACCGCTCAAAAGCGGTATCAGAAGCTTCGCCATATTATCGGCGACCTGAGTGGGAGCCATTGCACCCTCTTTTCGATGGAACAGTTGATCTTGAAACGCCAGCCTTAGCTTGGACAGGCAATTGCTGACAGCGGGTTGCCCTATGTTCAAAAGCTCCGACGTTCGGGTAACGCTTTTCTCTCGGTAGAGAGTGGCGAATATCACCAGACAATTAAGGTTGAATCCTGCGAGATATCCTGCGTTGAACGATGTGGGTGCTGTCTCTCTGGAGACGTTGTCGCTCATCCTGTTTCCTTTGCGCATGTCGGGAATTCTGGCTGTGCCGGGGCGGCTTGCAAAGCATTCCGCCCCAGGCGAATCAAATGGTTGCCATGTCGATGACAAAGCGGTACTTCACGTCGCTCTTCTGCATACGCTGGAACGCCAGTTCGATATCCTTCATTTTGATCATTTCGACGTTTGAAGTAATGCCGTGCTCTGCGCAGAAATCGAGCATCTCCTGAGTTTCAGAAATGCCCCCGATCAGTGAACCGGCCAGTTGACGGCGCTGGAAAATCAGATTGGCTACACTAGGCGACGGGTGAGGGTTGTCAGGTACCCCGACCATGGTCATGGTTGCGTCGCGTTTGAGCAGACTCATGAATGCGTCGAGATCGTGAGGTGCGGCGACGGTGTTGAGGATGAAGTCAAAGCTTTTGGTATGAGTTGCCATTTCCTCAGAATTGCGTGAAACAACGACCTCATCAGCGCCAAGGTCGCACGCGTCCTGGATTTTGGAGGGGGAGGTTGTAAATGCCACGACATGGGCGCCCATCGCGCGAGCCAGTTTTATGCCCATGTGGCCGAGACCACCGATACCGACGATGCCGATTTTCTTGCCGGGCCCTGCCTTCCAATGGCGAAGTGGAGACCAGGTTGTGATGCCTGCGCAAAGAAGTGGCGCTACCGCCGCCAAGTCCGATTCAGGGTGCGTAATCTTCAGCACGAAGTGTTCGTCAACGGTGATGCCATCGGCGTAACCGCCGTAAGTATTTTCGCCACTGCCGTCGAGCCAGCCGTTGTATGTCTGCTGCCAACCATGGGGACCTTCGCAATACTGTTCCAGGCCGTCGTCGCAAGATTGGCAATGGCGGCAACTGCCCACCATGCATCCGACACCCACGATGTCTCCCACTTGGTGTTTCGAGACCGAAGTGCCGATGGCAGACACTCGACCGATGATCTCGTGTCCCGGGACTAGCGGGTAGCGCATTCCAGGCCACTCACCGCGCGCGGCGTGCAGATCGGAATGGCAAACGCCGCAGTAGAGAATCTCGATCGCCATATCCCTTTCGCCGGTTTGGCGTCGAGGGATGTTGGTCGGGGTCAAGGGCGTCGTGGGCGATTGCGCTGCATAAGCTTTGTATTGCATAGCGAATTCCTGATGCGTCAAAAACGGGTCGGCGCCGCGTTGGGCTGTGCCGAACGTGCATTCATGGGACGCGTTGGTACGCCATCCCCGGGAGCAATCAGCGAGAGTAGGTGACTTCCGCGGTCCAGTTTTCTTTTGGCTGGCTGTGCAATGTCCAGAATGCTTCGGCGACGCCAAGGGCTTCCTCGGACTCCGGATTGACGAATGCGGCGACAGTCACGGTTGCCACATGGACGCCTTGGGTTTTGGCCGGTTCAAACAGGCCGAGCGCCAGCGATCGGATGCCGGCTTTACCCAGGCTCAGAGAAAGAAAGTCAGGATTTGGAGTGATCCCGAAAAAACCACCGGTCAGCAGCAGGGTCCCCGCGTTGCGACTGTACATCGAGCGCAGCCCCGTCTGAGTGGCGACTAGTGCTCCACCAATATTCACAGCCAGATCGCTGTTGAAGGTGTCGACCGGTTGTTCAGCGACAGTTGCCTGCCGAATGATCGCGGCGTTGTAGTGCAGCACATCCAATGCGCCAAATTGCGCTTCGACTTGGGTCACCAGCGCCGCTACATCCTGTGCATTGCCGGCATCAACTTGGCGGGTGTGGGCCTCATAGCCCTGGGATATCAAGCGTTCGGCGAGTGCGAGCGTCCTATCCATATTTCGAGCACTGAGCACCACGCGATAGCCTTCACGGGCGAAACGTTCGACTGTCGCAAATCCGATTCCGGGGCCAGTACCGATGCTTAGAAATGTTTTCATGTGAGTCCTTGATAACGGGGTGGAGCCTGTAATCAAGGCTAACAGGTGCGCAAATAGAGATAATTTATGGAAATCGCATTTATATAATGCAAAAAATGCAGGAGTCGTTGGCATACCAGTTCACACGAGCTAAGGCTTCCCTGCATATCTGCTCCGTTGGTCGGGCGTGGATGTGATCGTTGAAATAGAAACTAGACGACTGGTCTATTTTTTACTATGGTTGTGGTATTATGAAAAAACGTCATTCCGAAACACGCCAACACATCCTGGATATCGCCAGGGCGTTGATGACCCATAAGGGCTATACCGGTGTCGGCCTGGCAGAAGTGGTGGCTACAGCACAAGTGCCGAAAGGCTCGTTCTACCACTACTTCAAATCCAAGGATGAATTCGGCCAAGCGCTGCTTGAACAGTATTTTGCCGACTACCTGGCCGTAGTCGATTCGCTGCTGGCCGGCACCACCCCGGCTGCTGATCGACTGCTTGGTTATTTCCATTACTGGGCGCAAACCCAATGTTCAGATTTACCGACTGACAAATGCCTGGTGGTCAAATTGGGAGCTGAGGTGTGTGACCTTTCTGAAGGTATGCGCCAGGTGCTCGACAAAGGTACGCAAGCGGTTCACGTGCGGCTGGAGCGCTGCATCGAGCAGGGTCACGCTGATGGCTCGATCACATCCGCCATTCCTAACTCGACGCTTGCGCAGTCGCTCTATCAGATTTGGCTCGGTGCCTCTTTGATGATGAAGATTGGCAAACGCAGCAGTGCTTTTGAAGACTCTCTGACGATGGCAAAGCGACTCTTGTCGTAGTCATTTTATTTATCACATTACTAGACGACTGGTCTATTTATCTAAGGTTCACCATGACAGATAACAGTAACCGCACTGACTTGTTCACTCCCGTCACCATGGGGGCGATGGAACTTGCCAACCGAATCGTAATGGCGCCCGTCACACGTAGCCGCTATGCCGAAGATGGCATTCCCAATGAATTGCACGCCGAGTACTACGCCCAGCGGGCCAGTGCGGGTTTGATCGTAGCTGAAGCAACCAATATTTCCGCTCAGGGACGCGGCTACGCTGCGACACCAGGCATCTGGAGCGATGAGCAGGTCGCTGGTTGGAAAAAAGTGACCGACGCAGTGCACGCCGCTGGCGGCAAGATCGTCAGCCAGCTTTGGCATGTGGGCCGGTTTTCCAGCGTGGAGTTGCAGCCAGATGGCGCAGCGCCGGTCGCTCCCTCCGCCATCAAGGCCGAAGGCGATACCTATACCGTGAATGGTTTTGTTCCTGTGTCGATGCCTCGGGCTCTCGAAACCGATGAAATCCCGGGAATCATCGAGCAGTACAAGCGTGCCGCCGAAAATGCCAAGCGCGCTGGGTTTGATGGCGTAGAGGTTCACTCGGCCAACAGTTATTTGCTGGATCAGTTCCTGCGTGATTCGACTAATCACCGCACCGATCAATATGGCGGGTCGATTGAGAACCGCGCGCGCCTCACCCTGGAAGTGACCGAAGAGATCGTCAAAATCTGGGGCAATGAACGCGTGGGCATTCGCTTGTCGCCCGTCACGCCCGATGCCGGCAACACGCCGCCAGACAGCAACGTGATGGCGATGTATGGCTACCTCATTCAGCAATTGAACAAATTCGATCTCGCTTACCTGCACTTCGTCGAGGGTGCTACCGCGACTTCGCGTGAGGTGCCGGTGGGCGTGGATATGGACGCTCTGAGCGCACAGTTCGCGGGGCCATTCATTGGCAACAACAACTACGACCTGGAAATGGCTATCGAGCGTCGAGCGCAGGGCACGATCGACGCGGTTGCCTTCGGCCGTCTGTTCATTTCCAACCCTGACCTTGTCGAACGCCTGCGTCGTGGTGCCGAACTCACCATTGCATCGCGTGAGTCGTTCTACGGCGGTGGAGCCAAGGGCTACACCGATTGGCCTGTCGGCAACTACTGATTACTAACCAACACCCGCGATACCCCAACCCACTGCCCGACACGTGTGGGCAGTCATTCTCGAGAGGAACTCCCATGAACTATTTGCAAAACAAGACAGCGATCATCACTGGCGCATCTTCAGGTCTGGGTGCTGCATCGGCTCGCGCCCTGTCCGCGAAAGGCGTTCGAGTCGTCGCAGCTGCGTTGGATCAAGAAGGTCTGGATGCCATTGTGAGCGAGCTGAAAGCGAACGGTGGTGAGGCGGTGGGTCGTGTCAGCGACGTCACCAATCTGGAAGATATGAAGGCGTTGGCTCAGTTCGCTCAAGACTCCTTCGGTTCGGTAGACATCCTGATCAACAATGCCGGCCTGATGCTGTTTTCCACTTGGGTGGACCTGGCCGTCGATGATTGGGAAAAGATGATCAACGTGAACATCAAGGGTTACCTGAATGGCGTCGCGGCTGTGCTGCCGTTCATGCTGAAACAGAAGTCTGGTCAGATCTTGAACATGGATTCCGTAGCGGGCCACCAAGTGGGTCCTTCGGCTGGCGTATACAGCGCGACCAAGTTCTTCGTTCAGGCAATGACTGAGTCGATGCGCAAGGAGTTGGGTGTCCACCACGGAATTCGGGTTAACACCGTTAGCCCGGGTGTGACCAATACCGGTTGGGCAGACAAAGTTACCGATCCAGCAGGGCGCAAGGCTGCCCAAGAGCTGAACAAGATTGCCATCGCACCCGACGATATTGGTAAAGCGGTGGTCTATGCCCTGGACCAGCCTGCAAACGTCACCGTCAACGAGGTGATCATTTCGCCTACCCGCCAGGATTGGTAAGCAGAACCCAGCAACACCTACCAAGCCCGGACACTGTCGCGATGCACGGTGTTCGGGCGCTACAGGATCTTTCCTGTCTCTCCCGTAAAAGCAATGAGACCTTTCAATGACACACCGTATTTTGATTGTCGGCGGTGGCGCTGGCGGTCTGGAGCTTGCGACGCGTCTGGGCAAGACCCTGGGCAAGCGTGGCGCTGCTCACATCACCCTTGTCGACGCCAACCTGACCCATATTTGGAAGCCTCTGTTGCATGAAGTGGCCGCCGGTTCACTGAACGCTCACGAAGACGAGCTGAATTACGTGGCCCAGGCCAAGTGGAATCACTTCCAGTTCCAACTTGGCCGCATGAGCGGGCTCGACCGTACCGCTAAGCAAATCCAGCTATCGGCTACCTTCGACGATGCCGGGCACGAACTGGTGCCGGCACGCTCCCTTAGCTACGACACTCTGGTCATCGCCGTGGGTAGCAACACCAACGATTTCGGTACCGTGGGTGCTGCGCAGCACTGCCTGTTCCTTGACTCCCGTGAACAGGCCGAGCGCTTCCATCAGCAGTTGCTCAACCATTATCTGCGCGCCCACGCGGGGAGTGAAAACGAGAACATCAGCGTGGCGATTGTCGGTGCGGGTGCAACCGGTGTGGAATTGGCTGCCGAACTGCACAACGCTGCTCATGAGTTGGCCGCTTATGGTTTGGATCGCATTAAGCCGCAGGACATGCGCATCACCTTGATCGAGGCCGGATCGCGAGTGCTCCCGGCGCTGCCGAATCGCATCAGTACGCCAGTGCATCAAACCCTTGAAAAACTCGGCGTGAGGGTGATGACCAACGCAACAGTCAGTGAGGTCACCGCCGAGCATCTGAAGACCCGTAACGGCGATGTGATTGAGGCCAGCCTGAAGGTTTGGGCTGCTGGCATTCGTGCACCGTCCTTCCTCAAGAGTATCGACGGCCTGGAGACCAATCGCATCAACCAACTGCTGGTACGCTCGACCTTGCAGGCCACACTTGACGACAATATCTTCGCTTTCGGTGACTGTGCCGCGTGCCCGCAGCCTGGCAGCGAGCAAAACGTACCGCCTCGGGCTCAAGCCGCTCACCAACAGGCGTCGATGCTTTCCAAGAGCCTGAAAGCTCGGCTACAAGGCAAGCCAATGCCGACCTACAAGTACAAGGACTACGGCTCACTGGTTTCGCTATCACGCTTCTCGGCTGTGGGTAACCTGATGGGTAATTTGACCGGCAGCGTAATGCTCGAAGGTTGGTTGGCGCGGGTGTTTTATGCGTCGTTGTACCGCATGCACCAGGTCGCTCTGTATGGCCTGTTCCCGACCCTGCTGCTGATGTTGGGCAATCGGATTGGTCGAGGGACTGAGCCGCGGTTGAAGCTGCACTAGGCTGTAACGATGTTTAAGCGCAGCGCCACTCGGGCGTTGCGCTCATTCACCCTATTAGTGCCGTGAGCCGACAGGGGCGGGCGCTTGCTGGGGAATTTACTTCCCGTCGATATTCACCGCTTCACCGATTGCGTAAAAGTGCCCTCCTGCAATGTAGTGCAGACTACGAAAATCCGGGTTGGCGGTTTCATAGTGCCAGTGCCCGTCCTTGAAGACACGTGTGTCTGCCCAAGCGCCAACGACCTCGCCGATAAACAAATCATAAGTCGTCTGGTTGTGTGGCTCGGGTAACAGCTTGCATGCAAGCCAAGCGGAGCAGCCTGCAACGAATGGCACGTCAAAACCATTGATGTCGAACAGCTCGGCACCGCAATGGGCAAGCTTGCCGGGATCGTTGGAAAGACTTGAGCTGCCGACATCGCTCGTCAGTTTGAGCTGTGCCACGGTCGGGACCTGAACGACGAAAACGCCGCTGCGTTCTACCAGCTCACGGGTTTTGGTCATCTTGTCCAAAACCACGGTCACTTTTGGCGGTGAAAAGTCGAGTGCGCAGGCCCATGCGGCGGCCATGACGTTCTTCACGCCCTCATTTTGAGCGGACACCAGTATGGTCGGGCCGTGATTGATGAGCCGGTATGCCTTTTCCAGAGGCACGGCGGCAATGTGTTCGTCCATTTCAATTCCTAAATCAATGCCCCGATCCCATCGCTGGACCGGGCAGGGTGGGTTCATGCGGAGGTCGATTCTGCGCAACCTGGAAAAAATACGTTTCTCATAACGCACCTCCTGATGGGCGGCGTGTCATAACTTTCAGCGATCGGTAGGCCCATAGGCGGCACTGCGCACCGCCAGCGGAAACACTCCAGACATGTCCTCGAAAGCTGTGTTGGTCAGGGCGACTACGGTCAGCTTGCTCAGGGGGGCTCCACCAGTCGTGAAGCGGATGCGCAAGGCCGAACCATATGTGAGGTGAGAGATACCTATAAAATCAAGTTTTATAGTGATCACTACATATTATGTCAAGAATTTTGATTGTGTCGAGACCACTCAAGAGATGGTGGGTGTTGGCTTACGCGGCGCTATGATCCCTTCAAGCTGGGTGTAGCCCTTTGAACATACACAGCCAGGCGTATCGGATGGGGCAGATTCTCTCGGGCAACGCACCTCTATCTATCGGTGGCGCCAACAAGATGATGCTCAACAGTCTTTGTGCTAATGCTGCCCCACTAACTTCTGATGAAGTGGCAGGCAAATAGCGAGGATTACGCCGAAGGGCGTAAGGCGTTTGCTGAGAGACACAAGCCCATCTTCACAGGGCATTGAATTATCTGTAGGGAGTCGTGGATATCTGCCGGCGGTCAAGCTCTCGATACCGTTGAAACAATCCTTGCCTATCAAAGCGCAAGGAGATGCCGCAGTCCGCGACTTCGCTGTTAAATTCGATAAAATGGAACGTGACAGATATCGGGTTGCTTGACGAAAGATAGTCGGTAGTGAGCGACTTCATCAGGCAATGATTTATAAATTATATTTGTGCTAAGTATGAATTATTATTGTTTTTTTTATTTGTTAGTGCCCGCTAAGGTTCCACCCTCGCGTAAACAAGCTGCTACCACTGCCAGCGCCACCTTTCTCTACGCAATGCTCTTATAAAAACGACTTGATAAAATTCTGGAGTGTAGATGAACGTCAAACAGAAATTGACCTGGGCGTTTGTTGTCATCGCGTGCCTTCCCATTTGCGTAGTCGCGACGCTCGTTGTCATGAATCTGCGTACTGAAGCGATCGACAGTTTTATAGACGGTAGTAACCGTGAAATCCGTCAGGTCGACAATGCCATGCAGTTGTACTTTGAAGGTATCGGCCAGAACGTCGAGTATCTCGCCTCCCAACCGCTACTGAAAGGCACTGACGGCAGCCTTAAAAACTATACCGGCGCGAACGCCGCTGATATCCCGCAAGGCGCGCTGGATAAGCAAGTCTTTGCTTTCTATGCGCACTTGGCCAGTAGCCACCCGGCGTACTCCAATATTATTTTCGGCAACAGTGCCGGAGGCTTCGTTTCCTGGCCGGATAATCCGAAGCGTGCCAGTTACGATCCGCGCGAGCGCCCTTGGTATAAGTCCGCCCAGAGTAATCCAGGCAAGACCGTGCGCACCGACGCGTACTACTTCGCCCCGAAAGACGCCGTCTATGTCAGTGTCGTACGCAGTATTGATACTCGACTGGGCAGCAACAGCGGCGTAATCAGTATTGACGTGTCACTCCAGCAGCTCACTGAAATTATCAAGCAAATCAAACTCGGCGAAAGTGGTTATCTGATGCTCGTCGAGCGCGACGGCAAGGTATTGGTCGACCCTCAACAGCCGGGGCACAACTTCAAAGACCTGGCGGAAATCGGCAAAGGCTACGAACAGTTGGCCAAGGCAGGCAAAGGCGTGGTTGAAGTTGAACTGAATGGCGAGCGTTACATGGCCTACGTTTGGCCGTCCGAGCGATTGGGTTGGAGTTTCGTTGGCCTGATCAAGCACAAAGAGGTCATGAGTTCCGCCACCCAACTCGCTTGGTTGATTGCCCTGATTGCCGGGGTGCTGGCGCTCGTTTTTGCGTTGGTCGGGGCTAGCTTTGCTGGCCTGATTGTGCGACCGATTCGCAGCGTAGCCAGCGGTTTGCAAGGCATCGCCCAGGGTGAGGGGGATCTGACGCAGAATTTGCAGGTGCGCGGGAACGACGAAACCGCGCAGTTGGCTAGTTGGTTCAACCAGTTCCTGGCCGCCATCCGCGATCTGATCCACCGTATCGGCCAAGCTGCGAACAATATCCTCGCGACTTCACGGGATTCGACCCAGGTCTCCAGCGACATGGCTGAAGCCGCCGGGCGTCAGCGTGAAGCAGTGGATATGGTCTCGACTGCATTCCATGAAATGGTCGCCACCGCCAATGAAATTGCGCGCTCCTGCAGCCAGGCCGCCGAGTCAGCCGATAGCGGTTGGCTAAAGGCCCGCGAGGGGCAGCAACAGATTGATGCAGCGGTCAGTAGTGTCGATCAACTGAGCCTGGAAATCGGAAAGTCCGCTCAGTCGATGCAGCAACTGGAGCGCGACAGTAGTGACATCCAGTCAATTCTCGGGACGATTCGTTCGATCGCCGAGCAGACCAACCTGTTGGCGCTAAATGCCGCCATTGAGGCTGCCCGTGCGGGCGAGCAGGGACGTGGGTTTGCCGTGGTCGCCGATGAAGTCCGAGCGCTGGCCAAACGCACTGCCGACTCTACTGCAGAGATCGACGGTCTGCTAGGCAACCTGGCCAAACGCACCGGTGCTGTCACCCACCAAATGCGCGCCAGCCTGGAGGTTTCGCAGCAGTCCGTTAACCGTATCGGCGTGGCGCGGACCAGCTTCGGACAGATCCGAGATTCTGTGGACGTGATTCGGGACATGAACACTCAAATCGCCACTGCTGCCGAAGAGCAACATCAGGTAGCCGAAGGCATCAACCTGCACATCAGTCAGATTCATGGGGATGCACAGCGGGTGGCCGAACTGGCGGAGTCTGCGCGACTTAACTCCGATGGCTTGGCCGGACTCTCCAGTGAGTTGGACAGCTTGGTACGACGTTTTCGGACCTGATAAACCTCACCAAAGTAAAACGTGCGCGGGCCAATGTCCGATCAAGGTCAACGTTCCTGAGCTTCGCTCGCGGTTTCTGGAGCTTTATCACGGGCGATATCTGCGGCCTTTGCGTGATTATCTGATCGGAGCGCTTGAGTTCAGCATTCCTCATTTCGCCAAGCTTCTTGGTTCGCTTTTGGCCGATTGAAGCCTGTCAGAAGCTTCCTAAAGTTGATCTGTCTCAAGAGCCAGTACCCAGCGGTTGAACGGCGCTGAGCCCGCCAAACCCAGCACGTCAAAGAACACCCATTTCCGAGTCTTTACCGAAAAAGACTGAACGGCTTGTCCGGGGGTAACCCTCTGTGCATTGCTGGTCGATATGACCTCAC
The DNA here is from genome assembly GCF_009764265.1 of Pseudomonas sp. PB101. Taxonomy (GTDB): domain Bacteria; phylum Pseudomonadota; class Gammaproteobacteria; order Pseudomonadales; family Pseudomonadaceae; genus Aquipseudomonas. Next base: position 54,638 of record NZ_RWIR01000043.1, read on the forward strand.
CAGACGTGCTTCCAATGTAAGGCGAGTTTCTGGGGTCAAGCAAACCGACTTGCAACGTCCCGCAAGCGTCCGGAAGGTCCAAAGATAATGTTTCACCCGTTGCCAGGCGGCCCACGACCGTTCCATCAAACAAGATTGCCAGCGGGATAGCCTGGCCATAGGCGCTGTCAAACATTCCTTTCTTGCGCTGAATGGTGATGTCCATGTGCTGTCCTTAAGGTGCTCACTACACAGAGTGTAGTTGCACGCTTACGACGCACTGCGAGCACGCGCACCGAAGTCTGGAACGCCCTAATTTGGCAGGCAGGTGGAATGACCGCTTCTGGCCGTTCTCTGCCGATCATGGCCAAGAAGCAACCGGCTCAAATCCGATGCAGTGGGTGGTCAGAACGAATGCAACTCACTGATCAGGTCGAACGCAAACGCCTGATCAAATGCAGTGCAATTTCTCCCCCACACAAATCACGAACTCTGCCGATCAATATCGCGCCGCAGAACAACAGCGGTAGTAATGTCCTCAACATAATCGTGACTGGCGACGGCATCTCTGACCCGGTTCAGGTCATCGATGGTTCGCGATTCGATCTCGATGACCAGGTCGAGCTGGCCACTGACCGAGGACACGCGGCGGACCTGCGAGTTTTGCGCAAGCAGGTCGAGCAGGCCCATTGCAGGCGTGCGCTTAAGGCAGACCAGCAGGATGGCGCGAATCACGTTGGCGTCGATTTCGCCGATATCCGCCCGGTATCCCCTGATCACGCCATTGCGTTCAAGGTTGATGACCCGTTCGCTGGTCGCGCTTCTTGAGAGCCCGATTCTCGCTGCCAGAGCCTTCAGGGCAATGCGGGCTTCCTTGGAAAGAATTTCGAGAATTTCGCGGTCTTTCGCATCCAGGTCGCGCATCAGAACTCCCTAATTTTGCTGCCGAAATTGTGCCGGTCGATTCCGGCAATATGCAGGCGCAAGCCGACCGTATACCTACTGCCGTCCCGGGCGTTGCGTGCCAAGCTATCTGAAAAAAATGGCCTGGAAAACAACTACCATGACAAATCTCTCGCATCCTGCCCCCCAGTTCTCGACCGGGGATGCCGAAAAACTCAGTGAGCAGCTTTTCAACGTTATTGGTACGGCCACGCCGCTGGATGGCGAGCGCGACCGCAACTACCGGTTGAACACCGGAACCGATGCGGGATGGATTCTGAAGGTCGTCAACTCGACGGAGCCGCGCGTTGAAAGCGAGTTTCAGACGGCCATTCTCAGCCATCTCGCCACTCATAATCCCGAGCTTGCCGTGCCTTTCCTGAAGAAAAGCCTTGCCGGTGAATTCCTTGCCACTGCGCTAGCGCCCTCGGGCGAAAGCCATGCGGTGCGCCTGGTGAGTTGGTTGCACGGAACGCCGCTGGCCGAGGTCAGGCGTACCTTCGAATTGATGCGCAGCCTGGGCCAGTCGTTCGGTGAGATCGACCGTGCGCTTCAGGGCTTCATTCATCCGGGCGCGGTGCGGGATCTCGACTGGGATTTGCGTCACGCCGCACGTTCGCGGTCGCGCCTGCACTTCGTCAAGGATCCCGGCAGAAGGGCGATTCTGGAACGCTTCATTGAAAGCTTCGAACAAAACGTCCAGCCGAAGCTTTCGCGCCTGCGTGCGCAAGTCATTCACAATGACGGCAATGACTGGAACATCCTCGTCGACTCGCACAATCATCAGCGCGTCTCCGGCGTCATCGATTTTGGCGATGCGGTCCATACGATCCTGATTGCCGAAGTCGCCATTACCTGCGCCTATTCCATTCTCGACATGGAAGACCCGATCGGCGCGGCCGCCGCCCTCACTGCCGGTTTCCATGACAAGTACCCTCTGCAGCCGGAGGAGCTTGACGTCCTGTTCAATCTCATTGCGATGCGCCTGGTCACCAGCGTCACCTTGTCGGCCTCGCGCTGCGACCGTACGCAAGACAATCCCTACCTTGGCATCAGCGAAGCGCCGGCCTGGCGACTGCTGGAAAGGATGGACCGCATGAACCCCCGGCTGGCGACGGCGATCCTGCGCAAAGCCTGCGGTTTTGACGCGATCGAAGGCGCGGGTGCGGTGCGTCGCTGGGTGGCGGAAAACAGCAAGTCCTTCGCCGATATCGTGCGTCCATCGGCGGCGACCATGAACAAGGTCATTGCCCCGTTCGGCGACGCTTCGCATGTGATGACCATCGCTTCAGCCGAGCGGCGTCCAGCCCAGGCAACCCAGTGGTGGAGTGATTTTTCTGCCGAGCACAAGGTGCCGCTCGGCATCGGGCCATGGGGCGAGGAACGGACCATCTACACCGACACGGCGTTTGAGTCGCGGTTCATCGAAGGGCAGCGGCGGATCATTCACCTCGGTGTCGACTTGATCATGCCCGCCGGAACGCCGCTCTATACGCCGGTTGCCGGTGTGGTGCAGAGCGTCGAGGTCGAGCATGAGCCGCTGGGTTATGGCGGCTTGATCATGCTCAAGCACTCGCCCGAAGGTTGCCCGCCGTTCCTGACGCTGTGGGGGCACATGGCCCATGAAGCCCTGGCGCGGCTCAAGCCCGGTGACTGCCTGGAGGCTGGTGCGCTGGTCGGATACATGGGCGCGGATACGGAAAATGGCGGGTGGATCCCCCATGTGCATTTTCAGATGTCCACCGACACCGGGCTGAAAGCGGGCGAGTTCATCGGCGTGGGTGAGCGGGCTTATCTTGAGGTATGGGCGGACCTGTTCCCTGATGCATCGACCCTCGCGGGGATTCCTGCGGAAACCTACAGCCAGGACGGACGCACCAAGGCCGAGCTTGTGGCCAAGCGCAAGGAGCTGTTGCTGCCCAACCTGTCGATCTCCTATTCGGACCCGATCAAGTTCGTTCGCGGTGACGGGGTCTGGTTGATCGACAACTTTGGCCGGGCGTATCTGGACTGCTTCAATAACGTCTGCCATCTCGGCCACTCTCACCCGGACGTGGTGCAAGCGCTTTCGCGGCAGTCTGCACGCCTGAACACCAACACGCGCTACCTGCACGACAATATCGTCGAGTATGCAGAGCGGCTCACCGCCACTTTGCCTGAAGGTCTGGCGGTCGCTTCCTTCGGTTGTTCGGGAAGCGAAGCCAACAGCCTCATGCTGCGTATGGCGCGCAATCACACCGGGCGTAACGATGCGATCGTGCTGGATTGGGCTTACCACGGCACGACCCAGGAACTGATCGACCTGAGCCCCTACAAATACAAGCGTAAAGCCGGTAAGGGGCGGGCAGACCATGTGTTCGAGGCGGCGGTCCCGGATGCCTACCGGGGTGTGGATCAGTGGGCGTTCGAGGAACTTGGCAAGCGTTACGCCGAGAGCGTGGCGGATCAGATCGAGCTCATGCGCAAGCAGGGCAGGGCGCCGGCGTTCTTTCTGGCGGAGTCCATTCCCAGTGTCGCCGGGCAACTGTTCTTCCCGGAAAACTACTTGAAAGAAGTCTATGCAATGGTGCGTGCGGAGGGCGGTCTTTGCCTGGCTGACGAAGTCCAGGTCGGCTTTGGTCGTGTAGGCAGTCACTGGTGGGCTTTTGAAACCCAGGGTGTGGTGCCCGATGCAGTGTCCATGGGCAAGCCCATTGGCAACGGCCATCCCATGTCGGCAGTGGTGACCACGCGGGAAATTGCCGACAGCTTCAATAACGGCATGGAGTACTTCAATACCTTTGCCGGCAGCCCGGTTTCATGTGCGGTAGGGCTCTCGGTACTCGATGTGATCGAGCGCGATAACCTGAAGCTCAACGCACTGACTATCGGCAACTATCTGCTCGATGGCTTTCGCAAGTTGCAGCAGCGCTACGAGGCAATTGGGGATGTGCGTGGGCAGGGTCTTTTCCTCGGGATAGAACTTGTCACGGACCGCAAGAGCAAAGTGCCGGCCACGCAGTTGGCCAAACAAGTAGCCGATGGTGCCAGGGAGCGGGGCATTTTGATCGGTACTGAAGGCCCCCATGACAACGTCCTGAAGATGCGCCCATCGATGATCTTCAGTCAGGCCAATGCTGATTTTCTGCTCGAGGTCCTGGACGACAGTTTCAGGGCCGCACTCCGCTAGTTTCGCAGGCCCGGCATAGTGTCGGCCAACTCCGGCAATGTGTCAGGCAGGCTGACACCTTGCCGGGTGCTTTCCAGAAGTGCCTATGCAAGACTTTTCATGAAGGCCGGCTGAATAACTCCAAGAAAATAAAAAACAATTCTTCCAAGGTGCCATCCAATGCTAACCAAAAAGCTCAAGGGTTTGATTGTCGCTTCTACCGTGGCGGCAGCGGCGCTACTGTCCACTGCGGTTGTTCATGCTGATGATTTGAAGTCGATCCAGGATTCCAGGGAAATCCGTATCGCAATGAGCGGTCAATACTCGCCCTTCAGCTTTGCCAACGAGCAGAACCAGATTGTCGGATTCGACGCTTCCATCAGCGAGGCACTGGCTGAGCGGATGGGGGTAAAAGTGAAGATCATCACCACGCCGTTCGACGGGATCATTGCCGGTCTTCTGGCGAAAAAATATGACGCCATTATCGCGTCCATGACCATTACCCCGGAACGGCAGAAGGCCGTGGATTTCGTCGGGCCCTATTATCATGCCGGCCGCACGATCGTGGTGAAGGACGATTCTTCGATCAAAAGCCTCGATGATCTCAAGGATGTGTCTGTCGGCGTGACCCTCGGCGACGCTCACGATAAATGGGCCAGGGCTCGCGGCAACCTGAAGGTCAGAACCTACAAGGGCCTTCCGGAAATGCTGGTCGACCTGGAGGCCGGGCGTATCGATGCGATTGTGATGGACAGTGTTCCGGTGCTGGTCGCCGTCAAGGAAACCGGGCAGAAAGTGCGCATCATTACTCCACCGGATAGCGATGGTGCTCTTGAGGGAATGGGTATTGCGTTGCGCAAGAATAACCCTGAACTCAAGGCGTCGATGCAGAAGGCACTTGAAGACATGCTTGCCGATGGCACCTACGAAAAGATCTCGATGAAGTGGATTGGCAACGATATCCGCTAATTCGTATTTAGCATGGCTCGACTTACCGTCGAGCCAGCCAATCAGACTTTTCCGAGTGTGCTCATGGATCTGACTCTCATACAACGCACATTCCCGTTTTTCCTGGAGGCGGCCTGGATTACGGTGCAGATCTCTGTGCTTGCTCTTGTGCTTGGGTTTCTGGTCGCCATCGTGCTGGTGGCTGGCCGGTTGTCCACGGTTCTCGCCTTTCGATGCCTTGCCAGACTCTACATCAGCGTTTTTCGCGGCACTCCCTGCCTGGTCCAGCTGTTCATCATCTACTTTGGCGGGCCGCAGATAGGGCTTGAACTGGAGCCGTTTGCGGCAGGCGTAATCGGCCTGGGCCTGAACATCGCTGCCTACATGGCCGAATCCATTCGGGGCGCCATCAGCAACGTAGACCCTGGCCAGGAAGAAGCTGCGCGCTCGATCGGTTTCGGGCGCGGCCAGACGTTATGGTTTATCAAGCTGCCACAAGCTGCGAAGTTGATGATAAGACCGCTGGGGGTGAACGCCGTGGCGCTTATCAAAGGTTCTGCACTGGTGTCGACGATCTCTGTGGTTGAACTTTCATATACGGCGCAACGCTTTATCAGTTCAACGTACAAGCCTTTTGAGATTTTCATGGTGTCTGCGCTGCTTTACATCGTGATGGTCTACTCGGTCAGATTCATTATTGACTATCTCGATAATCGCTTCGCGGCAAGGTGAGAGCATTCCTATGCAAAGCCTGGACCTCAGTATAGTTACACCTTATTCCGAGCTGCTTGCGACCGGTCTTTGGTGGACGGTCGTGATGTTTGTAAGTTCCAGCCTGTTGAGCTTGATGGCCGGGATAGCCTTTGCACTCATCGTTCTTTATGCGCCCAAGGTGTTGGCGCTGCCCGTGCGTTTCATGACCTGGTTGTTGATGGGTACGCCACTGCTGCTGCAGTTGTACGTGATTTATTATGGTCTTGTGCAAGTGGGCATCGATATTCCCGCACTGGTGGCGGGCATCATTGGTCTTAGTTTGCACTTTGCCGTCTACAACGCCGATGTCATTCGTGCCGGCGTGGTGTCGGTAGACCCGGGGCAGGTTGAAGGTGCGCGTTCCATTGGTCTCAGCCGTGGACAGACCCAGCGTTACATCATCGTGCCGCAGGCACTGCGCAGGACTATTGCGCCGCTGGGAAACAACCTGATTGTGCTGTTGAAGGACACCTCGCTGGTTTCCATCATCGGTATTGCCGAGTTGGTCTACAGCGCGCAACTTGCCGTCAGCGAGACCTATAGCCCGTTCGAGTTTTACCTGACTGTTGCGGTTATTTACTATGCAGCCAATCTTGTTCTGGAAGGCGGCCTGCATCTTCTCGAAAACAAGGTAGAGATGTCACGATGATCAGCAAGCAATTCATGGTTGAAGTGAAGGGCGCCCGCAAGGCTTACGGAGCACTTGAAGTACTCAAGGGCATCGATCTTTCCATCTCTCGCGGACAAATCATCGCCATCATCGGCCCGAGCGGTTCTGGCAAAAGCACGCTCCTGCGCTCGATCAATCACCTGGAAGTGCTCGACGACGGCGAGATCTGGCTGGAGGGCGAGCAGGTCAACCGGCCATTGAAAGGTCGTGCGTTCGAACAGCACATCAATGCCGTGCGTCAGCAGATGGGCATGGTGTTCCAGCACTTCAACCTGTTTCCGCACCTGACCGTGTATGAAAACATTGCCCTTGGCCCGGTGAAACTCAAGGGCCTCGGCAAAAAAGCCGCTCGTGAACTGGCAATGGAATACTTGTCGAAAGTCGGCCTGGCCAGCAAGTTCGATGAGTATCCTTCTCGCCTGTCGGGCGGCCAGAAACAGCGTGTCGCCATCGCCAGGGCACTGGCGATGCAGCCGAAAGTCATGCTGTTCGACGAGGCGACATCGGCACTGGACCCCGAGCTCGTCGAAGAGGTCAACCTGGTCATGAAGCAACTCGCTGCGGAGCACATGACGATGTTGATCGTCACTCATGAAATGCGTTTTGCCGGCGAAGTGGCAGACCGGATTGTCTTCATGGACGGCGGGGTGGTGGTCGAGGAGGGGGCACCCGAAGAGATCCTGCAAAACCCGGTTCAGGAGCGAACCCGGTCGTTCTTGAAGAAGCATTTGCACGATAGGTAAGGTGCGCTTTCGCTTCTGAACCCCGGCGGCTGGCGTGATTAACGCCTTGTTAAATTTATTGACTTCAAAGTCAGCTTCTAGAAAGATGCAGGCCGCCAGACCTGTTTCGATCTTTGCGAACCTCAATCACGTAGCACTGACCACGCCTGCGAACCCGCAGGCGTTAAATTTCGCCTATCGCTATATACAAAAATATATAGCGATAGGCGAAAACGTCAGATCACGAGGGAATCAGGTCCATGGACACCAAAAAAACAAGAGCCCCACACCGGAGTAAACACAATGAAGCTGCAACCCCTGGCCCTGGCCATCACCCTGGGTGGCTTGACCCACCAGGCCATCGCCGCCGGTTTTATCGATGACAGCAAGGCCTCGCTGAGCCTGCGCAATTTCTATTTCAACTCTGATAACCGCGAAAGCCAGGGCAACGTGGGCAATGCCGCCTACACCAGCCAGGCCAAGGAGTGGGGGCAGGGGCTGCAACTCAACGTGATCTCCGGATTCACCCAGGGCACCGTCGGTTTTGGCCTGGATGCCATCGCCATGACCGGGCTGAAGCTCGACAGCGGCGGTCGTGCGGGCAAGGTGGGGATCGACCGCACGCCGGGCGCGCTGTTTCCTACGGACAGCGACGGCCACGCGGTCGATGAATATTCCAAGGGGGGGGTGACCGGCAAAGTGCGCATCTCCAAGACCGAGGCGCGCCTGGGTACGTTGCAGCCGAAGCTGCCGGTGATCAACTTCAACGACGGTCGCCTGCTGCCGCAGACCTTCGAAGGCGGGCAGATCACCTCCAGCGAGATCGACGGCCTGACCCTCACCGCCGGCCAATTGGAAAGCACCAAGACCCGCAGCTCCACCGACGATATCGACCTGCGCATCGGCGGTGCGACGCGTCCCGCCGGCACCCCGGCGAGCACCGCGCTGGCCGATTCGGACAGCTTCGTTTTCGCCGGCGGCGACTACAAGATCAGCAAGGACCTGACGGCCCAGTACTACTACGGCAGTCTCGAGGATTTCTACAAGCAGCACTTCCTCGGCCTGATCCACACCCTGGCCATAGGCCCCGGCGCGCTGAAGACGGACCTGCGCTATTTCAACAGCAGCGCCGATGGCAAGAACGGCAACGCGGCCGGACGTGCCCAGGGCTACAAAAGCAGCGGTTTCTGGCGCGCGGGGGATACCCACGCCGGCGAGGTGGACAACAACACCTGGAGCGCGCTGTTCACCTACAGCCTGAGCGGCCATGCCTTCAGCGCGGGCTATCAGCAAGTGTCCGGCGACAGCGCGTTCCCGTTCGTCAACCAGGGCGACGGCGCCACGGCGTACCTGATCACCGACCGGCAGATCGGCAAGTTCCTCAGTGCCGGCGAGCGCACCTGGCTGGCCGAGTATGGCTATGACTTCGTCGCGCTGGGCGTGCCGGGGCTCAAGACCGTGGTCACTTATCTGAGCGGCGACAACATCGATTCCGCCGCCGGCGATCGCAAGGAATGGGAACGCGATTTGCGCATCGACTACGCGCTGCAAAGCGGCCCGCTCAAAGGGTTGGGCGTTTCCTGGCGCAACGCCAGCCTGCGCGGCAATGCCAGCAGCGATCTGGATGAAAACCGCCTGATCCTCAGCTACAGCCTGCCGCTGCTTTAACCACGGCGTAGCGGTCCCGGGCTGGCGGTGCGCTCTCCGGGACCTGCAGGTGATTGGTCAACCACGACAGGAGCATCGCCATGCGTTCCATTTTTTCGACTGTGCAAAGCCTTATTCGCCCCGGCGCCAAACCCGTGTCGTTGCCCGCCGCGAGCATCGATGTGGCCGGGCAGGCACTGGAGGTGGTCGGGCAGGTGCAGAACCCGCTGCGCCTGAGCGTGGCCGACTTGCAAGCCATGCCGGGTTATGACTGGGTGACGCTGACCAGCAACACCTGCGAGGGTAATCCGCAGAAAGCCCGGAAAAAGGGTTATCGCGGGGTACTGCTGCGCGAAATCGTCCTCAAGGCCGGGCTGCAGAGCGACGATCCCAAGGGCTGGAAGCGCGCCTATGTGGTGGCGCGCTCCAGTGACGGCTATGTCGCGCTGTTCAGCTGGAACGAACTGATCAACACCGACGTGGGCGATGCGGTGCTGGTGGTGTACCGACAACACTCGCCAGAGCAGGACGCTTGCGGCGAACACCTTTCATTGGTCTCGGGCAGCGATCGTCATTCCGGGGCGCGTCAGGTGAAGTGGTTGCGCAGCATTGAACTGTGCAGCATCTTTGGCTGACTCACTCATAACGCAGGACCGAGGACACGCACATGCCAGTCCGCAATTCGCTTGGCTACGATCGACACCCGTCGGTCGAGCAGGTATTGGCCGGCGAACAGTGGCCGCCCGAATTCGAAGTGGCCCTGAAGGATTTGCTCGAGCAAATGGCCAATGCCGGACATGAGGTCACGCTGCACAACCTCGGCCGCTTCCTCGGTGACTTTGTGCCGCGCTACACCCTCGATCGTGCCGAGGAATGGCAGGAATGGGCGACCCGGCGCTGGGTCTCGCAGACCAAACCGGCGCTGGTGGACAAGCTGGCGGATGTCTTCATCGGTGGTCAATGACACCGCCGCATCCAGTAGCTAGCAGCCTGGTGAAAGGTCGTGATTTAGACTAAACCCGGGTATCGAATCATGGGAGTGACAAGCGTGGCGCGATTGCTATGGACTCGATGATCACGGCCGCCGCCCAGGCGCTGGCGGCGGGCGATCCACTGGGCGCACTGGACCGCGTGGCCTTGCGCGACGACGCCCCGGCGCTGGCCCTGCGCGGTATCGCCATGGCGCAGTTGGGCGATCTGCTGCGGGCCCGGGCGCTGGTCAAGCGTGCGCAGCGGGCCTTTGCGCCCAAGGAAGTGCTGGCCCGTGCCCGATGCGTGGTGGCCGAGGCCGAAATCGCCCTGGCTTCGCGCGAACTCGGCTGGCCGGTCAAGGCGCTCGAAACGGCGCGGGTCACGCTTGAACAGCACGGTGACCGGGTCAATGCCGCCCATGCGCGTTATCTGCAAATCCGCCGTCTGCTGTTGCTCGGTCAGCTCGATGAGGCGCAGCAGTTGATGGCCGGGCTCGACCCCGGCCCATTGCCGCCGGCGTTGCGCGCAACCCATGAGCTGGTGCTGGCGGGGATCGCCATTCGACGCCTGCAATCAAACGCGGCGCGGGACGCGTTGACCAGGGCCGGGCAGGCGGCCGGACAGGCGGGGATTGCCGCGCTGATGGCCGAGGTCGAACAGGCTGTACGCCTGCTCGACGCCCCCGCGGCACGCCTGATTGCCCAGGGTGAGGAACGACCGCTGCTGCTCGATGAAGTTGAAGCGTTGCTCGGTTCCACGGCGCTGGTGGTGGATGCCTGCCGGTACGTCGTGCGTGGCTGTGGCATGTCGGTGTCGCTCGCGACGCGGCCGATCCTGTTCGTGCTTGCCCGCACACTGGCCGAGGCGTGGCCCGCCGACGTTGCGCGGGAAACGCTGATCGCCCGGGCGTTCCGCTTGAAACTCGCGGATGAATCCCATCGCGCCCGGCTTCGGGTGGAAATCGGCAGGTTGCGCCAGGCGCTCAAGCCGTTGGCCGGGGTCATCGCGACGAAGCGCGGTTTTGCTCTGCAATCGCCGGTCTGTACGGATGTGGTGACGTTGGCGCAACCGATCGAGGAAAAATTTGCCGCGGTATTTGCCTGCCTCGCCGATGGCGAGTCGTGGTCGAGTTCCGCCCTGGCATTGGCGCTGGGTACCAGCCAGCGCACGGTGCAACGGGCGCTCGACGCACTGGCGGTACAGGGCAAGGTGCAATGGTTTGGCCGTGGTCGCACTCGGCGCTGGATGACACCGCCGGTGCCGGGATTCGCGACGACCTTGTTACTCCCGGCGCCGCTGCCCGGTGGCTAGGATGAAGGCCACCAACCCCAACGAGGAATGCCGGAATGAAACACGCAACTGCTGAAATCATTCGTGAATATGGCCCGTTTGCCGATGTCGACCATGTGTGCGGCGTCACCTGGGACGGCGAAAAGGTCTGGTTCGCCTGCAACGACAAAATCAACGCCCTGGACCCGCAAAGCGGCAAGGTGCTGGGCTCCATCGATGTCGCTGCCCATGCCGGCACGGCGTTCGATGGCGAGCATCTGTTCCAGATCGCCGAAGACCGCATCCACAAGATCGACCCGCGCAGCGGCCGCATCCTCTCGACGATTCCTGCGCCCGGCGCGGGCACCGATTCGGGGCTGACCTGGGCCGAAGGGACGCTGTGGGTAGGGCAGTACCGCGAACGCAAGATCCACCAGATCGACCCCGAGACCGGCAAGATCCTGCGCACCATCGAATCCAACCGCTTTGTGACCGGGGTGACCTGGGTGCAAGGTTCGCTGTGGCATGGCACCTGGGAGGGCGATGAAAGCGAACTGCGGCGCATCGACGCGCAAACCGGTGAAGTGCTGGAAAGCCTCAAGATGCCGGAGGGCGTCGGCGTGTCGGGACTGGAGTCCGATGGCGGCGAGCGGTTGTTCTGCGGTGGCGGGGATAGCGGCAAGGTGAGGGTGGTGCGCCGGCCTTCGCGGGGATAATCCTTGTAGGAGCGAGCTTGCTCGCGATTGCAGAGTGTCAGGCACCATCGATATTGACTGATTTGACGCCATCGTCGGAACGCCGCCCGGGGCAAGCCCGCTCCCACAGTGATTTCGGTTGCTCGCAGATTCCGCGTACACCCAATAACCCTGTGGGAGCGGGCTTGCCCGCGATGGCGGTGGGTCAGGCACCATAAATATTGAAAGTGCCTCAGTCGCTCTGTGGATGCTGATCGTTGACGTGATACCAATCCGCTTTCGAGTCGACATGCGTCATCTCCCTGTCGATAGTATTTTTGTTTCCTGCCGGGTTTTCTGCTGGTCGAAATCGGTCTAAAAGCCCGGTTGGAAAACGCTCCTGTTTTGCTATCCTCAACCCTGTAGGTGAAGACGCAGACTGATGCGCAAAAGGATAGCAAGGAGACGTGGGGCGCGTTCCGAAGGGTACACGGTTAGAAAGATCCCCGCGCTGGGATCCAGCCCTTATGCCGTGTGAAGCAGAAGAGTTCCATTACAGTTTCACGACTCTTTTGTGGGAGGCCTGATAAACCTTGTAAGCCGGAGACCAGCACCGGCCACCTACTTGTTACATTCACCCACAAAGCCCGCTCAATGCGGGCTTTTTAATGCCCGCACGGTGGGGCTGGCCGGGGATTCAAGTACCTGTAGGAGCCGGCTTGCTGGCGATGGACCCAAGTGCGCCGAGTGAGTCCAGATAGCACGCGTTATCGTTAACGACCCTCGCCAGCAAGCCGGCTCCTACAAGGGACCTGCCCACGCCGAAATGAAGTGACCTCCAAACCTGTTAATGCCCGCACGGTGAGGCTGGCCGGCGGTTCAAGGCGCGCCGAACAGCATTGTCCAGTAAACACCATTGTCGCTGCGAGCGTTGGCGGCGTAAGCGGCACCGACCTGGGTGAACATCGGGTTCATCAGGTTGGCGCAGTGCCCGGGGCTGGCGAGCCAGCCGGCCATGGCCTTGCTTGGGGAGCCTTGGCCGGCGGCGATGTTTTCACCGATCTGCCGGCCACGGTAACCGGCGGCCCGGGCGCGGTCGGAAGGCATGTCGCCGTCGGGATCCTGGTGGGCGAAATAGTTGCCGTAGGCCATGGCCTTGCTGTGGCTTTGTGCAGCGGAACCCAAGGCCGAACTCCAGGACAGCGGTCGCGCGGCGGCGAAACGCTGGCGACCGCACAGGCGCGGTTTGCCCCGGGCTGCGTTGACCTGCGCGAGCAACGCCTGTGCGGCGCTGCGTGGATCGCCGGTCTGTCCGTCGAGCACCGGCTTGGCCAGCACCACCTGCCACTCGCTCCCCGAACGGCTGACGCCGATGTCTGCGTACTGGTTGTCGAGCAGTGCGGCGCAGTGCTCGTCCTGGAACATATCGAAGGCTTCTTCGGCGTCCCGTGCACCCACCACGCGGATAGAGCGCACCATGGTTGCCTGATAGCCGGAAGCCTTCAGCCGGTCCCGCAGCCCGCCGCCATAGCCAACGGGCAAGGCCAGGTTCGACTTGAGCGTCAGGGGTGACAAGCGTTGCGCGGGCCGCCGGTCGCAGCGTTGCGGATGGGCGCGGTAGTCGTTGATGGCGTCGACCAGTTGCCGTTGCCCATCGGCGTGGGCGGGGCTGGCGAAAACGGGGAGCAGGGTAAACAGGCACAGCGAAGAAAAGCGCAAGGCAACGACGGTTTGGCGCATGGACGGACAACTCGGATGAGATGACGACGATAGGAGAGGAAAAACGCTGGGGTATGACTGGCGTCCTGGAACAAGGTTCACGGCGGGCGTGAACCTGTTTATTGTCGGAGTCAAATGTCCGACGAAGGGTATTGAAACGGCTGGGCAACACGGCCCCCCTGTAGGAGCGAGCCTGCTCGCGATGGACTCAAATACAACGCGTTGAATCAGGAAGCACGCGTTATCGTTAACGTCCATCGCGAGCAGGCTCGCTCCTACAGGGTACAGAGTACAGGGGCGTGTCAGCCCACGCAGGCGTACACCACCAACTCCACCAGCATTTCCTCCCGGGCCAGCCCTGCCACGACCATGGCGGCGCGATTGGGGTAGGGCGCCTGAAAATACTCGGCATAGACCGCATTCACCGTTGCCAGGTAACTGCGGTCGGTGACGTAGATCAGCACCTGGGTGACCGCGTCCAGCGAACTGTCGGCGGCCTCGAGGGTATGGCGCAGATTGTCCAGGGTCTGTCGGGTTTGCGCTTCGATGCCGCCGCTCACCACCTGGCCCTGGCGGTCGATGGGAATTTGCGCGGTGTACAGCGTGCCGTTGCCGACAATCGCCCATTCCAGAGGCGCGCGCGAGGCAAAGAGATCGGTCTTGATCGCCTGTTTCATTGATGATTCCTGATGCAATTTTGAAAGGGGTTTTACCGGGTGTCGCTGCCTTCGCCGGCGCCACGGCGACGGGATTCTTCGGTGCTTTCCACCAGCACCCGCTCACCGAGTTTTTTCAGTTGGGCCCAGACTTCATCATCGACCTGCAGCCCGCCCGCGGGTGTGGCCTGGCTGTGTTCGAACGTCGGGGTCGCGTCTTCGGCACTCAGCCGTGGCAGCAGCGCGAAGTGCCTGGAAATCAGCACATTGATGCTTTGCTCGTCGCCCTGTGCCGGTTGCGGCAGGTCATACACGCGCAAGGCCGGGCTGGTCTGCCCGGCGCTGAAGGTGGCGACCAGTTCCTGGCGGGCATCGCGCCAGTACACACAAAAATTCAGGCCCTGTCCGGCACAGCGCGCCAGGTAGCCCAGCAGCAGGATGCGGTTGTGGCAATGACGGATGCGGATCAGTGCAGTGCCGCCACGCATGGCCTTGCCCACCCCCAGTTCGATAGCCTGGGCGGCGCAGCGCAACACGCTTTGGCCATGGGCATCGAGGGTCAGTTGCGTGGCGTCTTCGTAGCAGGTGTCGATGGGGCGATCGACTTCATCGTGAAGAAAGTCCAAGGCCTTTTTCAGCGCGCCGATGCCGTCGAGGCCTTGCTGTTGCAGCCTGGCGATCATCTCGGCGGCGTCGTCGCAATCACCGGGCGCAAACCCGATGCCTTCGAAGGCCTTGCGGCAGATCACCTGGATTTCATTGAGCGATACACGCATTTCAGAGTGCTCCGGCAGCGTTGGTCAGTTCAGGCATGACGGCGAAATTCCAGTCGTCGGCGAACGGCTGGCCGATCTCGCTGACCAGTGGGGCCCCCTGGAACAGAGTGATGCGCACCCAGCGGCTGGACTTGGGGTCGAACTTGCCGGCGCCGAAGAACGCCAGCTTGCAGCGCAGCAAGTGGATCGGCAGCATGCTGCGGTCCATCAGGTTGGCGCGGATCTCGCCGAAGGCGCAGCGGGCCATGCCTTGCAGGCGGCAGACCGTGCCTTTGAACTGCGGCTGTGCCAGCAGAAAGTGCGCGGTCAATTGCCGTGGGTGTTGCTCGCGATAGGCCAGCAGGGCGCGATGACAGCGTTGAATGTTGTGTGCGATCCCCAGTTGCATTTCCTTTTCTGCACCCGGTTCCATGGCCCGTTCGCCCAGGCGTGGTTCTTCCTTTTCCGCCGAGCGATACCAGAAAAAGTGGTTGGCCTCGGCGTCGTTCAAGTCGTAATCGAGCGCCCAGCGGTAGGTGCTTTCGATGAGCCCGCACAGCTCATCGAGTGGCATCTCGGCGTTCAGGCGAAAGCCTTCGTTGACCGACATCTGCCCGGCCAGCGGATCGACCTGTTCGGGGTACAACTCCAGCAGCAGGCTGACCAGCAGTTCCTGGCAACCGGCACCCACGTTCACGTCGGCCCAGGCTTGCAGTTGCGACCACAAACCGGCGTTGACGGACTGGCCCGCGAACCACTCGGCCAGTTGTTCGAGATCGGCCAGGGTCTGCTGGTCGATTGCGCTTTGCCGTTGGTCCTCGGTGCTGGTTTGCTGCAAGTGCCGGCGGGCTCGAAGCAGCAACGCCTGAAAGCGCTGCGCCCGAGGCACGTCAGCCGCTTGGGCCAGCACCAACCCCAAGGCCGTTTCTCGAGCCCAAATCCACTGGCTGACCAGTTGCGGGTGATTGATCAGGAACGGCGCCATGCCCAGCCCCGTGGAGTTGCCGACTCCAAGGTAACGCTGCAGGGCAGGGTCCAGGCCCACCGCCCGCTGCGGGTTGCGCGCCCGGGCCATGTGTTCGATCTGTTCGATGCTGAAATGCCGCAGCAGGTACACGGTAAACATCTGCGCGCTGAAGGGTTGCGTGAAGTCCGCCGTGTCTTGCAGGCAACTGAAGTCGGCGATGCCGAACTTGCCGTTGCCGTACACCGCGGTGGTGCGATACAGGTAGCCGACCTCGGCCAGTTGCCGAGGGTCCGGCTGACAGCCTTCGGCCAGCGCTTCGAGGAATCGCTCGAAGTTGCGCAGGCTGCGGTTGGCCCGCGACAGCACCAGCACTCGCGAATCGAATCGCCCGGCTTCCTGCAGCGGCACATTGCGTCGCAGGTCGGCCAGTTGCTGCTCGTCGACATCGCCGGCGAGCAGGACAAAACTGACGTCCCACTGATCGGCGATGACCCGGTCGCTGCGCTTTTCCGGGGGCAGGTACATGGAGAAAATCACGCAGTGATAACGGGCACTGGCGGTGTCGATGCGGTAGATCGCCGTGCCGAAGCCCTCGGCGTCCAGATCGAAGCAGGTGCGCTGGATGCGCCATTGCTCGTTCATCATCCGCCGCATGCTGCTGCGCACGAAACTCAAGCGGCTTTGAAAGTGACTGCCCAGCCGCTCCAGGTCCATGACCCGGGTGGCGGGCCGCAAGGCTGAAGCGGTGTGTGTGTCGGTGTGCGACATCGTTGCGATTCCTGAACGGTTCATATCAGACTGCCTGTTCGCGAGCCATCTGCCGGGCGATGCGCAGTGCATCCCAGAGCGATGGCAGGATCAGCAGTGAAACCGGTACGGCGGTAATTACGATAAAGGATTGCAGCGCCGTGACCCCGCCCGAACCAATGGTGATCAACACCACGGCGGCCAGGCCCATGCCGATGGCCCAGAAGGCCCGTAGCCATGCCTTGGGTTTGTCATTGCGGGACATCGCCATCGCCACGGTGAACGCCATCGCATCGCCGTTGGTGGCCACCGAGATGAAGCTCAGGAACAGGAACAGCGCCGAGATCAGCCCGCCCAGTGGCAGGTTCTGGGTCACGCCCAGCAGCAAGTCTTCGGGTTGTGCGCCGTGGGCGGTGACGATGCCCGGCGTGTGCAATTCCATGCCGATGCCGGCACCACCGACGATGGTGAACCAGAACATGGTCACCAGCGGGGCGATGATCGACAGGGTCATGATCACTTCGCGGATGGTCCGGCCACGGGAAATCTTCGCCACGTACAGGGCAACCATCGGCGCGTAGCCAATGAACCAGCCCCAGTAGAACACCGTCCACCAGTCGAGCCATTTCGGGTCGGCGCGGAACAGGGTCATCGGGATGAACTGCTCCAGGTGCAAGGCGAACGCGCTGGGAAAACCGCCGAGAATGAACGCGGTGGGCCCGAGCAGCACCATGAACACCGCCAGGCCGATCATCAGCCAGACGTTGATCCCACTGACGAAGCGGATGCCCTCGAGCCCGACCAGGCAGGAGATGGTGTACATCACCGTGACCAGCACGATGGTGATGGACTGCACCACCAGGTCGTTGGGAATGCCCCACACCGAGTGCAACGCGCTGCTGATCTGCAGGCCGAGGAAACCGATCGGGCCAATGGTGCCGGCGACCACGGCGATGATCGAGGTGGCGTCTGCGAGGGTGCCGATCGGCCCCTTGAGCGCGCGTTCGCCGAACAACGGATAGAGCAAGGTGCGCGGTGCCAGCGGCAGGCCTTTGTCGTAATGCAGATGCATCAGCACGATGGCCAGCAGGCTGCCCAGCACTGCCCAGGCCAGGAAGCCCCAGTGCACGAACGATTGCGCGAGCGCAGCATGCCCGGCGGCTTCGGTGTGCGGCTGCACCCCGGCGAACAGCGGCGGCGGGCTGGCGAAGTGCATCATCGGTTCCGCTGCCGCCCAGAACGCGCCGCCGCCAGCGAGCAGGGCGCACATGATCACGGCGATCCAGTTGAAGGTGCTGGTATCGGGGCGCTGGTCGACGCCGCCCAGGCGTACCCGCCCGCATTTGCTGAAGCAGATGAACAGGCTCATGGCGAAGGTCGCGAGCATCAGGATCTGCCAGTACAGGCCGAAGAACTTCGTCGACCAGGCGAACAGCGTGTTCACCAGGTGCGACACGCCATCGATGTCGACCAGCGCCGCGATCAGGAAGGCGCCGAGGAAGCCGCCACTGATCAGGAACAGCGGCCAGTCGATGTCTTTTTTCGGCGGTGCAAGGTCCATTGGCTGGACGTCGGATTGCAGGGTGTCGGAAGTTTTCATGATGCCTCCAAAATACGCGCCTGGGGCTGTGCATCGCCGGTCGGGGAGATGAACGGGAGGCTATTGTTGTTATTTTTCATGCTGTCCTCACGGTGTCGATCAAGAGTCAGTTTTGCGCCGTCGTAGCGTTTTCCAGCAGGCGCAGCCAGTTGAGTCCCATGATGTTGCGTACCTCGTCCTCGGCGAAGCCTCGGGCGCGCAGGCCCTGGGCGATGACCGGGAAATCCCGGCTGTCGCGGAACCATTGCAGCGGTGCCGGCCAGTTGGCGTTGTCCTTCGAGCCTTCGCCGTAATCCTTGTCTTTGCTCCAGCGCCCGTTGCGCATCCATTCGAGCACTTGCAGCGGTTGTTGCTGGCACAGGTCGGTGCCGATGCCGATGTGTTCGACGCCCATCAATTCCGCCGTGCTGGCGACCATGTCGCAGAAGTCTTCCAGGGTGCAGCCCGACGCACCCTTGAGGTGGAACGGGTAAGTGCTGAAACCGAGCAGGCCGCCGGACTCGGCGATACCGCGCAGCACCGCGTTGGATTTGTTGCGCTTGGCCGCGTGGAAACTCGACGGGTTGGCGTGGGAGACGATCACGGGCCGGCTCGACAGCTCGATGGCTTCAAGCGTGCTGCGCTCGGCGCTGTGGGACATGTCGATGAGCATGCCGACGCGGTTCATCTCGCGGATCACCTGGCGGCCGAAGCGGCTGATGCCGTTGTCTTCGCTCTCGTAGCAACCGCTGGCCAGCAGGCTCTGGTTGTTGTAGGTAAGCTGCATGATCAGCACGCCGAGCTGGCGGAAAACTTCCACCAGGCTGATGTCGTCTTCGATCGGCGAGCAGTTCTGGAAACCGAAGAAAATCCCCACGCGGCCTTCCTGATGGGCCAGGCGAATGTCTGAAGCCTCGCGCACCGGGCGAATCAGCTGCGGCCAGGTTTCGAAGCGGCGGTTCCATTCGCCGATGCGCGACAGGGTTTCCCGGGCGTTCTCGTGGTAGGCGATGGTGGCGTGCACCGCGCTCAGGCCGCCTTCGCGCATCTGGCGAAAAATCTCTTCGTTCCAGTGGGAATACTGCAGGCCGTCGATCATCAATAAGTCGTGCATGCTGGTCTCCCGTTCAAGGTCGCACGTAGGTGGTCTTGACCACGGTGTAGAACTCGCGGGCGTATTGCCCTTGCTCGCGGGGTCCGAAGCTGGAGGCTTTGCGGCCGCCGAACGGCACGTGGTAATCGGTGCCGGCGGTGGGCAGGTTGACCATCACGCAACCGGTGCGGGCACGGCGCTTGAAGTCGCTGGCATAACGCAGCGACTGGGTGATGATCCCGGCGGTGAGGCCGTATTCGGTGTCGTTCAGCACCGACAGGGCTTGTTCGTAATCGCTGACCCGGATCACACAGGCGATCGGCCCGAAAACCTCTTCGCGGTTGATGCGCATGCTGTTGTGGGTGTTGATGAACAGGGCGGGGCGCATGTAGTGCCCGGCCGGCTCCAGGTTCAGCAGTTCGCCGCCTTCGACCAGGGTCGCGCCTTCGTCTTCGGCCAGTTGCAGGTAATGCAGGTTCTGCTCCAGTTGCCGGGCTTCGGCCACCGGGCCGATCTGTACGCCCTGGCCGAGGGCATGACCGACCTTCAATTGACGCATGCGCGCCACCAGCGCTTCGACGAAACGGTCATGGATGCCGTCGCAGACGATCAATCGCGAGGAGGCCGTGCACTTTTGTCCGGTGCCGAAGAAGGCGCCGTTCAACGCGCATTCCACGGCGATTTCAAGGTCGGCGTCATCGAGCACCACCAGGGCGTTCTTGCTGCCCATTTCCAGTTGGCAACGCACCAGGTTGCCGGCGGTGGCGACCGCGACGCGGCGACCGGTCTGCAGGGAACCGGTGAAGGTCAACGCGTCGATGTCGGCGGACTGGATCAGGCTTTCGCCGACCACCGCGCCGCTGCCCATGACCAGGTTGAAGGTGCCGGCGGGCAAGGCCTGGCGGCTGATGATCTCGGTCAGGGCCCAGGCGCTGGCCGGCACCAGGTTGGCCGGCTTGAACACCACGGCGTTGCCGAAGGCCAGGGCCGGGGCAATCTTCCAGGCGGCGGTGGCCATGGGGAAATTCCACGGGGTGATGATGCCGACCACGCCGACCGGTTCACGCTGCACTTCGATCTCGATGCCGGGGCGTACCGAGGCGGCGGTCTCGCCCATCTGACGCAGCACTTCGGCGGCGTAGTAGTGGAAGAACTGCGCGGAGCGATTGACCTCGCCGATGCCCTCGGCCAGCGGTTTGCCTTCCTCCCGGGAGAGCAGTTCGCCGAGTTCGTCCTTGCGCGCCATCAGCTCGTTGCCGATGGCCATCAGCACTTGCTGGCGCTGTTCCAGGCCGCTGGCGGCCCATTGCGGCTGGGCGTCGCGGGCGGCAGCGATGGCGTCGAGCGTCTGTTCGGCGCTGGCTTGCTGGTAGTGGCCGATGAGGTCTTGAACATCCGAAGGGCTGTGGTTGGCGATGACGCCCTGGCCTTCGCACCAGTTGCCGCCGATGTAGTTTTTGTAGGGTTGCAGTGCCATGGGAACCTCCGATTGCGTTGGTCCCATCTTGAGAGTATTAGTCTGCAAATAAAAATTAATAATAAATATGAAATGATAAGGAAAACTTACCGTGCTGCCCGAGCTGAAGATTACCCAACTGCGCTATTTCGTCCTGGTCGCCCAGCTGAAAAGCTTTCACGGCGCGGCAAGGCAGGCCTATCGCACGCAACCGGCGCTGTCGCTGGCGGTGCGTGAGCTGGAGCAGAAACTCGGCCAGCCATTGTTCGAAAAGGGCGGCAAGACCGAACTGACGCCATTCGGCGCACACTGCTTGCCGCTGTTCGAGGATTTGCTCGCGCATCACGACCGTATCGCCCGCGAAGTCAGCCTGCTGGCGCGGCATGAAATCGGTCAGGTGAGCATCGCCA
Organism: Pseudomonas sp. PB101; assembly: GCF_009764265.1. Classification (GTDB taxonomy): domain Bacteria; phylum Pseudomonadota; class Gammaproteobacteria; order Pseudomonadales; family Pseudomonadaceae; genus Aquipseudomonas. The sequence goes on from NZ_RWIR01000043.1 coordinate 75,744, forward strand.
CGGTGCCGTCGGTGGCCAGCCGGTTGTTGCCGCATCTGCTCGCACGGTTTGTCGGCGAGCACCCGAAAATGCAGATCAGCATGCAGGACGGCAATGCCGACAGCGTGCAGCAGCTGCTGGTCCAGGGGCAGGTGGATTTTGCAATCAGCAGCGTGTGGACGGCGGACGAAAACATCGAGTTCGTGCCGGTCCTGAGTGATCGGGTAGGGGTGGTCTGTCGCCACGATCATCCGTTGGTGGCCAGTGGCGAGGCGTTGCACTGGTCGAGCCTGCAAGCTTATCCGTTGGTACGCAATGGCACCTCGCGCTTGCTTGCAGGCACGGAAGCTGCGGGGTTGCTGGACAGCAGCCTGCTGTTCGTCTCCAACATGATTTCGCTGATCGCGATGCTCGAAGAGGGCATCGGCATCACCACGCTGCCGTCCCTGGCGTTCCCGCAGGGTAACGAGAAGCTGGTGTTCCTGCCGCTGTCAGAGCCGCGGGTGGAGCGCCAGATCGGCATCCTGTGCCGCAAGGGACAGAGCCTGTCGCCCGCGGCGGCCGAGTTGATGGGGTTTCTCAAGGCGAACATGCAGAGGGTCGATCTGTAAGGTCAGGGTTCTGTCGGTCGCAGCCTGAAGCGGCAGACATGCCCGCCACGCACCATGCATTCGCTGTGCTCGACTTCAGCGCCGCCCAGCGCGCCGATCAAGGCCAGGTCCAGTTCGCAGACCACCGGGTGCTCGGCGGCCAGGCGATGGAACACGCAGTTATGCGCAACGATTTCCGGGCTGTCGCCTGAGCGGAAAAACACCTCGGCTTCATAACCCGCCTGGTTCATGTGCTGCACGATCCTGGCTTCGTCCACGACCTGTTGTTCACGGTCCAGCGCCAGCTTGCGGCCCATGCTGCGCATCAGCGAGGCCAGGGCTTCGGGGCCGATGATGGCGGCGACTTCATCGATCAATACGCTGGCCAGCAGCTGATAGTGGCGTGGGAACTGCTCCCGCGCGTGGTCGGTGAGCCGATACAGCTGCTCCGGACGACGGCCCGTTGGCCGGGTGTCGCCGCGCAGCACCAGGCCGTCACGCTCCAGCGCCGCCAGGTGTTGGCGAATCGCCGTGCGCGTGACGGCCAGGTGTTCCGCCAGCTCGTCAATGCTCATGCCACCGGCATGGTGCAGCAGCGCATTGAGCAGGTCCTGCTGTGTTCGGCCCAATCCTTCCAGCATGGGGTGCCCTCGTGCGATATCAGAACTTGTCCGGGAATTGCTTGACCAGCGCGCCGGTCAACGCGTCGGCCAGGGCCAGGATGTGCGTGCGCATCATCGCCCAGGTAGCGGCTTCTGCGGCGTAATCGTGGGCGGCAAACTCATCGATCTGGGCGATGTGGTGACCGCCATGGGCCGACAGCATGTTGACCAGTGTCGCCTCAGGCAGATTGGGGTTGGCGCCGGCCAGGAACGCCGCAATGGCCTTGGCATTGCTGGTCAATTCGGTGACGGCGGCCTGCTTGCCTTTCGCATCCTTGGCGACGGTGGCATCGCTGTAGTGTTTCACCGCGCCCCAGTGACCGGCAAGCAGCTTGAGCAGTTGATCCGCCGCCGGTTGGCCGTAGAGCGGGGCAATGCTGTTGGCGATTTTGGTGGCGTTGTCGACGACCTGGTCGGCGGCGACCTTGGCTTGTTTCTGGTCGGCGGATTGATTGGCCAGCGCGTAGTTTCGGATCCAGAAAATGTGCTCGACCCAAAGGTCACGCAGGGCCAGGCGCGTGGTCAGCGCGGGGCTGTCGGCAGCGGCGGGTGAAGCGGCAGGCGTCTGGCTCCAGACCGGTTGTGCACACAAAGCCAGCAGGAGCAAAGCCAGGGTTTTGATATTCATGACGGCACCCTCAGAGAGTGGGAACGTTCGACAATATCAATATAGGCATAAAAATATGTTTTTATTGGGCGCAGGTGAGTTCTCGGATGAACGGCCATAGCCTGTCGCTACAAAGACCGCTGATCCCGTTACAACCCATCCCCCAGCGCCTTGAGGTATTCAGGGCTTTCGCCGATCGAGTTATGCCCCGTCCCCTCGATGACCTGCATCGAAGCCACGCCTTTGGTGAAATGACTCAACAGGCGCTCGGTATTGGAGCGCGGAATCACTTCGTCATCTCCGGCCGCGATCAATACCGTCGGCACCGTGATGCGTGCGGCGTAGCGCCAGGACTGGAATTTGTCCTTCAACAACCAGCGCACCGGAAACCAGCGAAACTGTCGGGCGGCCAGGCCTTCGAGGCTGTTGTAGGGGGTGATCAGCACCAGCCGCGCGGCCGGCCGCTGGCTGGCAAGGCGCACGGCAACCCCGGAGCCCAGGCTGCGCCCGACCACCGCCACGTGCGGATGGGTGGCGTGGACCTGGTCGAACAAGGTCAAGGCGTCGCGGGCAATAGCTTCTTCCGAAGGCGATCCGGAACTGCCGCCATAACCACGGTAATGCAGCAGGTACAGCGCGTAGTCCGGGAAGGCTTGCGAGAAGGAAGGCAGGTTGCGCGAGACGTCTTCGGCATTGCCGCCAAAGTAGATCAGCGCGTTCGGGCCGTCGTGGGGGCGCACAGAGACCAGCACCCGGGCGTCGGCAACCGGCAGGGTGAGCAGGGTAGCGGCCGAGCCGACGGTGCGCGGTTGCGGGTAGTAGATCAGCGCCCGCTGAAACACGAACAGCGCCACGCACAGCGCCAGGTACAACGCTGCGACGATGACGACGAGTAACACCAGGGTGCGTGACATTCGACTAACGTTAGGAGGCGGCATTGACTGCTCGAGGTTTGAATGTGGCTGGCGCCGCAAGGCTTTCTCAGTGTAGTCAATCGACCCTTGGCGCGGGATATCCGGGTTGTCGGCGCAACAGGTCGAACCCGAGCGACTGGTGAGAAGCGTTTTATGAGCCATCCTGAGGGTTACACCCGTAGAGAAATACTCACGCTGGCTGCCGGCGCTTCGGCGGTCTTCACGTTCGGTCCGGCGGGAGCACAAGCCGTGCCGTCGACGGGAACAGGAGGCAAGACCATGCAGACCCGCGCCATTCCTTCCAGCAACGAGTCCTTGCCGATCGTAGGGTTGGGCACTTATCGCGGGTTCGATGTCGAGCCTGCGCAACCGGCCTACAAAGACTTGTCCGCCGTGCTGGATGCGTTGTTCGACAAGGGCGGCAAGCTGATCGACAGCTCGCCGATGTACGGTCGCGCCGAACAGACCACCGGTGAATTGCTGTCGATCCACGAGCCGCGCTCGCCGGCGTTCCTGGCCACCAAGGTGTGGACCCGCGGGCGCGAAGAAGGCATCGCGCAGATGGAACAATCCTTCGCCCTGTTGCAGACCGACCGCATCGACCTGATGCAGATCCACAACCTGCTGGACTGGCAGACTCACCTGCCGACCCTGCGCCACTGGAAGGAGCAAGGGCGCATCCGCTACATCGGCATCTCCCACTACACGGCGGCGGCCTATGAAGAAGTGGAGGCGGTGCTCAGGGCCGAGCCACTGGATTTCCTGCAGATCAACTACGCCCTGGACGACCGCGGCGCCGAGAAACGTTTGCTGCCGTTATGCCGTGAGCGGGGCGTGGCGGTGATCTGCAACCGGCCGTTTGGCGGTGGCGGCCTGCTGGCCAAACTCAAGGACACACCGTTGCCAGGCTGGGCGGCGCAAGTCGGGGTCAAGAGCTGGCCGCAACTGGCGCTGAAGTTCCTGCTGTCGCATACGGCGGTGACCTGCGTGATCCCGGGCACCGGCAACCCGCGCTACATGGCGGAAAACGCCCGCGCCGGATTCGGCCCGATGCTGACCGACGCCCAGCGTCAGCAGCTGATTGCGCTGGTCGGCTAGCGACGCACCCGAAGCGGTCCGGCGAGTCCCGCAACCTCTCCTATACTGTCGGCGTCCATGCCGTCCAACGCGCATTCGTTGCCCTGACGGCGTCCCTGTCCATCACTGCAAGGAGATCGAACATGGCAATTCGCATTGGCGACGAAGCACCGGATTTCACCGCCGACACCACCGAAGGCACGCTCAATTTTCACCAATGGATCGGCGATGGCTGGGCCGTCCTGTTTTCCCACCCCAAGGATTTCACCCCGGTGTGCACCACCGAACTGGGCTACCTGGCCAAGCTCAAGCCGGAATTCGACAAGCGCAACACCAAGGTCATCGGTCTGAGCGTCGACCCGGTCAGTGACCACAACCGCTGGGTCGGTGACATCGCCGAGACCCAGGGCAGCGCGGTCAACTATCCGCTGATCGGCGACGAAAACCTGGTGGTGGCCAAGCTCTACGACATGATCCACCCCAACGCCAGCGGCGGCGCGCGCACGGCGGTGGACAACGCGACGGTGCGTTCGGTGTTCCTCGTCGGCCCGGACAAGAAGGTCAAGGCCATGCTGATCTACCCGATGAGCGCCGGGCGTAATTTCGATGAAGTGCTGCGCCTGCTCGACTCCCTGCAACTCAATGCCAAGCACACCGTCGCCACGCCGGTGAACTGGCGGCCGGGTGAGGACGTGATCATTCCGACTTCGGTGTCTGATGAAGATGCGAAGAAGAAGTACCCGGATGGGTTCAAGACGTTGAAGCCGTATTTGCGGACGGTGGCTCAGCCGAAGTAATTGAGGCGACCTTAAGATCGCCATCGTCGGAACGCCGCCCGGAGCAAGCCCGCTCCCACACTGGATCTGTGTCGGACACAGATTTTGTGTCCACTGGAGCCCCCTGTGGGAGCGGGCTTGCCCGCGATGGGGCCAGCCCTGCTGACCCCTCAAACCAGATACTTTTTAAACCACCCCACCGTCCGCTCCCACGCCAGCTTCGCCGCCGCCTCGTCATAACGCGGCGTCGAATCATTGTGAAAACCATGATTGCAGCCCGGATAAATGTAGGCCTCATAGGTCTTGCCCCCGGCCTTCAACGCTTTCTCATAGGCCGGCCAGCCTTCGTTGATCCGTGTGTCCAACTCGCCGTAGTGCAGCATCACCGGGGCCTTGATCCGGGGCACTTCCTCGGCCGTTGGCTGACGACCATAAAACGATACGGCGGCGCCCAGTTCCGGGTAGGCCACCGCGGCGGCGTTGGTCACGCCACCGCCGTAGCAGAAGCCGGTGATGCCGACTTTCCCGGTGGCCGCAGGGTGTTTCATCATCCACTCGACGGCGGCGAAAAAGTCGTTCATCAGCTTTTCCGGGTCGACCGTGGCCTGGAGTTCGCGACCCTTGTCGTCATTGCCGGGATAACCGCCGAGCGACGTCAGGCCATCCGGGGCCAGGGCGATGAACCCGGCCTTGGCCACACGCCGGGCCACGTCTTCGATGTAGGGGTTGAGCCCGCGGTTTTCGTGCACGACCACCACCGCCGGCACTTTGCCGGTGGCCTTGGCCGGGCGCACGAGGTAAGCGCGAACCTGGCCGTGGCCCTTGGGCGACGGGTAGGTGACGTACTCGGCAATGATGTCCGGGTCGGTGAACTCGACCTGCTCGGCCAGCGCATAGTTGGGGCTCAGCGCGGCAAGCAGGGCGCCGGCCGTCATGCCGCCGAAGGTGAACAACGCCGCGCGGTCGAGAAACTCCCGGCGGTTGATCTTGCCGTGGGCGTAGTAGTCGTAGAGTTCCAGCAGTTCGGGGGCGAAGTCTTTTGCAGTTAGACGGGTCATTGGTGCAACTCCTCTCGACTGGTTTGACATGGGCCCTGGAGCGGGCCTGTGGCGAGGGGGCTTGCCCCCGTTGGGTCGCGAAGCGGCCCCCGAAAATGGGACTGCTGCGCAGTCCAACGGGGGCAAGCCCCCTCGCCACAAGCCCATCCACAGGGGAAAAAGGGTGAAGCCAAAATTTCATTCCAGGCACTGCGCCCCGGCCTTCGCCACCTGCGCATCCTGCCCGGGCTTGACGCCCGACACACCGACCGCGCCAATCACCTGGCCATCGAAGACAATCGGCACGCCACCCTCCAGCGAAGTCAGCAAGGGTGCTGACAGGAAAGCGTAGCGCCCGTTGTTGACCATGTCCTCATAGCTTTTCGATTCGCGCCGCCCGAGGGCCGCGGTGCGTGCCTTTTCGGTGGCGATGTAGGCGCTGCTCGGCGCACAGCCGTCGAGGCGTTCGAGGGCCAGCGGGTGGCCGCCGTCATCGACCACTACGATGGTCACGGCCCATTGATTGGCCTGGGCTTCGGCGCGGGCGGCGTTGATGATCTGGCCGACTTCGGTCTGGCTCAGGACGGCTTTGCTGTTCATGGGCGTCTCCAGTGCTCGGTCAAGGCAGGGCGGCCTCGACCAGTTCGATCCAGTGCCGCACCGGGGTTCGGCCTGCGCCGTCGAGGTGGGTCTGGCAGCCGATGTTGGCCGTGACAATGACCTCGGGGTAGCCGCTTTCCAGGGCGTTGAGCTTGTTGTCGCGCAGTTGTCGCGACAGTTCCGGCTGGGTCAGCGAGTAGGTGCCCGCCGAGCCGCAACACAGGTGTCCGTCGGGGACGGACGTAAGGTTGAAACCCATTTGCTTCAATAGCGCTTCCACGGCGCCGCCGAGTTTTTGCCCGTGTTGCAGGGTGCAGGGGCAATGGAAGGCCAGGCGTTGCGAGGCGTGGATGCCCAGTTGTTCCAGTGGTTCGTCACGCAACACTTCCACCAGGTCACGGGCCAGCGCGCTGACCCTTTTCGCCTTGTCGGCATAGGCCGGGTCGCTGGCGAGCAGATGGCCGTAATCCTTGATGAAGGCGCCGCAACCGCTGGCCGTCTGCACAATCGCTTCGGCGCCTTTTTCAATGGCCGGCCACCACGCGTCGATGTTGCGCCGGGCGCGATCGAGGCCGGCGGCCTGGGCGTCGAGGTGATAGTCCACGGCACCGCAGCAGCCGGCCTCGCGGCTGCCGATGACGCTGATCCCCAACCGGTCCAGCACCCGCGCCGCAGCGGCATTGGTGTTGGGGGACAGGCTGGGCTGCACGCAGCCTTCGAGCATCAGCACCTGCCGCGCGCGCAGGGTCATGGGGCGCGGTTTGGCCGGATAGACACTGCGCGGCAACTTGCTTTGCAGCGGGCCGGGCAACAGCGCGCGCAACATCTGTCCGCCATTGACCAGGCCCTTGAACAGATCGGGATGCGGCACGGTCTGGCGCAAGCCCTCGCGCAACAGGCGCTGCCCGAGCGGGCGCGGCACCGCCGCATCGACCACGGCCCGGCCGATGTCCAGCAGGTTGTGGTAGTCGACGCCCGACGGGCAGGTGGTTTCGCAGTTGCGGCACGACAGGCAGCGGTCCAGGTGCTGTTGGGTCTTTTGCGTGACGTCGTTGCCTTCCAGCACTTGCTTGATCAGGTAGATGCGGCCCCGAGGTCCGTCCAGTTCATCGCCGAGCAATTGATAGGTCGGGCACGTGGCGTTGCAGAAGCCGCAGTGCACGCAGGTGCGCAGGATGCTTTCGGCTTCTGCGGCGCGGGGCAGATGGCTGGCGCTTTCACTCAGGGTCGTCTGCATGGTTCAAAGCTCCGCGTACAGGCGTCCGGGGTTGAAGATGCCCCGTGGATCGAGTTGTTGTTTGAGGTTGCGGTGATAGCGCATCAGCGCCGGCGGCAGCGGCTGGAACGGGGTGTCAGTCAGGCCGTGACTGAAGCAGGTGACATGACCGCCGACCTCGTCGACGACCTGGCGGATGAACGCCGCTTCGGCATCGGACTTCAGCCAGCGCTGGGCGCCGCCCCAGTCGACCAGCTGCCGGCCGGGCAGCGACAGGCGTGGCGTGTTGTGCGGCAGTGACAGGCGCCAAAGTGGCTGGTCTTCATCGAAGAAGCTCAAGCGCTGTTCGTTGAGGTCGTCCCAGTAGGAGGCGTTGAGCCGTTCGCCGCCGAGGCGCTCATGGGCCGCCGCCACCGAGCCTTCACCGCCTTCCAGCCGCAAGTGCAGGCGTGAGCCGTCGTGGCAGGCCGCGCTGATCGGCAACGGCTGCTGACCCCATTGCGCCAGGTGCAGCAAGGCCCGTTCGATGTCCAGTTCCAGGCTGATACTCAGGCACTGCCGGGGTTTGGGCAGTACCTTGAGCGAGACCTCGGTGATCAGCCCGAGGCAACCATGACTGCCGGCCATCAGGCGCGACAGGTCGTAGCCGGCGACGTTTTTCATCACCTCGCCACCGAAGCGCAACAGCTTGCCTTGCCCCGTGATGACGCGCGTGCCGAGGACGAAATCCCGCACCGAGCCGGACCACGGGCGCCGTGGTCCGGACAGTCCGCAGGCGATCATGCCGCCCACCGTGGCGTCTTCGCCGAAGGCCGGCGGTTCGCAGGGCAGCATCTGTTGCGCGGCGTCGAGCACCTGCGCCAGCTGCGCCAACGGCGTGCCGCAACGGGCGGTGATCACCAGTTCCGTCGGGTCGTAGCTGACGATGCCGCAGTGCGCGCGGGTATCGAGAATTTCCCCGGCCGTGGTGCGCCCGAGAAAGGCCTTGCTGTTGGACCCCTGGATGCGCAACGGCGTGGCGTTGTCCAGTGCCTGATTGACCTGCTCCAGCAGTGACGGGCTGTCGTCGAAATCTTCAGGGCCGTGCATCAGAAACGCTCCAGCTCGGGGAAGGGCAGTTGACCGGCATGTATGTGCATGGCTCCGAATTCGGCGCAACGGTGCAGGGTCGGGATGTTCTTGCCGGGGTTGAGCAGGCCGCCGGGGTCGAAGGCGGCCTTGATCGCATGGAACAGGGTCAGCTCATCGCTGTTGAACTGCGCGCACATCTGGTTGATCTTTTCGCGGCCCACGCCGTGCTCACCGGTGATGCTGCCGCCCACCTTCACGCACAATTCGAGGATCTTGCCGCCCAGGGCTTCGGCGCGGTCGAGCTCACCGGGTTGGTTGGCGTCGAACAGAATCAACGGATGCATGTTGCCGTCGCCGGCATGGAACACGTTGGCCACCCGCAGGCCGTATTCGTTCGACAGTTCGGCGATGGCGTGCAGCACGCCGGGCAGTTCGCGGCGGGGGATGGTGCCGTCCATGCAGTAATAGTCCGGCGAGAGGCGGCCCACCGCCGGGAAGGCATTCTTGCGCCCGGCCCAGAAACGCACGCGCTCGGCTTCGTCCCTGGCCTGGCGCACCTCGGTTGCGCCGGCCTGTTGCAGTACCTGGCGCACCCGCTCGCAATCGTCGGCGACATCGGCTTCAACACCATCGAGTTCACACAACAGAATGGCCTGGGCATCCACCGGGTAACCAGCGTGGATGAAATCCTCGGCGGCGCGGATGGCCAGGTTGTCCATCATTTCCAGGCCACCGGGGATGATGCCGGCGGCGATGATGTCGCCGACCGCGCGCCCGGCTTTTTCCACCGAGTCGAAGGCCGCCAGCAGCACCTTGGCGGACTGCGGTTTGGGCAGCAGCTTGACCGTGACCTCGGTGATCACCCCGAGCAGGCCTTCGGAACCGGTGAACAGTGCCAGCAGGTCGAACCCGGGGGAGTCGAGGGCGTTGGAGCCCAGGCTCAACTGTTCGCCATCGACCGTGAGGATGTCGACCTTGAGCACGTTGTGCACGGTCAGGCCGTACTTGAGGCAATGCACGCCACCGGCATTTTCCGCGACGTTGCCACCGATGGAGCAGGCGATTTGCGAGGACGGGTCCGGCGCGTAATACAGGCCGAACGGGGCCGCCGCCTGGGAAATCGCCAGATTGCGCACACCGGGCTGCACCCGCGCGGTTCGGGCGGCGGGGTCGATGTGCAGGATGTTGTTGAAGCGCGCCATCACCAGCAGCACGCCTTTCTCCAGGGGCAGCGCACCGCCGGACAATCCGGTACCGGCGCCGCGGGCCACCACGGGCACGCGCAGCTCATGGCAGATGCGCAGCACCCCTTGCACCTCGTCGATGTGCCGGGGCAGCACCACCAGCATCGGCGTGGTGCGATAGGCCGACAGTCCATCACATTCGTAGGGCTTGAGTTCCTCCTGCTGGTGCAGGATTTCCAGGGCCGGCAGCCTGGTTTTCAAGGCGTGCAACAGTGCCTGTCTGTCGACGTCGGGCAGGGCGCCGTCGACGCGCTCATCGTAGAGAATGTTCATCGGTTCTCGACTCTCGCAGCAGGCCAATGACCTTCATCATTGGCCTGTCAGGCTCAGCTGTCCATGGGATCGTTGTCTCCACTGTGGGAGCGAGCTTGCCCGCGATGGCGGTAGACCATTCGACATCTATGTTGAATGACACTCCGCCATCGCGGGCAAGCCCGCTCCCACAGGTATTCGATTTAATGACCGCCCACCACCATATGGCTGAACGGTGCGACATAGGCCTGCAGCGTCACCAGGCCACCGACCAGGATCGCCAGCACGATCGAGTGGAAGAACACGTAGCGCAGGATTTCCCCTTCGTGGCCGTACCAGCGGGTGGCCGTGGAGGCGACCACGATCGACTGCGCGTCGACCATCTTGCCCATGACCCCGCCGGAGCTGTTGGCGGCGGCCATCAACACCGGGCTGATGCCCAACTGCTCGGAGGTCACTCGTTGCAAACCGCCGAACAGCACGTTGGATGCCGTGTCCGAGCCGGTCAGCGCCACGCCGAGCCAGCCAAGCAGGGTGCCGAACATGGGGTAGAAAATGCCCGTCGCGGCGAAGGCCAGGCCCATGGTCGCGTCCAGGCCGGAGTAGCGCGTGAGAAAGCCCAGGGCGAGCATCGCCGCAATGGTGATCAGCGAGTATCGCACCACCCACAGGGTGCGCAGGTACTGGCGGATCAGCTGCGGGATCGAGTACCCCATCAGCAAACCACCAACAATCGCCGCCAGCAGAATGCCGCTGCCGGTGGCGGTGAACCAGGTGAACTTGTACACCGCTTCTTCGGTTTTCGGCGCGGGCACCACGGGCGGCACTTTCTCGACCTGCTGGTGCAGGGTGGTGAAGGTCACGACCGGCGCGAACAGCGGGTTGGCCTCGCGCAGCGGTTTACCCTGGGGATCGAGCTTGGCGGCGCTGGTTTGCGGGTCGATGGCGGGGCGGGTGTCGAAGGTGTTCTTGAAGCCCTGGGTGCCCCAGATGAACACGAAGACCGTGAGGATGATCCACGGCATCCATGCGCGCATCACCGCCGGTTTCGCCTCGTTGGCGAAGGTTGCAGTCGGTACGGGCTTTTCGTCGTGCTCGGCGTCGATCTTCGAATTATCGACCCGGCCGGTCAGGGCAGCGGAGGTGTGCACGGTGGCCGGTTTCCAGACCTTGAGGAAACCGGTCAGGCAGGCCATGGAAATCAGTGCGGCGATCACGTCCACCAGCATCGGCCCGTGATAGTTGGATACGAGGAATTGCGGAACGGCAAAACTGACCCCGGCCACGAGGATCGCCGGCCAGATTTCCAGCATCTTGCGCCAGCCGGCAAAGGCCCAGATCAGCCAGAACGGCACCAGCACCGAGAAGAAGGGCAACTGCCGGCCAACCATCATCGACAGCTCCATTTCATCCAGCCCGGTGACCTTGGCCAGGGTGATGATCGGCGTGCCGAGGGCACCGAATGCCACCGGCGCGGTGTTGGCGATCAGCGCCAGCCCCGAGGCGGCAAGCGGCGAGAACCCGAGCCCGATCAGAATCGCCCCGGTCACCGCCACCGGCGTACCGAAACCGGCCGCGCCTTCGAAGAACGCACCGAAGCAGAAAGCGATCAGGAGCAATTGCAGGCGTCGGTCATCGGTGATGCGCGCCAGGGAGTCCTGCAGCACCTTGAACGAACCGTTCTCGGTGGTCAGGCGGTGCAGGAAGATGATGTTCAACACGATCCAGCCAATCGGCAACAGACCATTGGCCGCGCCGAACAGTGCCGCGGAACCTGCCATGTCCGCCGGCATGCCGAAGGCGAAGATCGCGATCAGCAAGGCCGAGGCCAACGCGAGCAACGCCGCCAGGTGCGCCTTGACATGAAAAAACGCGAGGGACGCCAGCATCACCACCACCGGCACAGCCGCCATCAGCGTTGAAAGCACCGGGTTATTGAACGGATCGTAGACTTGCTGCCAGACCATGTTCCACCTCTGCATTTTATTGTTGGACGTGCAGATCCCCTGGGGGGGAGGTGGGCTTGAGTATAGGTGGCATTGCGCAGCTGTCAGGGCCGGCCTTCGGTCCTGCCAATCAGCGCATTTCAGAGTGCTGAGCTAGCATGGCCAGTAGGGTTTCAATCCAGTCAGGGGAGGAATGCAGTCATGACCGAGCGCCATCTGGAGCACAAGGAAACGCTATCGAATGGATGCAATATCAAAGTCAAAGCGGAAATATTGAAAGACGGCTCGCTGGGCATGTTCATCGGCGTCTATCGGCCGGACGGCACGGCCATCGATGAAAACCACGACCCACGGCCGCACATGCTGGACATGGAAGCGGCGATGGACTGGGGGATCGATATTGCCAAGGGGATTGGTAATAGCCAGCGGACGTTGTGAGCGGTGGTTGCGTGGAGATCGGTTTTTTTTGTAGGAGCCGGCTTGCTGGCGAATGGGACGACACGGTGTGCCAGGTACGCCGCGTCATCGTTAACGTCCATCGTCGGAACGCCGCCCGGAGCAAGCTCGCTCCTACAGGCGAAGCTCTTAATGCTTGAACATCACATGCCGAACCACGGTGTAATCCTCCAGCCCATACATGGACATGTCCTTGCCATACCCGGACAGCTTCTGACCGCCATGGGGCATTTCGCTGACCAGCATGAAGTGCGTGTTCACCCAGGTGCAGCCGTACTGCAAGCGCGCCGCCAGGCGATGGGCGCGGCCAACGTCGGCGGTCCATACGGAGGAGGCGAGGCCGTAGTCTGAATCGTTGGCCCAGCCCAGCACTTGCGCTTCATCGCTGAACCTGGTCACCGACACCACCGGCCCGAACACTTCGCGACGGACGATTTCGTCGTCCTGTTGTGCATCGGCCAACACGGTAGGTTCGAAGAAAAAGCCGTTGCCTTCGACAGCCTTGCCGCCAGTGATCAAGCGAATGTGCGGCTGGGCGATGGCGCGCTCGACGAAACCGGCCACGCGGTCGCGGTGTTGCGCGGTGATCAGCGGGCCGAGTTCGGTCGACGGGTCATCCTGCAGGCCGTACTTGATGCTGCTGACGGCGGCACCGAGTTTCTCCACGAACTTCTCGTAGATGCCGGCCTGGGCATAGATGCGGCAGGCCGCGGTGCAGTCCTGCCCGGCGTTGTAGAAACCGAAGGTGCGGATGCCTTCCACGGCGGCATCGATGTCGGCGTCGTCGAAGATGATCACCGGCGCCTTGCCACCGAGTTCCATGTGCATGCGTTTGACGCTGTCGGCGGTGCTGGAAATGATGTTCGAGCCGGTGGCGATCGACCCGGTCAGCGACACCATGCGCACTTTCGGGTGGGTGACCAGCGGGCTGCCGACGCTAGGACCACGGCCGAACACCAGGTTGAGCACGCCGGCGGGGAAGATCTGCGACGCCAGTTCGGCCAGGCGCAGGGCGGTCAGCGGGGTCTGTTCCGACGGCTTGAGCACCACGGTATTGCCAGCGGCCAGGGCCGGGGCGATTTTCCAGGCGACCATCATCAACGGGTAGTTCCACGGCGCGATGGAGGCGATAACGCCCACCGGGTCGCGGCGGATCATCGAGGTATGGCCGGGCAGGTACTCGCCACCGGCCGAACCGCTCATGCAGCGACTGGCGCCGGCGAAGAAGCGGAACACGTCGGCAATCGCCGGGATCTCGTCGTTCAGCGCGGCGCTGTAGGGCTTGCCGCAGTTGTCCGATTCCAGCTTGGCCAGTTCTTCGCCGTGGGCCTCGATGGCGTCGGCGAGTCTGAGCAGCAGCAGCGAACGTTCTTTCGGCGGGGTCTGCGACCAGCTGTCGAACGCGGCATCGGCGGCGCGTACGGCGGCATCGACCTGGGCTTCGCTGGCTTCGTTGATTTCCACCAGCACACGGCCCAAGGCAGGGTTGAAGACGGGTTGGGCGGGGCCTTCGCCGTCTTGCAGTTGGCCGTTGATCAGTAATTTGGTTTGCATGGTTTTTTCCTCACTAACACTTTTATTTTTCTGCCGAAACCGGATCAAAACTGTGGGAGCGAGCCTGCTCGCGAAAGCGGTGTGTCAGTCGACATCAATGCTGGATGTGACGGCCTCTTCGCGAGCAGGCTTGCTCCCACATTGATCCGGTTCCCATATTGGAAATTGGTTGTCAGTTACTGACCGCCACAGCCCGTGGTGCTTTCACCGGTTTGGAAAACTTCCAGGCATCACCCGCCGGTGCGGTGCCTTTGTCGTAAGGCTTGCCCAGCAGCATGTAGACCAGGCCTGCGCCCATCACCACCAGGGTGGTCAGGATCATCGAGTAGTTGATGTACCACGGCGCATCCGGCGAACGCGGCCAGACCATGTTGACGATTGCGCACACGCCGTAAACCAGGGCGGCGAGGTTCACCCACAGGCCCCAGGCACCGAGGGTGAACTGGCCGTTCGGGCGCCAGCCCTTGGCACGGGCGATCAGTGCTGCGACGACGATCAACTGGAACGCCACGTAGATACCAATCGCCGCGAAACCGACGATGGTCGCCACGGCATCGGCCATGAACATGCCCAGGCAAACGATGGCGGCGGGCACCAGACCGCTGACCACCAGGGCGAAGGACGGCACATGGTTGGCCGACAGGCGCTTGAACAGCGAACTGCCGACGATCATTTCGTCGCGGGCATAGGCGAACAACAGGCGACTGGCCGCTGCTTGCAAGCTCAGCACGCAGGAGATGAACGAGACCATCACCACCGCCATCACCAGGCGCGAACCGACCGGGCCGAAGGCGTTGGCGAGGATGGTCGCCACCGGGTCTGTGTCTTCGCCGGCCAGCACCTTGGCCATGTCCGGCACCGACAGAATCAGCGCCAGACAAGCGAACATCGCTGCCGCGCCACCGATATAGATGGTCATGCGCATGGCCTTGGGAATGCGCTTGCCCGGGTTCGGGGTTTCTTCGGCGACATCGCCACAGGCCTCGAAACCGTAGTACTGGAACAGGCCCGCCAGGGACGCCGCGAGGAACGCCGGCAAGTACGAACCGTTGACTTGCAGGTTGAAGGTGTCGAACAGCACGCTGAACGGCTGGTGGCGCTCGAAAATCAACAGGTAGCCGCCCACCAGAATCGCGCCGACCAGTTCGCAGAGGAAACCGAACATCGCCACACGCGCCAGCAGCTTGGTGCCCACCAGGTTGAGTGCGGTCGAGAGCAGGATGATGCTCAGGGCGATGTAGATATTCGCCTCGGGTCCGGGGTGGAAGCCCATCATGATTGCCAGGTACGGCCCGGCCCCCACGGCGACGCCGGCGATGGTCGCGCACAGCGCCCAGGCATACACCCAGCCGACCATCCACGCCCAGCGCTTGCCCACCAGACGACGGGCCCACGGATAGACACCACCGGAAATCGGGAACTGCGAAACCACTTCACCGAAGATCAGGCACACCAGCATTTGCCCGGCGCCGATCAGCAGGTAGGACCAGAACATCGGCGGGCCGCCGGCGGCCAGGCACAGGCCGAACAGGGTATAGACGCCGACGACCGGCGACAGATAGGTGAAGCCCAGGGAAAAGTTCTCCCACAGGCTCATGCTGCGATTGAAATCCGAGCTGTAGCCGAGGGCGCGCAGTTGTTCCGCGTCCTGATCGGCGCTGCTGCTTGCACGCGTATTGGATGAGCCACTCATGTTATTTCCTCATTATCAATGGCAGTGGATTGCAAGGTTGGCGGGTTGGCCCGCCAGTGCCCCTTTGGGGCTTATTGTCATGAACACGCCTATCTGTAGGAGCCGGCTTGCTGGCGATGGCGTCCGTGAAATCGCCATCGCCAGC
>NZ_RWIR01000044.1 GCF_009764265.1 Pseudomonas sp. PB101
TGGACTGACCCCAAAATGTTGGACGGTCTACTGCCACATGCCCACTGACTGAGTCCTGTATTCCACAGGACTCAGTCCGCCGAGCTTTGATTTGATCCGATCATGATTGTAGTAACTGATGTACTCGTCCAGCCCTACATTCAGCTCTTCCAGGTTCTCGAAGCGTTTGAGGTAGAAAAACTCGGACTTCAGGGTGCCGAAGAAGCTCTCCATCGCCGCATTGTCGAGGCAGTTTCCCTTACGTGACATGCTCTGCTTTATGCCGCGTTGCTTCAGCGCATGCTGATAGCGAGGTTGCTGATACTGCCAGCCTTGGTCGGAGTGAAGCAGCAGATGAGTCGGTCCTCGTAGGCGCTCGAAGGCCTTTTCCAGCATTCCGGTCACCAAAGCAAAGCACGGTCGCGGGGCCGTTTCATAGGCGATGATCTCACCGTTGTACAAGTCCATTACCGGCGACAGATAGAGTTTCTTTGATCCGACCTTGAACTCGGTGACGTCAGTTACCCACTTCTGATTGGGCCGTTGCGCGACGAAATTACGCTCCAGGAGATTCGCCGCTATGGTTCCAATTTGCCCCTTGTAGGATCGATATTTTTTGGGGCGCACCAAGGACTTAAGGCCCATGCGATCCATTAAGCGCTGAATCATTTTTTCACTGACCGACTCTTTCTTTTGAAGCGCCAAAGCGATGCGGCGATAGCCAAATCGCCCTTCGTGCTCGTCGTAGAGGTCTCGGATCTTCGTTTTCAGCGAGGCGTATTTGTCGGGTTTCTGAAGGGCGCTGACCTGGTAATAGAACGTGCTGCGAGCCAGGTTGGCTAGCTTGAGCAGACCGTCCAGAGGAAACCTGGATCTCAACGCCATTACGGCGATGGTTTTTTCCCGGGGCGACTCCTCTTCGAAACCTCCTTTATCTCTTCGAGCTTTTTTAGGTAAGCGTTCTCCATACGCAGGTGTTCGAGTTCGGCCTTCAGTTGCTCTCGGCTCTTCGAATCGTCGTCCACGGATTGGGATTGATCAGGGACAGGCGTTTTTTTGGGCATGACGACAGCCTTTTTTCTCTTGGGTACGATCAGGACAGGAAGACCGCCACTGTAGTACTGCCGCTCCCAAATGCCCACCTGCGAGGACTGACCAAGCCCGAACCGCGCGGCGACTTCCCGATGTGAGAGCCGCTCCTTTTGCATGCATTGGATGACTGAGCGTTTAAATGCCGCGCTGTAATGGCGACCATGAGATTGCAGGCCAGCACTGCCTCGGGCCCGATAGGTGGCGACCCAGCGCCGAAGCAGGCTGCAGTCGATCAAGTAGCGGTGAGCTACCTTGCGAAAACCTACATTGCCGTTGATATAAGCCTCAATGGCCGTAATTTTGAACTGAAGCGAAAACTTGCCCATGGAAACACCGCCAAAAGTCAGGATTGGTGTCCAGCTTTTGGGGTGCAGTCCA
>NZ_RWIR01000045.1 GCF_009764265.1 Pseudomonas sp. PB101
GGACGGCGACAGCAGCACCGCCAACCTGGTCCTGCAGATCCACAACAACGATGACCCAGTGACCCTCCAGGGCCTCAACGTGTACGGCGGTGAACTGACGGTCTACGAAAAAAATCTCAGCGACGGCTCCCACCCCGACACCCCGGCGCTGACTCAGAGCGGGACCTTCACGGTGACCGCCCTCGATGGCCTGCAAACCCTGACCGTGGGCGGCATCGCCGTGGTCACCGGAGGCGTGGCGGCCGGCTTCCCGCAATCGATCACCACGCCACTGGGCAGCACCCTGACCATCACCGGCTTCAACCCGGTTACCGGCGTGATCAGCTACAGCTACACCCTCAACGATAACGAAGCCCATCCGACGGCCAACGGCGCCAACAGCCTGCCCGAGAATTTCAACGTTGTGGCTACCGACACCGATGGCGACATCGCGAACGGGCAGATCAACGTCAACATCATCGACGACCTGCCGAAGGCTAAAGCCGATAGCGATTCGGTGCAGGAGGGCGGAACCGTCAGCGGCAATGTGCTGGACAACGACATCGCTGGGGCCGATGGCCCGGCGGCCACTGGCGCCGTAGTCGGCGTACGCGCCGGCAGCGACACATCAACCCCGGCCCTCGATGGGCTGAACACGCCCATCAACGGCACCTACGGTTACCTGACCCTCGATGCCAACGGCAACGCCGTATATCACAGCACGCCTAACGCGGTGAGCGGCCCCGGCGCGGTGGATGTGTTCACCTACACCGTGCGCGATTCCGATGGTGACGAAAGCACCACGACCATCACCATCGACGTCTACAACAGTTGCCTCAAAGCGGTCAGCGACAACGACGTAACCGTCTACGAAAAAGCCCTCGACCTGGGCAAGGACGGCCAGGACCTGGTCGCCGGTACGGTCATCGGCAGCGATCCGACCAACACCGGCGAAACCGCGTCCGGCACGCTGGTGGGCTCGGTCACCCACGCCGTCGGTGCGATCACCTACGCCCTGGTCGGCACCCATGTCGGGGAGTTCGGGCAGATTCAGCTCAACGCCAACGGCACCTATACCTACACCCTGACGACCCCGCCGAGCACCACGCCGCACGCCAACGACGGCCCGAACGTGATGCACGAGACCTTCACCTATCAGGCCACCGACTCGCTGGGCAACATCGTCACCAGCACCATCGTGGTGGACATTGTCGATGATGTGCCGAAGGCGATGAACGACAGCAATCTCAGCACGGCCTCGGAGACTACGCTGAGCCTCAGCGGCAATGTGTTCAACAACGACGTGATCGGCGCCGATAAAGTCGCCCTCGGCCTGAATGCAGGCCCGGTCACCCCCGGCACTTTCACCGGTACCTATGGCACCCTGGTGCTCAACGCCAATGGCACCTACACCTACACGCTGAGCACCAGCGATGCCGACTTCAAGGCGTTGCACGGCGGCGGCAACGGCACCGAAACCTTCACCTACACCATCACCGACTCGGACGGCGACATCAGCACCGCCAACCTGGTGCTCAACGTCCACAACAACGATGACCTGGTCACCCTCAACGGCCTCGACGTGTATGGCGGCGAGCTGACGGTCTACGAAAAAAATCTCGGCGACGGCACCACCCCCAACATATCGGCCCTGACCCAGAGCGGGACCTTCACGGTGACCGCCCTCGATGGCCTGCAAACCCTGACCGTGGGCACCCTCACGGTCATCAGCGGTGGCGTGGTCGCCGGCTTCCCGCAAACCGCCACCACACCGCTGGGCAGCACCCTGACCATCACCGGCTTCAACCCGGTCACCGGCGTGCTCAGCTACAGCTACACCCTCAACGATAACGAAGCCCATGCGACTGCGAGCGGCGCCAACAGCCTCACCGAGAACTTCAACGTCGTCGCTACCGACACCGATGGCGACATCGCGAACGGCCAGATCAACGTCAACATCGTCGATGACCTGCCGGGCGCCAAACCTGACTCGTCGTCGGTGACGGAGGGCGGCACGGTCAACATCAGTGTGCTGGGCAATGACATCAGCGGCGCCGATGGTCCGGCGACAGTGGTCGGCGTGCGTGCCGGCAGCAATACCTCGACGTCGGCCGTCGGCGGGCTGGGCAACCAGATCACTGGCGCCTACGGCTACCTGACCCTCGATGCCAACGGCAACGCGGTGTATCACGCCAATCCGAATTCGGTGGGCCCTGCCGGGGCTACGGATACGTTCACCTACACCGTGCGCGACACCGATGGCGATGAAAGCACCACCACCATCACCGTCAACGTGGCCAACAGCATCATCAAGGCCAACCCCGACAGCGACGTGACGGTCTACGAAAAAGCCCTCGACCTGAGCAAGGACGGCCAGGACCTGGCTGCCGGTACGGTCACCGGCAGCGACCCGGGCAACAGCGGCGAAACCTCGTCCGGCACCCTGGTCGGTTCTGTTTCGGGGGCCAGCGGCGCGCTCACCTATACCCTGGTCGGCAGCGCCACCGGCACCTACGGGCAGATCCTGCTCAACGCCGACGGCAGCTACACCTACACCCTGACCTCGGCGCCGAAAACCTCGCCGAACGCCAACGACGGGCCGAACAGCCTGAGTGAAAGCTTCACCTACAAGGCCACCGATGCGTCGGGCAACAGCAGCACCAGCACCATCGTGGTCAACATTGTCGATGACGTGCCCAAGGCGGTGGCAGCGGATCGCTCGGTGGCGGCGGTGGAGATCGACTCCAACCTGCTGATCGTGCTCGACGTCTCCGGCAGTATGGTCGACCCTTCCGGCGTACCTGGCCTGTCGCGGCTGGAGCTGGCCAAGCAGGCCATCAGTGCCTTGCTGGATAAATACGACGACCTCGGCGACGTGAAAGTGCAGCTCGTCACCTTCAGCAGCAGCGCCACCGACAGGACCTCGGTGTGGGTCGATGTCGCGACCGCCAAGACCCTGCTCATCGGCCTCACCGCGAACGGCGGGACCAACTACGACGCCGCCGTGGCGACCATGAAAACGGCGTTCACCACCTCGGGCAAACTCACGGGTGCACAAAACGTCGGCTACTTCTTCTCCGACGGCAAACCCACCGATGGCCAGGAAATCGGCACCTCCGACGAAACCTCGCTGAAAGCCTTCCTCGATGCCAACAACATCAAGAACTACGCGATCGGCTTGGGCAGCGGCGTGAGCAACGCCAACCTCAATCCGCTGGCCTATGACGGCAGCAGCCACACCGACACCAATGCGGTGGTGGTGACCGACCTCAACCAGCTCAACTCGGTGCTGTCCGGCACCGTGATCGGCGCACCGGTGACCGGTTCGCTGCTCGGCGAAGGCGGCACCTTCGGCGCCGACGGCGGCTTCATCAAGACCATCACGGTGGATGGCACCACCTATACCTACGATCCGGCCGGCAACGGTTCGCTGAACTTCAGCGGCGCTGCCAACCACGGCACCTTCAACACCGCGAACAACACGTTGAGCATTGCCACCAACAACAGCGGGACCTTGCTGGTCAACCTGGATAGCGGTGAATACACCTACATTTCGCAGAAAACCACGGCGGTGGTGATCACCGAAAACATCGGCTTCACCGTCAGCGACAACGATGGCGACCTTTCCAGCTCCACCCTGACGATCAAAGTCATACCGAACGCCCCGCCAGTGGCTACCGATGACCATGTCATCACCAACGTGCTCGAGGGCACCGTGGTGGTGCCGGGCGAGCTGTTGCTGGCCAACGACACCGATCCCAACGGCGATCCACTCTCGGCGAATCCGACGTCCTTCAACACCGGCTGGGTAGCGAGGGGGGCGGAGTTCACCGGGCTCACCCAGGTTCCCAACTTCACTGGCAGCAGCGCGCAAGCCCTGACCCTTGCCCGCAGCGCTTTCGTCGCCAACGCGGCGGCCATGACCGCCGTCCTGGTGGTCAGTGGTGCGCTGGGCTCGGTCGGCAACAGCAACTATGACGACCGTATTACCGTCAACCTCAAGGATGGCGAAACCCTCCACCTGAACCACGACCTGGCGGCCGGGCGCATCGCCATGGAGTACTCGATCAACGGCGGCGCGTTCACCCCCATCGCGGACGGTGGGATGATCACCGCAACATCGGATGCAACCTATCAAATCCACATCAGCAACATCCCCAATAGCTCAAGTGGCGGCAACGGTTCTGAAACCTATAAATTGACCATGACCGTCAACTACTCCGAGGCCCATGACATTGCCCCGGACTACCACGGCACCTACACCGCCAACGACAACCATGGCGGCAGCGACTCGGCCAACGTGACCATCAGCTATCAGGGTGGCCATACCCTCACCGGCACCGGCGGGGATGATGTCCTGGTGGCGGGCGCGGACAGCAACGTCATAAATGCCGGCGGTGGCAACGATGTGCTCACCGCTGGTTCCGGCAACAACGAGCTGCACGGCGACGCCGGCAACGACTTGCTCTTCAGCGGCCCGGGCAATGACACCCTCGACGGCGGCACGGGCATCGATACGGCCAGCTACGCCCACGCCACGGCCGGGGTAACGGTCAACCTCAGCCTGCTCGGTGGTCAAAACACCCTGGGCGCGGGAACAGACATCCTGACCGGCATCGAAAACCTCACCGGTTCGAACTTCAACGACACCCTGACCGGCGACAACACTGGCAACGTCATCACCGGCGGCCTGGGCAATGACGTCCTCAACGGTGGAGGCGGCGATGACTTGTTGATCGGTGGCCTGGGCAACAACACCCTCAGTGGCGGGGCGGGGGCCGATACCTTCCAGTGGCTCAAGGGCAACAGCGGTCATGACGTGATCACCGACTTCACGCCCGGCACCGACAAGCTCGACCTGTCGCAACTGCTGCAAGGGGAAAACGGCACCACGGCGTCGCTGGATGACTACCTGCACTTCACCGTCACCGGCAGCGGCCCATCGACGGTGACCAGCATCGACGTCAGCGCCATGGCCGGCGCCGCGCCGAACCAGACCATCGACCTGGCCGGCGTCGACCTGGCCAGTCATTACGGTGTGACGCCGGGGGCGGGCGGGGTGATCGCTGGCGGGCATGACACGGCCACCATCATCAACGGCATGCTCAACGACCACTCGTTGAAGGTGGATACCGTGTGACCTGAAAGCCTGAACGAAAAACCCGCCATTCCTGCGCAAGGGATGGCGGGTTTTTTGTTGTCTGCGTCAAAGGTATCTGTCCGACCGACGGTAACGAAAACTGTAATTTCTGACAGTGGTCAGCCCCCCGTGTCTGCCGTTAAATCAAGACATTCGGGTGAGTGAAGTGATCGTCCAGGTACCCGTTAATGCACGGCAACTAATCAGTGCCGGAGTTCCCCGTCTGACATTGGACGACCAAGTATGAGCAACCAGCTCAACACCAAGGAGTAGTGAAATGTCTAAAAGCGAAGATTTTGCCATCAACGGCAGAAACAGGGCGCAATACCGGGCGTATCGCGCCAGCCTGCGTCTTGTGGATCTGGGAGCCCCTGAACCTGATTCGAGTAACCCACTATTGCCGCCCTTGACAGCGTTAGGACCACAATATCTTCCGTATTCTTATAGAAGCCAGCCGCTCAAGTTCATGATTCCGACATTCGACGATCATGATTCTACTGTGCCGACACTCGTGACTATCCGAATGACGGTAGATGGAACCAAGGACGATGTTAGTTATAAATATGAAGATGTGACACCTCTCACCCCACCGCCACCTATTTCTATGACCTTGCATTTGGCAAGCAGGAATACTCCCGGACTACGTAAAATCAGTTATACCCTGGACTTTGGCGGGAATGAAGCAACTGTAAACGAACTGGAGTATAGGGTGGACTTTGTACCGCCAAATCTTGATAAGTTGATTGCTGTGCCTCAATCCGTGAAAGATTATGGTATCGGCCCGGAGGATTTTCAAAGTGGTGCAACTCTTGCTTTGACCTATCCGGATTACTCTAACAAGAGGCTGGGCGATACGATCAAGTGTTATATCGGTCCCGATAGCACCGTCAAGAGAGAAGTGGGCTCCATTACATTTGATGAAAGTAATTTTAGCAAACCAATAGTATTTAATTTAACGGCTGCTCACGTCGCTGGTTACAATGGAAAGTGCATTGTTTTCTGTGAGGCAGTCAGTTACCCGGGTGTCCCAACCACCCCTTCAGGCAATACCGAGGTGTGGGTATCCCAAAAGCTCAGGCCGGTGGTCGCAGAGGAATTGGACGTTCCGCAGGCGCCCTCCTTGACCAGTACGCTTCTGGTAGAGCACTTGATTGATGGCGTCGGTGCCGGTCTTAAACTTGTATTTCCAAATTTCGACAATGCGGTGGATGAAATCGAGTACTCCATCGATGGCGCGGTGCAACCTCCAAAACATATAACCGCTATTCCGTTTCTGAATATGCTGAACAACCAGGCGCTCCTCAATTCGGGGCATGGCAGGCGACAAGTAAAGCTCGGCTACAGAATCAAGCGCGGTAACTTTTACTTTCCTGTGGCACCTGTTGAGAAACAGGTTTGGCTTGATGTGAGGAAACCCGCTGCACCCTTTGATCCTGCCAATCCTGCTCCGCCGGATCTCACCTTGTTGCAGCCATGGATCCAGGGACCCTACAGTACTGAAAAAAATAAACTGACGGTGGCGGACAAACAAGACGGTGGCGTCGTCAAAGGTTATTTGCCTTTCCACACTCGTTTTAAAAAAGGCGACACGGTACGCTTTTATATTAATGGGCGTGACGCGCCGCCGCCGGGTGGCGTTTGGGTCTTCCCTAGCGATGACAGCGAAGACCCATCAAAACCAATAGAGTTTGAGTTCGAATGGGATTGGCTTGGCACCATTCCAGATGATGTCGATGCAAATCTTAATTGCATTGTGGAACATGATCTCAATGACAACTTGGCAATTTCCCCGGTGGAGTATGCGGAAATCAAGATGCAGCCGATCGTTTTGACTGCAGCCGCATTTGCGCATATGCATGCAGACCCACGAATTGGTTTTATTTGCAGTTCGTTGAGAAAGCTACCAGGTGGTCAAGTTGTCGGCGTCGTTAGAATTCCTGCGGATACGCGGCTGGAAGACAATGAAGTTGTACTGACTTACGGTGGCTATCCCACGGATGCTGCTGATGAAACGAGTATTATTCCAGGGACCAAGGTTGAGGTAAAACACACTCCCACCAAGGCGGAAGCCGCTACCGGCTTTGATATGTATGTTCCCTATATCCATCTGCAAACCACGCATAACGCGTATGGCCGAACGGACTATGAGCTCAACATTGCCGGTGAGGATGTTTTCACCAAGGGTGCTGTGGTCCGGGTCAACATGAGTCGAGGTTCGGACACCTGCGATCTGGTTCCGGTCATTCCTGTTTGACCTGAGCATCGGCATGGGAATCCTTGCCTGCCAGGCCCATGGGTGTATCCGGTACCGAGGTGCCGGATACCCCCCCTTTGTTGCGTTTAAATTTTGTGTTGGATTTTTCATACACCTTAAAGGATTAATCCTACATTTTTTTGTAGGAGGCATCTGTAAAGTCCGCAGCCCTCAACGTTTTCCGTTCTCTTCGGAAGACGAGAAGACGAAACAGGACCCAGCTATGAGTATTGATAATCGAACTGCATTTAAACCATTGTCCACAAAAGGTTTCGGAGTGCTGGCACTATTGCCAGCATTTTTTTTGGTGAACACTTCGGCGATGGCGGCAATCATTGTTGGCGCTGGGGAGAATGTAACGGTAGGTCCGACGGATCCGCTTAGCGACTACGTGGTGGAAAAGGGAGGGGCACTCAACCTGGTGGGAGCCACGACCCAAAGCCTGTCCATTCGGACCGGCTCGACCCTGAACATCGATGGCGCCGTCATCAACAGCAACAAGGGCGACCATGGGATTTCAGTGAATAGCAGCCAGGCCACCATCCGCTCGGCCGTTGTAACCGCCGACGGTCGAGCGCTGTGGGTCAATCGGCCACCCTCGTCCACTCAAGGTTCGACAGTCACCGCCAGCGATAGTCAGTTTCGGGGCGGAGAGAGCGGCGCGTTGGTCACGGGCCTGAGTACATTGACGCTGCTCAACAGCGAGTTGCGAGGCGTGAATGCCGGCAGCGTCGGCCTCGACAGTCGCGGCGGCGATGTGCGTGCACTGGCGGACACGCTGATCAGCGGCGACAGCGCAGGTGTGCGGATGACCAATGACTCCTCACGCGTCGGCCGCAATTCACTGGTGCTGGACAACTCCACCGTAGAGGGTCGCAACGGCCCGGCAATCCTGGTGGAGGGGGGCGTTCAGGGGGCGACGATTGATGTGCGCAACAATGCCGTCTTGCGCGCGGCGGATGGCAACCTGTTGACAGTGCAAGGCGCCTCCACGGCGGCAATGAACATCGTCGGCAGTGCGCTGGAGGGCAATGTACAGGTCCTGGGCAACAGCAGCGTCGACCTCTCCTTCGACGGGGCTTCGATGGTGGGTGACATCGTGCGCGAGGACGGCTCGTCTGCCCAGGTCGATTTGAACAACGGATCATCCTTCACCGGGCGCCTGAACAACAGCAACCTGAGTATCAACAGTCAATCGAGCCTGACGATGGTTGGCGATGACAGCATCGACCATTTATCAATGAATGACGGCACGCTTAATTTCGGCGCGGCTGGCGAGCAACGTGACTATCGTCAACTCGAGGTCGGCAGCCTGGAAGGCAGCGGCATCATTGCCATGCAGGGGGATTTCGCCACCGGCGAAAGTGACTTGCTCAAGGCGGCAAGCGCGACGGGCAGCTTTGAGCTGGCCGTCAACGCGTCGGGGACAGATGCCGCTTCTCCGCAATCATTGACCCTGGTTCAGGTCGGCAGCAATCAGGCGACCTTTGCGTTGCTGGGAGGCAGGGTCGATCTGGGTACCTGGGAATACGATCTGGCCGAAAGGGCCAACGCATCGGGCGGAACCGACTTCTATCTGAACCCGACCACACGGCTCAGCTCGAGTGCCCAATCGGTGGTGGCGCTGTTTCAAACGGCCCTGACCGTGTCGTATGGCGAGACCAAGTCACTGGAAAACCGCATGAGTGAATTGCAGGCGGACGATCGACTTCACGGTGTCTGGGTACGGCCATATGGCAACAAGTACAACGTCGACGATGGTTCCGGTGTCGGCTACCGACAGCAGCAGCAAGGGTTTTCCATGGGGGCCGATACCCGATTGGGGGACAGCCGTTGGCGGCTCGGCCTGCTGGCCGGTTACAGTCAATCCGATCTGGATCTGCATGGCGGCACATCCGCCACGGTCGACAGCTACTACGTGGGTCCCTATTTTGGCTGGCTGAATCCGGATAATGGTTATTACGTCGATGGTGCGCTCAAGTTCAACCATTTCCGTAATGACTCCAAAGTCACCATGAGCGATGGCACGCGCGCAAAAGGCGATTACAGCAATTCAGGGGTGAGCGCGCTGGTAGAGGCTGGCCGCCATATCAACCTGGGGAACGACTGGTTTGCCAAGCCGTCAGCCCAGGTGTCGGCGGCGAGGATCGAAGGCGCAGACTACCGGCTCGACAACGGTATGGAAGCTGACGGCGATCACATCGATTCACTGCGGACAAAGCTCGGAGTCAGTGCCGGTCGAAGCATCAAACTGGAGCGCGACGTCCGTGTGCGACCGTACGCCAGTGTGGCCGTGATCCACGAGTTTGCCAGCAACGACGACAATGTGCGGGTCAACGGAAACAGCCTCAACAACGATCTGTCCGGCTCGGGTCTCGAGTTCGGCATGGGAGTTACCGTTTCCTTGTCCGAGTCGATGCGGCTTGACGCCGGTGTCGATTATTTCAAGGGTAACGATGTTGAGCAGCCGGTTGCGGCCCGCCTCGGCTGGAGTTACCAGTGGTAAAGACTGAAGTGAAAAAAAACCGCATCAAGCGGTTTTTTTTCGTTTTGCCAGCCTCGATGTTTACCAGCCCTTACCGAGAGGGCGCCCCAATAACGCTAATGGTCCATGTATTGGACTCGGCATCAGGGTTATCTGCATCGACGGCGCTGACGACATAGGTGGTGCCGACTTCCAGCGCGCTGACAAGTCTCACCCATTGGCCATTGTCGTTGGAGTCCTCCGGCTTCGAATCGATGACCCCATTGATCTTGACCCTGACCGATGCCAGCGGCCTGGTTTCACCCCGGACATAGACGTGCTTGGAGAGGGTGCTGCCACCGTCGTCAATCACTGTGCCGGCAGAGTCGTGAACCAAGGTGATTTTCGGTGCCTGGTTGCCTTTCACGGTAAACGGATACGGGGCAGACTCGCCGCCATCGGCATACTTTGCCTTGGCGACAAGGGAATAGGATTTCTCCGCCAATGGCCCGATGGGGAGCTTGTAGTGTCCGCTTGTCACTGTTGCCATACCTAAAGATTCGGTGCCGTTGTAAATCTCGATTGACTGGTTCTCTTCACCCCCGCCTTCAACATCCAGTTCTGTTTCGAAGGTGTCGCCATCCTTGTCTACGACCTTGCCCTTTTTATCGGTGACGGTATCGAGGGTAGCGGCTTGCGCCGTTCTGACGGTAAAGGTCCGCGGGCCGTCGACATCATCATTATAGGAAGCCTCGACGCCGAGGCTGTAATCGCCATCCGGTAACGCTGTAAAGGTGTGGCTCCATTCACCCTTGTCATCGGCTTTCAGCGGGACGGATTCCGGACGTCCTCCAATCAGTGAAAGATTTCCCTCGGCGAGTGCGCCGCCTTTGACGGTCAGCTTTCTTCGGATGGTAGTTGCACCCTCTGCAACGGGATTGCCTTCGTCGTCGGTCACCTCGTCGATGGACAGAGGGGTCGCTGCTTTCACGGTAAAGGTGAAAACGCTGGACTCTTTACCCGCGGAAGACTTGAGTTTGATGGCGTATGTCTTTGCTTCCAGGTCGACGAGTTTGATGCTGAGTTTTCCGCAACCGTTGGTCAAACCGGACTCCAGTTCAGTTTCCCCATCGAATGCCAGGGTGTCTTCGCTGGGCACCGCATCGGCGTGGATGGTGACCGAACTTTCATAGGTCGTGCCATTGTCTGGAATCAGGCCTGTCGCCCCGCGCACTTCTCTGATGATTGGGGTTTCGGTCGCTACAGTGAATTTTTTGGGGGGCAGGGAGACAGGTTCAGAGCCGTACTTGCCTACTGCGAATATCGAGAAGCAATCAAGTTTCGTCACCGTGATCAGCGGCGTCTCCCAATTGCCGCTGCCGTCACTGTTCGCTTCGCCCAGTTTATCCGAGCCATTCACTATCCAGATGATCTTATTGGGCTCCGCACCGTTTCCGATCACCTTGAAAGATGTTTTGAAGGTGGTTTGGCCCACGATGGAAATGCCGTCGGGGTCGAGGACTTGCCTGATCGTCAGCAGATCGAGGTCTTCAATTGCTGGGTCGGAAGAGAGTGATGAATGGCCTGTCGGTAAGCTGGTCATGGCGGTGACTCCGGTTATGAGAGTAAACGGAGTTATTAGGGAGGCAAACTTGAACGCTGACTACTGTCATAAATAACAGGCTTGCAGCGGTTTCCGATAGACGGCTTATGCTCATGGGGGGCATTGCAGTTTTTGAAATGGCTGGATATTCGGTGCCGGGCTGGAATGGCTTATGTCATCATTATCTGATGTGCATTGATTTAAATGAAAAAAAACCGCATTGAGCGGTTTTTTTTCTGTTGCCTGCATTCGGTTTTAAATTAACGCTCAGTGGAATTCTTGGTTGGCGCAACGGTAATGGTCCATGTATTGGACTCTGCGTTATCGCCGTACTGGGCTACCGCGCTCATCGCATACCGGGTTCCAGGGATCAGTCCGGTGACGAGCTTGACCCAATCGCCCTTATCATTTGCAGGTTCTGCCTTTTCCACAATGACACCATTGATCTTGAGCTTGATTGCCTCCAACGGTGCGGCAACACCCCTGACATAAACATATTTTTGCGTGGTGCTGCCGTTATCCTCGATCGGGCCATTTGTATCGTAGATACGGGTGCTGTGCGGCTTGATGGTCGAATCGACGGTGAAGGTCCGCGGTGCGGTCGTTTCCACGGGGGTATAGTTGGTCCGAGCGGTCAGGCTGTAGAGCGCCGCGGGCAAATCACTGAATGTATGCTCCCAGAATCCGGAATCACCCGCTGTCACGGTCACTGACGCCGGTTGTCCGCCAAGCAGGGTCAGCTCACCATTGTTGCGTGCCTTGCCTTTGATGGTCAGGGTCGTTTGGGCGGTGGTGTCGCCCTCTTCTACGCTGTTCCCGTCATCGTCCAGTACATCATCAAGACTCAGCGGCATGTCCCCGGCCACTGTAAACCTGAACACAGTGGACTCTTTATTGTTCGGTGCCTTGATCTTGATGTTGTATTGCCCCGTTTTCAGTTCATCCAGGCGCAGTTGGAACAGCCCGTCAGCATTAACCAATGCTTTCTTGCCCGTTGTCGTGTCGCCATTGAAGGCCTCGACTTCAACGTTGGGCGGGGCATTGCCGGTGATTTCTGCCCAGTCGCCGTCGTAGGTGCCGCCCTCTTCGATAGCACCGTCCTTGCCAGCGACGGAATTGATAATGGGTGTTTCGGTCGCCAGGACAAAGATTTTACGTCGGGAGCTATTTTGCGGCGGGAATTTTTCCTGGGCGAAAATCGTGTAGCGCCTGAAGTCTGACAGCGTGAAATTTTTTTCCCAAATGCCCGAAGCATTGCTGGTCATCTCAGTGAGCCTGATCTCGCCATCGCGCAGCCTCAGGTCGGTATTTACCTCGGACGTGCCTTTGAAGGTCAGGGTTTTATCGTACGTGATGCCGTTATCATCAATGAGATTATTGCTGGAATCGCGGACTTCATCGAGAGTTACAGGTGTGGATACTTCAAGGGGGACGTCAGGGAAGTGCTCCGAGGTGCTTGGTGTTTTACCGGTCATGTTGATAACTCCATTTGCTGTTGAGGGAAACGAAGTTATTTAAGGCCCGAAGTACTTCAGGTGGCTACTGTCATAACTAACAGGTATTTGTTGATTTTCGAAAGATGCGGCGTGTTATTCGAACAAAGTGACTAGCGCCAAATACTTCACATCGGCTGCGGCGGTCCGATCAAACGCCCCATTACGCCAAATATCCCCAGTGCCCTGATCGTTTCCAACTCCCCTTGGGTTTCTACTTGCTCCGCAATCAACGGCAAATCGATGCTGTTGGTCGTCCGGTAAACCGCCTCGATAAACAGACGCTTGTCAGTCTGTTCGTCGATGTTGCGAATGTACGCCCCATCGATCTTCAAGTACGCCAGGCCCAATTGGGTGAGGTTGCCGATCTGACTGAAACGCCCGCCAAAATGTTGCAGGCCGACTCGATAACCCGTGGCCAGCAGGCTGTGGCTCAAACGCTGCAGTTCTTCGGGGGACGGCAGTTGGCGTTCGTCTATTTCCAGGGTCAGCAGCGGCGCCAGTTCCGGCAGGGAGTCGAGCAGGTCGAGGATTGCTCGCCATTGCACCGGGTCGCGCAGGGTGCTGCCGGACAGGCTCAGTGCCAAGGGGCGGCGGTTGATCACCAGGTCGTCCAGCGTGGCTTCGAGCATCGCCAGGTCGAAACGCGCAGACCAGCCGAGACGTTCGATCCATGGCAGGAAATGCCCGGCGGCAATCGCCTCGCCCTGTGGGTCGAGCAGGCGTGCGAGCACTTTGTGATGCAGCACCTGACGGGTGTCGGCGCATTGCACGACGGGCTGGAAGTACAGCTGCATTTTTCCCTCGGTCAAAGCGTCGTCGATCCAGGTACGCCAGTCGTGCTGGGAGTGATTGGGCGCCGTGTCGCGGTGGCTTAGATGAATCCAGGGTCGCCCCGGATGCTGGCGTGATTCAGTCAGGGCCTGATCGAGGCGCAGGAGTACGGTGCTGACCGGCTCGCCGGGGCGGTAGGCGACAACCCCCAGATGGGCGACCGGCATGCAATCGCTGGCGCCGGTCAGGCGCAGGTTTTCCAGGCTGATGCTGATATCGGCGGCCAGGCGCGCGGCACTTTCTGCGTCCAGGCCCGGGGTCAACAGGCTGAATTCGCCGCCCCGGTTGCGCGCCGCCAGCCAGGTGCGCCGCTCGGGCAATTGAGTCAGGCGCCTGAGCAATACGCCGACGGCGCAGATCAGCGCGTCAGTGCGTTGGCCGCCCAGGCGCTGGTTGAGCCCGTTCAGGTCGTTGATCCGCAACATCAACAAATGGCCATCGCGGCTCTGTTCGCACGCGCGCAAATAGTCGGCCAGTTGCTCATCGAGCAGGCGTCGGTTGGCCAGGCCGGTGAGGCTGTCCAGATAGGATTCGGCCCGCAGCTTTTCGCTGCGCGCGGCCTCTTCGGCGAACAGCGCCTTGAGCTTCTCGACCATCTGGTTCATCGCCAGCACCACCCGCTTCAGTTCCGGTGTCCGTGGCAGTTTCGCCAGGCTGAGAAACTCGCGTTTACTGATGGCCTCGGCTTGTCGAACCATGCTGTCGAGCGGGCGAAATTGCCGGCGCAGCATCCATCCTCCAATCACCGCACTGAACAGTCCGCACCATAGCAACCAGATCAGGCTACCCAGGGTGCTGTCCCAGAGCTTGGCCAGGGCGAATTGCGGATTGCTCAGCACTTCGACCCGAGCCAGTTGCTCCCAGCCGCGCATGATCAAGGCGTCGCCACCTTCCGGGCGCAGGTTGACCAGCTTGACGAACCAGCCAGGCACACCGTCGATTTCCGTTGGTGTACTGCGTTCCACCAGCGTCTGCTGATCCTTGAGCCTGATGACGCGGATGCTGCTGAAATAGCCGCTGTCGAAAATCGAACTGACCATCAGCTCCATCATCGCCGGGTCGTCGACCTGTGCGGTCAGTGACAGCCCCAGCGCGGTGGCCGCGTCCTGGGCGTGGGCGCGCAGTTGACTGAGCGTTTGCTCGCGGGAGCTTTCCAGGCTGGCGAAAAAACTGCCGCTGAACGCCACCAGCAGGAACAGGCAGATGGCCAGGAACAACTGTTTACGCAGTGTCATACATCGCTCCTTGCCATGGCGGTTAGCCGTCGCCGATGTCGAACCCTTCGGCCTGCATTTTTTTCAACACGTCCTGCCAGCGCGACAGCTTCTTCGAGTCACTGCTGCGCTGACCGCCGTTCTTGCCCGGCAGGTACAGGCCTTCAGCGTTGAATGCGTAAACCGGCAGCAGGTCTTTGCGCTGCGAGGCGGGGCGGATTTCGCCGATCAGGTTGTCCAGCACCAGTGGATCGGCCGTGGGGGCGCTGTAGAACGTCAGCACCATGTGCGCCTGGTTCTGGCTGAGGGCCTTGACGTAGGTGATGCGCAGCTTTTCGCTGGGGATGCCGAGCCGGCGCAGGCTGAAATACTTCGCCAGGGCGTAGTCCTCGCAATCGGCGGCGCCCTTGATCAGGGCTTCGACGGGCGTGGCCCAGTAGTCGGTCTGTTGCCAGATGCGTGTATCGTCCTGGAAATTCAGCTGCTGATTGAAGAAGCGGTTGACCGTATTGAGCTGCTCACGTTCGGGCGCGCCACGTGCACTTTGCAGCATTTGACTCCACGCCTCGATCCGGCTTCGAGCCGGTCCCGGCAGGCCGTAGCGTTTTTCCACGGTTTGCAGGATCTGCGCAAAGTCCCAGTCGGCACGGACCACATTGAATGCGGTCAGCAGCAAACCGGCCAGCAGCACCCAACCGCCGAGCCGAAGTCGGAGCGCTGGCCATCCTGGACTACGCAGACTGCGGGCCATGTCTGGCTGCTCGAGTGTAGGTGGGTGGAGTTTAGGTGGAGTTTTTGCCGGGGTAGGGCAGGTCTCGGGAAATTTCAGGGCTTTTGCAGGGTTTTTTGCTTGAGGATGTAGAGGGTCACCAGCACCGCACTGGTCAGCATGAAGCCCCGCGCCCAGGGCAATGGCACCAGGTAGCATGAGAAGAGGATGCTCGCCCACATCAGGCCGATGGCGTAGACCTTGCCCTTGAGCGGGATACCGTTGCCGTCGAGGTAATCGCGGATCCATGGACCAAGCCGTGGATGCTCCACCAGCCATTGATAGAAACGCGGCGAGCTACGGGCGAAGCAGGCAGCCGCCAACAGCAGGAAAGGCGTGGTGGGCAATACCGGCAGGAAAATCCCGATCACCCCCAGCGCCACGCTCAGCCAGCCGATGGCCAGCAGCACGTAGCGCAACATCAGGGGACGGTTGCCTATGGGGTTGTCCATAGGCCCGATCTTAGTGGTGACGTGGCTTGAGAATCGCCGGTTTTTCGTCTGGCGCGTTGCACAGCAGGTACAGCGCGGTCAGGGCTTCCGGGATCTGCACGATCATATCGTCCATCAGGTTGGCATCGGCGGCAATGTCGGAGAACTCCGGTTGCTCGTCGAACAGGCCCGAGCCGACCATGATCGGCAGCAGCATTTCGCTGACTTCGTCTTCGGCGGTTTCAAACCAGGCTTCTTCGCGCAGGAACACGCCTTCCATGAAACCGATGCACCAGCCGCGCAGTTCGGAGTCGTCCGGGTCGTCGCCCAGGTCGAGGTCGCACGGCAACTCGAACTCCTCGTCGGAGGCCAGTTGGCGGGCGATGTGGGCCTTGAGGCCGATCAGCGTGGCTTCGATCTCTTCGCGCTGGGCTTCGCCACTGTAATGCGGCTCTTCGGCGAACAGTGCGTCGATCCACTCACGGTCAGGAACGGTTTCGGAACAGATCGACAGCGCGGTGAGGTAGCCGTGGGCGGCCACGTAGTCCAGCGCCTCGTCATGCAGTTCATCAGCGTCGAGGAATACTTGCAGGCGGGTTAGTTGCTCAGCGAAGGACATTAAAGGACTACCTTGGGGAATGTTCGATGCGGGAATTCTAGGCCTTCTTGAGCGCTTGGGCCAGCCGCACGGCATATTTGCGCGTTGATGTGTCTTATCAGCGGTGCCCTTTGCCGGACGGTGCTCGGGTATACTCGCGCGTTTTGTGATGCCCTGCTGGCGTCACGGCTGAAATGTGAAGCGTCATGCAATGCGCACTTACGATTTGTCGGTGCAGCGTCGCGGGTTCTGAACCAGCCTTGCAGGGATGTTTCGGTGATTTTTGGAGTTTTTATGCTCGAACAGGCTCAACGCGTCCTCAAGGACATCTTCGGCTACGACAGTTTCCGTGGCCGCCAGGGTGCAATCATTGAGCGCGTGGCCAGCGGCGGCGATGCCCTGGTCCTGATGCCTACCGGCGGCGGCAAATCCCTGTGCTTCCAGGTCCCGGCGTTGCTGCGCGAAGGCCTGGCGGTGGTGGTCTCGCCGCTGATCGCACTGATGGACGATCAGGTCGCCACCCTCGAAGAGCTGGGCGTGGCCGCCGCCGCCTTGAACTCCACCCTCAGTGCCGAGCAGCAGCGCGACCTCGCCGTGCGCATCCGCCGCGGTGAAGTGAAGATGCTCTACCTGGCGCCGGAACGTCTGGTCCAGCCGCGCATGCTGTCCTTCCTGCAGGGGCTGAACATTTCCCTGTTCGCCATCGACGAAGCCCACTGCGTGTCGCAATGGGGCCACGATTTCCGCCCGGAATACCTGCAACTGGGCCAGTTGGCGGAAATGTTCCCCGACGTGCCGCGCATCGCGCTGACCGCCACGGCCGACAAGCGCACCCGGGAAGAAATCGTCACCCGCCTGCACCTGCAAGACGCCGAGCGCTTCCTGTCGAGCTTCGACCGGCCGAACATCTTTTATCGCATCGTGCCCAAGGAACAGCCGCGCAAGCAGTTGCTGGCGTTCCTTGCCGAGCGCCGCAGCGATGCCGGCATCGTCTATTGCCTCTCACGCAAGAAAGTCGAGGAGGTCGCCGCGTTCCTCAGCGAGCAGGGCTTCCCGGCGCTGCCGTACCACGCCGGCCTGCCCAATGATCTGCGCGCCTTCAATCAGAAGCGCTTCCTCAATGAGGAAGGCCTGATCATGGTCGCGACGGTGGCGTTCGGCATGGGCATCGACAAGCCCAACGTGCGATTTGTCGCGCACCTCGATCTGCCGAAATCCCTTGAGGCCTACTACCAGGAGACCGGTCGCGGCGGCCGTGACGGCTTGCCGGCGGATGCCTGGATGGCCTACGGCCTGCAAGACGTGGTGATGCTCAAGCAGATGTTGCAGAACTCCGAAGGCGACGAGCGACACAAGCGCCTGGAGCAACACAAGCTCGACGCCATGCTCTCGCTCTGCGAAGAAACCCGCTGCCGTCGGCAAACGCTGCTGGCCTACTTCGACGAAGACATGCCCGAGCCTTGCGGTCATTGCGACAACTGCGTCGATGGCGTGCAGACCTGGGACGCCACCGAGCCTGCGCGTCAGGCGCTGTCGGCGATCTACCGCACCGGCCAGCGCTACGGCGTCGGGCACCTGGTGGATGTATTGCTGGGCAAGGACAACGAAAAGGTGCGCAACTTCGGCCATCAGCACCTGTCGGTGTTTGGTGTCGGCAAGGCGAGGGCGGAGGGCGAATGGCGCTCGTTGTTCCGTCAGTTGGTGGCCCGAGGTCTGGCCGACATCGACCTCGAAGGCTACGGTGGCTTGCGTCTGAGCGACAAATGCCGGCCGCTGCTCAAGGGCGAGGTGACGCTGGAGTTGCGTCGCGACCTCAAGGCGCAAACCGTGGCGAAAAGCAGCAAGAGCCAGGCGAGCCAACTGGTGCGCGGCGAAGAGCGCGAACAGTGGGAAGCCTTGCGCGCCCTGCGGCGCAAGCTCGCCGAAGAACATGGCGTGCCGCCGTACGTCATCTTCCCCGATTCGACCTTGCTGGAAATGCTCCGCAGCCAGCCCACCTCGCTGGCGGAAATGGCCACGGTCAGCGGCGTCGGCGCGCGCAAGCTCGAGCGTTATGGCGAGGCGTTCCTCGAAGTGCTCGGCGGCCAGGTCGAGGCGCCGAAGGTGGTGGCCGACGTGCGTCACGAACTGATCACCCTGGCGCGCGCCGGCATGACGCCGGTGCAGATCGCCGGTCAGTTGCAGTGCTCGGAAAAGAACGTCTACACCATGCTGGCCGAAGCGATCGGCAAGCAGCAGTTGTCGCTGGAGCAGGCGCTGGATCTGCCTGAAGAGCTGATGGGTGAAGTCCAGGACGCCTTCCTCGACGGCGAAGGCGAGTTGCCGCCGGTTTCCGAGATCGCTGCGCTGTTCGCAGGCAGGGTACCGGAAGGGGTTTTGTACTGCGTCCGCGCTGCCTTGCAGTCGGAATTCGAGATTTGAGACATCGGCAGTGCTGATGTAACGATTCACTACAGATCAAGCCTTGCCTCAAATCGAGGCTCATGCTTAGCTGACTAATAATTAGTTTTAATTTATTTCAGTCTAATCATGAGTGTTTTATGCCGTTAACCGATCAACACCGCTTTGGCATGCAATTGGCCCAGATGTCCCGTGGCTGGCGCGCCGAACTGGATCGCCGACTGGCGGGCCTGGGCTTGTCCCAGGCACGCTGGCTGGTGCTGCTGCACCTCGCGCGTTTCGAAGAAGCCCCCACCCAGCGTGAGCTGGCACAAAGCGTCGGCGTCGAAGGCCCGACCCTGGCCCGTTTGCTCGACAGCCTGGAAAGCCAGGGTCTGGTGCAACGCCAGGCCGTGCTGGAGGACCGTCGGGCGAAGAAAATCGTGCTCTGCGCGCCGGCCCGCCCCCTGATCGAACAAATTGAAACCATTGCCACGCAACTGCGCCACGAACTGTTCGAAGGCGTCGATGAGGCGGACTTGAAGGTGTGCATGCGGGTCCACGGGCATATCCTGGGCAACCTTGAAAAATCCTGAGGCATAACCGACCGCCAGGCTTTTGAGCCAGCGCATTGAGCAGACTATAAGAACTACTCGGCAATATCGTGTTCGTAACGGACGTACGAACCTGTTCGGGTAGTTTTTGCAGATCTCAAGGATGCTCATGCTCAAGTGTTGGCGATTGGTTTTACGCATTGGTTCTCTGGGGTTGCTGGCCGGGGTCGCGGTCACTTACTCGGCATGGACACTGGCGCTGGGCCTGGGGGAAATCACCCTGCATTCGGCGCTGAACCAGCCGTTGCGTGCCGATATCGCCCTGGTGGATGCGGCCGGCCTGGAGGAGAGCGAGCTGTCGGTGAGCCTGGCAACGGCAGACGAGTTCAGCCGCGCCGGGGTCGACCGGGTGTATTTCCTCGACAACCTGAAGTTCACCCCGGTCCTGCGCGGCAATCGCCGCCTGATCCAGGTGACTTCCAGCAAACCGGTCAGCGAACCCTTTCTGAATTTCCTCGTGCAACTCGACCAGCCCAACGGTCGGTTACTGCGCGAGTACACGGTGCTGATCGATCCGCCGGGTTCGCCTGGGGTTGTTCCTGCCACTGATGAAGTCGTTTCGATTTCGCCTGCGTCCGCATTTCCCAGTGTTCAACCGGTCGCAGCGCCGTCACCCGTGGCCAGGACGACGCCGGAGGCCGACGTCCTCCCGGTCGACCCCGCTGACGAGCAACTGGCTGACAGCGCCCTGCAAACCACTGTCGATGAGCTCAACGCGAAGCTTCAGGGCCAGGAAGTGCTGATCGCCGAGCAGAAGCAGCGGTTGGCCGAGCTGCAGACCCAGCTGGCGGAACTCAAGAAGGTCAAGGCGCAACCGATGGCTTCCGATACCGCGGCGCGAGCCTCCGCAAAGGTTGAAAGCCCCGGGATTGGCTGGCTGCAGATTACCGGCGTGTCGGCGCTGATGGTGTTGCTGGCGCTGCTCTGGTTTGTTCGTCGTCGGCGCCGGGAACATCAGGCCATAACGTCAGAGGATGGGCCTTCGCCGCATGAACCGTTGCCGGAGATTTTTACCGAGCCAGTGAAGTGGCCGACCGTCATGCCGCCGTCCCCTGCGTCGTGCGACGAGGTACCAGCCAGCGAAGGGTCTGAGCCGGTCGCAGCGGGTGTGGCGATAGCCGCTGAAACCGCGATTGACGATGGCTACCGGCTCAACCTGGATGAGCTGTCCATTGCGTCGAACTGGGAGGTGATCAGCCCAGACGATAACAGCCAGCCGGCTGCCCTGACCGTGCCTGCGTTCGCGTTGGAGGAACTACCTGCTCCAGCGACTCGGCAGCAGTCGGTCGGGCTATCATAGCGGCGTCGTCAAACTCTGGAGCCTTGTCCCATCATGACCGCTGCCAAACCCGAAATCGTCATCACCTATTGCACGCAATGCCAATGGCTGTTGCGTGCGGCCTGGCTGGCCCAGGAACTGCTCAGCACCTTTGGTGATGACCTGGGCAAAGTCTCCCTGGTGCCGGGCACCGGCGGGGTCTTTCATGTGTTCTGTGACGCTGTGCAGATCTGGGAGCGCAAGGCGGACGGTGGCTTCCCCGAGGCCAAGGTGCTCAAGCAACGGGTCCGCGACCAGATCGATCCGGACCGAGACCTGGGACACAACGACCGCACTCAGTGAGACGCGGCCTCGGCGGCAACGGCTTGCTTGCTGGAGCCACTTGAGAACCGGCTGGACACCACAATCGCCACAATGATCAGCGCGCCTCCGAGCAACATGCGCAGGGTCGGGTTTTCGTTGAACAGCAGCCACGCGACGGTGATGCCGTAGACCGGCTCCAGGGCGAATACCACGGCGGCGGTGCGTGCCTTGATCACCGCGAGGCTGGCGACGAACAGGCTGTGGGCGACACCGGTACAGAACACGCCGAGCAGGCCGATCCACAGCCAGTCGATGGCGCGCACTTCGCTCAACTGAGGCGCCGCCACCGGCAGCAGGCACAGGGCAACCACCACGTTCTGGCACAACGCTGCCTGCACGGGCGGAACGCGTCCGGAGCTGGCACGGTTGGTCAGCGACAGCAGGGCGAACAGCAACCCGGAAGCCACGGCCCACAACAGGCCGGTGGTGGCGCCGCTGGCCAGATCGAAGTCAGGCGTGACCAGCACCAGCCCGACACTCACCAGCAGCACCAGCACGATTTCATTGGCGCGAATGCGCTCGCGGAAGATCAGCCCTTCGAGGATCACGGTAAAGGCCGGGAAGCTGGCGAAGCCGAGCGTCGCAATCGCCACGCCTGCGACTTTCACCGCAATGAAGAAGCTCACCCAGTGCCCGGCTAGCAACAAGCCGCTGAGCAGCAGCCGACGCCAGTCCACGGCCTCGAGTTTTTGCCAGCGCGTCTGGCTGGCGAACCGTGCAAAAAAACCCAGCGCGAGCACGGCAAAAGCGGCGCGGCCGAACACGATGACCGCCGGTGACGCGGCAGCCAGTTTGCCGAACACGCCGGTCAGGCCGAACATCAGTGCGCCTATATGCAAGGCGCCAAGGGCGGTACGGGGAGTCATTGCAATCCTTAACGACAAACGAACAGAGGCATCATTGAAGCGCGTAACCGCCCGGCAAGTCTGTCGGCAGACTAGCGTTTTTTGTCGCCAGTCTCGCGCCGCAGTTTGCTGGGCGATGCCCCGAACTCGCGCAGCACCGCCGCCGCGAACGCACTCTGGGAGCTGTAGCCGACGCGGCTGGCAATCTCGCCGATGGCCAGCGCCGAGTTGCGCAGCAAGCCCACCGCGATGTGCAAGCGTCGGCTGCGGATGTAGTCCATCGGCGTCTGCCCGCACTCGGCCACGAACCGCGCATGCAAACGGGCGCTGGAAAGGCCGGCCACCCGGGCCAGGTCGGCCACTTGCAGCGGGTAGGCCGCGTACTGATCGATGTGTGAGTTCAGCGCAGCGTAGGGCAGGCGCCGACCGCCGACGGCGTCGGGCCTGGCGTTGTTCAGACTGGCCAGCAACAGCACCGCGCCTTGCTGGGCGATCAGCGGGTCATCGACCGGACTGTTCGCCAGCCAACTGACGAGTTGGCTTTGTCCCGCGTCCAACGACAGGCGGCCGGGGTTGTCGAGCAAACGTCGGCTTGGCTCGGCGTGATCGCCCAACGACTGGGCGACCCATTGTTCACTGGGCACATCCAGCACCAGGCAGCGGCTGCCATTGGGGCTGCCACACGCATGATGAGCGCCCGACGGTATCACCACGAAGCTCTGCTGGACCACCTGGCTGCCACGGCCGTCAACCTCGAAATCCAGGGCGCCCGAAAGCCCGAACACCAGTTGCGCGTGGTCGTGGCTGTGGACGATCAGGTCGTGGCTGTATTGGCGCAGCGTGAGGATCGGTCTCATCGCGGGTCTCCCGGTTCAGGGCGTCAGTCTACACCGAGCGGGCCTGCAAGCGCTGTCACAGGACTGACTTGGCGCTGTCATGGACGATTAACCGGGCCGGAGCAGACTTGGCAAAACTTGCCTGAGGGTTGCCCATGACCAGCGCCGAGCTCGCCAAACCCACCCGTAAGCAACGCGTACGGACTTTATGGATTTCCGATGTGCATCTGGGCACCCGGGATTGCCAGGCTGAACACCTGTCGCGGTTTCTCAAGGGTTACCATGCGGACAGGATCTACCTGGTCGGCGACATCATCGACGGCTGGAAACTGCGCGGCGGCATGTACTGGCCGCAGGCACATACCAACGTTATCCGGCGCCTGTTGACCATGAGCAAGCGTGGCACCGAGGTGATCTACGTCACCGGTAACCATGACGAATTCCTGCGCCGCTATTCGAAGCTGATCCTGGGCAATATCCAGCTGGTGGACGAAGCCGTGCACGTCACCGCCGACGGCCGGCACCTGCTGGTGATCCATGGCGATCAGTTCGATGTGATCACCCGCTACCATCGCTGGCTGGCCTTTCTCGGTGACTCGGCCTACGAATTCACCCTGACCCTCAACCGCTGGCTCAATCATTGGCGCGCGCGATATGGCTATGGCTACTGGTCGCTGTCGGCCTATCTCAAGCACAAGGTGAAAACCGCGGTCAGCTTCATCAGCGACTTTGAGGAAGCCATCGCCCATGAATGCGTCAAGCGCGAACTGCACGGGGTGGTGTGCGGGCATATTCACCATGCCGAGATTCGCAAGGTCGGCGAGGTGGACTATCTCAATTGCGGCGACTGGGTGGAGTCGTGCACGGCGCTGATCGAGCATTGGGATGGTTCGATCGAGCTGTATCGGTTGGCGGATGCGCAGGCGCGGGAGGCGCAGTTGAAGGCGGCTAAAGTCGCAGAACTGGCTTGATTGATTTGATTTTTGTGGCGAGGGGGCTTGCCCCCGTTGGGCTGCGCAGCAGCCCCAAAACCATTCACCACGGAATGCCAATAGATCGGCACTTGTAGGTTTACGGCGGCTTCGCCACCGAACGGGGCGGTGCGGCGATCCGACAAGCCCCCTCGCCACAATGGTTCCGCCGGATCTGTCAGGCTGGCGAATGCTCTTGCATCGCCGCCTTGTAGATCGAATGCCTCGGGTGCGCAAACAGGCGCTCCATCATCGGCTCGAAAAAGCTCAATGGCAGCGTGTCATATTCCGGGTCAAACGCCGCCGCATCGTACCTGGCGCAGAACTCGACGGTCGCCTGGTATTGCGGATGGTCCTGGAATTGCTCGCGCAGATGCCGATCCATGCCCAGGTGATGAAAAAAGTAGTAGCCCTGAAAGATCCCGTGCTTTTCCACCATCCACAGGTTCTCGGCGCTGACGAACGGCTTGAGGATCGCCGCTGCGATGTCCGGGTGATTGTAGGAACCCAGGGTGTCGCCGATGTCGTGGAGCAGGGCGCAGACCACGTACTCTTCGTCGCGACCATCGCGCCAGGCGCGGGTGGCGGTTTGCAGCGAGTGGGTCAGGCGATCCACCGGGAACCCGCCAAAATCACCCTCCAGCAACTTCAGGTGCGCCACGATCCTGGTCGGCAATTGTCGTGCGTAGGCACTGAAGTCCGCGGCGATGATCGCCCAGTCTTCCTGTGTGCCGTCCTTCATGTGGGTGAAGCGGGCATTGGCATTCATGAGCAACTCTCTTGTGGCGGCTGTCGGCTAGAACGGAACGCGCCCCAGGACCATGTCCCGGTACATGACAAAATCGCCGAGCAGGCTGTAGAAGGGATGTTGGAAGGTGGCCGGACGGTTCTTCTCGAAGAAGAAGTGACCGACCCAGGCAAAGCTGTAACCGGCCAGAGGCAGGGCCCACAACAGCATCCAGGCACCCCGACCAATGGTCAGCGCCAGTATCAAGATAACCAGCGTTGTGCCGATAAAGTGCAGACGGCGACAGGTACTGTTGCTGTGTTCGCTGAGGTAGTAAGGGTAGAACTCAGCGAAACTGTTGAATCGTTTGACGTTTTCCACGACTGCGATCTCTGTGGTTATTGTTCTGACGGCAAGTTGTTCTGCGGGTAGCTTATTTGAGTCTAGAGTGATCAATGGCATCAGCCAGTGACAATAGGCGCCACTTTAGTATCCTTCGGTCAATAGCCGTCACAGGCGGCTCACCATGTAAGAAAACGCCATGAGCGAACGAACGACTTCTGCAAGCTGGGCGATGGGGATTGTCAAAGCGCTGGAGATGGACGGCCTGGATTGCCGGGTTCTGTTCAAGCAGCTGGGGCTCGACTACGCGGCACTGGATGATCCGGATGCACGCTTCCCGCAAGATTCCATGACACGACTGTGGCAACGCGCCGTCGAACTGTCCGGCAACCCGGCCATCGGCCTGAACATGGGCAAGGTGGTACGGCCGGCGCAGTTCCATGTGACCGGTTATGCCTTGATGTCCAGCCGGACCCTGGCCGAAGGCTTTCAGCGTCTGGTGCGCTATCAGCGAATCATCGCCGAAAGTGCCGACCTGAGTTTCAAGCTGCTGGAAGAAGGCTACGCGCTGATTCTGACGGTGCATGGCGACCATCTGCCACCGACCCGGCAAAGCGCCGAGGCTTCGCTGGCCTGCGCCCTGGCGCTGTGCGGCTGGTTGACCGGGCGTACGTTGCATCCGCGCAAAGTGTTGGTGCAAGGCGCCGAGCCGGTCAACCTGGAACCCTACAAACAAGCCTTCCATGCACCGCTGGTGTTCAACGCGCCTTACGATGCGCTGATTTTCGAACGCGCGGACATGGAAGCCCCACTGCCGACGGCCAACGAAGCCATGGCATTGCTGCATGACCGCTTTGCCGGCGAATACCTGGCACGCTTTTCCGAAAGCCGCGTGACCCACAAAGCGCGGCAGGTGTTGTGTCGCCTGTTGCCCCAGGGCGAACCCAAGCGCGACGCCGTGGCGCAGACCCTGCATCTTTCCCAGCGCACCCTGCAACGGCGTTTGCAGGAAGAGGGCACGAGCTTTCAGGTGCTGCTGGACGATACCCGGCGCGAACTGGCCGAGCAGTACCTGGCGCAACCGACCATGACCTTGCTGGAGATCGCCTACCTGCTGGGGTTCGCCGACCCGAGCAACTTCTTCCGGGCT
The DNA here is from genome assembly GCF_009764265.1 of Pseudomonas sp. PB101. Classification (GTDB taxonomy): domain Bacteria; phylum Pseudomonadota; class Gammaproteobacteria; order Pseudomonadales; family Pseudomonadaceae; genus Aquipseudomonas. The sequence goes on from NZ_RWIR01000045.1 coordinate 26,286, forward strand.
TTTCGCCGCTGGTTCGATGCCACGCCCGGCGAGTACCGGATGCGGCTGATGCAGGCTCCTGAAGCGGTCAATGACGCCAAAATGCCGGAATACAAAGCACAAACACAGTGATGATCTCCAGTCGGCCGAGCAGCATGCCGAACGACAGGATCCACTTGGCGGCATCCGGCAGGGTCGCGAAGTTGCCCGCCGGGCCGATGGTCTCGCCGAGCCCCGGGCCGACACCGGACACGGTACTGGCCGCGCCGGTGAGGGCGGTCATCCAGTCCACGCCGAGCAGCGACAGCAACAGCGCAATCACGCAGATAGTGATCGCAAAGAAGAACGAAAAGGTGAGGATCGAACGTACGATCTCTTCGTCGAGACGGTGACCGTTGTACTTCTGCTTGATGACCGCGCGCGGGTGAATCAGCTGGTTAAGGTTGGCCTTGAGCAGGATATAGGCCACCTGGAAGCGGAAAATCTTGATGCCGCCCGCGGTCGAGCCTGAGCAACCGCCGACAAACCCAAGATAGAAGAACAGCATCAGCGAGAAATTGCCCCACAGGCTGTAGTCCCCCAGCGCGAAACCGGTCGTCGTCACCACCGACGTCACGTTCAGCGCCACATGCCGCAGCGCATCCAGCCAATGCAGCTGGGTCGTCCACCAGTACCAGGTGCCGAGCACCAGCCAGGTCACCAGCAGCATGCCGAGCAAACCTTGCACCTGCTGATCCTTGATCAACGCCCGACGGTTACCACGCAACGTTGCCACATACAGGGTGAACGGCAGGGCGCCGAGAATCATGATGACGATCGCGACCCAGTGCACCGCCGGTTGCGGCCACTTGGCCAAAGACTGGTCGGAGGTGGAGAAGCCGCCGGTGGAAATCGCTGACATCGCATGGTTGATCGCATCGAACAGGCTCATCCCGGCCCACCAGAACGCCAGGCTGCCGACAATGGTAATGCCGACGTAGGCCGCCACGATCAAGCGCGCCACCATGTGCGAACGGGGCATGACTTTTTCCGAGCGGTCCGACGATTCGGTCTGGAACAGCCGCATGCCACCGATGCGCAGCAGCGGCAGGATCGCCACCGCCATGCCGATAAAGCCGATGCCGCCGATCCAGTGCAGCAACGAGCGCCACATCAGGATGCCGGGGGACATGGTGTCCAGGCCGTTGAGCACGGTGGCGCCGGTGGCGGTGATGCCGGACATGCTTTCGAAGAATGAATCGGTGTAGCTGATGTGCTGGGTCAGCAGGAACGGCAATGCGGCGAAGATGCACACCACCAGCCAACTGCTGACTGTCAGCAGGTACATGTCCCGGGGGCGCAGGTGGATGTGCTCGGGGCGGCCCGGAATCACCAGCGCCAGCCCGGCGACAAAGGTGATCATGCTGGCCCAGAGGAACGACGGCAGATCGCTGGTGCGCTCGAAAATGACCAGCGTGGCCATGGGCACGACCATGGAGATCGCCAGCGTGATCAGGAAGATGCCGATGATGAAACCAATGATCCGTAAGGTCGGCAACGCCATGAGGTCCGCTCGGCTGATAGGGGAAAGGGCGCCATTCTACCCGTGAGACAGGGCATGTAAACCGGCACCGCTGCGACAGTTACAGCTAGAATAGCCGCACTCATTTTTCAGGAGGTGGCCGATGCAGGCTCTCGACGTTTTGCTCAACCGTGTTTCCGTTCCCCGACTTGTTGAACCTGCACCCACCGCCGAGCAGCGCGAGGTGTTGTTCGGCGCCGCCATGCGCGCCCCGGATCACGGTCACTTGCAGCCTTGGCGCTTCCTGACGGTGGAAGGCGCGGCGCGTGAGCAAATGGGCGAGTTGCTGGCTGAAGCGGCAAAGCTTGCGGACATTGAAGTCAATGAAGCGGCCATCGACAAGGCGCGCAATGGTCCGCTGCGGGCGCCGTTGGTGGTGGTGGTGATCGCCCGCGTGCAGGAGCACTTCAAGTATCCCAAGTCCGAGCAACTGCTGGCGGCGGGCTGCGCGGCCCACGGGATTTTGCTCGCGGCCTATGCCCAGGGCATTGGTGCGGTGTGGCGTACCGGCGACCTGGCTTACTCGGCGCATGTGGCCAAGGGGTTGGGCCTGGCGGAAGGGGAGGAGGTGATTGCCTTCCTGTATCTGGGCACGCCGCAAAAAGAACCGCGAGTGGCCGAGAAAGTCGACCTCGCCGAATTCGTCAGCGCCTGGCCAGGCAAGGCCTGACACCGCAAAACCTGTGGGAGCGAGCCTGCTCGCGATAGCGGCCGGTCAGTCAATTTGATTGTTGAGTGTGCCGCCGTCATCGCGAGCAAGCTCGCTCCCACAGTAGAGCTGTGTAGTTCAAACCAGGATCAGGGCTGAACGACAGCCCCAGGCACCAACGGCAATTCAATACTGGCAATGAACCCGCCCTCCGGGTGATTGGCCAGCACCAGGCTGCCGCCATGTCGCTCCGCCGCACGGCGGGCGATGGCCAGGCCCAGGCCATGTCCGGCCGCGGTCTGCCCCGGCGCCCGATAGAACGGCTCACCGAGCTGGCTCAAATGTTCGGCACTGACCCCGGGCCCGTGATCGCGCACGGTCACGACGATCCGCTCACCCTGACGCAGCGCCTGCATCTCGATCGGCAGGCCACCCGCCGGATTGAAGCGCTGGGCATTGCGCAGCAGGTTGTCCACGGCCCGTTCGATCATGGTCGGCCAGCCCTTCAGGTTCAGTTGCGACTCGGCTTCGAGCTGCACGAGCTGCTCGGGTGAACCGAGTTGCGCATCCTTTTGCAGGGTACTGAGCAAGGCGTTCAAATCCACCTCTTCGGCGCTGGCGTTGTCGGAGTCGACCCGCGCCAGCACGAGGATTTCGCTGATCAGCGCTTCCAGCCGGTCGCACTCTCGGGTCAGGCGCGGCCAGAGCTGTTCGCGTTCCTGCGGGCCGGCCCGTTCGGCGAGCGCCAGCGCGATACGCAGGCGGGCGAGGGGCGAACGCAGTTCGTGGGAGACATCACGCAGCAATTGCCGCTGGCTGCCAATCAGGCTTTGCAGGCGCGCGCCCATGCGATTGAAGTCGTTGGCCAGCACACCAAATTCATCGCGACGATTGGCCAGTTTGACCAGGCTGTTCTGTTGATAGGTGGTTTGTCCAAGGTCATGCACCGCGCCGCGCAGACGGCTGAGCGGGCGGGTGATGGAAAAGGTCACCAACAGGCTGAACAGGGTCAGCACCACCAGGGCGATCCCCAGCGCACTGAGCGGCCAGAGCAGGCTTTCGCGGTGCCAGGCGTCCAGCTCCGGGTGCGGTATGCGGTAGATGAACAGGTAGGTGTCACCGGTTTTTTCGCTGGTGAACTCATCGGTCAGGCGCCGCCATGGCAGGCGTCGGTCATCGTTGTTCTGGCGCGCCTCAAAGGCCGCCGCACGTTTGGGGAAGGTGCCGCGCACCACCGGATCGCCGCTCTCGTTGAGCACCTGGACGTCGATGTGATACTGGTGTTTGCGCTCCTGCAGAAGGTCCTGGGCAGCGTCTTCGCCCTGGGATTCGTAGGTTTGCGTCCATTGTTCGGCCAGCGTGTTGAGGCCCGGGTGACGGCTGAGAATCCAGGCGTCCTGGTTGAGCATGTGCCCGAGCAGGATGGAAAGCCCCGCAACCAGAGTGATGGCCAGCCAGAAGCTGGCCAGGATACGCCAGAACAATGAACGCACGGAAAATCCTCGAACGATACAATTCTATGTAGGAGCGAGCCTGCTCGCGAAAAACGAATAGACGACACGTGCTGCCTGATGCCGCGCGTTATCGTTGACGTCCATCGCGAGCAAGCTCGCTCCTACAGTAAAAACTTCAGACCCAACGGTGATAAGCCATTGGGTCCGGGGTCAGCGCATTATTGCGCTTTTTGCGGTTGCTGCGCTTTCCAGGCCTTGAATTCAGCCCACTCGGCGCGACGCTCGGCCTGTTTCTTCTGGATCTCGTCGAATTTCTTCTGTTGATCCGGTTTCAACACGGCGCGCACGTCAGCTTCGGCTTTCTGGTGCTTGGCCGCCATCTCGTCTTTCATGGCTTTCTGGTCGGCTGGCGAGAGTTTCTCCAGGTATTTATCGACCAGTTGCTTACGCTCGTGCATCTGTTCGCCCATGATCTTGCGGATCTGCTCGCGCTGCTCGCGGCTCAGGTCCAGTTGACTGTACGGTCCTTTGCCGTGCATGCCGTGCATCTGACCGCCGTGGCGCGAGCCGTCCATCGGCCCACCCATCGGGCCTGCGTCTTCAGGCATGGCCATGGCAACGGTCGGCAGGGCGGCAGCGAACATCAGAGCGATAAGAGTCTTGCGCATGGTGTATCTCCTTGTCTCGTTCCCGGTACGTTCCGGATGAGTGCAGATTACGCAGATCAAGGTCAGCGGCAGTCAGCGGAGCGTAAAGCTTGGGTAAAGACGATTTCGCATCCGCCTGACACAACTCCGACCCTGAGCCGGCTTGCTGGCGATTCATACGACGCGGTGTGTCAGGAGCGCCGCCATCGCCGGCAAGCCAGCTCCTACACAGGACGGTGGAGATCAGAGGCTGTAGTAGTAACCACGGCTGCGCAGGGCCACGATGCGCGGCCGGCCGTCGGGGTGCGGGCCGATCTTCTTGCGCAGATTGCTGACGTGCATGTCCAGGCTGCGGTCGTACAGGGTCAGCTTGCGGCCGAGGGCGATCTGCGCCAACTCCTGTTTGTCCAGGGGCTCGCCGGGTTGCTTGAGCAGGGCTTCGAGCAGGCGGCTTTCGGAAACGGTGAGGGTGAACTCCTGTTCGTCGATGCTGACCACGCCGCGCACCGGGCTGAAACACAGGTCGCCCAGTTCCATTTGGCTGGACACCGCTGCCGGGTGGCTGCGACGCAGGACGGCGCGCAGGCGGGCGGTCAGTTCCCGCGGGTCGCAGGGCTTGGCCAGGTAATCGTCGGCGCCCAGTTCCAGGCCGAGGATACGGTCCAGCGGCTCGCCCCGGGCCGAGAGCATCAGCACCGGCAAATCCGGGTGATCGTTGCGCAACTGCTTGAGCAGTTCCAGACCGCTGCCATCGGGCAGCATCACATCCAGCACCACGGCCGCCGGGGCGGTTTCGGCCAATGCCCGACGAGCGCTCTGGCCATCGTGACAGGCACGTACCTGAAAGCCTTCCTGGCTCAGCCAACTGCTCAGGAGCTCACACAGCTCCTGGTCATCATCAATCAGTAACAGCTCGCTCATGACTCACTCAATTTAGCCATTGTCGACGTTTTCGACTTGCTCCACTGGCGAAGATACCGCAGAGCAGAGCCAATAGCGCTACCCCCGCGCCAATGACAAACCATTGTTGCTGGTCTGTCAGCAAGCGCGGCAGCGGACTGCTGGCCTGGGCTTCCTTGAGTTGCAGCTTCAAACGCTGGTTCTCCTGGCGCAACCGGGCCAGCAGCGGGCTTTCGCGTTCGCCGTCGGCAGTTTGCAATTGTTTGTTCAATTCTTCCCGTTGCCGTTCGCTTTCTTTCAAGCGTTGCTGCAGCTCGGTGATCTGGCTGCCGGCGCTCAAGGACAGCGGCGTCGAGTTTCCACCCTCGGCGTAGTCTTCACCGTGGGCGGGCGCCACGATCGATAACGTGACCAACATCAGGCACAACGGACCTTTGCGCATGGCGACTCCTGGTTCCAATACGAGTATTGGAAAAGTTGTCGGCCGGCAAACGAGAATAATGAGCGATTGAGAACGCGATGAACCGATATGGTTCACCGCGTGGGGACAAGTTATGGCAGGACTTGCTTGAACGGCTTCACCAGAACGTTGGCGTAGACACCTGCGGCGATGTACGGATCGGCGTCGGCCCAGGCCTGGGCGGCGCTCAGGGAATCGAATTCGGCGACGATCAGGCTGCCGGTGAAACCCGCCGCGCCCGGATCATTGCTGTCGACCGCCGGGTGTGGACCGGCCAGAACGATGCGGCCTTCGCCCCTGAGCACTTGCAGGCGCTCGAGGTGCGCAGGCCGTGCGGCCAGGCGGGCTTCCAGGGAGTTGGCGACGTCTGTGGCAATGATTGCGTAAAGCATGTCAGTCCTCGGTTTTTGGCGTAGTGGTGTCGGCATCGTGCAGATGGCGGGACAGGTAGATGCCCTGACCGACCAGGAACAGCAAAGTCATGCCCAGGCTGCCGAAGACCTTGAAGTCGACCCAGTAGCTCTGGAAGGTGAACGCGACAAACAGGTTGGCGGCACCGCAAAACAGGAAGAAGGCGATCCAGGCGATGTTCAGGCGCGTCCAGACCGGTTCCGGCAAGGTCAGCGCGTGGCCCATGATGCGTTTGATCAGCAGGCTGTCACCGACGAAGTGACTGCCGATGAACGCCAGGGCGAACAGCCAGTTGACCACCGGCGCTTTCCACTTCAGGAACGTTTCGCTGTGGAACGCCAGGGTCAGGCTGCCGAAGACCAGGCAGGCGATCAGGGTCAGCCACTGGCTCTTCTCCAGCTTGCGCTGCTTGATGAACAGCGTGCCGTAGACCACCAGGGAACTGATGATCAGCATCGCGGTGGCGCTGTAGATACCGCCTACAGTGACCTCGTGGCCGGCGATGTCGACGACCCGTGGATCGATTTTGAAGACGATGAAAAACAGCAGGAGCGGGATGAAATCGATGAATTGTTTCACAGTGGCAGCCAGAAGCAGGATGTGGCGGCATAATAACAAACATACGGGCGCGCGATAGCGCCAGCTGAATTGAGGTTACAAACCCCTGTGAATGTTGATTTGCACTGCCATAGCACGGCCTCCGATGGCGCTTTGGCGCCTGCGGTACTGGTGGCGCGGGCGTTCGAGAAAGGCGTGCGAGTCCTGGCCTTGACCGATCACGACACCCTCGAGGGCCTCGACGAGGCCCGCCAGGCGGCTACCGCGCTGGGGATGCAACTGGTCAATGGCGTCGAACTGTCCTGCACCTGGGGCGGCGCGACCATTCATGTGCTGGGCTACGGTTTTGACGTGAACGCCGCGCCGTTGGTCGAGGCCATCGCCAGACTGCATGATGGCCGCTGGCTGCGCTCCGAGGAAATCAGCCGCAAGCTGGCGCTCAAGGGCATGCCGGGGGCGCTGGAGGGCGCCCGGCAGATCCAGCAGGCGCTGGGCGACAGCGGCAACGCGCCGGCCCGCCCGCATTTCGCCGACTGGATGGTGCGCGAAGGTTTCGTCAAGGACCGCGCCGAGGCGTTCCGCAAATGGCTGGGCGCCGGCAAGCTGGGCGACGTCAAGCAACACTGGCCGACGCTGGAAGAAACCGTCGAGACCCTGCGCGCGGCCAAGGCCTGGGTCAGCCTGGCGCATCCCTGGCACTACGAATTCACCCGAAGCAAGCGACGTCGCCTGATTGCCGACTATATTCAAGCAGGGGGCCACGCCATCGAAGTGGTCAATGGCTACCAGCCTGCCGAGCAAGTGGGCAGCCTGGCCATTCTGGCCCGTGAGTTCGGTCTGCTGGTCAGTGCCGGCAGTGATTTTCATGGCCCTGGAGGCTGGTCGGAGATCGGTGAATACCGGCCGCTCCCGGAGGATCTGCCACCACTATGGTGTCGATTCAAACATGACCCAATTATTGCCGCCGTTTGAACAGGTAGAGAACGTGAGTCAATTTTTCCAGATTCATCCGGAAAACCCGCAAGCGCGCCTGATCAAACAGGCCGTCGAAATCATCCGCAAGGGCGGGGTGGTGATTTATCCCACGGACTCTTCCTACGCCATTGGTTGCCAGATCGGCGACAAGGTGGCTGTGGAGCGTGTACGACGTTTGCGCGGGCTGGATGAAAAGCACAACTTCGCGCTGATTTGCTGCGACCTGTCGCAACTCGGGCTGTTCGCCAAGATCGACACCGGCACTTTCCGCTTGCTCAAGGCCCACCTGCCGGGCCCGTACACCTTCATTCTCAACGCTACCCGTGAAGTGCCGCGGCTGTTGCTGCACCCGAAAAAACGCACCATCGGCCTGCGGGTGCCGAGCCATCCGATTGCCTTGGCACTGCTGGAGCAACTCGGCGAGCCGTTGATGAGCGTGAGTCTGATCATGCCCGGCGAAACCGACCCGATGTATGACCCCTATGAAATGCGCCAATTGCTCGAGCACCAGGTCGACCTGATCATCGATGGCGGCTTTGGCGGGATCAAGGCGTCCACCGTGATCAACCTCGCCGACGGCGAGCCGGAAGTCATTCGCGTTGGTTGCGGTGACCCGACGCCGTTCATGGTCGAGGCCTAGATGTCCGCAGTAGAACCCGTCGACAGTCAGGCCGGAGCGCAGCAGGAACTGCCCTTCGCCATGGTCTATGGCCAGGCGGTCATGGAAATGCCGCTGGACCTGTACATCCCGCCGGATGCCCTCGAAGTCTTTCTCGAAGCCTTTGAAGGCCCCCTCGACCTGCTGCTGTACCTGATCCGCAAACAGAACATCAACATCCTCGACATCCCGGTGGCGGAAATCACTCGCCAGTACATGGGCTACGTCGAGTTGATGCAGTCGGTGCGCCTGGAACTGGCCGCCGAGTACCTGGTGATGGCCGCGATGCTGGCCGAGATCAAGTCGCGGATGCTGCTGCCGCGGGCCGAAACCGTCGAGGACGAAGAGGACGACCCGCGCGCCGAACTGATCCGCCGCTTGCAGGAATACGAGCGCTTCAAGGCTGCCGCCGAAGGCATCGATGGCTTGAGTCGCGTCGGTCGCGACGTGGTGGTGCCCAAGCTGGACGCCCCGGAAGCCCGAGCACGCAAGCTGCTGCCGGACGTGCGCCTGTCAGAGTTGCTGTTGTCCATGGCCGAGGTGTTGCGCCGTGGCGACATGTTCGAAAGCCACCAGGTCAGTCGCGAGGCGCTGTCGACCCGCGAACGCATGAGCGATGTGCTGGAACGCCTCAAGGGCGGCGGTTTTGTGCCGTTTGTCGAGCTGTTCACCGCTGAGGAAGGGCGCCTGGGGGTGGTGGTGACCTTCATGGCGATCCTTGAATTGGTCAAGGAATCCCTGGTCGAGCTGGTGCAGAATGAGCCATTTGCCGCGATCCACGTGCGAGCCCGAGCCGAATAACGAGTTGAATCATGAACCTGACTGAACCCCGCGAGCTGGCGCCATTGCTTGAAGCCTTTCTGTTGGCCTCGGGAAAGCCGCAATCCCTGGAAAGCCTGTTCGAGCTCTTCGAGGAAGGCGAACGGCCGGAGCCGCCGGTCTTCAAGAAGGCCCTGACGATTCTCGCCAAGTCTTGCGATGGCCGCGCCTTTGAATTGAAGGAGGTGGCCTCGGGGTATCGCCTGCAAATCCGCGAGAAATTTTCGCCGTGGGTCGGGCGTCTTTGGGAGGAGCGCCCGCAGCGTTATTCCCGCGCCATGCTGGAAACCATGGCCCTGATCGCTTATCGCCAGCCGATCACCCGGGGTGAAATCGAAGACGTGCGGGGCGTGGCGGTCAACAGCAACATCGTCAAGACGCTGATGGAGCGCGAGTGGATTCGCATCGTCGGCTACCGCGACGTGCCCGGCAAACCGGCGATGTTCGCCACCACCAAGGCGTTCCTCGACCACTTCAACCTGAAAAACCTCGACGACCTGCCGCCGCTGGCGGAGCTGCGCGAGCTGGAACCGGACCCGGTGCTCGATTTCGACGACGCCCCCGTGCCCGCCGGGCTGCAAGAGCTGGCCGATGCCAGTGCCGAGCCGGAAGAGCCAAAGGAAGAAACCAGTTTCCACACGCTGTTGTTGGAGCTGGACAGCATGGAAGAGGGGCTCAAGACCGACTTCGACGACTTGCTGCGCGATGGCGCGTCGCCTGAGTTCGATCCGGAACAGTCGGAAGTCGAACCGGCACAGCCCGAGCCTGAGCCTGAAATCGAGCCGGAGCCGGAAGACGACATCCTCGGCGTTGCCGAAGCCCGCGAGAAGCTGCTGGCCGCTGTAGCCGCCCTCGAACAGCCGAAACCCGAGCCGCAGCTGTCGGACGAAGAAGCCGAAGCCCTTGCCCTGGCTGAAGCCATCGAAGCCGAACGCCGCGAATTCGAAGACTGACCCTGTAGGAGCCGGCTTGCTGGCGATGCGGCCAACGCGGTATCTCTGAGGGACCGCGGTGACCTCATCGCCAGCAAGCCGGCTCCTACAGGAAGTGGGTGACCTTGCGCGATCACCGATCGGCGGAAAAACCAATAACCTTGCCTTGATCAGCTAGTCTCTGATGCGCAAACGCCCGCATGCGCGTATGATTCGCTACCCTTCGGCGATCCCTTCGCCAAAGTACCCAGTTTCAAGACCACACCGGGAGGTGCCCAGATGAGTATCAAAGACCAGAAAGACGACCAGGAAATCGGCCCAGCAGGCGAAAAACTGCAGAAAGTCCTCGCCCGTATCGGCGTCGGCTCGCGCCGTGACGTGGAAGCCTGGATCAGCCACGGCCGCATCAAGGTCAACGGCAAAGACGCCACCCTTGGCCAGCGCGTCGACATGCACGACGCCATCACCATCGATGGCAAGGTGATCAAGCGCGAAGAGGCCGCCGAGTCGGTCCGCCGCGTGATCATGTACAACAAGCCCGACGGCGAGATCTGCACCCGTGTCGACCCGGAAGGTCGCCCGACCGTGTTCGACAAAATGCCAAAGCCGAAAGAAGGCCGCTGGATCAACATCGGTCGTCTGGACATCAACACCACCGGTTTGCTGATGTTCACCACCGACGGTGAGCTGGCCAACCGCCTGATGCACCCTTCCTACGAAATGGACCGTGAATACGCGGTGCGTGTGCGTGGCGAAGTCGATGACGAGATGATCGAGCGCCTGAAGGCTGGCGTTGTCCTTGAAGATGGCCCGGCCAAGTTCACCGACATCAAGCAGGCTCCGGGTGGTGAAGGCTTCAACCATTGGTACCACTGCGTGGTGATGGAAGGTCGTAACCGCGAAGTTCGTCGCCTGTGGGAATCCCAGGGTCTGGTGGTCAGCCGCCTGAAGCGCGTGCGTTTCGGTCCGGTGTTCCTCAACTCGGACCTGCCGATGGGTCGCTGGCGCGAAATGAGCCAGTACGAAGTCGACATCCTCAGTGCCGAGGTCGGCCTGACGCCGGTCGCGATGCCGCAGATGAACGCCAAGAGCAAAGACAAGCTTGACCGTATGCAGCGCAAGTCGTCGCGTCCGATGGCCAAGGCCGAGCGCGTGCGTACCCTGCGTCCAGCGACTGGCGCAGCCACCGCACCTGCCGCGCCACGTGCCAGCCGCGAGCCGCAGATCGAAGGCGAGCGTCCAGGCCGCAAGCCAGCTGCGCGTCAGGACGGCGAACGCGGTCCACGCACGCCACGTCCGGCCAATGGCCGTACCGAGCGTGGCGAAGGTCGTGGTACGCCGGTAGCCGACCGCCCGGCCGACACCAAGCGCCCGGCCAAGCCGGCGCCGAAGCGTCCGGGGATCAAACTGGTCGATGGCGACAAGTCATCGGGCAAGCGCCGTGGCGCACCGGCCGGTTCCGGCCAGCGTCCGGGCTTTGGTCGTCGCAAGCCTGAGTAATCGGCTGAGCGCTTGATAAAAAACGCCAACCTTCGGGTTGGCGTTTTTTTTGGGGGGGCTTTCAATGGTTTGGAGTCCACTTCATTTTCAGCGTAGCCACGGTCCCTAGTAGGAGCCGGCTTGCTGGCGATGGACTCAAGTGCACCGCGTTTATCCAGTTCATACGCGTTATCGGTAACGACCATCGCCAGCAAGCCGGCTCCTACAGGTATTGCGTTATGTGTCTTTCCCGCGATAGCGCCAGTTGCCGCGCCGGGATGTCCGAAGTGGAAAGCCTAAATTACGCCCTGTAAAGAAAACCTGACGAAATCCGCAGATTAACCCCGTGAAATCGCCTTCTCTCGAACACTGTAAGAAAAGTCTTACGCATCATTGCCTTGCATCCTTCTCCCAACCCTCTAGCCCGCTTGTTTCAACACGCCATGCAGGGTCAGATGCGCGCCATGCCTGTCGTGCAGGTGCATAACAAAAAGGAGGCGCAATGAACGCCGCAATCCATCTCCATCTCTCTGCGAGGGGCGGTTTTCCTGCCTTTCCCGTCGATGATCCGCAAGGGTCTGACCCATTTTTTGCAGCCGCCCGGGCTCTTCGGGGCGGACACAGGCAATCCCGGCCATAGACACGCTTGTCCAGCGGGTCTGGCAGCAGGGGGTTACAGGTGTACAATGCGCCGCGTTTTACCTGTGACCTCCTGCGCATCAGCGCAAACCTCAAGGCTATCCGCCTTGTTCACTCCGTCGCGTCACGAGCGTGTCGGGTTCGATTTCGTCACAGATAAAAACAAACAGGTGACGCATGACCGTTGTAAATACGCTGAACTCCTGGTGCCTGCGCTGGGGTTTGATCGGTGCCGCTTAACGCCTTTGCTGAGCAGCAACGTCTACTGAACATCATCAAACCTTGCGTGAGACCCTTTTCATGAGTGGACAAAACCCGCAATCAGGCGAGCTGAAACGCGGCCTGAAAAATCGCCACATTCAATTGATCGCCCTCGGTGGCGCAATCGGTACCGGCTTGTTCCTCGGCTCGGCCGGGGTACTGAAATCCGCCGGCCCGTCGATGATCCTCGGCTACGCCATCTGCGGCTTCATCGCCTTCATGATCATGCGCCAACTGGGCGAAATGATCGTCGAAGATCCGGTGGCCGGCTCCTTCAGCCACTTTGCGCACAAGTACTGGGGCGGCTTTGCCGGCTTCCTGTCGGGCTGGAACTGCTGGATCCTGTACATCCTGGTGGGCATGTCCGAGTTGACGGCCGTCGGCAAATACATCCACTACTGGGCGCCGGACATCCCGACCTGGGTCTCCGCAGCGGCCTTCTTCGTGCTGATCAACGCGATCAACCTGGCCAACGTCAAAGTGTTCGGCGAGGCCGAGTTCTGGTTCGCGATCATCAAGGTCGTGGCGATCGTCGGCATGATCGCCCTGGGCAGCTACCTGCTGGTCAGCGGCAATGGCGGCCCGCAAGCAGCGGTCAGCAACCTGTGGTCCCACGGTGGCTTCTTCCCGAACGGCATCAGCGGTCTGGTGATGGCCATGGCGTTCATCATGTTTTCCTTCGGTGGCCTGGAAATGCTCGGCTTCACCGCTGCCGAGGCCGACAAGCCGAAAACCGTGATCCCGAAAGCCATCAACCAGGTGATCTACCGGATCCTGATTTTCTACATCGGTGCCCTGATCATCCTGCTGTCGTTGACCCCGTGGGACAGCTTGCTGACCACCCTGAACGCTTCCGGTGATTCCTACAGCGGCAGCCCGTTCGTGCAAGTGTTCTCGATGCTGGGCAGCAACACCGCCGCGCACATCCTCAACTTCGTGGTCCTGACCGCGGCGTTGTCGGTGTACAACAGCGGCACCTACTGCAACAGCCGCATGCTGCTGGGCATGGCCGAACAGGGCGACGCGCCGAAAGGCCTGGCGAAGATCGACAAGCGTGGCGTGCCGGTGCGTTCGATCCTGGCCTCGGCCGCCGTGACCCTGATCGCGGTACTGCTGAACTACCTGATCCCGCACAGCGCGCTGGAACTGCTGATGTCGCTGGTGGTGGCCACCCTGGTGATCAACTGGGCGATGATCAGCTACTCGCACTTCAAGTTCCGCCAGCACATGAACAAGACCAAGCAGACGCCGTTGTTCAAGGCCTTTTGGTACCCGTACGGCAACTACATCTGCCTGGCGTTCGTGTTGTTCATCCTTGGCGTGATGCTGTTGATTCCGGGGATCCAGACTTCGGTGTACGCGATTCCGGTGTGGCTCGTGTTCATGTGGGTCTGCTACGGCATCAAGAACAAGCGTAGTGCGCAACACGCATTGCAGGCTGCAGTGAAGTAACTCAGTCGCAGAAACAACGAACCCGGCCATGTGCCGGGTTTTTTGTGTGCGCGCTGCAAAAAACTGTAGGAGCGCGGCTTGCCCGCGATGAACGATAACGCGGTGTACCTGATAAACCGTGGCGCCTGAATCGCGGGCAAGCCACGCTCCCACAAGGTCCGCATCGCGGTATCCTGAACACCCTCGAATACGGACGCTTTTCCATGCTGGTGATTTCCAACAACGTGCATCTGCCGGATGCCGAGATCGAGTTGACGGCCATTCGCGCCCAGGGCGCCGGTGGGCAGAACGTCAACAAGGTCTCCAGCGCGGTGCACCTGCGCTTCGACATTCCGGCGTCGTCTTTGCCCGAGTTTTACAAGGAGCGGCTGCTGGCACTGCGCGACAGCCGCATCACCAGCGACGGGGTGTTGATCATCAAGGCCCAGCAGTACCGGACGCAGGAGCAGAACCGTGCTGATGCGCTGGAGCGTTTGGTCGAGTTGATCCAGGGCGCCACCAAGGTCGAGAAAAAGCGCCGCCCGACCAAGCCGACTCTTGGCTCGAAGACCCGTCGCCTCGAATCCAAGAGCAAGCGCGGCAACATCAAGGCCGGGCGCGGCAAGGTCGATTTCTAGCGGGTGTCCCGCGCTTCGCGTTGCTTGGGTGCCTGCCGGTACAGGTAAAGGCTCAGGATCAATCCGCTCACCGCGGCGAGGGCGGCGAACAGGAAGATCGAAGCGAAGCCGAACCCGGCTGCAATGGCCCCGGCCAGCGGCCCGGTGATCCCCAGCGACAGGTCGATGAACAGCGAGTAGGCGCCGACGGCAGCACCACGGCTGGAGGCCGGGACCAGGTTGACCGCTTCCACCCCCAGTGCCGGAAACACCAGCGAAAAGCCGAAACCGCTCAGCGCCGCACCCGCCAGTGCCCAATGGGCATCCGGTGCCAGCCACAGCAACAGCAATCCCAGGGTTTCCACGGACAGGCAGGCAATGGCCACGCGAAAGCCGCCGAGGCGGTTGATCAGGCTGCCGAACAGCAGGCGCGCGCCGATGAAGCTGGCGCCGAACAGGCTCAGGCACAGCACCGCGTTGTCCCAGTGTTGCGTGGCGTAATACAGGGTGATGAAGGTGGCGATGGTGCCAAAACCGATGGAACCCAGGGCCAGGCCGCAACCGTGGGGAAAGACCCGCCCGAGCACGTGCATGAACGGCAGGCGTTCACCGGCCACGATCGGTGCGGCGGTTTTCGGCCAGGCCAGCAGCAGGCCGAGCACGGCCAGCAAGACAATGCTCACGCCCATGCTCCACAAGCCCAACTGGTGGACGATCAGCACGCCCAAAGGCGCGCCCACGGCCAGTGCGCCGTAGCTGGCGATCCCGTTCCAGGAGATGACTTTGGCGGTGTTCGCCGCGCCGACCCGGCCGATGCCCCAGCCGATCGAGCCCGAGCCCACCAAGCTTTCCGCGCTGCCGAGCACCAGACGGCCGATCAACAGGCTGATCAGGCTCAGGGTCGGCAGGCTTTGGGTCCAGGCCGAGATCAACATGAACACACCGCTCAGGCCGCAACCGGCCAGGCCATACATCACCGCCAGCTTGCTGCCCTTGTTGTCGATGATTTTCCCGGCATACGGGCGGCTGAGCAGGGTGGCCAGGTATTGCACGCTGATCACCAGGCCCGCGATCACCGCGCCAAAGCCCAGGTCGCTGTGGACATAGCCGGGCAATACGGCCAGGGGAATGCCGATGTTCAGGTAGCCGATGAAGGTGAAAAGGACGATGGAAACGACTTGCAGCGTGACCGCCAGGGGGCGCTGGTTTTCAGGCATGGGAAAGGTCCACGGTAAAGCAGGATAGATAGGCTGCTTATGATAGCGGTGTGGACGGTTGCAGGTTGTGAAAAAGTAAAACTATTTGCCCGGTGGTGTCATTCGGCCTTGATGGGGGCGACCAGTTGCGTGGTGACCAGGGCGGCCAGCGCATTTTCCTGGGTGCCGAAACGGGCGAGCAAGGCGGCTTGTTTCTCGGGGGAGAGGCGATTCCAGATTTCGATCATTTTTTCGGCGGTGCCGATCAGGACGCCGGCCTGCGCTTCGCTGAATTCGTCGGTCATGGGGGAGGCTCGTTTCAGGCAGTGTGGAAAGCGCATGTTAGCGCTTTCCACACGGTCTGTACGGCGGGTGTTTCAGTCTTCTCTGTCAGCCTGGCGGCTGTCAGTGGCTTCTTTCGGCTCGGGTTGTTGGGCGCCGGCTTGCTGCGTGGTCGTCTGCTCAGGTACGTGCAGGCTTGGGAAGGGGAGATTGGGAATCTCGTGCATGGTTGCGCTCCTCGCTAAGTCTGTTGATAGATCTGGTCGATCCGCGCTTTAGAAAAAGCCTTGGCAGGATACAGCACTGAAAATGACAAACAGACTTTTATATCTATTTGTTTCGACGGACGGGGTTGTATAGACAGATCCAGAGGGGCAACACAAAACAAAATGTGGGAGCGAGCTTGCTTGCGATGGCGGTGTGTCATCCAACATACATGTCGTCTGATAGACCGCTATCGCGAGCAAGCTCGCTCCCACAGGGGATTTGCAGTGTGTGAGGGTTACTTGCAGACGCTGGCAATCGCCTCGGCCAGCAGGTCCAGGCGCGTGGCATCGATGCCCGCGACGTTGGCTCGCCCTGAGCTGACCATGTACACGCTGTGGTGATCGCGCAGGTTCTTCACGTGTTCCGGCGACAGGCCGGTGTAGGAAAACATCCCGCGTTGCACGCCAATGTGCGCAAAACGCTCGCGCAAACCATGAGGCTCCAGTGCCTCCACCAGACCGCTGCGCAGTTGGGCGATGCGCAGGCGCATGGCTTCCACTTCGTCGGCCCAGAGGTTTTTCAACTCTGGGTCGCCGAGGATGGTCGCGACCACCGCTGCACCGTGATCCGGTGGTGTCGACCACAGGTTGCGGGCGATGTTGGCCAGTTGGCTGCGAATGTCGGTGAGCTTGTCGGCGCTTTTCGCGCAGACAATCAGCGCACCGGTGCGGTCGCGGTACAGGCCGAAGTTCTTCGAGCAGGAGCTGGTGATCAGCAGTTCCGGCAACTCGGCGGCGAACAGCCGGGTCGACCAGGCGTCCTGTTCCAGGCCGTCGCCGAATCCTTGATAGGCGAAGTCGATCAGCGGCAGCAGTTCGCGCTTGCGTACGACCTCCAGCACCCGCTGCCAGTCATCCCGGGACAGGTCGAAACCGGTCGGGTTGTGGCAGCAGGCGTGCAGCAACACCACGTCGCCCTTGGGAGCTTCATTGAGCGCCGCCAGCATGCCGTCGACATCGAGACGGTTGTCGCTGCCCACGTACGGGTAGTGGCTGACCTTGACCTTGGCTGCCGCGAAAATCGTTTCGTGGATTGGCCAGGTCGGGTTGCTCAACCACACGCCGCGCCCTGGCAGGCACTGGGCGATGAAGTCCGCGCTCAGACGCAGGGCCCCGGTGCCACCCGGCGTCTGGGTGGCGCCGGCGCGTTGTGCGTCGATCAGCTTCGAATCGGCGCCCAGCACCAGTTCATTGATGGCCTTGCCGAACGCCGGCTCGCCGTGGCCGCCGATGTAGGTCTTGGTCGGCTGACTGTCCACCAGGCGTTGCTCGGCAAGTTTCACCGACTCGAGAATCGGCGTCAGGCCCTGGGCGTCCTTGTAGACACCCACGCCCAAATCGAACTTGCGCGGGTTCGGGTCCTGCGCGTAGGCCTCCATCAGGCCCAGGATCGGGTCGCCGGGTACTCGACCGATGGCGTCGAAATGCATTACTTGCGCCCCTCAGCGTCCTTGGCAACGATGTCGGTGCGCGCGGCCATGATGAAGTCGTTGCGATGCAGCCCCTTGATCGAGTGGCTCCACCAGGTCACGGTCACTTTGCCCCACTCGGTCAGCAGGCCCGGGTGGTGGCCTTCAGCCTCGGAGATTTCACCGACGGCGTTGGTGAACGCCAGGGCGTGCTTGAAGTTCTTGAACAGGAAAACCTTTTCCAGCTGCATGATGCTGTCGCGTACTTCGATGTTCCAGTCCGGGATCTGCTTGATCAGGATCGGCAGTTCTTCGTCGCTGACTTGTGGAGCATCGGCGCGGCAGGCTTCGCAATGGGCTTGGTTCAAAGTGGACATGGTGTGCTTCCTGAAATCGAGTGTTTTTATATCGGTCGACAGTGCCGTCACGCTAAACCAAAGCGACGGTGACTGACAGACTCACTTGTCAGCAAAAGTCGCGGTTCACGCAGCTTTTGGTTTTGGCGGAAATTTCGGTGCGTGCAGACCCATCTGCATCGCTTGCTTGACCATGCCCATGATGTCTTCGCGAGCGAGGTCGAACAGGCGCTTGAGATTTGGCAACGCGAAGTACAGTGGCTGCAGGATGTCGATGCGGTACGGCGTGCGCATGCATTCCAGCGGGTCGAAGGCTTGATGCTCAGGCTCGTCCGACAGGCAATACACAGTCTCTTTCGGTGAAGACAGGATGCCGCCGCCATAGATGCGCTGGCCTTGCGGGGTGTCGACCAGACCGAACTCGATGGTCATCCAATACAGGCGCGCCAGGTACACGCGTTCTTCCTTGGACGCCTTGAGACCGAGCTTGCCGTAGGTGTGGGTGAATTCGGCGAACCACGGGTTGGTCAGCAGCGGGCAGTGGCCGAAGATCTCGTGGAAAATGTCCGGCTCTTGCAGGTAATCCAGTTCCTCGCGGGTACGAATGAAGGTCGCTACCGGAAACTGCTTGCTGGCCAGCAATTCGAAAAAAGTCTGGAAGGGAATCAGTGCGGGAACCCGGGCAACCTGCCAACCGGTGGTTTCACCGAGGACCTTGTTGATTTCGCCGAGTTGAGGAATGCGGTCGTGGGGCAGACCGAGTTTTTCGATACCGTCCAGGTACTCCTGGCACGCACGCCCTTCGATCACTTTCAGTTGGCGAGTGATCAGCGTGTTCCACACCGCGTGTTCTTCGGCGGTGTAGTCGATAAAACCTTGCGCATCGGGCTCGCGAGCCACGTATTGCGTCTGCTTCATGCTGCTCTCCTGCTAAGGGATTTCGTTCTTGTTATGTGCTGCTATGGACCTAGAAATACCCCAAGGATTGCGCTGTTGCAGCAGGTGGTTTGTGGGCCGCGCAGGAAAAAACCTCGAAAATCGTAAAGTTTTCGTTACGAAAGTTCGTTCAGCGCGTGCCGACTGAGATTTTCGGGTTTGAAAAACGCCTTCCCTGTCACATAATCTTGACGACTATCTGAGCGCTCATGCAGAAAAATCTCTGCCAATGGCCTCATCCTTCACTGTTTGGGCCTTTTTCATGCGTATCAAAGTCCACTGCCAGAACCGCATCGGCATCCTGCGCGACATTCTCAACCTGCTGGTGGAGTACGGGATCAACGTGGCCCGCGGTGAGGTGGGCGGTGAGCATGGCAATGCCATCTATCTGCATTGCCCGAACCTGATCAACATCCAGTTCCAGGCCTTGCGTCCCAAGTTCGAAGCGATTGCCGGAGTCTTTGGCGTCAAGCGTGTAGGGCTGATGCCCAGCGAGCGTCGGCACATGGAACTCAATGCACTGCTCGGCGCGCTGGAATTTCCGGTGCTGTCGATCGACATGGGCGGTTCCATCGTCGCGGCCAACCGGGCAGCGGCGCAGTTGCTCGGGGTGCGGGTCGACGAGGTGCCGGGTATTCCCCTGTCGCGCTACGCCGAAGACTTCGATCTGCCGGAGCTGGTGCGCGCCAACAAATCGCGGATCAACGGGCTGCGGGTCAAGGTCAAGGGTGATGTGTTCCTCGCCGACATCGCGCCATTGCAATCGGAACATGACGACAGCGAGGCCATGGCCGGTGCGGTGCTGACGCTGCACCGCGCCGACCGCGTGGGTGAACGCATCTATAACGTGCGCAAGCAGGAGCTGCGCGGCTTCGACAGCATCTTCCAGAGTTCGAAAGTCATGGCCGCCGTGGTCCGCGAAGCGCGGCGCATGGCACCGCTGGATGCGCCTCTATTGATAGAAGGCGAAACCGGCACCGGCAAGGAGTTGCTGGCGCGGGCCTGCCATCTGGCCAGTCCGCGCGGGCAGTCGCCGTTGATGGCGCTCAATTGTGCCGGTCTGCCGGAGTCGATGGCCGAGACGGAGTTGTTCGGGTACGGCCCGGGTGCCTTCGAGGGCGCGCGGGCCGAAGGCAAGCTCGGGCTGCTGGAGCTGACGGCGGGCGGTACGCTGTTTCTCGATGGCGTCGGCGAAATGAGCCCGCGCTTGCAGGTGAAATTGCTGCGCTTTTTGCAGGACGGCTGCTTCCGTCGCGTGGGCAGCGATGAAGAGGTCTATCTCGATGTGCGGGTGATCTGCGCGACCCAGGTCGACCTGTCCGAATTGTGCGCTCGCGGCGAGTTCCGCCAGGACCTCTATCACCGCTTGAACGTGTTGTCGCTGCACATCCCGCCGCTGCGCGAGTGCCTCGACGGATTGACACCGCTGGTGGAGCATTTCCTCGATCAGGCCAGTCGGCAGATTGGCTGCCCGTTGCCCAAGCTCGCCCCGGCGGCCATGGAGCGGCTCAGTCATTACCATTGGCCGGGCAACGTGCGGCAACTGGAGAACGTGCTGTTCCAGGCGGTTTCCCTGTGCGACGGCGGCACGGTCAAGGCCGAGCACATTCGCCTGCCGGACTATGGCGTGCGTCAGCCCCTTGGCGATTTTTCGCTGGAGGGCGGGCTCGACGAGATCGTCGGGCGGTTCGAGAAGGCGGTGCTGGAGCGGTTGTTTTCCGAGCACCCGAGCAGTCGGCAGCTGGGTAAGCGGTTGGGGGTTTCGCATACCACCATTGCCAACAAGTTGCGCGAGTATGAGGTGGGCAAGACTGAGTCATAGGTGAAACCTGCTGCGTTTGTGCTGGCCTCATCGCGGGCAAGCCCGCTCCCACAGGTTTTGTGAGCGCGACAAGTCACTGTGGGAGCGAGCTTGCTCGCGATGGCGGTTGTGGCCGTTGCCCACGGTCACGCCTTGCCACCCACCGGCATGACACCGCCGGTTTTTCGTCTCCGATACAATCCGCCAAAACCCCTCTGAGCTCCTCAAGTCCTTTATTTGCCGGGCCTGGCGCCGCCAAAAACAACTTGGTCTGCAAATTGCTTATGCCACGTCAGTACAGCAATGGGCGGCAAACGTCCGGCAGGCAGAGGAAAGAGTGTGGACAAGTACCTTTATGTGGCTATGACCGGCGCCAGCCAGAATGCACTGGCGCAAAAGGCGCATGCCAACAACCTCGCGAACATCTCCACCAACGGCTTCCAGAAAGACCTGGAGCAGGCCCGTTCGATGCCGGTGTTCGGTGACAGCTTTCCGGCGCGTGCGTTTGCCATGGCCGAACGCCCGGCCACCGATTTCTCCCCTGGCTCGCTGGTGGAAACCGGCCGTGACCTCGACGTTGCCGTGCAAGGCAACGGCTGGATTGCCGTACAGAATCCCGATGGCGGTGAAAGCTACGTGCGCACCGGCAGCCTGAACGTCGACGCCCTTGGCGTGTTGCGCGCCGGCAACGGCATGCCGGTCATGGGCAATGGCGGGCCGATTGCCGTGCCGCCCGAGCAGCAGATCGAAGTCGGCGAGGACGGCACCATCAGCATCCGCGCGATGGGCGAAGGTCCCCGGGTGATGGCTGAAGTCGACCGCATCAAGCTGGTCAACCCGGACTTCAAGAACATGACCAAGGGCCTGGACGGCTCGATCCACACCAAGGACGGCCAGCCTGCGCAGGCAGATGCCGACGTCAAGCTGGTGTCGGGTTTCCTCGAGTCGAGCAACGTCAATGCCGTGGAAGAGATGACCTCGGTGCTGGCCTTGTCCAAGCAGTTCGAGCTGCACATCAAGATGATGAACACCGCCAAAGACGATGACCAGGCCATGGCTCGGGTCTTGCAGATCAGCTAATTACCAGAACGTCGCGCCGTAAAACAGGCGCACGAGGAGAATCGAATGCTTCCGGCTCTATGGGTTGCCAAAACAGGTCTGTCCGCCCAGGACACCAACCTGACCACCATTTCCAACAACCTGGCCAACGTGTCGACCACGGGTTTCAAACGTGACCGCGCCGAGTTCCAGGACCTGCTCTATCAGATCAAGCGTCAGCCTGGCGCCCAGTCGACCCAGGACAGCGAACTGCCGTCGGGCCTGCAACTGGGTACCGGTGTGCGCATCGTCGGCACCCAGAAAAACTTCACCGCCGGCAGCCTGCAAACCACCGAGCAGCCGCTGGACATGGCCATCGACGGTCGTGGTTTCTTCCAGATCCTGCAACCGGACGGCACCACCTCCTATACCCGTGACGGTACCTTCCACCTGGACTCCAACGGGCAGATCGTCAACGCCAGCGGCTTTGCCCTGGAGCCGGCCATTGTCATTCCGAACGATGCGCAGACCTTCACGGTCGGCCGCGACGGCACCGTGTCCATCACCGTTGCCGGCAACCCGGCTGCCCAGGTGATCGGCAACCTGCAAACCGCCGACTTCATCAACCCGGCCGGCCTGCAGGCCGTGGGCAACAACCTGTTCCTGGAAACCGCCGCCAGCGGCGCGCCGCAAGTCGGCACCCCGGGCTTGGCCGGTTTCGGTACCACGCTGCAGAACACCCTGGAAACGTCGAACGTCAGCACCGTTGAAGAGATGGTCAACATGATCACCACCCAGCGCGCCTACGAGATGAACTCCAAGGTGATCTCCACCGCCGACCAGATGCTCTCGTTCGTAACGCAGAATCTGTAATCAAGTCTATGAGGCGGCCATGAGGTCGCCTGCAACACCGTGAGGTAGGGTCATGAATCGCTTCGTCTCTGTTCTGGCATTGAGTGGGATTACCGTGCTCGCAGGCTGCGTGCCTGTGTCGCCCAAGCCCAATGACCCTTACTACGCCCCGGTGTTGCCGCGCACGCCGTTGCCGGCGGCGGCGAACAATGGCTCGATCTATCAGGCCGGTTTCGAGCAGAACCTGTACAGCGACCGCAAGGCGTACCGGGTGGGCGACATCATCACCATTACGCTGAACGAAAAAACCCAGGCCAGCAAAAATGCCAACTCGCAGATCGGCAAGAACAGCAAGACCGACATTGGCCTGAGCTCGTTCTTTGGCGGTGGCTTGAGCACCAACGATCCGATCGGCAGCGGCGACCTGAGCCTCGATGTCGGCTACAGCGGTGACCGTGCGACCAAGGGTGACAGCAAGGCGGCGCAGGGCAACACCCTGACCGGCTCGATCACCGTGACCGTCGCCGATGTATTGCCCAACGGCATCATCGCGGTGCGCGGCGAGAAGTGGATGACCCTCAACACCGGCGACGAGCTGGTGCGGATTGCCGGGCTGGTTCGCGCCGATGACATCGCCACCGACAACACCGTGTCGTCGACCCGGGTCGCCGATGCGCGCATCACCTACTCGGGCACCGGTTCGTTTGCCGATGCGAGTCAGCCAGGCTGGTTCGACCGTTTCTTCCTCAGCCCGCTGTTCCCTTTCTAGGTGGTCAGTTTGAATCTTAAACACCACATGGTGGCCGCCTTGATGTTGTCTGCAGCCTTCAGCGCTCAAGCCGAGCGCCTGAAGGACATCGCGAGCATTTCCGGTGTGCGTTCCAACCAATTGATCGGTTACGGCCTGGTGGTCGGGCTTAACGGCACCGGCGACCAGACGACGCAAACCCCGTTCACCCTGCAGACCTTCAACAACATGCTCTCGCAGTTCGGCATCAAGGTGCCGCCGGGTTCGGGCAACGTGCAGTTGAAGAACGTCGCGGCGGTGTCGATCAGTGCCGATCTGCCGGCGTTCGCCAAGCCGGGGCAGCAGGTCGACATCACCGTTTCGTCCATCGGCAACTCCAAGAGTCTGCGTGGCGGCACCTTGCTGCTGACGCCGCTCAAGGGTATCGACGGCAACGTCTATGCGGTGGCCCAGGGCAACCTCGTGGTCGGTGGTTTCGATGCCGAAGGTCGCGACGGCTCGAAGATCACCGTCAACGTTCCGTCGGCCGGGCGCATCCCCGGTGGTGCCTCGGTGGAACGTGCGGTGCCGAGCGGTTTCAACCAGGGCAACAGCCTGACGCTGAACCTCAATCGTTCCGACTTCACCACGGCCAAGCGCATCGTCGACAAGATCAACGACATGCTCGGCCCTGGCGTGGCCCAGGCCATCGACGGCGGTTCGGTTCGCGTCACCGCGCCGCTCGATCCGAGCCAGCGCGTCGACTACCTGTCGATCCTCGAAAACCTCGAGATCGACCCGGGCCAGGCGGTGGCGAAAGTCATCATCAATTCCCGTACCGGCACCATCGTGATCGGCCAGAACGTCAAGGTGTCTCCGGCGGCCGTGACCCACGGCAGCCTGACCGTGACCATCACCGAAGACCCGATCGTCAGTCAGCCAGGCCCTCTGTCCAACGGCACGACGGCGGTGGTGCCGCGTTCGAAGGTCAATGCCCAGCAGGAAGCCAAGCCGATGTTCAAGTTCGGCCCGGGTACCACCCTCGACGAGATCGTGCGGGCGGTGAACCAGGTCGGCGCGGCACCGGGTGACTTGATGGCGATCCTCGAAGCGCTGAAACAGGCCGGCGCGCTGCAAGCCGACCTGATCGTGATCTGAGGACGGCCATCGTGGATATGCGCAAGAGCGGTCTGGTCAGCAGCAGTGATTCAGGTTCCTACTCGGACCTCAATCGTCTGAATCAGCTCAAGGTCGGCGACAAGAACAGCGACGGCAACATGCGCAAGGTCGCGCAGGAGTTCGAATCGCTGTTCCTCGGCGAGATGCTCAAGTCGATGCGTTCGGCCACTGAAGCGCTGGGCCAGGACAATCCGATGAACACCCCGGCGGCCAAGCAGTACCAGGAAATGTACGACCAGCAACTGGCCGTTTCCATGTCTCGCGAAGGCGGTGGTATCGGTCTGGCGGACGTGTTGATGCGCCAGATGTCGAAGAACAAACCTCTGGCGCCGGGCGAGGCTGCCGCTGCGTCCCTGGCCAAGCAAGAGGCCGCGAAAGCCGCCGTGCAAACGCCGGTGGCGGCAGGCACGGTGGCAATCAACGGGCCGCTGTCGCGGGTCAATGGCCAGCGTCCGTTGTGGGCGTCGCGCTCGGTCCATGCGCCGCAAGAGGCGGGCGAGGGCGGTCATCGCAATGACATGGCGCTGATCAATCAGCGCCGCCTGGCATTGCCGCCGAAGCTGGCTGACCGGCTGTTGGCCGGGCTGGTGCCTTCGGCGACGACCGTGGCTACGACAGTCAACAAAACTCAATTGCCAGAGCGCACAACGACTACCGGTGCGGGACCGCTGTACAACGGCGACTGGCTGGCGAACGCGCAGCAGGCCTCCAGCGGCGGCATGCAGGTTTACGGTCGCGCCATGGCACAGATTCCTCTGGCGCCGCCGAAGAAAGCCTTCAGCTCCGCCGACCAGTTCGTCAACACCATGTTGCCGATGGCCAGGGAAGCGGCGGCGCGGATCGGTGTCGATCCACGTTATCTGGTGGCCCAGGCGGCCCTGGAAACCGGCTGGGGCAAATCGGTCATGCGCGCCCAGGACGGCAGCAGCAGCCACAACCTGTTCGGCATCAAGGCCGGCAGCAGTTGGCAGGGCGGTTCGGCGCGGGCGATCACCAGCGAATTCAGAGACGGGCAGATGGTCAAGGAGACGGCCCAGTTCCGTTCCTACGACTCCTACAAGGACAGTTTCCATGACCTTGTGACTTTGCTGCAGACCAATAATCGCTATCAAGATGTCGTGAAGTCGGCCGATAACCCAGAACAGTTTGTACGCGAGTTGCAGAGAGCCGGTTACGCAACCGATCCGAACTACGCAAGCAAGATTTCGCAGATAGCCAAGCAGATGACGAGTTACCAGAACTACGCTGCGGCGGGCGTTTCCACCACGCCTTTATAGGCACAAGGTATAAGGTCTGAAACATGAGTTTGCTCAATATCGGGATGTCGGGGCTCAGTGCTGGCCACAACTCGTTGGTCACGACCGGCAACAACATTGCCAACGTCGACACCGCCGGATACTCGCGCCAGCAATCCGTGCAGAGCACCAAGGGCTCGATTCAGTACGGCAACGTGTTCATCGGCACCGGCACCACGCTGGCCGATGTGCGTCGCGTGTATAACTCGTACCTCGATGCGCAGCTGCGCACCGCGACCTCGCTCGACAGCGAAGCCTCGTCGTTCAACGCTCAGGCCACTCCGCTGGACGCCACGCTTTCCGATAGCAACACCGGGCTGACCGGCGTGCTGCAAAAGTTCTTCACCTCGATGCAGGGCGTTTCGACCTCCGCCACCGACGACACCTCGCGCCAGTCGGTGCTGACCGGTGCCCAGGCCTTGTCCGCGCGCTTCAATTCGATTGCCAAGCAGTTGAACGATCAGAACACCAACCTGAACGGCAGCCTCGGTGACATGGCGGATCAGGTGAACAAGCTGTCCACCACGATCGCCACGCTCAACCAGAAAATTGCCGAGCTCTCCACCGGCAGCAGCCAGCCGAACGACCTGCTGGACGCGCGCACCGAAGCCGTGCGCCAACTGTCCGGGCTGGTCGGCACCCAGGTGGTCGAGCGCGGCAACAGCTACGACGTCTACATCGGCAGCGGTCAGCCATTGGTGGTCGGCAATACCACCAACACACTGCAAACCGTGCCGAGCCAGAGCGATCCATCGCGCATGGCGCTGCAGCTCAACCGTGGCTCCAGCACCATCGACGTGACCTCGGTGGTCAGCGGCGGTGAAATCGGTGGCCTGCTGACTTACCGCAAGGAAGTGCTCGACCCTTCGCTCAATGAACTGGGGCGCGTGGCACTGGTGGTTGCTGACCAGATCAACCGCCAGCAGGCGCAAGGCATCGACAAGAACGGTGATTTCGGCGCGGCGATCTTCAACAACATCAACAGTGCCGCGCTGGTCAGTCAGCGCAGCATTGCAGGGGCGAGCAACAGTGCCGGCTCAGGCAACCTGGATGTCACCATCAAGGACACCGGCAAGCTCACCGCCAGCGACTATCAGGTGACGTTCACCAGCGCGACCGACTACACCGTCAAGCGCTCGGACGGCACCGACCTGGGCGCGTTCAGCACCACGACGACCCCGGCTCCGGTGATCGACGGCTTCAGCCTGAACCTCAACGGCGGTGCGCCGAGCGCCGGCGATTCGTTCAAGGTGACGCCGACCCGTGGCGCGGCGGCCAGTATCCAGACCGTGCTCACCGACCCGAAAAAAATCGCTGCCGCCGCCCCTTTGACCGGCGTGACCACTGCCAACAACACCGGCACCTACACCCAGCCGACGCTGACCAGCACCATCGACATCTACAACCCGGCGGCCCAGGCGGAAATGCAGACCGCGCTCAAGTACTCGACGCCGGTCAAACTGGTTTTCGGCGGCGCCAGCGGCGGTAGCCAGAGCTACAACATGGTCGATGCCAAGGGCAACTCGATCGGCACCGGCACCATCGTTCCCGGTCAGAGCAACACCCTGAACCTGAAAGTCGGCATGGTCGATGCCAGCGGTGCTCCGGTCATGGACACCAGCGTCACGCCGGCCGTGCAGAAGACCTTCACCGTGCAGACCACGGTCGGCGCCACGCCAGCCAGCGGCGAAAGCTTCACCATCAACCTGGCCGGCGCGGCGTCTTCGGACAACCGCAATGCTCAAGCGTTGGTGGGTTTGCAAACCAAACAGACCGTCGACACCGGCACGGCGAGCAAGGGCATCAGCCTGACCGACGCCTACAACAAGCTGGTGACCAACGTCGGCGCCAAGGCTGCCCAGGGCAAGTCCGACAGCGAAGCCACCACGGCGATCCTGGCCAACGCCAAGGGTGCTCGTGATTCGAACTCCGGCGTCGACCTGGATGAAGAAACCGGCAACCTGGTCAAGTACCAGCAGTACTACACCGCGTCTTCGCAGATCATCAAGGCTGCGCAGGAAATTTTCACAACGCTGATCAACAGCCTTTAAGGAGTCGTAATTCATGCGCATTTCCACCGCCCAGTATTACGAAATCACCGCTGCGAATTACCAGCGCAACTTCAACAAGGCCATCGCGACCAGTAACGAAGCCAGCAGTCTGGTCCGCATCAACACCGCCGCCGATGATCCGATCGGTGCCGGTCGTTTGCTGCAACTGGGCCAGCAGAGCGCGATGCTTGATCAGTACGGCACCAACATCGAAAGCACCAAGAGTGCGTTGAGCCTGCAGGAAACCACGCTCAGCTCCATCGGTACCGCTTTGCAGCGCGCCAAGGAGCTGGCCCTCGCCGCCAGCAACGGCATTGCCACCGACGCGGACCGCAAGGCCTATGCATCGGAATTGGGCCAGATCCAGCAACAGGTGCTGGGCCTGATGAACACCCGGGACGCGAGCGGCAACTACCTGTTCTCCGGTTCGAAAACCGACACCGCGCCTTACTCGCAGAACTCGGACGGCACCTACAGCTACAACGGCGACCAGACCACCGTCGACCTCGGCATTGGCGATGGCATGACGGTCGGGACCAACACCACGGGCTGGGATGCTTTCCAGCAGACCATCAATACCAATCGCACCCAGACCACCATGACCGCTCCGGCGGTGGATGACGGGCGCGTGGTGCTGTCCAACGGTACGGTCGGCACCAGCTCCACCTACAACGCCAAATTCACCGGCGGCCAGCCTTACACCGTCAGCTTCCTCAGCAGCACCCAGCTGAAGATCACCGACGCGCTGGGTAACGACGTGACCGCCGAAGCCAGCCAGAACGGTGTCATCAGCAACGCCAACGGGGCCAACCAGACGGTGAGTTTCCGTGGCATTGACATGAAGCTGAACATCAACCTCAAGTCCGGTGATACCAACCCGGATGCGGTGATCGCCGGGCACAGTTTCAATCTGTCTTCCTCCTCGGATACCTTCAACACGTCGCGCAGCGCCGGCAACGCGTCGACCGCGGTCATCACCGGTTCCACCGTGACCAACCCGACGGCGTACACCAATGCTTTCCCGTCGGGCGGGGCAATCCTCAAGTTCACCAGCGCGACCGCTTTCGACCTGTACGCGGCCCCGATCAGCGCCGACAGCAAGCCGGTGTCGTCGGGCACCGTATCCGGCGGCAACGCTACCGCCGCGGGCGTGACCTTTGCCCTGGGCGGTGGCGCTCCGGCGTCCGGCGACCAGTTCGTGATTCAGTCCAACAACCATCAGACCCAGAACGTGCTCGACACCCTGGGCCAGATGATGACTGCGTTGAATACGCCAATCGACGGCGACGCGGTGGCCAAGCAGAAGTTTCTCGGCGCCATGGAATCGGGAATGGGCAACATCGACAGTGCGGCCAACCAGATCGGCTCGGCCATCACCACCATCGGTGCGCGCGGTCAGGCGCTGGACAACCAGACCGCGACCAACGAAAGCCTGACTCTGGCGAACACCGCGAGCCAGTCGTCGATTCGCGATTCGGACCCGGCCGAAGTCATGACGCGCCTGACCTTGCAGCAGACCATGCTGCAGGCTGCGCAGCTGGCGTTCAGCAAGATTTCCCAGCTGGGTCTGTTCAACAAGATCTGACGGTGGTCGGGCGCGCAGGCGCCCGATTGCTTGCCCCTTCAGTATTTATCGTCTTTTTGCGGTAACAAAGGGCTCGCTTTTCAGGGCGGGCTCGCGCCGCCTGTGAGCCCGCCGTGAATTCACTCCCGCTTGTCAGCCTGGTCATCCCCGCCTTCAATCCACGCTTTTTCGCTCGTGCGTTGCGCACGGCTGTGAGCCAGAGCTACGGCAATCTGGAAATCATCGTTTGCGATGACAGTCGCGGTCATGAGATCGAAGAGATCGTCGCTTCGACGGTTGAGCAGGGCGCGGCCGTACGCTACGTGCGAAATCCGCGAACCCTGGGACTGGTGGGTAACCTTCAGGCTTGTCTGGCGCAGGCGCAAGGCGAGTACATCAAGTTTCTGTGTGACGATGACCAGTTGTTCTCGGCCTGCATCGAGTATCAGGCCCAGGCCCTCATCGACTGTCCCGACGTCAACCTGGTGGTGGCCCAGCGGCTGCTCTGGGATGCCGACGACATGCCGCTGCCTTCGCGCCTGGAAAACACCCCGCTGTCCCCGGTGGGCGGGGTGTTCAAGGGTGATGACCTGCTGGCAATCTTCGAAAATTTCCCGGTCAACATCCTCGGCGGCTTCAGCAATGCGATGTTCCGTCGGGCCGACGTGCTTGAACTGCTGCCGGCACTGACTCAGCCCGGCCATTGCTTCGTCGCGACTCTGGATTTCGCCTTGTACGTCTGCCTGATGCGCCGCGGCAATCTGGCGGTGTCCAATCACGTGCTCGGCATCGAACGCCTGTACCCGGAGCGTTTGAGCGGCCAGCAGGCGATGAAGGACGCGGCCGAAACCGAGCGGCAATGGCTGTCGCAAATGCTCAAGGCCCGTGGTGGCGAATCCGCGCCGGCCCAGGGTTGGGTGCGCTATGTGCCGCTGACCCAGGTGGACGAGTCGCCGCGGGTTTGGGAGGAGTTGCCGCTGAGCCGGACCCTGGGGACAAAACAGACCACCCAGGATTGGCATGTCGGCATCGCCAGCGTCAGTTTCGCGCAGTTGTATGCCCAGTGGCTGGCGTGCCGCAGTCTCACCGAGGGTCAGCGTGAGTTGCTGGAGGACACGTTGGAAGCCTGGCCGACCCGACCGAAAATCGTTCCGATCATCATCGATGAGCAAGGCAGCCGTTCAGCGCTGGAGCTCACTCTGCAATCGCTGGCCGATCAGGATTACGCCCCTGAACTGACACTGGTGCTGTCCGCATCCTGCATCGAGGCCGAACTGGACGAGCGGGTGTTCCGCTTGCCGCTGCAGGACGACTGGCAGCAGCAGATCAACGAGCTGTTACCGCAACTTGAAGGCGCCGGCTGGTTCTATCTACTGCGTGCCGGTGATCGCCTGGTGGCGCCGGCCTTGCTGGTCATGGCTGAACGAATTGCCCTGTCGCGCACGCTGACCTGCCTGTACAGCGATGAAGGCGGGCTGCTTCAGGGCGAGTCGACCGAGCCTGCATTCAAACCGGATTTCAACCTCGATCTGATGCGCAGCTATCCCTACGTGGGTCGAGCGCTGGCGTTCGAGCGCGAGCAGTTCCTGGCACTGGGCGGTTTCGATTCGGCGCATGGCGAACTGGCGCCCCACGATGTGTTGTGGCGCATGGTCGAGAGTGCCGGCACGCAGGTGGTCGGGCACATTTGCGAGGTGCTGCTGGAGTCGGCGTTCGACCTGGCCAAATGGCTGTCGCAGCCGCAGGTGGTGGATAACAACCCGCGGCTGCTGGAGGCGCACTTGCAGCGCTTGGGCGTCGCCCACGACATTCGCCAGGGCAGTTCCGAGCTGCTCAATCGGGTCGACTATCGCCATGATGACCGGCCGCTGGTGTCGATCATTCTCGTCAGCAAGGACCAGACCCTGGCGTTGCAACGCTGTGTCGAGAGCCTGCTGGAGAATACCGCCTACGGCGAATACGAATTGCTGTTGGTGGACAACGGCAGCGAAAGCGCCGAGGCGCTTGACTGGTTCGCCGGCATGGCGCAACTGGGCAGCGACCGGGTCCGCGTGCTGCGCTGCGAGCTGCAGGGCAATGCGGCGGCGGTACGCAATTTCGCCGCGCAGCAGGCGGCTGGCGAATACGTGTTGATGCTCAATCCGTACACGGTGATCACCCAGGCGCAATGGCTGGACGAGTTGCTCAATCATGCGCAGCGTCCGGAAGTCGGCGTGGTCGGGGCCAAGCTGTTCAACCCCGATGGCCGCGTGCTGCATGCCGGTCTGATCCTCGGGTTGCAAGGGCCGGCCGGCGTGCCGTTCCATGGCGAGACGCTGCATGCGGCGGGCTACATGTACCGCTTGCAGGTCGCTCACAATTACAGTGCCGTCGGTGGTGATTGCCTGATGGTGCGCAAGGCGATCTTTGACGCCGTCGGTGGCCTCGATGAGCAAGGCCTGGCGCAGTCTCTCAACGAGGTGGATCTGTGCCTGCGCGTCGGCCAGGAAGGTTATCTGGTGGTGTGGACACCGCACGCGCAACTGGCGCTGGGCGCACAACCGGCGGGGGTTGCACGGGAAGGTGATCAGGCCCGCAGCGAGCAGGAGCAGGAAGTTTTCTATAAGCGCTGGCTGCCGATCGTGGCCCGTGATCCGGCCTACAACACCAACCTGGCGCTGCAAGGGTTGGGCGGGGCGAGCTTCAGCCTCGAGCCTGGCCTGCGTTCCGGCTGGAGCCCGTTTTCCAAGGCGCAGTTGCCGAAGATTCTCGCGTTGCCGGTCAACGCCTCCGCCATCGGCCATTACCGGGTCACGCAGCCGCTGATCGAGCTGGAAGCAGCCGGCAGGGCCCATGGGCGCATTCATTACAACCTGCCGACCATCATCGAAGTCGAGCGTCATTCGCCTGACGTGATCATCTTGCAGGGGCGCTATTCCGAAGGGCCGATCAACGAAATCCCAAGCCTGCAAAAATACTCCGGCGCGCGGCGCATCTATGAGCTGGACGACTTCGTGATCAACGTTCCGCACCGCAATGCGCATATCCGCAACATGCCGGGCAAGGACGAAATGGAGAAGCTGGTGCGGCGCGCCATCGGCATGTGCGATCGCGTGGTGGTCTCCACCGAGCCGCTGGGCAATGCGTTGTCGGACATGCATCACGACATTCGTGTGGTGCCCAACATGTTGGCCTCGCACCTGTGGACCGATCTGCGCAGTCAGCGCCGCACCTCGAAAAAACCTCGGGTCGGCTGGGGTGGCGGCACCAGCCACCACGGTGACCTGGCGGTGATCGCCGATGTGGTCCGCGAACTGGCCAATGAAGTCGACTGGGTGTTCTTCGGCATGTGCCCGGACGATCTGCGCCCGTACATGCATGAGTTCCATGGGGTGATCGGGCTGGATGTCTACCCGGCCAAGCTGGCCAGCCTGAACCTGGACCTGGCGCTGGCGCCGCTGGAGTTCCACATCTTCAACGACTGCAAGAGCAACCTGCGCTTGCTGGAGTACGGCGCTTGCGGCTACCCGGTGATCGCCACCGACACCGAGGCCTATCGCGGCTACCTGCCGTGCACCCGGATCAAGACCAACTCCACGGATGAATGGCTGCAGGCGATCCGCATGCACCTGGCCGATCCGGACGCCAGCTATCGCATGGGCGACGAGTTGCGCGAGATCGTGCTGCGCGACTACGTGCTGCGCGGCGACAATTTGCGCTACTGGGAGAATGGCTGGCTGGCAGACTGATCCTTCAGGCTGTTGCGCGCAAAGGCAGTCGACATGTAGGAGCCGGCTTGCTGGCGAAGGACTCAAGTGCGCCGCGTATATCCAGTTTGCACGCGTTTTCGTTAACGACCATCGCCGGCAAGCCGGCTCCTACAGTGCGCCGCGGTTACCCGGTTCACCCGCGTTATCGTTGACGGCCATCGCTGGCAAGCCAGCTCCCACAAGGGATCGCGCAAACCCTGTAGGAGCCGGCTTGCTGGCGATGGACTCAAGTGCGCCGCGTTTATCCGGTTTGCACGCGTTTTCGTTAACGACCATCGCCGGCAAGCCGGCTCCTACAGTGCGCCGCGTTTACCCGGTTCATACGCGTCATCGTTAACGACCATCGCTGGCAAGCCAGCTCCCACAAGGGACCGCGCAATCCCTGTAGGAGCCGGCTTGCTGGCGATGGACTCAAGTGCGCCGCGTTTATCCGGTTTGCACGCGTTATCGTTCACGACCATCGCCGGCAAGCCGGCTCCTACAATTACCCGCAGCGCGTTGGCGGGTAGCGGACCCAAAGAGCTGGCGCGTTTCCTGCAAGTCCCCCTCATATCGCCATAAAACGAGCACTTCCGGTGAGTCCGGATGCGCCCTGAACGGCGGCAGGTTTAACCCAGATGGCCCGCAAAAGCTTGATACAGCTTGGCTGAGCCCTGTGACGAACAAGAGGGGAAGGGGATGAAGGCAGTTATTTTGGCGGGTGGCCTGGGTACGCGGATCAGCGAGGAGTCGCACCTCAAGCCCAAGCCGATGATCGAGGTCGGCGGCAAGCCAATTCTCTGGCACATCATGAAGCAGTACTCCGCACACGGAATCCATGATTTCGTGATCTGCCTTGGCTACAAGGGCTATGCGATCAAGGACTTCTTCGCCAACTATTTCCTGCACACCTCTGATGTCACCTTCGACATGCGCAACAACCGCATGGATGTTCACCAGAACTACAGCGAGCCATGGCGCGTCACGCTGATCGATACCGGCGAAGAGACCATGACCGGCGGCCGTTTGCGCCGCGCCCGCCGCTATCTTGAAGACGAAAAAGCCTTCTGCTTTACCTACGGCGACGGCGTGTCGGACCTCAACATCGGGGCGTTGGTGGACTTCCATCTCGAGCACGGAAAACTGGCGACCGTCACCGCGGTACAACCGCCTGGCCGCTATGGCGCGCTCAATCGTGATGGCGACAAGGTCCTGGGTTTCACCGAAAAACCTCGCGGCGACGGTGGCTGGATCAATGGCGGCTTCTTCGTCCTGTCGCCCAAGGTCCTGCCGCTGATCGAAGGCGACGAGACCTCGTGGGAATCCGGCCCGCTGGATGGCCTGGCCGCGCGCGGCGAGCTCATGGCGTACCAGCACGACGGCTTCTGGCAACCGATGGACACCCTGCGTGACAAGAATCACCTCGAGGCGTTGTGGCAGAGCGGGGAGGCCCCATGGAAGCAATGGGACTGAGCCCGCAATTCTGGCGCGGCAAGCGGGTGCTGGTCACCGGCCACACCGGTTTCAAGGGCAGTTGGCTGACGCTGTGGCTGCAAAGCCTGGGGGCCGAGGTCAGCGGGTTTTCCCTCGACCCGTCCACCGAGCCGAGCCTGTTCGAGCTGGCGCGCGTTCACGAAGGCATCAACGATCAGCGCGGCGACCTGCGTGACCTGGGTGCGTTGCTGGAGTTGATCGCTGAAACCCAACCGGAAATCGTCCTGCACCTGGCGGCACAACCGCTGGTGCGCGAAGGTTATCGCGACCCGCTGGGCACTTACTCCAGCAACGTCATGGGCACCCTCAACCTGCTCGAAGCGATCCGCCAGGTGGGCGGCGTGCGTGCCTGTGTGCTGGTGACCACCGACAAGGTCTACGCCAACCAGGAATGGCTGTGGCCGTATCGCGAAAACGAAGCGTTGGGCGGTCACGATCCCTACAGCAGCAGCAAGGCTTGCTGCGAATTGCTGGCGCAATCCTATGCCGCCTCGTTCTTTGCCCCTGAAAAGCATGCCGAGCATGGCCTGGCATTGGCCACGGCGCGCGCCGGCAACGTGCTCGGCGGCGGCGATTTCGCCCCGGAGCGGTTGATTCCCGATGTACTCAAGGCCTGGTCGGCGGACGAGCCGGTGACCTTGCGTTACCCGCAAGCTGTGCGCCCGTGGCAGCACGCCCTGGAGCCGCTGGCCGGCTATCTGCAACTGGCTGCCGGCCTGTTCGAGCAAGGCCCGGCATTCGCCGGGGCGTGGAATTTCGGCCCCGGTGAAGCGGACATGTGCAGCGTCGGTGAAGTCGTCGAACTGCTCGCCAGCCGCTGGCCGCAAGCGCGCGGGCTGCGCATCGAACCGAGCGATATGCATGAGGCCGGCCTGTTGCGCCTGGACAGCAGCCGTGCCCGTCAATTGCTCGGCTGGCAACCGCGCTGGTCGCTGCAGCAGTGCCTGACCCAGACCCTGGACTGGCACCTGGCGTGGCAGAACGGCGATGACATGCGCGCCGTCAGCCTGGCGCAATTGAACCTGTACCGAGGCGCGCTGTGAGTGAATTCCTGCTGAAGGCGTTGCCGCTGAGCGGATTGTTCAGCGTGCAGCACAAGCGTTTCGAAGACGAGCGCGGGCACTTTTCCCGGTTGTTTTGCGAGGGCAGCCTGAGTGCGTTCGGCCAGGCGTTCCACATCCGCCAGATCAATCACTCCTGCACCCGCGAGCGCGGCAGCGTGCGTGGCCTGCATTACCAGAACGAGCGCGCGCCGGAAGCCAAGTTGATCACCTGCCTGCGCGGTGAAGTCTGGGATGTCGCGGTGGATTTGCGTCCCGACTCCGAGACTTTCCTGCACTGGCACGCCGAACACCTGCGGGCCGGCGATGGCCGCAGCCTGTTGATTCCGGCCGGGTTCGCTCATGGCTTCCAGACCCTTTCTGCCGATGCCGAGCTGCTTTACCTGCACAGCAACGACTACACGCCTGAACACGAAGGCGGGTTGTCGGTGCTCGATCCACGGCTGGCGATTGCCTGGCCGTTGCCTGTCAATAATCTGTCGGTGCGCGATGCGAGTCATCCGGCGCTCGATGAACACTTCGCCGGAGTGCGCCTATGAACTGCCGTGGTTGCGCCGCCGCGCTGACCCTGCCGCTGATCGACCTGGGCACCTCGCCGCCGTCCAACGCCTACGTGCGTGCCGACCAGCTGGAGCAGGCCGAGCAATGGGTGCCGTTGAAGGTTGCCGTGTGCCAGCAATGCTGGCTGGTGCAGACCGAGGACTACACCAGCGCCGACAGCCTGTTCGATGCCGAGTACGCCTATTTCAGTTCGTTCTCCAGCACCTGGCTGGCCCATGCCGAGCGTTATGTGGCCGAGATGGTCGAACGCTTCGGCCTGAGCGCCGACAGCCGCGTGGTGGAAATCGCGGCCAACGACGGTTACCTGTTGCAGTACGTGGCCAGGCGCGGCATCCCTTGCCTGGGCGTCGAGCCGACCCGTAGCACCGCGCAGGCGGCGCGGGAAAAAGGCCTGGAGATCCGTGAGCTGTTTTTCGGTCGCGACAGCGCCGCGCAGTTGCATGGCGAGGGCTGGGGCGCCGACCTGATGGCCGCCAACAACGTGCTGGCCCACGTCCCGGATATCAACGATTTCCTCGGCGGTTTCGCGACCTTGCTCAAGCCGACCGGCGTGGCGACTTTCGAGTTTCCGCAGTTGTTGACGCTGATGGCCGGCCAGCAGTTCGACACGCTGTACCACGAGCATTATTCCTACCTGTCGCTGACCGCTGTGCAGACCCTGTGCGAGCGCAACGGTCTTCAGGTGTTCGACGTCAGCCAGCTGCCGACCCATGGCGGTTCGCTGCGGGTGTTCGTACAGCGCCTGGACGGCGAGCGTCGCGACGTGCAACCGGCGGTCCGGCAACAGCTGCAGGCCGAACTCGCGGCCGGGGTGAAAACCCCGGCGTTCTACGCGACCCTGGCGCCCGCCGCCGAACGGATCAAGCATGACCTGCTGCGCTTCCTGTTGCAGGCCAGGGCCGATGGCAAGCGCGTGGTTGGCTACGGCGCCGCCGCCAAGGGCAACACCCTGCTCAACTACGCCGGGGTCAAGCCGGACCTGCTGGCCTGGGTGGCCGATGCCAACCCGCACAAGCAAGGCAAGTACCTGCCCGGCAGCCGCATTCCGATCGTGTCGCCGGAGCGGATCGACCTCGAGAAACCGGACTACGTGCTGGTGCTGCCGTGGAACCTGCTGGACGAGATCACCCAGGCCTTTGCCGGCATTCGTGCATGGGACGGTCGTTTTGTCATTGCCATTCCCGAGTTGATCATTCGATGAGCCGAATTCATTACACCAAGCCCAGTGTCGGTGAGCTGGAAGCCGACTACGTACTCGATGCCGTCCGCCATGGTTGGGGAGAGCGCTGCTACGAGTACCTGACGCGGTTCGAGAAGTCCTTTGCCGAGCACGTGGGTGCGACGTACGCGATCGCAACCTCCAGTTGCACCGGCGCGCTGCACATGGGGATGGCGGCGCTGGGCATCGGTGCCGGCGATGAGGTGATCCTCGCCGATACCAACTGGATCGCCTCGGCCGCGCCCATCACCTATCTGGGTGCTACGCCGGTGTTCGTCGACGTGCTCGCAGACAGTTGGTGTCTCGACCCGCAGCAGGTTCGCCGGGCAATTACCCCACGGACCAAGGCGATTCTGGCGGTTCACCTCTACGGCAATCTCTGCGACATGGATGCGTTGCTGGCCATCGGCCGCGAGTTCGGCCTGCCGGTCATCGAAGACGCGGCCGAGGCGATCGGCTCGCAGTGGCGTGGTCAGGCAGCCGGTTCGCTGGGCGCGTTCGGTGCGTTTTCCTTTCATGGCACCAAGACCATGACCACCGGCGAAGGCGGCATCTTCGTGACGTCTGACAAGGCCCTGTATGACCGCGTGCTGACCCTGTCCAACCATGGCCGGGTGGCGGGCAGCAGCAAACAGTTCTGGCCGGATTTCCTCGGTTTCAAATACAAGATGAGCAACCTGCAAGCCGCCGTCGGTTGCGCGCAGGTCGAGCGGATCGACGAGTTGATCGAGCGCAAGCGTGCGATTTTCGCCCGTTACGCCGACGCCCTGTCTGCATTGCCTGGCTTGACCATGAACCCTGAGCCGGGGCATGCGCGCAACGGCTACTGGATGCCCACCGTGGTCTTTGACCGCGAGCTGGGGATCACGCGGGACATGTTGAGCGCAGCCTTCCAGGCCGCCGATATCGACGCGCGGGTGTTCTTCTGGCCGCTGTCGTCCTTGCCGATGTTCAGCGAACTGACGGCCGACTCGCCGGTGGCGCATGCGCTGCCGGAGCGCGCGATCAATCTGCCGAGCTACCACGACATGACCGATGACGATCAGCACCGGGTCATCGAGGTGTTGCGCGCACTGGTACTGAAAAGGACCCGGCTATGAAGGTTTACCTGCTGGGGGCGGCCAATCCTGAAGCGGTACGGATGATCCTCACCCTGCAACGCAGCCAGCCGGACCTGCAGTTCGCCTTTCTCGATAACGATCCGGCGAAGCAAGGCACGCTGTTTCATGGCGTGCCGGTGGTGGGTGGCACCGACAGGGTGGCCGAGCTGAAAGGCCCCGACACGCGCTTTGTCAATTTGATCACCGGCAGTACCGCGCTGCGTCACCGGACCACCTGCGAGATCGTCGAGGCCGGTGGCACCCTGGGCAACTTCATCCACCCGGGCATCGATCTGACGATGATCACCATGGGCGTCGGCACCTATCTGCAAGAGGGCGTGATCATGCAGGCGCAAGTCAGCCTGGGTGACAACACCAGCATCAGCGCCGGCAGCGTGGTCGGGCATGAGGGGCAGATCGGTCATTCGGTGTTCATGGCGCCGGGTGTCTGCATTGCCGGTTGTGTCGAGATCGGCGACGGCACCTTCATCGGCACCAACGCCACGATCCTGCCGCGTTTGCGCATCGGCCGTTGGGTCACCATCGGTGCGGGCGCCGTGGTCACCAGAGACGTTCCAGACTATGCGGTCGTGGTGGGCAGCCCCGCCAGGACCATCAAGACCAATCCTGCTTCCTTTCAAGACGGTCGGGTTTTCAACTAACCACCGCGACTAATTTCCGGAGAGTCTGTAATGAATCCTCATGAGCAGTTTCGTGAAGAAGTAAAAGACAACATCGAAGGTCTGCAACAGGACAAAACCTTGCAAGCCACCTCGCTGGACTGGGTCGGCACGACCGCCAAACACAAGTACACCTACAACTTCAGCTGGATGGGCCGCCCGATCATTCAATTCCCCCAGGACATGGTCGCCATGCAGGAGATCATCTGGGCGCTGCAACCGGACATCATCGTCGAGACCGGTATCGCCCACGGCGGCTCGCTGGTGTTTTACGCCTCGATGCTGGAACTGCTCGGCCATGGTGAGGTGCTGGGCGTCGACATCGATATCCGCCAGCACAACCGTGAGGCGATCGAAGCGCACCCGATGAGCAAGCGGATCCAGATGATCCAGGGGTCGAGCATCGATCCTGCGATCGTCGAACAGGTTCGCCAGCGCGTCGAAGGCAAGAAAGTGCTGGTGGTACTGGACTCCAACCATACCCACGAGCACGTACTGGAAGAGCTGCGGGCCTATGCCCCGATGACCTCGGTGGGCAGTTACTGCGTAGTGATGGATACCGTGGTCGAAGACATGCCGGAAGATGCCTTCCCGGACCGCCCGTGGGGCAAGGGCGACAACCCGAAAACCGCGGTATGGGCCTACCTGGAAGAAAACCGCGATTTCGAGATCGACCAGGCCATTCACAGCAAGCTGCTGATCACCGTCGCGCCGGATGGCTATCTGCGCCGCGTACGGTAATCGACAAGACATCGTTGGGTTTTTTCGGCGATTCGCCGATGCGGGGAAATGTATGCAAGGCAATAATTCTGAACACGGGCTGGCACTCAACGAACAGTTGACCGTGGTGCTGATGTCTCACGAGCGGCCGGCGTTCTTGCGCCGCGCTGCGCGTTTCTACAGCGGCTTGCCTTGCAGGATCCTGGTGCTGGACTCTTCGGCTGAAGGTCAGCCAAGCCTGGCCGGACAGTTTGAAAATGTGGATTACCAGCATGTCCCGCAGTTTGGCTACTGGGGCGTGCGCGCCAAGCTGGCCTTTGGCGTGGAGCAAGTGACCACTCCACTCATGGTGTTTGCCGCCGACGATGACTTCCATGTGCATGACGCCCTGCGCGCAGCCGTGGCGTTCATGGCGGCCAATCCCGACTACGGCCTGTGCCACGGCTACAGCATGATGTACCTGTCACAACCCAATAGCGTCAGCTACTTCCGGCGTGACAAGAAAGTCTGCGAAGACTATTGCTCCGAGAACGCCGAGGAGCGAGTGCTCGATTACATGCACCAGTACCTCCCGCCATTCTATGCAGTCCAGCGCACGGACCTGGTCCGTGACTGGTATCAGGTCATGCCTCACGATACGTCCTTCCAGTGGCAGGAAATCGGTCACACGCACTACATGCTGGCGCGGGGCAAGGCGCGGATTCTGCCGATCCCGTATGTGGTGCGCGAGATGAACTACGGGTACTCGGACCACAACACCGAGATCTTCCACACGCTGGCGCATACCGATGCCAGGACGGTCGCCGAACGCGAAGACTTTGCCGCGTTCCTTTTCGGGCTGCCGACTCAGGTTCAAGGCGAGGACCCGGAGCAAGGCCGGCAGTTCGCGCTGCAAAGTTTTGAAGCCTTGGCCGATAGCCTGCGCACAGGCCGGGCGCTGACGACAGAGCTGATTTTCGAGTCTGCGTGGACCAGTGTCGAGACCGGCCCTGTGCGCCGTTTCGGTCCCAAGCAATACGTTGAAATGCCGTTCTACAATCAGCAGTTTTTCGATCAGTTGACCCAGTTCGAATTCCTGTTGCACGCCATGCCGGCCGGTCGTGTCCAGTTGCAGGGCCTGGAGGGTGTCTGGACCCGTCAGCAGAGCCTGATGCTCGCGCGTAACAATGACACGCCGGAAAGTGTGGTCGACCGTTTGTGGCAAGCCCACGACAGCAACGTGTTCAACCGCACGGTGGTCAAGCGCCTGGCGGCGCAGCTCGAACTGCTGGGCGAAGACGAAGAAGCGCAGGCCATGACTGACTGGGCCGCGCGTCTCGAGGCAGTGTCGGTCGAAGGCAACCGTGCGACATTCGACAAGATGCTCTCCGGTCGACTGCTCAAATGGCTCGCGCCCCGCCAGCCGGATGCCGAAGAGGCAGAGTCGATCAACCGGTACCTGGCGGCCAACGACGGTGGTCCACAGTTCGGGATCTTCCTGCTGGACCTGGATAACGATATCGACAAGCTGCAAGTCTCTCTCGACAGCCTGCTCGAAGGTCACGGCAAGGCCTTCAGGATTGTGATCTTCACCACCGGTGAAGCACCGGCGGCGACCACGGCGCAGAACACCTTGCACTTTGTCCGGGTCACGCAAAGCAACTATGTCGACAAACTGAACCAGAGTGCTCGTCAGTCGCCTTGCGACTGGTTGATGCTGGTTGAAGCCGGCGACGAGTTCACCGCCGGCGGCCTGTTGCGCGCCAGCCTGGAACTGCTGTCTGACACGCAATGCCGCGCCGTCGCCACCGACGAAATCCAGCGCACCCCGGAAGGCGCACTGGTGGATGTATTCCGTCCGGGCTTCAACCTGGATTTGCTGCAAAGCCTGCCGGCCCTGATGGCGCGTCACTGGTTGATCCGTCGGGAAGTGTTCATCGAAGTCGGCGGCTACCAGCCTGACTTCAGCAAGGCCCTGGAATTCGACTTGCTGCTGCGCATCATCGAGCAGGGCGGCCTCAACGGGCTGGCCCACCTGGACGAGCCGCTGGTGATTGCACGGGCGCCGGCACTGGAAGAAAACGCCGATGAGCGCCTGGCGTTGATGCGCCACCTGGGCAATCGCGGCTACAAGGCCAAGGTCACGTCGACGGTGCCTGGCACCTGGCAGATCGATTACCGCCATACCGAACGCCCGCTGGTGTCGATCATCCTGCCGGCCGGGGATGACCTGGCGGCGTTGCAACAGTGTCTGCAAGCCGTGTTGCTGCGGACCCGCTACATCCAGTACGAAGTGCTGATAGCGCTCAACCCGAATCAGTCGGCCGAGGTCAACGATTGGCTGGGCACCTACCAGCATCCGAAAGTCAGCGTGTTGCGTGCCGACCAGACCCTGAGTGAAGTGGCGTTGTACAACGCGGCCAGCCAGCAGGCGCAGGGCGAGTACCTGGTGCTGTTGGCCGCAGACAGTGAAGTGGTCAACCCGAACTGGCTCGAATCGCTGCTCAATCACGCCCAGCGTCCGGAAGTCGGCGTAGTCGGTCCCAAGTTGATCGACCGCGACGGCAAGGTCACCCAGGCCGGCCTGATCCTCGGCATGAACGGTGGCGTGGGCTCAGCCTTCGTCGGCGAAAAACAGGACGCCGAAGGTTACCTGCACCGCTTGGCGCTGGAGCAGAACTACTCGGCGGTGTCGATGGCGTGCCTGATGGTGCGTAAAGCCTTGTTCGACGAGCTGGACGGCCTGGACAGCGTGACCTTCGCCGACGGCTTGAGCGACGTCGATCTGTGCCTGCGGGCTGGCCAGGCCGGATACCTCACCGTGTGGACGCCGCTGGTACAGGTCATTCATTCGGGTGAGGTGCCACAGGCGCCGCAGACCCTCGATGCGCTGCGTGACAAGTGGGCGGCAGGCTTTGCCCAGGACCAGGCCTACAACGCCAACCTGGCCTTGAGCGGCAAAGGCTTTGTGCTGGGTGAAAGCGCTTCGGTGAACTGGGCGCAGTTGCTCGGGTAGGCCCGGCGAACAGGTATAAGGGATTCAAGGCATGTTCAACGCAAAATCGATCTTCATCTCAGGCGGTACCGCTGCGTTCGAGCGTCATGGCGCCCGTCGTGTGCGGGACACGCTTGCCCATGCCTGGATGCCAGCATGATTCCTTACGCTCGGCAAAGCCTTGATCAGGCGGACATCGACGCCGTGGTCGATGTATTGCAGTCTGACTGGCTGACCCAGGGGCCGACCATCGAGCGCTTCGAGCGGGCGATGGCCGAGCGCTGCGAAGCCGGTTTTGCCGTGGCGGTGTGCAATGCCACGGCGGCCCTGCACATCGCTTGCCTGGCGGCGGGGCTCGGTCCGGGCGACTGGTTGTGGACGACGCCGAACACCTTCCTCGCCTCGGCGAACTGTGGACGCTACTGCGGCGCCGAGGTGGATTTTGTCGATATCGACCCGCTGACCTGGAACCTCGATGCCACGGCGTTGGCCGTCAAGCTCGAGCGTGCGGAGCGTGAAGGCCGGCTGCCGAAAGTGCTGGTGGCCGTGGCGTTCTCGGGGCAGAGCTGCGACATGCGCAGGATTGCCGCACTGTCCAGGCGCTACGGCTTTACCGTGATCGAAGACGCGGCCCATGCTGTCGGGGCGTCCTACGCAGGGCGACCGGTGGGGTGTGGCGAGTTCGCCGCGATGACCGTGTTCAGCTTTCATCCGGTGAAAATCATCACCAGTGCCGAGGGCGGCATGGTCATGACCAACAGCCCGGAACTTGCCGAGCGTCTGCAGCGCCTGCGCAGCCACGGCATGACCCGCGACCCGCAACAAATGAGCGGCCCCAGCCACGGCCCCTGGTACTACGAACAGGTGGAGCTGGGTTTCAACTACCGCATCACCGACCTGCAAGCGGCGCTCGGCTTGTCGCAGTTGAACAAACTGGATGAGTTCATCGAGCGCCGGCGCGAACTGGCGGCACGCTATGAGCGCCTGCTCGCGTATTTGCCGCTGACCCTGCCCGGTGCGCAGCCCGAGGCCGAGTCGTCTTGGCATCTGTATGTGGTGCGCCTGCAACTCGATCAGATCAGCCTCACTCATCGTGAGGTGTTCGAGGGCTTGCGGGCCGCCGGGATCGGGGTGAACCTGCACT
The DNA here is from genome assembly GCF_009764265.1 of Pseudomonas sp. PB101. Lineage (GTDB taxonomy): Bacteria > Pseudomonadota > Gammaproteobacteria > Pseudomonadales > Pseudomonadaceae > Aquipseudomonas. Next base: position 70,349 of record NZ_RWIR01000045.1, read on the forward strand.
ACATTCCCGTGCATTTGCAGCCTTACTATCGGGACCTTGGGTTCGCCGAAGGTGATTTCCCGCAGGCCGAGCGTTACTACGCCGAAGCCATCAGCCTGCCGTTGTACCCGTTGCTCAGCGATGAGCAGCAGGACTATGTGGTCGAGCAAATGCGCCAGTTGATCGAGATAATCCAGCCATTGCGGCGCGTGGGAAATGTGTGATGCGTGAGCTGACCGAGCAGGAAACTTTCTGGCAGGGCGAATTCGGCAACCAGTACGTCGAGCGCAATCTCGGGCAGTCGCTGGTGGCCGCCAACCTGGCGTTGTTTGCCAAGGCGCTGACACGGGTCGGGCACATCGACAGCCTGGTGGAACTGGGCACCAATGCCGGCAACAATCTGCAGGCGCTGCATCAGCTGTTGCCGCGCTGCGAATTGTTCGGCGTGGAGATCAATGCCAGTGCCTGTGCCGCTGTCCGGGCGTTGGGCATTGGCCACATCTGGCAAGGCTCGCTGTTCGATTTCCCTCGCGAGCGCACCTTCGACCTGACCCTGAGCAAGGGCGTGCTGATTCACCTGGCGCCGGAGCTGCTGCCGGCCGCCTATGCGCAACTCTATGAACTGAGCCAGCGCTACATTCTGATCGCCGAGTACTACAACCCGGCACCGGTCGAGGTCTCGTATCGCGGCAACAGCGGCAAGTTGTTCAAGCGCGATTTTGCCGGTGAAATGCTCGATCGCTATGACGACCTGCAACTGGTCGACTACGGTTTTGCCTACCACCGCGATCCACAATTCCCGGTGGACGACATCACCTGGTTTGTCCTGGAAAAACGCCGTTGAACAACGTCGCCATCATCCCGGCCCGCGGTGGCAGCAAACGCATACCGCGCAAGAACCTCAAGCCGTTCGCCGGTGTGCCGATGATTGCCCGCTCGATTCGGGTGGCGCAGGAGTCCGGGTTGTTTTCCCGGGTGGTGGTCAGCACCGACGACGAGGAAATCGCCGGGCTGGCGCGCGACTGTGGCGCCCAGGTGCCCTTCATGCGCCCGGCGGCACTGGCCGACGATTTCACGGGCACCGCCGCGGTGATTGCCCATGCGTTGCAGGTATTGAGCGAACAGGGTGACGAGTTCGATCACGCCTGTTGCATCTACGCGACTGCGCCGTTGTTGCAGGCGCGATTTCTCGACCAGGGGCTGAACCTGCTCAAGCAGCATCCCCACAAGGCGTTCGCCTTTTCGGTGTGCGACTTCGGTTTTCCGGTTCAGCGGGCCCTGACCCTTGATGATCACGGCGCACTGACGGCGCTCTACCCGCAGTTCCGCGATACCCGGTCCCAGGACCTGTCAGTCGCCTATCAGGATGCCGGGCAGTTCTACTGGGGCCGCAGCGATGCGTGGCGGCGTGGCGAGGTGCTGTATTCGCCGTCCAGCCTGCCGGTCATCCTGCCGCGGCATCTGGTGCAGGACATCGACACGCCGCAGGACTGGAAGCGCGCAGAGTACCTGTATGCCGCGCTCAAGGCCGGGGGTGAGCTGCAATGAGGGTGCTGATTCGCTCTGACGCTTCGCCGACCATCGGCAGCGGCCACATCGCGCGCTGCCTGTGCCTGGCCCGCGTGTTGCGCAGGCAGGGCAGTCACGTGGCTTTCGCCTGTCGCCTGCTGCCGGGGCATCGGCTGCAAGCATTGCGCGCCGAAGGTTTCGAAACCTTTGAACTGCCCGAGCGCTACAACGACGAAGACCCCCGGCAGGCCATCGAATCCATGCTGCCATGGCAGGCGGACATCGCCGCGCTGGAGCCGTTGCTGGACCCGCAGCCGGCGTTTGACTGGATCATTGTCGACCACTACGGCCTCGATCATCACTGGCAGACGGCCGCCCGGCGCTTTGCGCCACGGATCGCCGTGGTGGACGACCTCGCCACGCGCACCTACAGCGCCGATTTGCTGCTCAACCAGAATCTCTCGGGTACGCCAGAGGCTTATACATCGCTGCTGGCGCCGGGCTGCCGGACGTTGTTCGGTCCGCGGTTCGCCATGTTGCGCGACGAATTCTGTTGCCCGGCCATTGAAATCAAGCCCCGGGCCCAGCGTGTGCTGGTGAATTTCGGCGGTTTCGACGCGGCCATGCAGACTCATCACGCCATGCTGGCGATGGCCGACTTCACCGACCTGGAAGTCGATTTTGTCGCCGGTGCCGGCAACCCCGCCTGGGCGCAGATGCAGGCGTTGGCGGCCAGTCGTCCCCATTGGCGCCTGCACAGTTTTGTCAGCGACTTCTATCGATTGATGACCGAAGCCGACCTGTTTGTCGGCGCCGGCGGCGGTACCAGTTGGGAGCGCGCAGCCATGGGGCTGCCGACGATTTGCATTGCCGTGTCGAACAACCAGCAGGCCAACGGCGAGGTCATGGCGACCTCGGGCGCCCATGTGTTCATGGGGGCCCGCGAGCACGTCAGTGTCGAGCAACTGCGCCAGGCCATCGGCTTTGTCGCGGGTAACCAGGGTTTGCGCCAGTGTCTGGCCCGGCAGTCGCGCCAGCTTGTCGATGGCCGGGGTGCGCTGCGGGTGGCGGCTGCGCTGGCCGGTGCGGTGCTGAAGTTGCGTGCGGCGACCCCGGGCGATGCGCAGCTGTTGTTCGAGGGGCGCAATGCCCAGGCCGTGCGGCGCTGGTCGCTGGAGACCGGCGTGATCGAATGGCCCGCGCACCAGAACTGGCTGACCGCGAGCCTGAGCAATCCAAGGCGGCTGCTGTTGATCGCCGAGGCCGATGACGGTCCTGTCGGTGTGTTGCGTTATGACCTGCGCGGCTTTACCGCCGAGGTGTCGATTTATCTCTTCGAAGGCCGGTTCGGCCTGGGCTGGGGCAGGGCGCTGCTGGCCCGTGGAGAAGCCTTTGTGAAGGCCCGTTGGCCGCAACTGGAATCGCTCACCGCCCAGGTAATGCCGGCTAACCGGCCATCGCTGAAAGTCTTTGGTGAAGCCGGTTTTACCCAGAGTGACTGCGCGTTCACGCGCGTATTGAAGGATCCCGCAGATGAATAGCTTCAAGATTGGCGAGCGCCTGATCGGTGCCGATGCGCCGCCATTCATCATTGCCGAGATGAGCGGCAACCATAACCAGTCCCTGGAGGTGGCACTGCAAATCGTCGAGGCCGCCGCCAGGTCCGGTGCGCATGCGTTGAAGCTGCAGACCTACACGGCCGACACCATGACCCTGGACCTGGCCGAGGGCGAGTTTTTCATCAAGGATCCGAACAGCCTGTGGGCCGGTACTTCGTTGTACGCGTTGTACGAAAAGGCCCACACACCCTGGGAATGGCATGCGCCGATCTTCGCTCGCGCCAGGGAGCTGGGCTTGCTGGCGTTCTCCACGCCCTTCGATGAGAGCGCCGTGGACTTCCTCGAAAGCCTCGACGTGCCGGCCTACAAGATCGCCAGTTTCGAAAACACCGACCTGCCGCTGATACGCCGGGTGGCCGCGACGGGCAAGCCGCTGATCATTTCCACCGGCATGGCCAGCATCGCCGAAATCGATGAAACCGTGCGCGCCGCCCGCGAGGCCGGCTGCAAGGACCTGGTGCTGCTCAAATGCACCAGCACTTATCCGGCGTCACCGGCGAACAGCAACCTGCGCACGATCCCTCATTTACGCGAGTTGTTCGATTGCCAGGTGGGGCTGTCCGATCACTCCATGGGCGTTGGTGTGTCCGTGGCGGCGGTGGCGCTGGGCGCAACGGTGGTGGAAAAGCATTTCACCCTCGACCGTGCGGCCGGAGGCGTCGATGCCGCTTTCTCGCTGGAACCCGCTGAGCTGGCCAGCCTGGTGATCGAGACCGAGCGCGCCTGGCAAGCCATGGGCCAGGTGCATTACGGCGTCACCGAGGCCGAACGGCCATCCCTGGTGTACCGTCGATCGTTGTATGTCACCCGGGACATGGCGGCCGGCGAGCCCTTCGACGTGACCAACACCAGAGCCATCCGTCCGGGGCTCGGGCTGGCGCCCAAGCATGCCCCAAACCTGCTGGGACGCCGTGCCAGGCAGGCCATCAAGCGTGGCACAGCGCTGGACTGGTCGTTGGTCGAGTGACCCATTGTCGGGCTGATTCGGCAAAATAGCGTGACCTGCGAGTCATAACGCGCATCTTCACTGTATTGTATTGGCCGGGAAGATGGCGCCTGACCCTTTATCGGGTTCAGTGATAGCCCTTTGCGCTTTCCGGTCGTCGCCCTGACGCGACGCAAATCCAGGTTTGTCGGCGCCCCTCGATTCCTGCGAGTGGTGGTATTGGGCTGTTTATTATTGGGAAGCCGTAATGATTGGCATAAAAAGCATTGCGAGCTACGTTCCTGTAGCCGGCGTGGACAATTACGCACAAGGTGCAAAATTCGAGAAGGATGAAGAATTCATCCTGGGCAAGATCGGTTCGGCTTTCCTGCCGCGCAAGGGCGTTGATCAGGAAACTTCCGATCTGTGCGTAGAGGCGGCCAATGCGCTGTTTGCCAGTAACCCTGGTCTGAAACGTGAATCCATCGATGCGTTGATCGTCGTCACCCAGAACGGTGACGAAGAAGGCCTGCCGCACACCGCGGCCATCGTGCAGGACAAGCTCGGCCTGTCGACCAACGTCGCTGCGTTCGATATCTCACTGGGCTGTTCCGGTTACGTCTACGGCATCTATGCGATCAAGGGCTTCATGGAAGCCGCCGGCCTGAAGAACGGCCTGCTGATCACTGCCGACCCGTATTCGAAGATCGTCGACCCGGAAGATCGCAACACCACCATGTTGTTCGGCGATGCCGCCACCGCGACCTGGATGGGTGAAGACCCGACCTGGGCACTGGGCAAGGCCAAGTTCGGCACCGACGGTTCCGGCGCTCCGCACTTGAAAGTCACCGACGGCGTGTTTTTCATGAACGGCCGCCAGGTATTCAACTTTGCACTGCTCAAGGTGCCGGCGCATTTGCATGAGTTGCTCGGCGAATCGCAACTGAGCGCAGACGACATCGATGCGTTCTGCATTCACCAGGGCAGCGCGGCGATTGTCGATGCGGTCGCACGGCGCTTCGAGGAATGCCCGCAGAAGTTCATCAAGGACATGGTCGAGACCGGTAACACGGTGTCGTCGAGCATTCCATTGCTGCTGGAAAAGCATATTCTCGATTCCGAATGGAAGCGTGTTGCGCTCAGCGGTTTCGGAGTGGGGCTGTCATGGGGTTCGGCGATCATCTATCGTCCTTGAGTGAAAGTCTTTTAATAAAAAGACCGGTACAAAAAAGCGCCCAAGGGTTAACCTTGAGCGCTTTTTTGCTTGTAAGGAATGCGAGGTAGCATGAGCGAATTTTTTGCAGACAATGCTCAGGTTATCCAGCGGCGCTGGCCGTCGCTGTATGCGCGACTGATAACGGAAGATCGTCTGGGTATCGAGGTCAACCTGATCGAAGGTCGGGACTCGACGTTGAGCGTGGGCGGCATCCAGCTCACCAGCCGTCATGATCGCCTGCACGAGGCGCACCTGCAGGCCGCCAGCCTCCCGCTCGATAAACCACAGCTGCACGTCTACGGCACCGGTTTCGGCGATTTGCCTTCGGTTCTGCTCGAGCGCGCGGGGCTTGAAAAGCTCTACGTCCATATTCTCAACGGCGCACTGTTCGCGCTGGTGTTGCAACTGATCGACCAGCGCCAATGGCTGGGCGATCCGCGCGTGCAACTGCTGTATGCCGGCGATATGTCGGACATCTGCACGCCGTTTTTTGCGTTGCCGGCCGAAATGCTGCTGGCCGATGACTTCAGTGCGAAGATTCGTGATCGCCTGGTCAGCGAAGTGCACCTGAGTTTCAACAATCGTGATTTCGACCCGCAGTCGCCGGTCATTGTGCAGCGCTTGCACGATACCCTCGACGTGCTGCTGGCCGATGCTGATGTGGCGCAGCTGTTTGGCACCTGTCCCGAACGTGAGATCTATGTGATCGGGACAGGGCCAAGCCTTGAAGGGAATTTCGAGCGCCTGGCCGCCGTGCGCAATCAAGCGTCGCGACCGCTGTTCATCAGTGTCGACACCGCCTACAGACCCCTTCGCGAGCACGGGATAAAACCTGACCTGGTCGTGAGCATCGACCAGCGCATCAGTGCCCTGCACTTGCCGGGCGAGGGCTCCGAAGGCATTCCGCTGGTGTACTTGCCGTTGAGCGATCCAGCCATGCTCAAGGCCTGGAAAGGCAAGCGTTACGGCGGTTACTCCGCCAGCCCGGTCTACGCCGCGTTGCGTGAGCAACACCCGCGCGGACAACTCTACGTCAGCGGCAGCGTGATCCATCCTGCGGTCGATCTGGCAGTGAAGATGGGCGCGCAACGCATCACGCTATTCGGTGCCGATTTCTCCTTTCCCATGAACAGGACCCATACCGGCTGGAGCGATGGTGACCTGGGGCCGCCAGTGAACCAGGCCAGGCACTGGGTGCACGATGGTCATGGGCAGAAGGTCAAGACGCAGCTCAATTTCCGCAGCTACCTGTGCGAGCTCGAGCGTTACATTGCCAGGCATCCCGAGGTGCTTTTTTTCAATAGCAGCCGGGCAGGGGCAATGATTGCCGGTACGCAATTCAACCAGGATTTCGTGCAATGAAGTTTCAAGCGAAGGGCATCGACGGCAGCCGGCAGTGCGCGGGATTGTTTCGCCTGGGGCGTGATGTCGAAGCGGCGTTGATCATGGTTGATCTGTTCGATGAGACGCAGCGCCTGTTTGCGCGGGCGCCCCAGGATGTCCAGCAGGCCTGGGCCTTGATGCTCAGGCAAATGCTCGAGTGCCAGGAGCGCCAGGACTGGCTGGGGCTCGCTGACTTCATGGAGTATGAGTTGGTCGATTTGCTGGAAAGCCTGCCCGCCTGAATGGGCGGCAACAGCTTTGGCCCGGGCCTTTGTGAGCCGGACAGTTTCATGGCGTCATTTTTTTACGGTTGAGGGGGCGCTAAGCCCTTGTTTTCTCGGGGGTGGCAGGGTGATGGCAATTTTTTTTTAAAAAGCCCTCAAGCAACCTGCCAATCCGACGATAACTATTACGAAGGTTCTCTAGGCCATACCCGGCGGTTGCCAGGGCCGGAAGCCGCAGTACCCAACCAACGAGGAATTCGTCATGGCTTTAACCGTAAACACCAACACCACGTCGCTGGGCGTTCAGAAAAACCTGAACCGTGCTACCGACGCACTTTCGACCTCGATGCAGCGTCTGTCTTCCGGCCTGAAAATCAACAGCGCCAAGGATGACGCCGCCGGCCTGCAGATCGCAACCCGCATGGCTGCACAGATCCGTGGTGGTACCCAGGCAATCCAGAACGCCAACGACGGTATCTCCGTTGCCCAGACCGCTGAAGGCGCTCTGCAGGCTTCGACCGACATTCTGCAGCGTATGCGTGAACTGGCTGTTAAAGCACGTAACGGTACCAACAGCACTGCTGACCAGACCGCTACCAACTCCGAATTCGCTCAGATGTCTGACGAGATCACTCGTATCTCTGCTTCGACCAACCTGAACGGCAAAAACCTGCTGGACGGTACGGCTGGCACCATGCAGCTGCAAGTTGGCGCCAACACTGGTTCGGCCAACCGCATCGACCTGGTACTGAGCTCCAAGTTCGACGCCGTTTCCCTGTCCGTAGGCAGCGGTACCGTTGTTCTGACCGGTGCAACTTCCGCCACCCTGTCGGCCAACATCGACAACGCGATCACCGCGATCGACGCTGCTCTGGCATCGATCAACGCCACCCGCGCAAACCTGGGTGCTTCGCAGAACCGTCTGACCAGCACCATCTCCAACCTGCAGAACATCGTGGAAAACACCACTGCTGCACAAGGCCGTGTTCAAGACACCGACTTCGCCCAGGAAACCGCGAACCTGACCAAGCAGCAAACCCTGCAACAGGCTTCTACCTCGGTTCTGGCTCAAGCCAACCAACTGCCTTCCGCTGTACTGAAGCTGCTTCAGTAATTTCGGAATGAGTTTGAGCGGGGGAGTGTGCTTGCACGCTCTCTCGCTTTTTTACGTTAAGAGGTGATGGGCATGGAGATGAGCGTAAAGCTTGGCGTGTCTTATCCGGCTCCCCAGCCAGCGAGCACCGTCACGGACAAGGCGCCGGAAAAGCCCAAGGCCGTCAGCGTGGCAGCGGAGGCGGACAAGAAGCCGGACAAGGATGACACCCATCTGAAGCAGGCGGTGCAGCAGATCGAAAAGTTTGTACAGTCGATCAAGCGCAACCTGGAGTTCTCGATCGACGAGCAATCCGGAAAGGTCGTCGTCAAAGTGATTGCAAGCGAAACGGGCGAAGTCGTACGACAGATCCCCTCCGCAGAGGCCCTCAAGCTGGCAGAAAGCCTGAGCAATGCGAGCCACGTCTTGTTCGACGCCAAAGTCTGATAGCTGGCATGAATAGTGTTTGTACGTTCTTTGGACGCAGGTAAAGGTCAAAAGAGTGGCAGCAACCTGAAGGGAGACTAAAAATGGCAAGTCCAATTTTACCGGGTACGGGCTTAGGCTCTGGCCTGGATATCGGTGCGATCGTTACTGCGCTGGTCAACGCCGACAAATCGGCGAAACAGACGCAGATCGATACTCAGACCAAAACCAACACGCTGAGGATTTCCGGTGTCGGTTCCCTGAAAAGCGCACTGACGGCCTTTCAGACGGCGCTGACCAATCTCGGCAGCAAGACCAATCCTGCGTTTTCGGGCTTTAGCGCAACGTCGGGTACCCCGTCGATCCTCGGGGTGACTTCCGACAACACCGCCGTTGCCGGCTCCTACAGCATTGTTGTGAATAACCTGGCCACCAGCTCGAAAGTAGCCAGTGCTTCTTTTGCCGGCGGTGCTGCCAGTGCCATTCCGAGTGGTACTCTGAAAATCAGTCAGAATGGCACTGATTACGATGTCACGATTCCGGCCAATGCGACCTTGCAGAGCACCCGCGATGCCATCAACACCGCGCAGGCGAGCAATGGTATTTCCGCCAACATCGTGACCGACAGCACCGGTGCGTCGCGACTGGTGATCAGCTCCAGCAAGACCGGCGCGGGTTCCGACCTCAAGGTCAGCGGTATCACCGGCCTTGAAATCGACGGTACCGTGCCGATGGGCAGCAACCCTTCGGCTTCCAGTTCAGGGGCTGTCAACGGGATTGCGATGGATGCAGCGCTGACGATCGATGGCCTGGCGGTGACCAGCAAGAGCAATACCGTCACTGGCGCAGTCAGTGGCCTGACCCTGAACCTGACCTCCGCCAGCACCGGTACGCCGCCGGCTGCCGCGACCGTCACCGTTGCGACCAACACCACTGGTTTGCAGACGTCGATCCAGTCGTTCGTTGACTCCTACAACACCCTGATGAACACCATTAATTCCCTGTCCAAGGCGACGGCGGATGCCGATGGCAAGCTGACGGTCCAGGCGGCGTTTACCGGTGACTCGATGCCTCGCGCACTGATTTCCGAGATTCGCGGTGTACTGACGGCTCCGGGGGCGGGCGGTCCATTGGCCGTGCTGTCGCAGCTCGGTGTGATGACGGACGAAAAAACCGGCAACCTGGCGTTCAACTCGACGACGTTCAACAAGGCGATGACCACTGGCGGCATGAGTGGCCAGGTGCAGCAGCTGTTCAACGGTACCACTGATACCAACGGCCTTCTGGCGCGCATGGGCGCTGCCATCAAGCCTTACGTATCGACGGGCGGGTTGCTGGATCAGCGCAATACCAACCTGCAGAGCCTCACCAAGAACCTGACGAACCAGCAGTTGGCGCTGGACTTGCGTGTCGCCAACATGACCAAGACGTTGACCGCCAAATACAACGCCATGGACCTTCTGGTCGGGCAAATGAAGGCGACGGCGACCAGCATCACCTCGTTCTTCACGACCTTGAACGCTCAGAAGTCCAGCAGCTAGTCATGAGCTGACGACAAAAACCCGGCTGCGCATTTTCGCGTGTGCCGGGTTTTTGTCTTTTGATCTAAAGTTTTTTGATGCGCAGACGATACACTGGTCATACGAGTCATTGTGGTAATGAGGTAGAACATGAATCCAATGTTAGCCCTTCGGCAGTATCAGAAAGTGGGCGCGCACGCCCAGACTTCCGAAGCGAGTCCGCATCGTTTGGTGCAAATGCTCATGGAAGGTGGCCTTGACCGCATCGCGCAGGCCAAGGGCGCCCTGGAGCGCAAGGATATTCCCGGCAAGTGTGTATCGATCAGCAAGGCGATCGGCATCATCGGTGGCTTGCGTGAAGGCCTGGATCTTGAAAATTGCGCCGAGACCGTGGGCGAACTCAACAGTCTCTACATCTACATGATGAAGCGTTTGGCCGAGGCAAACATCAGCAGTGACCCGAAGATTCTCGATGAGGTCGCGGGGTTGCTGCGCACGGTCAAGGAAGGTTGGGACGGCATTGCTCAGCCAGGGCCGCAGTTCTAGGGAGGTCGCCATGAGTCTTGTATTGCAGCGAATAGAACAAACTCGAGAAGCGCTGGTCGGTGCTTTGGCCGAGCGTGACTGGGAGGCTATCGGTCAATTGGACCTCGATTGCCGTTCCTGCATGGAAGACGTCTTGAGCGAGGCTTCGCTGGACGAGGAAGTGTTGCGTAGCAATCTTGAGGAGTTGCTGTATGTCTACAAGCAGCTGCTCGAGGTCGCGATGGGTGAGAGGCAGGCGATAGTCGATGAAATGTCTCAGATCCAGCAAGCGCGAAACGCGGCAAAGGTTTACCATCTGTTTGGTTAATTAATCCCCGGTTAATCCAGACATGTGCGCCATAAATTTGACTGTGCACGGTTTTTTGACTTAACTAGTGGCTGGTTCCAGATTTCAGTCGTCTTCAGGCATATCAGGCCTGCAAGCGTTTAGCTTGCCCCAGCATTTTGGGCATTGAGTTGACTAGGGAAGTTGCTATTGCATGTGGCGTGAAACCAAAATTCTGCTGATTGATGACGATAGCGTCCGCCGCCGCGACCTGGCGGTGATTTTAAATTTTCTCGGCGAAGAAAATTTACCCTGCGGTAGCCATGACTGGCAGCAGGCTGTCGGCTCTTTGTCGTCAAGTCGTGAAGTGATCTGTGTCCTCATCGGGACGGTCAATGCTCCTGGCGCACTTCTGGGCTTGCTAAAGACACTCTCGACCTGGGATGAGTTCCTTCCGGTTTTGTTAATGGGCGATAATTCTTCCATTGACCTGCCGGAAGACCAGCGTCGGCGAGTGCTTTCGACCCTCGAAATGCCGCCCAGCTACAGCAAGCTGCTCGATTCGCTGCACCGTGCCCAGGTCTATCGCGAGATGTACGACCAGGCTCGCGAGCGCGGTCGTCATCGCGAACCCAACCTGTTCCGCAGCCTTGTCGGCACCAGCCGGGCGATTCAACACGTCCGTCAGATGATGCAGCAAGTCGCCGATACCGATGCCAGCGTGCTGATCCTCGGTGAGTCCGGCACCGGCAAGGAAGTGGTTGCGCGCAACCTGCATTACCATTCCAAGCGCCGCGAAGCGCCGTTCGTGCCGGTCAACTGCGGGGCGATCCCGGCCGAGTTGCTGGAAAGCGAATTGTTCGGTCATGAGAAGGGCGCCTTCACCGGGGCGATCACCAGCCGCGCCGGTCGATTCGAACTGGCCAATGGCGGCACCCTGTTCCTCGATGAAATCGGCGACATGCCGCTGCCGATGCAGGTCAAGCTGCTGCGCGTGTTGCAGGAGCGTACCTTCGAGCGCGTGGGCAGCAACAAGACCCAGAGCGTCGACGTGCGCATCATTGCCGCGACCCACAAGAATCTCGAAAGCATGATCGAGATCGGCACCTTCCGCGAAGACCTGTACTACCGCCTGAATGTGTTCCCGATCGAGATGGCGCCGCTGCGCGAGCGCGTCGAGGACATTCCGCTGTTGATGAACGAACTGATCTCGCGCATGGAGCACGAGAAGCGCGGTTCGATCCGCTTCAACTCGGCGGCGATCATGTCGCTGTGCCGACATGGCTGGCCGGGTAACGTCCGCGAACTGGCCAACCTGGTCGAGCGCATGGCGATCATGCACCCATACGGCGTGATCGGCGTGGTCGAACTGCCGAAGAAATTCCGCTACGTCGACGATGAAGACGAGCAGATGGTCGATAGCCTGCGCACCGATCTGGAAGAGCGCGTGGCCATCAACGGTCATACCCAGGACTTCACTGCCAACGCCATGTTGCCGCCGGAAGGCCTGGACCTGAAGGACTACCTCGGTGGACTGGAGCAAGGCCTGATTCAGCAGGCGCTCGATGATGCCAACGGCATCGTGGCGCGCGCGGCCGAGCGGCTGCGCATTCGTCGCACCACCCTGGTGGAAAAGATGCGCAAGTACGGCATGAGCCGTCGTGATGGCGACGAACAGGCGGATGATTGACGCCTGTTTTTCAATCCATTCATTTATAAGCAGTTTTTTTTAGGCACGGGTATTGCTACGTCCCTCGCAACGTTCCGTTTCACTGACGGTCAGCCAAGCGAGAGAGCACAATGCCCCAAGCCGCCCAGATGTCTCCTGTCCCTGATGCGAACGGACCGTCGTCCGCAGAGCAGGCGAGCCGGCTGGGTCTTGAGCAGGCATTCGCGCTGTTCAATCAGATGTCCAGCCAATTGACCGATTCCTACAGCATGCTCGAAGCGCGGGTAACCGAGCTCAAGGGCGAGTTGGCGGTGGTCAGTGCCCAGCGCATGCAGGAACTGGCGGAAAAAGAACGCCTGGCCAACCGCCTGCAAAACCTTCTTGATCTGTTGCCAGGCGGTGTCATCGTCATTGACGCCCAAGGCATCGTGCGCGAAGCCAATCCGGCGGCGTGCGAGTTGCTGGGGCTGCCGCTGGAAGGTGAGTTGTGGCGTCACGTCATTGCCCGCAGTTTTGCCCCGCGCGAAGACGATGGTCATGAGGTTTCGCTCAAGGACGGTCGGCGCCTGTCCATCGCCACGCGCTCGCTGGATGCCGAGCCGGGGCAGTTGGTGTTGCTCAACGACCTGACTGAAACCCGCCATCTGCAGGACCAGTTGGCCCGTCATGAGCGTCTGTCATCGCTGGGGCGCATGGTCGCTTCACTGGCTCATCAGATCCGTACGCCGTTGTCCGCCGCGCTGCTGTACGCCAGCCATTTGACCGAGCAAGCGTTGCCGGTCGCTACCCAGCAGCGCTTTGCCGGACGCCTCAAGGAGCGTCTGCACGAGCTGGAGCACCAGGTGCGCGACATGCTGGTCTTCGCCCGTGGCGAGTTGCCGTTGACCGACCGCATGACGCCTGGCCAACTGATGCAGTCGTTGCAAGCGGCGGCGCTGACCCATGTGCAGGATCTGCCGATCCGCTGGCAGTGCGACAGTCATTCGGGGGAGTTGCTGTGCAATCGCGACACCCTGGTCGGTGCGATCCTCAACCTGATCGAGAACGCCATTCAGGCCAGTGCCGGACAGTTGCGCCTGAAGATTCACCTCTACACCCGCGGCAACAACCTGCGCCTGTGTGTCAGTGACAGTGGCTCGGGTATCGATGCCGCCGTTCTGGCGCGCTTGGGCGAACCCTTCTTTACCACCAAGACCACCGGCACAGGTCTTGGCCTGACCGTGGTCAAGGCCGTGGCGCGTGCTCATCAGGGAGAATTGCAGTTGCGTTCGCGGCTCGGTCGCGGCACCTGCGCGCAGGTGATCCTGCCGTTGTTCAGCAGCGCTCAGGGAGCGGAGTGAGACAAATGGCTATCAAGGTTCTGTTGGTCGAGGATGACCGCGCGTTGCGCGAGGCACTGGCGGACACGCTGTTGCTCGCGGGGCACGATTACAAGGCGGTGGCTTCGGCGGAAGAGGCCCTGGCTGCTGTCGAGGGCGAGGCCTTCAGTCTGGTGGTCAGCGACGTCAACATGCCGGGCATGGACGGCCATCAGTTGCTGGGCCTGTTGCGAGCGCGCCAGCCCCAATTGCCGGTGTTGCTGATGACGGCCCACGGTGCGGTCGAGCGGGCGGTCGATGCGATGCGCCAAGGGGCGGCGGATTACCTGGTCAAGCCATTCGAGCCCAAGGCGTTGCTCGATCTGGTCGGGCGTCATGCCTCAGGCAATATCGGCCTGGCCGAAGGCGAAGGGCCGATAGCCTTCGAGCCGGCGAGTGCGCAGTTGCTCGAACTGGCGGCGCGGGTCGCTCGCAGCGATTCCACCGTGCTGATTTCGGGTGAGTCGGGCACGGGCAAGGAAGTGCTGGCGCGCTACATCCATCAGTACTCTCATCGCGCCAGTCAGCCATTCATTGCGATCAACTGCGCAGCGATCCCGGACAACATGCTCGAAGCGACCTTGTTCGGGCACGAGAAGGGCTCCTTCACCGGCGCCATTGCCGCGCAGGCCGGCAAGTTCGAGCAGGCCGACGGCGGCACCATTTTGCTCGATGAAATTTCCGAGATGCCCCTGGGGCTCCAGGCCAAATTGCTGCGCGTGCTGCAAGAGCGTGAGGTCGAAAGGGTCGGGGCGCGCAAGCCGATCACCCTGGATATTCGTGTGGTCGCGACCACCAACCGTGATCTGGCGGGTGAAGTGGCGGCAGGGCGCTTCCGTGAAGATCTGTACTATCGCCTGTCGGTGTTTCCCCTGGCCTGGCGCCCGCTGCGCGAGCGTACCGCCGACATCCTGCCGCTGGCCGAGCGTCTGCTGGCCAGGCACGTCAATAAAATGAAGCATTCGCCGGCCAGATTGTCCCCCGAAGCCCAGGCGTGCCTGATCGGTTATCCGTGGCCGGGCAACGTGCGCGAGCTGGACAACGCGATTCAGCGTGCGCTGATCCTGCAGCAGGGCGGCTTGATCCAGCCGCAGGATTTCTGCCTGGCCGGGCCGGTGGCTTGCGCACCGCTGCCTGCGTTGGCTGCAGCGCCGGCGCTTGTTCCGCCGGTCGAGTCCGAGTCGGCCGGTGCGCTGGGTGACGACCTGCGGCGCCGTGAGTTCCAGATGATCATCGATACCTTGCGTGCCGAGCGCGGTCGTCGCAAAGAGGCCGCCGAGCGCCTGGGCATCAGCCCGCGAACCCTGCGCTACAAGCTGGCGCAGATGCGCGATGCGGGCATGGATGTGGAAGCCTTTTTGTTCGCCACCTGATGCCTTCCCCCCTGTAGGAGCGAGCCTGCTCGCGATGAACCCGAGAACACCGCGGGGTGTCAGGTTCCCAGCGTTATCGTTGGCGATCATCGCGAGCAGGCTCGCTCCTACAGGGGGCGGCGGCGATGGGAAGGGCTTTTGTGAGACAAGGCCATGGAGCTGGCACCCTTGTTGCTAACACCTCATTACCCGCCGAGTGAGCGTCAAAAAATTGCGGGCCGCCAACGAGAGTAGAACATGAGCCAAGGTATTGAATTCAATCGGTTGATGCTGGATATGCGCGCCATGCAAATGGATGCCATGTCTGCGCCGAAATCGACGGCCGTCCCTGAAGTGGCGGGCAGCAGTTTTTCCGACATGCTCGGCCAGGCCGTCAATAAAGTGAACGACACCCAACAGGCTTCCACTCAGTTGGCCAGCGCCTTCGAAATCGGCAAAAGCGGCGTCGACCTCACCGACGTGATGATTTCCTCGCAGAAGGCCAGCGTTTCATTCCAGGCATTGACCCAGGTGCGCAACAAGCTGGTTCAGGCTTACCAAGACATCATGCAGATGCCGGTTTAAGGACGAGATTGAGTCATGGCAGAAGCAGTCGCCGATAACGTTCCGGCCAAGGCCACCCCGGTAGACGGTAAACCGCCGTTGTTCGGGTTGTCCTTCCTGGAAAACCTCTCCGAGATGACCATGTTGCGTCAGGTGGGCCTGTTGGTCGGTCTGGCGGCGAGCGTGGCGATTGGTTTTGCCGTGGTGTTGTGGTCCCAGCAGCCGGACTACCGGCCTCTGTACGGCAGCCTTGCCGGCATGGACGCCAAGCAGGTCATGGACACCCTGGCCGCCGCCGATATCGCTTACACCGTTGAGCCGAACTCCGGTGCCTTGCTGGTCAAGGCTGAAGATTTGTCCCGCGCGCGGCTCAAGCTCGCGGGCGCCGGTGTCACGCCCAGCGACGGCAACATCGGCTTTGAAATCCTCGACAAGGAACAGGGCCTGGGTACCAGCCAGTTCATGGAAGCCACCCGTTATCGTCGTGGCCTCGAAGGCGAACTGGCCCGGACCATTTCCAGCCTGAACAACGTCAAGGGCGCCCGCGTGCACCTGGCGATCCCGAAAAGTTCGGTGTTCGTGCGCGACGAGCGCAAGCCGAGCGCCTCGGTATTGGTTGAGCTCTATTCCGGTCGCTCCCTCGAGCCAGGCCAGGTCGTAGCTATCATCAATCTGGTGGCGACCAGCGTTCCCGAACTGAGCAAGTCGCAGATCACCGTCGTCGACCAGAAGGGCAACCTGCTCTCGGATCAGGCGGAAAACTCCGAACTGACCATGGCCGGCAAGCAATTCGACTACAGCCGCCGCATGGAAAGCATGCTCACCCAGCGCGTGCACAACATCCTGCAGCCGGTGCTGGGCAACGACCGCTACAAAGCCGAAGTGTCCGCCGATGTGGACTTCAGTGCCGTCGAGTCGACTTCCGAGCAGTTCAACCCGGATCAACCGGCGTTGCGCAGCGAACAGTCGGTCAACGAACAGCGTACCGCCAGCAACGGCCCGCAAGGTGTGCCGGGTGCCTTGAGCAACCAGCCGCCGTCGCCAGCCTCCGCGCCGCAAACCACCGGTGGCGCCACAGCCGCGGCCGGCATGGTGCAGCCAGGCCAGCCGCTGATCGATGCCAACGGCCAGCAAATCATGGACCCGGCCACCGGCCAGCCAATGCTCGCGCCGTATCCGGCGGACAAGCGTCAACAGTCCACCAAGAACTTCGAGCTCGACCGTTCCATCAGCCACACCAAGCAGCAGCAGGGCCGATTGAATCGCCTGTCGGTGTCGGTGGTGGTCGACGATCAGGTCAAGATCAACGCGGCCAACGGCGAAACCACTCGTGCGCCGTGGAGTGCCGATGAACTGGCGCGCTTCACTCGCCTGGTGCAGGACGCGGTCGGCTTCGACGCCAGCCGTGGTGACAGCGTCAGCGTGATCAACATGCCGTTCTCCGCCGAGCGCGGTGAAGTGATTGCCGATATTCCGTTCTACTCCCAGCCCTGGTTCTGGGACATCGTCAAGCAAGTGCTGGGTGTGTTGTTCATTCTGGTGCTGGTGTTCGGTGTGCTGCGTCCGGTGCTCAACAACATCACCGGTGGCGGCAAGGGCAAGCAGCTGGCCGGTATCGGCAGCGATGTCGAGCTGGGTGGCATGGGCGGTCTGGATGGCGAACTGGCCAACGACCGCGTCAGCCTCGGCGGCCCGCAAAGCATTCTGCTGCCGAGCCCGAGCGAAGGCTATGACGCTCAGTTGAACGCAATCAAGAGTCTGGTGGCAGAAGATCCGGGTCGTGTCGCCCAGGTCGTGAAAGAGTGGATTAACGCAGATGAGTGATAACCGAGCCGTTGCCGCCAAACTGTCCAAGGTCGACAAGGCCGCGATCCTGTTGCTGTCCCTGGGCTCCACCGACGCCGCGCAGGTGCTGCGTCACATGGGGCCCAAAGAGGTTCAGCGCGTGGGCGTGGCCATGGCCCAGATGGGGAATGTGCACCGCGAGCAGGTCGAGCAGGTGATGAGCGAGTTCGTCGATATCGTCGGCGACCAGACCAGCCTGGGCGTCGGCTCCGACGACTACGTGCGCAAGATGCTCACCCAGGCCCTGGGCGAGGACAAGGCCAACGGCCTGATCGACCGCATCCTGCTCGGTGGCAACACCAGCGGGCTCGACAGCCTGAAGTGGATGGAGCCGCGCGCCGTCGCCGACGTGATCCGTTACGAGCACCCGCAGATTCAGGCGATCGTGGTGGCGTATCTCGATCCGGACCAGGCCGGCGAAGTGCTCGGCAACTTCGACCACAAGGTGCGGCTGGACATCATCCTGCGCGTGTCTTCGTTGAACACCGTGCAACCGGCAGCCCTGAAAGAACTCAACCAGATTCTCGAGAAGCAGTTCTCCGGCAACTCGAATGCCTCGCGCACCACCCTGGGTGGCATCAAGCGCGCGGCGGACATCATGAACTTCCTCGACAGCTCGATCGAAGGCCAACTCATGGATTCGATCCGCGAAGTCGACGAAGACCTGTCCGGTCAGATCGAAGACCTCATGTTCGTGTTCAACAACCTGGCCGATGTCGACGACCGCGGGATCCAGGCACTGTTGCGCGAAGTGTCCTCCGATGTGCTGGTGCTGGCCCTCAAGGGGTCGGACGAAGGCGTCAAGGAGAAGATCTTCAAGAACATGTCCAAGCGTGCGGCCGAACTGTTGCGCGACGACCTGGAAGCCAAGGGCCCGGTGCGCGTCAGCGACGTCGAAACCGCGCAGAAGGAAATCCTCACCATCGCCCGCCGTATGGCCGAAGCCGGAGAAATCGTTCTCGGCGGCAAGGGCGGCGAGGAAATGATCTAACACCATGGTCAAGAATGATGATGCACCCACTGACCTGATCCGGGCCAGGGATGTCAGTGGCTTCGAGTCCTGGGCGCTGCCCAGCTTCGACCCGCCGGTACCCGAGCCGGAACCGGAGCCTGAACCCGAGCCGCCGGAAATGGAGGAAGTGCCGCTGGAGGAAGTCCAGCCACTGACTCTCGAAGAGCTCGAAAGCATTCGCCAGGAAGCCTACAACGAAGGCTTCGCGGTGGGCGAGAAGGAAGGGTTCCACAGCACCACGCTCAAGGTCCGCCAGGAAGCCGAAGTGGCCCTGACCGCCAAGATCGGGGCGCTGGAGCAATTGATGACGCACCTGTTCGAGCCCATCGCCGAGCAGGACACCCAGATCGAAAAGTCCCTGGTCGACCTGGTGCAACACATCACCAGGCAGGTGATCCAGCGCGAGCTGGCCATCGACTCGACGCAGATCGAACACGTCATGCGCGATGCCCTCAAGCTCCTGCCGTTGGGCGTGGGCAATGTGCGGCTGTACATCAATCCGCAGGACTTCGAACAGGTCAAAGCCCTGCGCGAACGCCATGAAGAAACCTGGCGCATCGTCGAGGACGAAGCGTTGTTGCCTGGCGGTTGCCGGGTCGAGACAGAACACAGCCGCATTGACGCCACGGTCGAAACCCGCGTCGCGCGGGTGATGGACAAGCTGTTCGACCAGTTGCACGAGCAGGCCCTGCACCCGGCCGCGCCAGACGTGAGCCTGGACCTGCCGGTCGACAGCAAGCCTGCCGCCGCGCCAGAACCGGATGCGCCCGATGCGCCTTGAGCGCACCAGCTTCGCCAAGCGCCTGGGCAGCTATGCCGAGGCCACGGAGCTTGCCGGCGCGCCGATCCTTGAGGGCCGCCTGCTGCGCATGGTCGGCCTGACCCTTGAAGCCGAAGGCCTGCGCGCCGCCATGGGCAGCCGCTGCATGGTGATCAACGACGACAGCTACCACCCGGTGCAGGTCGAAGCCGAGGTGATGGGTTTCTCCGGCAGCAAGGTTTTCCTGATGCCGGTCGGCAGTGTCGCCGGCATTGCGCCCGGTGCCCGCGTGGTGCCGCTGGCCGATACCGGTCGCCTGCCCATGGGCATGAGCATGCTCGGGCGGGTGCTCGACGGTGCCGGTCGCGCGCTGGACGGCAAGGGCGGGATGAAAGCCGAAGACTGGGTGCCGATGGATGGCCCGACCATCAACCCGCTCAAGCGTGAGCCGATCAGCGAGCCGCTGGACGTGGGCATCCGTTGCATCAACGGCATGTTGACGGTCGGTCGCGGCCAGCGTCTCGGCCTGTTCGCCGGTACCGGCGTCGGTAAATCCGTGCTGTTGGGCATGATGACCCGCTTCACCGAGGCCGACATCATCGTCGTCGGGCTGATCGGTGAGCGGGGTCGTGAAGTTAAGGAGTTCATCGAGCACATCCTCGGTGAAGAAGGGCTCAAGCGCTCAGTGGTGGTCGCGTCCCCGGCGGACGATGCACCGTTGATGCGCTTGCGCGCGGCCATGTATTGCACGCGCATCGCCGAGTATTTCCGCGACAAGGGCAAGAACGTCCTGTTGCTGATGGATTCCCTCACGCGTTTCGCCCAGGCCCAGCGGGAGATCGCCCTGGCCATCGGCGAACCGCCGGCGACCAAGGGTTATCCGCCATCGGTGTTCGCCAAGCTGCCGAAACTGGTGGAGCGCGCCGGTAATGCGGAGAAGGGCGGTGGTTCAATCACCGCGTTCTACACCGTGTTGTCCGAAGGCGATGACCAGCAGGACCCGATTGCCGACTCGGCGCGGGGCGTGCTCGACGGACACATCGTGCTGTCCCGGCGTCTGGCCGAGGAAGGGCATTACCCAGCCATCGACATCGAGGCGTCCATCAGCCGGGTGATGCCGGCGGTGGTGTCGCCGGAACACATGGTTCGTGCGCAGTACTTCAAGCAATTGTGGTCGCGTTATCAGCAGAGCCGCGACCTGATCAGCGTTGGCGCTTATGTCGCCGGCGGCGATCGCGAAACCGACCTGGCGATTTCCCTGCAACCGCAACTGGTCAAATACCTGCGCCAGGGCCTCAACGACAGCATCAGCCTGGGCGAAAGCGAAGCGTATCTCGCCTCGATCTTCGCGCCCGCGGCGGGCGGTTAAGCGCGCATGGCGCAGACTCGGGCAGGGCGGCTGGCGCCGGTGGTGGAAATGGCCGAAAAGGCCGAGAAAACCGCGGTCCAGCGCCTGGGGCACTTTCAAGGGCAGGTTCGCCTGGCGGAAAGCAAGCTTGCCGACCTCGAGGCCTTCCGCCTCGACTACCAGGAACAATGGATCGTACGCGGCAGCGGCGGCGTCTCGGGCCAATGGTTGCTGGGCTATCAGGGCTTCCTTGCGCAACTGGGCACGGCGATTGACCAGCAACGGCAAAGCCTGGCCTGGCATCAAAACAACCTGAACAAGGCCCGGGAAACCTGGCAGCAGGCCTTTGCCCGGGTCGAAGGCTTGCGCAAACTGGTGCAGCGCTATGCCGATGAGGCGCGGGCGCTTGAAGACCGGCGCGAACAGAAATTACTGGATGAACTGTCCCAGCGCCTGCCGCGTGAGAGTCCGTATTGAGTCAGGTCATGCGCGTTATCGTTCTTCGCGGGCTAGCCACGCTCCCACAGGTCGTGCAGCCCTCAGCCTTGCCGCAACCTGTAGCCGATGCTAAACCTTGTACAAGCAGGTTCCTCAATGACAAGGAAGCCATGACATGTCAGTCCTAACAGAAGTGTCCCAGGATGGGCAAAAGCTGACGATTTCGATCAAGGGCCGTTTCGATTTCGCCAAGCATCAGGAATTTCGTCAGTCCTACGAAGATAAACAGCTTTCGGCGGTTGTGGTCGACCTCAAAGAAGCCACTTACCTCGACAGTTCGGCCCTGGGCATGCTGCTTTTGCTGCGCGATCACGCCGGTGGCGACGACTCCGACATCCGCGTGGTCAACAGCAGTACCGACGTGCGCAAAATCCTCGCCATCTCCAACTTCGACAAGCTGTTCGACATCAGTTGATTGCCATGCAGCCCATGGAGCCGCTGACGATCCTGATTGCCGAGGACAGCGCCGCCGATCGCCTGCTGTTGTCCAGCATCCTGCGCCGCCAGGGGCATGAAGTGCTGACGGCGGCCAACGGTGCCGAGGCGGTCGAGGCGTTTGGCCGGCAACAACCGCACCTGGTGTTGATGGATGCAATGATGCCGGTCATGGACGGCTTCGAGGCGGCCCGGCAAATCAAGGCCCTGGCCGGGGAAACCCTGGTGCCGATCATCTTCCTCACCTCGTTGTCCGAAAGCGAGGCCCTGGCCCGTTGTCTGGAGGTCGGCGGTGACGACTTTCTGGCAAAACCCTATAACCAGGTGATTCTCGCGGCCAAGATCAAGGCGATGGATCGCTTGCGGCGCTTGCAGGACACCGTTCTGCAGCAGCGTGACCAGATCGCCCGGCATCACGAGTACCTGCTCAACGAGCAGCGCGTGGCCAAGGCCGTTTTCGACAAGGTGGCGCACTCCGGCTGCCTGAATGCCGCGCCGAACATCCGTTATCTGCAATCGCCCTATGCGCTGTTCAACGGCGACCTGTTGCTGGCCGCGTTCACGCCGGCCGGGGACATGCACGTACTGCTGGGCGATTTCACCGGTCACGGTCTGCCGGCGGCCGTGGGCGCCATGCCCCTGGCCGAAGTCTTTTACGGGATGACCGCCAAGGGCTATGGCCTGGCGGAAACCCTGCGCGAAATGAATGCCAAGCTCAAGCGCATCCTGCCGGTGGACATGTTCTGCTGCGCCACGTTGCTGTGCCTGAGTTTTCAGCGCCGTTCGGTGGAGGTCTGGAATGGCGGAATGCCGGACGGTTACCTGCATTGCATGGCCAGTGGCGAGCGAATCCCCTTGCCGGCGCGGCACCTGCCTCTGGGGGTGCTGAGCCCGGAATCCTTCGATGAGCGCACCGAAGTGTTTCCCATGGCGCTCGGGGACCGGGTGTTCCTCTTGTCCGATGGGGTGATCGACACCTGCGACGCCAATGAACAGTTGTTTGGCGTGCAACGATTGCAGCAGGTATTCGCCGCCAATCGTCAGGCGGATGCGCTGTTCGAAGAGATCGAGCAGGCGCTCCGCGATTTTGGCGGGGAAGCGCGCGACGATGTCAGCATGGTCGAAATCAGCCTGCTGGAGCCGGCGCAGATCACGCCGCCGGCATTGGTCTACTCCGACAGCGGCCAGTCGTGCCCGCTGGACTGGTCGGTGAGCTTCGAGTTTCGCGCGGCCACGCTCAAGCGGTTCAATCCGTTGCCATACCTGTTGCAGCTGCTGCTCGAGGTACATGGCCTTCGGGCTCAAAGCGGTGCGCTCTACAGTGTGCTGGCGGAGCTCTATTCCAATGCGCTGGAGCATGGCGTGCTGGGGCTGGACTCGAGCCTCAAGCGCAATGCCTCGGGATTCGCGCGGTATTATCAAGAGCGCAGTACCCGCCTCGGCGAGCTGCAGGAAGGCTTTGTACGGGTACATTTGCAGGTGACGCCGACGGACGATGGCGGTTGCCTGACCATTCACGTCGAAGACAGCGGCAAGGGTTTCGATGTCGAGCGGGTGATGGCAAGACCTTTGGAAGACATCCGCCTGTCGGGACGCGGGGTCAGTCTGATCCGCCAGTTGGGGCGTAATGCCCGCTGGACCGACAATGGTCGAAGTGCACGCGTGGAGTTTATCTGGGAGGCTCTGGCATAATCCGCGCATTCTTGATCAAGGAGTGAGCAAGTGGACGAGACACATGTGGACCGCAACGCGCTGAGTGCATTGCAGGAAGTGATGGAGGAGAGTTATCCGGATCTGCTCGATATCTTTCTTGCGGACTCCGAAGAGCGCCTGGAAGTCTTGAGAGCGGCTGGCAGTGGCGACCTGCTCGTTGAAACCGCCCATAGCTTCAAAGGCAGCAGCAGCAATATGGGCGCCGTCAGGCTGACCGAGCTGTGCCATCAACTTGAGCAGCAGGCCAGGACTCTGCCCGTCAACGACATTCAGGAACTGGTCCGCGAAATCGATCGCGAGTTTGCCTCTGTCCGGCCTCTATACGAAGCCGAGCGACAGCGTTGCCCGGCAAAAATCTGAGCATGCCCTGCTTTTGGTCTCTATCGAGTGAAACTGGCTCGACCTTTGCAGTTATCTGACCCAACTGTACTTACGAGCCCTGTGCAGCGGAGACCGTTTCATGCCCGTTACCCCGAATATTCTGCTTCAGGCCTCCAGGCAGGCCCAGACTCAGGCCGCCTCCGCCAATCCTTCGGCGCCGGCCGCCGAGCCCGGGGACAAGGCCGCAAGCTTCGCTCGTG
This sequence comes from Pseudomonas sp. PB101, assembly GCF_009764265.1. Taxonomy (GTDB): domain Bacteria; phylum Pseudomonadota; class Gammaproteobacteria; order Pseudomonadales; family Pseudomonadaceae; genus Aquipseudomonas. Next base: position 94,189 of record NZ_RWIR01000045.1, read on the forward strand.
TCTACGCCAGTCAGGCTCAAAGCAAGCCCGATGCGGTGGCGGATGCCTCGGTCAAGCCAGGTCGCGACAAAACCTCGGACGTCGCCGCCAGGAAAGACGCAGGTGAAGACAAATCTGCCGCCGATGAGCCGGTGGTTGCCGATGGCGGCAAATCCTTGCCTGCCGATAAACCGGTGCAGGCTGACGACAAGAGCGCCGGCGATGATGGGTCAGATGCCGACCCGGCTCCGGTCGTCGATGCCGCGCCGGTCGATCCGGCGCTGGATCCTGCGTTGCAGCCAACCACCCAGCCTGCGCCAGCAACGCCTGCCGTAGCCGATGCAGTGCAGCCAGCGGTTGAAGCCTCGCTTGCTGCGGCGGTCGCGCCTGCAAACGTTGCGGCGCCTACCGGCACTGACGGCGACTTCGACCCCGAGGCCGATCCGCTCGACGCCCTGCCGGCGTTACGCCTGGCGATGGAGCAGAGCGGGCACGTATCGGCTTCCAGCCAGGCGCAGCCAAAGGCTGCATCGACACAGACACAAGCCCAGGCTGACGGTGAGCTGACGTCGACGCAAAACTTTGCCGCCGGCATGGCGACCATGCTCGATGTCCAGGCGGACAAGGACAGCACTGCTCAGGGCGACGACAAGGCTTTCAGCGGCTTGATCGATGACGGCCTGAAGGACCTCAAGTCCGCCAGCAGCGACACCCGTGTCGATGATTTCGCCAACCGCCTGGCCGCGCTGACCCAGGCGGCCACGCCGAAGACCGCCAATGCCTTGCCGGTGAACCAGCCGATCGCCATGCACCAGAACGGCTGGACCGAAGAGGTGGTGAACCGGGTCATGTACCTGTCCAGCGCCAACCTCAAGGCGGCGGACATCCAGTTGCAGCCCGCCGAGCTTGGACGTCTGGACATTCGGGTGAGCATGGTTCCCGATCAACAGACCCAGGTCACCTTCATGAGCGCGCATCCGGGCGTGCGTGAAGCGCTGGATGGCCAGGTTCATCGCTTGCGCGACATGTTCGCCCAGCAGGGCATGGGGCAGGTCGATGTCAACGTTTCGGACCAGTCCCGCGGTTCGCAAGACCAGGGGCAAAACCAGCAGGCGCAAAGCGGTCGCAGCAATGCGAGCGGTGGCCGTCTCGACTCGGTCGGTGACGACGTTGCGCCAAGCGTCGCTGAAGTGGCTGCCAATACCACCAGCGTAATCGGCTCCAGTGTGGTCGATTACTACGCCTGACGAACACAACACCTGACCCTGTGGGAGCGAGCTTGCTCGCGATGGCGGCATAACGTTCAACATCTTTGTTGACTGTCACACCGCCATCGCGAGCAAGCTCGCTCCCACAGTGGTTTTGCAGTGTTGCCCGGATTGCTGGCAGTCCGTCGCTCCATCTCCCCCAACAGTTCTGGCATAACACTTGCTCTTGCCTTGCCGTGCGACTGTGAAAACCCGATTAGTGACGGATTATTGGCATGGCGAAGAGCGACGCAGCAGTAAAAGAACCCGCAACCAAAGGCAAACTCAAGCTGATTGTCCTGATCGTGGTGGCCCTGCTGCTGGCGATCGGTGTGTCCGTGGGCGCGACCTGGTACTTCATGCACAGCGCTCAGGGCAAGCCTGCCGCCGCCGAGGCGCAGACCGCTCCGGTCGGTAAGCAGCCAGCGATTTTCGAACCGATGGCACCGGCTTTCGTGGCCAACTTCAACCAGAACGGTCGCCAGCGCTACATGCAAGTGAGCATCACCATGCTCGCGCGCAACCAGGCGGACCTGGAGGCACTCAAGGTCCATATGCCGGTGATCCGCAACAACCTGGTCATGCTGTTCTCCGGGCAGGACTTCGCGACCCTCGCCTCGCCGGTCGGTCAGGAAATGCTGCGGCAGAAAGCCACCGCCAGCGTCCAGGAAGTGGCGCAGAAAGAGCTCGGCAAAGTGGTCATCGAACAGTTGCTTTTCACTAATTTCGTACTGCAGTAGGAACACGACATGGCCGTGCAGGACCTGCTGTCCCAGGATGAGATCGACGCGCTGTTGCATGGCGTCGACGATGGTCTGGTACAGACCGAAAACGCTGCCGAACCCGGCACCGTCAAAAGCTACGACCTGACCAGCCAGGATCGCATCGTCCGTGGACGCATGCCGACCCTGGAGATGATCAACGAGCGTTTCGCCCGCTACACCCGCATCAGCATGTTCAACATGCTGCGTCGCTCGGCGGACGTGGCGGTCGGTGGCGTGCAGGTGATGAAGTTCGGCGAATACGTGCACTCGCTGTACGTGCCGACCAGCCTCAACCTGGTCAAGATCAAACCGCTGCGCGGCACTGCGCTGTTCATCCTCGACGCCAAGCTGGTGTTCAAGCTGGTGGACAACTTCTTCGGCGGCGACGGCCGCCACGCCAAGATCGAAGGGCGTGAATTCACCCCGACCGAACTGCGTGTGGTGCGCATGGTGCTGGAGCAGGCGTTCGTCGACTTGAAAGAAGCCTGGCAGGCGATCATGGAAGTCAACTTCGAGTACATCAACTCGGAAGTGAACCCGGCCATGGCCAACATCGTCGGCCCGAGCGAAGCCATTGTGGTGTCGACCTTCCACATCGAACTCGATGGCGGTGGCGGCGACCTGCACGTGACCATGCCGTACTCGATGATCGAGCCGGTGCGCGAAATGCTCGACGCCGGCTTCCAGTCGGACCTCGACGACCAGGACGAGCGCTGGGTCAACGCCCTGCGCCAGGACGTGCTGGACGTCGATGTGCCGATCGGTGCGACCGTGGCCCGCCGGCAGTTGCGCCTGCGCGACATCCTGCACATGCAGCCGGGGGATGTGATCCCGGTCGACATGCCGGAAGAAATGATCATGCGCGCCAACGGCGTGCCGGCCTTCAAGGTCAAGATGGGCTCGCACAAGGGCAACCTGGCGTTGCAAGTGATCGAGCCGATCGAGCGCCGCTGACCGGCGCTCGTACCCGTTCGCAATTAACCGAATTCTGAATTTTTGCTCGCCGAGGACACCGACACTATGAGTACGCAAGACGATCAGGCTCTGGCCGATGAGTGGGCTGCGGCCCTGGAAGAAACCGGCGATGCCGGGCAGGCCGACATCGACGCCTTGCTGGCTGCCGATTCCGGCAACTCCGCGTCCAACCGCCTGCCGATGGAAGAGTTCGGCAGCGTGCCGAAAAACAACGATCCGGTGAGCCTCGAAGGCCCGAACCTGGACGTGATCCTTGATATCCCGGTGTCGATTTCCATGGAAGTGGGCAGCACCGACATCAACATCCGCAACCTGCTGCAACTCAACCAGGGTTCGGTGATCGAGCTCGATCGCCTGGCCGGCGAGCCGCTGGACGTGCTGGTCAACGGCACGCTCATCGCCCACGGCGAAGTGGTGGTGGTCAACGAGAAGTTCGGCATCCGCCTGACGGACGTGATCAGCCCGAGCGAACGCATCAAGAAGCTGCGCTGAGTGAAAAGGGTTCTCGGGTTTGTCCTGGCAATGCCGTTCAGCGTGCTGGCGGCTGAACCTGTCGCCACGGCGGCCACGGCTGCTGCGCCGGCGGTGAGCAGCGGGGTGGGCGGTCAGCTGACGCAACTGGTGTTCGGCTTGCTGCTGGTGCTGGGGCTGATCTTCCTCCTCGCCTGGTTGCTGCGCCGGGTCCAGCAGGCCGGTCCGGCGGGCAAGGGGCAGGTGATCGACATCGTCGGCTCCCGTGCGCTGGGGCCGCGTGACCGCCTGATGCTGGTGCAGGTCGGCAACGAGCAGATCCTGTTGGGCCTGAGCCCCGGTAGCATCACGGCGCTGCACGTCCTCAAGGAGCCGGTGCAAGTGCCGAGCGCCGAGAAGGCGACGCCGGAATTTGCCCAGCGCCTGCTGGAGATGCTGGGTAAAGATCAAAAGGATAAGAAGTAATGGGTGCGCTACGCATCGTCTTGACGCTGGCCCTGATGCTGGCCGCGCCGTTGGCATTGGCCGCCGATCCGCTGTCGATCCCGGCCATCACCCTGGGCACCAATGCGCAGGGTGCGCAGGAATACTCGGTCAGCCTGCAGATCCTGCTGATCATGACCGCGCTGAGTTTCATCCCGGCGTTTGTCATGCTGATGACCAGCTTCACCCGGATCATCATCGTCTTCTCGATCCTGCGCCAGGCCCTGGGCCTGCAGCAAACACCGTCGAACCAGATCCTCACCGGCATGGCGCTGTTCCTGACCCTGTTCATCATGGCGCCGGTGTTCGACCGGGTGAACCAGGACGCCTTGCAGCCGTATCTGGCGGAAAAGCTCACGGCCCAGGACGCGGTGGCCAAGGCGCAGGTGCCGATCAAGGATTTCATGCTCGCCCAGACCCGCACCAGCGATCTGGAGCTGTTCATGCGCCTGTCCAAGCGCACTGACATCGCGACGCCGGATCAGGCGCCTTTGACCATCCTGGTGCCGGCCTTCGTGACCTCCGAGCTGAAAACCGCGTTCCAGATCGGTTTCATGATCTTCATTCCATTCCTGATCATCGACCTGGTCGTGGCCAGTGTGTTGATGGCCATGGGTATGATGATGCTCTCGCCGCTGATCATTTCCCTGCCGTTCAAGATCATGTTGTTCGTGCTGGTGGATGGCTGGGCGCTGATCATCGGCACGCTGGCCAGCAGCTTTGGAGGTGTGTCGCCATGACGCCGGAAGTTGCGGTCGATATTTTCCGTGAAGCGCTGTGGCTGACCACCATGATGGTGGCGGTGCTGGTGATCCCAAGTCTGCTGGTGGGCCTGCTGGTGGCGATGTTCCAGGCCGCCACCCAGATCAACGAACAGACCCTGAGCTTTTTGCCGCGCCTGCTGGTGATGCTGGTGACGCTGATCGTTGGCGGTCCATGGCTGGTGCAGACCTTCATGGAATATATCCTGCAGCTGTACGGCAGCATTCCCCAGGTCATCGGCTAAGCCATGTCACTGCTTGCGCTGACCGATACCCAGATCAGCACCTGGGTGGCGACATTCATGTTGCCGCTGTTTCGCGTCGGCTCCTTGCTGATGGTCATGCCGGTATTCGGCACGACCCTGCTGCCGCGGCGCATCCGCCTGTATTTCGCCCTGGCCATTACCGTGGTCATCGCGCCGGGCCTGCCACCGATGCCTCCGGTCAATCCGCTGGACTTGAGCGGGCTGCTGCTGATCGCCGAGCAAATCCTCATCGGCGCGGTGATGGGTTTTTCCCTGCAGCTGTTCTTCCAGGCCTTTGTGGTCGCCGGGCAGATCGTCGCGATCCAGATGGGCATGGGCTTCGCCTCGATGATCGACCCGGCCAACGGCGTATCGACGGCGGTGATCGGGCAATTCTTCACCATGCTGGTGACGCTGCTGTTCCTGTCCATGAACGGTCATCTGGTGGTGTTCGAGATCCTCACCGAGAGCTTCACCACGCTGCCGGTAGGCGGCGGCCTGATGGTCAATCACTACTGGGAGCTGGCCGGCAAGCTTGGCTGGGTGCTCGGTTCGGCGTTGTTGCTGGTGCTGCCGGCGATCACCGCGCTGCTGGTGGTCAACATCGCGTTTGGCGTCATGACCCGCGCGGCGCCGCAGTTGAACATTTTCTCGGTCGGCTTCCCGCTGATCCTGGTCCTGGGGCTGTTTATCGTCTGGGTCGGGCTGGCGGACATCCTCAATCAGTACCAACCGCTGGCCACCGAAGCCTTGCAGTTGTTGCGCGATATGGCACGGGCGAGCTGAGTCATGGCTGAGAGCGAAAGCGGTCAGGACAAAACAGAAGACCCCACGGAGAAGCGCAAGCAGGACTCCCGTGAAAAGGGTGAGGTAGCGCGCTCCAAGGAGCTCAACACCCTGGCGATCATGCTCGTCGGTGCCTCGGCGTTGCTGATTTTCGGCGGGGCCATGGCGCAGGACATGATGGAGCTGATGCGTCTCAACTTCTCGCTGCCGCGCGAAGTGATCCTGGATCAGCGCTCCATGGCCACCTACCTGATGCGCTCGGGGCAAATTGCCCTGTGGTCGATCCAGCCGGTGATGATCACCCTGGTGCTGGCCGCCATCATCGGTCCGATTTCCCTGGGCGGCTGGCTGTTCGCGGCGAGCTCCATGGCGCCCAAGTTCAGCCGCTTGAACCCCGGTCCCGGGCTCAAGCGCATGTTCTCGACCAAATCGCTGGTGGAGCTGATCAAGGCCCTGGCCAAATTCATCATCATCCTGTTCGTGGCGCTGGCGGTGTTGTCGTCGGACATCGACGACCTGCTGCGCATTGCCCATGAGCCCCTGGACATGGCAATCATCCATAGCCTGCAAGTGGTGGGCTGGAGCACCCTGTGGATGGCGTGCGGGTTGATCCTCATCGCCGTGGTGGACGTGCCGGTGCAACTCTGGGAAAGCCACAAGAAACTGTTGATGACCAAGCAGGAAGTGCGTGACGAGCACAAGGACCAGGATGGGCGGCCGGAGGTCAAGCAGCGGATTCGACAGCTGCAGCGCGAAATGTCCCAACGGCGGATGATGGCGGCGATTCCCGAGGCCGACGTGGTCATCACCAACCCGACGCACTACGCCGTGGCCCTCAAGTACGACCCGGAGAAGGGCAATGCGCCGGTGTTGCTGGCCAAGGGCAGCGACTTCCTGGCCCTGAAGATCCGCGAGATCGCGGCGGCCAACGAGATCCTGCTGCTGGAGTCGCCGGCGCTGGCGCGTTCGATCTACTACTCCACCGAACTGGAGCAGGAAATCCCCGGCGGGCTCTATCTGGCGGTTGCCCAGGTACTGGCTTACGTCTACCAGATCCGCCAGTACCGGGCGGGCAAGGGCAAGCGGCCGGATCCGCTCAAGGATGACCTGCCGATTCCGCCGGATCTGCGCCGCGATTCCTGAGTTTTGCGCTGCTGCTGATGGCCCCTTCGCTGGCAAGCCAGCTCCCACAGGTTCGGCGATAACTTGTGGGAGCGCGGCTTGCCCGCGAAGGCGTCAGTCCAGGCGATGCATATCCCCCTGAAAAAACACTCTATTTCTCCTGCCGCAAAAGTTGGAAAGCTTCTTGCAGTAGCCGCTCTGCGCCTGCTTCAGGCGTCAAAAGTTTGCTTTAAAGGAACGGGGAAAACCGGTGGATCGCTCTCAGTTAATCAACACAGCTCGCACAAACGTCGCCGACCTCAGTCGGGGCAATCTGGGCGTGCCGCTGTTGTTGCTGGTCATGCTGGCGATGATGATGTTGCCGGTGCCGCCGTTCCTGCTCGACGTGTTCTTCACCTTCAACATTGCCCTGTCCATCGTCGTGCTGCTGGTGTGCGTCTACGCCTTGCGCCCGCTGGATTTCGCGGTGTTCCCGACCATTCTGCTGGTGGCGACGCTGTTGCGCCTGGCGTTGAACGTGGCCTCCACGCGGGTGGTGATGCTTCACGGCCAGGACGGTCATGCGGCGGCCGGCAAGGTGATCCAGGCGTTCGGCGAGGTGGTGATCGGCGGTAACTACGTGGTCGGTATCGTGGTCTTCGCGATCTTGATGATCATCAACTTCGTCGTGGTGACCAAGGGTGCGGGGCGGATTTCCGAGGTGAGCGCGCGTTTCACCCTCGATGCGATGCCCGGCAAGCAAATGGCGATCGACGCCGACCTCAACGCCGGCCTGATCGATCAGGCCCAGGCCAAGGCGCGCCGCTCGGAAGTGGCCCAGGAGGCCGAGTTCTACGGCTCCATGGACGGTGCCAGCAAATTCGTCCGGGGTGACGCCATCGCCGGCCTGTTGATCCTGTTCATCAACCTGATCGGCGGCATGGCGGTCGGTATCTTCCAGCACGGCATGACCTTCGGCGACGCCGGCAAGGTGTATGCGCTGCTGACCATCGGTGACGGTTTGGTGGCGCAATTGCCATCACTGTTGTTATCGACAGCGGCGGCGATCATGGTGACCCGTGCTTCCGGTTCGGAAGACATGGGCAAGCAGATCAATCGGCAGATGTTCGCTTCGCCCAAGGCGCTGGCGGTGGCGGCAGGCCTGATGGCGGTCATGGGCCTGGTGCCCGGTATGCCGCACTTCTCGTTTCTCAGCATGGCGGCCATGGCGGCCGGTGGCGCCTACCTGTTCTGGAAGAAGCAGAACGTCGCCAAGGTGCAGGCCCTGCAAGAGGTCAAGCGCCAGCAGGAACTGCTGCCGTCGCCGGCCCGCGCCCAGGAAACCAAGGAGCTTGGCTGGGATGACGTGACGCCGATCGACATGATCGGCCTGGAAGTGGGTTATCGCCTGATTCCTTTGGTGGACCGCAACCAGGGCGGCCAGTTGCTGGCGCGGATCAAGGGGGTGCGCAAGAAGCTGTCCCAGGATCTGGGCTTCCTGATGCCGACCGTGCATATCCGCGACAACCTCGACCTGGCGCCAAGTGCCTATCGCCTGACCCTCATGGGCGTGATCCTGGCCGAAGCGGAGATTTACCCGGACCGCGAGCTGGCGATCAACCCGGGGCAGGTCTACGGCACGCTCAACGGCATTACCGCCAAAGATCCGGCTTTCGGCCTGGAGGCGGTCTGGATCGAAATCAGCCAGCGCGCCCAGGCACAATCGCTCGGATATACCGTGGTCGATGCCAGTACAGTGGTGGCCACCCACTTGAACCAGATACTCTACAAGCATTCCAGTGAACTGATCGGTCACGAAGAAGTGCAGCAACTCATGCAATTGCTGGCCAAAAGCTCGCCAAAGCTGGCCGAGGAGCTGGTGCCGGGCGTGGTTTCGCTGTCGCAGCTGCTCAAGGTGCTGCAAGCGCTGTTGGCCGAACAGGTGCCTGTGCGCGATATCCGCAGCATTGCCGAGGCGATCGCCAACAATGCCGCCAAGAGTCAAGATACCGCCGCGCTGGTGGCTGCCGTGCGGGTTGGCGTATCCCGTGCAATAGTCCAAAGCATTGTAGGCACTGAGTCGGAGCTGCCAGTTATCACGCTGGAGCCAAGGTTGGAACAGATATTGCTCAATAGTCTGCAGAAGGCAGGACAAGGCTCTGAAGAGGGCGTTCTGCTGGAGCCAAGCATGGCTGAGAAGCTGCAGCGCTCGCTGATCGACGCGGCGCAGCGCCAGGAGATGCAAGGTCAGCCGGTGATTCTGCTGGTGGCCGGTCCGGTTCGCGCGATGCTTTCGCGATTTGGACGGCTCGCAGTCCCGGGTTTGCACGTGTTGGCTTACCAGGAAATCCCTGACAACAAGCAAGTGACCATCGTTGCGACAGTAGGGCCCAACGGCTGAGGTAGTGGTTTATGCAAGTTAAGCGTTTTTTCGCCGCCGATATGCGTCAGGCCATGAAGCTGGTTCGTGATGAGCTGGGCGCTGATGCCGCCATTATTGGCAACCGGCGCATTGCTGGTGGTGTCGAGCTGACGGCTGCGCTGGATTACAAATTGTCGGCGCTGGCGCCGCGTGTTCCGAACATGGAGCTCGAAGACGAGCTGCGCAAGACTCAGTCGCGGATCGTCACCGCCCAGGCCGAATTGAGCCTGCGCAGCGATGGCGAGAGCGACAAGAGCACCAATCGCCAGTTGTTCGCCGGCTTGCCGCTGACCGCCGCCGAGCCGCTGATCGAACCGACGTACGCCGAACCCCGTCGCCCGGCACCGGCCGCAGCGCCGGCAGCCGGCGGCGTGGACCCGCGCGCGTTCGACTCGATGCGCTTCGAGCTCAACAGCCTGCGCGAACTCATGGAAGTACAACTCGGCTCCCTGGCCTGGAACCAGCTGCAAGGCAGCCGTCCGGACCAGGCCAACCTCTGGCGTCGCCTGCAACGCATCGGCCTGTCCGGCCCGCTGTCGCGCGACCTGCTGGCGCTGATCACCGACATCGAAGAGCCGCGTCAGGCCTGGCGCATGTTGCTGGCGCACCTGGCGCGGATGATCGCTACCCCGGAAGTCGAGCCGCTGGAAGAGGGCGGTGTGATCGCCATGGTCGGCCCTGCCGGCATGGGCAAGACCACCACCCTGGCCAAGCTGGCTGCGCGTTACGTGCTCAAGTACGGCGCGAACAACATTGCCCTGGTGAGCATGGACAGCTTCCGCATCGGCGCCCAGGAGCAGCTCAAGACCCTGGGGCGCATCCTCAATGTGCCGGTGACCCACGTCGATCCGGGCCAGTCCCTGGTGCAGGCGCTGGAACCCTTGCTGCGCAAGCGCGTGGTGCTGATCGATACCGCCGGCCTGCAGGCCAGCGACCCGGCCCTGCGCATGCAGCTCGAAAGCCTGGCCGGTCGGGGCATCCGCTCGAAAAATTATCTGGTTCTGGCAACCACCAGCCAGAAACAGGTTCTAACGGCCGCTTATCATAGTTACAAGCGTTGCGGGCTCGCCGGCTGCATCCTGACTAAACTGGATGAAACGGCAAGCCTGGGCGAGGTGTTGAGCCTCGCCATCAGTCATGAGCTGCCGGTGGCGTACCTGACCGATGGTCCGCGGATTCCGGATGATCTTCATCTGCCGCGCCGTCATCAGTTGGTCAGTCGCGCTGTCAGCGTGCAAATGCAGGAAGAACCCAGCGAAGAAGCCATGGCTGACATGTTCGCTGATATCTACCACAGCCCGACCAAGCAGGTTGGCTGAGGTAATAATGAATCGTTTTTGTACCTACATCGATGGTCTGCCATGCATTGTTCCGTTTGCGAACGCGCAGCCAGTAATGTGGCCTCCGTCTATGCAAGACAAGGTAAAGAAATAACATGGGCAGCATGCATCCCGTACAGGTGATCGCGGTGACCGGCGGCAAAGGTGGCGTCGGGAAAACTAACGTGTCAGTGAACTTGTCCCTGGCTTTGGCTGAGCTTGGCCGGCGCGTCATGCTGCTGGACGCCGACCTGGGACTGGCGAACGTCGATGTTCTGCTGGGCCTGACACCCAAACGTACCCTGGCCGACGTGATCGAGGGCCGCTGCGAACTGCGCGATGTATTGCTGCAGGGGCCAGGCGGCATCCGTATCGTTCCGGCCGCCTCCGGCACTCAGAGCATGGTGCACCTGAGCCCCGCGCAACACGCTGGCCTGATCCAGGCCTTCAGTGATATCGGCGACAACCTCGACGTGCTGGTGATCGACACCGCCGCGGGCATCGGCGAGTCGGTCGTCAGCTTCGTTCGCGCAGCCCAGGAAGTGCTGCTGGTGGTGTGCGACGAGCCGACCTCGATTACCGATGCCTACGCCTTGATCAAGTTGCTCAATCGCGACTACGGCATGAACCGCTTCCGCGTCCTGGCCAACATGGCCCAGAGCCCGCAGGAAGGGCGCAACCTGTTCGCCAAGTTGACCAAGGTCACCGATCGCTTCCTCGACGTCGCCCTGCAATACGTCGGCGCGGTGCCCTACGACGAAAGCGTGCGCAAGGCTGTGCAGAAGCAGCGCGCCGTCTACGAGGCGTTCCCGCGCTCCAAGTGCTCGCTGGCGTTCAAGGCCATCGCGCAGAAGGTCGATACCTGGCCGCTACCGGCCAACCCGCGCGGGCACCTGGAATTCTTCGTCGAGCGGCTCGTGCAGCAGACAGCAGGACCTGTGCTATGACAGCCAGCGGCTACAACCTCTACAAGAAGTCGGCACGCGATGCGCAGTACGAGCTGATCGAGCGTTACGCGCCGCTGGTTAAACGCATTGCTTACCACTTGCTGGCGCGCCTGCCGGCCAGTGTCCAGGTCGAAGACCTGATCCAGGCCGGGATGATCGGCCTGCTTGAAGTATCGACCAAATATGACGCCAGCAAAGGCGCCAGTTTCGAGACGTACGCGGGCATTCGAATCCGCGGCGCCATGCTCGATGAAGTGCGCAAGGGGGACTGGGCGCCACGTTCGGTCCACCGTAATACGCGCATGGTCAGCGATGCCATCCGCTCGATTGAAGCGAAAACCGGCCGTGACGCTAAAGATCACGAGGTTGCGGCCGAACTCCAATTGAGTCTCGACGATTACTACGGAATTTTGAACGACACCCTGGGCAGCCGCTTATTCAGTTTCGACGATCTGTTGCAGGACGGCGAACACGAAGGGCTGCACGAGGATGGCGCGAGTGCTCATCTCGAGCCGTCACGCGATCTGGAAGATGAACGTTTCCAGGCTGCGCTGGCGGATGCGATTGCCAATTTGCCGGAGCGTGAGCGACTGGTGTTGGCGCTGTACTACGACGAAGAGTTGAACCTCAAGGAAATCGGTGAGGTCCTGGGGGTCAGCGAATCGCGGGTCAGCCAGTTACACAGCCAGTGCGCGGCCCGTTTGCGGGGGCGTTTGGGGGAGTGGCGAGCGCGCTGAAGGCAGTGTGGGGACACTGCGAACGAGGCTGGTGTGGTGTTGAACTGCCCCGGTCGCGATCTGTTGTGCTCCAGACAGTCATTGAGTGCTTTGCCGGATTGATTGAAATGGCGCGTCCAGGTGCTGGGCGCGTTTAAGACTGCTTGGAGGTCGAATTGGACAAGAACATGAAAATCCTCATCGTTGATGACTTCTCAACGATGCGGCGGATCATCAAGAACCTGCTGCGTGACCTTGGGTTCACCAACACCGTCGAGGCCGACGATGGCACTACCGCCATTCCGGTGCTCAACAGCGGAAGCATCGACTTTCTGGTAACGGACTGGAACATGCCTGGCATGACCGGTATCGATCTGCTGCGCCACGTGCGCGCCGATGAAAAGCTCAAGCACCTGCCGGTGCTGATGGTGACCGCTGAAGCCAAGCGTGAGCAGATCATCGAAGCGGCCCAGGCCGGCGTTAACGGCTATGTGGTCAAACCCTTCACGGCCCAGGCGTTGAAAGAAAAAATCGAGAAGATTTTCGAACGCATCGGTTGATGAGTGCGCCACGGGGGAGCTATGGGCAATAACGAATCTTCATTGGGCGACTTTGAGTCGACCCTGAAAAAACACGCCGTCGAATTGGTCGCAAGTCTTGAAAAAGGCAAGTTCGGCGACGCCGTGCAATTGATCCATGAGCTCAACCAGACCCGTGACCGCGGCCTGTATCAGGAGGTGGGCAAGCTCACACGCGAGCTGCACAGCGCGATCGTCAATTTCCAGATTGACCCGCACATGCCGCAAGCCGAAGAAGTGTCGCAGATCACCGATGCCGCCGAGCGCCTGGGGTACGTTGTCAAGCTGACCGAAGCCGCGGCCAACCGCACCATGGACCTGGTGGAAAGTGCCACGCCGCTGGTCAACGGCCTGGCGGATGAAGCCCAGGCCTTGAGCGCGGACTGGGGGCGCTTCATGCGTCGTGAAGTCGGCGCCGAAGAGTTCCGCGAACTGGCCCGGCGGGTCGACGGCTTCCTGGCGCGCAGCGGCACGGACAACCGCGCGGTGTCGGGCAACCTCAACGACATCCTGCTCGCCCAGGATTACCAGGACCTCACGGGGCAAGTGATCAAGCGTGTGACCCAACTGGTCACCGAAGTCGAAAGCAACCTGCTCAAGCTCGTGCTGATGGCCAGTCAGGTGGACCGCTTTGCGGGCATCGAACATGACCGTGAAGCGATGCTTGCTGAAAAAGATCCACAAAAACATCTCTCTCAGGGTGAAGGTCCGCAGATTCATGCCGATAAAAGAGAAGACGTTGTGTCCGGTCAGGACGATGTGGACGATTTGTTATCCAGCCTTGGATTCTAGCGTTTTGGAATTTCAGGTTTTTTGGGTTTTTAGACCTGTAGGAGCACCCCCTTAATGAGCTTCGGCGCCGATGAAGAGATCCTTCAGGATTTCCTGGTTGAGGCCGGCGAGATTCTAGAGCAACTGTCCGAGCAACTGGTCGAGCTGGAAAGCCGTCCGGATGATGCGGATCTGCTCAATGCAATTTTTCGCGGTTTTCACACTGTAAAAGGGGGCGCCGGCTTCCTCCAGCTCAACGAGCTGGTGGAGTGCTGCCACATCGCCGAGAACGTGTTCGACATCCTGCGCAAGGGTGAGCGTCGCGTCGATTCGGAACTGATGGACGTGGTTCTCGAAGCGCTGGACGCGGTGAACGGCATGTTCAGCGAAGTCCGCGAGCGCAGCCCGATCACGGCTGCAACGCCAGAATTGCTGGCGGCGCTGGCCCGTCTGGCCGAGCCGCAATCGGCTGACGAGGCGGTCTCTGCGCCGGTCGCCGAGGTGATCGAAGAACCGGTGGCCGAAACCGCTTCCGACGACATCACCGATACCGAATTCGAACAACTGCTGGACTCGCTCAATGCCGTCAAGGCACAGGCCGAGGCGCCGGCGGTTGCCCAAGCACCTGCAAGCGAGGCACCTGCCAGCGACGAAATCACCGATGCCGAGTTCGAGTCGTTGCTCGATCAGTTGCACGGTAAAGGCCAGTTTGCCATCGATGCGGTTGCGCCGGCTCCGGCTGCGCCACAAGCACCGAAAGCGGCGGGCGACAGTTCCGATATTACTGATGACGAATTTGAAGCACTGCTGGACCAGCTGCATGGCAAAGGCAACTTTGCCGTCGAGGCACTGGAGTCGGCCATCGCTTCGGTGCCTGCAGCCGCAGCACCCAGCGCGGCGGCGGCCGGCGGCGATCTGATTTCCGATCACGAGTTCGAAGCACTGCTCGACGAACTGCACGGCAAGGGCAAGTTCAGCGAAGTCGGCACCGCGGCGGTGGCCAACGGTTCGAACGCGACTACTGTTGCGGCAGCGCCAGCCAAGGCGGCGGCACCGAAACCGGTCGCCAAGGCCCCGGAGCCAAAAGCCCAGGCCCCGGCAGCCGCTGCTGCCCCGGCTGCGGCTCGCGCCCCGGCCGCGCCACCGGCGGAAAAACCGGCGAGCGAAGCCGAGACCACCGTACGCGTCGACACTGCGCGTCTCGACGAGATCATGAACATGGTCGGCGAGTTGGTGCTGGTGCGTAACCGCCTGGTCCGCCTGGGCCTCAACAGCGGCGACGAAGCCATGTCCAAGGCCGTGTCGAACCTCGACGTAGTCACGGCCGACCTGCAGACCGCGGTCATGAAGACCCGGATGCAACCGATCAAGAAAGTCTTCGGGCGCTTCCCGCGCCTGGTTCGTGACCTGGCCCGCCAGCTCAAGAAAGAGATCAACCTGGAACTGGTCGGCGAAGAAACCGACCTCGACAAGAACCTCGTCGAGGCCCTGGCCGACCCGTTGGTCCACTTGGTGCGCAACGCGGTCGACCACGGCATCGAATCGCCGGAAGAACGCGAAGCCTCGGGCAAGGCTCGTGGCGGCAAGGTGATCCTGGCGGCCGAGCAGGAGGGCGATCACATCCTGCTGTCTATCTCCGACGACGGCAAAGGCATGGACCCGAATGTCCTGCGTTCGATCGCGGTGAAACGCGGTGTGATGGACAAGGATGCCGCCGATCGCCTGAGCGACACCGAATGCTACAACCTGATCTTCGCCCCGGGTTTCTCGACCAAGACCGAGATCTCCGACGTATCCGGTCGCGGCGTGGGCATGGACGTGGTGAAAACCAAGATTTCCCAGCTCAACGGCTCGATCAACATCTACTCGGCCAAGGGCCAGGGTTCGAAGATCGTCATCAAGGTGCCGCTGACCCTGGCGATCATGCCGACGCTGATGGTCATGCTCGGCAACCAGGCGTTCGCGTTCCCGCTGGTGAACGTCAACGAGATCTTCCACCTCGACCTGTCGACCACCAACGTGGTGGACGGCCAGGAAGTGGTGATCGTGCGGGACAAGGCCCTGCCTTTGTTCTACCTCAAACGCTGGCTGGTCAGCTCCGCCGCTCACGAAGAGCAGCGCGAAGGCCATGTGGTGATCCTTTCGGTGGGCACCCAGCGGATCGGCTTTGTCGTCGATCAACTGGTGGGCCAGGAAGAAGTGGTCATCAAGCCGTTGGGCAAAATGCTCCAGGGAACGCCGGGCATGTCCGGCGCCACCATCACCGGTGACGGCCGCATCGCGCTGATTCTCGATGTACCGAGCATGCTCAAGCGTTACGCCACACGGCGTATTTGATTCTGGTGGAGCGGGGCGCCTGGCCTCGCTCCATCTAATGGAGTGTTTATGGCAGTCAAAGTCCTGGTGGTGGACGATTCGGGGTTTTTCCGCCGCCGCGTCTCGGAAATTCTTTCAGCGGATTCCAATATCCAGGTCGTCGGTACGGCGACCAACGGCAAAGAGGCGATCGATCAGGCACTGGCCCTCAAGCCAGACGTGATCACCATGGACTACGAGATGCCGATGATGGACGGCATCACCGCCGTGCGGCACATCATGCAGCGCTGCCCGACCCCGGTGTTGATGTTTTCCTCGCTCACCCACGAAGGCGCCCGGGTCACCCTCGATGCGCTGGATGCCGGCGCGGTGGACTTCCTGCCGAAGAATTTCGAAGACATCTCGCGCAACCCCGAGAAGGTCAAGCAACTGCTGTGCGAGAAGATTCTGAGCATCTCGCGCAGCAATCGTCGTGTCAGTCACTACAGCGCTCCGGCGCCTGTCGCTGCGCCAGCCCCGACACCTGCACCTGCGCCTTCGAGCGTCGGCAGTTTTGCCAGCAGCGCGCCTGTGCGTGCGGCACCGGCACCGATCCCGGTGCGTACGCATGCGCATGCGGCCACTGCGTCGTCGCCCACGCCGAAACGCAAAAACTACAAGCTGGTGGCCATCGGTACGTCCACCGGCGGCCCGGTTGCGCTGCAACGGGTGTTGACCCAATTGCCGGCCAACTTCCCGGCGCCGATCGTGCTGGTCCAGCACATGCCGGCGGCCTTCACCAAGGCCTTCGCCGAGCGCCTGGACAAGCTCTGCCGCATCAGCGTCAAGGAAGCCGAGGATGGCGACATCCTGCGTCCGGGCCTGGCTTTGCTGGCGCCGGGTGGCAAACAGATGATGATCGACGGCCGCGGCGCGGTGAAAATCCTCCCGGGTGACGAGCGTCTGAACTACAAACCGTGCGTGGACATCACCTTCGGTTCGGCAGCCAAGACCTACGGCGACAAAGTTCTGGCGGTCGTCCTGACCGGCATGGGCGCCGACGGCCGTGAGGGCGCGCGCCTGCTCAAGCAGGGCGGCAGTTCGATCTGGGCACAGGACGAAGCCAGTTGCGTGATCTATGGCATGCCGATGGCCATCGTCAAGGCTGAACTCGCCGACGCGGTGTACAGCCTCGACGACATTGGCAAGCACCTGGTCGAGGCCTGTCTCTGATGGATGTTCTAAGCCTGATCGGCATCATCATGGCCTTTGTCGCCATTATTGGCGGCAATTACCTGGAAGGCGGTCATCTCGGCGCCCTGGCCAACGGCCCGGCAGCGCTGATCGTGCTCGGCGGCACCATCGGTGCGGCGCTGCTGCAATCGCCGATGAGCGCCTTCAAGCGCGCCATGCAGATCCTTGCCTGGATCCTGTTCCCGCCACGCGTGGACCTGGCCGGCGGCATCGACCGCGTGGTCAACTGGAGCCTGACGGCGCGCAAGGAAGGCCTGCTGGGCCTGGAAGGCATCGCCGACGCCGAACCCGACAACTACGCGCGCAAAGGCCTGCAACTGCTGGTCGACGGCGCCGAGCCGGAAGCGATCCGGAGCATTCTGGAAGTGGATTTCTACACCCAGGAAAGCCGTGATATCGAAGCGGCCAAGGTCTTCGAAAGCATGGGCGGTTACGCGCCGACCATCGGCATCATCGGTGCGGTGATGGGCCTGATTCACGTCATGGGCAACCTGGGTGATCCGTCGCAACTGGGTAACGGCATCGCCGTGGCCTTCGTCGCCACCATCTACGGCGTGGCCAGTGCCAACCTGGTGCTGCTGCCGATTGCCGCCAAACTCAAAGCCATCGCGCTGCGCCAGTCGCGTTATCGCGAAATGTTGCTGGAAGGACTGCTGTCGATCGCCGAAGGTGAAAACCCTCGCTCCATCGAGTTGAAGCTCCAGGGCTTCATGGATTAAGGGAATAAACTCATGGCCCGTCGTCGACATCAGGAAGAGCATGTAAACCATGAACGTTGGCTGGTTTCCTATGCCGACTTCATCACCTTGCTGTTTGCTTTCTTCGTGGTGATGTACTCGATCTCGTCGATCAACGAAGGCAAGTACAAGGTCATTTCCGAGGCGCTGGTCGGGGTCTTTACCGACTCCGATCGTTCGCTCAAGCCGATCCCCATCGGTGACGAACGGCCGAAGACCGTGACCCCGGCCAAGCCGCTGGTCAAGGACAGCGACCAGGTCGATGCCGGTGTCTCCGGCGCCAGCGATCCGCTCAAAAGCATCGCCGACGACATCAGCGCGGCGTTCGGCGACCTGATCAGCTCCAACCAGATGACCGTGCGCGGCAACGAGTTGTGGGTCGAGATCGAGCTCAATTCCAGCCTGTTGTTCGGCAGCGGCGACGCCATGCCCAGCGACATCGCGTTCAACATCATCGACAAGGTCGCAGCGATCCTCAAGCCGTTCGACAACCCGATTCATGTCGAAGGCTTCACCGACGATCAACCGATCCGCACCGCGCAGTACCCGACCAACTGGGAGCTCTCTTCGGCCCGCTCGGCGAGCATCGTGCGCATGCTGGCGATGCAGGGGGTGAACCCCGGTCGCCTGGCTTCGGTGGGTTATGGCGAGTTCCAGCCGGTGGCCAACAATGCCACCGCTGAAGGCCGCGCACGCAACCGTCGGGTGGTGCTGGTGGTGTCGCGCAACCTCGATGTGCGCCGCAGCCTGACCGGCACCGGAACCGCCAATGCGCAACCGGATGCCGCCTTGAAGCGTGCTGGCACACAAACTGCACCGACCCCGGTCAAGTCGCCGGTACGAGAGAACGCCGTCAATTCTCCGTCGCCCGCATTAACACGTTGAGCTATTTCTCGGTCGATCCGTTCGGCCGGGAGGAACAATCCGAATGAGAGTCTGGGCAGTCGCCAATCAAAAGGGTGGTGTCGGTAAAACCACTTCCTCCATCGCTTTAGCCGGGTTACTGGCCGAGGCGGGCAAGCGCGTGGTCGTGGTCGACCTCGATCCCCACGGCTCCATGACCAGCTACTTCGGCTACGACCCCGATACCCTGGAACACAGCAACTACGACCTGTTCCTGCACAAGGGCAACGTGCCCCAGGGTTTGCCGGGTCAACTGCTGCTGTCGACCAGTGACGAACGCATCTCCCTGTTGCCCTCCAGCACCGCGCTGGCCACCCTTGAGCGCCAGTCGCCGGGGCAGAGCGGTCTGGGCCTGGTGATTGCCAAGAGCCTGGCGCAACTGTGGCAGGACTTCGATTACGCGGTGATCGACAGCCCGCCATTGCTCGGCGTGCTGATGGTCAATGCCTTGGCGGCGAGCCAGCAACTGGTGATCCCGGTGCAGACCGAACACCTGGCGGTCAAGGGCCTGGAGCGCATGGTCAACACCCTGGCAATGATCAACCGCTCGCGCAAGCAGGCGCTCCCGTTCACCATCGTGCCGACGCTGTTTGACCGCCGCACCCAGGCCTCCCTCGGCACCTTGCGTGTACTGCGCGACAAATTCCCCGACGATATCTGGCAAGGCTATATCCCGGTGGACACGCGCCTGCGCGATGCCAGCCGCGCCGGGCTGACGCCTTCGCAGTTCGACGGCAAAAGCCGTGGCGTTCTCGCTTACCGTGCGTTGCTCAAGCACCTGTTAGCGGCACAACTCGTTCCGCAGGTGGCCTGACATGACCCCGATCCCTGTAGGAGCGAGCTTGCTCGCGATGAACCTGAGCGCACCACGGGGTGTCAGGTTTCCCGAGTCATCGTTGACGACCATCGCGAGCAGGCTCGCTCCTACAGGTGTGCGCGCATGAGCCGCCCATTGAAGACTACCTCGCGCCCGCAACTGGCCTTGCAGTCCTACCTGGACAGCCTGCTGCAGGAAGTGACTGAAGAGTTGACGCTGCCCCTGGAGGCAATGGCCGAGGAGATCGCCGCCGACACCGTGCTGGACGAGTTCCAGGCTGCCGTGCTCGAAGAACAGGCCCGGGATGCGCAGAAAACCGCGCCCGTGGTTGCGCCAGTCGCACCGGTGGCCAAGGTGCCGGTGGCTGTGGTCGAAGCGCCGGAGCCCGTTCTGGCACCGGTATCGACCCTTGCGCCGCTGTTGCAAACCCTGAGCGCTCCCGTCATTGAAACGCCTGTGGCGCTGGAGACTCCGGTTATCGAGGAGCCTCAGGCGCTGGTGCCGCCAATCGTCGAAGTGCACCTGCCACCGAGCAACACGCCGCCTCCGGTCGATTCCGATGGTCGTCCGTCCTGGGCCGCCGAGCCTTTCGAATGCCTGCTGTTCGATGTCGCCGGCTTGACCCTGGCGGTGCCGCTGGTGTGCCTGGGGTCGATCTATTCCCTGGCCGGTCACGAGTTGACGCCGCTGTTCGGCCAGCCGGAATGGTTCCTCGGCATCCTGCCGAGCCAGGCCGGCAACCTCAAGGTGCTCGATACCGCGCGCTGGGTCATGCCCGATCGCTACCGCGACGATTTCAAGCAGGGCCTGCAATACGTGATTTCGGTGCAAGGCTACGAGTGGGGGCTGGCGGTGCATCAGGTCAGCCGCTCGTTGCGCCTGGACCCGAATGAAATCAAATGGAGAAGTCACCGGGGCCAGCGGCCATGGCTCGCCGGCACGGTGATCGAACACATGTGCGCCTTGCTCGATGTCGCCTCCCTGGCCGAGTTGATCGCCAGTGGTGGGGCAAAGCACATGTCCGGCAGCAAGCCGAACCAAAAACCGATAAACATCAGATAAACAACAGGCGACGCCACTCGATGGCGTTGCACGGAACACACACCGCCAGGGCGGTTTCTTGAGGGGTCAGGGTATGAATGACAAGGCAACGGCGGCAAAAGGTTCCGAAGATCCGATCCTGCAATGGGTCACCTTCAAGCTGGACAACGAGACCTACGGCATCAACGTGATGCGCGTTCAGGAAGTGTTGCGCTACACCGAAATCGCCCCGGTCCCGGGTGCCCCGAGCTACGTGCTGGGCATCATCAACCTGCGCGGCAACGTCGTCACCGTGATCGACACCCGCCAGCGCTTCGGCCTGATGAATGCCGAGATCAGCGACAACACCCGTATCGTCATCATCGAAGCCGACAAGCAGGTGGTCGGGATCATGGTCGACAGCGTGGCCGAAGTGGTTTACCTGCGTCAGTCGGAAATCGAAACCGCACCGAACGTGGGTAACGAAGAGTCCGCCAAGTTCATTCAAGGCGTATGCAACAAGAACAACGAATTGCTCATCCTGGTCGAGCTCGACAAGATGATGAGCGAAGAAGAATGGTCGGAACTGGAGAGTATCTGATTGATTCTCGAGGTTGCGGTCATTGTCCTGTTCCTGTTCTGGGCAGGCACGCTGGCAATGTTTCTGGGCTACATTCGCGCGCAGAAGCAGATCGCCGCGCAACAGGCCCAGGGTGATGCGCTGCGCGACCAGCGCATCAAGGACCTGGGCAAACGCGTTGACAACTACCAGAACGGCAACGTGCGCATGGGTGAAGACCTGCATGAGCTGCGCGCGATCGTCGCGCCGTTGCCGGACAAACTGGCGCAGCTGGAGCAACGCGATCCGACCAGCCTGTCGTTTGCCCAGGCAGCGCGGCTGGTGGGCATGGGCGCCAGCGTCGACGAACTGACCCAGTCCTGCGGCTTGACCCAGGCTGAGGCGGAGTTGATGAGCAAGCTGCACAAGAACTGATTCTTGCGCTTGGCCTGCGATCCACTTCGCGGGCAAGCCCGCTCCCACACTGGATCAATGTCGTACACAAAATTTGTCCTCACAGAAGACCAAATGTGGCAGCAACTGTCTTGACCATGCCACTCGTCATCGCCATTCGGCACCTTCCCGCAACATGGCATTCAGCCTGATCAGCAAGACACAAATGCAGGCAAGAGCGCGACTTTCGCGCTCTTGCCTCGCTCCCGATCATTGCCTGCTTCAAAAATCACACCGCACTCAGTGACCGCTCGTCTCAACTGGTATTTCTGACAGTAGTAAAGTGCGCTGGACGTAATAATACTCGAACATTATTTGGTGACGTTGGATTGGACTTTTCGTTCTAGTGCAAAGGGTTGGTTTTCTATCTGTCCGTGAATGATTACCGCTCTATTAATGGAGGACTCGTGTATGGAAACCAAGCTGGAGTATGGGGTTAAACTTTTTTTGCTGCGGCGTGCAAGAGCATTGGCGATACTGGTGCTCGCATTGAGTGGCACCGCTTTCGCAAGTGAGTCATTTAAGATAATTCCCTACGGTGGGTTGAATCCAGAACGTGCAGCTTGTTCTGGAAATCATCTTGTTAGTGTTGTCGCTCATATGGATGATGATCTGCTATTTGTTGAATCCGGCATATCAGAGGTCTTGGCTCAAGGTGGTTGTGTTACGGTTATTTTTATGGTTGGTGGGAGTTCTGGAGCGGGGTTTGAGTATGTGCTGAAACGAGAAAGAGCCTCCGAAAAAGCTTACGAAAGGATGCTGGGAGTCCGTACGGAATGGGCACCTTCTATAATTGAAGTCGGTCTCGTGAGCTTGAGAAGTGTAGTGGCTACTGCTAATTCAAGGTTAAGGTTGATTTTTTTAAGGGTGAAAGGTGGGCATGTCAGAGGTGGAGAAGTTCCTTTGGCAGATATGTTTGATTCTAACAGTCATGTGGTTAGCTGGTCGTATACAAATGATGTCTCGGGCCCAGCGAATATTTATACCAAGGCTACATTGGTTATGAACCTGGCGAAAATTATCGAGGGGTTGGGTGCAACGAAAGTGTATGCCTTGAATCCTGATACAACTCCCTATATTGAACACCCGGATCATATTTACTCAGCCCGATTTGCGCGTGCTGCTCTTCGTAATGTGAGTCGAGATATTCCGGTTGCCTATCATGAAACCTATCCATCCGCCGGCGGTGTTGCATCGCTATCTCCAGAGGCTACACAGCGTAAGCGCGATATCGCTGCTACCTATTTTCATTATGAAGGAGCGGAGCCGGTAAGCAGTGTCTTTAGTGAGGCTACGTGGAATGGGAATTGGGTGGCTCGCAGGAATTTTAAACTGAGCAACGCTCACGAATTAGTACCAGAGGTAAACATCCCGCTGGAGCCTTTGGTTAACTTTGAAACTCAGCGGTGTTTGACTTCTAATGGAGAGGGAACAGAACCAGTCCTGTATGGGTGTAAGAAAGACGATGCACAGCTTTGGTCGTTTGTGCCCTCGTCAATCAAAGTGGGAGAAATGGGGGCTGCACTGTTAAAGAGTAAGTCGGGGCAGTGTGTTGCGATTGAAAATAATAGGTTAATCGAAAGGGGCTGCTCTGGAGGTGATGTCGCCCAGCAATGGACACCATGGGATTTCGGAAAAATATTTACGCCGCCGGTAGGCGCCGGTCGTTGCCTTGATGCATCGGCTGAATCATTAGTTAGCCATTGTGCACAGTTCAATGGTGCCGCGTTATGGACAAGGAAAATAATTAATGTCGATAGCGACACAAAAGTCGAAGTTGCATTGGTAGGCGATGTTGTTGGTGATGGAACAAGTAGTTTGGTGAAGGTGATCAGGCGTTCGGACGGCCCAGGGGTCGATGTATGGGTCTCTTCAACTAAAGATGGAATGGTTGAAAGTAAAGAGTGGTATGCAGGGCGAGTGGCTTTTGATGCGGAGTCTTTACAGTTTACGTGTGGAAATAATGAAATTTGTTATGATCAATCTCGTTATTTGCTGGCTGATTTTGATGGTGATGGCAAGGCTGATTTAATGGCAATTTCACCGGGAAAAGGCGGCGGAACTCTGTTCAGTCTGATGAAGAACCTTAACAATAATTTCGACCATCCTGAAGTATGGGCGACGTTAACTTCTCCATTTGATTATGAGCTTGCCCAGCAATACTTGGCGGGTGACTTTCGTGGTGTCGGCAAACAGGATGTGTTGATTGCGCATACCCGTGGCGATTCAGGTTTGAATTTTTGGGTGATGACGAATGAAGGAGGGGGGTTGAACGCTCCTTCCCTTTGGGCTCAAGCAGCAGGCCTTGGCAAGGCCGCGCATCTTTTTGTGGTTAATTCCGAGGGGGATGGTTTTTCAGATGTACTTGCGGTTGACTCGGTTGATGAGCATTTGAGGATGTCAGTACTTAAAAGTACGGGAAGCGGGTTTGTTGTTGGTCCGCCAAGAAATTACGTTGATTTTCACTATGCTCGATCAAAAATCGTCACAGTTAACTCACCTGTTACTCATCTGACGGATGTTTGGGTTTTGCACGCAAGGGGCGACGGGGCTGCAACTAATTTTTGGAGGCTTGCCAATAATGGTGATGGATCATTTACGCCATCTGGATCTCCTGTCTACCAGGATGCTTCTCTAGCGTGGGCCGATATACAGCCCTATGCACGAACGTCAGGGACAGGTAGTCAAATTTTACTGGTCCATCGTGTTAATAACCCCGTTGGGGAATATTATTGGCGAGTGGGTCCTGTCGGCGTGAAAGCGCTTAATCTGAATGCTACCGGAGTTCCATTGGATTTAATTAATTATGGTCAATTAGGCCTGTTTCAGTGGGCGAATCTGAAATGGCGGGCTCGTTTGAATTGAAAGAGGAACCGTGCGGATTTATATGAGCAGTGCAACATGGCGATGTGTAAAGTAGTTAGTAGTCATCGCCACGTTCCGTTATGTCTTTTTCCTGCAAGGGCATCTGCGGCCCTATCGCCGTCGGAAACTTCCCCTTCAAACTCCACGCAAACGCAATGATCTCGGCAATCGTCAGATAGAGCTCCTGGGGAATGCTGTCCCCCAGTTCCATTCTCGCCAACAGTCTCACCAGTTCGGCGTTTTCGTAGATCGGCACTTCGCAGTCGCGGGCGATGCGCAGGATTTCTTCCGCGAGCTCCTCGTCGCCCTTGGCGGTGAGGGTCGGGGCGTGGGTGCCGTCGTATTTGAGGGAGATGGCCTGGCGTGGGGTGTTGGGGTTTTTCATGCGGTTTCGTCGACCCAGCGTTGTTCGAGGCGGGTTTGTGGGCCTTGGGGTGGCGTGCCGAGGTGGCAATCGAGGTCGCCGACGTTGAGGCCGGCGGACAGCAGGCGATCACGCAGCCCGGCCAGGTTGCTTTCGATCAGGCTGGCGGTGTACGGCTTTTCGGCCCAGAGCTGGCCGGAAAGGCTGCCGGTGATCAGTTGCGCCTGGATTTGCAGCGGCCCCAAGGGCTCCATGGCGAAGGCCAGTTCCACTCGCCACAGCTGTTGCTTGGGTTCGCGTTCTTCGCGACGTTCCTTTGGCTGTTCTTTTTCGGGTGAGTCTTCACGCTGGAACTTGACCTGCAGCGGCACGATGTCTTGCATGTTGCGCATCGGGATTTCCATCTGCCAGGTGCTCATCAGCCGTCCGTCGGCGGTGACGCCGGTTTGCTCCAGGCTCGACAGCTGATGGCTTTGCAGGCGCGAAACCGCGGCGGCGGCCAGGCGCAGAAGGTGTTCGAGGTCGCCTTCACCGTCGGAGCTTTGCAGCAGGCGTTCGGGCAGCGGGAAGCCGCTCGGCGACGGTTTGGCACTGACCTGGCCGAGCATGCCCAGGGCATTGCGGACAAAATTCGGCATGGCCTGGGCCAGGGTATTGGCGGCGATGATCGCGCCGAGGCTGGTGTTGGCCGGCAAGCCCTGACTCAGTTGCGCGACCAGTTTGAGCAAATCGCCTTTCATGTCCGGCGTCAGCGTCGGGTTTTGCCCGCTCAACAGTTTGCTTTCGAGAAAAGCGCCGCTGCCGGCCAGCGCCAGCGCCAGGCCCTTGGCAGTGCTCAGTTGCTGGACATCCGGCAGGCCGGCGAGCAGGCGGGTGGCGGCGCTGCGCAGTTCGGTGGAGGTCTGGTCCGAGGCAGGAAGGTTCTGCAGTAGCTTGAGCAAGCCATCCAGCGAGCCCTGGCGGCTTTGCTGGTCGACCAGTTGCCGGGTCACCGCCAGTTGTTCCTGGCGGCTGCTCAGTGGCACGAATTTCAATGTCTGGCTGTCCTGCACCTGCGCACTCAGCAGGGTGCCGATGCGCAAGGGCTGCGAACTGTCGATGTTCAGGGTGCTGCCGCTCAGTGCGGTGTTGAGCAGGCTCACCATCGAGCGAAACACCATGGGCTGGCCCGGCACCTGCGGCAGCACTTGCGAGGTCAGCACCTTGCCCTGCAGCAGGGTGCCCACGGGCAATTGCGCGGTATCGATGCGGGTGAGGGTGGCAACACTGGAGGCAATGGCCTGTTGCACCGTCACGGCCAGGTTGCCGGCCGAGGGCTGGCTGACGAGCAGCGTCGTGCCCTGGGCGAGCGGTTGATTGCTGGTGGTCTGGACCGTGGTCTGGCGTCCGCTGTCGAGGGTGACCTTGAGCAGCATCTGGAAAGTCTGATCCGCCTGCTTGAGCGACAGCACTTCGGCCTGGGCGGTCTGACCGACGCTGATCAAACCTTCCACCGGCGTCAGCAACTTGAGCAGTTCACCGCTGACCGCCGGCGCACGCGAGGTCGCCGGGAGGGTTTGCGGTAGCGGGAGGATGTTCATTTCGCCTGTCATACGCGGTCACAACCTGAGGAAAATGCACTCTTTAGAGTAGGATCTGGCATGTATAATGCCGCGCCGTTGTATCCAAAAATGGCGAAAACTTTGCAATTGTTTGACGCAGCTCTCTAGAACAAGACGTCATTGCATCTATGCTGCATCTCTTTAACGGCCGCGCCAGTGCCGACTTGAACCGTATAAGGCCCGTGAACCCTTGACCAGTCCTGTCCTGCAAACCGTTGCCCTTGCCTGTGAGCGAGACCTTCGGCTGCTCTTCGAAAATCTCGATTTGCGACTGGCCAGTGGCGAAATGGTACAAATCAGCGGCCCCAACGGCAGCGGCAAGACCAGCCTGTTGCGCCTGCTCTCGGGGCTGATGCAGCCGACCGCCGGTCAGGTGCTGCTCAACGGCCAGCCGCTGAACGAGCAACGCGGTGAGCTGGCGCGCAACCTGCTGTGGATCGGCCACGCGGCCGGGATCAAGGATTTGCTGACGCCGGAAGAGAACCTGAGCTGGCTGTGTGCCTTGCATCACCCGGCAAGCCATGAGGCGATCTGGCAGGCGCTGGCCGCGGTCGGGCTGCGTGGTTTCGAGGATGTTCCCTGTCATACGTTGTCCGCTGGTCAGCAGCGCCGCGTCGCGCTGGCGCGCCTGTACCTGGACAGCCCGCCGCTGTGGATCCTCGATGAACCCTTTACCGCCCTCGACAAGCAGGGCGTTGCGCAACTTGAAGAACACCTGGCCGGCCACTGCGAGCGCGGCGGCATGGTGGTGTTGACCACTCATCACACGCTGAGCCGGATGCCGGCCGGTTATCGTGACATCGATCTGGGGAGCTGGGCCGTATGAGTGTTTTCGGCCTGTTGGTCGCCCGTGAGGCCCGTCTGCTGTTCCGCCGTCCTGCGGAGCTGGCCAATCCGTTGGTTTTCTTCGCCATTGTGGTTTCGCTGTTCCCGCTGGCGGTCGGCCCCGAGTCTCAATTGTTGCAAACCTTGTCTCCGGGGCTGGTCTGGGTCGCGGCTCTTTTATCGGTTTTGCTCTCGCTGGACGGGCTTTTCCGCAGTGATTTCGAAGACGGATCCCTCGAACAGTGGGTCCTTTCGCCGCACCCCCTGGCTCTTCTGGTTTTGGCCAAGGTGCTGGCACACTGGGCTTTTTCCGGCCTGGCACTGGTTTTGCTCGCACCCTTGCTGGCGTTGATGCTCGGTTTGCCTGCCGCCTGTCTGCCGGTGTTGCTGCTTTCGCTGCTGCTCGGTACACCGGTACTGAGCCTGCTCGGTGCGGTGGGGGCGGCACTGACCGTGGGCCTGAAGCGCGGTGGCCTGTTACTGGCACTGCTGATTCTGCCGCTGTACATCCCGGTGTTGATCCTTGGCAGTGGCGCCTTGCAGGCTGCCTTGCAGGGCATGCCGGCGACCGGTTATCTGTTGTGGCTTGGTAGCCTGACCGCCCTGGCGATAACCCTGACACCCTTTGCAATAGCTGCTGGCCTGAAGATCAGCGTCGGCGAATAATGAGGTCTGATCAAATTTTGATCAGCAAAGACCCAAGCTCTTCACAGTAAAGAGCAACCGTGATGGAAACAGTATGAACTGGACGTGGTTTCACAAACTCGGCTCGCCCAAATGGTTTTACGGCATCAGCGGCAGAATGCTGCCCTGGTTGAGCGTCGCGGCGTTGCTGCTGATCAGCGTTGGCGTGGTCTGGGGCCTGGCCTTCGCGCCGCCGGACTATCAGCAGGGCAACAGCTTTCGCATCATCTATATCCACGTCCCGGCCGCCATGCTGGCGCAGTCCATCTACGTGATGCTGGCCGTGTGCGGCATCGTCGGTCTGGTATGGAAGATGAAACTGGCCGACGTCGCCCTGCAATGCGCGGCGCCCATCGGTGCCTGGATGACCGCCGTGGCGCTGGTCACCGGGGCGATCTGGGGCAAGCCGACCTGGGGCTCGTGGTGGGTCTGGGATGCACGCCTGACGTCGATGCTTATCCTGCTGTTCCTGTACTTCGGTCTCATTGCACTGGGCAACGCCATCAGCAATCGTGACAGCGCCGCCAAGGCCTGTGCGGTGCTGGCGATCGTCGGCGTGATCAACATCCCGATCATCAAGTACTCGGTGGAGTGGTGGAACACCCTGCACCAGGGCGCAACCTTCACCCTCACCGAAAAACCGGCGATGCCCGCCGAGATGTGGCTGCCATTGCTGCTGACAGCGTTGGGTTTCTACTGTTTCTTCGGCGCGGTGCTGTTGCTGCGCATGCGTCTTGAAGTGCTCAAGCGCGAAGCCCGGGCCAGTTGGGTGAAAGCGGAAGTGGAAAACAGCCTGGAGGTCGCTCGATGAGTTTTGCTTCATTCGGCGACTTCATCGCCATGGGTCATCATGGCCTGTATGTCTGGTCAGCCTATGGCATCTGCCTGGCGGTATTGGCCCTCAACGTGGCGGCGCCGATCCTGGCCCGCAAGCGGTATCTGCAACAAGAGGCGCGTCGTCTGCGCCGGGAGAACGGCAAGTGAATCCGCTGCGCAAAAAGCGTCTTATCATCATTCTTGCGATCCTGGTCGGGGTCGGCGCTGCCGTTGGCCTGGCCCTGAGCGCCCTGCAGCAGAACATCAACCTGTTTTACACACCAACGCAGATCGCCAATGGCGAAGCGCCACAAGACACACGCATCCGTGCCGGCGGCATGGTCGAGGCCGGTTCCTTGCAGCGCTCCGGCGACTCGCTGGACGTGAAATTCGTCGTCACCGATTTCAACAAATCCGTGACCATCACTTATCGCGGCATCCTCCCGGACCTGTTCCGCGAAGGGCAGGGCATCGTCGCCCTGGGCAAGCTCAACGCCGATGGCGTGGTGGTGGCCGATGAAGTGCTGGCCAAGCACGACGAGAAATACATGCCGCCGGAAGTGACCAAGGCGCTGAAAGACAGCGGCCAGTCGGCACCCACTCCCGCGAAAGAGGGCTAACTGATGACAGCTGGAATCTTCATCCCCGAATTGGGCCACCTGGCCATGATCCTGGCGCTGTGTTTCGCGCTGGTCCAGGCCGTGGTGCCATTGGTCGGTGCCTGGCGCGGTGACCGCTTCTGGATGAGCCTGGCCCAGCCGGCCGCGTGGGGGCAGTTCGCGTTTTTGCTGTTCGCCTTCGGCTGCCTGACCTACGCCTTCATGGTCGATGACTTCTCCGTGGCCTATGTGGCCAACAACTCCAACAGTGCCTTGCCGTGGTACTACAAGTTCAGCGCGGTGTGGGGTGCCCACGAAGGGTCCCTGCTGTTGTGGGCCCTGATTCTCGGCGGCTGGACCTTCGCGGTGTCGGTATTTTCCCGGCAGTTGCCGCAGGTCATGCTGGCCCGCGTGCTGGCGGTGATGGGCATGATCAGCACCGGTTTCATGCTGTTCCTGATCATGACCTCCAACCCGTTCAAGCGCATCCTGCCGCAAATGCCCACGGACGGCGCCGACCTCAACCCGCTGCTGCAGGACATCGGCCTGATCGTGCACCCGCCGATGCTGTACATGGGCTACGTCGGTTTCTCGGTGGCCTTCGCCTTCGCCATCGCCGCGCTGATGGGCGGTCGCCTGGATGCCGCGTGGGCGCGCTGGTCGCGGCCGTGGACCATCGTGGCCTGGGCGTTCCTCGGTATCGGCATCACCCTCGGCTCGTGGTGGGCGTACTACGAACTCGGCTGGGGCGGCTGGTGGTTCTGGGACCCGGTGGAAAACGCCTCGTTCATGCCATGGCTGGTGGGCACCGCACTGATTCACTCGTTGGCGGTCACGGAAAAACGTGGCGTGTTCAAGAGCTGGACCGTATTGCTGGCCATCGCCGCATTCTCCTTGAGCCTGCTGGGGACCTTCCTCGTGCGTTCCGGCGTGCTGACCTCGGTGCATGCGTTTGCGTCCGATCCGGAGCGCGGCGTGTTCATCCTGATTTTCCTGCTGTTCGTGGTCGGCGGTTCATTGACGCTGTTCGCCCTGCGCGCGCCGGTGGTCAAGAGCCAGGTCGGCTTCAACCTCTGGTCCCGGGAAACCCTGCTGCTGGGCAACAACCTGGTGCTGGTGGTGGCGGCTTCGATGATCCTGCTCGGCACCCTGTATCCGCTGATTCTCGACGCCATGACCGGCGCCAAGCTGTCGGTCGGCCCGCCATACTTCAACGCGCTGTTCATTCCGTTGATGGGGTTGCTGATGGTGGTGATGGCGGTAGGCATGCTGGTGCGCTGGAAAGACACGCCGGTGAAATGGCTGGTGAGCATGCTCACTCCGGTGCTGCTGGGCAGTGCGGCCATGGCCGTGGTGGCGGGTGTCGCCTACGGTGATTTCAACTGGGCCGTACTGGCGACTTTCATGCTCGCCGCCTGGGTGTTGCTGGCCGGTGTGCGCGACATCTTCGACAAGACCCGCCACAAGGGCCTGATCAAAGGCTTGCCGACCCTGACCCGCAGCTACTGGGGCATGCAGGTCGCGCACCTGGGCATTGCCGTGTGTGCGCTGGGCGTCGTGCTGTCGAGCCAGAACAGTGCCGAGCGCGACCTGCGCCTGGCGCCGGGCGAGTCCATGGACCTGGCCGGTTACCACTTCGTCTTCGAGGGCGCCAAACACTTCGAAGGCCCGAACTTCACCTCCGACAAGGGCACCGTGCGGGTGATCAAGGGCGGCAAGGAAGTCAGCGTGCTGCACCCGGAAAAACGCCTGTACACCGTGCAGAACTCGGTGATGACCGAAGCCGGCATCGACGCCGGGTTCACTCGCGATATCTACGTTGCCCTCGGCGAACCCCTGGGTGACGGCGCCTGGGCTGTGCGCGTGCACGTCAAACCGTTCGTGCGCTGGATCTGGTTCGGCGGTTTGCTGACAGGTTTCGGCGGCTTGTTGGCGGCGCTGGATCGGCGTTATCGGGTCAAGGTAAAATCCAAGGTGCGTGATGCACTGGGCATGTCGGGAGCCACTGCATGAAGCGTTGGTTGATGTTGTTGCCACTGGCGATTTTCCTGGTGGTCGCTGTATTCCTTTACCGTGGGCTGTACCTGGATCCGGCCGAGTTGCCTTCGGCCATGATCAACAAGCCGTTCCCGGAGTTTTCCCTGCCGTCGGTGCAGGGCGACAAGACCCTGACCCGCGCGGACATCCTCGGCAAACCGGCGCTGGTCAATGTCTGGGGCACCTGGTGCATTTCCTGCCGGGTCGAACACCCGGTGTTGAACAAGCTGGCCCAGCAGGGTGTGGTGATCTATGGCATCAACTACAAGGACGTCAACGCCGATGCCTTGAAGTGGCTGACGGACTTCCACAACCCGTATGCGCTGGACATTCGTGACGACGAAGGCTCGCTGGGTCTGAACCTCGGCGTGTACGGCGCACCGGAAACCTTCTTCGTCGATGCCAAGGGCATCATCCGCGACAAGTTCGTCGGCGTGATCGACGAGCAGGTCTGGCGGGAAAAACTGGCGGGCAAGTACCAGGCGCTGGTCGACGAGGCCAAGCCATGAAGCGCTGGTTTGCTGCCGTTGTGCTGGGCTTGAGCCTGGCCGGCGTGGCCCACGCGGCCATCGACACTTATGAATTCGCCAAGGAAGGCGACCGCGAGCGTTTTCGCGAGCTGACCAAGGAGCTGCGTTGCCCCAAGTGCCAGAATCAGGACATCGCCGATTCCAACGCACCGATTGCCGCCGACCTGCGCAAAGAGATTTTCCGCATGCTCGGCGAGGGCAAGGACAACCAGCAGATCATCGACTTCATGGTCGACCGCTATGGTGATTTCGTCCGCTACAAACCGGCCCTGAACGCCAAGACCGCCTTGCTCTGGTTCGGCCCCGCCGGCCTGTTGCTGGGCGGTGTCGTGATCATCGCGGTGATCGTCCGCCGTCGTCGCGTGCAACGCGCCGACACTCCGGGCTCGCTGTCTGCCGAGGAGCGCTCGCGCCTCGACCACCTGTTGGATAAAACCAAGAATGATTGATTTCTGGCTCGCTGCAGGTCTGCTGCTTCTGGTTGCCCTGAGTTTTCTGTTGATCCCTGTTCTGCGCAGCCGTCGCGCCCAGCGTGAAGAGGATCGTACCGCCCTGAACGTCGCGCTGTATCAGGAGCGCGTGGCCGAGTTGCAGACCCAGCAGGAAGAGGGCGTGCTCGATGGGGCGCAAATGGACGCCGGTCGCGCCGAAGCCGCCCGTGAATTGCTGGCGGACACCGAGGGCGTCGAAGCGCCACAGGCGTCGCGTCTGGGCAAGCCCTTGCCATTGCTGGCGGCCGTGCTGGTGCCGGTGCTGGGCCTGGGGCTGTACCTGCATTACGGCGCCAGCGACAAGGTTGAGCTGACCCGCGAGTTCGCCCAGGCACCGCAGTCGATGGAAGAGATGACCAAGCGCCTGGAGCGCGCGGTGGCTGCACAACCGGATTCTGCCGAAGGCATGTACTTCCTCGGTCGCACCTACATGGCTCAGGACCGCCCGGCGGACGCGGCGAAGATGTTCGAGCGCACGGTGAACCTGGCCGGTCGTCAGCCCGAGCTGTTGGGGCAATGGGCCCAGGCCCAGTACTTCGCCGACGGCAAGAAGTGGTCGGACAAGGTCCAGGCCCTGACCGACGAAGCGCTCAAGGCTGATCCGAAGGAAGTCACCAGCCTCGGCCTGCTCGGCATCGCCGCGTTTGAGGGCGAGCGTTATCAGGAGGCCATCGACTATTGGAATCGCCTGCTGGCGCAACTGCCACCGGAAGACCGCTCCCGCGAAGCGTTGCAGGGCGGGATCACCCGGGCCACGGAAAAACTGCTGGCCAGTGGCGGCCAGGTTGCGCAAGCGCCGGTGGCCAAGGCTGCGGCACTGCTCAAGGTCAGCGTCGATCTGGCCGCGGACCTCAAGGCCAAGGTCCAGCCGGGTGACAGCGTGTTCATCTTCGCCCGTGCGATCTCCGGTCCTCCGGCCCCGCTGGCGGTCAAGCGTTTGACCGTGGCCGATCTGCCGGTGACCGTCGAGCTGGGTGATGCCGACGCGATGATGCCGCAATTGAAACTGTCGAACTTCCCTGAAGTCCAACTGGTTGCGCGCATTTCCCGCGCCGGCAAACCCACCGCCGGTGAGTGGATCGGTCGCAGCCAGCCCCTGGCCAGCAGCACTACCGCGCCGCAAACTCTGACCATCGACAGTCCGGACAAATAACAGGAAACGCCACCATGACCGCCATCGCTCGTATTGCCCTGCTCAGCGTCGTTTTGGGGTTGAGCGCTTGTGCGGTCCAGCGGCCACCGGAGCAGACAGCTCCGCCGCCGATCCCGCCGTCGCAGCCGCGTCCAACGCCATCGACGTCACCCGTGCCGAGCAAGCCGTCCGTTCCGGCCAAGCCTTCCAAGCCGTTGCCGCGCACTTCGGCCAGCTTTGCGCCGCCGCCGGGGGGCAATAGCCATTGGGATCCGAAGCTTGGCGTTTATGTGCTGGATGATCAGCCCAATACCTTTTATCGCCAGCGTACCTATTACCGCTGGGATAACGGCTGGAGCCGGTCGATCAGTCCGAAAGGGCCGTGGGAGGAGACTGATATTCACGGTGTGCCGGGGGGGTTGGGGCGGCAGTTCGGGCAGTAAGGTACCAAGGCGACTTTCGGGTCGCCTTTTTTGTGCCTGCTGAATAATTTGGCCCAACCCTTGATTCCTGTAGGAGCTGGCTTGCCAGCGATGGCGGCCTGACAGCCGACCAGCCTTTTGTTGACCGTGTACATATCCATTCCTGCGGTAACGGCAACTTATGGTTTCGCCCTTACGGCGACTCACTTTTTTTACAAGCGCCAAAAAAAAGTAAGCAAAAAAACGCTCGCCCCTTGCGTCCGGCCCCTCGCTTAGGCTCGGCGTTCCTTCGCTCCGGTATCCATCCGGGGACACTGCCCTCCGGTCGGCTTCGCTTCGACCTACATGCAGCGTGTTCGACTGCGTCGAACGGCGCTGCGCGCCAATCCCCGGATGAACACCTCCGCTCAGCCTCCCGAGGGGGCGGGTGGATCAAGATCAAGAGCTGCAGGCGAGCTAACGCTCGGCCTGATGAGTGGTGAAGAGCAGCGGGTGTACGCGGCTTTTGCTTTTGTTTTTGCACTTCTGTGGGAGCTGGCTTGCCAGCGATGGCGGCCTGACAGCCGACCAGTCTCTTTCAGACGTACTCAGTCCTTGTAGGAGCTGGCTTGCCAGCGATGGCGGTGTGTCAGGTGTAGCAGGGTTGGCCGGGCTACCGCCATCGCGGGCAAGCCCGCTCCCACAGGGTTCCTCCGTGGACACCCAATCTGGCTACAACCGCGACCAAATGCGCAAACCTCCAGCTCAACCTTTCACAAAACCTTCATCAAATGGCCCATCCAGTGACATGTGCAAGTCATAGGGCTGACATGCCCGGTGCCTAAAGTCTGTTGAACTCAAATGCAGCCACGGATGGCTGTTCAACCAGACAGAGAAGCCCATGAACGCAGCTATCCATGTCGATCATCTGAACAAGACCTTTGCGCGTAAAACCGCACTGGTCGACCTCGAACTGACCATCGCGGCCGGTGAGATGGTCGCGCTGATCGGCGCGTCCGGCTCCGGCAAGTCCACTTTGCTGAGGCATCTCGCGGGCCTGGCCTGTTGCGATCGCAACAACGGTGGCAGCGTCAGGGTGCTGGGCCGCGAGGTGCAGGCATCCGGCCGTTTGAATGGCAAGGTGCGCCGCCTGCGCGCCGACATCGGCTACATCTTCCAGCAGTTCAACCTGGTCAACCGTTTGAGCGTGCTCGACAACGTACTGCTCGGCTGTCTGGGGCGCATGCCGCGCTGGCGTGGCAACCTGAGCCTGTTCAATGCCGAGGAAAAGCAGTTCGCCATGGAGTCCCTGGACCGGGTCGGCCTGGCTGACCTGGCGGCACAACGGGCTTCGACCCTGTCCGGTGGTCAGCAGCAGCGCGTGGCGATTGCCCGTGCCTTGACCCAGCGGGCCGAGGTGATTCTGGCGGACGAGCCGATTGCCTCCCTCGACCCGGAGTCGGCCCGCAAGGTCATGGAGATTCTCGCCGACATCAATCGCCGCGACGGCAAGACCGTTGTGGTGACCCTGCATCAAGTCGATTACGCCACCCGTTATTGCCCGCGCGCCGTGGCGCTCAAGGCCGGGCGGATTCATTTCGACGGTCCGGGTTCGCAATTGAGCGGCCAGTTCCTCAATGATTTGTACGGTGCCGACATCGACACCAGCCTCATGTGTTCCGAGTCATCCCGTCACAGCGAAGCGGCGCCGCGACTGGTGCTGGCGCGCGCGTGATCAACCTCGAACTCCCTAGCCGTTCACCCTCAGGAAGCCTTTCCATGTTGAACCGTATCGGTCGCGTTTTTGCTGGCGCAGCGCTGCTCGCCAGCTGTGTATCGGGCACTGCCCACGCTGAAGAAAAAGCCATCAACTTCGGCATCATGTCCACCGAGTCGTCGCAAAACCTCAAGAGCATCTGGCAGCCGTTCCTGGATGACATGCACAAGAAGACCGGCCTGAAGATCAACGCCACGTTTGCCTCCGACTATGCCGGCCTGATCCAGGGCATGCGCTTCAACAAGGTCGATGTGGCCTGGCTGGGCAACAAGGCCGCCATCGAGGCGGTGGACCGCTCCAACGGCGAGATCTTCGCCCAGACCGCTGCCGCCAGTGGCGCCGCCGGTTACTGGAGCGTGCTGATCGTGCGCAAGGACAGCCCGATCAACTCCGTCGACGACATGCTGAAAAATGCCAAAAACCTGACCTTCGGCAACGGTGATCCGAACTCCACCTCGGGCTATCTGGTGCCGGGCTACTACGTGTTTGCCAAGAACAACGTCGATGCCGCCACCGCTTTCAAGCGCACGCTCAACTCCAGTCATGAAGTCAACGCGCTGAGCGTGGCCAAGGGGCAAGTGGATGTGGCGACCTTCAACACCGAAAGCTGGGATCGCCTGGAAGTCACCCAGCCGGATAAAGCCGCTCTGCTGAAAGTGATCTGGAAGTCACCGCTGATCCCCGCCGACCCGCTGGTGTGGAGCAAGAACCTGAGCGACAGCGAAAAGACCAAGATCCGCGATTTCATCTTCAGCTATGGCGACACCAACGAAGAGAAGGCGGTGCTCAAGGGCATGCAACTGGGCAAGTTCCTCAAGTCCAGCGACGACCAGTTGTTGCCGATCCGTCAGCTTGAGCTGTTCAAGCAACGCACCACGATCAGCGCCGACGACAAGCTGGAAGCTGCGGACAAGGCCAGGAAGCTGGCGGATATCGATGCCGAGCTGGCGAAGCTGCAAGAGCGTCTGACCTTGCTCGACAAAAAAACCGCAGCCAACGGCTAACCCCCGTAGGAGCGAGCTTGCTCGCGATGGTCGGCAACGATGACGCGGGAAACCGGGAGACACGCGGCGTCCTTACGTTCATCGCGAGCAGGCTCGCTCCCACAGGTTTTTGTACAAAGCATAATTTTTTGAGAACCCTCATGACCACTCTGCACGCTGAAGCTGTTGGCAAGCGCACCTGGCCGCAGTACGTCGGTTGGGGCCTGTTCCTGGTCATGCTGACCTGGGCCTGGCACGGCGCCGAAATGAATCCGATGGCGCTGTACCGCGACTCGGGGAACATGGCGACCTTCGCCGCGGATTTCTTCCCGCCGGACTTCCATGAATGGCGCATGTACCTCAAGGAAATGATCGTCACCGTACAAATCGCCCTGTGGGGCACGGTGCTGGCGATTGTCTGTTCGGTGCCGCTGGGCATTCTCTGCTCGGAAAACATCACGCCGTGGTGGATTCACCAGCCGTTGCGCCGGGTGATGGACGCCTTCCGTTCGATCAACGAAATGGTGTTTGCCATGTTGTTCGTGGTGGCCGTCGGCCTGGGGCCCTTTGCCGGCGTGCTGGCGCTATGGATCAGCACCACCGGGGTACTCGCCAAGCTGTTCGCCGAAGCCGTCGAGGCAATTGATCCGGGACCGGTCGAAGGCGTTCGCGCCACCGGCGCCAGTGCCTTGCAAGAAGTGATCTACGGCGTGATCCCGCAAGTGATGCCGCTGTGGGTGTCCTACGCGCTGTATCGCTTCGAGGCCAACGTGCGCTCGGCGACGGTGGTGGGAATGGTCGGGGCGGGCGGGATCGGGGTGATTCTCTGGGAGAACATCCGCGCCTTCCAGTTTGTGCAGACCTGCGCCGTTTTGCTGGTGATCATCGTCGTCGTCAGCCTGATCGACATCCTCTCGCAACGCCTGCGCAAGCAGTTCATCTGATTTTTCGGAGGGGTGCCCGCGGGCGCTTTTTTTAAAGCATGAACTTGTCTAGACAAGATGAACCGGTGTACCGCGAATTGGCCGACATCCTGCGTCGGGAGCTGGCGGATTACCGCGCCGGAGATTTCCTGCCGGGGGAGGTGATGTTGGCCGAACGCTTCGGGGTCAACCGCCATACCCTGCGCCGCGCCATCGATGAACTGGTGTTCGAAGGCAGCCTGTTGCGGCGCCAGGGCAAGGGCACCCAGGTGCTGGAGCGGCCGCTGATTTACTCGATGACCGCCGAGAGTGCCTACAGCCAGTCGCTGTCGGCCCAGGGGCATGGCGTCCAAGCGCTGTTGCTCAAGCGCCGCTACTGCTTCGCCAGTCGTGAAGAGGCGCAATACCTGGGTATCGCCGAAATGGCACCAATGATCGAGTTGCAGACCTTGCGCAAGCTCGATAACCAACCGGTCAGCCTGATCCGCCATCGCTACTGCGCCAGCCACGCGCCGCTGCTGGCCGACTACAACGGCGGTTCCCTGCGCCAGTACTTGCGCGAGCGCGATATGCCGCTGACCCGCACCCAGAGCCTGATCGGCGCCCGTTTGCCCAACCGCGAAGAAGCCGCGTTGCTGCTGATGCCCCGGCATCTGCCGGCCCTGAGCGTGTTCACCCTTTCCCGCGATCGCGACGGCCGTGCGGTGGAGCTGGCGCAGTCCACCAGCCGTTCGGATCGCTTCCAGTACCAGGTCGTCACCTGATGGAGAACGCAATGCAAAACCCAGCTTCTCACACCGAACGGCAGCACTGGATCGGCGTGCTGGCCCGCGCCAGCCGCAGTGAATTGCAGCCCTTCGAAGACGCGTTGCGCGACGTCGAGTACCGACTGATCCGCGCCCCGGAAATCGGCATGACCCTGGTCCGTGGCCGCATGGGCGGTAATGGCGCGCCGTTCAACGTCGGCGAAATGAGCGTGACCCGCTGCGTGGTGCGCCTGGCCGATGGCCGTACCGGTTACAGCTATCTGGCGGGTCGCGACAAGGTTCGCGCCGAACTGGCCGCCCTGGCCGATGCGCATTTGCAGGGCGTGCAACAGCGCCATTGGCTGGCGGAGATGATCACGCCGCTGGCGACTGTCCAGGCCGAACGCCGGGCGCAAAAAGAGGCGGAAACCGCCGCCACCAAAGTCGAATTCTTCACCCTCGTGCGAGGAGAAAACTGATGAGCGCACAGCTGTTGCAACCGGCGTTCGCCGACCCGGTGCTGGATGCCCAGCGCGGATTTCGCGCAGCCCTCAAGGCCTTGGCCGGCCCCGGTGTGATCCAGACGTTGCACGCCACGCCGAGCCTCGAAGGCTTGGCACCCGCGACCTATGCGCTATGCCTGGCGCTGTTGGATGTCGACACGCCGCTGTGGCTGGCGCCGTGTTTCGACACGCCGCTGATCCGCGCCAACCTGGCGTTCCACTGTGGTTGCCCGCTGACCGCCAAGCGTGAAGATGCGCGGTTTGCCTTGCTTGCCGCTGACGATCTGCTGGACCTGAGCGGTTTCGACACAGGCAACGACCGTTACCCGGACCAGTCCTGCACCTTGCTGGTTCAGCTGCCAAGTCTTTACGGCGGGGCAGGGCTGGTGTGGCGCGGGCCGGGCATCGAAAGCGAACACAACGTGGCGCTGCCGCTGGCCGCTGGCTTTTGGCGCGAACGCGAACGGCGCAACGAATTCCCCCGTGGGCTGGACCTGTTTTTCACCGCCGGCGACGACCTGATCGGCCTGCCCCGCAGTACCCGTATCGCAGAGGAGCGCGCCTGATGTACGTAGCCGTCAAGGGTGGCGAACAGGCCATCGACAATGCCCACCGTCTGCTGGCGAAAAAGCGCCGGGGCG
Organism: Pseudomonas sp. PB101; assembly: GCF_009764265.1. Classification (GTDB taxonomy): domain Bacteria; phylum Pseudomonadota; class Gammaproteobacteria; order Pseudomonadales; family Pseudomonadaceae; genus Aquipseudomonas. The sequence goes on from NZ_RWIR01000045.1 coordinate 133,710, forward strand.
ATACCTCGGTCACTGAACTGAGTGTCGAGCAGATCCGTCAGCAACTGCCGCTGGCGGTGGCGCGGGTGATGAGCGAGGGCTCGCTGTACGACGAAGAACTCGCAGCGCTGGCGATCAAGCAAGCGGCGGGGGATCTGGTGGAAGCGATCTTCCTGCTGCGGGCCTACCGCACCACGTTGCCGCGCTTCAGCCCGAGCCTGCCGATCGATACCCAGAACATGCAGCTCAGCCGACGTTTGTCCGCGACCTTCAAGGACGTACCAGGCGGCCAACTGCTGGGCCCGACCTTCGATTACACCCATCGTTTGCTGGACTTCGCATTACTGGCCGAAGGCGAATACCCGGGGCCGCAAGTCACCCCGAATGCCAGCCTCGAAGCATGCCCGCGAGTCCTCGGATTGCTGGCGCAGGAAGGCCTGATCAAGAACGAATCCGACAACGGCGAAAGCGTGGCCGACATCACCCGCGACCCACTGGAGTTGCCGGCCAGTCGCGCGCAACGTCTACAAGCCTTGGCCCGTGGCGACGAAGGTTTCCTGCTGGCGCTGGGTTATTCCACCCAGCGCGGCTATGGCCGCAATCACCCGTTCGCCGGGGAAATACGCATCGGTGAAGTCGAGGTGTGGATCGACCCCGAAGAGCTGGGCTTCCCGATCAACCTGGGCTGCATCGAAGTCACCGAGTGCGAGATGGTCAACCAGTTTGTCGGCTCGGCCACGGAGCTGGCGCACTTTACCCGTGGCTACGGCCTGGCCTTTGGACACGCCGAGCGCAAGGCCATGGGCATGGCGCTGGTCGACCGTGCGCTGCGCGCTGACGAATACAACGAAGAGATCGTCTCGCCGGCCCAGCAGGAAGAGTTCGTGCTGATGCACTGCGACAACGTCGAGGCCGCAGGCTTCGTCTCGCACCTGAAGTTGCCTCACTACGTCGACTTCCAGGCCGAACTGGAACTGATCCGCAAACTGCGCAAGCCTGCCGAGGGGCAAAACCATGAATGACTTGAGCCAGGCACCGGTGCGCGATGCGGCGTACAACTTCGCCTACCTCGATGAGCAGACCAAACGCATGATCCGCCGCGCCTTGCTCAAGGCCGTGGCGATCCCCGGGTACCAGGTGCCGTTCGGCGGCCGCGAGATGCCGTTGCCCTACGGCTGGGGCACCGGCGGCATGCAATTGACCGCGGCGATTCTCGGCGACGATGACGTGCTCAAGGTCATCGACCAGGGCGCGGACGACACCACCAACGCGGTGTCTATCCGCCGCTTCTTCGCTCGCACCGCAGGGGTCGCAACCACCGAAAGCACGCCGGACGCGACGGTGATCCAGACCCGCCACCGCATCCCCGAAACGCCGCTGCATGCCGATCAGATCATGGTCTATCAGGTGCCGATTCCCGAGCCGCTGCGTTTTATCGAACCGTCGGAAACCGAGACCCGGACCATGCACGCCCTCAACGATTACGGGGTCATGCACGTCAAGCTCTACGAAGACATCGCCACCTTCGGCCACATCGCCACGGCGTACGCCTATCCGGTGATGGTCGACGAGCGCTATGTGATGGATCCGTCGCCGATCCCCAAGTTCGACAACCCGAAACTCGACATGAGCCCGGCGCTGATGCTGTTCGGCGCCGGCCGTGAGAAGCGTCTGTACGCGGTGCCGCCGTACACCAAAGTCACCAGCCTCGACTTCGAGGATCACCCCTTCGAAGCGCAGAAGTGGGAAGAGTGCTGTGCCATCTGCGGCAGCCGCGATTCGTTCCTCGATGAGTTGATTCTCGACGACGCCGGCACCCAGAGCTTCGTCTGTTCCGACACCTATTACTGCGCCCAGCGCGTCAGCCAGCAGGAGCAGGGCCAATGAACCAGGCGCTGAAAAACCAATTGTCCGTGTCCACCGAACCCTTGCTGCGGGTGCGCGATCTGTCGCTGTTGTACGGGCTGGAGAAGGGTTGCCAGGACGTCAGCTTCGATTTGTACCCCGGTGAAGTGCTGGGGATTGTCGGCGAGTCCGGGTCGGGTAAATCGACCTTGCTCTCGTTGCTCAGCGGACGCTTGCCACCGCAGCGAGGACAGATCGGCTACCGCGACAAACAGGGCCAGTGGCTCGATTTGTACAGCGCCAGCGAAGCCGAGCGCCGCACCTTGCTGCGCACCGAATGGGGTTTCGTCGAGCAGAACCCGCGTGACGGTTTGCGCATGGGCGTGTCTGCCGGGGCCAACATCGGCGAGCGCCTGATGGCTCAAGGCGTGCGCAATTACCAGCAACTGCGCGGAGCAGGCCTGGACTGGCTGAGCCAGGTGGAAATCGATCCGCAGCGCATCGACGACTTGCCCCGGACCTTCTCCGGCGGCATGCAGCAGCGCCTGCAAATCGCCCGCAACCTGGTGTCGAGTCCACGGCTGGTGTTCATGGACGAGCCAACCGGTGGCCTCGATGTCTCGGTGCAGGCGCGCTTGCTTGACCTGCTTCGTGGGCTGGTGCGTGAGCTGGACCTGGCCGTGGTGATCGTCACCCACGACCTGGCGGTGGCGCGTCTGCTGGCCGACCGCTTGATGGTGATGCGCCGCTCACGGGTGGTGGAAACCGGGCTGACCGACCAGATCCTCGACGATCCGCAGCACCCTTACTCGCAACTGCTGGTGTCCTCGGTGTTGCAGCCGTGAAGCCCCGTTCAATAGTGGAAACCCTGCGATGAATACCTTGATCGAGGTCCGTGACCTCTCGAAAACCTTCACCCTGCATCAGCAGAACGGCGTGGTCCTCAACGTGCTGCGCGGGGTGGATTTCAGTGTGGCGGCCGGTGAATGCCTGGTGCTGCATGGCCAGTCCGGCGCCGGTAAAAGCACCTTGCTGCGCACCCTGTACGGCAACTATCTGCCTGCGGGCGGCAGCATCCGTGTGCAGCACGACGGCGAGTGGCTGGAGCTGGTGGGCGCCGAACCCCGGGACATCCTGCAAGTGCGTCAGCGCACCTTGGGTTATGTCAGTCAGTTCCTGAGAGTGATCCCGCGGGTCGCGTGCCTGGACGTGGTGATGGAGCCGGCCCTGGCCCGTGGTTGGGCGAAAGAGCAGGCGCAAGCGCGCGCCGAATTGCTACTCACGCGCCTGAACATCCCGCAACGCCTCTGGCAACTGGCGCCCGGCACCTTCTCCGGTGGCGAACAGCAGCGAGTCAACATCGCCCGCGGGTTCATGGTGGCCTGGCCGGTGATGTTGCTCGATGAACCAACCGCATCACTCGACGACAACAATCGCCAGGTGGTGCTGGAACTGATGAATGAAGCAAAGGCCGCCGGTGCCGCGCTGATCGGCATCTTCCACGACCGCATCGCCCGCGCGGCGGTTGCCGACCGCCATCTCGACATGACCCCAGCCGCTGTGACTGAAAAGGAGTACGCCGATGTCCGTTGAACAGATCCTCAGCAATGCCCAACTGGTCAGCGCTGACCGTGTGTTCTACGGCACCGTGCTGCTGCGCGACGGCTTGATCGCCGAGGTCGCCGAAGGCCCGAGCCGTTTGCCCCAGGCTCTGGACCTCAATGGCGACTACCTGCTGCCGGGTCTTGTCGAGCTGCACACCGACAATCTGGAACGCCACATGACCCCGCGTCCCGGTGTGGACTGGCCGTCCGTGCCGGCGGTGCTCAGTCACGATGCACAGATCATCGCGGCCGGCATCACCACGGTGTTCGACGCGGTGTCGATCGGCGATGTGAACCCCAAGGGCAATCGCATGCAGAAACTGCCGGCGATGCTCGACGCCATCTCCAAAGCCAGCGACGCCGGGCTGACCCGCGCCGAACACCGCCTGCACTTGCGCTGCGAACTGTGCCACCCGGACACCCTCAGCGTGTTCCGCGATCTGGTGGAGAACCCGCTGGTGCAATTGGTGTCTGTTATGGACCACTCGCCGGGTCAGCGCCAGTTCGTGCTGGAATCCAAGTACCGTGAGTACTACATGGGCAAGTACCACCTGACCACTACACAGATGGATGAATTCATCACCCTGCAGATGGCCAACTCGCGCACCTATGGCGACCGCTACCGCGCGGCGATTGTCGAGCACTGCCTGGCCCTTGGCCTGTCGGTTGCCAGCCATGATGACGCGACCCTGGCCCACGTCGAGGAGTCGGCGCGCTACGGCATGACCATCGCCGAGTTCCCGACCACCGTCGAGGCCGCGCGCGGTTGCCGGGAGCACGGCATGAATGTGTTGATGGGCGCACCGAACATTGTGCGCGGCGGGTCGCACTCGGGTAACGTGGCCGCCTTCGATCTGGCCGACGAAGGCTTGCTGGATATTCTGTCCAGCGACTACTACCCGGCAAGCCTGCTGCAATCGGCGTTCGCGCTGGCGGCGCAGAGTGAGCGGATCGGTCTGGCCGAAGCGGTGCGCATGGTCAGCCTGAATCCGGCCCGGGCCGCCGGGTTGAACGATCGTGGCGAGATTGCACCGGGTCTGCGCGCGGATCTGCTGCAAGCACGTAGCCAGGATGGCTTGCCAGTGGTCCAGCAAGTATGGCGACAAGCGAAGAGGGTGTTTTGATGGCGGGCAGGTTGATCTATCTCATCGGGCCCTCGGGCTCAGGCAAGGACAGCCTGTTGGATGCGGCGCGAGAGCAGTTGGCAGAACGCGGCTGCCGGATCGTGCGCCGGGTCATCACCCGTTCGGCGGAAGCGGTGGGCGAGGCGGCACTGGGCGTCAGCCCGCAGCAGTTTGCCGACATGGAGGCAGACGGCGCGTTTGCCCTGAGCTGGCATGCCAATGGCCTGTCCTATGGCATCCGACGGGAAATCGACGACTGGCTGGCCGCCGGGCACGACGTGCTGGTCAATGGCTCGCGGGGGCATTTGCAGAAAACCCGCGAGCGCTATCCGAATGTGCTGGTGTTGTTGCTGACCGTGAACCAGGCCGTGTTATGTGAGCGCCTGCTGGCGCGCGGGCGGGAATCGGTGGCCGAGATCGATGCCCGGCTGGCGCGCAATGCGCGCTTCAATCAGCGTGTGCTCGCTGACAATGACCCGACGCTGCATGTGCTGGATAACTCCGGCGCACTGGAGCATACGGTGGCACGCATGCTGGCCTGCATCGATGGCCAGGCTGCATGCGCCTGACGTTGCTGGGCACCGGCGACGCCCGACAAGTCCCGGTCTACGGCTGTGAATGTGTGGCTTGTGATGCGGCCCGCAAGGATGAGCACTTGCAGCGTCGACCCTGCAGCGCGCTGATCGAGTGTGGCGATCAGCGCTGGTTGATCGACAGCGGCTTGCCTGACCTGTGCGAACAGTTCCCGCCGCACAGTTTCAACGGCATTCTCCAGACCCATTACCACGCCGATCATGCCCAGGGCCTGTTGCATCTGCGCTGGGGCCAGGGGCTGGTGATTCCGGTCCACGGCCCGGTGGACCCGGAGGGCCTCGCCGACCTCTACAAACACCCCGGCATTCTCGATTTCAGCCAACCCTTCGACGGCTTTGAAACCCGGCAATTCGGTGCGCTCAGTGTCACCGCGCTGCCGCTGCAACACTCGAAACCGACCCTCGGTTATCTGCTGGAAGGCGAAGGGCGGCGAATCGCCTACCTGACCGACACCGTGGGCCTGCCGCCGGACACTTCGAGCTGGCTGCAGCGTGAGCCACTGGATGTGCTGGTGCTGGATTGCTCCCTGCCACCGCAACCCCAGGCCCCGCGTAATCACAACGACCTGAACCTGGCCTTGCAGTGCATCGACGAGTTGCAGCCGAAGAAGGCGGTATTGACCCATGTCGGGCATACCCTGGATGCCTGGTTGATGCAGCATCGGGGTGAATTGCCGGTGAATGTCAGGGTCGGGTTTGATGGGGGGGTGTTGTAGGAGGGAGCGGCAAGCCCGCTCCCACACTTGTCAGGTGGCGTTAATCAGAACGCGGCCTCCGTCGAACTCGTACGTCTGGGCCGTTGACCTCGGCGTAACAGATCCCGCCATCCCCGGGCGGCGATTGAACTAAGCCGTCGCCAGCGAACCTTTCTGCGAAACACTCAGGAAACGCAGCAACGCCAGCAACGGGAACGCACTGCCGACGATCACGATCCACAACCAGCCGCCGTGTTCGTACACCGCGCTGGCCACCGAAGAACCGAAGGCACCGCCGATGAAGATGCTGGTCATGTACAGCGCATTCAGGCGGCTGCGGCTTTTGCCGTCGAGGGCGTAGACCGCGCGCTGGCCGAGGACCATGTTCATCTGCACGCAGAAGTCGAGCACCACGCCGGTCACGGCCAGGCCGATGACGCTGTAGGCCGGATGGATAAACGCCGGCAGGAAACTCAGGCTGGCGAACACCAAGGCCAGCAACGAGGCGATGCGGGTATGGCCGGCATCGGCCAGGCGTCCGGCGATCGGTGCGGCAATGGCGCCGATGGCGCCCACCAGCGCGAAAATCGCGATGCCGCTTTGCGACAAACCATGATTGCGCGCCAATTCAAGCGGCACGGCAGTCCAGAACAGGCTGAAAGTGGCAAACATGCAACCCTGGTAAAACGCCCGTTGACGCAGTACCGGTTGCTTGCACAACAGCGTCCACAGCGAGCCCAGCAACTGGCCGTAGGACGCGCTGTGATCGGGCTCACGCTTGGGAATGGTCACGGCCAGCACGATGCTGATGGCCGCCATCAACACGGCGGCAATCATGAACATCGCCCGCCAGCCGAAGTGATCGGCCACCACGCTGGACACCGGCCGGGCCAGCAGAATGCCGAGCAACAGACCGCCCATGATCCCGCCCACTACACGCCCCCGGGTTTCTTCCGGCGCCAGGTGCGCGGCCAACGGGATGAGGATTTGCACCGACACCGAACTGAACCCCACCAACAGCGAAATCAGCAGGAACACGTTGGGCTGATCGGTGAATGCCGCACCCAGCAGGCTGACAATCGCCACCAGCGTGGTGATGATCATCAGCCGACGGTTCTCCAGCAGGTCCCCCAGTGGCACGAGGAAAAACAGCCCCAGTGCATAGCCGATCTGCGTCAGGGACACGATCAGGCTGGCCATGGTGTTGGTCAGGCCGATGTCCGGCGCGATCAGGCCGATGATCGGCTGGGCGTAGTAGATGTTGGCGACAATGGCGCCGCAGCAGAAGGCGAACAGCAGCACCATGCCTCGGGTCATTGTCGCGGTGCCGTGGGGCACGTGGGTCGCAGGGGTCATAACGGGTCTCGCTGTACGGAATGGAATGCGCGCAGGCTAACGGGCTGACTGAAAACGCGGAAGCGGGATTGGAGTGATAGTAATCATGCCATTGCGTAATGATCAGCACATGGCAACCGGCCATCCGAAGAAAAACCCGCAGGGCCCCGGCAGCTAGAATCTACAGGGGGGATCACTTCAATGTGTCCTTACAAGCGGGAGTATCACGATGAAAATCGTATCTTCGCTGGCGTTAGTCTTAGCGTTCGGCGGGCTCTGTGGTTGTTCGACAGTGCCTGACAACCAGGTCACCAACGTTCCCCTGAATGGCACCGCGATCAATGCCGGAAATATTGGCCGGCCGATCATGATGCCCAGCGGGCATGACACCGTGTTCTGGTTTGCGCTCAGTGGTGAGCCCATGGGCAGTGCGCTGCCGGGCCGTTTGATGGCTTACATCTACCCGGGCAGCTGCGAGAACCTGGGTGCGAAACCGGCCTATGACATGAACGACGGACCCAACGCGCGGTTCTATTCTGCGGCCTCGCACCAGTATTTCTGGAAGAGCGCACCGGTCGCCGTCGAAACCCTTCGAGCCGGCGGCTACGCCTTGGTGGTGCGTGAAAGCCCGGCCGATGGTCACCAGGCCATTTTCTGCGGCAACTTGAGCTGAAACAGCAGGCGAAAAAAACTGTGGGAGCGAGCTTGCTCGCGATGGCGTAATGACAGTCAACGTCGATGTTGACTGTGCAATTGTCATCGCGAGCAAGCTCGCTCCCACAGGAATTGCTGTGTTCCAGGCGATTATTGACCGGTGTAGATCTGGTCGAAAACCCCACCATCGTTGAAGTGGGTCTTCTGCACGGTACGCCAGTCACCGAAGGTCTTCTCGACGGACAGGAAGTCCACTTTCGGGAAGCGGTCGGTGTACTTGGCCAGCACGGCCGGGTCACGCGGGCGCAGGTAGTTCGCCGCAGCAATCTCCTGGCCTTGCGGCGACCACAGGTATTTCAGGTATTCCTCGGCGGCGGCGCGGGTGCCTTTCTTGTCGACGGTCTTGTCGACCACCGACACCGGTGGCTCGGCTTCGGCGGAAACGCTTGGGTAGATGACTTCGAACTGATCACGGCCGAACTCGCGGGCGATCATTTCCGCTTCGTTCTCGAAGGTCACCAGCACGTCACCGATCTGGTTGGTCATGAAGGTGGTCGTGGCGGCACGGCCACCGGTGTCGAGTACCGGCGCTTGCTTGAACAGCTTGCCGACGAAGTCTTTGGCCTTGTTCTCGTCACCGCCGTTTTTCAGCACGTAGCCCCAGGCGGAAAGGTAGGTGTAGCGACCGTTGCCGGAGGTTTTCGGGTTCGGCACGATGACCTGGACGCCGTCCTTGAGCAGGTCCGGCCAGTCTTTCAGGGCTTTCGGGTTGCCCTTGCGCACGATGAACACGGTGGCCGAGGTGAACGGCGCGCTGTTGTTCGGCAGGCGCGTGACCCAGTTGTCCGGGACCAGTTTGCCGTTGTCCGCCAGGGCGTTGATGTCGGTGGCCATGTTCATGGTGATCACGTCAGCCGGCAGGCCGTCGATGACCGAGCGCGCCTGTTTGCTGGAGCCGCCGAAGGACATTTGCAGGGTGATGTTTTCGTTGTGCTCGGCTTGCCAGTGTTTCTGGAACGCAGTGTTGTAGTCCTTGTAGAAATCGCGCATCACGTCGTAGGAAACGTTGAGCAGGGTCGGTGCGGCCTGAGCCACGCTGGTCAGTGCCAGGCCAGCGGCCAGAAGAGAGGCGCCAAAGAGTTTTTTCACTGCGCAATCCTTGTTCTATTTAAAAGATGGGGCATTTTGCCAGCGACTATAACCGGGGTCGTATAGTCCCTTAAAGATTAAAAAGCTCTTTGCTTATTCCAATTTCTTGAACAACGCATTGCCACAACGGGAGCAGAACGCGGCGCCGTGTTCGTGGTTGTTTTTCTTGCACACCGGGCAGTCGTGCTGCAGTTGATCGCCACGCATGGCGTTGGCCAGTTCGGCAGTGAAAATACCGGTGGGCACCGCAATGATCGAGTAACCCGTGATCATCACCAGAGAGGAAACCACCTGGCCCAGCGGCGTTTTCGGCACGATGTCACCGAAACCCACGGTAGTCAGCGTCACGATTGCCCAATAGATGCCTTTGGGAATGCTGGTGAAGCCATGTTCCGGGCCTTCGATGACATACATCAGCGTGCCGAACACCGTCACCAGCGTGCAGACGCTGACCAGGAACACCACGATTTTCTGCTTGCTGCCGCGCAGCGCCGCCATCAGGTAGTTGGCTTGTTTCAGATAGGGGCTGAGCTTGAGCACGCGGAAAATCCGCAGCATGCGGATGATGCGGATAATCAGCAGGTACTGCGCATCGGCGTAATACAGCGCGAGGATGCCCGGCACGATCGCCAGCAGATCCACCAACCCGTAAAAGCTGAAGGCGTAGCGCAAGGGCTTAGGCGAGCAGTACAGGCGCAGGATGTACTCGCCCAGGAAGATCACCGTGAAACCCCACTCGATGTACGCGAGGACATCGGCGTAGTTCTGGTGAATGCTGTCGATGCTGTCGAGCATCACGATCACCAGGCTGGCGAGGATGATCAACAGCAGAATGCCGTCGAAGCGTCGACCCGCCTTGGTGTCGCTTTGGAAAATCATGACGTAAAGCTGTTCACGCCATTGTTTGTTGCTGATGTCCATGGATAACGCCTGACTCGAAGATCAGCGCAGCCTAGGTTGATTCTCCTCCAGAGTGCAAGGCTCACTGGCAACCGTGGCCTTGCCAAGCATTTGCACCGCGCTGCGGACCAGCCAGCAGGCAAGAATGAACGGCGCGGTCAGCGTCGGCAGACCGATGGCGGCGAACAGCGGGGTCAGCGCCAGCGCCAGGCCGATGCCCAGCAGCGGCAGCCACGGCTGGCGACGCTGCGAGCTGAAGGCGAGGGCGGCGAGTACGGCGTTATAGCCACCCAGACCGAGCAGCGCCGTGTAGAAATCGTGCTGCAGCATGCTCCAGCCCATGCCCGCGACAGAGGCCAGCAACGCCCAGAAAAATGCACGGCGATCAGCGATCAGCAAGCCGGCGGCAATCATCGCACCGGCCAGCGGATGGCCGAGGAACATCACTTGGCCAATGCCTTTGAAGGGGGCGGCGAGCATGTTCAGGGTGCTGACTTCGATCAAGTGCGCCTCGGTCGACGGCGTGGCGAAGCACAGCAGCCCCCAGCTCAGCACCACGAACGGCGTGGTGTAGGCGGGGAGGTATTGGCTGAACCGGACGCGCTTGAGCCACTGCTGGGTGATCATCGCGCTCAGGCCACCGGCGGCCAGAATCAGCGGCGGCATCATCGCCGACCAAGGGAAATACAGGCTCAGCAACAGTCCGAGCAGAACGCCGTTGTAGCTGAACAACCCGGCCTGGCGATCAGCCTTGGCATAGTTGCGGCGTTGCGCAGTGAGCAGCCCGGCGACACCGCCCAGGAGGGCACCGCCGAGCAGGGCCGGGGCGGTGAACAGGATGGCCGAAAGAATCAGCAAACCGCACAGCGGATTGCGCTGGAGGAATATTTGACTGAAACCGTTGAGCAAGGCTTCGGCCCAGTCGGGGCAGTGGGTGTTGAAATGGTTGGCGGGCATGGCAGATCTGAAAGTCAGTGGGACCGAGTTGCCCGCATCGCCAGCAAGCCGGCTCCTACAGAAATACGCTGTCCCTGTAGGAGCCGGCTTGCTGGCGATGAGGCCGGTATGGGCGTTCTAGATCAACGTCTCGATACGCAAAGAGTTAGTCGACCCCGGCTGCCCAAAGGGCACACCGGCGGTGATCAACAGCGTGTCGCCTCGCTGGGCCATGCCTTGTGCCTGGGCGATCTCAAGCGCCGTGGAGCAGACTTCATCGACCTGGCGCAGGCGATCGTTGACCACCGAGTGCACACCCCAGGCCACGCTCAGGCGACGGGCGGTCTGCAGGTTCGGCGTCAGGTTGAGGATCGGCACCGTCGGCCGTTCCCGCGCCGCACGCAGGCTCGATGCGCCGGACTCGCTATAGTTGACCAGCACCGCCACCGGCAGCACGTTGCTGATGCGGCGAATGGCGCAGCTGATCGCGTCGGAAACTGTCGCCTCGGCTTTCGGCCGGCTGACGTCGAGTTGAGTCTGATAGTCCGGACCGTTCTCCACCTGACGGATGATCTTGCTCATCATCTGCACGGCTTCGAGCGGGTATTCGCCGGACGCGGTTTCGGCCGACAGCATCACCGCGTCCGCACCTTCGGCCACCGCGTTGGCCACATCGGTTACCTCGGCGCGGGTTGGCGCCGGCGAGAAGCGCATCGACTCGAGCATCTGCGTCGCCACCACCACCGGTTTGCCGAGTTGGCGGCAGGTGCTGATGATGTTCTTCTGAATCTGCGGCACGCTTTCGGCGGGCACTTCCACGCCCAGGTCACCCCGGGCGACCATGATCGCGTCGCTCAATTCGGCGATCTCGCGCAGTTGTTCAACGGCAGACGGCTTTTCGATCTTGGCCATCAGGAACGCCTTGTCGCCGATCAGGGTACGGGCTTCGCGGATGTCATCGGGGCGTTGCACGAACGACAGCGCCACCCAGTCCACACCCAGCTCCAGGCCGAAGGTCAGGTCGCGGCGATCCTTGGCGGTCAGCGGGCTCAGGTCGAGCACCGCTTGTGGCACGTTCACGCCTTTGCGGTCCGACAGTTCACCGCCGTTGAGCACGGTGGTGTCGATGGCGTCGGCGTATTTGGTCACCACCCGCAGACGCAGCTTGCCGTCGTCGAGCAGCAGGTCCATGCCCGGCTCCAGGGCGGCGATGATTTCCGGGTGCGGCAGGTTGACCCGGCGCTCATCGCCCGGCGTGGCATCGAGGTCCAGGCGCAAGGCCTGGCCGCGCACCAGTTGCACCTTGCCTTCGGCGAACTTGCCGACCCGCAGTTTCGGGCCTTGCAGGTCCATCAGGATGCCCAATGGGTAATTCAGCTGGCGCTCGACTTCACGGATCCACTGAAAACGCTGGGCGTGGTCGGCGTGATCGCCATGGCTGAAGTTCAGGCGGAAGATGTTCACCCCGGCCAGCACCAGCTCACGGATGGCGTCGATGCCGTCGGTGGCAGGTCCCAGGGTGGCGAGGATTTTGACCTTTTTATCAGGCGTCATGTTTAGTGCTCTCAAGGATCAGAATGGCGCGGAAGTCGTTGACGTTGGTACGGGTCGGCTCGGTGACGATCAGCGCGTCGAGTGCCTCGAAGTAGCCGTAGCCGTTGTTGTTGTCCAACTCGTCGCTGGCGCTCAGGCCTAGCGCGGCGGCGCGGGCGAAGCTGTCCGGGGTCATGATTGCGCCGGCGTTGTCTTCGGAACCGTCGATGCCGTCGGTGTCACCGGCCAGCGCGTAGACGCCGGGCAGGCCCTTGAGGCTGTCGGTCAGGCTCAGCAGGAACTCGGCGTTGCGCCCGCCACGGCCATTGCCGCGCACGGTCACGGTGGTTTCACCGCCGGAGAGAATCACGCAGGGCGCCGCCAGTGGCTGGCCGTGCAGGACGATCTGCCGCGCGATGCCGGCGTGGACTTTCGCCACCTCGCGGGATTCGCCTTCGAGGTCGCCGAGGATCAGCGGGCTGAACCCGGCCTTACGGCATTTCACCGCCGCCGCTTCCAGCGATTGTTGCGGGCGGGCGATCAACTGGAAATGACTGCGGGCCAGGCTCGGGTCACCGGGCTTGACTGTTTCCGACTCGGGGCTTTGCAGCCAGGTGCGCACCGAGGCCGGAACCTCGATGGCGTAGCGCTTGAGGATCGCCAGCGCTTCGGCCGAGGTGCTTGGGTCGGCCACGGTAGGGCCGGAGGCGATGACCGTGGCGAGGTCGCCCGGTACATCGGAAATCGCGTAGGTGTAGACAGTGGCCGGCCAGCAGGCTTTGCCCAGGCGGCCGCCCTTGATCGCCGAGAGGTGCTTGCGCACGCAGTTCATCTCGCCGATGGTCGCCCCGGATTTGAGCAGGGCTTTGTTGATCGACTGCTTGTCGGCCAGGCTGATGCCGTCGGCCGGCAGTGCCAGCAGGGCAGAGCCACCGCCAGACAGCAGGAAGATCACGCGGTCTTCTTCGCTCAGGTCACTGACCAGCTCGAACACGCGCTTGGCGACGGCAAGACCTGCAGCGTCAGGCACCGGATGCGCGGCTTCGACCACTTCGATTTTTTCGCACGGGGCGCCGTGACCGTAACGGGTCACCACCAGACCGGACACTTCACCCTGCCAGCAGCGCTCGACCACCTGGGCCATGGCGGCGGCGGCTTTACCGGCGCCAATGACGATCACCCGACCGCTGCGATCTTTGGGCAAATGGGCTTCGAGGACTTGCTGAGGATGGGCCGCGTCGATGGCTGTGGCGAACAGCTCGCGCAGGAATTGTTGCGGATCGACCGACATGGCGGGCTCCCGGAATTCTTGTTATTTGAGGGTACGCGGTGCTGTAGGAGCCGGCTTGCTGGCGATCCAGGCGACACGGCCTGTCATGCACACCGCGGTGATGCCATCGCCAGCAAGCCGGCTCCTACAGGGAGGGGGCAGGGCTTACTTCTTGTCGCGAATCGAGAAGTTGGCCATGTGTTCCAGGCCCTTGATCAGCGCCGAGTGGTCCCAGTTGCTGCCACCGATGGCCGCGCAGGTGCTGAACACTTGCTGGGTGTTGGCGGTGTTCGGCAGGTTGATGTTCAGCTCCTTGGCGCCTTGCAGGGCCAGGTTCAGGTCCTTCTGGTGCAGGCTGATGCGGAAGCCCGGATCGAAGGTGCCCTTGATCATGCGCTCGCCGTGCACTTCGAGGATCTTCGAGGAGGCGAAACCACCCATCAGTGCTTCACGCACCTTGGCTGGATCGGCACCGTTTTTCGCAGCGAACAGCAGGGCTTCGGCTACGGCCTGGATGTTCAGGGCGACGATGATCTGGTTGGCGACCTTGGCGGTCTGACCGTCGCCGTTGCCACCGACCAGGGTGATGTTCTTGCCCATGGCCTGGAACAGCGGCAGGGCGCGTTCGAAAGCGTCGGCATCGCCGCCGACCATGATGCTCAGGGTCGCGGCCTTGGCGCCGACTTCACCACCGGAAACAGGTGCGTCGAGGTATTGCGCGCCTTTTTCGTTGATCTTCGCGGCGAAGGCCTTGGTGGCGGTCGGCGAGATCGAGCTCATGTCGATGACGACTTTGCCTTTGCCCACGCCGGCAGCGATGCCGTCGGCACGGAACAGCACGTCATCGACCTGCGGGGTGTCCGGCACCATGACGATGATGAATTCGGCTTCCTGGGCCACATCGCGCGGGTTCGCCAGGGCGACGGCGCCACCGGCAACCAGGTCGGCAGGGGCGGCGTCGTGGTGCGCCGACAGGAACAGGCTGTGACCGGCTTTCTGCAGGTTCAACGCCATTGGGTGGCCCATGATGCCGGTGCCGATAAATCCGATTTTAGCCATGAGAAAATCCTCTTGTTTTTATTGCTGCTTCAAACAAATTGGGAACTGCTTTTGTAGGAGCCGGCTTGCTGGCGATCCAGGCGACACGGTCTGTCTGATGCACCGCGGTGATGCCATCGCCGGCAAGCCGGCTCCTACAAGGGATTGCGTTCAGATCGCGTTGTGGGTTTTCAACCAGCCCAGGCCCGCTTCGGTGGTGGTCAGCGGCTTGTATTCGCAACCGACCCAACCCTGGTAACCGATGCGGTCCAGGTGTTCGAACAGGAAGCGGTAGTTGATTTCACCGGTGCCTGGTTCGTTGCGCCCCGGGTTGTCCGCGAGCTGTACATGGTTGATCTCGCCCAGGTGCGATTGCAGGGTGCGGGCCAGATCGCCTTCCATGATTTGCATGTGGTAGATGTCGTATTGCAGGAACAGGTTGGCGCTGCCGACCTGCTCGCGAATCGACAGGGCTTGCGCCGTGTTGTTCAGGTAGAAGCCCGGGATGTCACGGGTGTTGATCGCTTCCATCACCAGTTTGATGCCCGCCGCTTGCAGCTTGTCGGCCGCGTACTTGAGGTTGGCGACGAAGGTTTTTTCCACGGTGGCGTCGTCAAAACCCTGCGGACGAATACCGGCCAGGCAGTTGACCTGGGTGTTGCCCAGAACCTGCGCGTAGGCGATGGCCAGGTCGACACCGGCACGGAACTCTTCGACCCGATCCGGCAGGCACGCGATACCGCGCTCGCCCTTGGCCCAGTCACCGGCCGGCAGGTTGAACAGCACTTGGGTCAGACCGTTGGCGTCGAGCGTGGCCTTGATTTCGGCGGAGCTGAAGTCGTACGGGAACAGGTATTCGACACCACTGAAACCGGCCTTGGCGGCCGCTTCGAAACGGGCGAGAAAGTCCTGTTCGGTGAACAGCATGGACAGGTTGGCTGCGAAACGCGGCATGGTGGTCTCCCGTGTATGTATGAGGTCCCCTTGTAGGAGCCGGCTTGCTGGCGATGGCGTTGTGTCAGTCATATCAATGTCGATTGATACACCGCTATCGCCAGCAAGCCGGCTCCTACGGGAGAACGAGCAGCTATTTAATCGAGCAACGAAATCGCAGTCGGTGCGTCGTCGCCAACCAGCGCCAGGTCTTCGAATTCGTTGACGGCGTTGATCTCGGTACCCATGGAAATGTTGGTCACGCGTTCCAGGATGATCTCGACGATCACTGGCACCTTGAACTCTTCGATCAGCTCCTGGGCCTTGCGCAGGGCAGGCTGGATCTGGGACGGTTCGAACACACGCAGTGCCTTGCAGCCGAGGCCTTCGGCAACTGCGACGTGGTCCACACCGTAGCCGTTGAGTTCCGGTGCGTTGAGGTTGTCGAAGGACAACTGCACGCAGTAGTCCATGTCGAAACCGCGCTGCGCCTGGCGGATCAGACCCAGGTACGAGTTGTTCACCACGACGTGGATGTACGGCAGCTTGAACTGCGCACCCACCGCCAATTCCTCGATCATGAACTGGAAGTCATAGTCCCCCGACAGGGCCACGACTTTACGGTTCGGATCGGCCTTGACCACGCCCAGCGCAGCCGGAATGGTCCAGCCCAACGGGCCGGCCTGGCCGCAGTTGATCCAGTGACGCGGCTTGTAGACGTGCAGGAACTGCGCGCCGGCAATCTGCGACAGGCCGATGGTGCTGACGTAGCAGGTGTCTTTGCCGAACACCTGGTTCATTTCTTCGTAAACGCGTTGCGGCTTGACCGGCACGTTGTCGAAGTGAGTCTTGCGCTGCAGGCTGGCTTTACGCTGCTGGCAGTCTTGCAGCCAGGCGCTGCGGTTCTTCAGCTTGCCGGCGGCTTGCCATTCGCGAGCGACTTCGATGAACACGGTCAGCGCGGCAGCGGCGTCGGACACGATGCCCAGGTCCGGGGTGAACACGCGGCCAATCTGCGTGCCTTCAATGTCGACGTGGATGAACTTGCGACCTTCGGTATAGACGTCGACCGAACCGGTGTGACGGTTGGCCCAACGGTTGCCGATACCCAGTACCACGTCGGATTTGAGCATGGTCGCGTTGCCGTAGCGGTGCGAGGTCTGCAAGCCAACCATGCCGACCATCAACGGGTGATCGTCCGGGATGGTGCCCCAGCCCATCAGGGTCGGGATAACCGGAATACCGGTCAGCTCGGCGAACTCCATCAGCAGGTCGCTGGCGTCGGCATTGATGATGCCACCACCGGCTACCAGCAGTGGACGCTCGGCCTGATCGAGCAGGGCCAGAGCCTTCTCGACCTGAACGCGGCTGGCGGTCGGCTTGGCCAAAGGCAGCGGCTGGTAGGCGTCGATGTCGAATTCGATCTCGGCCATCTGCACGTCGAACGGCAGGTCGATCAGCACCGGGCCTGGACGGCCGGAGCGCATTTCAAAGAAAGCTTTCTGGAACGCGTAAGGCACCTGGCCCGGTTCGAGAACAGTGGTCGCCCACTTGGTGACTGGCTTGACGATGCTGGTGATGTCGACAGCCTGGAAGTCTTCCTTGTGCATACGGGCGCGGGGTGCCTGGCCGGTAATGCAGAGGATTGGAATCGAGTCGGCCGAGGCGCTGTAGAGCCCGGTGACCATGTCGGTGCCGGCAGGGCCGGAAGTCCCGATGCACACGCCGATGTTGCCGGCCTTGGTGCGGGTGTAGCCCTCGGCCATGTGCGAGGCGCCTTCAACGTGGCGAGCGAGTACGTGATCGATGCCGCCGACTTTTTGCAAGGCGTTGTACAGCGGGTTGATGGCTGCACCTGGGATGCCAAAAGCGGTATCAACCCCTTCACGGCGCATCACCAGAACGGCGGCTTCGATTGCTCTCATTTTGCTCATGGTTTTGTGCCTCTTTACGTTTTGTAATTGTATACAAGTGGCTTTGCGCAGAGTGTATTCACGGCGGACGGCGCAGGTCAATCCATTTTCTCAAGCGCTTGTTTCATTCGACGGAAGGCCAGTCTACTGTGGCTTTTCGTCGCATGTGGCGCTTTTCGAGAATTATTGTATACAAAAAAATAATTCATTGTGTTCTATTTGTTGCATCGGGCTGCGGCAGATCGTCTCGCACATGTGCCGCAGCCCCACGGCTTTCCGAAAAACAAAATGAGGACGGCACCATGAGCGCTTTAACCTTGAAAGTCGCAGTCAACCTGGTCAACGAAGCCATCAGCGCAGGGCGTGCGATTTCCGCTGCACCCTTGACCATCGCGGTACTGGATGCCGGCGGGCATCTGATCACCCTGCAACGCGAAGACGGTGCGAGCCTGCTGCGCCCGCACGTCGCCATCGGCAAAGCCTGGGGCGCCATCGCGCTGGGCAAGGGTTCACGCCTGCTGGCGCTGGACGCCCAGCAACGCCCGGCGTTCATCGCCGCGTTGAACAGCCTGGGGCAGGGCAGCGTCGTGCCGGCACCGGGTGGTGTGCTGGTTCGCGATCAGGACGGGAATGTGCTGGGGGCGGTAGGCATCAGCGGCGATCTGTCGGATGTTGACGAGCAGTGCGCGATCAATGCGATCGAGGCGTTGGGGTTGGTGGCGGATGCGGGGGTGGCGGCTTGATCGGCAGCGCCTGAGCTAATGCCATCGCGGGCAAGCCCCACAATGATCGAAGGTGCTCACATATTTTATGTACACCATCAGGCCCTGTGGGAGCGGGCTTGCCCGCGATGGCAATCGACGGGACACATCCAGCTAAAGGTCTGCATGACCATCCGGCATTTCCGGGGCTAGCCTTCTCATGACTTCATCATGAGAGTGGCAAAGGAATGCCGGATTCACCCGCTTCACATCGCCTGCGCACGGGTCGCTATGCCGAACCCAATCGAATCTATTTACTGACCACCAATACGCTTGGCCGAGAACCGGTTTTTGCCGATTACGCTTTGGGCAGATTGGTAGTTCATCAATTTCGCCGGGCATATGATCTTGGGTTGGCAAAGTCACTGGCTTGGGTTGTCATGCCCGACCATTTTCATTGGCTGGTCGAATTGGAAAACTGTTCGCTCAGAAAGCTCATGCGCCAGACTAAATCCCTGATTACGCGGGACGTGAATCTTTCGAATGGTAGAGGTGGACCGCTTTGGCAGCAGGGTTATCACGACCGGGCGTTGAGGCGGGAGGAGGATTTGGTGAGGTTAGCTCGGTATGTGGTAGCAAATCCACTGCGAGCCGGGCTTGTTGAAAAGCTTGGTGACTATCCGTTGTTGGATGCCGTTTGGGTTTGAACCGGTACCGAGTCGCCTTCATCGCTGGCAAGCCAGCTCCCACAGGTTGCCGTGTTGAACTCAAGCTTTGTGAACGGCACAAATCTCTGTGGGAGCTGGCTTGCCGGCGATTGGTGGCACCACGGTCTACCTGTCCGGCTCACACCCCTTCAACACCAACCGGATAATCGTCTGCGCCGCCGCTTCATAATCCTCTTCATCCAGCCGGGCCTTGCCGGTGATGGCGGTGATTTGCCAGTCGAAGTCGGCGTAGGTCTGGGTCGCGGCCCAGATGCTGAACATCAGGTGGTTGGGGTCGATGGGGGCGATTTGGCCGCGGTCGATCCAGGTCTGGATGCACTCGATGTTGTGTTTGGCCTGGCCATTGAGCTGTTCGACCAGATCGCTGCTCAGGTGGGGGGCGCCGTGCATGATTTCGCTGGCGAACACCTTGGAGGCGAAAGGCAGGTCGCGGGAGATGCGGATTTTCGAGCGAATGTAGCCGCTGAGCACTTCACCGGGTTCGCCGTCCGGGTTGAACGGCGTCGAAGCCTGCAGGATCGGCTCGATGATGCTTTCCAGGACCTCGCGGTAGAGGTTTTCCTTGGATTTGAAGTAGTAGTAGACGTTGGGCTTGGGCAATCCCGCCTTGGCTGCGATGTCACTGGTTTTGGTCGCAGCGAAGCCCTTGTCGGCGAACTCCTCACTGGCGGCACGCAGGATCAATTGTTTGTTGCGCTCGCGGATAGTGCTCATAAACCCGGTGATTCCTTGCCTGTTCTGGCGGTTGCGCATGGTATCACCGGCCTCGCGCGGCGCTCAAGAATGCACCGCAGCCCGTGATGCCGCGCTATGCTGCTGCGCATTCATTTGCAGAAGGAAACCCGATTCATGGCAGGAAGCAGTTTGCTGGTGCTGATCGACGACATCGCGGCCGTGCTGGACGACGTGTCGGTGATGACCAAAATGGCCGCCAAGAAAACCGCCGGCGTACTCGGTGACGACCTGGCACTCAATGCCCAGCAAGTCAGCGGCGTGCGTGCCGAGCGGGAAATCCCGGTGGTCTGGGCGGTCGCCAAGGGTTCGTTCATCAATAAATTGATCCTGGTGCCGTCGGCGCTGGCGATCAGTGCGTTCATTCCGTGGCTGGTCACCCCGTTGTTGATGGTGGGTGGCGCCTACTTGTGCTTTGAGGGTTTTGAAAAGCTCGCCCACAAGTTCCTGCACAGCAAGGCCGAAGACCACGCTGAGCATGCCGAACTGGTCGAGGCGGTGGCGGACCCGGCGGTCGACCTGGTGGCGTTCGAAAAGGACAAGATCAAAGGCGCGATCCGCACCGACTTCATTCTTTCGGCGGAAATCATCGCCATTACCCTCGGCACCGTGGCCGGTGCGCCATTGAGCCAGCAAGTCATCGTGCTGTCGGGCATTGCCATTGTCATGACTGTCGGCGTGTACGGATTGGTAGCCGGCATCGTCAAACTCGATGACCTCGGATTGTGGCTGACCCAGAAGCCGGGCCAGATGGCCAAAAGCATCGGTGGCGCCATCCTGCGTGCTGCACCGTACATGATGAAAAGCCTGTCGGTGATTGGCACGGCGGCAATGTTTCTGGTCGGCGGCGGCATCCTGACCCACGGCGTGCCGGTGGTGCATCACTGGATCGAAAGTGTCAGCGCGGCGGCGGGTGGCGGCGGATTTATCGTGCCGGTGTTGCTCAATGGCGTAGCGGGGATTGTCGCAGGGGCGGTGGTGTTGGTTGGCGTCATGGCTGCCAGCAAGATCTGGAAAGCCCTGAAAGGCTGAAGACAGCACAAAACAACTGTGGGAGCGGGCTTGCTCCCACAGTGTTTTTCGGCTGCCTTGTTTACTCCGCGACCTGCAACTTGCGCGCTTCGGTGTACACGTAGCGCACTTTCTCGTACTCGAACGGCGAGTTCATCTGGCCATAGCGGAAGCTGGTCTGGTTGCGCTTGTCGATGCCGCGCAGGATCCAGACTTCCGGATGGTTGGAGCTGACTTCGGCCACGTTGAGGAAGTTGATCGCATTCTCGGCCGTGTAGTCCACCAGCAGGCCGCCGGTGTCACGCAGGTTCGACGGGCCGAGGATCGGCAGGACGAAGTAGGCGCCGCCCGGCACGCCATAGAAGCCCAGGGTCTGGCCGAAGTCTTCGCTCTGGCGCGGCAGGCCCATGGCGGTGGCCGGGTCCCACAGGCCGGCGATGCCGATGGTGGTGTTGAGCAACAGGCGCCCGGTGGTTTCCAGCGAACGCTGACCCTTGAGTTGCAGCAGGCTGTTCAACAGGTTGGGCACGTCGCCGAGGTTGTTGAAGAAGTTGCTGACACCGGTGCGCAGGAAGCTTGGGGTGACGTAGCGGTAACCGTTGACCACCGGCAGGAATACCCATTGGTCGAAGCGGTAGTTGAAGTGATAGACGCGCCGGTTCCACTCTTCCAGCGGATCGTAGACGGCCAGTGCGCCGAGCGTCGAGCGCTCGAACTCGCGCTGATCCAGGCCCGGGTTGAATTTGAGTTTACTCAGCGGTTCCTTGAAGCCGTCACTGTCGACGACCACGGGGGCGTTGGCTTTGCTGTTGTCTGCCTGGGCGACGCCTGCACAGAGTAACGCTGCAAGAAGCAGGAGATATTTAGCCACGGAAGAACTCCAGCATGGCGTCGCTGTTGACGCGGTAGTTAATGTTGCCGCAATGCCCACCCAGCGGGTAAACGGTCAAGCGGTCACCGAAAGTCTTGCGCAGGAAGCCCAGGTCGCCAGGGCCGAGGATCACGTCATCGGCGTTGTGCATCACGGCGATTTTCGGGCTTTTTTGCAGATAGTCCTTCAGCGCATACAGGCTGACCTGGTCAATCAGTTGTAGCAGGCTGCCGCCGTCGGTGCGGGCGCGCCACATCGGGATGACCTGTTCGGTGATGTAGCAGTCGAAGTCGCATTGCAGCGCACGCTTGAGGAATGGCGTGAGGCTGGTGCCCTCGGTGATCGGGAACTTGGGCGGGGTGATCAGGCCGCGACGGTTGATCAGGTCCGAGGTGAAGGCGATGTCCGCCGCCGAGAAACGGAACGACGTACCGATCAGCATGGCCATCTGCTCGTTGGTCAGGTGCTGTTTGGATTGCTGGAAGTCGTAGAGCAGGGCGTCGTTAAGGTCGATGTAGCCCTTTTGCTGGAAGTAGCGGGTCAGCTTGTCCAGCACCAGTTCATAGAAGGTGGTGCTGTTGTTGATGCCCTTGACCTCGGTCTGGACCAGCTTGTCGAGGTTGCTGATCGAGGTGTAGAGATTGACCGGCGGGTTGAGCAGCAGGACTTTCTTGAAATTGAAGCTGCGCCGGGTTTCGTCCAGGTGCGCGACGAAAGCGGCATCCAGCGCACCGAGGCTGTACCCGGTCAGGTAGTAATCGGTGACCGGCAATTTCGGGTTCTGTGCCCGCACGGCCTGCATTACCCGGTACAGGTCTTCGGCGTCTTCCTTGGACACGCCCGGCGTGGCGAAGCGCGATGCGGCGCTGATGAAGTCATAGCTGGTGGGCGATGACAGCTGCACCACGTGGTAGCCGGCCTTGTAGTAGAGCTTCTTCAGGTATTCGTTCAGGGTGCTGTCGTAGCGTGCACCGGTACCGGCGATCAGGAAAATCAGCGGTGCGGCGTGATCCTGCGTGGCAATGAGGTAGTTGAGTTTCTTCACCGCCCAGAAATTGTCCGGCAGCTCGAACGCCCGTTCCGGACGCAAGGTGACGCTGCGCACTGACTGATCGATGTCTTCGTCCAGCGGTAGCTCCGGACGCAGGTCCGGAGGCGTGGTCGCGATGGTCGCCTCGAACGGGTTGGTCAGGGGGTAGCCATAACTGGCGGCGTCAATGTCGACCGCCAGTGCAGACGCACTCAATATAAGGCCGCCAAACAGGGCGGCGAAGCGCAAGGAACGGAGCATGACTAAATCCCTTAGAAGAAGGTGCCGGATGAATTTCGCAGGCTATGACCACCGGATATGCGCCTAAGTGCCAACCATCGGCACCAAACAGGCTTGATTTCGAAGTAATAGTAGCTGGACGATACACTTTGCAGCGATTGAATGACCAGTTAACAGTTGTTATAGCTTGCGAAACGTTTAAGGGCGATTAAGCTGGCCGCCGTTTTTCGCCGATTGGAGTGTTCCATGTCTCGCCGCCTGCCCGTGATTCTGCTGCTCGTTTTGCTGCCTGTATGGCTGGCCGCCAGTTATGGCGCGCGTTATGGCTTCATGGAGGATGCGCAGTGGGTCGGCATTTGCGTGGATGGGGTCAGCCGCTGGGAATGCCAGGTGCGTTCGAACCTGGGCTTGATGATTCACTTCGCGGTGCTGGGCTGGGCTGCGTTGGCGTCAGCCATCGTCGGCTTCGTCGTGCCGGGACGGGCAGGGTGGTGGCTGGCGGTGCTGGCGTTGGTGCTCGGGTTCCCGGCGCTGGCGTTGTACAACACCACGCTGGCGGTGTTTGCGGTGGTGATTGCGGGGTTGCGGTTGGTCAGGGCGTCTCGTAGCGTCTGACTGGCCTCATCGCGGGCAAGCCCGCTCCCACAGGGATCTTTGTCGTACACAAACTCTGTGTTCACTGAGTAACCCTGTGGGAGCGGGCTTGCCCGCGATGGCGAACTATCCGGTCACTAAAGAATCAAGCCTTGCGAACGCGCAGGCAGCGCCACAACGCAGCCACCATCAACCCGCTCACCAGCGCCCAGCCCAAGGCCTGCTGGTTCTGCAGGCCTTCAACGAACAACTGCGGCGCAATACCGGCACCGATGATGAACGTCAGCAAGGCAATCTCGCGGCGCGGCACGTTCACCGGGCGGCACAGATAAACCAGCGCCGGCACGATGAACGCGACACTCGGGAAGCTGCGGTAGCGCGGGTCGAGCACCAGTTCCAGCATCATCACGGCTGCCGCGAAGCCTGCCGTTGCCACCAGCCAGCCAGCCCGACGTTCCAGCACGTTGAAAGCCTGTGCGCGCCAACCGCTGCGAGAGCTCAATGCCAGTGCGGCATGGGCCAGCACCAGCAGATTCAGAGCGGTCAGCAAACCGACCCATAGCCATTCGCTGGCAAAACGCGTGGTCACCCGTGCCAGGTCACCCCAGGCGCCAATCGAACAGGCCGCCAACGCGGCGAGCAGCGGCAGCACCAGCGCCGAGCGCGTCGTGCGAACCCGGCCGCCCAGCAACAACGTGCCGATGAAGATCAAGCCACCCACCGCCAGCCATTGCGACCAGTACGGTACGTTTGTCACCGGCCCGGCCAGTACGCCCTTGTCCTGGCGATCGGCATCGAACAGTCCCCAGTAACCGCCGACCGCACCTTCACTGGCGCGTTTCCATGGCTGGTCGAAGGCTTCGATCAGGTTGTAGTGCCAGCCCTGTTGTTCGGCCATGGCGACAAAACCACGAATGAACCTGGCTTCGTTGACCCGACTTGGAACAGCGATGCGGCGCTGACGGCCTTCACTGGGCCAGCCAGTTTCGCCGATAAACACTTCCTTGGGGGCGAACATACTGCCGAACATCTTGCGCACATCGGCAAGTTGCGACAGGGAGACCTCGACGTCCCAAGGGTAATCGCCCCAGTAAGGCAACAGGTGGATAGTCACGAAGTCCACCGATGGAGCGATTTCCGGATGCTTTTGCCAAAACTCCCAAACGTCAGCGTAGGTGACGGGTTGTTTGACCTGACTCTTGACTCGATCAATCAGTTTTATCAGCTGGGTGCTGGTGACTTCCTTACGCAACAGGGCCTCGTTGCCGACGATTACCGCAGTGACCACGTCCGGGTTGGCGTTGGCTTCGGCGATCAGCAGCTCCACTTCCTTGGCGGTATCCACCGGGTTGCTGTTGACCCAGGCGCCGATCATCATTTTCAGGCCATGCTTGCGCGCCAGTTCCGGCAGGGCTTCGAGGCCGGTCATGGAATAGGTGCGGATGCATTCGAAGCTTTTGGACAGCAGCGCCAGGTCGGCATCCATGCGCTCGGGGCGCAAGTTGAATGGAACGTCGAATGGCGACTGGTCTTTATCGAACGGGGTATAAGAGGCGCATTGCAGCTTGTGCGTCGCACTGGCGACATCCGGCAGGATCACCGGTTTGCCGAGGCCGTACCAGAAGCCGCCAAGGGCAAACAACCCCAGCAGGCAAGCGAATAGATAAGCAGCAAAAGGG
Organism: Pseudomonas sp. PB101; assembly: GCF_009764265.1. Lineage (GTDB taxonomy): Bacteria > Pseudomonadota > Gammaproteobacteria > Pseudomonadales > Pseudomonadaceae > Aquipseudomonas. The sequence continues at coordinate 158,797 of NZ_RWIR01000045.1, forward strand.
AAACGGGATGTCGCGGACATGGTCACTGCCGTGTGGGAGCAAAGCGGCGCATGTTACCTGCATTTAACACGTGTCTGGTGGCTTGCATGATTTTGACATGCAAAGTTCGGGCGGGTTGGCGTGGGTGTTTGTCGTGGTCAGGATTAATGGCTTTCTGATGTCGTTTCTCGATGCCTTGAGGTCGCTGGCAGAGCAGGTCGCGATGAGCGTCAGGTTGATTATCGAGGCGTCAGTACTCCGCTGATGTTCGGACGAGTTTGCGGTGAGGCGTGATGGGGGCGCTGAGCACCATAACAATACGTTTAAGCGACTCGGCATCCGTCGAGCGCAGCACTTTCGGGGAAGTAACGATGAAGATGCGACGACTCTTGGGCGCAGGTGCCGCTTTGGTGCTGGCAATCAGCTCCACCGTGGCCAGTGCCGCCGGTAAGGAAGTGACTCTCGGTTATGTCGATGGCTGGTCGGACAGCGTTGCCACGACCAACGTGGCTGCGGAAGTGATCAGGCAGAAACTCGGTTATGACGTGAAGCTGCAAGCCGTCGCCACCGGGATCATGTGGCAGGGCGTTGCCACCGGCAAGCTCGACGCCATGCTGTCGGCCTGGCTGCCGGTGACCCACGGTGATTACTGGACGAAGAACAAGGATCAGGTCGTCGATTACGGCCCGAACTTCAAGGACGCGAAAATCGGCCTGATCGTGCCGGAGTACGTTAAAGCCAAGTCCATCGAGGACCTGAAGACCGACGATAGCTTCAAGAACCGCATCGTCGGCATCGACGCCGGTTCAGGCGTGATGCTCAAGACCGATCAGGCCATCAAGGACTACGACCTGACCGGCTATCAACTCAAGGCCAGTTCCGGCGCCGGCATGATCGCCGAGCTGACCCGTGCCGAGAAGAAGAATGAATCCATCGCAGTGACCGGCTGGGTGCCGCACTGGATGTTCGCCAAGTGGAAACTGCGCTTCCTCGAAGACCCGAAAGGCGTGTACGGCGCGGCTGAAACCGTGAACAACATCGGCAGCAAAGGCCTGGAGGCCAAGGCGCCGGAAGTGGCCAAGTTCCTGAAGAACTTCCAGTGGGAATCCAAGGATGAGATCGGTCAGGTGATGCTGGCGATCCAGGACGGTGCCAAGCCAGAAGCGGCGGCGAAGGATTGGGTAGCCAAACACCCAGAGCGTGTTGCTGACTGGACCAAGTAACAGGCATCTCGCTGTACCCTGTAGGAGCGAGCCTGTTCGCGATGGACGTGAACGTTAACGCGTGCTTTCAGAAATAGCGTGGCGTCTGCGAATTCATCGCGAGCAAGCTCGCTCCTACAATTGGCAGTTCTGTCATGTGGTTCTAAGACTAAGGTCGTCTGGAACCTGCCCCGCAGCCGCATAGAGTGGATACCGTTCCAACTTAATCTGTGCTGCGAGGATAAAAACAATGAACGACAGCATTTACCTCTCGATTCAAAACAGCCCGCGCTTCAAGGAGCTGGTTAGCAAGAGGGAACGATTCGCCTGGATTCTTTCGGCGATCATGCTAGGGCTTTACTCCGGATTCATCCTTTTGATTGCTTACGGGCCGCATGTTCTGGGGGCGAAGATCAGCCCTGAGTCCTCGATTACCTGGGGCATCCCGATTGGTGTCGGGCTGATTGTCTCGGCCTTCATCCTGACCGGCATCTACGTGCGCCGCGCCAATGGCGAATTCGACGACCTGAACAATGCGATTCTCAAGGAGGCTCAGCAATGATCCGGCGTCTAATGGCTCTTTTGAGCATCGCAGCGTTCGCACCTGGCGCCTGGGCGGCTGACGCCCTGACCGGCGCCGTGCAGAAGCAACCCCTCAACGTTTCCGCGATCCTGATGTTCATCGCATTCGTCGGCGCGACCCTGTGCATCACGTACTGGGCGTCCAAGAAAAACAAGTCGGCCTCCGACTACTACGCCGCTGGCGGCAAGATCACCGGTTTCCAGAACGGTCTGGCGATTGCCGGTGACTACATGTCCGCGGCGTCTTTCCTGGGTATTTCCGCGCTGGTGTTCACCTCCGGCTACGACGGCCTGATCTACTCGATCGGCTTCCTGGTGGGCTGGCCGATCATTCTGTTCCTGATCGCCGAGCGCCTGCGTAACCTGGGCAAATACACCTTTGCCGACGTGGCGTCCTACCGCCTCGGGCAAACCCAGATCCGCTCGCTGTCCGCCTGCGGTTCGCTGGTGGTGGTGGCGTTCTACCTGATCGCGCAAATGGTGGGTGCCGGCAAGCTGATCCAGTTGCTGTTCGGTCTCGACTACCACGTTGCGGTGATCCTGGTCGGTATCCTGATGTGCCTGTACGTGTTGTTCGGCGGCATGCTGGCGACCACCTGGGTGCAGATCATCAAGGCAGTGTTGCTGCTGTCCGGCGCTTCCTTCATGGCGCTGATGGTGATGAAGCACGTCAACTTCGACTTCAACGCACTGTTCTCCGAGGCGATCAAGGTTCACCCGAAAGGTGAGGCGATCATGAGCCCTGGCGGCCTGGTGAAAGACCCGATCTCGGCGTTCTCCCTTGGCCTGGCACTGATGTTCGGTACCGCTGGCCTGCCGCACATCCTGATGCGCTTCTTCACCGTGAGTGACGCGAAAGAAGCGCGCAAGAGCGTGCTGTACGCAACCGGCTTCATTGGTTACTTCTACATCCTGACCTTCATCATCGGCTTCGGCGCGATCCTGTTGGTCAGCACCAACCCGGCCTTCAAGGATGCTGCTGGCGCTCTGTTGGGTGGCAACAACATGGCGGCGGTGCACCTGGCCAACGCGGTCGGTGGCAGCATTTTCCTGGGCTTCATCTCGGCGGTGGCGTTCGCGACCATTCTGGCAGTGGTTGCCGGTCTGACCCTGGCCGGTGCTTCGGCGGTGTCCCATGACCTGTACGCCAGCGTGATCAAGAAGGGCAAGGCCAACGAGAAGGACGAGATTCGCGTCTCGAAAATCACCACTATCGCTTTGGCGGTGCTGGCAATTGGTCTGGGTATCCTGTTCGAGAGCCAGAACATTGCGTTCATGGTGGGCCTGGCGTTCTCCATCGCGGCGAGCTGCAACTTCCCGGTGCTGCTGCTTTCCATGTACTGGAAAAAGCTGACCACCCGCGGTGCGATGATTGGTGGTTGGTTGGGCTTGATCAGCGCTGTTGGCTTGATGGTCCTTGGGCCAACCATCTGGGTGCAGATCCTGCATCACGAGAAGGCTATCTTCCCGTATGAGTATCCAGCTCTGTTCTCGATGATCATTGCGTTTGTCGGTATCTGGTTCTTCTCGATTACTGACAAATCCACGGCGGCTGACAATGAGCGTGCGCTGTTCTTCCCGCAGTTTGTTCGTTCGCAGACTGGGTTGGGGGCGAGTGGGGCTGTTTCGCACTAAGGCTTCATGGCTTTATATGTAGGTTGCACTGACATTGAATGCCCCGGTCGAGAGATCGGGGCATTTTTTATTGGTCGATAACCGCCCCGTATTTGGCTGATGTACGTGGTCTTGTAGGAGCTGGCTTGCCAGCGATGGCTATCTGACTGAGTACATATCCATTTCTGCGGTAACGGCGGCTTATGGTTTCGCCCTTACGGCGAGTCACTTTTTTTACAAGCGCCTAAAAAAAGTAACCAAAAAAACGCTCGCCCCGAGCGTCCGGCCCCTCGCCTAGGCTCGGCGTTCCTTCGCTCCGGCATTCATCCGGGGGCATCGCCCTCCGGTTGGCTTCGCTGGCACCTACATGCGATGAGTTCGACTGCGTCGAACGGCGCTGCGCGCCAATCCCCGGATGAACA
>NZ_RWIR01000046.1 GCF_009764265.1 Pseudomonas sp. PB101
CGAGCCTGCTCGCGAAGCGAGCAGGCTCGCTCCCACAGGGAACTATCTCCGAAAGCTTGAACTTCATTTCAAATGGCGATAACTCGGGATCGCGGAACCGAGCACCACCGCCCCCGCCGCAATCGCCAGCCAGAACCCGCTGCGCGCGCCGAAGGCGTCCACCAGCCAACCGGAGCCGGCGGCGCCGATCGCCACGCCGATGCTCAGCCCGGTGACCAGCCAGGTCAGGCCTTCGGTGAGCTTGGCCGGCGGCACGATCTGTTCCACCAGGGCCATGGCGACAATCAGCGTCGGGGCAAAAAACAGACCGGCAACAAACACCGCCAAGGACAGGCCGAAAACGTTCGTCGCCAGCAGCAACGGCAAGGTCGTCACCGCCGTTGCCACGCCGCCGTACAGGAACAGGCGCGCCAGCGGCACTTTCGAGCGCAGCGCGCCGAAGGCCAGCCCGGCCATGCACGAGCCGATGGCGTATACCGACAGCACGATGCTCGCCGCCGCCGGCTGGCCCTGGTGCTGGGCGAAGGCGACGCTGACCACGTCCACCACACCGACGATGGTGCCCATGGCGACCATCAACAACATCAGCAATTGAATGTCGCGGGAACGGATGATCGAGCCCTGGTGATGCTCCTCATGGGGATGCACCGGCGGCTCCGTGCTGCGCTGCAACACGAACGCAGCGACGCCGATGGCCAGCGCCAGCAAGGCCGTCAACGGCCCGGCCTCGGGAAACGCCACCACGCACAGGCCCACCGACAGCGGCGGCCCGACGATGAAACAGACTTCATCGAGCACCGACTCCAGCGCGTAGGCGGTCTGCAACTCGGGGCGACCGCGATAGATCTCGGTCCAGCGCGCCCGCACCATTGCCGACATGCTCGGCATGCAACCGGCCAGCGCGGCGAACACAAACAGCGTCCAGTGCGGCGCCTGCAAACGTGTGCACAGCAACAACAGCAACAGCGCCCCGCCGCCGATCAGCGCCGCCAGAGGCAGAACCCGCCCCTGGCCATATCGATCCACCAGCCGCGAAACCTGCGGCGCACAAAACGCCGTGGCCAGGGCGAACGTCGCCGCCACCGCACCCGCCAGACCGTAGCCACCCTGCAACTGCGAAAGCATGGTGATCAGGCCGATGCCGGTCATGGAAATCGGCATGCGCGCGAGCATTCCTGCCAGCACGAATGCGCGGCTGCCGGGGGCTTTGAATAGTTCGCGGTAGGGGTTGGCCATGGGACTGGTCTCATCAGGGGAGTGCACGTTGCCACAACGTCAGATTGCGGGGGAAGCAGGGAATTGTTGGTTGAATGTGAAGGCCCCATCGCGGGCAAGCCCACTCCCACAGTAGATCGGTGTACGCCGTCCAGGGTGGGAGCGAGCCTGCTCGCGAAGAGGCCCTCACAGCCACCTCGGCATCCCGCCAAATGAACTCTCGCCGCCCCCGACCAGTCAGCTGAATAGACCCTGGCTCCCGGAGTTTCGCGACAATGGCTGATCACCTCGAACGCCAAAGCCCCATCGACGCCCACGGCATCATCGGCGACATGCGTAGCGCGGCGCTGGTCAACGACAAGGGCAGCGTGGATTTTTTCTGCTGGCCGGAATTCGATAGCCCGTCGATCTTCTGCGCGCTGCTCGATACCCCCGAAGCGGGGATTTTCCAGTTGTCGCCGGACTTGCCCGACGCCCGCCGCGAACAGATCTACCTGCCCGACACCAACGTGCTGCTGACCCGCTGGCTGAGTGATCGCGCCGTGGTCGAAGTCACCGATCTGCTGCCGGTCGGCGACACCGAGGATGATTTGCCGCTGCTGATTCGGCGGATCCGGGTGGTCAGCGGGCGCGCCACTTTGCGCATGCGCTGCGCCGTGCGCCATGACTATGCGCGCGCCGACACTCGCGCATGCATGGACAAGCAGGATGTGGTTTTTGAGGCCGCCGACCAGCCGACGCTGCGGCTCTCTTCGGATCAGGCATTGCGCATCGACGCCAACGTGGCGGTCGCCGAGTTCACCCTCGAACAAGACCAGACCGCCGAGTTTTTGCTCGGCGGCCTCGACGATCCGCGCTTCAAGGAAGGCGCAGCCGAACTGTGCCTGCAACGCACACTGAAGTTCTGGCGCGACTGGATCGGCCAGTCCAGCTACCGCGGCCGCTGGCGCGAGATGGTCAACCGCTCGGCCCTGGCCATGAAGCTGCTGACTTCGCGCAAACACGGCGCGATTCTCGCCGCCGCCACCTTCGGCCTGCCTGAAAGCCCCGGCGGCGAACGCAACTGGGACTACCGCTTCACCTGGATCCGCGACGCCTCGTTCACGGTCTATGCGTTCATGCGCCTGGGTTTCGTCGAAGAGGCCAACGCCTATATGCGCTGGTTGCGCGGACGGGTCAGCGACTGCCAGGGCCACTCGATGAAACTCAACATCCTGTATGCCATCGACGGTCGCCAGGAGTTGCCGGAGATCGAGCTTACGCACCTGGCCGGCCACGGTGGCGCGCAACCGGTGCGCATTGGCAATCAGGCTTATGAGCAGGTCCAGCTGGATATCTTCGGCGAACTGATGGACGCGATCTATCTGGTCAACAAGTACGGCGAAGCCATCTCCCACGAGGGCTGGAAACACACGGTGGAAGTGATCGATCAGGTGTGCGCAACCTGGGAGCAGAAGGATGTCGGCATCTGGGAAATGCGCGGCGAGCAATACCATTTCCTGCACTCGCGGCTGATGTGCTGGGTCGCCCTGGACCGCGCCATCCGCCTCGCCTCGAAGCGCTCGCTGCCCGCCCCGTTCGCCCGCTGGGACCAGACACGCCAGGCGATCCATGCCGACATCTGGGAGAACTTCTGGGATGAAGAGCGCGGGCATTTCGTCCAGCACATCGGCGGCACCGGCCTGGACGGCTCGATGCTGCTGATGCCGTTGGTGCGCTTCGTCAGCGCCCGCGACCCGCGCTGGCTGGCGACCCTGCAAGCCATCGAAAAAAGCCTGGTGCGCGACGGCATGATCTACCGCTACCGCAACGACGACAGCCGGATAGACGGCCTGCCCGGCAGCGAAGGCGCCTTCGCCGCGTGCTCGTTCTGGTACGTCGAATGCCTGGCCCGCGCCGGCCAGCTCGACAAGGCCCACCTGGAATTCGAACAGTTGCTCAGGTACGCCAACCCGCTGGGGCTGTACGCCGAAGAGTTCGACAGCCATGGGCGGCACATGGGCAACACGCCCCAGGCGCTGACGCATCTGGCGCTGATCAGTGCGGCGTGTTTTCTGGATCGCAGGTTGAGTGGGGAGAAGGTTGTCTGGCAGCCGTAAACACCAACTTCCAACACTACCCTCGCCTACACACCTTAAACAAAATCGCTTGCCGGTCGGCGAAATACCTTGTTGCCTGCCGACACATCCCCCCCTAACATCGACGCTCAACGGGTACAGCGGAGCTGTCTTGCGCGGGGAAGACCTGGACGTGGACCTGACGCAAGAACGAGCGCTGACGTGCGCACGGACAGGCATGGTGGTGACGTTTACGCCGGATCGGGCGAAGTATTTCAATCAGGTGGCGGAAGCGGAAGCCTGATAGTGCCGACGACGCAGCCCGAAAACCCCATCGTCTCGGTACTGCTCCATGCGCGATCCGTGGGGCAATTGCATCGGACTCAGGCAAAGAGCTTGATCAATGCGCCAGGCTTGCAAGAGCGTCCAGACAACTTGGGGATGTGATGATTGATCAACCGCTAAAGACCGTCCGCACGACACAACTCGACATTGCCTACGAAGAACACGGCCCCGCCACCGGCGACCCGGTTATTCTGCTCCATGGTTTTCCCTATTCGCCACGCGCTTACGACGAAATCGCCCCCGCTCTCGCTGCTACCGGTTACCGCGTGATCGTCCCGTATCTGCGGGGTTACGGTCCGACGCGCTTCATCAGCACCGATACACTGCGCTCCGGCCAGCAGGCCGCCCTTGCCCAGGATTTGCTTGACCTGATGGATGCCCTTGCCATCAAACAAGCGTCCCTGTGCGGCTACGATTGGGGTGGGCGAGCGGCGTGCATCGTCGCGGCACTGTGGCCGGAACGGGTGCGCTGCCTGGTGACGGGCGACGGCTATAACCTTCAGGACATCCCCCATTCGATACAGCCATTGGCCCCGCAGACCGAGCATCGCTATTGGTATCAGTACTATTTCCACACGCCGCGTGGCGTCGCGGGCCTGACTGAAAATCGCCGGGGCTTGTGCGAATTGCTCTGGAAGCTCTGGTCACCGACCTGGGCCGAAAACGCTGCACGCTATCCGTTGAGCGCCCCGGCCTTCGATAACCCGGATTTCGTCGACGTGGTGATTCACTCCTACCGCCACCGCTTCATGTATGCCCCTGGCGACCCGGCGCTGGAATGGATGGAGCAGGCCCTGAGCAAACAACCGAACATCAGCGTACCGACGATTTCCCTGTGCGGTGCCGATGACGGTGTCGGGCCTGCACAAGACGTCGACGAAGATATCGAGCACTTCACCGGCAGCTATGAACGTCGGATTTTGCCAGGCGTTGGCCACAACATTCCCGAAGAAGCGCCAGAAGCAACACTCAAGGCGTTACTGGATCTACTGCAGCACTAACCGAAAACCGCTCCCGATAAGCCTGCGGCGTCACGCCCATGGCCCGCAGGAAGCTGCGGCGCAGGGTTTCTTCGCTGCCGAAGCCGCATTGCACCGCCACCCGCTTGATCGGCACGCCGGTATCGCTGAGCAGGCGTCGTGCGGTTTCGACGCGGATCAGTTCGATGGCCCGGGCCGGGGTCTGGCCGGTGTCGGCGCGGTAGTGGCGCACGAAGCTGCGCTCGCTCATGCCGGCCTGCAAGGCCAGGGTCGGGATGCCCAGGTCCTGGGTGAGGTTTTCGCTGATCCAGGCGTGAAGTTCGTCGAAACGGTTGCCTTCCTGTTGCAGTGCCAGGGTCACGCTGAATTGCGCCTGACCGCCCGGGCGCTTGAGGAACACCACCAGTTGCCGGGCGACGTCCAGGGCCATGTTGCGCCCCAGGTCTTGTTCGACCATGGCCAGCGCCAGGTCGATGCCGGCCGTCACGCCGGCCGAGGTCCAGACCGGGCCGTCATTGATGAAGATCGGGTTGGGCTCGACCTGCAATTGCGGGTGCTGCTGCGCCAGTTGCTCGCAACGGGTCCAGTGCGTGACCACGCGCCGGCCATCGAGCCAGCCGCTGGCCGCCAGCAGGAACGCACCGGTGCACACCGAGGAAACACGCCGGCAGCCACGGGCATGTTCGCGCACCCAGGCAACCAACGGCGCATCTTGCGCCGCAGCGTAGACACCCCAGCCACCGGCGATGATCAGGGTATCGGTGCCGTCATCCGGTAACGGTTCGGCCAACAGCGCCAACCCCGCCGAGGACATCACCGCCCCGCCGCCGCTGGCGATCACCTTCGGATCATAGGGTGGCGGCAGGCCCTGTTGGCGGGCAATGTCGTTGGCCGAGGCGAACACCTGCAGCGGCCCGGTGACGTCGAGCAGTTGCACGTTGGCGAAAGCGAGCACATGGATGGTTTTCGACATTTGGCGTAATTCGTGGGCAGATTGGCGTATACGCCAAAGACTACGAGCCTAGAGTCAAACCGTCCACCTACCTCGTGAGAAAAACACCATGACGTTGCAGATCGGCTTTCTGTTGTTCCCACAAGTCCAGCAACTGGACCTGACCGGCCCGTATGACGTGCTGGCCTCGCTGCCGGATGTGAAGGTGCATCTGATCTGGAAGGACCTGATGCCGGTCACCGCCAGCACCGGCCTGCTGTTGAAACCGACCATCTCTTTCGACGATTGCCCGGCGCTGGACGTGATCTGTGTGCCCGGTGGCGGCGGCGTCGGGCCGTTGATGGAAGATGAGCAGACCCTGGAATTCCTCAAGGCCCAGGCCGCCAGCGCCCGTTACATCACGTCGGTGTGCACCGGCGCGCTGGTGCTGGGCGCGGCGGGATTGCTCAAGGGCAAACGCGCCACCACTCACTGGGCGTATCACGAATTGCTCAAGCCGCTGGGGGCAATCGCGGTGAAGGACCGGGTGGTTCGTGACGGCAACCTGCTGACCGGCGGCGGCATCACCGCCGGTATCGACTTCGCCCTGACCCTGGCCGCCGAGCTGTTCGACCAGGCCACCGCCGAGCTGGTACAGCTGCAACTGGAATATGCCCCGGCTCCGCCCTTTAGCGCCGGTAGCCCCGAGACAGCTCCGGCGAGCGTGCTGGAAGAAGCTCGCCAGCGGGCTGCCAGCTCGCTGAAGCTGCGGGCGGAAATCACCGAACGGGCAGCGGCGAAACTCGATCGGCAATAAAGGAAATGGCGGCAGAGACCCGGTTCCTGTCGCCACGACTTTCCATGCGCCCACAAAAAAACCCGCCGAAGCGGGTTTTTCCAAGACCATGACGACTCCTTGTCGCAGCGTTCCTTGCCTATGGTCGATCATCCATGATCCTGAGCACATCCTGTGCTTCAGTGGATGGGGTCAGAATACGCATAGGATCCAATTTGTAACAGGCGATATCGCTACCATCGCGTGTAAGACATTCGCTATAAGCCACCTTCCGAAAACCCTTAGACGCCTCAGGTTTCGAGCCGGCTTCAGCCACTCTGTTGCTCATGGGCTTTGGCATTGTCGATCAAGAACTGCTCGATATTGTTCATTTGCTCTTCCCAGCCGCGACTGTCCATGCGGAACGCCTTTTCGCGACGAGCCTGGGGAACGTGATCGAAACCGGACTCGGAAACCTTGAGCAACGTGCCGTCGTCCATGTCTTCGAGTTCGAATTTCACCAGTGTGGTGGGTTCCTGGGAATAATCGACTTCCGGGTTCACGGCATAAGGGTGCCAGCGAAACGAAAACAGGCGCTCCGGCTCAACCCGCTCTACCAGTACGTTCCAGCGCAAATGTTCATAACCGGGATAGGTAATCTGCCCCTGGGTCCACTCGCCTGCCACAAAACGCTTGCCCTCCAGCGCCACGCCAAACCACTGTCCGAACACTTCGGCATTGGCCAGCACGCGCCAGACCTGTGAGCGCTTGGCCTTGAGCAGGACTTTCCTTTCGATGCGATCAGATGCTGGGTTCATAAGTCACCTCCTGTACTTGAACAGTAGGTCAGTAAGACCACAAGACCAACCCTAAAGTTGTACCAATCGGGATGTTCAATCAACCGTGCCTGCGATATTCGGTTGCATTTGCCGGGATAAGTTCTGGGGCGAGCACGAAGTCAGAGGGTCGAAACTGCTAACGTTCGCCCTCGGAACAGCATCGAAAAGGATAGCGACATGAAAAAACTGCGCGGCAGTTGCCTGTGCAAGGCCATCGAATACGAACTCGACAACCTCGATATGCCCATCAGCCACTGCCATTGCCAAACCTGTCGCAAGGCACACGCGGCGGCTTTTGCATCGACCGCCGGGGTGATGCGCGAGCATTTTCGCTGGATCAAGGGGCAGGATCGGCTGACGAGCTACGAATCGTCGCCGGGCAAGCTTCGGTATTTCTGTTCGGCCTGCGGTTCACATCTGATGGCCGAGCGGCCGGCTCAGCCTCACGTGATTGTTCGTGTGGCGACACTGGACGCTGATCCGCAGATGACGCCCCAAGCGCATATCTGGACGTCGCATGATGTGCCCTGGCTTGACTACCAATCGGTGGAAAAACATTCGCAATGGCAAGCGTGACGGGCTGAATCCGTCACAACGCTACACTGCATCTCAACATTCGGTCACAGCGAGCACTCCGGCATGAACCCACGTTTACTTTTGGCATTGACGCCACTGCTGTTCAGCCCCATGGCTTTCGCCGTGGACTGCGACAACGCCAGCGACCAGGCGACGATGAACCAGTGCGCGGCGCAGCAGCATGCGGCCGCCGACAAGGAATTGAATGCGCTTTACCAGCAGATCACCGCGCGATTGAAGGGTAATCCCGACAGCAAGAAACTGCTGCTGGGGGCACAGCGTGCGTGGATTGCATTCCGCGATGGCGAATGCAGGTTTTCGGCGTCCGGGGTCGAGGGCGGCAGCGTTTATCCGCTGATCTACAGCAATTGCGTGACCGAGTTGACCAAGGCGCGGGTGGAGACGTTCAAGAACTATCTGAAGTGCCAGGAGGGGGATATGAGTTGCCCGGTGCCGGGGGGGTGATTCTTTAGCGTCTGCCAGGGCCCTATCGCGAGCAAGCTCGCTCCCACAGTGGATTTTCGGTGATCACAAATTTTGTGAACGATCGAAACCCTGTGGGAGCGGGCTTGCCCGCGATGGCGTCAGCCCAGACGCCACAATCTACCGGATAAAAATCTGCGCAGTGGTAATCGCCATATCCCCGCCCGGCAACTTGATGCTGCCCGTCTGCTTCAGGCTGTCGGCATCGAAGATCGCCACGTCGTTGAACGTCCCGGCCAGGTAGATCTTGCTGCCGTCCTTGTTGAAGGAAATGCAGTAGTACGAGTGTTCGAGCGTGGCGGACTGGAGCATCTTCTTCTGTTTGATGTCGTACTTGGCCAGGCGGTTGAGCACGCCAAACATCAGGTTCGGGTCCTTGGGCGAGCGCATGCCGCTGAAGTAGATTTCCGTCAGAGGGCCGAAATCGGTGGTTTCGGTCTTGCCGGTCTTCAGGTCGACACTGAACAGGCCGTACAGGTATTCGGCGGAGGCCGGGTCCTGTTTCTTGTCCTTGAACTTCGCCGCGGTGTAGAGCAGCGAGAAGTCATGCCGATACGTCTGCTGGTTCCACACGTAGAGCACGTCCGGCGCGCTGTAGTTCGGGCGTTTCCAGTGACGGCTGGGGATCAGCACGTCGAACTTGCCGGTTTGCACATTGACCTTGTAGACGTCCGCCCCCGCCACATACAAGGTGCCGTCGTCGCCACTCTGCATGATGGTCAACTGGCGCGGTGCCGGAAAGCTGCGCACAGGCTTGGCGTCCATGCCTGCGTCGGTCTTGTACACGTCGAGCCGTGGCTGCTGCACCTCGTAGCGGTCGTTCATCATCAACGTCGGGTTGGCGATGGTGAACAGTTCCCTGCCGTCGTGGCTGAGGGTGAAGGCGAACATCGACTTCGCCTTCTCCCCCGGCTTCTGGGTGATGCTGGCGTGGAACACCTGCTTGCAGTTGTCCAGCTCGACGCCGTAGACATCCGCATAGTGGTTGTTCAACACGTAGGCGGTCTTGCGGTCCGGCGACAGTTGCACGGTGCCGGGGCCGAAGGCGTCGGGCATCTTGCAGGTCTTGAACAGGGTGTCGGTGGCCAGGTCGATCACGTGCAGGTTGTTCGGGTAATTGGTGGTCACCATGTACTCGTGACCGACTTGCAGTGCGCTGTTTTCATCGGCCAGAACACTGACCGAACAACTGCTCAGGACGGCGAAAGCGGCCAGGCCGCAGGCTTTGATGCTGTGCATGCTGGAATCCTTCTTATTATCTGATCACTTGTCTTTGGGGAAGACAGTGCCGAGGTTGCGCCAGTTGTCGTTGGACGCCTGGGCATCCTTGTTCCAGTCCGGGTAGGTGCTCATCATGTCGGGCACCTGGGCCGGCCACCAGCACGGGTCGGAGCAACCGTAGAGATCGGCCTCCATCGGCTGGCACAGCGACGACACGCCACCAAACGCATCGATTTCCCAGCCCGGGTCGGTGGTCGAGGCACAGCCCGCCACGGAACTCATGGCCACCACTTCTTCAATGCGGTTCTCGTCCGCGGCCTGATCCAGCTTCAACGCTTTGTTATTGATTGCCTTGAGATGTTTCATATCAGTGAGCCTTGCGCGGAGTGATGTAACTGCTGATGAACGCAGGGTTATTGGCCATGATCCGGGTGTAGACCTCGATGCCGAAGTCGACCCAGTCACGCATCAGTTCGCAGTAGTGATAGGTCGGGTGGGTCGGGTCGCCGTAGCGGGCGTAGCTCTCGTGGTAGCAGCCGCCGGAGCACAGGTTGCGGATCTGACAGTCTTCGCAGCCGGTGTTGGTGCGGTCCAGGCGCTGCGAAAGGAAGTCGTTCAACTCCACCTGTTTCACGCCGCTGTGGACGTTGCCGAAGGTCGGCAGGCTCGAACCGGTAAAGCGATGGCACAGGTTCAGCTCGCCCTTGTGATCCACGGCCAGCATCTTCAAGCCCGCGCCGCACGGCAGGGCTTTTTTATGGCCTTCATGGATGTCGGTGATCAACTGGTGCAGGTTGGAGAAGCCGATGTTGCGATGCTCCAGCGCCGCCTCCAGGTAACGCCGACCGAGGCGTTTCATGCTGGCGAAGACTTCGATCAGCTCATCGCTGGTGAGATTGAAGCTGCTGATGTCGCCGGAGGTCACCGGGGCAAAGCCGACTTCGGCAAAACCCAGTTCGTTGAACAGGTGATCCCAGATGGTTTCGACGTCGGTGACGCCAGTGGTCAGGGTCACCCGCGCGCCCACCGGACGGCTGTTGTAGCGCGACAGCAGCATCTCGGCCTTGCGCCGCACCACGTCGTAGGTGCCCTGCCCGCCCACGGTGATGCGGTTGCGGTCGTGCACGGTCTTCGGCCCGTCGATGCTCACCGACAAACCAAAGCGGTGGGCATTGAGGTAGTCCACGGTGTCTTCGGTGAGCAGCGTGGCGTTGGTGGTCATCACGAATTCGACGAACTTGCCCGCCTCGCGGAAACGCTTCTCACAGTAGTCGACCATGTACTCGATCAGCTTGCGGTTGCTCAGCGGTTCGCCGCCGAAGAACACCACGGTGAAGCGCTCTTCGTCCGGGGATTCGCGCAGCAGCATTTCCACCGAGGCAATCGCCGTTTCCACGTCCATCTTCTTGCCGGCCGACGGCTTGTCGAGGTCTTCCTTGTAGCAATAGGTGCAACTCAGGTTGCAGCCTGTGTTGACGTTCAAGACCACGGTGTTGATCGCGGTGCGCTCGACGCGTTTGGTGGCGATGTCCGGGGTCAGCGGCGAGCCGTCGCTGACCAGTTCCAGGGCCATCAGTTCACGCAGGGTCTCGGTGACTTCCTCGCCGTTGAAACGCGCGGCCAGGCGCTCGATCAGGTCGTCCGAGGAGCAGCCGGGGCCGCGCAGGGTATCGATGATGGTGCCCGTCAGTTCATCGCTGGCGAACAGCGAACTGCTGGGGATGTGAAACAGCATGCGGTCGGCATCGACCTGCACTTCGTGCAGATTGCGTTCGACCAGATTCAAGATAGCGCCCATAACCAACCTCCTGTGCAAGCCCCGGTCTGCGAGGCCTGCGATCATTCCGAAAAAAGTGTCTGAAGCCTGTGCTGTCAGCCATCTCAAGGAATGGGTGGATTGTTCCAGCGTTGCACGGTCACGATCATGTGGCCTTCGCCGGTCAGGGATTTGCCTGCGTCGTCGACGGCGGCGATCACCTTGAGGTTGCCGGCATTGTTGGTGGACATCTTGCGTGCCGGGTTCGGCCCGGCATCGCCCGGGGTGAACACGCCGGTGTCGGCCTGCATGGTGCCGGCGAACTTGACGTCTTCGTCTTCCTTGGCGCGGTCGTCGAAGGCTTCGACTTTCCATTGCGCCGGGAACACGCCGATGCGGTATGGCTTGCCGTCAGCGCCCTTGCCCCAGGCTTCCGCGTCGAAACGGCCCTGGACCTTCGGCGTCGAGCCGCCGCCCTCGCCGATCCGCGCCACCGAGAACTCCGGCACGACCTTGACCTCGGCAATCTTGCTGTAGACCGACAGGCTCGGGCCTTTCAGCGTGCCGACACTGACTGCCCGCAGGCCCGGTTGGGCATTGGCGGCGGCCTTGAGTCTGACCTTGATCTGCTCCGGGCTCTGCGAGACGACTTCGAGCACTTCCACGCCTTTGCCGAAGATCGGCTTGCCGGTCAGGCCGCTGCCGATCAGGGTCACTTCGGTTTCGCTGCCGGCCTTCACGTAACCCGGCTGCACCGCCAGCAACCGCTGGGAACCCTGTTTGGCGGCAACGAAGTCCAGGCCGCGCTCGTCGTGCTCGGCCTCGAACATGCGGCCCTGCATCGCATTGCCCTGGGCGGCGAACACCTGGCGCATGGTCACGCCATCGATGGTCACGTTGCCGCGCCATTCGTAGCCGGTGTAGAGAATCGCGCTGCCGTCGCCATTGAACGGGCTGCCGTCGGCGTACTGGCCCTTGACGCTGACCTTGAAGGTGTCGCTGCCATCGGCGGTCACGCTCATCACGCCGGCCAGTTCACCCTTGCCCGGCAAGTGGCCGCTGAAGCTCCAGTCGCCCACCAGGACGTCGGCCTTGGGCGCCACGCTCTGCCATTTTTTCCAGGCCGGGTTGTCCAGCGGATAACGCTTGGCCAACAGCGGCACCATCTCCTTGCGGGCCATATCGAACCAGTCGCGGTCCCGGGCCAGCGCCTGGTACTCCAGGGACGGCCACTGACCGAGGTGGAAGTTCACCAGGCGTTCCCACTCCTGCGCCGGACGCCGTTGCAGGGCCACCCGCG
Organism: Pseudomonas sp. PB101; assembly: GCF_009764265.1. Taxonomy (GTDB): domain Bacteria; phylum Pseudomonadota; class Gammaproteobacteria; order Pseudomonadales; family Pseudomonadaceae; genus Aquipseudomonas. Next base: position 12,479 of record NZ_RWIR01000046.1, read on the forward strand.
CACCGGAGTGGCAGCGGCCGCACATCTGGCTGGTCTGGTCGTCGAAGTGTTCGACGGTGTTGAGCCGCCGCTCCAGCGCATAGCGCACGCCATCGGTTTCGCTCGGCGCCAGGCCCTGGGTGTCGGCCAGGTACTTGACCAGCGTGCGACGGTCGTCATCGCTGATCTGCAAACCGTGCATGGTCTGCATGCGGGCGATGCTCATCAGCCAGCCTTCCGGCGTCTTGCGCTGGTGGCTGATGCGGCTCAGGGCGTTATCGGCTTCGGGGGTGTGACAGCCCTGACAGGTTTCCTTGAGGATGGTCTGGGCATCGCGGGCTGCCAGGCTGTGAGGCGAATGCAGCGCTACGCAAGCGGCTACGGCCAGCAGGCTGGCGCTCATGCCTGATCGGAGTTTTCTCTTCATCAACGTCGAACCTCGCACGGTGCGTTCTTATTGTTGTGGCTTATCGTTTTTATGGTTTCTGCCGCCGGCGGCAAGCCGCTGACGGAGGCAAGAGAAACGTCTGCGATGAGCAATACACGGAGCGTGCCAGCTTGCGAATACCTCAATAAATCAATGATTTGCCGGAATCGGCGGGTGTTTTTCCAGTCATGCCATCGCGGCAACACGTTCAATTTCGCGACAACTGTTGCACTCTGAGACAAGCATAGTTCTGCTCTCTGTGGGAGCGAGCCTGCTCGCGATGGACGCCAACGATAATGCGGGGTGTCTGAATGCCTTGGTTGTCTGGAGGTTTTTCGCGAGCAGGCTCGCTCCTACAAGGGTGTACTGATGTCTCACGTCGTCGCAATTTGCGACGCTTGCCCACGCCGAGGGCCATTCGAAAAACAACCCGCAAGCCCGCTCGTTCGGGCTCGAAACAAAAAAATCAACAACTGGCACAGCCATTGCGAATGACCTCGCCACACGAACAAGACGAGGTTTCATCATGTCGCTCCCAAACCTGCTTCCCGCCACTTCGGCATTCATCCAGCGCGCCCCGCGCATGCTCATCGGCGGCGACTGGGTCGAGGCCGCCGACGGCCAGACCATGCCCCTGCACAACCCGGCCACCGGTGAGGTGTTGTGCGTGGTGCCACGGGCCACGCCGGAGGATGTCGATCGCGCGGTGCTCGCCGCCCGCCAGGCGTTCGACGATTCGGCCTGGACCCGCACCCGCCCCCGGGAGCGGCAGAACCTGCTGTGGAAACTCGCCGACCTGATGCAGCGCGACGCCGAGCTGCTGGCGCAGCTGGAATGCCTGAACAACGGCAAAAGCGCAGCCGTCGCCCAGGTGATGGACGTGCAACTGGCCATCGACTTCCTGCGCTACATGGCCGGTTGGGCGACCAAGATCGAAGGCTCCACGGTTGACGTGTCGGCACCGCTGATGCCCAACGACCAGTTCCACAGTTTCATCCGTCGTGAAGCGGTGGGCGTGGTCGGTGCCATCGTCGCCTGGAACTTCCCGCTGTTGCTGGCCTGCTGGAAACTCGGTCCGGCCCTGGCCACCGGTTGCACCGTGGTGCTCAAGCCCGCCGACGAAACCCCGCTGACCGCCCTGAAACTCGCCGAGCTGGTGCTGGAAGCCGGGTATCCGGAAGGTGTGTTCAACGTGGTCACCGGCACCGGCATCACCGCAGGCTCGGCCCTGACCCACAACCCGCTGGTGGACAAGCTGACCTTCACCGGCTCCACGGCGGTGGGCAAGCAGATCGGCAAGATCGCCATGGACTCCATGACCCGGGTCACCCTGGAGCTGGGTGGCAAATCACCGACCATCGTCATGGCCGACGCCGACCTGAAAACCGCCGCGGCCGGGGCTGCCAGCGCGATTTTCTTCAATCAGGGCCAGGTCTGCTGCGCAGGTTCCAGGTTGTATGTGCAGCGCAAGCATTTCGACAATGTGGTGGCGGACATCAGCGACATCGCCAACGCCATGAAACTCGGCAACGGCCTGGACCCGAGCGTCGACATGGGCCCGCTGATCTCGGCGCGCCAGCAGGAGCGCGTCTACGGCTACATCGAAAAGGGTCGGGAAAGCGGCGCGACCATCGCCTGCGGTGGCGAGCAGTTCGGTCCGGGGTTCTTCGTCAAGCCGACGGTGATCGTCGACGTCGATCAGAAGCACTCGCTGGTGCAGGAGGAAATCTTCGGGCCGGTGCTGGTGGCGATTCCATTCGATGATGAGGCCGATGCGCTGCGCATGGCGAACGACAGTCCGTATGGATTGGGCGCGAGTATCTGGTCGAATGACCTGGCGGCGGTGCACCGGATGATTCCGCGAATCAAGTCAGGGTCGGTGTGGGTCAACTGCCACAGCGCCCTGGACCCGGCGCTGCCGTTCGGCGGCTACAAGATGTCCGGGGTCGGGCGGGAGATGGGGTATGCGGCGATCGAGCATTACACCGAGTTGAAGTCGGTGTTGATCAAGTTGTGATTTGTAGCGTCCTTCAGGTCGCCATCGCGGGCTTGCCCGCGAAGGCGCCGGCCCGAAGCCCGTGACGAAGCTTCAGGGCCGGCCGTTCGACGCAGTAGTACGAAACGCCGCTGAGCAGCAACGACAGGGCCAGCACTGTTGCAACAATGGCCCCATCGTAGGCAACCGACCAGATAGCGTGCAGGAAGTACATCACCACAAAGTGATTCAGGAATACGCCGTAGCTGATATTGCCGAGGAACTCGTCAATCCGGTGAAACCTGAGCTTTGTCAGCAGGTACACGGCGGGTACGCCCAGCGCTATGCCGAGGGTCACTTCGGCATTGAACGGCCGGCGCTCTATCCATCCCGCCATGATGGCCGCAAACATCAGGGCCGCCGACAAGGCGGTGCCGGCAGCGATCGCCAGACCCTTCGGCCGCGCTTTGTACAGGTAGCTGCCGCACAGGAACATGAACAGCACGCCCGGCAATAGCCGGTAGCCGTAAAGGTCGGCGTTGATGAAACCCAGGCACGCGGCCATGAAGACGACGACGGACAGAGCAAACGCAACGCCCCGCGCCCTGTAGATGATCAGGAAAGGGATCAACAGGTAGAAGCACATCTCAAGCCCCAGGGACCAGGCCGGCGGCAAGATCCACGAACCCGCCGCTCCGAACATGTAGAAGCCGAGGGGCACGATGGTCAGGCTTGCGGCGATGTTGCGCAGCGTCAGCTCGGCGGCTTGAGGCGTACCGGGCAGCAGGAAATAGATCACCGCACAGGAAACTGCGAAGTAGAACAGGAATTGAGGGTAAAGCCGCAGGGCGCGGTCCAGGTAGAACAGGCCGACTTTCTCCGGTGCCTTGTAGTTGCGCTCGATCAGCGAGGTCATCACGAAACCGCTGATGATCAGGAAGGAAATCACGGCAATCACGCCGGGGTTTAGCCCCATGAACGTCTTGCCCATATGAGAAACGGCCACCAGAACGGCCAACAGCAGACGATAAGCTCCCACTTACACCCCAAAATTCCTTGTCGTTATGGCGCGTAAATTACGATGCTTTACGCTGGGAGAACAGGCTTTTCGCCGGATCCGGACGTTCTTCATTCAGGGTTTGAAACCCTGACCCAGCAACCAGCTGCGAACCATCCGCCCCTGCTCCACCGTCAAACCGGCCAACGCCTGCTCCGCCGGTTCGCTACGCAAGCGTCGCAACAACGGCGCCAGCTCAACCCCGTGCACATGCCAGATCCCCAACGGCTGATCCGACGTAATCACCACCTCGGCCTCATCGACAAAACCGTCACGCAGCACCGGCGCCCGTTCGATTTTCAGGGCTGCAAAATCCGCCTTGGCATGGGCCACCTCGGCATCCGGCCAGTTCCGTCGTGCCTGCCAGAACGGCTGGTCCAGCCAGCGCTGCTCATCGGCATAAAAATCCCGGCCGATCCGCGCAAAACGCAAAAACAGCTGTTCCACCCGCTGCTGGTGAAACCGTTGGGCCAGGGCCGCGCGTTCGGGCTTGCACAACAGCGTGTTGATCACCGCCGGCGCCTGCAACGCCGACGACAACGACTGAAAGATGCCATTGCCCGACAGCGGGTCGACGGCCATTGCCGCATCACCAACCCGGATCCAGTTGTCGCCACACACCTGCGGGCTCAGAATCGCCGTGCTGCTGCGAGCGTGCAGTTGTAGATCCGCTTCCTCTTCACCAGCAAAGAATGCCTCGGCAAGACGAGATCCCTGGCGCCGCTGCCGGCAGTAATCGAGCAATTGCGCCTTGCCCGGCAACCCGGCACTGGCCACGTCCACCGTCCATTGCCAGTAGCACTGGCCGTCGGCGCGCCGCGCCATCCATGCCCAGCCGTCCTCGAGGCTTTCCACGGCACTGGCGGTTTCGCCCGGCGAGCCCTGCCAGCGATTGAGCAGGCTGACCGTCTCGGGGCCGCGCAAACCCTTGCCGATAGCGGGGGCCTGCCTGCCACGGGCCTCGACGAGAAATTCAGCGAGCAACGGTTCGCGTCCGTCGATTTCGATGCGATGACCAGTGGCCGATGAGTGAACCGTGAGCACCCGACCTTCGATCAGCTCAACCCCCGCCAGGCGCAAATCCTCGCGCAGGCCGCGGTCAAACACCGGTCGGTCGAGCAAGTATTCAATGTTCTGCGCATGCTGCTGGCCATTCCATGAAACCTGGCGCTGGGAGGGTAACGTCGCATCCGCCAGTGCGTGCTGCAGGCCGGCGCTGCGCAAGGCCTCCAGTACCCGCACCGAGACGCCTTCGAGCGCTGCAAACCGGCGCCATTCGCTGATCAGCGTGACGCCGTGGCCCAGCCGCCGCAACCCCAACGCGACCGCGGCACCGGCCGGTCCGGCACCCAGAATGACGATGTCGGTCATGGCCCGAAACGCCGTTCCGGGCCACGGTAACGCGCATGTTCGCGCAACCACTCGATGACTTGCGCATTGCTGGCGTCAGGCTGTTCGGCGAGGAACCCGGCGATGTGCCCGCTCAAGGCGGCACAACCGAGGCTCGCCCCGGATTGCCCCGGGTAGGTGCCATGCACACACGCAGCGAAATCCGCCTGGGCGCTGTTGAGCCACGACCATTCCTGCTCGGCGCAGCGCGCATCGCCGGTCACCCGCAACACCTGCGGATAGTTCGCCGGAAACACCCCTTCGCCCTGGGCCGGGCTCGACGCGCACAGCAGCACGCCCCGCGCCACCGCCGCTGCACAGGCCGCGCGCAACAGGCTGCGATCCTGGCGCAGGCCAAGGCTCAAATTGATCAGTCGCACGTCCTGCGCCACCAGCCAGTCAATCGCCGTGGCGATCTGCAAGGCGCTGGTGACGCCGCGCTGGTCGAACACCTGGGCCACGCAAAACAGCGCCGAGGGTGCGCGGCGGCCGATCGCCTCGATCACCGCGCTGCCATGCCCCAGCGGATCGTCGCGCAAGTCGCCCTCGGCCAGGCCGTCTTCAAGCAATGAAAAGCGCCGACCGGCGATCACCTGCACCCGCTGTGCCGCCGAATGGCCGCTGTCCACCACACCAATGCGCAACTCAGGCTTCATGCGGCACCGTTTTCGAGGTCAGTACGCCGTCGAGCAACTCGAAGCGCAGATCGGCATCGGCCAGGGTTGAAGGACGATGGCTGATCAGGATGCGTGTGCGTCCGGCAAACAGGCGGTCGATGGCGTCGATGACTTCGCGCTCGGTGGCCTCATCCACCGCGGAAGTGGCTTCATCGAGCACCAGGATCAAAGGGTCCTGCAGCAGCGCCCGGGCAATCGCGATGCGCTGCTTTTGCCCGCCGGACAACTGCTGGCCGCGCTCACCCAGCGGACTGTCGAGGCCTTCGGGCAAAGACTCGATCAGGCTGTCGAGTTGCGCCAGCCGCGCCACTTCGGCAATCGCCTCGCGGCTGGCGTCCGGCACGGCATAGGCCAGGTTGTCGGCGAGGCTGCCGCGAAACAGCACGATGTCCTGGCTGACGATGGCAATGCGTCGACGCAGCTGGAACAGATCCAGTTCGCGCAGATCGACGTCGCCCAGCAGGACCCGGCCCGATTGTGGATCGTGATGCCGTTGCAGCAGATCGATCAGGGTCGATTTACCCTCGCCCGAGCCGCCGCTGAGGGCCACTTTCAGACCGTAGGGAATCCGCGCTTCGATGCCGCGCAGGGTCGATTGGCGGCCGGGATGGGCAAAATGCACGTTGTCGAACCACAGATCGCCGCCAGTGGGCATCGCCCGTGGCGTGGCGGGCGTCAGCACGGTCGGTTGTTCGCCGCGCAATTCCATGACCCGGCCGAGGCTGACGGTCATCCGCTGAATCGCCACGTACAGCCCGAGCAGGCTCTGTACCGGCCCCACGGCCATCCCAAGGTAGGTGGAAAACGCAATCAGGGCGCCTAGCTGCCAGGTGCCCTGCACCACCCAATAACCGCCGATCAAGAATGCACAGGCCCGGGACAGCGAGGTCAGCGTGCCCGGCACGGCCTGGGTGAAAAACTCGGTGACCTGCAGGCGCAGCAACTGGCTCATGTAGCCCTGCCCCAGCGTCTCGAGGCGCCGCGCTTCGCGCTGTTGCTGGCCGGCGGACTGGATGAACTTCATCACCGGCAGCGTCTCGACCATGAACGACGACATGTCCGCCGAACGCTCGCGCAACTGCCGCACATCGCGCTCGACCTTGCGCCGCATCCAGCGCAGCCAGATTACATCGAGGGGAATCAGCACCAGGGCCAACAGCGATAACTTCCAGGACAAGGTCAGCAGCATCGCCACGGCCACCACCAGGCCGATCACACTCGACACCGCCGAGAACAGCGAGTCCACGGCAAAGCGCTGGATTTCCGCGACGTCGCCATCGAGGCGCGACATCAGGTCGCCGATGCGCCGCTGGCCGTAGAAGCCCGGCGACAGGGTTTGCAAATGCCGGTACAGGTCATCACGCAGGGCAAACAGCATGCGCCCGGAGAGGCGCGTGTGCAGGTAGCGGTTGATGCCTGAAAGCGCCGTGCCCAGCAGCCCGGCGACGATCATCAGCCCGGCAATCAACACCAGCATCGGGAAGTTGCGCGCCAGCAGGCCGTCGTCGATCAACAGTTTGGTCAGCCAGGGTTGCACCAGCACCAGCGCCGAGGCACAGACCGACAGGCTCAGCAGCCCGGCAATCGCCAGGCGATGGGGGCGCACAAAGCTGTACAGCCAGCGCAGCGACGCTTGCAGGGCCTCGGGGTTCTGGCTGTCGATCAGCCGAACGATCAGGCGCTGCATCACGAACGCAACTGTTTGAGCTTGCGATACAGGGTCGCGCGGCTGATGCCCAGGGCGTCGGCGGCGGCCGAGACATTGCCCTGGTGCGTGTCCAGGGACTGACGGATCAACTCCAGTTCGTTTTCCCGGATGCTGCCGGCCTGGGGTCGTTCGCTGGCGGTCAACTCGTCGAGCATGCTGTCGGGCAAGTGGTCGAGGGTCAGCACGGTGTCACCCGGTTCGCGCATGGCCAGCGCGGTGCGCAGGACCATCTCCAGTTGGCGGATGTTGCCGGGCCAGTGATAACCGCCGAGCAAGCGATCGAGATCGTCGTGCAGGACCACGGTGGGTGCGCCCAGTGTCGTCAGCATGCGAGTGACCAGTGCGCTGAAATCCTCGCGTTCGCGCAGGGCCGGGAGCATCACGCTGATGCCGTTGACCCGGTAGAACAGGTCCTCGCGAAAGTGTTTTTCTTCCACCAGACGCTTGAGGTCGCGGTGGGTGGCGCAGATCAGCGCGACGTCGATGTCCTGCTCTTCGCCGGCGCCCAGCGGCGCGACCTTGCGATCCTGCAGTACGCGCAACAGCCGGGCCTGCAAGGCCAGGGGCATGTCGCCGATTTCATCGAGGAACAAGGTGCCGCCATGGGCCTGCTGCAGGCGCCCGACCATGCCGCCCCGGCGTGAACCGGTGAACGCGCCTTCGCGATAGCCGAACAGCTCGGACTCGATCAGGCCCTCGGGGATCGCCGCGCAGTTCACCGCCACGAAGGGTTTGTCGCAGCGCGCTCCGGCCATGTGCAGGGCACGGGCGATGACCTCTTTACCGGTGCCGGTTTCGCCCAGTAACAGGACCGGCAGTTCATTGGCCAGGCCCTGACGGGCCATGCGCAAGGCACGGGCGTAGCGGGTATTGCTGCCGGCGAGCGCTTCCAGATCCGGTTGCGCCTTGACCGGTTTCGCGGTTGTGCGTGGTGGGCTGCTGACGTTGATCGAGCGCTGCGGCGCGCGCAGGGTCTTGTAGAAAAATTCGCCTTTGGCGGTTTGCAGGCTGCCAGCCCCACCCTGATGCAGGCGCGCCAACAGCTGCAGGCCGTCGACGCCGAGAAACTCCTCGCAGCGCCGCCCGACCAGGGCCGAGCGTTCGGCATGAAGCAACTGACAGGCCTGGGCGCTGACCGCGAGGATCTGCCCACCAAGGCTCACGGCCAGCAGGCCTTGCCACGGGGACTCCAGGTATTGCCTGCGGCTGTGGAACGCGAGGACGATTTCGTCCGGGTAGCTTGTGTTAAAGACGCGGCTTTCAATCTGGCTGACCGCCATCGCCAGCAGCGCAGTGCTGTCGTGGGCGCGGCCGAGGGGGCCTTCGCGGGTCAGGTCGAGGACGCCGAGGATGTCGCCCTGGGGACAATGGATCGGCACCGAGGTGCAGGAGAAATCACTGAGGCGGTCCAGGTAATGTTCGCCGCAATCGATCAGGGTCGGCCGGGCTTCCACCAGCGCGGTGCCGAGGGCGTTGGTGCCGCGAACCGCTTCGCTCCAGCAGGCGCCGAGGGTGATGTCCTGCAGGCCGCTGCCCTTGAGGCGGTCGGCGCGGCCTTCGACGGCGAGGATGGTGGCGTCGGAGTTGGCGAGGATGATCAGCCCTTCCTTGCCCTGACGCTCGGCCAGGTAATCGATGGCCGGCAACGCGGCGTCGATCAGCAGGCGATTGCTGGACAGCAACAGGTCGAGGCTGGCGCTCGATTCCAGCGCCAGCTCGTGCTTGGCGTTGAAATGCACGCCATGGCTGAGGCTGCGGCGCCACGAGGCATCGATTTCCGCACGCAGGACGCCATCCGGCACTTCGCCTTCCAGGTGCAGCTTTTCCCGGGCCAGCCGGGCTTCGCGATGCAGTTTGGGGGAGTTTGTTTTTATCAGCGTCATCAAGCGCTCCGGGTCGTCCGCCCTGCGCCTTCATACGTCGGCGCCCTGCCGCAATCTTTACGTTAACGTAAGGGCTATGGCAAGTGCCGTAGGGCACTTACAGACCGCGTTATCGTTCATCGCTGGCAAGCCAGCTCCCACAGTGTCCGAGCAGAACCGCAGATATGTGGACGACGCGAAACCTGTGGGAGCTGGCTTGCCAGCGATGGCGGTATCCCGGACAGCAATTAACTCAGAGCTGCCACACCTCGGCATTCACAAAAAACGCCCGCGCATTATCCTCCAGACTCTCCAGGTGATACCCGCCCTCCTGCACGATCAGGCACGGCAAGCCGAGGCTGCGGATGCGCTCGCCGAGCACGCCGAACCCTTCGCGGGTCACCGCCACTTTGCTTTGCGGGTCCAGTTCGAAAATATCGAAGCCCAGGGACAGCACCAGCACCTCGGCACCGAAGTCCGTTACTGCCTTCAACGCTACATCCAGTTGCCCGAGGAAATCCGCCTCGCTGGCACCATGAGCCATCGGCAAGTTCAGATTGAAACCCTCGCCCGCCCCGGCACCGCGCTCTTCAGCGAAGCCTGCGACCCCCGGATAGAAGTTGGTCGGATCGCCGTGCACGGAAACGTAGAGCACGTCATCGCGGTCGTAGAAAATCTCCTGGATCCCTTGCCCGTGGTGCATGTCGGTATCCAGCACCGCCACCCGCGCAAAACCGCCGCGCAATACCTGGGCCGCCACGGCCGCGTTGTTCACATAACAGAAACCACCCGCCGCTTCGGCCCGGGCGTGGTGGCCCGGCGGACGGCACAGGGCATAGGCTGCGGGCTCGCCATCGAGCAACGCCCGGGCACCGGCGATGGCGCTTTGCGCCGACCAGTAGGCCGAACGCCAGGTCTGCTCGCCCACCGGGCAACTGCCATCGGCCAGATAGCGCGCCGCCTGGGCGAGAATCCCGCGCAGGGCATTGGGTTCACGCACGAAGATGTTCGACATGACCTCGTCGCCCCAGTCTTCGGGGATCTCTTTCCAGCGCTGATGGGCTTCCTGCAGGAACGCCAGGTACGGCGCGCCGTGCACCGCCAGCAGCGGATCGAGCCCGGCATCGGCCGGCTGCTCGACCTTGAAACCCAATGCGTGAGACGCCTGCACCAGACGCTGCGCACGCTCCGGCACTTCCTGCGGCGTGCGCATCTGGCCACGGGAGTAGTAGCTGCGTGGATGGTGGAGCAATTGTTCGGGGTGGAAAAAACTGCGCATGGAGAGAATACCTGTCTGTGTGGGAGCGAGCCTGCTCGCGATGAGGGCAGCACATTCAATATTGATGGCGACTGATCCACCGCAATCGCGAGCAGGCTCGCTCCCACATGGGAATTGTGTTTATTCAACGATTAATGCGCGGGCCAGCACCGCGTTAAGCAGCACATCCGTACCCTGCCGCACATCTTCAGGCAGCACGTCTTCGGCTTCGTTGTGGCTCAGGCCACCCACGCAAGGGATAAACACCATTGCCGTCGGGCAGAACCGTGCCAGGTGGATCGCGTCATGCCCGGCACCGCTGACGATCGACTGCTGAGCGTAGCCCAGCCCGTCCACGGCCTGTTGCACCGCCGCCACGCAGTCAGCGTCGAAAGGTGTCGCCGGGCTGATCCAGTGTGGGGTGATCACCAACTTCAAACCGCGAGCGTCGGCGATCGCCTGAAGCCGCGCACGGACCTGTTGCTCCATCGCCTCGATGGTTTCATCACGGTGATGACGCAGGTCGACGGTAAAATTCACCAGCCCCGGAATGGTATTGCGCGACGATTTGTTGATGCTCAATTCACCGACCGTGGTCAGGCCTTCGGGGGCGAAGTCCGCCGCCAGGTCTTCGATGGCCTCGATCATCTGCGCCACGCCGTACAAGGCATCCTTGCGCAGCGGCATCGGCGTCGTACCGGCGTGGGCCGCCATGCCTTCGACCCGCACGTCGAGCCAGCGAATCGCCTGGCCGCCGCTGACCACGCCGATGCTCTTGGCGTTGTCTTCGAGGATCGGCCCTTGCTCGATGTGCGCTTCAAAGTACGCATCCACCGCGCCACCCAACGACCGCTCGCCGGCATAACCGGTGCGTTGCAGCGCCTCGGCGACGCTGATGCCATCGATGTCGCGCACCGCCAGCGCGGCGTCCAGCGCCATGATGCAGGTGAACACCGCCGAACCGAACATCGCCGGAGTGAAGCGTGCGCCTTCTTCGTTGGTCCACACCACCACTTCCAGCGGCTTGCGGGTCTGGATCCCCAGTTCGTTCAGGCAGCGCACCACTTCCAGGCCGGCGAGCACGCCGTACACGCCATCGAACCGTCCGCCTTCGGGCTGGGTGTCGAGGTGGCTGCCCATCATCACCGGTGCAGCGTCCGGATCGGTGCCGGCGCGGCGGGCGAACAGGTTGCCGATGGCATCGACGCTCAGGGTCATGCCGGCTTCGCGGCACCAGTGGGCAAAGAGTTCGCGACCGGCCTTGTCCTCATCGCTCAGGGCCAGGCGGCAACTGCCGCCTCGGGCGGTGGCGCCGATTTCGGCCATTGCCATCAGACTCGCCCAGAGGCGTTCGCCATTAATCTTCAACATGAGTTTCTCCTGCAAATTAGAAACGACGATCTTTGTAGGAGCCGGCTTGCTGGCGAACGCGCCCGTCCAGTCAATAGACAGGTCGACTGACGCACCGCCATCGCCAGCAAGCCGGCTCCTACAGGTTCAATGGGTGGCTAGCTCAACGCGTTCAGCGCTGGCATGGCGACGGGCAAGGGACAATACGCAGACCAGCGAAGTCGCGGCGATCAGGCTGTAGAACACCGCCATCGGCCACCATTGGCCGGCAAACTTGTGCGCCAGCATCGTGCCAATCAACGGCGTCAGGCCACCGGCCACGGCGCCGCAAATCTGGTACGCCAGGGAGATCGCGGTGTAGCGCACGCGGGTCTCGAACATGCCGCTGACGTAGCCGGCGATCACCGCGTAGAACGACGCCATGCACACCACCGCCAGGGCAATGCCGAGGATGATCAGCGGTGCCTGGGCCGAGCTGACCAGCACGAACATCGGGTATGGCGAGGCCATGGCCAGCAGCGACACAAGGCACAGGAAGCGGGTTGCACCGATCTTTTCGGCAACCCAGGCCGCCAGCGGCTGAATGCAGAACTGGATGATCGCGACGAAGAACAGGCACTCCAGGATCAGCGAGCGTGGCAGCGCAAGTTGCTGGGTGGTGTAGGCGATCATGAAGGTGTTGGTGAAATACACCCCGGCAATCCCCAGCGTGTTGGCGCCGATGCACAACAGCAGCGGACGCCACGCGGTGCGCAGCACTTCCATGACCGGCGCCTGCTCCTTGCGTTTGTTTTTGCTGGCCAGTTCGCGGCTGGCAAGAAACTCCGGCGACTCATTGACCCCCAGGCGAATCGCCAGGCCCACCAGCAGCAACAGCGAACTGGCGAGGAACGGCAGGCGCCAGCCCCAGCTCATCAGGTCTTCTTCCGGCAGGCGGGTGACGGCGCTGAAGGCCAGTAGCGAGAGGATCAAACCCGCCGGGCTGCCCAATTGCGCAAACGAGGCGAAGAAGTTGCGTCGGCCTTTCGGTGCATGTTCGCCGGCCATCAACACCGCCCCGCCCCACTCGCCCCCCACGGCGATGCCCTGGACGATGCGCAGCAGAATCAGCAACACCGGCGCTGCGGCCCCGATCTGTGCGTAGGTCGGCAGCAAGCCGATGCACACCGTGACCACGCCCATCATCAACAAGGTGATGATCAACGACTTCTTGCGACCGATGCGGTCGCCGATATGACCGAAGACGATCCCGCCCAACGGCCGCGCAAAGAAACCCACGGCGAAGGTGCCAAACGCGGCCATGGTGCTGAACAGTTTGTCGTCGGAGGGGAAGAACAGCGCGCCGAACACCAGCGCGGCAGCGGTGGCGTAAATGTAAAAGTCGTACCACTCGATCATGGTGCCGATGAAGGCAGCGGCTGCCGCACGGCGCGGCTGGGACGAAGCGGGAGGCTTCATGGGTCGGGACTCCTTTGGTTATTTTTCTGGCAGGAGAGAAACGGCAAATCCGCGGCGCTCTGACGGCGTCGGTCTGGGGATGATTTTTCGTTCCGGGACCATGATTAGTCAATTTTCTATTAGTTATTCGAAGTATTACGCCAACTTATAATCAACGCAGCCGCAGCCGAGTGCGACGTGCACCAGACGCTCGGTTCCAGCAATTGAATGGAATGAGAAAGGGAGGGCATCCATTGCCCTCCCCTCTGCTGTGCACGCTCCCTGCGACAGGACTTGCCAGGACCTCAAGAGGCCAGAATGAAGTCCGAGGCAGTGACGGTTGTTGCGTCGGCCACACCGACCAGGGTGATGGAGTCAGCGCCGAAGTTGAGCAACGTATCCGCACCGAGATCGACGACGTTGACACTGCTGCCAAAGGTCGCGGCCGTGATGTTGAGCGCGGCAATATTGAGCAGATCCTGGCCTCCTGCCGCGTTGGCATCGAAGCCGATGATCCGATCGTTGCCGAAGGGCAGCAGTCCGAACACGAACATATCGTCGCCATTGTCGGCAATCATCGTGTCGTTGCCGGCACCACCAGTAACAGCGTCGCTAC
>NZ_RWIR01000047.1 GCF_009764265.1 Pseudomonas sp. PB101
TAATGCCAGTCAGTTAAGCTGACTGGCATTTTTATTTCTGATCGGATACTTCGGCGATTTGAGCCGGATGGCGCGAGGATAAATACGCTCCTCTCGCCGATGAGGCAGGACATAGTGCGGGGCTGAGGCATGAAGCTCGGCCAGGTACTTGGGGATGTTCCCGGAGCGGTCGGCCGAGACACTGTTGATAAACCCTAAAATCGCCCAGGTACACGCGCTAAAACTCATTTCACACGGGTAAATACCTGGACAGTGACGGCTCATTTCCACCATCTGATAGCGCAACAAGTTGTAGCCCAGCAACACCCCCCACAGTTCCTGCTCGACCATCTCGGGTGTCTTGCTGCGCAGCGTATAGCTGCTGTTGAGCAGCGTCTGTTTCATCTCGCGAAACCCTAATTCGATCTCCCATCGCTGGCTATACAGGTCGACGATTTCGTCGGACGGAAAGCGCAGCGGGTCGGCCATCGACGTCAGGATCTGACACACCTTGCCCTTGACGGTTTTGCTCAGGAGTCGCGCAGTCAGGCGCTCGGGCAGCCCCGGCCATTGTTTGCGGGCTTGCGGCGAAGTACTTAACAAGACAACCGCATCCTGGCGCCCCAAACGCTGAACCACTTCGTACTGTGTGCCTTTTTTCAGTGGCATCAGCCAATGCCGCTCGGTGCCTGCCTGCTGCCATTGGTGCAGCAAACCCAAGGAGTAAAAGCCTCGATCGAACAGGGTCAACGAGTGATCGGGCGTGGTGTCGATCAGTTGTTCGGCCAGTTTCATTTCATTGCTGCGATAGCCATCAAACGCGCTGCCGATCAGCATGTGGCTGGTCAACTCCATCTGGCAAACCATGCGGATCTGGGGAAAACCTGTGTCGCCATGCTGATTGCTGGCCGAGTCGTAGCGCGCCCGATTTTCCGGGGTATCCGGTGTTCGCCAGACCACACCGTCGACGCCCAGCAAACGCAAGCCGGCCCAAGTTGGGTGATCCACGGCCTCATGCCAACTTTTCTGAGTCAGATGGAAGACCTGTCGGACAGCCTCGCAGCCCAACCGCTGACGGGCTTGAACCACAGCGCTGGGTGCCACCAGCGGACGTTGGCCCGGCAGCATGATGTTCATGCGGCTGACCACATCCCATGCCGACATGCGTCGAAAGAACGCCATGGAAATCACGCACCAGAGCATCATTTCCAGTGGCAAACGCCGCTTGCGCAGGGTCGCCACACCGGCCTGTTCAAGGGCCTGCTCGACCAAAGACGGATCGAGTAAAGAATCCAGTCCCTCGATTGAATTGGGAGTGGAGGCGATGTTGTGGGTCAGTTCCAGGGCTCGAGCGAGACGCATAAAAAAATCCGATGCCAGTACAGGCATCGGATTTTGATTTCTTGCGGCCAAAGGTCAAGCGAGAAGGCTTAACTGATCGGCATTA
>NZ_RWIR01000048.1 GCF_009764265.1 Pseudomonas sp. PB101
AGCCAACATCAATATTGGATGTACTGGCCTCATCGCGGGCAAGCCCGCCCACAGGTTTGATGTCATCCAAAAAAATGGTGTTCGACGCAAATACTGTGGGAGCTGGCTTGCCAGCGATGACGGCCTACGAGCCGACCATTCTTTACGCCCAGTCCTACATCCCTCGCCCCTGAACCGAAACGCTCTACCCCGGCAACTTCAACTCCGCACACAACCCACCCCCCTCACGATTGCTCAGGACCAACGCCCCGCCAATCGCGACCGCCAGTTGCTGGGCGATCGCCAGTCCCAACCCGGTGCCGCCGGTGCTGCGGTTGCGCGAGTTTTCCACGCGGTAGAAGGGTTCCATCACTTGCTTGAGTTCTTCCTCGGCGATCCCCGGACCGCGGTCGAGGATTTTGATCGACAGCTTGCCGTCGACCTGTTTTTCCACGCGCAACTCGGCAGCACCGGCAAATTTCAATGCGTTGTCCGTCAGGTTGACCAGCACCCGGCGCAAGGCGTGGGGGCGGGTGTCGATGATGGCGGTGCTCTTGCCTGTGAGTTGAACGTCCTTGCCCATGTCCTGGTAGTCGAACACCAGGCTGTCGAGGAAAGAGTCGAGGTCGGTGCGCCGGCTTTCTTCGGTGGCGCCGTGGATGCTGCGGGCGTAGGCCACGCCTTCGCGCACCAGGTGCTCCATCTCGCCGAGGTCGTTCCACAGTTTGTCTTTTTCGCTGGAGTCGTCCATGAACTCGGCGCGCAGTTTCATGCGGGTGATCGGGGTTTGCAGGTCGTGGGAGATCGCCGCGAGCAGTTGCATGCGTTCTTTGAGGTACGCCGCGATGCGTGCCTGCATCGAGTTGAAGGCCCTGGCGGCGTGGGCGACTTCGGTCGGGCCTTTTTCGTCGAGGAGCACGGGGTGGGCATTGGGGTCCAGGGTTTCGACGGCGCCGGCCAGGCGGGTGAGGGGGCGGATGGCGATTCTGACCGCCAGCCAGGTGCAGGCAAGCATCAACGCCAGTTGCCCGAGCAGCACGATGGGCAGCCAGGGCGACAAGGGCACCATCGCCGGGCGCACGTCGATGGTCAGCGGGCTGCCGTCCGCCAGGTTCAAGTGCACTTGAAAATGCTTTTTCGGCCCGGGGATGTCGGTAAAGGTCATCGGGTAATCGTGGCCGATGGCGTCCTTGATCGAGGCGATGGCAACGGGCGCATCGGGCATGTCGGTGCGGATCGGCGTGCCCGGCGAACCTTCATTGAGCAGGTAGCTGTAATTGCGTCGCTGCAGTTGTTGCAGCCAGCCTGCGCGTTCATTGGCGGGCAAGCGGTCGAGGATGGCCACGGAGGTGGAAACGTCGGTTTCCAGGTTGCCGAGCATGGTGTTTTTCGAGGACTCGTAGCGCTCGTAATATTGCGCGCCGAAGGACAAGGCCTGGGCGAGGATCAGGCCGATCAGGAAGATCAGCGACAGTCGCGAGGCCAGGGTCCGCGGCCAGTGCAGCGCCAGGGTCATGATTGATCGCCCAGGATTTCCACCGGCAGCGAGAACACATAGCCTTCGCTGCGCACGGTCTTGATGTAGGCCGGTTCGCGGGCGTCGTCGAGCAGGCGCTGGCGCAGGCGGCTGACCAGCAGATCGATGGAGCGGTCGAACAGGTCGGCATCGCGGCCCTGGGTCAGGTTGAGCAACTGATCACGGTTGAGCACCCGCTGGGGATGATCGAGAAACACCCGCAGCAATCGGTACTCGGCACCGCTCAGGGCGACCATGGTGCCGTCGTTGTCGAGCAGGTGGCGCGCCGAAGTGTCCAGGCGCCAGCGGCCGAAGGCCAGCAAGCGGCCGGCTTCGCTCACCACGAGGTTCGGCGGCAGCATGCGCGTGCGTCGCAGCACCGCGTTGATCCGCGCCAGCAGTTCACGGGCGGCGAACGGCTTGACCAGGTAGTCGTCGGCGCCCATTTCCAGGCCGAGGATACGGTCGGTTTCATCGTTGCGGGCGGTGAGCATCAGCACCGGCGTGGCCTTGTGTTTGCCGGCGCGCAATTCGCGGCAGAGCAACAGACCGTCGTCCCCCGGCATCATGATGTCCAGCACGATCAGGTCCACCGGCGTGGTTTCCAGGAATGCGCGCATCTGCCGTCCATCGGCCACGACGGTGGTGCGCAGGCCGTTCTTCTTCAGGTAGTTGCCTACCAGCTCGCGGATTTCGCGGTCATCGTCAACGATGAGGATGTGATCAACGTGATCCATTGGGCCAAACCTCTGATAAATGGGGATTGCCACACAGTCTATCGAGCCCGGGCGGGGTCGCTGACCGCCCTTTGTATTGCAGTGTATCTGGCCTGCCCGCGGATACACACGAAGGCAAAAAAGCCGGTTTTTCAGCGGTTTTGTATTGCTCTGTATCTGCGCCCCGTTCTGATACGTACCGATTGATTCGCGCCGATTCCCGACACAGACGAGATACCTCGCAGGCTTCTAATGGGTTCCATCGAGGCACACCAGACCGCCTCGGCCCAACGAACCAACGACCTGCTGAAACTTCGAGGAATCCGCCATGAACACCAAAGCCATCTACGCCGCCTGCCTGTTTGCCGCCCTGAACATCTGCACCCTGTCGGCCCGCGCCGAAGCCGATGTCACGCCGAAAACCTACACCTATGGCAGCCACCTCGACATCAGGAAAGTGCTGTCGATGACCGAAGACTCTACGCCTTCCTGCGGCGTGGTGAATGCCCGGCTGACCTACCTCGACTCCCAGTCCAGGACCCAGGTGCTCGATTACAGCAAGTTGGCCGACCACTGCAACTCGGAAAACTGAGTGTCGCGCGCAACCACCGCTTAATCCAATTGAATCAGGAAGGACATCATGAACAACGTATCGCGCTTTTTGACCGCCGTCGCCTTTTCCCTCGCCGGTGCGGCAGCCCATGCCAACGCCGCCGTCGAGCAAAGCGCCTGTGGCAGCAGCACCTGCTTCCAGCTCACGCCGGTGGCGGAGAAGGGCACCCAGGGTTTCCTCGCGCAGGACGGTTCCAGCCGTACGCCTCAGGGGCAATTGCTGGATGAGCAAACGGCTTGAAAACACCCCCAATCCACTGTGGGAGCTGGCTTGCCAGCGAAGGCGGCCTTGCAGATGACATCTGTATTGAATGTGCCGACGTCTTCGCGGGCAAGCTCGCTCCTACAGTGATGAAGTGTTGCCCTCTAATGTGTATTAGGTGATCCCATGTTACTCATCGCTTTCCTGGGCGGAATTCTGACCGTCCTCAGCCCGTGCATCCTGCCGGTCGTGCCGTTCCTGTTCGCCGGTGCCGACCGCACACGCTCCTCGATCCTGCTGACCCTCGGTGGCATGGTCCTGACGTTCGCCCTGGTCTCGAGCCTGGCCGTGGTCAGTACTGAGTGGGTGATACAGGCCAGCAACACCGGCCGCCACTTCGCCCTGTTCGTGATGGTGCTGTTCGCCCTGTCGCTGATTTCGGCCCGGGTCGGCGACTGGCTGGCGCGGCCCTTCGTGATGCTGGGCAATCGCATCGACCCGAACTCGCGCAAGATGTCCGGGCCGCTGGCTTCGATCATGATCGGTGTCGCCACCGGGCTGCTCTGGGCACCCTGCGCCGGGCCGATCCTCGGAGTGATTCTGACCAGCGCCATGCTGCAGGGCGCGAACGCCGGCACCAGTGTGTTGCTGGTGGCCTATGGCGCGGGCAGTGCGCTGTCCCTGGGCGTCTTGATCTTCGCCGGTCGCGGCCTGGTCAATCGCTTGAAACCGTCGATTCCGGTCACTGGCTGGCTGCGCCGGGGCGCCGGGGTTGCGGTGCTGGGCGGTGCAGCGCTGATCGCAACGGGAGGCAACGACCTGTTGCTGGCCAACACCTCATCGCAAGGTGTCAGCAGCGTCGAGAAAGGCGTGCTGGAAACCGTGCCGAAAGTCGTCGATTACCTGGTCAGCAAGGTCAAGGCCGACAGCACCATGGGCGACGCCAAGGGCGCGATGCCGTCGCTGTCCGGCGCGGTGGAGTGGATCAACTCACCCGCACTGACCAACGAAGCCCTCAAAGGCAAGGTGGTGCTGGTGGACTTCTGGACCTTCGACTGCATCAACTGCAAACACACCCTGCCGTACGTGAAGGACTGGGCGAAGAAATATGAAAAGGACGGCCTGGTGGTGATCGGCGTGCACACGCCTGAATACGGCTTTGAACGCATCATCGACAACGTCAGGGACAAGGTGAAGGAATACGGCATCACCTACCCGGTGGCGATCGACAACAACTACGCGATCTGGCGCAACTTCGACAACCAGTACTGGCCGGCGCACTACATCATCGATGCCAAGGGACAGGTGCGCTACACCCACTTCGGTGAAGGCAGCTACGACACTCAGGAGAAAGTGATTCAGCAGTTGCTGGAGGAGGCCAAGGCCGGCACGCCAGCGGCGTAATCCGCTCGATCAATGGCTCACAAGTCCCGTGCCATGAGCCATTGATCTTTTTCCCATGCCTGAAAACGCTCCAGCACGACCCAACCGCGCTTGGCGTAATACGCGCTCTGGTCCTGGGTGTGCAGGTAGATCCTCTTCTCGCCGCTGGCTTTGGCTTGCGCGCAAATCCCTTCGATCAGCCGCTCCGCCAGGCCCTTGCCGCGTGCCTCTGGGGCGATGAACACGCAAGCGAGCCAAGGCCCAAGATCCGGGCGATGGGCCAGGTCGGCGCTGGCCAGCGCCGCGCCGCCCAGCAGCTCGTCATGGTCGAGGGCAATCAGACATTTCCAGTCGCCGTTGTGTTGACCTTCGGCGAACTCTCGTTGCCAGTCGGTCAGTGGCTGACCGGCGTATTCGTAGTGGAACTGCTGGTGGATCCACGCAGCGAACGTGTTGCTGTGGTGCATATGTCGAGCAAGCGAGTCCAGGCGGAGTTTCATAGTGTGAGTCCTTTCAGAGGTCAGTCGCGAGAGTAGCGATCCTGGGTGGTGCTGTCGCCCCTACCGGCTCAGCGACCGCTCAAGTGATGGGAAGCCGCCTGCCCGCGCCGCCACGCCGCCGGCGGTGCGCCAAACTCGCGGCGAAAAGCGCGGCTGAAGGCGGTGTCGGTCTGGTAGCCCACTTCTTCGGCGATCCGCGTCAATGAGCTGTTGCTGCTGCGTAACAGGTTGGCGGCGAGCAACATGCGCCATTGCGTCAGGTATTGCATCGGCGAGATCCCCACCAGTTGCTGGAAGCGTTCGGCCAACACCGATCTTGAGGTGCTGGCGGTGCGGGCCAGTTCTTCCAGCGTCCAGGCGTGGCAGGGGTTCTTGTGCAAGGCGTTGAGGGCGGCGCCGACGATTCGGTCGCGCACGCCGGCCAGCCAGCCGGTGCGGCCTTCGTCCTGTTCGTTCATGTACAGGCGCAGCACTTCGATGAACAGCACTTCGGCGAGTTTGGCCAATACCCCTTCGCCGCCGGGGCGGGGCGAGCGGGCTTCGGCGAGGGCGTAGCGCACGGAGGACTCCAGCCAGATACCGGCGCTCGATCCGCGCACATTGACCCGCACCACGGCCGGCAAGCCCTTGAGCAATATGCCCGCCAGGCGCGTATCGCAGGCCAGGTAGCCACACACCAGGCGGGTGACCGCGCCACCGCCGCCATAGCTCAACTGGCGGGGCCGGCGCGCCAGCACCGCATCCAGGCGCGCACCGGTGGCCGGGGGCAATCCCGGTCGGGAGCACATGCGATGGGCGTCGCCCTGGGGGAAGATCACCACGTCGCCGGCGCTGAGCAGCAGCGGCGGATCATCGCCCAGCTCGACGTAGCACTCGCCCTCGGTGATCAGGTGAAAGATCACCACCCGTTCCGCATCGGGCTCCAGGAACGGCGCCGCCGTGTCGGCGCTGGGCGACTGGTAGCACCAGGGCGCGGTGAACCGGGCGTTGATGAAGATCGCGCCGACCAGGTGCACGACGCGCAGGGTTTGTGACAGAGCGTCCATAGGGCGTTCCCCGTGGCAGGATTCCTGATTGTGAACGCCTCGGTGCGCAACGTGGAATCTCCGGACGATCGGGCAGGCCTGGGCGACGATCGGACAGGACGCCAGCACCCGTCAGGACGATAGTTTGTCTACGGGGTCAATACCGGCCCTGCTTCCCAGAACAAGAAAAGAGAGGTTGCCATGCCGAAGTTCGTGATTGAACGCGAGATCCAGGGCGCCGGAGCATTGTCGGAAAGGGATTTGAAAGCCGCTTCGCTAAAGTCCTGCCAGGCGTTGCGTGAGTTGCCGGAGGTGCAGTGGCTGCAGAGCTATGTCACCGGTGACAAACTCTATTGCGTGTACATCGCGCCGAACGAGGGGCAGATCCAGGAGCACGCGAGGATCAGTGGTTTTCCCGCCAACCGGATTTCCCAGGTCATGAACATCATCGATCCGACGACTGCGGAGTAACCGCGGTCAGGCCCGATTCGTGCTTCACCCCAGAGACTGCCTCCATGAGTACACCCATTGATCTGACTGCCTTGAAAAACCGCCAGATGGCCTCCTGGGCCAGCGGTGACTACGCCGTGATCGGCACCACCCTGCAAATCGTCGGCGAGCAACTGGTCGAAGCCTGCGACCTGTTGTGCGATGAGCGCGTGCTCGACGTTGCCGCCGGCAACGGCAACGCGACCCTCGCTGCCGCGCGCCGTGGCTGCCAGGTGACGTCCACCGACTATGTCGCGGCCCTGCTGGAACGAGGTGAAGAGCGGGCCCGGGCCGAACGCCTGAAAGTCAGCTTCCAGGTCGCCGATGCCGAAGCCTTGCCCTTTGCCGACGGCAGTTTTGATGCGGTGCTGTCGACCTTCGGCGTAATGTTCACGCCGGACCAGCCCAAGGCCGCCGCGGAGCTGGCACGGGTCTGCCGCCCGGGCGGGCGGATCGGCCTGGCCAACTGGACGCCGGAAGGGTTCGTCGGCCAGATGTTCAAGACCCTTGGCCAGCACCTGCCACCTGCGCCGGGAGCGAATCCGCCCTCGCGCTGGGGCACCGAAGCCTGGTTGCACGAGCATTTTGACGAGCGGCAATTCCTGCTCCAGGTGACGCGCCGCACGTTCAATTTCCGCTATCGCTCGACGGCGCATTTCATCGACACCTTCCGCCAGTGGTACGGGCCGGTGCACAAGGCCTTCGCCGCGCTGCCCGAAGACGGCGCCAAGGCGCTGGAAACGGACCTGACCGAACTGATCAACCGGATGAACCGGGCGGGCGACAAGTCGCTGGTGGTGCCGAGTGAATACCTGGAGGTGGTGATTACGCGGCGCTAATGGCCCTTGTAGGAGCGAGCCTGCTCCGGGCGGCGATCCGACGATGGACTCGAAAACACCGCGTGCATCCAGAAAACACGCGTAATCGTTATCGACCATCGCGAGCACGCTCGCTCCTACAAGGGGTAGTGTGATGTCTGCTAAATGACTTTCGCCGGCATGGCTACTTGAGCCGCGATTCGTCGAACCACTCCAGCGCCGTGCGCCACAGGCAGATGCCCAGGAAGTACGCCGACATCAGCAGCCACAGCCCCATCACCAGCGGGTTGATCACTGGATGGTTGAGCACCAGCGACAGGCTGCACAGCAACCAGATGGCCGTCACCGCAATGTTGATCGGCATGAACCGGCGCACGCGGAACGGGTGCAGGAATTTCATCCGGGTCACGGTCAGCAGGGCCAGGCCAATGATGGTAATGAAGGTGATCCACGGCGACGGGGCGATGATGTACAGGCACAGGGCAACCACGTTCCAGGCGGCGGGGAAGCCCTGGAAATAGTTGTCCTTGCTCTTCATGTTGACGTTGCAGAAGCAGAACAGCGACGACACCAGAATCAGCGACACGCTGAGCAGCAAGGTGTAGTCCGGCAGCGGAATGTAGCGGTAGATGAACAGTGCCGGGATGAACACATACGTCAGGTAATCGATCACCAGGTCGAGGATCGAGCCATCGAAGCTCGGCAGCACCGATTGCACATTGACCTTGCGTGCCAGCGCACCGTCCAGGCCATCGACGATCAGGGCAACGCCCAGCCACAGCAGGCAATGGGTCGGCTGGTTGTCCAGCAGGGACAGGGTGGCGAGGAAAGCGGTGACCACGCCAGTGGCGGTAAAGCCATGGGCGCCCCATGCTTTGAGCCTGGCGATGTACAGGGTTGAAATCACGGGGGCGTTCTCCAGTGAATGAAGCAAGCCAGTTGTCACCCCGCGTACGGGGCGGTGGCAAAGCGGGTCGGGTTGCAGGTATCGACCGGGTATCCGCGAATAAGGTTCACCACCTATGAATCTTAGCTGTGCCGAAAAGAAATACCCCGGACAAATCCACGCTGGCGCGGGTGCGTCGGCCCAACGGTGCTGGCACATTCGCTTGCGAGGTCTATCGTTGCCTGACTGGACAGAACCCTTCCAAAGAGGACAAGCGTGATGAACACCAGTGATCTGCTCGAACAATTACTGCGCGCCGGCCAAGGCTCGATGGCGCAACAGGGTGGCGGTGGCGCCTCGGCCCAGGGCGGGCTCGGCGACCTGGGCGGCTTGCTCGGCGGGTTGTTGGGCGGTGGCGCCGGTGCCGGTGCGGGCGGCGGTGGCGGTGGGTTGGGCGGATTGCTCGGTGGTTTGCTTGGCGGCGGCTCGCCGATGGGTGGCGCGCCACAAAGCCGCTCCGGCGGTGGCACCAATTATGCGGCACTGGCCTCACTGGGCATGATGGCGTACCAGGCGTATCAGGCCTGGCAGCGCAGCCAGGCGTTGGCACCGCAGGAAGCGCCACGCACCGTGGACTTGCTGGCCGGTCCGGAGGCCGAGGAGCACAGCCATGCGATCCTGCGGGCATTGATCGCCGCGGCCAAGGCCGATGGCCGGATCGATGAAGCAGAGAAGCACATGATCAGCACTGAAATCGGTCGTCACACCGACGATCCGCAATTGCAGCAATGGCTGGACGATGAAGTCGCCAAGCCGCTTGACCCCAATGAAGTGGCACAGTCGGCCACCGACCCCGGCATGGCCTCGGAGATGTACCTGGCCAGCGTGATGCTGGTGGACGACCAGCAGGACGCCGAGCGCAATTATCTGGATGAACTGGCCGCGGCGTTGCAGATCGACCCAGAGTTGCAATTGCACCTGGAGCAACAGGCCAAGGGCAATGCCTGACCAGGGGCAAGGCAAAAATCCAACTGTAGGAGCTGGCTTGCCAGCGATGACGGCGTATCAGGCGACATTGATGTTGAATATGCCGGCCTCATCGCCAGCAAGCCAGCTCCCACAGTTTTTGTTGTGAACCTGGCATTTGCGGACAACCCAATCCCTTGTAGGAGCTGGCTTGCCAGCGATGCCGGAGTGTCAGGCGCCATCGATGTTGAATATGCCGGCCTCATCGCCGGCAAGCCAGCTCCCACAGTTTTTGTGGTGTACCTGCTATTTGCGGACGACCCAATCCCCTTGTAGGAGCTGGCTTGCCAGCGATGACGGCGTATCAGGCGACATTGATGTTGGATGTGCCGGCCTCATCGCCGGCAAGCCAGCTCCCACAGTCTTTGCGGTGAACCTGGCATTTACGGACGACCCAATCCCCTTGTAGGAGCTGGCTTGCCAGCGATGCCGGAGTGTCAGGCGCCATCGATGTTGAATATGCCGGCCTCATCGCCAGCAAGCCAGCTCCCACAGTTTTTGTGGTGAACCTGGCATTTGCGGACGACCCAATCCCCTTGTAGGAGCCGGCTTGCCAGCGATGGCGGTGTGTCAGGCGACATTGATGTTGGATGTGCCGGCCTCATCGCCGGCAAGCCAGCTCCCACAGTTTGATGTAGGGCACATCTCCTGCTTGTACCCCGCGCTAACAGCCCGTCTGTCCGGGCATTTCCCACATCGATTGAATTATTGCGCCGCTCGCCGGCTCTGCTGGGTTAGGAGACGTTTGCATTCGACGTCCTGGCGCGAAGCAGGTGAGCCATGGCCCGCAACCTCGATGACTACAACCGCATGCGTGATTTTTCGGCGACTTCCGAGCCTGCTGCCGACAAGCGCTCGCGCAAGAAAACTGCCGGGGATCATGCCTTGCAGTTCTGCATTCAAAAGCACGATGCCTCCCACCTGCACTATGACTTTCGCCTGGAGCTAGACGGCGCACTCAAGAGCTGGGCCGTGCCCAAGGGCCCGTCCCTGGACCCCTCGGTCAAGCGCCTGGCGGTGCACGTCGAAGACCATCCGCTGGCGTACGCCACGTTCGAAGGCAGCATTCCCGAGGGGCATTACGGTGCCGGCGAGGTCATCGTCTGGGATCGGGGCATCTGGATTCCCCAGGACGATCCCGCCAAGGCCTATGCCAAGGGGCGACTCAAGTTCGAATTGCAGGGAGAGAAGCTTGGCGGCCTGTGGAACCTGGTGCGCACGCACATGCCGGGCAAACAGGAGCAGTGGTTCTTGATCAAGCATCAGGACGGCGCCGCCCGTTCGCAGCATGACTACGATGTGCTCAGCGCCGAACCGGACAGCGTGCTCAGCGAGCGGCGCATCGCCGACAAACCCTCGAAACCGGCCGCCAGACCCAAGCCCGTCAGGAAGCCCGCAGCCAGTGCCCAGGAAAAATCCTCGCCACTGACCGGCGCCCGCAAGGCCAGGCTGCCGGACCTGCTCAAGCCTGAGCTGGCAACGCTGGTGGAAAAAGTCCCGGACGGTCCCTGGAGCTACGAAATCAAGTTCGACGGTTACCGGATCATGGCGCGCATCGACCACGGCGCGGTCAAACTCATCACCCGCAATGGCCACGACTGGACCCACAAGTTACCCCGCCAGGCCGAGGCCCTGGCTGCGCTGGGCCTGGAGTCGGCGTGGCTCGACGGCGAAATGGTGGTGGCCGACGACCAGGGTGTGCCGGACTTTCAGGCGCTGCAGAACGCCTTCGAGGCGAATCGCAGCGACGGCATTCTCTACTACCTGTTCGATATGCCATACCTCAACGGCGTGGACTTGCGCGAGGTGCCGGTCGAAGAGCGCCGGGCCGCGCTTTCGACAGTGCTCAAGGCCAACGACCAGCCGTTGCTGCGCTTCTCCGAGTCGTTCGGCGAGGAGCCACAGGCCTTGCTCAACAGCGCCTGCCAGATGCGCATGGAAGGCTTGATCGGCAAGCGCCTGGGTTCGCCTTATGTCTCCCGGCGCAGCAGCGACTGGATCAAGCTCAAATGCCAACATCGACAGGAGTTCGTCATCGTCGGTTTCACCGACCCGAAAGGCTCGCGCCATGCCTTCGGCGCATTGCTTTTGGGGCTGCATGACCGCGACAGTGGCGAGTTGCGTTACGCCGGCAAGGTCGGCACCGGGTTCAACGAGGCGACCCTGCGCAGCATCCATGAGCAGCTCAAGCCGTTGCGGGTGAAAAAACCGCCGGTGGTCAATCCGCCCGACGGCTCCGAGGCCAGGGACGTTCACTGGCTCAAACCCAAACTGCTGGCGGAAGTGGCCTTCGCTGAAATGACCAGGGACGGCTCGGTGCGTCATGCCGTGTTCCATGGCCTGCGCGATGACAAACCCGCTCAAGACATCACCGAGGAGCGCGCGAAAACCGTGAAAACCTCCACTGCGAAAAAAACCACGCACAAGAAAACCGAGCCCGCCCCCTCACAAATCGGTCTGGAGCAGGGCAAGGTACGAATCACTCACCCGGACCGGGTGATCGATCCCGACAGCGGCACCACCAAGCTGCAACTGGCGCAGTACTACGCGAGCGTTGCCGAGTGGATCCTGCCCGAACTCAAGGATCGTCCGGTGGCGCTGGTGCGTGCGCCGGACGGCATCGCCGGCGAACTGTTTTTCCAGAAGAATGCCGAGCACCTGGCGATCCCGGGCATCACCACGCTGGACAAGCAGCTCACCGGCCAGCCGATCATGCTCATCAACAACGCCGAGGCGCTGATTGGCGCGGTGCAGATGAGTACCGTGGAGCTGCATACCTGGAACGCCACGTCGGCCAACCTGGACAAGCCAGACCGCTTTGTCCTCGACCTTGACCCGGACCCGGCGCTGCCATGGAAGCGCATGGTCGAGGCCACTGCGCTGACGCTGTCGGTGCTGGATGAACTGGGGCTCAAGGCGTTTCTGAAAACCAGCGGCGGCAAGGGCATCCATGTGGTCGTGCCGCTGACTCGCAAGCTCGGTTGGGATGAGGTCAAGGACTTCAGCCATGCCATTGTCAGTCACATGGCCAAGCTGTTGCCCGAGCGTTTTTCGGCGGTGTCGGGACCGAAGAACCGGGTCGGCCGGATCTTCATCGATTACCTGCGCAACGGCCTGGGGGCGACCACCATCTGCGCCTACGCGGTACGTACCCGCGAGGGTCTGCCGGTGTCGATGCCGATTTTTCGCGAGGAGGTTGCCGAGCTCAAGGGCGGCAATCAGTGGAACCTGCACAATGCACATGAACGCCTGGCAGAAGTCGGCGATGAACCCTGGGCACAGATGCGCAAGACGCAGCAGGCGATCACCGCCGAGATGCGTCGGCGGGTGGGGATGAAAAAGTGACCGCAAGGGTCAAGGGAAATCCCTGTGGCGAGCTCGCTCGCCACAGGTACAGGGGGGGTTACTTGATGAAGGCCTGGAAGTCGGTACCCAGTTTGTCGATCGCCGCCTTGAAGTCCTGGGCGGTAATCTTCTGGCTTTCGTTTTTCAGTTCGCTGCCGAACACCTTGCGCACCACTTTGGCTACGGTCTGGTTGCTCTTCGCGTCAATGAATTCGGCTTCGATGAACAGGGTGGTTTCCTGGTCACGGTGACCGGTGGCGGCCTGGGTTGCGCCGACTACGGCCGCGATGGGCACCACTTCATACCACTTCATGCCTTCGTTCTCGGCGTTCACCCCGGTGATCGCAGCGCGCATGATCAGCGGCCGGGAACCCGCCGGAGCGGCTGACGAGGTGGACACTACGCGGTACTTCTGACCGAGCGTGGCCTTGGCCTTGTTGGTCATGTAGTTCTGGATGTCGGTCAGCGTCTGCTGGTTGACCCGCTCATCGGGCTTGGGCGCCGGGTACAGCTCCAGCTTGTTGAACACCACGGTGTCATAGGCATTCGGGTTCCACGACGGGCTGACCCAGCGCATCGCGGTGCCACCGCTCGGCGTTTCGACTTCCTGCAGGTTGTTATAGTTGGGCAGGAAGCCTGAGTATTGTTCCTTCTCGGTCACTTTCGAGGTACAGCCGCCTAGCAACAGACTTGCCAGCGTAGCGCCGACCAGCAGTTTTCGGGACAGATTCATAGTGGTGTTTACTCCTTGGTTGAAATCGTCGTTCTTGCGTTGTCTGAGCATCAGAAGCGCCAGGTCATGTTCCCGGTCAGGGCCTGGATCCAGGCGTTGTCGAACTCGCCGGAAACTCGGTTGCCGGATACGGACTTGGTCTGGTCGATCGGCATGTCGCCGAGCCAGACCATGGCCCAGCTGACGTTGACATCGGTGTCCTTGTTCAGAGCATAGGTGGCTCCCGTCGCAATGCGCCAGGATTCGTTCATCGGCACGATCACGCTGCGGTTGCTGTCCGAAACGGCGCTGCTGTCATAGGCCACGCCGAAGTTCCACAACAACTGTTCGGTGGCCTGGTACTGCGCGCCAAGGGAGAGGTGCCAGGTG
The DNA here is from genome assembly GCF_009764265.1 of Pseudomonas sp. PB101. Taxonomy (GTDB): domain Bacteria; phylum Pseudomonadota; class Gammaproteobacteria; order Pseudomonadales; family Pseudomonadaceae; genus Aquipseudomonas. Next base: position 13,600 of record NZ_RWIR01000048.1, read on the forward strand.
TCCTTGAATCCGGCGTCGACGTTTTTCGATTGCGAACCCAGCGCCGTGGTGTCGACTTCAACGCCGATATCGCCGAACTCGGACCAGTCCTGCCAGTTGGCCGAAGCCAGCAGGGCCCACTGCCGGTCCAGTTGCTGGAACAGGCTCAGGGTCAGGGTTTGCGGCACCTTGATGTCGAGTTCGGTGTCGGTGTTGTTGATGCGGTCGAGCAGGCGGCCATCGCCCTTGACGTCCAGCCGGTCCTTGAAGTCGAGGTCGACCTGGCTGGTGTAGGCCAGGCCTATGCGCGTGCCGGGTTGCGGGGCGTAGATCACCCCGACGTTGGCGCCGTAGCCCCAGGCGTTGTCCTTGTATTTGTACTGGCCGTCGGTGCGGTCGGTGAAGCCGAAGGGCGAGCGGTCAATCGCCGTTTGCGCCTGCAACATGCCATACATGGCCTTGACGCCCACGCCCACCGACCATTGTTCGTTGAAGCGGTAGGACACGCTCGGCACCAGGGACAGACCGAGCAGGCTGGAGTTTTGCGCGAAGTAGCGGCCGGACCAGTCGTTGTCGTAGTTGACCGCCAGGCCGAAGTCGCCATAGGAGCCGAAACCGACGCTCCAGTGATCGTCCAGTTCATGGCTGATGAAGAAGCTGGCACCGGGGATCGGATCGAGGGCATTGCCGCTGCCACTGCCGGCAGTGTTGGTGCCGGAGTCACGGTCGAAGCTCAGGTCGCCGTAGAGCACTTGCAGGCCGCCGGTGATTTGCGTGCCTGGCAGGTAGCTCATGCCCGCCGGGTTGCTGGCGATGGTCGAGGGGCCCTGGGCACGGGCGGCGGCGCCAGCGTTGGCCAGGCCTGCGTTGTCGGTGCCGATTTCGTAGAGCATGATGCCGCCGGCCCAGGCCTGTTGGCAGCACAGGGTCAGTAGCGCGGATGCAGATACGGCAAGTGTTCTGTTCGGCATGTATCTACCTCAGCAAATGTCCATTTCGAATGCGCGTGGACGGTGCCGGCCACCCGCGGATTCGGCTGTTTACCTGGCCTCTTGGTCCGCGCTGCAGCGACCTTGGCCGCGCCCGGCTCGGCGATGATGTTCAGGTTCCCCGTCAAGAGCGTAGGTTCGAATTGCGAAATATCCAGTAATGGCTAGTTAGAAAGTAGGCTTTCAGTCGATATAAGCGTCTGTTTCACCAGCGAAACATGGGCAACGGCCGCAGCGGCGAGCGGATCAGTTGCCGGACTGAAAGCTTCATCAGCATCGAGTGAAAACCATGGTCGGGAAAGGTCGACTGCACGGTTTTGACGAAGCTTCGAGGCAAGCCGAAACGCACCAGGCCCAGGGACACATCCACCAGATCGGCCTGGCGAAAGGCTTCGACGCTTTCGGCACAAGCGCCGCGATACCGGCGCAGCTTGTGATGCTCGAGAATCAGCGCACTGACTTCTTCCTTCAGGTCCGATCGCTGCTGGCTGTCGAGGTACTCGGTGGCCAGGGCAATGGAGGGCGGCAGGTAGTCCAGGGTGTCATCGGTCCAGATACCCAGGTCGTGAAACGCTGCGGCGATCTGCACGGCGTCCGAGGGCAAACCGTCGGCAGCGCTGAGGGCCGCGTGGAAATTCAGCACCCGGTAGATGTGGTTGCGGTAGCCCTGCAGGTCGGCACCGATGGCCAGGGCGAATGAGGTGAGGATCTCGTCGGTGCGAGGGAATTCGAGCAGCAGTTTCATCAGGCGTCACGCAACAGGTCGTTGGCGTTGAGCAGGTCGTAGGCTATCTCCGGGCGCTTTTCCATGGCACGGCGAATGGCCGCGGGGATGCTCGCGCGGGTCTTGCGGCACAGTCCCGGCAGTTCGCCAACCTGGATGCCGATGCCGCGCATGGTGCGCACTTCATTGAAGCCCGGGGCGATGGCCACGCGAATGCCCAACTGCTCGAACATGCGCCGCTGCACGTGCTCAAGATCGCTCAGGCTCTGCAGGTTCTCCAGGCGTTCGATCAGGCGTTTTTCTTCGTTGCGGGTCAGAAACAGAATGCGCAGGTCCGCCCCCGGTGTTTCCAGCAGCGGGTCACGCCCGCAGTCGCAGGCGCCGGGCGGGCAGGGTGAGCGGGTCGCAGCGGTGGTGGTCATGGGGATCAATCATAGAGCGCCGTGATTGAATTTGCCCATAGGGATTTGAAAGGGTATGCAAAAGCAATGTGGGAGCGAGCTTGCTCGCGATGGCGTCGTGTCAGGCAACATTGATGTTGACTGGAAAAACGCTATCGCGAGCAAGCTCGCTCCCACAAGGGTTGCGGTGAAGCTGTTTAATTTATTTCAGTACCAGCATCCGATAAACGCCGTCTTCGACTTCGATCCCGTGGGTGTCATGGGTGAAGCCCGGGAAGGATCTGTCGAAGGCTTCCAGTGCCTTGAGGTACGCAAGCAAAGGACCGTCCGCTGGGCCCGCGTTCTCGCCTGGCATGAGCAACGGGATGCCTGGCGGATACGGCACGATACCGGTGGCGGCGAGGCGGCCGGCGGCCTGGTCGAGGGTGACCAGTTCGATGTCGTTGCGCACCAGTTTTTCGTAGGCCTCCACCGGGCTGAACTCGGCTTGTGGCAGGGTGCCGAACGCCTGGGACATGTTGGCGGTGGTCTTGTGTTTCTTCATGGCGGCGAAGATTTCGTCGGCCAGGTCCTTCAGGCCCATGCCGGCATAGCGTCGCTGGTTGGCGTTGTACAGGTCGGGCAGGCACAGCTCCAGTTCGGCGTTGTCGTCGTAGTCGCGCTTGAAGTCGAGCAGGGCGTTGAGCAGCGTGCCCCACTTGCCTTTGGTGATGCCGATGGAGAACAGGAACAGGATGGTGAAGTCGGTGGTTTTCTCGACCACGATGCCCTGGCGTCCCAGGTACGCGGTGACGACGCAGGCGGGGATGCCGTGGGCCAGCAGGCTGCCGTCGTCGCCCATGCCCGGGGCCAGTACCGAGACCTTGATCGGGTCCAGCATGCAGTAGCCGTCTTCGATGTCACCGAAACCGTGCCATACCGCATTCGGATGCAGCACCCAGCAGTTCGGGTCGGTTTTCAGCGTGACCGGGTCGACCTCATGGAACGGCACGGTCGCTGCGCCCACCTGTACGCTCGGCGGCTGCCAGCAGGTGAAGAACCAGTCGTCCTTGCTCAGCATCTCGTTGTGCATGCGCGAGAGCACCTGGCGGAAGCTGATCGCTTCTTCGATCGACTCGCTGGTGAGGATCTGCCCGCTCGGGGCTTCCATCATCGCCGAGCTGACATCGCAGGAGGCCATGATCGCGTAGTTCGGCGAAGTCGAGGCGTGCATCATGTACGACTCGTTGAAACGCGCATGTTCGATCGGGTTACGGCCGTCGCGCACGTGGATCATCGAGGCCTGGGACAGGGCGGCCAGCAACTTGTGGGTCGACTGGGTGGCGAACACGGTCGGCTTGGACTTGTCGTGATCGGCCGGGTTGCCGTGCATGGCATGGCGTCCGGTGTACAGCGGGTTGAAGCGCGCATAACCGTACCAGGCTTCGTCGAAGTGCAGGCGGTCGACGCTTTCGCCCAGCAGCTCCTCGACGCGGGTGACGTTGTAGGTCAGGCCGTCGTAGGTGGAGTTGGTGACGATGGCGTGCACCGGCGTCGGGTCGATGCCTTTCTTGACCAGCGGGTTGCTGGCGATGGCGGCTTTCACGCCTTCGGCGCTCAGGGTCTGCGGCAGGATCGGGCCGATGATGCCGTAGCGGTTGCGGGTCGGCACCAGGTAGGTCGGAATCGCCCCGGACAGGGTCATCGCATGTTCGGCGGACTTGTGGCAGTTACGGTCGCACAGGGCGATCTGGTTGCGCGTGACGCTGGCCATGAGGATGACGCGGTTGGACATCGACGAGCCGTTGGTCACGTAGTACGTGCGGTGCGCGCCGAAGACCTTGGCGGCGTAGCGTTCGCCCTGGCCGATGGGGCCGCTGTGATCGAGCAGCGAACCCAGTTCGCCGACCGAGATCGACAGGTCGGAGCGCAGCAGGTTCTCGCCGAAGAATTCGTAGAAGGCACGTCCGGCGGTGCTCTTGAGAAACGCCGTACCACCGGCATGGCCCGGGGTGTGCCAGGAGTATTCATAGGTGCGGGCAAACTTCACCAGCGCGCCGAACATCGGCGGCAGGGCGGCCTGGCGATAGCGCTCGATGGCGGCCAGGATGCGCCCGCTGAGGAAACCGGTGGTGTCTTCGGGCAGCCAGATGAAGTCGTCGGCGTGTTGCATGACCAGCAACGGAATGCTCGACGCGGTGGTGCGGTCACTGATCAGGAACACCGGCACCCGCGTGTTGCGCTCGCGCAGTTTGACCAGCAGTTTGATGCAGTCGGCGTGGCCTTCACTGGTGTCCATTTCCCAACGGATGAGCACGCACTGGACGGCAGGGTCCGAACGCAGGATCGATGCGGCATCGCTGAGGCTTTCCGAAGCCAGGACGCTGACACCGCGTCCCTCTACGTCGTGGAGCAGGTGATCGAGGGCACGGCCAAACACCGTTCGCTTGTCCGGCGGGCTGCTGACCAGTAGCGCCAGCATGCCCAGCGAGTGTTTATAGTCCGTCATTATTGAACCTCCAGAGTGGCTTTATTCAGATTGTTCACCGGCACTGGCTCGGCAGTGAGGTGCTGCGCGCTGACGGTTTGCGTCGGTACGCTGTTGTTGAGTGCTTCGAGGCGGATCAGGCGGTTGTTGACGAAGCCGAACAGGGTGTAGCCGACGATGGTGGCCACGCCGCCCAGCATCAGCGCCTGCTCACCGGAGCTGTACAGCGCCAGGTAGCTGTAGGCCGCCGCGATCAGGGCGATGACGTTGGTCGCCAGTGCCTTGCCTTCCGGCACGTTGGAGACTTTCTGCATGGTCATCAGTGAGGCCATGGACAGGATGTACGGCACAAGGTTGGTCACCACCGCGAGGTTGACCAGGGTGTCGAACTGTTTGCTCAGGTCGGGACTGATGGTCAGCAGGGCCAGCGCGGTCTGTGCCGCCAGCAGCACCAGCATGCCGACAATCGGCGTTCCCGCTTTGTTGCCCTTGGCGAAGATCGACAGGAAGTAGCCGGTGTCGGCCGAGCTTTTGTACACCTGGGCGATGGTGAACTGCCAACCCAGCAGCGAACCGATGCAGGCCAGCACCATGGCCGCCATCACGATGTCGCCGACCATCGGGGTGAACATCTTGGCGAACACCAGGCCGAACGGCGCGGTGGATGCGACCAGCTCTTCGTTGCCGACGATGCCGAAGATCACGTTGGTGGAGACGATGTAGATCACCGCCGCACCCAGGGTGCCGCCCAGCACCGCGATCGGTACGTTGCGCTCAGGGTTTTCCACCGCGTCGGTGTTGGCACAAGCCGATTCCAGGCCGAGGAAGGCCCACAGGGTAATGGCCACCGAGGCGCCTGCCGCTTCGAACCAGCCTTTGTCGTGAGGGTTCCAGCCAGCGGCGTAGACACTGCTGTCGAACCAGAACCAGCCAATGGTGGACACCAGTACCACCGGTGCAATCACACCCCAGACCGTCACCGCGCCGATACGCCCGGTAATGCTCGCGCCGCCGAAGTTGGCGAAGGTGGTGATCCACAACAGGGCAATAGTGGCCAGGCCTACTTGCAGCGAATCAAGTTTTATCCCGAACAACACCTGAATATAGCCGACCGCGGTAATACTGATCGCCACGTTGGCAATCAACAGCGAGAGGCCATAGGTGTAGTTGGTGATGTAGTTACCTGCTTTACCGAAGGTGTATTCGGCGTAACCGCCCATGCCGCCGGTCTTGCGGCTGAGCATCCCGCATCGCGCAAAGGCGTAGGCCAGAGCGAGGGAGCCGGTGGCCGTTATCAGCCAGGAGAGGATTGAAATCGCACCGACTTCCGCGAGTTTAGTCGGTAGCAGGATAATTCCTGAGCCCAACATGTTGACGGCGGTCAACATTGTCAGTTGCCCCACACTCATTTTCTTTGCGACTGACATTCCGTTGCCTCACTTAGTTGGCGATTGAGAACCTTAGCTATAGCAAAGGTTTGAGAACTCGCAAGAAATAGGCGAACCCCACCGCGCTTTTTCATTTATTTGCAGAAAAGGCAGGATGCTGGCCCCCAAATTTCCAGGTTCTCTGCAAAATTACTTTGTTTTCAGTTGGTTAGATAGGTCGAAATGCGCAAGATATGGATCGCGTTAATCCCGCTAATAGTTGCGGGCATAGGCAACTCGGCTCAAGCAAAAGAATTAGCCGCCAATGATCAGTACATGTGCAGTTGGGGCGCAGGCACCGCTGCAAGGGCACAGGAACTCAAGCTTTCAGGCGTTTCCCTGTACGCCGCACGGCAGAAAATCCAGGCCTACAAGTTCGCCAAAACCTGGATGCGCATGATGGCACTTGGCATTACAGAGCAAACTTATGACAGTCCGTCGCGATTGAAACCGACCGCCGTGCGGCAGAGCTTTCATGAGGACTGCGTCAGGTACAAGTTGGCACGTAAATAAACAAGGGGCGGGCGCCGGTCGGATCGACCACGGCGCATGGCTGTGACGACTATATTGATTGACCATCCCGGCAATCGGATGGGGTGTAAAACCGGTTTCTTACAACTCAATCAGGAGGTCACCATGAGCCAGATCGATAAAGTGTTGTACACCGCCCAGACCCACACCACCGGCGGGCGTGACGGCGCCGCCCGCAGTTCCGACGGGATCCTCGACGTGAAGCTGTCGTCGCCGGGCGCGGGGGGCGGCGGTACCAACCCCGAGCAACTGTTCGCTGCCGGATGGTCAGCCTGTTTCATCGGCGCCATGCAGGTGGCGGCCAGGGAAATGAAAGTGGCGTTGCCCAAGGATGTCGCCGTCGATGCCGAAGTCGACCTGGGCACCAATGAAGGCGGCTACCTGCTGCAGGCGCGGCTCAATGTCAGCCTGCCGGGGCTGGATCGTGAAACCGCACAGAAAATTGTCGACACCGGGCACCAGTACTGCCCGTATTCGAAGGCCACGCGCAACAACATCAACGTCGTGCTCAAGCTGGTTTGAGTCGACGGGCGTTCACCATTTCTGTAGGAGCTGGCTTGCCAGCGATGGCGACCACGAGATCGGCGCAAGGCTCGAGGGCAAATCGCCGGCAAGCCGGCTCCTACACGGTGTCACGCGTGCATCAATTCATCTTGCTGTGATCGTGCGCCATCGAGCCGTGATCCATGGTGCCGATCGCCTTGGCAACGGCCTCAACCTGAATCGACTCTTTCGCGCCGCTGGCGTTTTCCACGGTCAGGGTCAGCGGCACCTTGTCGCCTTCCTTGATCTGCCCCGTCAGGTTCATCAGCATGACGTGGTAGCCATTGGGATCGAAGCTCACCGCTTCACCGGCGGGCAGCGCGACGGACTGCACTTGCTGCATTTTCATGACGTCGTCTTTCATGCTCATTTCATGAATCTGCACCAGCCCGGCCACCGGCGTTTGCACGCTCAGCAGTTTGCTGTCGCTGCTCGCGGTGACCGTCATGAAGGCGCCGCTCGACGGCTGGCCGGCTACGGTGGCGCGAACCCAGGCGTCGTCGACGCGGGTTTGTGCCGATACCGCAAAGGCCAGGCCGATCAGGGACAAGCCCAGCGCCAGTTGCTTGCAGCGTTGAGCGATACGGCTTTTAACCTGTGGGGCATTCATTTCAGCAAACCTCCATCACAGTGAGCAGGTCTTCTGCGCACTCTTTGGCCGTCAGGGACGCGGACAGGCCCAGGCGCAGATTGCCCCGGGAGTCGAAGACATAGCTTGTCGCGGTATGGGAGAGGGTATAGGTATCGCCGCTCGGGACTTTTTCAAAGAACACGCCGAATTCCTTGGCGGTCGCGGCGGTTTCTTCCAGGGTGCCGTACAGCGCTTCGAAACTCGGGTCGAATGCCTTGACGTACTTGTCGAGCAGTTCCGGGGTGTCGCGTTCAGGGTCCAGGGTAATGAAGACCACCTGCAACCTTTCGCCGTCGCGCCCCATCAGCTTCTTGGCCTGTGCGGCACGGGCCAGCGTGGTGGGGCAGACGGCCGGGCACTGGGTGAAACCGAAGAACACCATCGGCATCAGGCCGCGATAGCTGCCCAGCATGCGGGTTTCGCCCTCAGGGTTCTTGAGCTTGAAATTACGCCCCATGATCTTGTCGCTGAGATCTTTGCCGTACTGGAACGACAGCTTGCTGCTGCCGTCGCAACCGGCGAGCAGGCCCAGGCTCAACAGGCCCATGCCTTGCAGGACAGTTCGGCGGGTATACAAAGTACTCATGGAAAAAAGCATCCTGTTGAACAGGCTGAAACTGACAGCGTGGTGACTGTACAGACGAAAAAATCGTGGGGATGTTACCAAACTGTGCCGGTGGCGGAGGGGTGGATACGACCATTGGACCTTTGCTGCGGCGCGACATAGTGTCGCGCCATCGGGGTGAAAGTGCTCTTGTGGTGAGGGGGCAAGCCCCCTCACCACAGGCAGCCCCCCTCACCACAATTTATCGACGCAAACTCGCGCAGTGATCCTGTTCCGGCTGCGCAGCGGTGTACCACACGTAATCGGCGCTCTGGGCGGTCACGGTCTTGCCCGCTTCCGCGAGGATCAGCACGGCATTGCCCTCGCCGGCACCGAGGTCCTTGAGGTGCAATGGCACTCCCAGGTCCTTGCGCACGTGGAAGGCCCCGGCCAACAGCAACGCCGGTGTCGGCGCGGCCATCAGGCGCTCGGCCATGCGCCGGTCACGCTGTTGCTGCACGGCGAGCATGGCCGGCATCTGTGCTTCGGGCAACAGGCCGCAATGGGATTCGCGGATGTCCTCGAGCAAGGTCGCCTGTACCTGTCGGGTGGTGGACGCTTCACCGGTGAGCACCGGGCGCTGCTTGTAGATCTGCATGATCTGCGCGCGGTCCAGGTTCGCCGCCAGCAGCGGATAGGGTTGGCGCAGCGCGTAGGTGACGAGGGCGCCATACACGCTCCAGTCCCAATTGGCCTGCCAGGCCAGCGCCTTGAACGCATCGGCCGGTGGCTGTCCGGCGCGGGTCGCGGCTTGCGCGGCATCGACTTTGGTCTGTTGGTCGGGATTGAGCATTTCCATCAGCAGGCTGCCCTGGGCGCGTTGTGCCGCCAGCTCGCGCAGCAACCACAATTGCAGGGCATGGTGGTCCGGGTTGTCGTGTTGTTCACCGACCAGCACGCGCGGCGCCACGGCCAAGCGTTCGACCAGTTCCTGCGGGGTCAGCGTGCGACCGCTGGCCAGTTCGCGGATGACGCCAAGGTCGGCGTGATCGCGCCCTTGCGGGGCAATCGGCGCCGGGGGCGGCGTTACAGAATGGGTTTGGCAGGCAGCCAACAGGCTGAACGCACACAGCAACAGAAAGCGCATCGGTTTTCCTTGATAGATAGAGACCCCCTCGATCAAGCAAGGAGGGGGGGGCGGTATCAGCGCGCGATGATCAACGGATGGCCGCGTTCCGGATGCTGATGAATCAGCACCTCCAGGCCATAGACCGCCGCCAGCGCTTCGGCGGTCAGCACCTCTGCCGGTGGCCCGTAGGCGTGGGGCAGGCCTTGTTGCAGCAACAGCAGTTGATCGCAGTAGCGAGCAGCCAGATTGAGGTCGTGCAGGATCACCAGCACCGCGGCGCCGCGCTCGGCGAAGTCGCGCACGGCTTGCAGGATGGTGTGCTGGTGCAGCGGATCGAGCATCGACGTCGGCTCATCGAGCAGCAGGGTTTGCCCTGCGGCCCCCGGCCAGAGCTGAGCGAGCACCCGCGCCAGATGCACGCGCTGGCGTTCGCCGCCGGACAGGGCCAGGTAGCTGCGTCCGGCCAGATGCAGGGCGTCGGCGGCTTTTAACGCCTCTGCGACGATTTCGCCATCGCGCACGCGGCCGCTGGCGTGAGGCAAGCGCCCCATGCCCACGACTTCATTGACCGAGAAGGCAAAGTTCAGGCTGGAACTCTGCGGCAGCACGGCCAGGCGTTTCGCCCGTTCCTGTCCCGGCCAGTCGGCGAGCGGGCGTTCGTCGAGGCTGACCGTGCCTTCGCTGGTCGGCAATTCGCCGCACAAGGCTGCGAGCAGGGTGCTTTTGCCGGCGCCGTTCGGACCCAGCACGCCGAGCACTTGACCGGGGTGCAACTGGATATCGATGTTCGCCAGTACCGTGCGGTTGCCACGACGTACCAGCAGGTTGTTTGCCCGCAGCATCAGGAACGTCCTCGTACCAGCAAATAAAGAAAGAACGGCGCGCCGATCAATGCCGTCACGATGCCGATCGGCAATTCAGCCGGCGCCAACAGCAGGCGCGCAGCCAGATCGGCCAGCAACAGCAGGCTGGCACCGGCCAGTAGCGACGCGGGCAGCAGCACCCGGTGATCCGGGCCGACCAGCAGACGCATCAGGTGCGGTACCACCAGGCCGATAAAACCGATGAGGCCGGCCGCCGCGACGGCCGCGCCGACGCCGAGCGCCGTGCACAGCACCAGCTCCAGCTTGATCCGTTCGATATCGAAGCCCAGGTGCCGGGCTTCGGATTCGCCCAGCAGCATGGCATTGAGTGCCGCAGCGCGACGTGGCAACCACAGCGCCACGCCCACGGTGACGATCAGCAATGGCCACAGGCGTGGGTAACTGGCGCCGTTGAGGCTGCCCAGGTTCCAGAACGTCAGGGTGCGCAGGGTCGCGTCATCGGCCAGGTAGGTGAACAGCCCCACGCCGGCACCGGCCATGGCCGTCATCGCCACGCCCGCCAGGAGCATAGTGGCAACGTCGGTTTGCCCGTTGCGACGGCCGAAGCGATACACCACCGCCGTGACGATCAAGCCACCGCCGAAGGCGCAGAGCGACAGCAGATAAGGCTCGATGGCCGCTGGCACGCCGCCGAGCAGGCTGCCGCCGACGATGGCGAGGGCCGCACCGAGTGCCGCACCGCCGGAAACGCCGACCAGGCCCGGATCGGCCAAGGGGTTGCGGAACAACCCCTGCATGGCCACGCCGGACAACGCCAGTACCGAACCGACGGCGATGCCGAGCAGGCTGCGTGGCAGGCGAATCTGCCCGAGGATCAATTCCGCCTGTTGCGTGTCGCCACCGTCCAGCGGCAACCCGAGCAGACGCATCCCGGCCAGCAGGGTATCGCCCAGCGGCAGGCTGACCGGCCCGAGGGCCAGGGACAGCCAGAACACCAGCAGCAGCAACAACAGCAAAAAGATCAAGGTCGGACGCGGCCGAAAAATGGCCGTCATGGGTTGATCCCGGCGGTCCGGGCCCGGGCCGACAGTGTCTTGATACGCATCGGGATTATTCCTTGGCCGATCAGAGGGCGGCGATCATCGAATTATTCGTCGCGGGTGATGATGCCATCGACATCCGGCTTACGCACAGGTCATGGTCGGTCAACTTGCAACCCGTGTTGATTGATCATGAGGATAACTTGTGATCATCACGATTAAAATGAGTTTGTCTCACTCTTCGGTACTGTCGACAATGACTCCATTGAACGCATTGGAGTTATTTGACATGGCTTTGGCCCATTCCCTTGGATTTCCGCGCATTGGTCGCGACCGCGAACTGAAAAAGGCTCAAGAGGCGTTCTGGAAAGGCGAGCTCGACGAAGCTGGTCTGCGCGCCGTTGGCCGTGACCTGCGCAAGAGCCACTGGGACTTGCAGAAAAAGGCCGGCATCGAACTGTTGCCGGTCGGCGACTTCGCCTGGTACGACCAGGTCCTGACCCATTCGTTGATGTTCGGTGTGATCCCCGAGCGTTTCCGCCCGCACGATGGCAAGGCCAGCCTGCAAACCCTGTTCGGCATGGCCCGCGGTGTCAGCGACAGCTGCTGCGGCGGCGCGCACGCCCAGGAAATGACCAAGTGGTTCGACACCAACTATCACTACCTCGTGCCTGAATTCAGCGTCGACCAGCAGTTCCAGCTCGGCTGGGATCAACTCTTCGAAGAAGTCGAAGAAGCCCGCGCCCTGGGGCACAACGTCAAGCCGGTGATCATCGGCCCGCTGACTTATCTGTGGCTGGGCAAGGCCAAGGGCGGCGAATTCGACAAGCTCGAATTGCTCGATCGCCTGCTGCCGCTGTACGGCCAGATCTTCCAGCGTCTCGCCGCACAAGGCGTTGAGTGGGTGCAGATCGACGAGCCGATCCTGGTCCTCGACCTGCCGCAAGACTGGAAAAACGCCTTTGAGCGCGCCTACAACCTGATTCAGCGCGACCCGCTGAAGAAACTGCTCGCGACCTACTTCGGTGGACTGGAAGAGAACCTGGGGCTGGCCGCCAACCTTCCGGTGGACGGCCTGCACATCGACCTGGTGCGTGCGCCTGAACAGTTCCCGACCATTCTTGATCGGTTGCCGACCTATAAAGTGCTGTCGCTGGGCGTGGTCAACGGTCGCAACGTCTGGCGCTGTGACCTGGAAAACGCTTTGGCCACCTTGCAGCACGCTCATGAGCGTCTGGGTGATCGCCTGTGGGTGGCGCCATCGTGCTCGCTGCTGCACAGCCCGGTCGACCTGGGCCGTGAAGACAAGCTCGATGCCGAACTGAAAAGCTGGCTGGCGTTTGCCGTGCAGAAGTGTGAAGAAGTGGCGGTGCTGGCGCAGGCGGTCAACGACCCGGAAGCGCCGAAGGTGCTTGAAGCGCTCAGCCAAAGCCGTGCCGTACAGGCTGCCCGTGCGGCGTCGCCACGCATTCACAAACCGGCTGTTCAGGCTCGTGTGGCCGCGATCAGCGCCAGGGACAGCCAGCGTCACTCGCTGTTTGCCCAGCGCATCGGCAAACAGCGCGCCGGTCTGAACCTGCCGCTGTTCCCGACCACCACCATCGGTTCGTTCCCGCAAACCGCGTCGATTCGTCTGGCCCGGCAGTCGTTCAAGCAAGGCAAGCTGAGCGAAGCCGAATACACCGAGGCGATGCACAGCGAGATCCGTCACGCCGTGCAAATCCAGGAGCGCCTGGGCCTGGACGTGCTGGTGCACGGTGAAGCCGAACGCAACGACATGGTCGAATACTTCGCCGAGCAACTCGACGGCTACGTGTTCACCCGCTTCGGCTGGGTCCAGAGCTATGGTTCGCGCTGCGTGAAACCGGCGGTGATCTTCGGCGACCTGAGCCGTCCGAAAGCCATGACCGTGGAGTGGATCCGCTACGCCCAGGGCCTCACTGACAAAGTGATGAAGGGCATGCTGACCGGTCCCGTGACCATGCTGATGTGGTCGTTCCCGCGCGAAGACGTGAGCCGCGAAGTGCAGGCCCGGCAACTGGCCCTGGCGATCCGCGACGAAGTGGTCGACCTGGAAGCCGCCGGCATCAGGATCGTGCAGATCGACGAAGCCGCGTTCCGCGAAGGCCTGCCGCTACGCCAGGCGCAGTGGCAGCACTACCTGGACTGGGCGACCGAAGTGTTCCGCCTGTGCGCCTCTGGCGTGCGTGACGAAACCCAGATCCACACCCACATGTGCTACAGCGAGTTCAACGATGTGATCGAGTCCATCGCCGCCATGGATGCCGACGTGATCACCATCGAAACCTCGCGCTCGGACATGGAGTTGCTGGATGCGTTCGAAGCCTTCGCCTACCCCAACGAAATCGGCCCGGGCGTGTACGACATCCACTCGCCACGCGTGCCCGATTCCGCGGAAATGGCCGGCCTGCTGCGCAAGGCCGCCCAACGCATTCCCGCCGACCGCCTGTGGGTCAACCCGGACTGCGGCCTGAAAACCCGCGGCTGGCCGGAAACCGAAGCGGCGCTGGTGCACATGGTCAATGCGGCGCGCCAACTGCGCAAGGAATGGGCCTGACGGGTCGGTGGCTACACCACTGAAACCTGTGGGAGCGAGCTTGCTCGCGATAGCGGTATGTCTGCGGCATCAATGCTGGATGTGCCGACGTCATCGCCGGCAAGCCGGCTCCTACAGTCGTGGCTCGGCCACCAACAGCAACGACTGCGGCACGGGGCTTTGTGGGTGCTGCGGTTCCTGCAGGGCTGCCAGCGTAAAGCCCGCCATGTCCAGGGCATTCAGCCAACTGGACAGGGTGCGGAAATACCACGGCATGGGCTGCCACTGCCCCTCGAACGCGGAAAAGGTTTCTTCCCGCCAGCCATCCTGATAATCGCCTGCTGCAGCTGCCCACGGGTGCGGCGTCTGGATCAACAGCGCGCCGCCGGGGGCGAGCAGGCTGTTCATGGCGGCGAGCAGGGGGATGATGTCCTGATGCAGCAGGGCGAAGTTGGCGCAGATCAGGTTGTAGTCGCGGCCGATGTCGACCTGCGTGTCTGCCAGATGCTCATAGCTCGCCAGATGCACCGGCGCAGCGCCCGCCGCCCGTGCCGCTTCCACCAGCGTTGCATCGCCGTCCACACCGACCGCCTCGATGCCACGGTCAGCCAGCGCCCGCAACAACCAGCCTTCGCCACAACCCAGGTCGAGCACACGCTCAGGCTGGCGACCCAGCACCGCCAGCAGGATGGCCTGGTCGGTGACCTTGAGGCGGCTTTCGATGCTGCCCGTGCGGATCGCGTCGATCCAGGCCCGGGCATTGTGATGCCAGCTGTCGAGGAGGGTGGATTCGGGGGCAGGCATATCGTTGCCCCGCTAGGGTCTGGAGGTGGCGGCTGCCAGATGATAGGCAACCAACGCGTTGGCGTGCCCATGACCCATGCCGTGTTCGGCCTTGAGCCAGGCCACCAGCTCCATGTGTTTCTTGTCGCTGACGGTTTTAAGCAGGTCCAGCCAATGGCTGACCGGCTGCCCATACTTTTTCTCGATTGACGGGAAGTACGAAGCCGGTCCTTTGGTTTTGGTCTCTTCGGTCACGATGCAAACTCCCTTTCCAATGATCTGAGTTCGATTGCAGCGCCGATTACGTTACTGATTTGCCGTCGGTGAGTCCATCGTTCGAGCCGTCGATTTCGAAGTCAGTAGTTCATCCCGTCATCAATCGCGATGCCTTGGGCACGCATGCCCTTGATCAACTCGCTGCGGGTGCCCGGCAGGTTAAGCATGGTCTTGGCGCGTAACGCCGTGACTTCTTCGGCGGTGTAAGGCTGATAGTCGGCCGGCAGGCTGTCGCCCGCCATGCCGTCTTTGCGCATCAGCCAGTTGAGCAGGTCCGCCAGTTGCGCGTTGTCCAGCGCCGACTGCGACATGCCTGGCACGCGCACGAGGAATTCGCGGCCGCCCGGAACCTTCAGGAAGTTGCCGACAAAGCCCTTCATCCGTGGTGTGTCGTTGGCGGCGGAACCCGTGCCGTCACCCAGGTGGCAACCGGCGCATTGCAACTGGTAGTTGACGCCGACGCTGTACCCAGCCTGGGCAATCGGGGTTTGCACCGATTCATTACCCGGCGCGTGATGCTGGTTCGGGTCGGGAATGGCCCGGGCCTGGGCGAGCGGGGCGCCGAGGGCGCAGACGAGACCGAGCAATATCAAACTACGCATGTAACTAACTCCGCTGATGACCGTTTTGACTCTGGATCCCCTGTAGGAGCGAGCCCGCTCGCGAAGAACTCAAGGGCGACGCGTTAAACCAGATAACCCGCGTTATCGTTGACGTCCTTCGCGAGCAGGCTCGCTCCTACAGAGGTAAAGAGGTACAGAGGTACAGAGAACAGCTAAAAAAAAACAAAAGCAGCCACAGAAAAAAAAGCCGCCGGTTGCGCGAGCAACCGGCGCAAAGCGCGTTTTTTAAACGGCGACGCCGCGGATCACCGATACGGTGCAGTGATAGATGTGCGATTTGGCGGCCAGGCACCAGTTCACATCGTTGTTGTTGAACGGGCGGTAAGCCGGTTCTTCACTGTCGTTACGGGTGCAGGCGCACTGGGCGCAACTTTGTTTACCGCAGCAGTCGTTGTACGAAATGATGTAGTCCTTGCCGTCGGCCGGGTTGCGGCAGGTGCCGATCCAGGTCACTTGCGAGGCTTCGGTGCCCGGAGGGCAGGAGGTCACCGACCCGCCGCAGCAGCTGCACAGAAAGCCGTCGATGGAACAGTAGCGCCAGTAGTCGCAGCTGTTCGGATCACCCGGGTCGCCGGCCTGCGCAGGTTCCGCGGCCAGGGCCTTGCTGGTGCGATCCAGCGGCAGCAGCAGGGGCAGGGCGGCACCGGCCACCATCAGCGAACCCATGCGTGCCAGCAGTTTGCGGCGCGACGTGGTGTCGGCGACACGGCGGGACGAACGCTCAAACAACAGATCCAGCAGTTTCATAAAGGTCTCCCTGCCTTATCAGTGGCTATGGCCGTGGCTGTGGTCGTGATCGTGGGTGTGCGGCTGGGCATTGAGGTACTGCTGCAGCGTCGCGTGCTTGAGGTGCTCGACTTCGAACAGGCTGTCCAGGTGCTCGCGGGAGTTGACCAGGCCTTTGGCGCGCAGGGTGCCGGCCTTGTCGATCAGCGCGGCGTACGGCAGCTTGCCGATCTGGTAGGTCATGCCCACTTCCGGGCCGACCACATAAGTCGCGTCTTCCAGTTTGTGCTCACGGATCAGCGCTTGCTGGGCATCCATGTCGCCGTCGCTGACGAATACCACGTCGAGCGTACCGGCCTGTTCCCTGGCGATGGATTTGATCGCCGGCAGCAACGACTTGCAGATCGGGCAGGTCGGCGAGAGGAAGAACAGCAGTTGCGATTTCTCGCCGGCATAACCGAAGTTCACCGGACGACCGTGACGGTCGGCGGCGGTGATTTGCGGAGCGGCTTCGTTGACGGCCACACCTTTGTCGACCATCAGCGCGCCGGCCGGTGCCAGGCGACCGTGCAGTACGCCAATCTGCCGCACCAGGCCCATGACGACAAACGCCACGGCCACCAGCAGCACCCAGAGCAGAACGTTGGAAACTATCAAGCCTTCCATTTCGATTACCTACCAATCAATTTGAGCAGAAGAGGGGAGTTCGCCAGCAAGCCATCGGCGGCGGCGTAGATGAGCAGCGCGACGGCGGCGGCGGCCAGGGTCACGAAGCCATCGAACAGGTTGAGGTCGCGGGCCACCGGCGCAATGCCGGCCACCAGCGCCAGAGCGACCAGCGCACTGTTGCGCGCCAGCAGCACCGGGCGCAGCGGTTGTGCCTGGTCGGGACCGGCGCAACCGCAATCGATGTCCGCACGGCCGCGCCACAGGTTGATGCCGATGGCGGCGGCGTACAGCGCCAGCAGGCTGGCGGCGCTCAGCGCGGCGTAACCGCGGCTGACCGGCACCAGCAAGGCGAACGCGATGGCCAGTTCCAGCAGCGGCACCAGGCGCGCCGTCGGGCGCACCAGCGCTGCGGGCAGCAACTGGTAGTCCGCCAGCTGCTTGCTGAAGCGGGCCGGCGCGCGCAACTTGTGGGTCGCGGCACTGGCCAGCAACACCGCGATGGCGACGGCGCTGGCAATGATGAAGATCGGATCTGTGTGCATAACCGAACCTCTTAGTAGCTCAGGACCTGAGTCGCGGTCTTCGCGACTTTCGGCATGCTGCCGGTGAGCTTGTTGGTCTTCAGGTCGAAGATCTGCAGACCGCCTTCCACGTCGGTGCCGAGCAGCAGCGGTTTGTCGTCGCCGGTGGCCTGCATGCTCCACACCGGAACCGGTGCTTCGAGGGTGGCGATCTTCTTGTGAGTCTTGAGATCAAACGCCCAGATCAGCGGGCTCGGGTCTTCCCACTTCATCGCTTCGTGGGCGTCGTGCATCAGCACGTACAGACGGTCCAGCTTCGGCGCCACGGCCATCAGCTGCCAGCCACCCGGAGCCCAACCGGCTTTCTTTTCTTCATCGCTGACCAGCGACCAGGACGGCAGGATTTTCGGCGCATCGCCGGCGAAATCCACCGGGCGTACGGTGCCGGTGGTGGTGGTGAAGTAGTAGGTGTCGCCGACGTTGACCGCGCGTTCCACCAGTTTTTCCGCGTTCGGATCAAAGAACGGCGTGCGGCTGCGCGCGGTTTCCTGGCCCTGGTCGTTGAGGGTCACCACCTGCAGGCTGCCGTCGCCGCACAGCGAGGCGAAGCGGCGGTTGCCGACCGGGTAGTTGAGCACGCAACCGGGAATCGCGATTTCGCCGGCCACGGCCTTGGCCTGGGTGTCGACCACGGTCACCGAAGTCGACGGGGTGAAGTTGTAGACATAGACGAACTTGTCGTCGCCGCTCGGCTTGAGCGAGTAGCGCTGGGTCAGCGATTCGGCGCGCTTGTTCGGGATCAGTACTTCCCAGGCCGGCGACAGGGTCGAGCTGTCCCAGGCGGTCAGCACATCGGTACGGGTGCCACGGGTACCGCGCGAATACCAGATGTCTGCACTGTAGATAGTCTTCTTGTCATGGCTGAGGGTCGACGGCGCGGCAAAACCGGTCGGGACCATGCCGAGGATGCGCTTCTGGTCCGGGTCGACCACGGTCACGCGGCCAGCGACGAAACTGTCGAATTCGACGTCGATGACAAACGCGCGGTGAGCTTCGGGTGGAAACGCCAGAACGGTCTGGCCAATCGTACCGGCGGGCAAATCCGCACGGGCACTGTTCAAACCGAGTACAAGCAGGCTCAGGCCTAGCGCTGACTGTACGGAGATCCTGTTTGTTCGCATAAGGGGAACTTCCTGAATTGTTGGTAACGCGGATCGCGGGTGCTTTGGCAGATTTTTACCCTTTGATTCTGCCGTGCCCCGCGATCGCGAGAATTGCCCTGCCTGCCAAGTGTTTGTGTGTCTGTGCCAGTGTCATGAAACTGGCTGCGCAGGCTGATAAGGCGGGGGGTGGAGAGGGGGGGCAAAGGAGCTTTTGTGGTGAGGGGGCTTGTGTAGGTCAGGCGGGATTGGCGAGAGGCAGGGAGAAGGTAAATACAGCGCCGCACGGCTCCAGGTTCTGCGCCCAGATGTCGCCCCGATGCCGGCCGATGATGTTCTTGCACAGCGCCAGGCCGATGCCGTTGCCGCTGACCTTGGACGAGAAGAACCCGTCGAACAGCTTCTCTTGCGCCTGGGCCTGGATGCCACGGCCGCTGTCTTCGATGCGCACCAAAGCCACATCGTTGTCGCGGCTGGCATGGATGCGCAGCAGGCGACGTTCGGCCGGCAGGTCGGCCATTTCTTCAATGGCGTTGAAGGCCAGGTTGAGGATCACCTGGCCGATCAGCACTTTCTCGCAGCTCACCATCAGCGGTTCGGGCGAGTCGATGATTTCCACGCGCACCAGGCTCGGGTCGGCGCGCAGGCTGATGAAATAGCGGGTTTCGCGCAGCAGTTCATTGAGGTCGACGCGCTCTTCCGACTGCTCCAGCTTGACCACGTAATCGCGCACGCTCTTGATGATCACCGACGCATGCTCGATTTGCCGCACGGCGCTCTGCAGGCCCCAGGTGACAGCGGGGTCGGCATCGGCGACGTTGCCCAGGCGAATCACCGTGCCTTCGATGAAGTTGCGTGTTGCCGCCAGGGGCTGGCTCAGCTCGTGGGCAATCGCCACGGCCATTTCACCCATGGCGTTGTAGCGCGCCAGGTACTCGAGTTTCTGCTCGCTGAACCGCCGCGCCTCTTCGGCCTGCACCTGTTCGGTCACGTCGCGAAACAGCAGCAGGTGGCCGACCAGATCGTCCTCGATCTCGATGTAGCGGCAGGTTGCATCATGCCAGCGCCATTCGCCATCGCGGCGCTGCACTTGGTAATGCACGTTGAACGGCGCGTGCTCCGGCGTCTCCACGGCGAACCGTTGCAGCAAGCGCTGGCGTGAAGCGTCGTCGCACCAGGCCAGGAAGTTGTTGCCCATCAGCTTGTGCACTTCGCTGTCGAGCAGGTGCGCGCCGGAGTCGCTGATAAAGCGGATATCGCCCTCTGGCCCGAGTACGGCCACGCCTTCGGCCAGGTCCTGCATGAACGCCGTGAGTCGGCTCTCGAAACGCTTGAGGTCGCGCTTGACCTTGTCCTCCTTGGAAATGTCGCGGAACTGCACCATCAACACGTCGCGCCCGTCCAGGTGCACCAGGGTCGCCACCGCTTCGGACAGGATTTCCACCCCTTGCTTGGAGCGGTAGCACCACTCGATGGCCCGCTGCCCGGTGCGTGCGGCCCCTTCGAGCCAGCGCAGGCCTACCGAACGCCGGTATTTCGGCGCGTCGCGGGTCATGTCCGGGGCCTTGAGCGGCGTCAGTTCTTCCAGGGTAAAGCCCAGCGCCGCCAGGGCAGCGGCGTTGGCCCAGAGGATTTCCTTGGTGTGCGCGTCATGAAGAATGATGCACAGCGGCATGGCTTCGATCAGCGCATGAAAGTCGTTCGGTTTTGGCAGGTACATCGCACGGCCCCTGGCGGCAGAGATTTGCAGTAT
Source organism: Pseudomonas sp. PB101 (assembly GCF_009764265.1). Taxonomy (GTDB): domain Bacteria; phylum Pseudomonadota; class Gammaproteobacteria; order Pseudomonadales; family Pseudomonadaceae; genus Aquipseudomonas. The sequence goes on from NZ_RWIR01000048.1 coordinate 33,897, forward strand.
GGCGTTTTATACCTGCTCGCACAGCGCGATGCGCTCAGAGGTAACCGGCGTGGGCCTAGGGGTTTTCTTTAGCGCGGGGGCTGCACGCCCCAATAGTTGCGGGCGGACGCGGTTTTTACACTGGACCTCAATGCAAGGGCAACCACCGCGCTCCTTACCCCTGTAGGAGCGAGCTTGCTCGCGAAAAACGTCTGAACAACGCAGTCATCCAGACTGGGCTCGTTATCGTTGACGTCCATCGCGAGCAAGCTCGCTCCTACAGGTAGAGGGAACAGCGGAGCCCACCAACAATAATCACAACGGAGAACTAGCCCATGCTGCGTTCAGCTGTCGCGCAACAAGACCCTGTGTCCGCCCCGGTCGTGCCAATGGTCGAGAGTCAGCTATTTCAGCAAGTGCTGGATGAGGTGCGTCAACGCCGCGAGGAATTCGACGCCGGCTCCCACGTGCCTCGGGACATGATCGAGCGATTCAAGCAGGTGGGTATCTACCGCGCTGCCACGCCGAAATGCTTCGGCGGCGACGCCCTGGCTCCGGCACTGTTCCTGCAAATGATCGAACGCATCTCCGAAGCCGACGGCTCGGCGGGCTGGGTCGCCAGCTTCGGCAGCGCCGGTGTCTATCTGGCCGCCTTACCGCCAGAAACCCTGGCTGAACTCTATGCCGACAGCCCGGACCTGGTGTTCGCCGGCGGCCTGTTTCCGTTGCAACCGGCCGAAGCGGTCGAAGGCGGCTATCAGGTCAACGGCACCTGGAAATTCGCCAGCGGCTGCAAAGGCGCAGACCTTTTGGGCGTGGGCATCGGCGCCGCTGGCGGCAAGCCGCGCACCGCAGTATTTCGCCCTGGGCAGGTAGACATCGTCGAGAACTGGGAAGTGGTCGGCCTCAAAGGCACCGGCAGCCACGACCTGCGGGTGACGGACAAACGCGTTGATGAGCGCTGGACCTTCATCCGTGGCGGTGCCGCGACCATCGACGAACCGCTGTTCCGCTACCCGTCGATCGCCTATGCCGCGCAAGTGCTGGCGGTGGTCAACCTCGGCCTGGCCCGTGCAGCGCTGGACGAAATCAGCCGCATGGCGGGCGGCAGCGGCATCACCGGCGCGCCGAAATTGTCCGATCGCGCTTACGTGCGCATCGAGATCGCCAAGGCTGAAGCCAAGCTCAGCGCCGCGCGCGGTTTCTTCTACAACGCCACCGAACAGGTGTGGAACTCGATCCTGGCCGGCAACCCGGTCACGCCGGAGCAGACCAGCCTGCTGCGCCTGTCGGCGATCCATGTGTCCCAGGCCGGTGCCGAGGTGGTGCAGAGCGCCTACAGCCTGGCCGGCACCACCGCCATTTACCTGCGCCATCCGCTGCAGCGCTACCTGCGCGACTCGATGGTGGTGACCCAGCACGCCTTCCTCAGCGAAGGCCTGTACGACGGCGCCGGCTCGGTGTTCCTCGGCGTGCAGCCGTTCCCGGGCTACATCTGAACCCCCATTACTTTTTCAAGGAATCGCACCCATGTCGCAAACCACCCAAGAGCCATTGCGCGTCGTCTTCTGCATCGGCATCACCCAGAACTTTTTCGACCTGCCGACCGGCGAAGGCCTGAGCGTGTGGAAAGGCTTCAGCCAGATGATGGGTGACCTCGGCGCCATGCCGGGCATCACCGTGCTCGGTGCCATGGACGACGACCGCCTGATGGTCGGCCCGTCCACCACCTCGCCATGGACCGTGTACATCATGGCCGACGTCGACTGCCACCAGTCGGTGATCGACGCCTGCAACCTGTTCCGCACCACGCCGGTCGGCCAATACAGCCTGTGGCGCTACGCCAAGATCGAAGCGCGCATCGGTCGCCCGCTGACCATCCCTGATGCGGCCAGGGTGTAAGCCATGAACGAGGCCTTGCTGCAGCGTCTGGCGACGCTCGAAGGGGAAAGCGCAGTGCGTCGTTTGATGGCGCGCTACATGGACCTGTGCGACGTGCCGCGGGCGGCGATTCACTTGAGCCAGTTGGCGCAATTGTTCACCGAGGATGCGGTCTGGGAAGGCCTCGGCACCCAGACCGCGCAGACCTTCGGCCAGCACCACGGACGTGCGGCGGTGGCGACCTTTGTCGGCGGTTATCTGCCGCCGTCCGATCACTTCAAGCTGAACCTGCATTACCTCACCAGCGAGTCGATCGTGGTCGACGGTAACAAGGCGCAAGGGCAGTGGATCATGCAGCAGATCTCGACCTACGCCGATGGCCGCAACGAGCTGATCGGCACGCGTCTGAACATTGATTTTCGTTGCGTGGATGGCACTTGGCTGATCGCGCATTTCCGTACGCAGCGTTTGTTCAATACGGAGTTGAGTGCATGAGTACCTTCATCAGCGAATTCCTTCTCGGTGGCAACGGCAAGCGCGTCGCCATCAAGGACTCCATCGACATCGCCGGCCACCCGACCCGCTCGGGCAGCCGTGCTTTTGCCGATGCACCGGCGGCAACGAAAAACGCCGAAGTAGTCGACGCGATCCTCGACGCCGGTTGGCAAATCGTCGGCAAGACCAACCTGCATGAACTGGCGTTTGGCGTCACCGGCATCAACGACTTGACCGGCACGCCGATCAACCCGCAGGCGCCGGACCGCGTGCCGGGCGGTTCGTCCAGCGGTTCGGCTGCGGCGGTCGCGGCAGGTTTGGCGGACATCGCCATCGGCACCGACACCGGTGGTTCGGTGCGGGTGCCGGCCGCTTGCTGCGGCGTGGCCGGGCTCAAGCCGACTTACGGCCGAGTCAGCCGTGTTGGCGCCCATCCGCTGGAATCCAGCCTCGATTGCGTCGGGCCGTTCGCCAAAAGCATGGACGACCTGATCGCGGCGATGCAGGTGATCTGTCCGGGCTTTGCAGTTCAGGGCTTGCCGGGCGCCGGTGCAAAAGTCGCCTTCCTTGACGTGAACTGCGACCCGCACCTGCAAGCCTGCCTGGGTGCCGCCGCCGACCGCGCCGGATGGCGCCGCGGCAATTTGCATTTGAGCGAGTTCGAAGCAGCGTTCGCCGCCGGCCTGACCGTGATCAATTTCGAAAACTGGGCGGCGTTCGGCCACCTGACCGGCCAGGGCTTGATCGGCGCCGACGTGGAAACACGTTTGCTGGCGGCCAGCCGCACCACGCGCCAAGACCTGGCCGAGGCCGAAGCCGTGCGTGCAGCGTTCACCCAACAAGTGGACGCAGCGCTGGAAGACTTTGCCGTATTGCTGCTGCCGACACTGCCAACCCTGCCGCCGACCCTCGGCGAAGCCCGCGCCGGCAGCAAGGCCGTGGCCGGCATGACCCCGCTGGTACGTCCCTTCAACCTCAGCGGCCATCCGGCCCTGACGGTGCCGGTGGAACTCGACTGCGGCGGGCTGAAAGTCGGCCTGCAAATAGTCGGTCGCAAAGGTCAGGACGAACTGGTCTGCGCCTTTGGTGCGCAGCTGCAAGCCTCTACCACTCAATCATAAAAAGAAGCCATGAGGAGAACCGCATGAGCACTCATGAATATCAGCTGATCGCATCGTCGAAAAGCCCCGAAGACCTGGTCCAGCACGACCGCGTCGACGTCTCGTTGTACAACGATCCAGCACTGTTCGAAGCCGAGCTGGACAAGATTTTCTACCGCACCTGGGTGTGGGTTGCCCACGAGAGCGAAGTGCGCAACAGCGGCGACTTCAAGACCGCCATGGTCGGCCGTCGCCCGGTGATTGTCGTGCGCGACAAGAAGAACAACATCAACGTGCTGGAAAACCGTTGCCGGCACCGTGGCGCCACCGTGTGCGAGAAGCACAAGGGCAACGCCACCGGATTTACCTGCCCGTACCACAGCTGGTCCTATGGCCTGGACGGCAAGCTGCGCGCGCTGCCGTATCCGGACGGTTACGAAGGCATCCTGGAGAAATCCGAGCTGCCGCTGACCAGCCTGCGGGTCGAAAGCTACGCCGGCATGGTCTTCGCCAGCTACAACGACGAGATCGAGCCGCTGGAAGACTTCCTCGGTGGCGCGAAGCACTGGATGGACCTGTTCATGAAGCAGGGCGCCGGCTACCCGATCAAGACCCAGGGCGAGCACAAGTTCAGCTTCAAGGGCAACTGGAAGATCCAGCTGGAAAACACCACCGACGGTTACCACTTCCCGATCGTGCACAAGTCGTTCATGTCGTCGGTGGATGAAGAAACCTCGGAAATGCTCTCGTTCATGACCGACGAGCAAGCCGTGACCCACTCGCTGGGCAATGGCCACAGCGTGATGGTGATGGTGCCGGAGCACGTCGACCTCGATCACGACGACGGCACCGAGCAGTTGCAGGAACGCTTCGCCCACGTCACTGAAGAGCTGTCGAAAACCATGCCGGCCGATCAGGTGCGTCGCATCGTGCGTTCGCTGCACGGCGCCGGGTTCAACCTGAACCTGTTCCCCAACGTGGCGATGTCGATGTCGTTCTTCCGTGTGCTGCGCCCGGTGTCGGTCACCGAGACGGAGATCCGTCACGTTGCCCTCGGCATGGACGGCGGCCCGGAAGTCGCCAACCGCGAGCGCATGCGCATCCACGAACACTTCCAGGGCCCGTTCGGTTTCGGCAGCCCCGACGATGCCGAGGCCTGGGACCGCGTGCAGCGCGGCTCGTATGCCGGCGTCGACGCGCCGATCCTGGTCAACCGCGGCCTGAACCGCGAAATCACCGCTGAAAACGGCGACAAGGTCAGCCACGCCACCGACGAAGGCGGCATGCGCGGTGCCTACGACATGTGGAAAAGGATGATGAGCCAATGAGCAATCACGACACCCTGAATGGTTTTTCCGGCCCGTTGGCCCAGGCCATCGAATTCATCTGGCGCGAAGCCGAACTGCTCGACCACAAGAACTACGCCGAATGGGCGACCCTGTGGAGCGAAAGCGGCAAGTACATCGTGCCGATCGACCCGGACACCGAAGATTTCGAGGCGACCCTGAACTACGCCTACGACGATGCGCGCATGCGTGACCTGCGCATCGAACGCCTGACCGCGGGCTACTCGCCGTCGGCGGTGGATGCTGCGAAAACCATTCGCACGGTCTCGCGTTTCCGTCTGGTGGAAGCGGCCGGCGACATCGTCGAAGTGAACTCCGCGCAGCTGCTGTACGCCTACAAGCGCGGCGTGCACACGCCGTTCGTGGCGGACCTGAACCACCGTATCCGCTTCACCGACGGCGTGCCGACCCTGGAGCGCAAAGTGGTGCGCCTGATCAACTCCACCGACAGCCTGAGCGCGCTCGGCTTCCTTTTGTGAGGGCAACATCATGAGTCGAGTAGCCCTTGTAACGGGTGCCTCGCGCGGGCTGGGCGAATGCATCGCCCGCCGTCTGCACGCGGCGGGTTATCGCGTCGCCCTGGCGGATGTGCGCCTCGATGGCGTGCAGCAACTGGCCGCAGAACTGGATGGCAGTGGCGCCAGCGCCGTCGCCATCGAGCTGGATGTGCGCAGCAAGGCTGACTTCCAGCGTGCCCGCGACCTGCTCGCCGAGCGCTGGGGCGGCACTGACATCCTGGTGAACAATGCCGGTGTGTCGAAGGTCGCGGCGTTGATGGACATCACGCCGGAAGAGTTCGACGAGTCGATGGCGATCAACCTGCGCGGTACCTTCGTCGCCTGCCAGGTGTTCGGCGCGCACTTCGCCGAGCGCGGTTTCGGGCGCATCGTCAACATCGCGTCCCTGGCCGGACAGAACGGCGGCACTGCCACCGGCGCGCATTACGCGGCGGCCAAGGGCGGCGTGGCGACCCTGACCAAGGTCTTCGCCCGGGAACTGGCACCGCAAGGGGTGACGGTCAACAGCATCTCGCCGGGTCCGCTGGACTTGCCGATAGTGCGTGAAAGTGTGGCGCCGGAGCGTCTGGAACAGATTCTCAAGATGATCCCGGCCGGCACCCTCGGTGACCCTGCGTTCATCGCCGACAGCGTGTTGCTGCTGATCGCCGATAACGCGACTTCCGTGACGGGCGCGTGCCTGGACGTCAACGGCGGCTTGTTCATGCGCTGATTGGCTCGCCGAAAAATAACCCTTGTAGGAGCCGGCTTGCTGGCGATGGCGGCCTTGAGTCATGCATCGCCTATCAGGGCGCCTTCGCCAGCAAGCCGGCTCCTACAAGTGCTGTGTTAAACAAAAATATATTCAGGTGATGCAATGATGAAGGTGAAGATCGAAAGGATCGTCGACGAAGCGCTGGATATCCGTTCCTTTCGCCTCGTGCGCAGTGACGGCCAGCCGCTCGACACCTATGAGCCGGGCGCCCACGTCGACCTGACCGGGCCGACCGGGGTGACCCGCCAGTATTCGCTGTGCAGCCCGCCGCAGGATCGCCGTGCGTATCTGGTGGCGGTGAAGAAAGAAGCGCAGTCGCGCGGTGGTTCCCTGGCGCTGCACGAGCAGGTAGAAGAGGGCATGGAGCTGGAAATGGGGGCGCCGCGCAACCTGTTCCGTCTTGATGAAAGTGCCCGCGAACACGTGCTGTTCGCCGCCGGTATCGGCGTCACGCCGCTGTTGAGCATGGCTTATCGACTGGCGGAAAGCGGCCAGCCGTACCGCCTGCATTACTTCGCTCGTTCGGCGCAGTACGCCGCGTTTACCGAACTGTTGGCGACAAACTTTGCCGATCAGGTGGAGTTTCACTACGGCGTGGAGCCTGCGGATCTGGACGGCGCATTGAGCGCATGCCTGGAGCGCGCCGGCAGCGCCGCCCATGTCTACACCTGCGGCCCGGCACCGTTCATGAACAAGGTGGTGGAAGTGGCTTCGCGCAGTCGCGCGGTCGATGCCATCCACCTCGAACACTTCGCCGCGGACCCGGCGGCCAACAGCGCCCCGGCCGGCGGTTTCGACGTGGAACTGGCCAGTTCCGGCGTGGTGTTGCACGTGCCGGCCGACAGCAGCCTGGTCGACGTGCTGCAAGCCCACGGCTGCGACATCGACACCGAGTGCCGCGAAGGCATCTGCGGCACCTGCATCGTCGAGGTCCTGGACGGTTTGCCGGAGCATCGCGACAACTGCCTGTCGAACAAGGAAAAGGCCTCCAACAAGCAGATCTGTGCCTGTGTATCGCGGGCGCTTTCCGCTCGTCTGGTATTGGACCTTTAAGACCAGGGAAGGCTGGAAAGCATGCGCCGGAGCCTGTTGAATGGGCGCCCGGCGGCCGTCGAGGGAGGAGACGGCTACAAACGAGAATGATTTTTAGCGAACCGCTCGACGAAGCGGTCGGAAAATAACAACAAAAACCCTGAGGCTTTGCGGACATGATTACAGCATCGACGGTGCGCAACGAGGCGTTCGAAAGTTGGTTGAGCCAGGTGAACCAGGCCTGTGGGCGTTTCGACGCGCGGGCGCTGGACACGGATTTCTACGGCGAACTGGCGGAATTTCGCAGCGGTGCGATCAACCTCAGTGTGGTCGACATGGCGCATGTGCATTTGTATCGCACCAGCAAGGACGTCAGCACCAGCAGCGACGGACACTACTACGCAGTGTTCCAGATGCGCGGCAGCTCGCAGCTGGAGCAGGGCGACAACCGCGCGAACCTGGGGTGTGGCGACATCGCGCTGATCGACGCCAGCCGTCCGAGCGACATGATCTACAACGACGACTGTCGACAGCTGTCATTGATACTTCCGCGCCAGGTGGTGGAACGTGGTTCGCACTTCAACGCCGTCAACTGTGCCACGCGCATCGCGGCGAGCAGCCCCCTGGCGGCGATGGCCAACAAGCTGGTGCTGGACACCCGTCAGCACGAAGGCCTGGACATGCAGGAAAGCGAGGCCGTGCTCGATGCCCTGGCCAGCCTGCTGCTGCCGGGCATCAGCGCTCGCGACAGCGCTGCCGATCCCCATGAACGGCAATTCCGCAAGATCATCGCCTTCATTGATGCACACCTCAGCGACGAAGAACTGTGCCCCGAACTGATCGCCCGTGAAGTGGGCATATCCGTGCGCGGCCTGTACCGGATGTTCTCCAAGCGCGGGTTGGTGGTGGCGCAATACATCAAGCATCGCCGCCTGGACTTCTGCGCGGAAAACCTGCGCCGCGCCGATGTCGATCAGAAGCTGTCGGCGTTGTGTTATGCCTGGGGGTTCTCGGACTCGAGCTACTTCTCGTCGGCGTTCAAGTCGCGCTTTGGCGTGTCGCCGGGGGCTTATCGCAAGCGCTATAGCCAGATCTGACAGCGCGTTATCGTTCATCGTCAGAACGCCGCCCGGAGCAAGCCCGCTCCCACAGTATCTGCGTCGTACACAAATGCTGTGCGCACTGAAGAACCTGTGGGAGCGGGCTTTACCGCGATGGCGGCCTTATGACCGCCACAATCACTCAGTGCCGCACCGGCTCTTCCACCGGCAAATGCAGCACCTCGCGCACCAGCATGGCGATGCTGGTCACGCCCATCTTTTCCTTGATCTTGGTGCGGTGCACGTCAACGGTCTTCACGCTGATGTTGAGCTCGCGCGCGATCACCTTGCTGGCCTTGCCATCGATCACCAGCATCAACACTTCGCGCTCTCGGCTGGTCAGCAGCGCCAGCTTGCCTTGCAGGTTCTGCCGCTGCTGCTGATCGGCCTGGGCGTGCACGGCGGTTTTCAGCGCCGCCTGGATGCGGTCGATCATCTGCTGCGGGTTGTAGGGCTTCTCGACGAAGTCCAGCGCGCCGTTCTTCATCGCCGCGACCGACATCGGGATATCGCCATGGGCCGAGACGAAGATGGTCGGCAGGGTACTGCCGCGCTGGTTGAGGATTTCCTGCAACTGGAAACCGCTGGTCTCCGGCATGCGCACGTCGAGCACCAGGCAGGCGGGCTGCTTGGGGTCGTATTGGCTGAGGAATTCTTCGGCGCCGGCAAAGCACTGCGCCTGCACGCTGACCGACTCCAGCAACCACGCCAGCGAAGTGCGCAGGTCCTTGTCGTCGTCAACGATGTAAACAATCGGTTTGCGGGTTTCCATCGGGGCTGCCACGAAAATTCTAATTATTGTTTTCGCACGCGAACGCGCGGCACGCATCGGCTCGTCTTTGCCGAGCCAGTAAGCAGAATACCCACTGTGGCCGGCCCTTGCGATAAAGAAACCACCTAGTCGACTAGCGGAAACCCAACCTCGTCATGGGGATCGTCAGAATGGTTGTGCCGCGCCCGCAGCCTTAGTCTTGTTCCATCACCTACGGGCCGCTCAACGGCGGTCCTCCTGAAGGAAGGGGCATCGACATGGCCGACCTGAGCCAGCAGCAAATCGACTTTCGCAACGCCATGGCGCAGCTGCCTGCCGCGGTGAACATCATCACCACCAACGGCCCCGGCGGCCGTTGCGGCATCACCGCCAGCGCCGTGTGCTCGGTGACCGACTCGCCGCCCACGGTGCTGGTGTGCGTCAACCGCAACAGCGCCACCCACGACGTGTTCCGCACCAACGGCCACCTGTGCATCAACGTGCTGTGTGGCGAGCAGGAAGAACTGGCCCGGCACTTCGCCGGCATGACCCAGGTGCCGATGGCCGAACGCTTCGCCTGGGACCTGTGGGACGACGGCGCCGCCGACGTGCCGGTGCTGCGCGATGCCCTGGTGCAACTGGAAGGACGCATCAGCGAATGCAAGGAAGTGGGCTCGCATTCGGTGATGTTCGTCGAGCTGACGAAGGTCGGCGTGCGCGAACCGCGTGACAGCCTGGTGTATTTCAACCGCCTGTTTCATCGCCTCGAGCATGCCGGGGCGCATTGCTGAACTCCCCCCACCCAACCTGTAGGAGCTGGCTTGCCAGCGATGAGGCCCTGAAGACCGCCATCGCCAGCAAGCCGGCTCCTACCTCGCAGTGATCACCGACAGTTTGCTGATCCCCGCCCGCTCGATCGAGGCCATGGCGCGAGCCACTTCGCCATAATTCACGCCGTCATCGGCCTGCAATTGCACGCGCACTTCCGGGTCCTTGGCCTTGGCCGCCTTAAGGTTGAACTCCAGCAGATCCGGCTGGATTTCATCCTTGTTGATGAACACTTTACCGGCGCCGTCGATGCTCACCACCAACGGGTCTTTCTGCTCCACGGGCGCCACGGCTTCGGTCTTGGGCAGGTTGATCGGGATCGCATTGGTCAGCAGCGGCGCGGTGACGATGAACACCACCAACAGCACCAGCATCACGTCCACCAGGGGCGTGACGTTGATCTCACTGAGTACTTCATCGCTGTCTTGAGTCGAAAAGGCCATGTCAGGACGCCTCCTTGATTTTCTGCCCGGAGGTGCTGGCGCCGGATTTACCCGCGACTGGGGTCAGCAGTACGCGGAACGCATGCTTCTGCGCGAGGTTGTAGAAGTCGTGCGCAAAGTCATCCAGGTCTGCCGCCGTCAGCTTCAGGCGACGCAGGAAGTAGTTGTAGACCAGCACCGCCGGCACGGCGACGGCAATACCGACGCCCGTGGCGACCAGTGCGGCGCCGATGGGGCCCGCCACGGTTTCCAGGCTCGCCGAACCCGCTGCACTGATCCCTTTCAACGCGGACATGATCCCCCAGACGGTGCCGAACAGGCCGATGAAGGGCGAGGTGCTGCCGATACTGGCGAGGATTGCCAAGCCGGTTTCCAGGGAGCGCCGTTCACGCACGATCTGCTGGCGCAGAGCACGCTCGAGGCGGTCCTGATGATTGATCGACTGGCTGAGGTCGGCGTTCTGGCTGTCACTGATCTGGATCGCGTTGTAACCGGCAAGCGCAACGCGGGCCGCGGCGCCAGGCAGGTTGTTGGCGAAATCGGCGGCCGATTCAAGGCTCGAGGCGGCCCAGAACTGCCGGTGGAATTTGCGGTCCTGCGCCTTCAGCCGAGTGAACTGCAGTCCCTTGAGCAAGGCCAGGCCCCAGGTCGCGACGGAGAAGACGATCAACAGCCAGATGACGGCGTGTTCGATGGATTCGAAGGGGGAGGTGAGTAGATTCATGGTCGGGTGCTCCAGCAAGGCATTGGATCGGTTGTAGCGATGCGCCTTTTGTCAGGTAGCCCGCGAGGTATCGATAGGTTTGAGTTACTTGATCTTGAAGTCGATGGGCACGCTGACCCAGCCGTCCAGCGCGGTGTTGCCTTGCCTGGCCGGGACGAAGCTCCAGCGTTTCACGGCGGCCAGTGCGGCGTCGTCCAGCGATTCGCGGCCACTGCTTTTCTGAATCTGGATTTCACCGGGTTTACCGCTGGCCAACACATGCACGCGCAACAACACCGTGCCTTGCCAGCCCCGGCGCATGGCCTGGGACGGGTACTCCGGCGCCGGGTTGTGCAGGTAACCGGCAGTCGCCGAAGCCGGGGTCACCGGCTGAGGGGCAGGCGGTGCCGCAGGTGCTGGCGCCGCCGCTACCGGTTGTGCTGTTACGGGTGGGGCAGGTTGCGCTGTCACGGGTTTGGCCACCGGTTTAGGCACTGGCTTGATCACAGGCTTGGGCTTGGGTATCGGCTTGGGCGGTGGCGGCTTGACGGCCAGTTCATCTTCCACCGGTGGCGGCGGTTCCACCACGGGTTGGGCAATCGGCTCGGGCGCAGGTGGTTCGACAACGGGTGGCGCCGGTTGCGAGAACTCGATGGTCATCGGCGGAATTTCCGGCGGCACCACAGGCAGTTCCGGCGCCGGTATCTGGTTGACCCAGACGATCACCGCGCCATGCAGGACCAGCGCCAACACGGCGAGCAAGACCACCTCGCGACGATTCAACAGCCGTTGCGGTGTACGTTGCAGGCGAGACAGTGCCAGGGGCTCGCGAAACACCCGGCCAAGGTTGAGCAGCTCACCCAGGCCCGGGCTCTGGAACACCTGCGGCAGACTGGCGGGGCTTTGGACATTGCCCATTTGTTTACTCCTGTGAATCCTGTGTTTTTTCCACGCTTGGACGGACCGGTCCGGGCTTCAATGCCCCACCAGTTCCTCCAGCAGTTGTTCCTTGTAGCCTTGCAGTACGCTTGACGCCCGGTCCCGGGGATGGGGCAGGTCGACCTTGATTTCGTGCTTGATCCGTCCCGGATGGGCGTCCATGACGATCACCCGGTCACCCAGGTACAGGGCTTCCTCGATGTCGTGGGTGACCATGATCACGGTGCAGCGTTGCTGCACCCAGATGCGCTGCAACTCGTGTTGCAGCCGTACCCGGGTCAAGGCGTCGAGCGCGCCGAGGGGTTCGTCGAGCAACAGCACTTTCGGTTTGTTGATCAGCGCCCGGGCAATGGCGGCTCGTTGCGCCATGCCGCCGGACAACTGGTGCGGGTAGGCATTCTCGAAGCCGTCGAGGTTGACCAGGGCAATGTGTTCGGCCACCAAACGGTCTTTTTCGGTCTGGGACAGTGGGTGGTTTTTCAAGGCCAGGGCAATGTTCTGGCTCAGGGTCATCCACGGAAACAAACGGTGATCCTGAAACACGATCCCGCGTTCCAGGCTGGTGGCCACGATCCGTTTGCCATCGAGCAGAATGTCACCTTCGTAGTCGGCCTCCAGCCCGACGATCAGCCGCAGCAGCGTGGATTTGCCGCAGCCGCTGGCACCCACGATGCTGACGAACTCGCCGGGGCGAACGTCGAGGTTGATGCTGCGCAGCACCGGCAAAGGCTGGCCTTCGATCCGATAGGCCTTGCTCAGGCCGCGAATTTGCAGGGCGCCGGACTGTAGCGGGGTGCTCTGGGGCGGGACATGTTGGGCGATTGCGTTCATGGAGTGGCCTTTCAACGAATGTTGCGCCAGCGCAGCAAATGGCGGCTTAGAAGGGTGAATAGCAGGGTCATCAGGTAACCGCACAGACCGATGCACAGCACACTGAGGACGATGACTTCCATGCGTGAGCCGGCTTCGGCGTTCATCATCAGGTTGCCCAGACCGGCTCCCGAAGACAGGAACAACTCGCTGCCCACCGCCGTGACCCAGGCAAACGCGAGCGCATGCAGCACACCGGTGGCGATGCTCGGCAGCGCCGCGGGCAACAGCACATGACGAAACCGTTGCCAGCGGGTCAGTACCAGCACCTGGCCGACTTCGCGATAGCGCTGCTCGACATGGCTGAAGCCCTGGTAAGTGTTGAGCACCATGGGGTAGAAAGCCGCGAGGCTCACGATCAGCACCTTGGAGAACTCGCCGTTGCCGAACCACATGGCGATCAGCGGAATCCAGCCGAGCATGGGTACCTGGCGGATCGAATGAAACAGCGGCCCGATCAGCCGGTTGGCAAGTCCCGACAGCGCCATCAACACGCCCAACAGGACACCGAAGAAAATACCCAGCGCCAGCCCGGTGCTGGTACGCGCCAGGCTGGCCAACAGGTTCACCAGCAGTTCGCCATTGCCCAGCAGCTCGAGCAAGGCGGCGCCGATGGTCGACAGCGGGACAAAGGCGTAAGCCCCCGCCGCGTCCTGGCGTGACAGGTATTCCCAGCCGCCGATCAACAACAGCGGCAGCAACAGGCCACGGGATTTGGCAATCAGTCCAGACATCGAAGGCTCCTAGCGGGTCTGCCAGCGGAACAGCCGCTGTTCCAGTTGGCGAAAGCTGAAATCCAGGGTGAAGCCGATCAATCCGGTCACCACGATCCCGACCATCACCACATCGATGCGCAGCATTTGCCGGCTCATCTCGATCATCTGCCCCAGGCCACTGTCGGCGGCGAGCAACTCGGTGGCCACCAGCACCACCCAGGCGCGGGTCAGGCTGATACGAAAACCGGTGATGATGGGCGGCGCGGCGGCGGGCAGGGCGATCTCGCGGACCAAAGTCGGCCAGCGCAAGCGGTAAACGTCAGCCACCTCGAAGTAGCTGCGCGGAATGGCCTTGACGCCTTCGCTGGCGGCCAGCGCGACCGGGAAGAATGCGGTCTTGGCTACGATGATGATCTTGAAGGTTTCATCGATGCCGAACAGCAGCACGAACATCGGGATCAACGCGATGCTGGGAATCTGGCGCAGGGTATGGAACAGCGGCGAGCAGTAGATCTCGACATTCTTCGACAGGGCCATCAGCACGCCGAACGCCAGGCCACACAGTGAGCCGATGCCGAACCCCAGCCCCAGGCGCGACAGACTGTTGAGCAGGTGTTCGAGGAGTTCACCGCTGGCCGAAAGCGCTTCGAAAGTCCGCCACACCTGAGCGGGGGGAACCAGCAGGTTGCGCGGAAAAATCCCGGCCTCGGCGACCACCGCCCACAGCAACAACAGGGCAACCGGAGAGATGAGCCAGGTCAGGGAGGACAACAGACGTTGAGTACGCATGGCGGTTCTTAATTCGGCGAAGTACCGAAGGGGTATCGCAAGAGCTGTGCCAGCGCGGCGGGATCGGGCGGGTTAAATCCGTAGGAGCCGGCTTGCCGGCGATGGCGGCGGTGCGGCCGACACAAATCGTGCTGAGCGCATCGCTGGCAAGCCAGCTCCTACAGGACGTGTGTCGGTGCGATTGATGCCTGATCAGCACCCGCTGCTGCCAGGGCAACACCCTGGCAGCAGTCCACTCAGAAGTCGTAGCTGACGCTGGTGTAGTAGAACGCGCCCTGGGCGCCTTCGGGGCTGGTAATCGAGTACTTCGGCACGCCGTACAACTGCGCCCCGTCAGCCTTGTCCGGATGGGTGTCGAACAGGTTGATTGCCCCCACCGACACCTTCAGCGCCTTGTCGAAGGTGTATGACAGATCCAGGTCGGTCACCCATTGCGGGCTGTAGGTCTGGTCCAGGGTCGGATTGGTGGAGTTGAGGCTTTTCCATTCGCCATAGCGGCGCTGGGCCACGGTGACGCCCCACCCCTCATACAGCCAGTTGGCACTGAGGATCAGCTTGGAGTCGGGCGTGCCGTCCTCGATCAGGCCTTGGGTGGTGCGGCCGACAATCTGCGAGCCCTTGATGTTGCCGACGTCGCGCAGGGCGGTGATTCTGGTGTTGTTCTGGCTCACGCCGGCATTCAGGTTCAGGCGTCCCCATTGCTGCAGGTCCAACTGATAGTTGCCGGCCAGCTCGACACCGTCGGTGCGGGTGTCGGCCACGTTGGTGTAGAAGGCCGCACTCTGGATATTGGCGTAAGGCGTACCGGCAAAGATCGGCGAAACGACTGACGCGGGCAACTGGTCGGAGAGGGTGATGCGGTTGTCGATATCGATGCGGTAGGCGTCCAGCGTCACCGACGCATTGGCCAGCGGACGCCAGACCAGGCCCAGGGAATAGCTGGTGGACTCTTCCGGCTTGAGCGATGTCCCGCCCAACAGTGCCGCCTCCGGGCTGTCGGCGCGCAATGTGCGCTGCTGCACTTCGACAAAGTTGCCACTGCCCGGTGGCTGCTCCACCACCTGCACGCTGAACGAAGACAAGCCGCTCTGCACCAGGGATGGCGCGCGATAGCCGGTGCTGGCGGTGGCTCGTGCGGCGATCTGCGGAGTGAAGTCATAACGCAGGGACAGTTTGCCGTTGGTGGTGTCACCGAAGTCCGAGTAGTGCTCGGTGCGCACCGCGACGCCCGCCTGGAATTTTTCGCTGAGCTGGCCTTCGACGTCGACATAGGCACCCAGTACGTTTCGTTCCAGAGAGGCGGCGTCGACCTGGGTGATGCCCGAGTAGTACCCGGGAATGCGCCGGCGGGTCACCGGGTCGACCGTGTTGAACAGCGGGCCGTTCTGCCATCCCGCCGCTTCGCCGGCGCTCAGTTCGTAGTTCTCCTGGCGCCAGGCCAGGCCGGCGGAAAGTGTCAGCGGTTTGAACAACAGGTCGGTCGGGAAGTCTCGCACCCAGTCCAGGGTCACGTTGGTCTGATCGGCCTCGCGTTCACCGGTGTAGATCTTTTCCGGGCTGTCGGCGCCCCAGCTGGGGTTGATCGCGTTGCGGTCGGTGGACTTCAGGGTGTTGTCGCCATGGTTCGCGGCAAGGTCGAACTTGCCCAGTTGCTCGTCTTCGTAACGCAGGCCACCGGTCAGCGCATAGTCTTCCAGCGAGTAGCGGGTGATGGGCAGGCGTCCATCCGGGAAGCGTTGCAACGCGGTGCTGCTGTAGTTGTTGCGCAACGTCGTGGGCGGATCGAAGAAGCCTTCGGCGTCGGTGTTCTTGTGGGAGTAGGTGGCAAAGCCGTAGGCGGTCAGGCCTTCGCCGATCCCGACTTCACTGTTCAGGGCGAAGTTGTACTGGTCCGACACGTTGCCCGAACCCCAGCGCCAGGTGCGGTAGCGGTTGTTCTGCTCGCGGGGCGTGTTGATGCTGGTGGAGCCGGGGTAAAAGATCCGGTTGTCGGGGTTGGTGTCGCTGGCCGGGTCCTGGCTGCCGGCATCGAAGCTCAGGGTCAGGAAGCCGTCGTTGGGCAGGGCGATGCCTTTCCAGCCGCTGAATTTGCGCTGGATGCCATCGCCCTTGTCGTAGCCGCCAAAGCGATAACCGAGGTCGCCGCCGTCGTCTTTCTCCTTGAGCACGATGTTGATCACCCCGGCGATGGCGTCCGAGCCGTATTGGGCCGCCGCGCCATCGCGCAGGATTTCCACGCGCTGGATCGAACTCAGGGGAATCAGGCTCAGGTCGACCGCTGCCGCGCCCCGTCCGTTGACCAGGCTTTGGCGGGTGACGTTGGCGCTGGTGTGGCGGCGCTTGCCGTTGACCAGCACCAGCACCTGATCGGATGCCAGGCCGCGCAACGACGCGCCCTGGGCGATGGAGCCGGCAAAAGCGCCCTGGGGCGACTGCGGATAGGTGAACGACGGTGACAGGGCGGTGAGGGCGCCGGACAGGTCGCTGGCACCGGTCTGTTCTAGCTGTTCGCTGGACAGCACATCTATCGGCGCGGCGCTTTCCAGCGCGGTCACGTCGCTGCGCCGCGTACCGAGTACCACCACGGTGTCGAGGTGATCGCTGCTGGCTGCGGGTTGGGTTTCGGCAGCCACGACAGGCATGGCAAGGCTGCCAATGACCAGCGCGACAGCGCCGGCCAACGGGGTGTGATGGAACATGGCTAAATTCCTTCCAGACAAATGAAGACCCTGTAGGAGCCGGCTTGCCGGCGATGGCGGCCTCAAGTGCGATGCAAGGCTTGCGGGCCTCATCGCCGGCAAGCCGGCTCCTACAGTGGATGTGTGGATGCCGGAGGTCCGGAAATCGATGGTTTTATGGGGGCGTACCGGTAGTCCGGATTCGATGATTTTTCTGTAGGAGCCGGCTTGCTGGCGATGGCGGCCAAGAGGGCGATGCAAGGCATGCGGGCCCCATCGCCGGCAAGGGGAGGTTTCGGGTCAGAAGCGACTGGTCACGCTCAGGCCGACGGTGCGCGGGTCACCGTAGGTGATCACGTATTGGCCCAGGGTGCCGTTCGGACGACCGTGTACCTGGTAGCGGCGGTCGGTGACGTTGTTCACAAACCCGGTCACGCTGAGTTTTTCATCCGGGCTGAACCAGGTCAGGCGCGTATTGGCCAGGGTGTAGTGGGCCTGGCTGAGGGTCTTGTCGGCGCTGCTCTGGCGGTCGGCGAGGAAGTATTCCTTGTCGCGGAAACTCACATCGCCACCGGCCACCAACTTTCCACCGACTTCCAGCGGGAAGGTGTAATCGCCACCGAGCGCCACCACGTTGCGCGGTGAACGCACGAAGCTGTTGCCGCTGTAGTCACCCGTGACCACCCCGGTGTTGGGGTTGGTGTTCTTGAAGTCGGTGTATTCGGTGTCGAGGAACGATACCGCGGCACGCAGGTGCAGAAAGTCGGTCGGCTGGGCTTCGAGCTCCAGCTCCGCGCCCTTGACCGTACCCTTGGCGCCGTTGGTCAATGCGGTGGTCAGCACGCCGTTGTTGACCGTCAGCAGGTTCACCTGAATATCCGAGTAGTCGTAGTAGAAGATGTTGGCGTTGGCGGTCAGGCGATGATCGAACCACTCGGATTTGAGGCCGATCTCGTAGGCGTCGAGTTGTTCCGGATCGACCGTGGTCAGCTGCGACAGGCTGGTGGACAGGCCGGTGTTGAAACCGCCGGAACGGAAGCCATGGGCGTAACGGAAGAACACCCGCACGTTGTCGTTGATCCGGTATTCCGGCGTCAGGTCATAGGTCCAGGCTTCCCAGGTCTTGTCTTCCTGACGATTGCCATTGGTGCCGACACCAGGCAGCGGCACCAGCGGGCCGTTGGCCGTGAAGCGGGTCAGTTGCGTCAGGTCGAGGTCGATGTCTTTCTTTTCCTGGGTCCAGCGCAGGCCACCGGTGACGCTGAAATCTTCGGTGAAGTCGTAGGTCAGGTTGCCGAACAGCGCGTAGCTGTCGGTCTTGTGGTCATAGCTCAGATCACGGAAGTCGGTGACGCCGCCGATCTGGTTGGAGCCGGTACCGTTAGGCGTCGGGCCGGGTGTGACAATGCGTTGGGCAGAGCTGTCGAGGTCTTCGTGGAAGTAATGCGCGCCCAGCAGCCAGCGCAGGGTTTCCTGCTGCGGCGATGCCAGGCGCAGCTCCTGGGTGTATTGAGTGTATTTGTTGTCGGAAATCGCTGCTCCGTTGACTTCATAGGGCGTGTAGTCGGCGTCGCTGGTCGCCTGGTTGCGAATGTAGTCGTAGGCGCTGATGGAGGTCAGGGTGTAGTCACCCAGGTGCCAGTTCAGGGTCAGCGACGTGCCGTCGTGATTGAGCTTGGAGTCTTCATTGACATTGATGGCGATATCGCGCCCGCGAGGTCTTTCGTAACCGACGTTGTAATAACGCCCGACCGTGAGCGAACCGTTGCTGCCGTCGCCTTTGAATTCGCGGCTGTGGACCTTGAGCAGTGCCTCGAGATCATCATTGACCTGGGCAAGGAACTGCAGGCGGACGGCCTTCTTGTTCACATCGCCATAGGTGTTGTCATCGACCAGGTTCTCCTGGAAACCGTCACGCTCCTCGGAGTACAGCGAGACCCGCGCCGCGAGTTTTTCATCCACCAGCGCTCCCCCCAGAGCGCCGCTGACGATGCGTTCGTTCTTGGTGCCAAACCCGATCGTGCCGAAGCCGTCGGTGTCGAAGGTCGGTTTTTTCGAGATGACGTTCACGGCGCCCGCGGTGGTGTTCTTGCCGTACAGCGTACCTTGCGGCCCGCGCAGGATTTCGATGCGCTCGAGGTCGAACAGCGGCCCGCCGCCGGCAACCGGGGCATTGAGGTAGACGTCATCGGCGTAGATCCCCACCGGGAAAACGGTGGCTGCGCCGGTATCACCGGTACCCAGACCACGGATGTACCAACGTGGGCGGCCATCGCCGTCCGGGTTTTTCGCCGACGTGTTGGGAACGAAGGTGGTGATGTCGCCCATGTTGCGCACGCCGTCGGCCACCAGGCTGGTGCCCTGGATCGCTGACACCGCCACCGGAATCTCTTGCAGGGTTTCCTCCCGGTGTTGCGCGGTGACGGTCACGGTTTTCAGCGAAGGCTCCGCAGCCGATTTGCTGCTGTCGGTTTCTGTGGTTTCTGCTGCCAGCAAACCCTCGCTGACGCCACCCCCGGCGAGTAACAGGGTTAGCCAGATACTTTTGGTGATTGGATTAAGTTTATGCATTTGAGTCTCCCCCAGGAAAGTTTCACTAGTGGGGGTTGAGCAGAGATCGTGCCAAGTGCTTTTTTTGCGTGGTTAGTTTTATCAAGGTGTTGAAAATAAAGGATTTGTTGTTGGCGAAAGTTGTGCGTTCAGCCGATTTTTTATGAGTTTGTTAGTTGGATCCAGTCTGCCGGGAAGTGCCTGTCAGGCATTCAGCAGAAGTTGCTTGGCGGGTGTTGCTGGAGAAGCAGGCGGAACGGAGGAAAGTGTTGCCAGGCCAGCAATTCATTGTTGTTGAGGAAGAATCGCCAGCAAGCCGGCTCCTACAGGTTTTGTGTTGAAACGGAATAAACATTGTAGGAGCCGGCTTGCTGGCGATGACGTCCTGACAGACGCTGAAAATCTCAAACCGCCAATCGTGACGTGGAGCCAATGACCTTTTCCAGCACACTGAAATCGATCCAGTCACGCACATCGAAACGCCGTGGAATGAAGTCCCAGCGATGCAGGAAATCGGTGAAATCCTGCAGCGCTTCAATGGATCGTGCATCCAGTGTCGTGCGCAGGCGCCGATGGGCGTCTTCACCGTACGCGGCGGCGACCCAGTACTCGCTGGTGTTCAGTTCCCGGGCCAGAAAACGCCGGGTTTCGTCTGGATTGGCCCATGCCCATTGCTCGGTGCGCAGCACGGTATCCACGATGTTCACGCTGGCGTCGAAATGCTCATGCAGCAGGTGCGTGTCCACGGTCAGGGTCCGTGGCGTGCCGTTGTTCGAGCGAATCAGCGGGTCGGGGTGAGAGCCGGTATCGACGACCACCTGCAAACCGAATTCGTTGGCCAGGTGCACGGCGTGCGCGCCCTTGAGAAAAATCGCATCGATGTCGCCGCGCAACAAGCCGATCAGTTCGTTGTTGCGGCGGCTGACACGTGTGACATCGAGGCTGACTTCCGAGCCGTAGACATGCTGTTTCTGATCGTCGCTGTAGGTGCCGCCATAGGGGTAGTCCACCAACTCGACATCGGACACGTCCAGGCCTTCGAGCTTGAGGGCGTTTTCCAGGCCGCGCAGGGCCTGGGCGCGAGTGAAGTCGATCTGCACGTTGGCCCATTTCGGCAAGCCGAAGCGGCGGTTCTTCAGGTCGCGAATGCTCTTCACACCGGATTCCGCGGTGGTCAGGATCAGTTGCACCTCGTCGCTCCAGGACAGCCCCAGCACCCGGGTCTGTACGCCGCTGGCATAGGCCCAGATGGCTGGGATATTGCCGCCGTGACGCACCGAGTTTTTCAGGTGATGGTCGTAATGGGCTTCGCGAACTTCCCGCTCACTGGACTCGCGCAGTGACTGGATATTCGTGCCGAACGGCGCAAAGGCTTGCGCCAGTCGACCGGACTGCACGGCGATGCCAAGCCCCGTGGGAACAGGGCTATGGGTATACCAAAGCGTATCGAGTGGTTTGCTCATAAAGTCCTTCAGTGCCGATCCATGAAACCTGGCGGGTTAGCCTGCCAGTGCGGTAGGGGTTTGCAGCAACGCGCCCAGCGGTCGAGGATCGATCCAGTCGCGCACGTCGAAGCTGTTCGGGATGAAGCGCCAGCGATGCAGGAAGTGTGTGAAGTCCTGCAGGGCGTCGATGGCCTGCTCATCCAGTTCGGTGCGCAAGCGCAGATGGGCATCGTTGCCATACGCGGCGCTGACCCAGTACTCGCTGCTGTTGGTTTCCCGGGCCAGGTAGCGGCGGGTGTCTTCCGGATGGGTGTGGGCCCAATGTTCGGCGCGTCGTACGGAATCGAGAATGCCGGTGGCGACATCGAAGTGGTTGTCCAGCAGGTTCAGGTCCACGGCCAGCGTGCGCGGGGTGCCATTGTTGCTGCGAATCAGGGGCTCGGGATGCGAGCCGGTGTCGATGACGGTGTGCAGGCCGAACTCATGGGCCTGTCGGGCGGCGCTGGCGCCTTTGAGGAAGATTGCATCGACCTCGCCGCGCAGCAGACCCACCAGTTCCAGGTTGCGCCCCTCGACCCGTTGCGCACTGACCGGCGTGCCGTTCACAGTGCTGACCTGCGGATCGCTGAAGGTGCCTTCATAACGAAAGTTCACCAGTTGCACATCGCCGACCTGCAGGCCTTCCAGGCTCAGGGCGTTTTCCAGCCCGCGCAGGGCCTGGGCACGGGTGAAGTCGATTTGCGCGCCGGCCCAGTCGGGCAAACCGAAACGGCGTCCCTTGAGGTCCTTGACGGTTTTGATGCCGCTGTCGGGAAGGGTCAGGATCAGTTGCACTTCATCGGCCCAGGACAGGCCGATGACCCGGGTTTCCCGACCTTGGGCCCTGGCCCAGATGGCCGGGATGTTGCCGCCGTGGCGCACCGAGTTGCGCAGGGTGTGATCGAAGTGCGATTCCCGCACGGCCTTGTCGGTGGATTCGCGCAGCGACTGCACTTGCGTGCCCAACGCGCCGACGGTGTCTTGCAGCCAGCCTTTTTGCACGGCGATGCCCAGCCCGGTGGGTACCGGGCAGCGGGTGTACCAGAGGGTGTCCAGAGCTTGAGTCATCAGTGATTCTCCCGCAGCGCTCAGGCGCTGGCCTTCAAATGAGTTGCCGGTTGTACGGCAGGACGTTGGTGCACCAGTGGCAGGACCTCCTGGCCGATCCGCAGGGCTTCTTCCAGGTGAGGATTGCCCGCCAGGATGAAGGTCGAGAAACCGGCATCGCGGTACTCCACCAGGCGTTCGGCGATGTTCTGGTGGCTGCCCACCAGGCCCACGGTCGGCCCCGGCTTGGCTTTGGCGAAGCCGGCCCACAGGTTCGGGCCGATGATCAGGTCGTCGAAGCGGTCGATGTTCTGGTGGTAGGCGGTTTGCCGTGCGCCACCTACCGAATCGGAGCCGCTGGTGAAGCCCTTGGCGACCACGCTGCTCTTGCCTTCGAGTTTGTCGAACTGACGACGCAAGTCTTTCCACGCCAGCTCTTCGGTTTCCCGGGCGAACAGGTCGACACGCAGACCAAAGCGCACGCTGCGTCCCTGTTTGTCCGCCAGCTCGCGCACCCGATCGATATGCGGCTTGAGCTTGTCGATGGGCTCGGCCCAGTTCAGGTAGACGTCGGCGTGTTTGGCGGCTACATCAAGGGCGGCGTCGGAGAACCCGGAGAAGTACACCCCGGGTTTGCGCTCGTTTTGCAGGCCGTGGGGCAGGGCACCGTTCTCCAGTTGGTAGATATCGCCTTCGTAGGAGAAACGTTCGTTTTGCCAAAGCCCCTGGATGATGTCTAGGAATTCACCCGTGCGTTTGTAGCGCAGGTCATGTTCGAGGAAATCGCCGTTGGCCCGCTGGCTGGCCGGGTTGCCACCGGTGATGATGTTCCACTCCAGGCGTCCGCGGCTGAGGTTCTGCAGGATCGCCGCTTGTTGCGCGGCGTAGGCCGGCAGGGTCCAGGTCGCCTGGAACGCGATCAGGAATTTGATGCGTCGGGTTTCCCGGGCCAGGGCGGCTGCGGCAATCCATGGCTCCGGGCCGGTAGGCAACAAGGCGCCTTCGAAGCCTGCCAGTTCTGCGGCTTTCGCGACCTGGGCGATGTAGTCGATGTAGGTGAAGTCGTCCGGTTCGCCATTGGGCAGCCGTCCCGGTGCGATGTTGCCCGGGCGATAGTGCGGATTACCGCGGTTGTGTTTGTCGGTGGTCAGTTGCGGGCCGTCGGTGCCCAGTGGCAGACGCCAGAAAAATTCAGTGCTCATGGGTTGCTCCTGATTCAAGTACGCGTAAGGTCGCGCAGGTGCGAGGCTGTCCTGTCAGGTGGATTGCAACGGACATGCCATGCCCGGCACGCCGGGTTTGGGCCAGCGGGGCCGGGGGGTTGGCGGGGGAAGGGAGAGGGGGTGAAGGCGGCGCTGCTGCTGTAGCAGCAGTCCGTCAGCAATGGTTGTTCGGGGTGCAGCAGGGGGGGGGGATGGTGTTCTGGAGATTGCCATCGCTGGCAAGCCAGCTCCCACAGGGGATGTGTGTGGTCCGCGATTGCGTAGGAGCCGGCTTGCCGGCGATGGCGATTTTGAATACGCCGATGCAGCAGGCGGGTTTGGTTGTGTTCTGGAGATTGCCATCGCTGGCAAGCCAGCTCCCACAGGTGATGTGTGTGGTCCGCGATTGCGTAGGAGCCGGCTTGCCGGCGATGGTGATTTTGAATACGCCGATGCAGCAGGCGGGTTTTGATGGTGTTTTGGAGATTGCCATCGCTGGCAAGCCAGCTCCCACAGGTGATGTGTGTTATCCGCGATTGCGTAGGAGCCGGCTTGCCGGCGATGGCGATTTTGAATACGCCGATGCAGCAGGCGGGTTTGGTTGTGCTCTGGAGATTGCCATCGCTGGCAAGCCAGCTCCCACAGGGGATGTGTGTGGTCCGCAATTGCGTAGGAGCCGGCTTGCTGGCGATGGCGATTTTGAATACGCCGATGTAGCAGGCGGGTTTGGTTGTGCTCTGGAGATTGCCATCGCTGGCAAGCCAGCTCCCACAGGGGATGTGTGTGGTCCGCGATTGCGTAGGAGCCGGCTTGCCGGCGATGGCGATTTTGAATACGCCGATGCAGCAGGCGGGTTTTGATGGTGTTTTGGAGATTGCCATCGCTGGCAAGCCAGCTCCCACAGGGGATGTGTGTTGTCCGCGATTGCGTAG
>NZ_RWIR01000049.1 GCF_009764265.1 Pseudomonas sp. PB101
TTGGAAGCCCGTGGATCGTGTTCCAACCTCCGATTCAGGTTGGAGCAGGTTTGAGTACGACGTCCTCACGGCGGGTGAGCACCAGATCATGGCCAGTGTCCACAGCCCGTATGACGACCGTCCTAGCCCATTCATTTTTCCGATCAATGTGTATCTGGAGAGTCCCTGGGAGCAGGCTTCGCTGTTTATCAACGGAGAGCGAGTGGCCTGGAACTCACCGAGTGTGGTTTTGTTTCGCGGTCAGCCCAACGAGGTGAGGATAGAAGCGCCCTTCCTGCAGGAAAAAGAAATTAGTCTGGGATTGAACAATCAGGACGGTCTGAGCATTGAAGCTGCTCCAGCGTTTGAGGAGTGGGTACCCGTACCGGACGGCACGACCGGTTGGGTCGTCACCCCGGCTGGCAACAAAAGTGGTCGCATCACGTTGAAGTTGTCGAGCAAAGAAACCGCTCAAGCCTGGGAAGTTCCCTGCGCCGTACTGTCGTTAAGCCTCGCCGATGAGGCTGATGTCCTTGTTGACGGGGTTGAAGTTCCACCTACGGGCAATTGGTTTATTCGGGATAAACCACAGACTGTCACATTGACACCCAAATCAGGCAGTCCGTTGGCCGGCCTCCCTGTTTCATTGAGTTGTGTAATCAAAAGTGGCCTCGATATTGCCAATGTGGTGAGTACACCAGCATTTGGCAGTGAGCAATTTACATATAGCTGGGTGGTGACGGGGAAAACCAAAAGCGGAACGTTCCAACTGGCGCTGGCGGGCAAGGGCATGACCACGCCGATTAACGTAACAGCCAGCAAATTGCTGTCGACCAACCTGGCCGATGAGGTCGAAGTCAAGATCGGAGGGGAAAGCGTTCCTGCCGATGGTAACGTGTTCTTCAGGGGGCAGGCCAGGGATGTTGAGCTGATTCCCAAACTCGGCAGCCCAATCGCTGGCCACCCCATAGCGTTGACACGCACGGTCACTAGTCCGCTTCAACCAAGTGACTTGGGCAGCGCACCGCCATTCGATCCATTTCAGACAACCCATAAATGGCGTGTCACCGGGGCGAACAGAAGTGGCACCTTTCAATTGCACATGACTGCTCAGGGCATGACCACGCCGATTAACGTAACAGCCAACAAATTGCTGTCGACCAACCTGGCCGATGAGGCTGATGTCAAGATTGATAATAAAGACACTTCAGAGGCTGGTACTGCTTTCCTTAGAAAGATGCGTCGCAACATAAAATTGGTGCCAAAGCCAAATAGTCCGTTAGCTGGGCTTGCCTTCATTATGCGGTACGCAGTTTTAAGTAAACTATCGCCTGGTGCGGTCGAAAGTGTTCCTGCTATTGGTGCCGAAACATCAAACCTCGAGTGGGATGTTGGTTGTATGGCTGCAGGAGATGGTGCTTTTCGGTTGGAGTTATACTGTCCGAGGCTTGAAAGTTCAGTTTATATTGAGTGCAAACAAATTGATGTCAGCTATAACGTAGCCGGCAAAAATGTAGAAATGATTGATGGTGTTGGTGAGGCCACTATTGGGGATTGGGGCAAGCATATTTTTTTAGTTA
>NZ_RWIR01000050.1 GCF_009764265.1 Pseudomonas sp. PB101
TGGAACAGATCAGCCAGGTCTTCGCCGGCATCAAGGAACAGTTCGGCCGCCTCGACATCCTGGTCAACAACGCCGCGACCAACCCGCAGTTCTGCAACGTGCTGGACACCGACCTCAGCGCCTTCCAAAAAACCGTCGACGTGAACATCCGCGGCTACTTCTTCATGTCCATCGAAGCCGGCAAGCTGATGCGCGAAAACGGCGGCGGCAGCATCATCAACGTGGCGTTTGCCAAGGAATGTGCGCAGTTCGGGATTCGGTGCAATGCCTTACTGCCGGGTTTAACTGACACCAGGTTCGCTTCGGCACCGGCGAAGAACGAGGCTATTTTGAATACGGCTTTGCAACAGATTCCGCTCAAGCGAGTGGCAGATCCGAGTGAAATGGCGGGAGCGGTGCTTTATTGGGCGAGTGATGCTTCGAGTTATACGACTGGGGTTTCGTTGAATGTGGATGGTGGGTTCTTGTCCTGATTCGCATTTCCGAGTGAAAGAAAGGCAGTTGTTTAGCCGCCTTTCTTTCAAGATCGCTTTGAGGGCGATTGCGCGTCACATTGCCGACTACTGCCAATCAGGATCAGGCAGCACAGGACTTGATCAAACTCAAGTCATCTCGGTTCTACTACTGCAAAGTGCTAATCGGTAGAGTAATAGGTGTAGTCATACCTCGGCATGATATTGTCAACTGAAAAGCACCAGCATTGTTCCTCCCGGTAACCCCCCATCTAAAAGTTTTACCCTCGACACTAAAGCCTGGCACGCTTACTAAATCTCCATTATCGAGACCACTAACAACTACAGCTCCAATCTTGAACTCTAACCCTCTCATGGGACTGTCTAATTTCGGTATTAATTCCACGATTTTTGGTTTGTCCCGGATAAATAAATTACTTTCATCAGTAATAGGCATGTTGTCTATCCTCACATCGGCTTCGTCGGCAAGATTGTCTGATAGCAATTTACTGGTCGTAACCGTGATCGGAGTGGGCACGCCTTTTGCCGACAAAGATAGTTGAAAAGTGCCCTTCCTGGACTTTCCGAAAACCTTCCAACTATGAGTTGTTTGCTCACTCTCAAATGCCGGAGCACTTTCCAGGTTAAGTGGATTAAGACCACTTTTTATCTTGTAATTCAACTGGACGGGTAGACCCGCCAGTGGGCTGCCAGGTTTTGCTACCAACGTGATAGTTTTCGGTACATTCCAGAAAAACCAATTCCCTTCGAGAGGTACGGTTCTATCGTCAATTTTCACGTCGGCCTCATCCGCCAGATTGCTCGAAATCACCAGGCTACGGCGCTCCCACGGTTCAACCACTTCCCTGCTGAAAAACACCAGGGTGATACGACCGCTCTTGCCAGCGTCCGGCGTGATCTTCCAATGGAACTGGCCATCGACGGGAGCCACCCAATCGTCAAAATTCGGCGATGCAACGATGTTTAAACCGCCACCCTCAGTCAGCCCCAGATTGAGCTCCCCGGCGATCGCGGGTGGAACCTCCACCGTCACATCGTTCTCCTGCCCACGGAGCAAAACGAACTCCGCCCCCCATTCCACTTTGCTGCCGTTGATCAACAACGTGGCTTGTTCCCAAGGGCTTGCTGCGGCGGTTGCAGCGTTTAGTTCGGCGGTCATGACGACGATTCCTTTTCAGCGATGGACATAAAAAACCGTCCGTTAACTATCAGGAAAAGTCGGCACTCTGGAAACTGTCATAACTGACAGGTCGGTTAGAACATGGTGCGATAAAAACCCAAGCTCTCGTATCAAAAGTCATATAGAGAATGCAATCCGTGCTCCACTCGCAAGCGGGCTCACTCTCGTATTCAGTGCCTGCCAGATCGGCGAAATGGAACAGATCAGCCAAGGCTTCGCCGGCATAAGGAACGGTTCGGCCGCCTCGACATCCTGTTCAACAACGCCGCGACCAACCCGCCGTTCTGCAACGTACTGGACACCGACCTCAGCGCCTTTCAGAAAACCGTCGACGTGAACATCCGCGGCTACTTCTTCATGTCGGTCGAAGCCGGCAAGCTGATGCGCGAAAACGGCGGCGGCAGCATCATCAACGTCGCTTCGATCAACGGTGTTTCACCGAGCATCTTCCAGGGCATCTACTCGGTGACCAAGGCTTTGGCACTGGTGAAGAACGAAGCCATCCTGAACACCGCTTTGCAGCAGATTCCGCTCAAGCGCGTGGCGGATCCGAGTGGGATGGCGAAGGCAGTACTTTATCTGGCTAGCGATGTTTCAAGTTATGTGACCGGGGTTTCGTTGAATGTGGATGGTGGGTTTTTGTCCTGAGTTTGGGTCAAAGACGGTCAGTTGGCCTAAAGACACCCAGTTAAAATGAAAAAAGGTAACCATAGAAGTAGGAGCCGGCTTGCGGCTCCTACCTGGCTCCTACAGTCTTGGCTCCTTAGCGGGTCGACATTAGCTGTTTGGCTACCTTGGGGGATTTGCAGATTTGTTCGATGATATTAACCAATTTCGTCCACTGTACAAACCATCTCCAAATCAGGCAGCGCGGGATCAATGAATTTGAACAGCAATGAAAATATGCCATGGTCTCTAGGATCGCTTCCGCAAAACATAGTCCAGCTTGCGCCTGTTACTGAATCTACTGTTTGTACGACTCCAAAATTCGGCGTCATCCGCACGGTTCCGTTTGGAAATCTCCCAATTTCCACTTTGACTTGAAGAGTTTCGATAACACTACTTGGCTTAAGCTTAAGCATCAAGGTCGAATTGCCCCCCCTGGATGGATGGTGAACACCACTTGGGTTAATCAGACGCCCCTTGAACCAGAACTCAAGCTCCGTTCGAATATCTCCCATTAGCTGGAGGGTTGGAGACCTAATCTCAGCCCTTTCGTCATCGAATGATGCCACCAAGTCAAATGCCCCCCATTTAGCCTCCGCAGCTGTGACCAACCAATTATGGGCTGTCACAACTTGCATAAGTGGAGGTGCGCTGGAGATGTCGTTCGGAGAAAGTCCAGATTTCGGCTCCATACTCAGCCTCAAAGGGGCGCGGGATAAAAAGCCGCCGTTTTTATACGTCAACTTCAACTCCTTTGTATCACCGCCAAAAAATATCGCACCTTCATCGGGAATGGTTGCTCCGCCCAACAAAAACGTTGCCTCGTCAGAAAGGTTATTTGACAATAGGGTACTGTTTAGCAATGTAATCGGCGTAGCCATACCCTTGCCCGATAATGACAACTGGAAAATACCGCTTCTAGTGTTTCCCGTCACTGCCCAGCTATACGTGGTTTGCTCACTGCCGAAGTTTGGCGCACTCTCCACGTTTTCATCAACAAGCCCGCTTTTGACTTCGCAAGTCAGCGTAATCGGAAGACCGGCCAGCGGACTGCCTGGTAGGGGGGTCAATGTGACCGTTTGTGCTTTATCCCGAATAAACCAATTGCCCCCGGGAGGTACAACGGCGCCGCCAATCTTCACCTCTGCTTCATCCGCCAGATTGCTCGAAATCACCAGGCTTCGGTGCTCCCACGGCACGAACACGTCCGTGTTGTAAAAACTCAGGGTGATACGACCGCTCTTGCCAACGCCCGGCGTAATCTTCCAATTGAACTTGCCATTGGCGGGAATCACCGATTCGTCAAAAACCGGCGATGCCGTGATGTTCAAACCGCCACTGTTAACCAGCCCCATTTTGAGCGTCCTGGCGATTTCAAGTGGGGCCTCTACGGTTACATCGTTCTCCTCCCCACGGAGCAAAACAAGTTCCGCCCCCCATTCCACCTGCTTATCGTTGATCCACAAGGTGGCTCGTTCCCAAGGGTTTGATACAGTGGCTACAGCGTTTGACTTGGTGGTCATGACGACGATTCCTTTTGCGCAATGGACATAAAAAACAGTCCGTTAACTATTAGGGAAAGCCGACAAAGTTGAAACTGTCATAAATGACAGATCAACTAGAACAAGTTGCGATAAAAACCCAATTTCCCTATCAAAGACATGCACAGATTGAAATCAGTGCTTGGTTCGGTAACGGGGTCACTTTCGTATCCGGTGCTTGCCATACATCGGTGAAGCCAGCACCTTGCAGAACACCGTCGACGTCAATATCTGCGGTTACTTCTTCATGTCAGTCGAAGCCGGCAAGCTGATGCGCGAAAACGGCGGCGGCAGCATCATCAACGTTGCATCAATCAATGGCGTTTCGCCGGGGATCTTCCAGGGCATCTACTCGGTGACCAAGGCGGCGGTGATCAACCTGATCAAAGTGTTCGCCAAGGAATGTGCGCAGTTCGGGATTCGATGCAATGCCTTGCTGCCGGGCCTGACCGACACCAAGTTTGCTTCGGCATGGTGAAGAACGAAGCCATCCTGAACACCGCTTTGCAGCAGATTCCGCTCAAGCGAGTGGCGGATCCGAGTGAAATGGCGGGGGCGGTGCTGTACCTGGCAAGTGACGCCTCCAGCTACACCACCGGGGTTTCATTGAATGTGGATGGTGGTTTTTTGTCCTGAATCAGCAGCTTAAAAAGGCAGCGCTAGCTGCCTTTTTTGTTCAACGCAAATTTACACCTGATTGGCACTCTCATTGATATGGACATTAACGACATCAACATGATCGCCAACACCTGAAAATCTAAACAAAAACTCACTCGGCCAGGAATAGATATTTTTTGCCACATCCATTCGCCACACCATTGAACCGGGTCCGACGATATAACTGGCAGGCAGCCTCGGCTGAACTGATAGAAACCCACCCCCTTCAATCTCCACAGTATCGCCTACCATTTCTGGCGATGCGTTAACTAAAAAAATATGCTTGCCCCAATCCCCAATAGTGGCCTCACCAACACCATCAATCATTTCTACATTTTTGCCGGCTACGTTATAGCTGACATCAATTT
>NZ_RWIR01000051.1 GCF_009764265.1 Pseudomonas sp. PB101
CCTCTTTTTCAACTTCCTTTTGGCTTCGATGACCTGAAGCACCTGCTGTCGAAATCTGCGTAACTCATTGTTTACCAAGGAGTTTTCCGTTTCGACTGCGCCGGAAGTGGGGCGAATTATAGGCTTCTAGAATTCGCCGTCAACCCCTTATTTCAGGTTTATTCGGATTTGAGCGTAATACGCGCAAATGCCTTCTTGCCGGCCTGGCAAACATGGGTCGCGCCCAGTGCATATATAAAGGAGCGATCAACCACCTCACCATCGATACGCACACCACCTGAACCGAGCAGATCGCGAGCCACCGCCGAGTTCTTCACCAGGCCTGCCTTATTAAGGACGGCCGCGATCGGCATATCTTCGGCAGCGGTCAATTCGATCTCCGGCAGATCATCCGGCAGCTCGCCATCCTTCATGCGGTTACCGGCAGCACGGTGAGCATTGGCAGCAGCTTCTTCGCCATGGAAACGCGCAACGATCTCCTCGGCCAGCTTGATCTTGATATCACGCGGGTTGGCACCCGCTTCGACATCAGCGCGGAACGCATTGATCTCATCCATGGAGCGGAAGCTGAGCAACTCGAAGTAACGCCACATCAGCGCATCCGGAATGGACACCAGCTTGCTGTACATCACACCCGGCGCTTCCTGGATACCGACGTAGTTGCCCAAGGACTTGGACATCTTCTTCACGCCATCCAGACCTTCAAGCAGCGGCATGGTCAAGATGCACTGAGCTTCCTGACCATAACCACGCTGCAGTTCACGCCCCATCAGCAAGTTGAACTTCTGATCGGTGCCGCCGAGCTCCACGTCTGCACGCAGGGCTACAGAGTCATAACCCTGAACCAGCGGATAGAGAAACTCGTGAATGGCGATTGGCTGATTGGTGGTGTAGCGCTTGTCGAAGTCATCGCGCTCGAGCATGCGAGCCACGGTGTACTGCGAAGTCAGGCGAATGAAATCGGCCGGCCCCATCTGATCCATCCAGGTGGAGTTGAAGGCCACTTCGGTTTTTGCCGGATCCAGAATCTTGAACACCTGAGTCTTGTAGGTCTCGGCATTCTCGAGGACCTGCTCGCGAGTGAGCGGCGGACGCGTGGCACTCTTGCCGCTCGGATCACCGATCATCCCGGTGAAGTCACCTATAAGGAAGATCACCTGATGCCCCAGCTCCTGGAACTGGCGCAGCTTATTGATAAGCACGGTGTGACCCAGATGCAGATCCGGAGCCGTTGGATCGAAGCCCGCCTTAATACGCAGCGGCTGGCCGCGCTTGAGCTTTTCAATCAGCTCGGACTCGACCAACAGTTCTTCCGCACCACGTTTGATCAGCGCTAGCTGCTCTTCAACCGACTTCATAACAGACCCGCAAGGCTCAGATTCAAAGGGAACCAACCATACAAGATCGCGCGTCAAATACAAGGTTTGCCCGGCGCACGGACGCCAATCCGCAGACAGGGTGCCTGCAGACTTGCTTCAGAGATGATTTGGTTATATTTTATACAGTTATTTCATCTTCATCATGTCATTCATCTTTTCCAATTCATCTTTTTCAAAGTCAAAACCACTTATGACCACAGAATCGTCTAAAGCGCCGCCGCTTTACCCGAAAACCCACTTGCTCGCAGCAAGTGGCATCGCCGCCCTTCTCAGCCTGGCGCTCCTGGTATTCCCTTCCAGCGATGTTGAAGCCAAAAAGACGACCCTCAGTCTTGAACTGGAAAGTCCTGCTGAACAACTGACACAAGATCAAGACGCTGCCGAAGCCGCTCAAGCCACAAATGAACCGGCAACATCTCCCTTCGCACAGATCGACAACAGTGCCGAGGACACTCAGGAAACCGCTCAAGCCGAGCCGGTACCAGCACCAGTATCGGCGGTAGAAGAAAAGAAACCGGCAAGCCACAGGGAAGTGATCGTGGCCAAGGGCGACACCCTTTCTACGCTGTTCGGGAAAGTCGGCCTGCCTGCCACCGCCGTGCATGAAATACTGGCCAGCGACAAGCAGGCCAAGCAGTTCAGCCAGCTCAAGCACGGGCAAAAACTCGAATTTGAACTGAGCCCCGAGGGACAGCTGACCAACTTGCACAGCAAGCTCAGCGACCTCGAAAGCATCAGCCTGACCAAGAACGACAAGGGCTACACGTTCAACCGCATCACTGCGAAACCGACCGTGCGCTCCGCTTACGTTCACGGCGTCATCAACAGTTCGCTGTCGCAGTCCGCGGCCCGCGCGGGCCTGTCTCACAGCCTGACCATGGACATGGCCAGCGTGTTTGGCTACGACGTCGACTTCGCCCAGGATATTCGCCAGGGCGACGAGTTCGACGTGATCTACGAACAAAAGGTGGTCAACGGCAAGGCTGTCGGCAACGGCCCGATCCTGTCGGCGCGCTTTACCAACCGCGGCAAGACCTACACCGCCGTGCGCTACACCAACAAACAAGGCAACAGCAGCTACTACACCGCCGACGGCAACAGCATGCGCAAGGCGTTCATCCGTACACCGGTGGACTTCGCCCGCATCAGCTCGAAATTCTCCATGGGGCGCAAACACCCGATCCTGAACAAGATCCGCGCCCACAAAGGCGTCGACTACGCCGCGCCACGGGGCACGCCGATCAAGGCCGCCGGTGATGGCAAGGTCCTGCTGGCCGGTCGTCGCGGCGGCTACGGCAACACCGTGATCCTCCAGCACGGCAATACCTACACCACGCTGTACGGCCACATGCAAGGTTTCGCCAAAGGCGTGAAGACTGGCGGCACGGTGAAACAGGGCCAGGTGATTGGCTACATCGGCACCACCGGCCTCTCCACCGGCCCGCACTTGCACTACGAGTTCCAGGTCAATGGTGTGCACGTCGACCCGCTGGGCCAGAAACTGCCAATGGCCGATCCGATCGCCAAGGCTGAGCGCGCACGCTTCCTGGCCCAAAGCCAGCCGCTGATGGCGCGCATGGAACAGGAAAAAGCCACTCTGCTGGCTTCGAGCAAGCGTTAAGCATGGCGCTCTATATAGGTGTGATGTCCGGGACCAGCCTGGATGGCCTGGACATCGCATTGATCGAGCAAGCCCCGGCGATCAGGTTGATCGCCTCCCACTACATCCCGATGCCCGACGCCCTGCGCGCCGAGCTTCTTGGCTTGTGCGCCAGCGGCCCGGACGAAATTGCCCGCTCCGCCATCGCCCAGCAGAACTGGGTGAAACTGGCAGCCCAAGGGATTCATGCCCTCCTCGCCCAGCAGCAACTGAAACCTGACGACATACGCGCGATCGGCAGCCATGGCCAGACCATACGCCACGAACCGGCTCGTGGTTTCACCGTGCAGATCGGCAACCCGGCCCTGCTGACGGAGCTGACCGGCATCACCGTGGTCAGCGATTTCCGCAGCCGCGACGTCGCTGCCGGCGGCCAAGGCGCACCACTGGTTCCGGCCTTTCACGAAGCCCTTTTTGAAGAGCAGGCGGGCAATCGCGCAGTGCTTAACGTTGGCGGTTTCAGCAATCTCAGTCTTATCGAGCCCGGCAAGCCGGTTGCCGGTTTCGACTGCGGCCCGGGCAACGTGCTGCTGGACGCCTGGATTCATCAGCAACGCGGCGACCACTTTGACCGTGACGGCCAATGGGCTGCCAGTGGCAAGGTTCAACCGGTGCTGCTTACTGCGCTGCTCAGTGATCCGTTCTTTGTGACCAAAGGCCCGAAGAGCACCGGCCGGGAAGTGTTCAACCTGCCATGGCTGACACAGCATCTGGCGAACCTGCCAGCCTTCACTGCCGAAGACGTTCAGGCGACGCTGCTTGAACTGACCGCGCTGACCATCGTCGAATCACTGCAAAGCGCCCAGGCAGATACGCAACAACTGCTGGTCTGTGGCGGCGGTGCCCATAACTCCACGTTGATGAATCGCCTGGCCAACCTGCTGCCAAATGCCAGTGTCGGCAGCACTGCCACTTACGGCGTAGACCCCGACTGGGTTGAAGCCATGGCCTTTGCGTGGCTGGCTCATTGCTGCCTCGAAGGCATCGCAGCCAACCGTCCAAGCGTTACCGGCGCTCGTGGCTTGCGCGTACTCGGCGCCATCTACCCCGCATAATCTCCACACAGCAAAACGCCGCAAGACCATGAGGCCCTGCGGCGTTTTGTGAAACCGGTGCGTTGATCAGATCGAGAACGAAGAACCGCAGCCACAAGTGGTGGTCGCATTCGGGTTCTTGATGACGAAACGCGAACCTTCCAGACCTTCCTGGTAGTCCACTTCGGCACCTGCCAGATACTGGAAGCTCATCGGATCGACCACCAGACTCACACCTTCGCGCTCGACAATGGTGTCGTCATCGGCCACTTCTTCATCGAAGGTAAAGCCGTACTGAAAACCTGAACAACCGCCGCCCGTAACGAATACGCGCAGCTTCAAGCGATCATTCCCCTCTTCATCGACCAGGCTCTTCACCTTGTGCGCGGCACCGTGGGTGAATTGCAAAGCCGTGGGGGTGAAGGATTCGACGCTCATGCTGACTATCTCCCGGCGTTACGCCGTCATATTGCGTGATGACGCGCATTATCCGCTTCTCCTAGAAAAGCGGTCAACTATTGTTATGGTATATCAGCCAATCGGATCGCCGGCCTGAAATGCAAAAAAGGCCCGTCAGACGGGCCTTTTCCTGCGCGGGATAAAGCCTTACGGCAACATGCCGGCGTGAGACAGGCCCAGACGCTCATCCAGCCCGAACAGAATGTTCATGTTCTGCACAGCCTGACCTGACGCGCCCTTGACCAGGTTATCGATCACCGACAGCACAACCACCAGATCGCCATCCTGAGGGCGATGCACCGCAATACGGCAGACGTTGGCACCCCGTACGCTACGAGTCTCCGGATGGCTGCCGGCCGGCATGACATCGACAAACGGCTCGTTGGCATAACGCTTTTCAAACAGCGCCTGCAGATCCACCGAGCGATCAACAACAGTGGCGTAGAGCGTCGAGTGAATGCCGCGAATCATCGGCGTCAGGTGTGGAACGAAGGTCAGGCCGACGTCCTTGCCTGCCGCACGACGCAACCCTTGGCGAATTTCCGGCAGGTGACGGTGACCTTTGACGGCATAGGCTTTCATGCTTTCCGACGTCTCGGAGTACAGCGAACCTACGGAAGCACCGCGACCGGCACCGCTGACACCGGATTTGCAGTCAGCAATCAGATGAGAAGCATCGGCCAGGCCGGCTTCGAGCAATGGCAGGAAACCCAATTGCGTTGCAGTCGGGTAGCAGCCCGGCACGGCAATCAGGCGCGCTTTCTTGATTTGCTCGCGATTGACTTCCGGCAGGCCGTAGACCGCCTCGTCCAGCAACTCCGGAGCGCCGTGTGGCTGGCCGTACCACTTGGCCCACTCATCCGCGTCCTGCAGACGGAAGTCGGCCGACAGGTCGATGACCTTGGTCCCGGCCGCCAGCAGCTCGCCCGCCAGGGCATGGGCAACACCGTGCGGCGTGGCGAAAAACACCACATCGCAGGCACCGAGGGTCTTGGTGTCCGGAACGCTGAACGCAAGGCCGTCGTAATGGCCTCGCAGGTTCGGGTACATGTCGGCCACGGCCAGGCCAGCCTCGGATCGGGAAGTGATGACAACCACTTCAGCTTGCGGATGTTGCGCCAAAAGACGCAGCAATTCGACACCGGTGTAACCCGTGCCGCCGACGATACCGACCTTGACCATAAACCTGCCCTCAACGAACCCACTGGAAAGCCGTCGATAATAGGGGCCGCGCGCCCCTGCGACAACCGTCAAGGTGACGTGCGGACGCTCAAGCCTCTACTATTCGGGCTACCGTGAATTGGGGAATAACCAAAAATGCTCTATCTGTGGCTCAAAGCGTTTCATATCGTCAGCGTCGTGTGCTGGTTTGCCGGCCTGTTCTACCTGCCACGACTGTTCGTTTATCACGCACAAAGTGAAGACACGATCAGCAAGGAACGCTTCAGCGTTATGGAGCGCAAGCTGTACCGCGGCATCATGGGGCCGGCGATGATCGCTACGCTGATCTTCGGCGGCTGGCTCGTCTACCTCAATCCAGGCATCTTCAGCCAGGGTGGCTGGATACACGCCAAGCTGACTTTGGTCGTGCTCCTGATCGGCTACCACCACATGTGCGGCGCGCAGGTAAAACGTTTTGCCCGTGGCGAAAACACCCGCAGCCATGTCTTTTTTCGCTGGTTCAATGAGGTACCGGTTCTGATATTGCTGGCAATCGTAATTCTGGTCGTCGTTCGGCCGTTCTAAACCCAACAGGCACAACTCACCGGGGTACTTCCAATGTCGCTGCCCGCTTTGCTCGAACAACGTTTGCGTCTGCCCGTGGTGGCTGCGCCGATGTTTCTGATTTCCAACCCGCAATTGGTACTCGCCTGCTGCCGCCAGGGCGTGGTCGGCAGCTTCCCGGCGCTGAATCAACGCGAAAGCAGCGGCTTCAAGGCCTGGCTGGAAGAAATCGAAGCCGGGCTGGCGACAATGGAAAACCCGGCGCCTTACGCCGTGAACCTGATTGTGCACAACAGCAATCCGCGCCTGCAGGCGGATTTGCAGATCTGCGTCGAACATAAGGTGCCCATCGTGATCACCAGCCTCGGCGCCGTGAAAGAAGTGGTCGACGCGGTTCATGGCTACGGCGGCCTGGTGTTCCATGATGTGACAACTCGTCGTCATGCCGAGAAAGCGGCCGAAGCCGGTGTCGATGGCTTGATCGCCGTGGCCGCCGGCGCCGGTGGCCACGCCGGGACCTGGAGCCCGTTCTCGCTGATTGCCGAAATCCGCCAGTTCTTCGACAAGACTTTATTACTGGCCGGATGCCTGAACCACGGCCACGAAATTCTGGCCGCGCAACTGCTAGGCGCGGACCTGGCCTACTTTGGTACTCGATTTATCGGCACGACCGAAAGTCACGCGCCCGACGCCTACAAAGACATGCTTCTGACCTCCAAAGCGGCAGACATCATCCATACTCCAGCCGTGTCAGGCGTTCCTGCGAGTTTCATGCGCCAGAGCCTGGAAGCCGCCGGTTTCGACATGGCGGCGTTGCAAGGCAAGGGCGAGATCAACTTCGGCTCCAAGCTCAAACCCGTGAGCGATGAGGCCAAGGCCTGGAAAACCGTTTGGTCTGCCGGCCAGGGCGTGGGAGAAATCGAAGACTTGCCGAGTGTCGAGCAGCTGATTGCACGTCTCGACGCGGAGTACCGCCAAGCCCTGGAGCATGCTGCCCAGTTACCCAAGCGCTGGCCGCGCTGACAACCTTGGCCAGTCTTGCCCGACTGGCCTTACACTGGCCCGGACACAACATTCTTCTTTGAACCTCTCGCGACAAGGATGCCTCGCACATGGGCGAAAACCGTTTCAAGATCGTCTTCGAAGGAGGCTTGCTGCCGGGTGTCGATAGCACCACAGCAAAGCTCAATCTCGCCGAGCTGTTCAAAAGCGATGTCACGGCCATCGAGCGCCTGTTCAGCGGACGCCCGGTAGCACTCAAACGCAACCTGTCGCAAGCCGATGCCCAGACCTATCTCCAGGCACTGAGCAAAACCGGTATCGACGCCCGCATCGAAGCCGAAACGCCGATCGAGCTGAACCTCGCCGAAGTTCATGACCATACCCCGGCCAGCAGCCAAACCACCTCGGCAGATCCGCAGTCCCCTTACGCCCCGCCTCGCGCCCCCGTCGGCGAAGCCGTGGCGCAGTTCGCCACCCTCCAGCCATTCAGTTTCGATGGCCGTATCGGCCGTTTGCGTTATCTCGCCTGGACGCTGGTACTGACACTCGTGCTCATGACTGTTTGCGGGGTGTTTGCCTTGATCGCCCTGGCCCTCATCGGCGCGGACTCGACCGCCGGCCTGATATTGGGCAGCTTGCTGGCCTTTATCCTGTTTGTCGGATTTGCCTTCGTCAGCATCCAGATCACCGTTCAACGTTTGCACGATGCTGGCTGGTCTGGCTGGCTATGGTTGCTGAACCTGGTGCCGTTTGTTGGCAGCTTCTTTCCGTTTGTGATCATGGCCGTACCGGGTAACGAAACTGCCAACCGCTATGGCCCACCACCACCGCCGAACAGTGCCGCAGTCAAGGTTTTGTCTTCGCTGTGGCTGGTCGTTATCGCGCTGATTCTGTTCGGCTCGCTGGCCGGCGGTCTCACGGCGATACGCGAAGGATACGAAAACGCCGCCCAGAGCAGCTACGACAGCAGTTCGGTTATCACCGATGAAATCGATGTCGAAGTCGAACCGGTGCCTAATTCCACCGACGATGCAGCCGAAGAGGCCCGCCCCCCTGTAGACTCTGCGAAAGAATGAACAGCGCTCCTGGCCCGTGACACCTGCGTCGCGGCGCGGAGCTGTTGCGATGGAGAACTGCATGACCCGTTACGCTCTGATCACTGGTGCCTCCAGCGGCATCGGCCTGGCAATGGCCGAAGCGCTGGCCCGCCGCGGCCGCAGCCTCATATTGGTGGCCCGACAACGTGATCAGCTGGAAAGCATTGCGATTGAACTGACCCAAAGGTTCGGCGTGGAAGTGTTGTTCCGAGCCTGTGACCTGGGCGAGCCGCTGCGCCTGTCCGGCTTCCTGCTGGAACTGGAAGAAGGCGACCGGCAGATCGATCTGCTGGTCAACTGCGCCGGCATCGGCACATGCGGCCCGTTTCTGGCACAGGACTGGATGACCGAGCAGGACCTGATCGAGGTCAACATCCTCGCCCTCACCCGCCTGTGCCACGCCATCGGCAACAGCATGGCCCTGCAAGGCGGCGGGCAGATTCTGAATGTGGCCTCGGTGGCGGCATTCCAACCGGGGCCGTGGATGAGTACCTATTACGCCAGCAAGGCGTATGTGCTGCACTTTTCCGAAGGATTGCGCGTCGAGCTGAAAAAGTGCGCGGTCAAGGTTTCCGTACTCTGCCCCGGGCCGACCCGCACGGCGTTTTTCCGCACAGCGCAACTCAACAGCGACAAGCTGACCGGCAGCAAGCTATTGATGAACCCCGAGGAAGTGGCGCTCTATACCGTGCGCGCGCTGGAAAAGAATAAAGCGATCATCATTCCGGGGCGGCGCAACCGCTGGTTCGCCTTCCTGCCAAGGCTCGGCTCACGCTGGCTGACTCGTACAATCGCCGGCATGGTCAACAAGGCCTACTGCCCGCGCTGATCCAACTCAAGGTAAAAGGCTGGGCGCTGGCATAAGCCATGAGTACACTCAGGCCAGCCCAAACAACGGAGAAAACAGCTGTGGATACTCTGTTCACCAAGATCATCAACCGGGAAATCCCGGCGAAGATCATTTACGAGGACGACCAGGTACTGGCCTTCCACGACATTGCCCCACAGGCACCGGTACATTTTCTGGTGATCCCGAAGAAACCGGTTCGCACCTTGAACGACCTGACCGAGGACGACAAGGCACTGGCCGGACACATTCTATTCACCGCCCAGCGCCTGGCACTGGAACTGGGCTGCGAAAAAGGCTTCCGCGTGGTCATGAACTGCAATGAAGAAGGCGGGCAAACCGTCTACCACATTCATATGCACGTGCTGGGTCAGCGCCAGATGCACTGGCCGCCGGGCTGATTGCAGCAAACCCGATGGGAACGGCGCAGCGTCCCTCCCATCGGGGCATCACAGCATTGTCATCACACCTGCATCACAATGACCCAGCGCAAACCTTCCCCGGCCGTTTGGGTTAAACTGGCCGCCGAAATCCCCCCGGAGGTCAGCATGACTACCCAACGTCACTACTCGCCGATTGACCGCCTGCTGCTGCAAGCCGATGCCGCGATGCGCACCCTGCTGCCCTTCAGCGGCCAGCCGTACCGCCCGTCGCCAGCCATTGTGCAGCCCGACGTGAAGATGAGCGACGAAGACACGCGCCACGTTGCCGGCCTGATGCGCATCAACCACACCGGCGAAGTCTGCGCCCAGGCCCTGTATCAGGGTCAGGCGCTGACGGCCAAGCTGCCGCAAGTGCGTGCCGCCATGGAGCATGCCGCCGAAGAAGAAGTCGATCACCTGGTCTGGTGCGAACAGCGCATTCACCAGTTGGGCAGCCACACCAGCATCCTCAACCCGCTGTTTTATGGCATGTCGTTCGGGATCGGCGCAGTGGCCGGCCTGATCAGCGACAAAGTCAGCCTGGGGTTCGTGGCGGCGACGGAAGATCAGGTCTGCAAACACCTGAACGAACACCTGGAACAACTGCCGGCCGAGGATGAGAAGTCCCGGGCGATTCTCGAGCAGATGCGTATCGATGAAGAACAGCATGCCGAAAGCGCACTGGAGGCCGGCGGGTTCCGGTTTCCGGCGCCAGTGAAATTCGGGATGAGTTTGATGGCCAAGGTGATGACCAAGAGTACTTATCGCATCTGACTTTTGCGCAGTCAGACAGGGCCTCTTCGCGGGCAAGCCCGCTCCCACAGGGGATTTGCGGCAGACATGAAAAAGGCGACCGAGGTCGCCTTTTTTTGTGCTCGCGGTTCTTAGTTCGGCATGTTGCGCGCGTAGAAGATCTCGAGCATTTCGTGTTTCACACGATCGGTCACCTGGGCGCGTTGCTCAGAAGACAGGTTGCTGGTGGCGTCACCGAACAGGTAGTTATCCAGTTCGAAGTTCTTCAGCAGCATCTTGGTGTGGAACAGGTTTTCCTGGTACACGTTCACGTCGGTCATCTGGTACGCGTCGCGGGTGTCTTCGGAGAGGTAGTTCTGGATCGAGTTGATCTCATGATCGATGAAGTGCTTTTTACCTTCAACGTCACGGGTGAAGCCGCGCACACGGTAGTCCACGGTCACGATGTCCGAATCGAACTGGTGAATCAGGAAGTTGAGCGCTTTAAGCGGTGAAATGACCCCGCAAGTCGACACGTCGATATCCACACGGAAGGTCGCAATACCGTCGTCCGGATGGATTTCCGGGTAGGTGTGCACCGTGATGTGGCTCTTGTCGAGGTGGGCCAGGATGATTTCGGGCAATGGGCCCGGGGATTCTTCGATCTGGCTTTCAGTCGGGGTCACCGGCTCTTCCGAGATCAGAATCGTGACGCTGGCGCCCTGTGGCTCATAGTCCTGACTGGCAATGTTCAGGATGTTGGCACCAATGATATCGACAACTTCCGTGAGGATCTGCGTCAGGCGCTTGGCGTTGTACTCTTTATTGATGTACTCGACGTAGGCCTGTTGGTCTTGCGGGGTTTCCGCGTAGCAGATGTCATAGATGTTGAAGCTCAAGGTCTTTGTCAGGTTATTGAACCCGTGGAGCTTGAGTTTGCTTTTCACCGTTAAAAACTCTCTATGTGTTTGCGGCCCGGCCGCGTGATCAAGCATGCCCGTCAGATGCGAACAACGCACCTGCGTAGGACGGTTAACACCTCTTCGCGATGGCGATTTTGGTTGTCTGTTCGGGTGCGAGGCCTGTCGGCTGACAGGCCACTACCCTGAAAAAAGTGGCGCATTATGCAGACGTCAGCAAGGGATCGCCAGAGTCTGCACTGCTTTTATGATAGTTGAATGTCGATTCAACCGAGCTCGATGATTTCGTAGTCGTGGGTAATCTCGACACCGGCCGCGCCCAGCATGATCGAGGCCGAGCAATACTTCTCGGCGGACAGCTCGATAGCACGCTTGACCTGGGCTTCTTTCAAGCCACGGCCCTTGACCACGAAGTGCATGTGGATCTTGGTGAACACCTTTGGATCTTCGGTCGCTCGCTCGGCTTCAAGGAAGGCTTCGCAGCTCTCGACCGCCTGGCGGGATTTCTTGAGGATGCTGACCACGTCGAAATTGCTGCAACCGCCGACACCCAGCAGCAGCATTTCCATCGGCCGGACACCCAGGTTACGTCCGCCGGCATCGGGCGGACCGTCCATGACCACGACATGACCGCTACCGGATTCGCCGAGGAACATGGCTTCGCCAGCCCATTGGATGCGTGCCTTCATCGCCAAGACTCCACTGTATAAAAAAGGGTCGCCAGCTTAGCACAGCCCCCGTGATTGACAGCGCCCGGCGTCCTGGGACATATCCTACGACCCTGTAGGTAAATGCTCGAATATTTCAGGAAGTGTCTGGTAAGCTGACGCCAATCCAATGGCGCATGGCCAGCTTCACTCCAGCTTTCGCTATTCATAAAAACCAAACACACCGTGCAGTCTTTTCGGGATACAACCATGGTTGCTATTGCCCCCACCCCCAGGATCAAAAACCTCGACAAGCTGTTGATGCATTGCCAGCGCCGCCGCTATCAGGCCAAGAGCAACATCATTTGTGCCGGCGACCGCTCGGAAACGCTGTTCTTCATCATCAAAGGCTCAGTCACCATCCTGATCGAGGATGACGACGGACGGGAAATGATCATCTCCTACCTGAACGCCGGGGACTTTTTCGGTGAGCTCGGCCTGTTTGAGCAAGCCGGCCTGGAACAGGAGCGCAGCGCCTGGGTGCGGGCCAAGGTCGAATGTGAAGTTGCGGAAATCAGCTACGCAAAATTCCGCGAGTTGTCTCAGCAGGATCCGGATATTCTTTACGTCCTCAGCGGACAAATCGCACAGCGCCTGCGCAATACCACGCGCAAGGTGGGTGACCTGGCATTTTTTGACGTGACCGGCCGTGTTGCTCGCTGCCTGCTGGAGCTGTGCAAACAGCCAGACGCCATGACTCACCCCGACGGGATGCAGATCAAGGTGACCCGTCAGGAAATCGGGCGGATTGTCGGTTGTTCCCGGGAGATGGTCGGTCGTGTGCTCAAGGATCTGGAAGAGCGCAACCTGGTGGACGTCAAAGGCAAGACCATGGTGGTCTTCGGTACGCGATAAGCTCGAAAACCTAGCTGCTGAACATCTGCGCCAGCATCAACCGGTAGAGTTCGTCGAGACGTGCCAGCGCATGGGGCGCGGCGAACTTCTCATGCAGCGCAATGTGGCTTTCGGCGCGTACTCGTTGTTCCAGGCCGCAGGCCTCGTTGAAACGATTGACCGCTGCGACCATCGATTCCCGCTCGTTATCCACCAGCATCGCGCCATGTACCAGCCCCACCGGACGCTGCCCACCCTGACTCTGGCGCCAGCGCTGGGCGGTACCGACCATCTTGCGTCCATCGAGATTGACGTTGAAGCGACCGTCACAGAATGCGCCTTCGATTTCACCCAGGGACGAAGTACCGCCCAGTTCATCCAGCAACTGGCAAATCGGGTCGCACAGACGACGATAACCGGATTCGATGCGATTCAGATCCCCTTCGCTGCGGGGAGGCGCATAAACCAGTGCGATGTTGATCGTGGTGGCCGATTGCGGTACCGGCTCGCCACCGGTATCGCGCAACAACACGGGCCAACCCGCTGCCGCCGAGACCTCACAGGCGGCTTCGAAGCCTGGTAATCGATTCAAACGACGCGGCATCACCAATGCCTGATCGCTCGGCTGCCAGAACAACAGACCGAACTCCCCATTGCCGGCACAGACCGACGCCAGCAAATCCTGCTCGGCTTGCAGGCCGGCTTCGATGGTCATGGAGGTGGGCAACGACATAGGCGACTCCGGCAGACATGAGGTCTTTAGGGAATTTGAGGGCCTCATCGCGGGCAAGCCCGCTCCCACAGGGAATCGGGTTGCCTGCAATGGCGGGGGTCAGTCGAGAGTTGAGCCGCTGACAGGCAGACCGCGCTCGGGGAAGAACAGACGCTGCAACTCGGTGCCCGGGCTTTCGGCGCGCATGAACGCCTCACCGACCAGGAACGCATAGACTTCGCTGATTTCCATCAGTTCGACATCGGCGCGGTTGAGAATGCCGCTTTCGGTGATGACCAGACGATCACGCGGAATACGCGGCAGCAGATCGAGGGTGGTCTCCAGGCTGACGTCGAAGGTGTGCAGGTTGCGATTGTTCACGCCCACCAGCGGAGTGTCGAGGGTTTTCAAGGCCCGCTCCAGCTCGTCACCGTCGTGAACTTCCACCAGCACGTCGAGGTTGACGCTTTTGGCCACGGCCGCCAGTTCGGCCATTTTCACGTCATCCAGCGCGGATACGATCAACAGCACGCAATCGGCGCCCAGGGCTCGGGCTTCGACGATCTGGTACGGATCGATCATGAAGTCCTTGCGGATAACCGGCAGCTGGCACGCCGCGCGGGCCTGCTGCAGGTAGGCATCGGCGCCCTGGAAATAATCGATGTCGGTGAGCACCGACAGGCAGGTCGCCCCGCCCTTCTCGTAGCTTCTGGCGATATCGGCGGGAACGAAGTTCTCGCGGATCACG
This sequence comes from Pseudomonas sp. PB101, assembly GCF_009764265.1. Lineage (GTDB taxonomy): Bacteria > Pseudomonadota > Gammaproteobacteria > Pseudomonadales > Pseudomonadaceae > Aquipseudomonas. The sequence continues at coordinate 14,279 of NZ_RWIR01000051.1, forward strand.
CCTTTGCTCGGCGAGGCTTTCTTGATTTCGGCAATGACCGCCGGCTGCTTCAGCTTGGCCTGAGCCAGCAAGGCATTGGCAAAACCACGGGGTGCATCGGCCGCCTTGGCCAGACCTTCCAGCTCGGCGAGGCTGACACGAGCGCTGCGCTCAGCCACTTCCTCGACCTTGCGCGCCAGAATCTTTTCCAGAACCGTCGGTACACTCATCCCTCATTCTCCACTTTGAATACCGCGGTAAACGCACCCAGTTCCTCGAGCTTCTCCCGAGCGAGACCGGTGTGCAGCGCATCGTGCGCAAGTGCGACTCCCTCTTTCAAACTGCTGGCATGGTCGGCGGCGTACAGTGCGGCACCGGCATTGAGCATGATCATCTCGGCCGCTTTCTGACCGTTCTCGGTCTTGCGCTTGCCCAGGGCATCGCGAATCAACTCCAGCGACGCCGCCGGGCTATCCACCGCCAGGCCGTGCAGGCTCTGGCTCTTCATGCCCAGGTCTTCCGGCTCGACCCAATACTCGGTGATCTGGTCGTTTTTCAGCTCCGCCACGAAGGTCGGTGCCGCCAGGCTGAATTCGTCCAGGCCATCCTTCGAATGCACCACCAGCACATGCTTGCTGCCCAGACGCTGCAACACTTCCGCAAGTGGCCGGCACAGGGCCTGGGTGAAAACGCCTACCACCTGATGCTTCACACCGGCCGGATTCGTAAGCGGGCCGAGCATGTTGAACAAGGTGCGCAAGCCCAGATCACGACGCGGGCCAGCGGCGTATTTCATCGCAGAGTGATGGGTCTGGGCAAACATGAAACCAATACCAACGTTGTCGATGCAACGCGCCACTTGCACCGGCGTCAGGTTCAGGTAGATGCCGGCCGCCTCCAGCAGATCGGCGCTGCCGCTCTTGCCCGACACCGCACGGTTGCCGTGTTTGGCGACCGTACAACCGGCCGCCGCAACCACGAAAGCGGAAGCGGTCGACACGTTGAAGATATTGGCGCCATCGCCGCCGGTGCCGACCACATCGACCACGCCGTCGAGGGTCTTGAGCTCGACCTTGTCCGCCAGCTCGCGCATCACCGACACCGCGCCGACGATCTCGTCAATGCTTTCGCTCTTCATGCGCATAGCCATCATGAACGCGCCAATCTGCGCGTCAGTGCATTGCCCGGTCATGATTTCGCGCATCACGTCGCGCATTTCTTCGGTGCTGAGGTCGAGCTGTTCGACGATACGGCCCAGGGCTGTCTTGATGTTCATGATGAGTCCTTAGCGCGTGCCGCCGGTTTGTTTGAGGAAGTTGGCGAACAGTTCGTGGCCCTGCTCGGTGAGGATCGACTCAGGGTGGAACTGCACGCCCTCGATGTTCAGGGTCTTGTGGCGCAGGCCCATGATCTCGTCGACCGAGCCGTCTTCGAGCTGGGTCCAGGCGGTCAGCTCCAGGCAATCGGGCAGGGTTTCGCGCTTGACGATCAATGAATGATAGCGGGTCACCGTCAGCGGACGATTCAGGCCTGCGAACACACCCTTGTCCTCGTGAAATACCGGGCTAGTCTTACCGTGCATCACTTGACGGGCGCGCACCACATCACCGCCAAAGGCCTGGCCGATGGATTGGTGACCGAGGCAGACGCCAAGAATCGGCAGCTTGCCGGCGAAATGCTTGATCGCTTCAATCGAGATGCCGGCTTCGGTCGGCGTGCAAGGACCGGGGGACACAACGATGCGCTCAGGGTTGAGGGCTTCGATCTCAGCGATGGTCAATTCATCGTTGCGCACAACCTTGACCTCGGAGCCAAGCTCGCCCAGGTACTGCACAACGTTGTAGGTAAAGGAGTCGTAGTTATCGATCATCAGCAACATGGCGTTTAGAACCTCTTGAATTCACTGACTTTGAAGATGGCCTTCGAATGATTGACCCGCAGAGCGCTGCGCTTTGTCAGGTGCCGGAGTAGCGCCAGCAAAGCGGCATTTCAAACGGGTAAAGAAGGCGAAGCGGTACAGGTCCGGCGAGGCCGGCAAAAGAATTCAGGCGCGCCAACGCCAGCGGGCGTGTGCCTTGATGACTTGATCCAGGAGTTTACTGATGATCAACACGGGGAAGGTCTCGTTCATACGTCCCGGCACAGTAACTTAGCTGGGCAGAGCGTGCAATATCGCCGGGGGTACTGCCTGCGAAACTATTAAAGGCTTCGCGACAGATGGCAAAAGGCCGAAAGTTTTTGGTACTGTCGTTTCGTTCACTAAAACAATAAATAAACGGACTTGCTCATGATCAAACAGTCGTTGTTTGTACCGCTCGCAGGATGCTTGCTCGCGATGGCATGCGCCCAGGCGAACGCCGCGCCCAATCCTTACACTAACTTTGTGGTCTTCGGAGACAGCCTCAACGACGCCGGGACCTTTGCCGACACCGGCGGGCCTGCGGGGGCGACGCAGCGCTATACCAACCGGACGGGGCCGGTATACCTGGATGGCAGCGGTGAAGTCCGCTCGCTCAACTCCACGCAGATACTGGGTGGAAAACTGGGTTACTCGGCGGACCAGACCGCGTCATCTTCTTCGGCCGTGCGCGCCAACAACGGCCAGCCCGACGGCAATAACTGGGCCGTCGGCGGTTACCGCACCGATCAGATTCTGGATTCGATCACCAGCACGTCCGCCACTGGCGAACGCACTCGGGCCGGCTATCTTCCATCGAACAACTTCCGCGCCGACCCGAACGCGCTGTATTACCTGTCAGGTGGCGGTAACGACTTCCTGCAAGGTCGCGTCACCAGCCTGCCCCAAGCCAGTGCCGCCGCCGACCGACTGGCCGACAGCGTGCAGACGCTGCAAACCGCCGGCGCCAAATACGTCATGGTCTGGTTGCTGCCCGATATCGGCTTTACCCCGGCGTTCAACGGCACCCCGCTGCAGGCCTTCACGTCCCAGCTCAGCGCCCAGTTCAACACTGAACTGGTGAGCCGGCTGCAAAACATCAATGCCGAAATCATCCCGCTCAACATTCCGGTACTGCTCAAGGAGACGTTCGCCAACCCCGCGCAGTTTGGCCTGGCCACCGACCAGAACCTCATCGCCACCTGTTTCAGCGGCAACGGTTGCACCGAGAATGCCCGCTACGGCATCAACAGCGCCACGCCGGACCCGACCAAGCTGATCTACAACGACTCGGTGCATCCCACCGAAGCCGGGCAGCGTCTGATTGCGGACTATGCGTATTCCCTGCTGGCGGCGCCGTGGGAGCTGACCTTGCTGCCGGAAATGGCCCAGGGCACCGTGCGCGCGCATCAGGATGAACTGCGCAACCAGTGGCTGGCCGATTGGGAAAACTGGCAGGGTGTCGGTCAATGGCGAGCCATTGTCAGCGGCGGCGGACAGCACCAGGACTTTGACAGTCAGGACAGCGCGGTCAGTGCCGACGGCAACGGAGCCAACCTGAACATCGGTGGCAGCTACCGTATCGATGATGCCTGGCGCGTCGGCTTGGCGGCCGGTTTCTATAACCAGAAACTCGAGGCCGGCAGCAACGACTCCGACTACAAGCTCAACACCTACCTGGGCACGGCATTCGCTCAATACCAGCAAAACCGTGTCTGGGCTGACCTGGCGTTGACCGCCGGGCATCTGGATTACGACAGCCTCAAGCGCAAGTTCCAGCTGGGCGTCAACGAACGCGGTGAAAAAGGCGATACCAGTGGCTACGTCGAGGCCTTCAGCGCTCGCCTGGGTTACGACATTGCCCAACAAGCCAGCAGCCCTTGGCATGTGTCGCCGTTTATCAGCGCTGATTTCTCCAAGGCGAAAGTCGACGGCTACTCGGAGGACGGCAACAACTCCACGGCGCTGACCTTTGCCGACCAGGAAGTGATTTCCCGTCGCCTGGGCGCTGGCCTGCAGGGCAAGTACCAGATCACCCCGCAAACCCAGGTGTTCGGCGAGGCGGCAATCGAGCGTGAGTACAACGACGATACCCAGGACGTGGGCATCAACCTCAACACCTTGCCGAACAACCAGTTCACACTGGAAGGCTACACCCCGCAAAGCCACTTGCAACGCGTGAACCTGGGGGTGAGCCACAACCTCACCCGCGACCTGGCATTGCGCGCCAGCTATAACATCCGCAAGGACGACGACTTCACCCAACAGGGCATCAACGTAGGGGTTGCGCTGGACTTCTGATGTGCAGGCAATAAAAAACGCGGCGCCCTCACAGGCGCCGCGTTTTTTGGTGTCCGCAAATCCCCTGTAGGAGCTAGCTTGCTAGCGAAGGTATGTCAGTCGACACTGTGTTGCTGACACTCCTTCGCTAGCAAGCTAGCTCCTACAGTAGGTTTTGCGTGAATCAGGTATTCGGGGTCTGTTCCGCCAGGGCAACGGCGCGGAACATCGCGCGGCGCTTGTTCAGGGTTTCCTCCCATTCCAGTGCCGGCACCGAGTCGGCGACGATGCCGCCACCGGCCTGCACATGCAGTTCGCCGTTCTTGATCACCGCCGTGCGGATCGCAATGGCGGTGTCCATGTTGCCGTTCCAGGCGAAGTAACCGACCGCGCCACCGTAGACGCCACGCTTGACCGGCTCCAGCTCGTCGATGATTTCCATCGCGCGAATCTTTGGTGCGCCGGACAAGGTGCCCGCCGGCAGAATCGCTCGCAGTGCGTCCATCGCCGTCAGCCCGGCCTTCAATTGCCCGGTGACGTTGGACACGATGTGCATCACGTTGGAGTAACGCTCGATGACCATTTTCTCGGTGAGCTTCACCGAACCGATTTCCGAGACGCGACCCGTGTCGTTGCGACCGAGGTCGATCAGCATCAGGTGCTCGGCGATTTCCTTGTCGTCCGACAGCAGGTCTTTTTCCAGCGCCAGGTCAGCCTCTTCGCTGGCGCCCCGCGGACGGGTGCCGGCAATCGGGCGCACGGTGATCAGGTTGTCTTCGACCCGCACCAGCACTTCCGGCGAACTGCCGACAACGTGGAAGTCGCCGAAGTTGAAGAAGTACATGTAGGGCGTCGGGTTGAAGCAGCGCAGCGCCCGGTACAGATCGATCGGCGCAGCCTTGAAGTCGATCGACATGCGCTGGGACGGCACGACCTGCATGCAGTCACCGGCCAGGATGTATTCCTTGATGGTGTCGACGGCTTTTTCGTAATCGCTTTGGGTGAAGCTGGAACGGAACACCGGGTCAGCCGCTTGCTGCTTGCTGAAGTCCAGGCCACGGCGCGGGGTGATCGGCTGGCGCAGTTTTTCCAACAGCTCTTCCAGGCGCGCGCGACCTTGCTCGAAAGCATCTTCCTGCGCCGGGTCGGCCAGGACGATGGCGTGCATCTTGCCGGCCAGGTTATCGAACACCACGACAGCGTCGGAGACCATCAGCAGGATGTCCGGCACGCCCAGCGGATCCGGATTCGGGCACTTGCCCAGACGCTTCTCCACATAACGCACGCAGTCATAACCGAAATAACCCACCAGGCCGCCGTTGAAACGTGGCAGGCCGGCAATGGTCGGCACGTTGTAGCGAGCCTTGAAGGCTTCGACGAAGGCCAGCGGGTCTTCCACGTCATGGCTTTCGGTCTCGACACCGTCGACGGTCACGCTGACGTGATGGTCGTGAACCCGCATCACGGTGCGGCACGGCAGGCCGATGATCGAGTACCGGCCCCACTTCTCGCCGCCCTGTACGGACTCCAGCAAGTAGGAATTGGGCTCGTCAGCCAGCTTCAGGTAGATCGACAGCGGCGTGTCGAAGTCAGCCAGGGTTTCACAGGCAAGCGGGATGCGGTTGTAGCCGGCAGCGGCCAAACGCAGGAATTCTTCGCGGATCATGAGGTGCCTCGTGGCTTGAGGGTCGAACAGTCAGGTATGCAAACGCGCCGGGTAACCGGCCAGGATCAAGTCAGGCGCGCCAACGCCAGCGGGCCAGGGCCTTGATGACTTTCATCCAGAGTTTGCGAGTGACCACCACGATGGCGTTTCCAGAAGGGGGTTGGACAGCGTCGGCCAACGTTATCTCAGCGGCCGGATCCAGGCAACCGGGAATTAGTTTGCGCAGGTCGTCGATCACCAGCGCCGGCAACTCTTCGGCGATCGGCCGGCCGTGGTTATAGCCGTAGCTCAGGGCCACGCACTTGACCCCCGCCGCTTTCGCCGCCAGCACATCGCTGCGCGAATCACCCACGAACAACGACTGCGAAGCCGGAATGTTGGCCATCTTCATCACGAAAAACAGCGCGGCCGGATCGGGTTTTTTCTGTGGCAGGGTGTCGCCGCCGATGATCCAGCGGAAATAACGGCCGATCTTCATCTGATCCAGCAACGGTGCGACGAAACGCTCCGGTTTGTTGGTGATCAGTGCCATCTCGACACCCTGCTTTTTCAGCCATTTGAGGGTGTCGCGCACACCGGGGTAAACCACGGTCAACTCATGGCTCTCGCCATATGCCTGCATGAAATACTCCAGCGCCCGTTCGGCCTCGACGTCATCGACCGCCGAATGATCGATAGCGCCAGCCAGCGCACGTCGCACCAGTACCGGCGCGCCATTGCCGACCCATTCGCGCACAGCTTCCAGGCCGGCAGGTTGGCGACCGAGGTTGAGCAGCATCTTGTCCACAGCCACTGCCAGGTCCGGCACCGAGTCGATCAACGTACCGTCCAGATCGAACATCACCAGCCGTGGCAGTTGCCCCGGGAACAGCTGCTCAAAGCCACTCATGGGCGAGCCAGCGCCAGTTCGGAACGCATCTTGTCGATGACTTCCTGATAGTTCGGCGCATTGAAGATGGCCGAGCCGGCGACGAAGGTGTCAGCGCCAGCCGCAGCGATTTCACGAATGTTGTTCACGTTCACGCCGCCGTCGATTTCCAGGCGAATGTCACGGCCCGAAGCATCGATCAACGCCCGCGCTTCGCGCAGCTTGTCGAGGGTGCCGGGGATGAACTTCTGCCCGCCGAAGCCCGGGTTGACGCTCATCAGCAGGATCATGTCGACCTTGTCCATCACGTACTTGAGCACGTCCAGCGGGGTCGCCGGATTGAACACCAGGCCCGACTTGCAGCCGCCTTCGCGGATCAGTTGCAGGGAACGGTCGACGTGCTGCGTGGCTTCCGGGTGGAAGGTGATGTAGGTCGCGCCGGCTTCGATGAAGTCACCGACGATGCGATCCACCGGGCTGACCATCAGGTGCGCGTCGATCGGCGCGGTCACGCCGTACTTGCGCAATGCCGCGCAGACCATCGGGCCGATGGTCAGGTTCGGTACGTAGTGGTTGTCCATGACATCGAAGTGCACGAAGTCGGCGCCGGCGGCCAGGACGTTGTCCACTTCTTCGCCCAGGCGGGCGAAGTCGGCGGAGAGAATCGACGGAGCAATTACGAAGGGCTGCATGACGCACCTTTTCTGAGCAGAATCACGATGGCGCGCATTGTATACCTCATGCTTTGACGCGCGCACCGTGAGCGCGATGATCAGTAGGCAGCGCGGTAGATCTTCTCGATATCGATCGCGCTCAATTTGCGCGGATTGTTGCGCATCAAGCGCTCAATGCCCGCGGCTTCCACGGCCATGGCAGGAATGGCGTCCTCCGGCACTCCGAAGCTGCGCAGGCCGGACGGGATTTCCACCGCCGCGCACAACTCGCTCATGGCCTCCACGGCTTTGTCGGCCGCTTCGTTGGCACTCAGATGAGCGGTCATCACTCCCATGGCCTCGGCAATATCCTGCATGCGTTCGATGCAGGCCATCTTGTTCCAAGTCATGACATAGGGCAGTAGCAAGGCATTGCTGACGCCATGGGCGATGTTGAAGCGCCCGCCCAATGGATACGCCAGCGCATGCACCGCGCCGACCCCGGCATTGCCGAACGCCATGCCGGCCATCAGGCTGGCGGTGGCCATGTCTTCGCGGGCTTGCAGGTTCGACGGGTTGGCGTAGGCCTTGGGCAGGGCCTTGGCGATCAGCTTGATGGCGCCGATGGCCAGGGCATCGGTAATCGGCGACGCGTTGATCGACAGATAGGACTCGATGGCATGCACCAGCGCATCGACGCCGCTGGCCGCCGTGACGCTGCGCGGACAGGTCAGGGTCATTTGCGGACTGACCAGCGCCACGTCCGGCAATAGATAGTCGCTGACGATGCCCTTTTTCAGTTGCGCAACCTTGTCGGAAAGGATGGCAACGTTGGTCACTTCCGACCCAGTGCCGGCGGTGGTCGGGATGGCGATCAGCGGCGGGCCTTTGCGCGGCACCTGATCGATACCGAACAAGTCCTCCAGCGCGCCGTGGTACCCGGCATAGGCTGCAACGCTCTTGGCAATGTCGATGGCACTGCCGCCGCCCAGACCGATCAAGCCGTCATGCCCGCCGTCGCGGTACACCTGCATGCAATCTTCGACGATGGCGATTTCCGGGTCCGGCAGGACTCGGTCGAAAATCTCGTAGCTGCGTTCGCCCAGTTGCGCCAGCGCCAGTTCCACCGTGCCGGATTTCACTAAAGCGGCATCGGTAACGATCAACGGGTTATCGATGTCCAGACGCGCCAGCTCGGCGGACAGTTGCTCGATGGCACCTGCGCCGGTGATCAGTTTGTGAGCGATTTTGAAAGAGGAAAGACTCATGTGCGCAGCCTCTTATAGGTAGGGGAGCTGGGCACAATAGTAGCTGGGGATTGGGGTTTGTCTGCCATTCAGGCCATGAATGACCGGACCTGCCGAAAACTGCCAAAAACACCTGTAGGAGCGAGCCTGCTCGCGATGAACCCGAGAACGCCGCGGGGTGTCAGGTATCCCGCGTTATCGTTGACGTTCATCGCGAGCAGGCTCGCTCCTACAGGGTGCGGTGTCAGACCTGCGCGGTACGCAGTTTTTCGCTACGCCCACGCAGCCACTCCAGGGTCAGCAGCAGGATCACCGAGAAGGCAATCAGCAGCGTCGCGGCGGCGGCGATGGTCGGACTGAGGTTCTCGCGGATACCGCTGAACATCTGCCGTGGCAGGGTTGCCTGCTCGGGACCGGCGAGGAACAGCGTCACCACCACCTCATCGAACGACGTCGCGAAGGCAAACAGCGCGCCCGAGATCACGCCCGGCGCAATCAGCGGCAAGGTCACCCGGCGGAACGTGGTCAGCGGCGAAGCGCCCAGGCTCGCAGCGGCCCGCACCAGGTTGTGGTTGAACCCCTGCAAGGTCGCCGACACGGTGATGATCACGAACGGCACACCCAGCACCGCATGCACCACGATCAGCGAGAAGAAGCTGTTACCCAATCCCAACGGAGCGAAGAACAGGTAGCTGGCCACGCCGATGATCACCACCGGCACCACCATCGGCGAGATCACCAGCGCCATCACCAGCGCCTTGCCGGGAAAGTCGCCGCGAGTCAGGCCAATGGCCGCCAACGTACCGAAGACCATCGCCAGCACCGTGGCCGCCGGGGCGACGATGATGCTGTTCTTCAGGGCGCGCATCCATTCCGCCGAGGCGAAGAAATCGTGGTACCACTGCAGCGAGAAGCCCTGCAGCGGGTACACCAGGAAACTGCCGGAGTTGAACGACAGCGGAATGATCACCAGCACCGGCAGGATCAGGAACAACAGAATCAAGCCGCAGAGAATCCGCAAGCTGTAGAACCACACCCGTTCGATGGGCGACATGTAAGGACTCAGCATTTCGTTCTCCCCTTAGCTCAGGCGCAGGCGGCTCGCGCCCACCAGCCAGCTGTAAATCAGATAAAGCACGACCGTCGCCAACAGCAGCAGCCCACCGAGTGCGGTCGCCATGCCCCAGTTGATGCTGGTGTTGGTATAGAAGGCGACGAAGTAGCTGACCATTTGATCGTTCGGGCTGCCCAGCAATGCCGGGGTGATGTAGTAGCCGATGGCGAGGATGAACACCAACAGGCAACCGGCGCCGACACCGGCATAGGTCTGCGGGAAGTACACCCGCCAGAAGCTGGCGAACGGATGGCAGCCGAGGGAAATCGCGGCGCGCATGTAAGTCGGCGAGATGCCTTTCATCACGCTGTAGATCGGCAGGATCATGAATGGCAGCAGGATGTGCACCATCGAGATGTAGACGCCGACGCGGTTGAACACCAGTTCGATCGGCTTATCGATGATGCCCATGGCCATCAGGCCGCTGTTGATCAGGCCGCCCGATTGCAGCAACACGATCCACGCCGCGACCCGCACCAGGATCGAGGTCCAGAACGGCAGCAACACCAGGATCATCAGCAGGTTGCTCTGCCGCGATGGCAGGTTCGCCAGCAGGTAAGCCAATGGGTACGCCAGCACCAGGCAGATCACGGTAATGATCAGGCCCATCCAGAAGGTGCGGGCGAAGATGTCGAGGTAGATCGCCTGATCCGGAGTGGCCGGAGCGATTTCGCCGAGGTCGTCGATGCGGTGATCGACAGCCGCCAGCAGGTAATACGGGGTGATGCTGCTGGTGTTGCGGCGTACCGCTTGCCAGTAGGCCGGGTCGCCCCAGCGCTCGTCGAGGCCTTCCAGCGCTTCTTTATAGGAGGCCGGTTCAGTGGCAAGCGGCAAGGCGCGGGCGGTTTTGGTCAGCAGGCTGCGGTAGCCGGCCAGTTCCATGTTCAGGCGCTTGGACAGATCGCCCAGGGTCTGATTCTTGCGAGCCTCGGCGAGGTCTTCAGCCGCTGCTTTGTAAACCGGTTCAGCGGGCAGGCCACGGCCGTCCCAACTGGCGATGGCGGTCACGGTGCGCGGCATGCCGCCGACCACTTCCGGGTTGCCAACGCTTTTGTAGAGCAGCGCCACGATCGGCACCAGGAACACCAGCAACAGAAACAGCACCAGCGGCGCGATCAGCGCCTGGGCCTTCCAGCGGTTGACCCGCTCGGCGTGCTTGAGCCGCTGCTTCAAGGTGGGGCTGGTGCCCTCGTTCAGGGGAACGGCGATAGCCATGACGTACTCCGCAAATCTTTGATCGTTACAGAGGTGGCGCTTGTTGAGGGCAAGGCCACCTCTGTTCTGGATAACAACTCATCACCTGTAGGAGCCTGGCTTGCCAGCGATGAACGATAACGGGGTCTGGCTGATACACCGTGTCGCCCGGATCGCTGGCAAGCCAGCTCCTACAGGCGAAGCATTACTTCGCAGCCCAGGAATTGAAACGCTGTTCCAGTTGCTCGCCGTTGTCAGCCCAGAAGCTGACGTCGATCTGCACCTGGTTGGCGATGTTTTCCGGGGTGGTCGGCATGTCTTTCAGGACATCCTTGGCCAACAACGGTACGGCTTGGGTGTTGGCCGGGCCGTAGGCGATGTTTTCCGAGTAGGTTTTCTGCTGCTGTGGCATCACCGAGTAGGCGATGAACTTCTTCGCAGCTTCAGCGCGCTTGGCATCCAGACCTTTTGGAATGGCCCATGCGTCGAAGTCGTAGATGCCGCCGTTCCATACGACTTTCAGGTTGCTTTCTTTCTGCACGGCAGCGATTCGACCGTTGTAGGCCGAGCTCATGACCACGTCACCCGAAGCAAGGTATTGCGGCGGTTGTGCGCCGGCTTCCCACCACTGGATGTTCGGCTTGAGCTCATCGAGTTTCTTGAACGCGCGATCCTGGCCATCTTTGCCAGCCAGCACTTTGTAGACGTCTTTCGGCGCAACGCCGTCGGCCATCAGTGCGAATTCCAGGGTGTACTTGGCGCCTTTACGCAGGCCGCGCTTGCCCGGGAATTTCTTGGTATCCCAGAAATCGACCCAACTGGTCGGTGCGGATGCCAGTTTGTCAGCGTTGTACGCCAGCACGGTCGACCACACGAAGAAGCCCACGCCGCAAGGCTGGATGGCGCCCTTGACATAGTCTTCGGTCTTGCCGAACAACGCAGGGTCCAGTTGCTCGAACATGTCTTCGTCGCAACCACGGGACAGTTCTGGCGATTCAACCTCTACCAGATCCCAGGACACGCTCTTAGTGTCGACCATGGCCTTGACCTTGGCCATTTCGCCGTTGTACTCGCCCGCCACGATCTTGCCGTTGCCTGCCGCTTCCCACGGTGCGTAGAAGGCTTTGACCTGAGCCGCCTTGTTCGCTCCGCCAAAGGACACCACGGTCAGGTCCGGGCCGGCCGCCATTGCGTGTGCCGCGCCCATCATGCCCAGTGCCAAAGCGGTGAATTTCAGGGATCTCAACATTTATTGTTCTCTCCACGTGCAGGGTTGGTGTTGGTATTGCCGGGGCGATCAGTTCGCCTCTAGAAGCGGATCGAGTGCACGAACGTGCTCGACCTGCCAGCCAAGCGGTACCACGTCGCCGACGGCGAGCGCAGGATCGAGCTCGGCAATCGGCTGTTTCACGAAGAAGTCGGTCTTGCCGCAGACTTCCATGCGCACCCGGACGTGGTCGCCCAGATAGATGAATTCCTCGACCCGCCCGGAGAAGCGGTTGACGCATTGGTCGCTGGAGCCATTGAGGCTCACCCGCTCCGGACGAATGGACAGGGTCACCGGCTCACCGGTCTGGCCGACGTTGACCGCCAGGGCTTCCACCTTTTCACCGCGTCCGAGTTCGACAATGCACCGGTCGCCGGTTTGGCTGTGCAGTCGGCCATTGAGGCGGTTGTTCTCACCGATGAAGTTGGCGACGAAGGTGTTTTTCGGCTCTTCGTAGAGGGTGCGCGGTGGCGCGATCTGCTGGATTTCGCCCTGATGGAACACCGCCACGCGGTCCGACATGGTCAAGGCTTCGCCCTGATCGTGGGTCACGTAGACCACGGTGACGCCCAGGCGCTGGTGCAGGTGCTTGATTTCCATCTGCATGTGTTCACGCAGTTGTTTGTCGAGTGCGCCGAGGGGCTCGTCCATCAGCACCAGTTGCGGCTCGAACACCAGCGCGCGGGCCAATGCCACACGCTGTTGCTGACCACCGGAAAGCTGCGCCGGGTAGCGCTGGGCGAAGGCATCGAGCTGGACCATGCTCAGCACGCGCTTGACCCGGGCACTGACGTCGCTCTTGTTCATGCCGCGCACGGTCAGCGGGAACGCCAGGTTCTCGGACACCGTCATGTGCGGGAACAAGGCGTAGTTCTGGAACACCATGCCGATGTCACGCTTGTGCGGCGGCACGTTGTTGATGGAGCGCCCGGCCAACAGGATTTCGCCCGCGGTCGGCGTTTCAAAACCGGCGAGCATCATCAGGCTGGTGGTCTTGCCGGAGCCGGACGGTCCGAGAAGAGTGAGGAATTCGCCTTTGCGAATGTCCAGGTTGAGGTCTTTGACGATCAGGTTCTCGCCGTCGTAGCTCTTCTGCACTCCACGAAAGCTGACCAGAACATCATTGGCCCCTGCGCTTGAATCGACCTGGCTCATACCCACACCTTTGTTATTGATGACTGCTGTGGGATTAAGCCTAGTGGACGCTGGGGACCACGCAAATCGGGGGGCAAGAGAGATTCGCCTCAGCCGGATGGAAGGTTGGGGGTAGGGATTGCCCTACAAGGATGGCGCGTTTTGGCAAATGCAATGGCGGCGCTCAGCTACAAGCCGCAAGTAATGGCAAAAGCGGTTGTTCGGCATGTCGTAAATGGATATGGCGTCGCGTTAATCCTGTAGGAGCCGGCTTGCTGGCGATAGCGACCTCTAGAACGCCATCGCCAGCAAGCCGGCTCCTACAGGGGATGCGGTATCAGAGGAGCTTGTGCTCCATCGCGTACTTCACCAGTTCCGCCAGCGAGGTGATGTTGAGCTTCTGCATCAACCGCGCCTTGTGCGTGCTGATGGTCTTGCTGCTCAGCGCCAACTGCTGGGCGATGTCGTTGACGTTCGCGCCCTGGGCCAGGCGTTCGAACACGGAAAACTCGCGCTCGGAGAGCAACGAGTGCAATGGCCGCGAGTCGGTCAGGCCGACCTCGAAAACCATGCGATCGGCCAGATCCGGGTCGATGTAACGCCCGCCTGACGCCACTTTGCGAATCGCCGTCAGCAACAGCGCCGGGTCGCTGTCCTTGGTCGCATAACCCGCCGCCCCGACCTTGAGCGCCCGGGCGGCCATCTGCGCTTCGTCGTGCATCGACAACACCAGGATCGCCGGCGGATTGTTCAGGGCGCGGATCCGCGGAATGGCTTCCAGGCCATTGACCCCCGGCATGGAGATGTCCAGCAACACCACTTCGCAGGGCACATGACGCAAGGTGTCGAGCAACTGCTCGCCATTGCTCGCCTCCCCCACCACAAGCAAATCCTTGGCCAGGCCAATCAGTTGCTTGATGCCTTCACGGACGATGGTGTGGTCTTCGGCTACCAGTACACGGATCACTTGCCCTTCCTCATTGATTACGACTGTCGGCGGTCCAGCGGCACGCGCACACTCAGGGTCGTGCCTTCACCCGGTTCACTCTCAAGGGATAACTCACCGCCCAGGATCAATACCCGCTCACGCATTCCGACGATCCCAAAGGAGGTTGGCCTGCCAAGTGCGGCAACAAATCCTACACCGTCATCGCTGACCGTCAGGCACAACTCGTCGCCTTCAAGCGCCAGTGTCAGTTCGACAGTATGCGCCTGAGCATGGCGCATGACATTGGTCAGCGCTTCCTGAAGGATCCGGAACAGGCCGATGGCCTTGGCGTCGCTGAGCACCGGCAGATTGTCCGGCACCCGCACCAGACACGGAATCTGCGTACGCGCTTCAAAGCGTCGGGCCTGCCATTCGATGGCCGAGGCAATGCCGGCATCGAGAATCGGCGGGCGCAATGCAGTCGCCACGTCGCGAACCAATTGGAACAGTTGAGCGATCAGGCGCTTCATGCTGCCCAGGCGTTCGTTAAGACCCGGATCGAGTTGCGCGTAAGCCAGTTCGCACATGGAGGTTTCCAGCTTGAGCACCGTCAGCATCTGCCCCAATTCGTCATGAACTTCCCGGGCGATGCGCGCCTTTTCTTCTTCGCGCACGCTCTCCAGGTGTGCGGACAACTCGCGCAATTGTTCCCGGGAGCTGGCCAGCTCGAGCTCGATGCGCTTGCTCTCACTGATATCCCAGACGATGCCGTCCCAGACATAGGCGCCATCTTCCAGCCGCCGGGTGATGGCCTTGATCTCCGCCCAGCGCTGCTCGCCCTGGCGCGTGAGGATGCGCCCTTGCCACGACCAGTCGCTGTCGGTATCCAGCGCATGGTCCTGGGTCTGGTGATAGCTGGCCTTGTCATCCGGATGCACCAGGCTGCGCAGGCCTTTGTCGCGATGGGCCAGCGTGGCCGGCGAGTAGCCCACCAGGCTTTCGCTGCCTTCGCTGATGTAGGCAAAGTCGATCTGGCCGGTCACCGGCGCCCGTTCCAGGCGGAAAACCAGCCCCGGAACGTTGGCGGCGATACCTTGCAGCCGCGCCTCGCTTTCCTGCAGGGCCGCCAGGGCACGACGCCGCTCGGTGACGTCGTTGAGGTAAACCACCAGGTATTCACCGTTGCGAAAACGCAGAAAACTCAACGAGACGTCGGCCGGCAGCACGCTGCCGTCGGCGCGCACGCAGTTGGTTTCGAAGCTTTGCGGGCCGTCTTCACTGGCCCGGGCGCGCTTCCACAGATTGAGCCAGCGGTCCATGTGCAGGCCGGGCTCGAAGTCGATCAAGGGTCGGTCAATGATCCCGCCAGGCGGGTAGCCGAGCATGTTTTCCGCCGCGCGGTTGGCGTAGCGCACATGACTGTCCCAGTTGACCCAGAGAATGCCGACGGTGCTCTGGTCGATGGAAAACTGGGTGAGCCGCAACGCCTCTTCGCCAGCGGCACGCATGGCAATGTCGTCCTGCGCGGCCATCAGGCGTTGCTCCAGACTGTGCTGTTGGCGCCGCTGCCAGAACACGATAGCCATGCAGCTCAACGCCAATACCGCCAGCAACAGGCAGAGGTTTTGCCAGAATCCCGGAGACTCGGTGAGGCGCGGATACTTGGGTTGCAGCCATTGATTGTGCAGCTGTTCCAGATCCTTGGCCGGAATCGCCCGCAACGCGCTTTCAACGATGCCCGCCAGTTCCGGCTTGTCGCGACGCGTGGCCACCCGCAGCAGTTGCGGCAGGCCGACATCCCCGACCACCACCAGTCCGGCGAACTCCGGCTCGACGGACAGGCGCCCCAATTGCGCCTCGTCAACCACCGCATAGGCCGCCTGCTGGCCCGTCAGCAACTGTAACGCCTGGCGCTCCATCGGGACGCCCTGCAGGTTCAGGTGTGGATAGTTGCCGTGCAGATAATCGGCGATGGCGCTGGGCATGCGCACGGCGACGCGGGTCTGGCTGTCGAGCTTTTCCAGTTCGACCGTGCCCGCGCTTTTCTGGTCGCTGACCACCAGTTGCGGCACCCGCATGTAGGGGTCGGAAAACTGCCACAGGCGCAATCCGCCAGGGGTTTGGGTCAGCCCCGGGGCGATGTCGATTTCGCCCTCGCGCGCGGCCGCCTCCAGTTGCTCAAGGTCGGGAAAGTTGCGCCAGCTCAGTTCGACGTTGAGGGTCTTGGCCAGCCACTTCATCAAGTCGACATTCACCCCGGACAGGCGCTGCAAGCGACGATCGTATTGCGCATAGGGCGCCTGCAACACCAGGCCGACCCGCAACTCGCTCTGCTGCGCCAGCCAGGACTGTTGTTTCGGCGTCAGTCGGGCAAGGTGCTCCGGGGGCATGGCCGCCGCCCAGCCCATCAAGGGAAACCACAAGCAGCCGATAACCCACAGGCAGCGAAAACGCATCATTGAACTCTCACACCCTGACAAATACTGACCAACCCATTAGGCTGCCGGAACAACTTCTGGCCTGGAATATCCGATGCCCCCTGTCTACCGCCTGGCACTGCCAGCATTGTGCCTGTCGCTGATCCTGCCTTGCGCTTTTTCCGTCGAGGCGGCCGACCCGGCACCTGGTGCAACAGAAAAAACCGCCGAAGAAAAACCACTCGAACGTCAGCCGTTGCCTGAGCGTAGTCAGGAAGAAGCGACTGCACTTGAGCGAAAAATCCCGGCTCAGGAACAGCAACAACTGCAAGCGGGCAACGACACGTTTCTGGCCTTGTGGAAACCGGCCAATACTGCCGAACCCAAAGGCGCGGTCATTATCATCCCGGGCGCCGGTGAAACCGTTGACTGGCCGCAAGCGGTCGGTCCTTTGCGGCGCAAATTGCCGGACGTCGAATGGAGCAGCCTGAGTATCACCTTGCCAGACCTGCAAAGCGATGCCATTGCGCCACGAGTCGTGGAAGCGCCACCCGCTCCCAAAGCCGCCGAAAGCGCCAGTAAAGATTCGACCACCGCAGCCCCCATCGAGCAGGTGGCCGGCGGCGAGGCCGATGTGGCCGACAAGGTTGTCGCCGAAACCACCGAGGAACAATCCAAGGCTGATGCCGAGCGCATCTTTGCCCGGATCGACGCGGCGATCGCATTCGCCGAACAGCAAAGCGCTCGTAGCATCGTGGTGTTGGGACATGGTTCGGGCGCCTACTGGGCCGCGCGCTACCTGAGCGAGAGGCAGCCGTCGCAGGTCGAGAAACTGGTGATGGTTGCCGCGCAGACACCCGTGACGGTGAAACCGGAACTGGCGGAACTGACCCCGACGTTGAAGCTGCCGACCGCCGATATCTTCTATAACGACAAACTGTTGGATCGCAATGCGGCTCTGGCCCGTCTGCAGGCCAGCAAACGATTGAAGGCGTCGGCCTTCAGCCAGGTGTCGCTCAAGGCGTTGCCAGACAACAAGGCAGAGCAGGAGCAACTGTTCCGGCGGGTGCGGGGCTGGTTGAGTCCGCTGCCTGCGACAGACTGACAGACCGAGGCGCCTTCATCGCGGGCAAGCCACAGGTTTTGTGTACGACACAAAACCTGTGGCTTGTCCGCGATAGCGGTATCACTGGCGACGCAAATGTTCCGGACTAGCGAAAATCCCGCCGCTCCCGAATCAACGTATAGGCACTGTGCAATTCCCGCGTTCTCTCGGTCGCTTCACGAACCTGCATCGCCGTCGCACCGCTACCGGCAATCTTGTCCGGATGATGCCGACTGAGCAGGCGTCGGTAAGCACGCTTGATCTGCGCCGGCTCGGTGGTAGCCGACACCCCCAAAAGCCTCAGGGCGTCCTGATAACTTGGCACGCTGCTGCTCAATGGCCGCTTCTGCGGCTCATAGTCGTGGGCCAGCGCATTTACCTGGTGAGGTGTCCAGCCCAGCCACCGGCCCCATTGGCTGATCAGCTCACGTTCACTGCTGCCGGCACGACCATCGGCCCAGACCATTCGCCAGCAGGCGCGCAACACGCCTTCGGCCGCATGGGGCTGGGCACTCAGGCGACGCAGATAACCGCGTAGGCGGTCGCGGCCCGACTTGCCGCGATTGAACGCGGCAATCGCACGACGCTGGGCCGGCCCGGACATGTCCAGCGCGCGCATTTCCGCCCGGGCCTGTTCGATGTGCCCGGCCACCACCTGACCGTCGCACTTGGCCAGGCGCCCCAACAGGACAAACAGCAATTCATCGTTACGCAGCACCGGGCGACCGCCCAGCTTTTCCCGCAAATGCCCCCAGCTCTGCAAGTGCAGGCGCCGGTCCAGCGCCTGCCCCAACAATGCGCCGAGCAAGGCCCCCGGAATGCTGGCTATGGCAAAACCCGCTCCGGCTCCGATCAGAGTCCCTGGCCACAGCATCTCAGCGGCTCGCTTCTATTAATGTTTCAACTTCGGCCAGGCGTTCGTGAGTGCCGACATCGACCCAGTGGCCTTTCAACTGTTCGCCAGTCACCTGACCGTCAGCCATGGCTTTGCGCAACAACGGCGCGAGCTTGAAGGCCCCCGCGGTGCAACCGTCGAACAACTGCGGATGCAACACGGCGATACCGCTGTAGGTCAGGGTTCCAACCTCTGGCTGACCGTCGCGTACCTGCGTTTCGACCAGGCTGAAGTCCCCGGCCGGGTGATGGGCCGGGTTGCTGGCCAGCACCAGGTGCGCCAGGCCGTTAATGGGCTGATGCAACACGCTGAAGTCGTAATCGGTCCAGATATCACCGTTGACCACCACAAACGCCTCATCCCCCAACAACGGCAAGGCGCGGAAAATCCCCCCGCCGGTTTCCAGGGGCTCACCTTCCGCCGAGTACTGGATGCTCACGCCATATGTCGAACCATCACCCAGATAGTCTTCGATCTGCTGACCGAGCCAGGCATGATTGATCACGATGTCGGTGAACCCGGCGGCGGCCAGCGCCCGCAGGTGATACTCGATCAACGGCACACCGCCGGCGCGAACCAGCGGCTTTGGCGTGGTCAGGGTCAGCGGGCGCATGCGCTCGCCCTTGCCCGCGGCCAGGATCATTGCCTTCATGCTTTCACTCCGGCACGCAGACTGGCCAGCAATACATCCAGCTCGGCCAGTTCAGGACGGCGAGCGATCACGGCTTCTATATAGGCAAAGAACCGCGGCACATCGCCCAGATAGCGCGGTTTGCCGTCGCGATGGCAGATGCGCGCGAAAATGCCGATGACTTTCAGGTGACGCTGCACCCCCATCAAGTCACTGGCACGCAGGAAGTCCTCGAACTCTGGCTGCACCGGAATACCAAGGGCGCCCGCCTGCTGCCAGTAGCTTTCGAGCCAGCCGGACACACGCTCCTGGGGCCAGCTGAGGAAAGCGTCCTTGAACAGGCAGGTCACGTCGTAGGTCACCGGGCCATACACCGCGTCCTGGAAATCCAGCACACCGGGATTGGGCTCGCTGAGCATCAGGTTGCGCGGCATGTAGTCGCGATGCACCAGGACTTTTGGCTGCGCCAGGGCGCTGTCGATCAACAGGTCGCTGACCTGCTGCCACAGCACTTGCTGCGCTGCGTCGAATTCGATGCCCAGTTCACGTTTCACGTACCACTCGGGGAACAGCTCCAGTTCCCGACGCAGCAATGCCACGTCATAGCTCGGCAGCGGCGCAACCATCGGCAACTGCTGGAAAGCCAGCAACGCTTGCAGGGCATCGTTGAACAGATCGTCGGCATTTTCGCTGTCGATGACGTCCAGATAGGTCTTGTTGCCCAGGTCATTGAGCAAAAGAAAACCGCGCTCGAGGTCTTCGGCATAAATTTTCGGCACATTTATTCCGGATTTCGCCAGCAAAAAGGCGATATCCACGAAAGGTTTGCAGTTTTCCTGGGGCGGCGGCGCGTCCATCACGATGAAACTTTTGCCATCGCCTTCCCAGCGGAAATACCGCCGAAAACTCGCGTCGCTACTGGCCGCAGTCAATGTGGCCGGGGGGACGGCGCCCCAACCCTGCTCGGCAAAGAGGGTCGCCAATTGTTTATCGAGCCAAACTTTCAGGTGTTGCAAGCGTACATCTTGATCAGGCATTGCAAGGGTCTCCGACGGCGCTAGCCGTCAAGCGGGTCATGCTTTATTATCCAGCATCTTTTTCAGACCATCGAGAGGCGTGCGGCCCACACCGCGGGCAGATGGCACGCAGGAAGCCCGGACTAATAAGATGGCATTGAAATCCCCCGCGTTTCGTAAAAAATTTCCGTTGTTGGTAACCGGCAGTTTGCTGGCGCTGCAACCCCTTGCCACTTCCTACGTGGTCGCCGCGGAACAGTTTGACTGCTCAGTCTCTGCTTCGGGTTCCTGGGACTGTGCGCCAAAAACGCCGGCGGCTGCATTGCCACCGCGTCCCGTCCATGACGGCAGCGCAGTTTCCGCTACCGGCGAAGCTCCGGTCCAGACCGGATCCGGCGAAGACACTGGCGCCAAGCCGGTGCTGGTCACCGAATCCAAAGGCCGTGGCCTGAAGTCGCGTAGCGCAGACTACAGTCACCTCGACTGGGTTCCCCGCGAGCAGCTCACCGCCGCACAATTGGCCGAAACCGGTCCTTATTGCTCTGGTTCCTATATCGAACCGATTCGTCCTGGCATGAATGACAAGACGGATAAAAGTGACGCACCTACCTTTATCGGCGCAAAAGCCTCCCGCTATAAGCAGGATGAGCAGGTCGCGACCCTGGCCGGTGACGTTGTCATGCGCCAGGGCAGCATGCAGGTCGAAGCCGACGAAGCCAACCTGTACCAGGCCGAGAGCCGTGGCGAATTGAGCGGCAACGTGCGCATTCGCGACAACGGTGCACTGATCGTCGGCGACCACGCCGATGTACAGCTCGACACCGGTGAAGCCAAGGTCGACAACGCCGAATACGTGATGCACAAGTCGCGCATCCGCGGCAGTGCGCTGTACGCCAAGCGTGCCGAGAACGCGATCATCCGCCTCAAGGATGGTACGTACACCACGTGCGAACCGAACAGCAACGCCTGGCAGCTCAAGGGCAACAACGTCACGCTGAACCCGGCCACCGGTTTCGGTACCGCGACCAACGTGACACTGCGGGTCAAGGACATTCCGGTCCTGTACACGCCGTACATCTACTTCCCGATCGACGACCGTCGCCAGTCCGGCTTCCTGCCGCCGACCATCGGCACCGGCAGCGATACCGGCTTCATGCTGGTCACCCCGTACTACTTCAACCTGGCGCCGAACTACGATGCCACGTTGTACCCGCGCTACATGGAAAAGCACGGCTTGTTGATGGAAGGCGAATTCCGCTACCTGACCAAGTCCAGCGAAGGCCAGTTCGGTGCGGCGTACCTGAACGACGAAAGCGACGAGCGCGACAAGCAGTCCGACGCCGAAAAAACCCGCTACATGTACAACTGGCAGCACAAGGGTGGTCTCGACTCGCGAGTATTCACGCAAGTCGACTACACCAAGATCAGCGATCCGTATTACTTCCAGGATCTGCAGACCGACCAGATTGGCATCAAGAGCAATGACTACGTGAACCAACAGGGTTCCGTGACCTATCGCGGCGAGGGCTATACCGCTCGCGCGAACGCCCAGGCCTACGAACTGGCGAGCGTATCGAACATTACGCCGTACGACCGCCTGCCGCAGCTCACCCTCGACGGCATGCTGCCTTATCATCCGGAAGGCCTGGATTTCACGTACAACACCGAACTTGTGCGGTTTGATCGCGATCTGCAGAACGGGACATACTTTGACGAAGATGGCGTCGGCAGCCCTCGCCTGGATAACAACGTTCAAGGTCTGGCTCGCGCCAATGGCGACCGCCTGAATCTCGCGCCCGCCATCAGCCTGCCAATGACCACGACCTACGGTTTCCTGACACCGAAGCTCAAGTACCAGTACACCCAGTACCAACTGGACCTGGACGGCACCGGCAAAAGCCAGATCGCGGCTCAGAACCTGAACGCAGCTGCAAACGGGACTGAAAACCTCAACGGCCAGTTCGACAGCAACCAGAATCGCAGCATTCCGATCGCCAGCATCGACAGCGGCCTGTACTTCGATCGCAATACCCAGTATTTCGGCAAGAACTACCGCCAGACCCTCGAGCCGCGCCTGTTCTACCTGTACGTGCCCGAGGTCGACCAGGAAGACATCCCGGTATTCGATACCAGCGAATACACCTTCAACTATGCGTCGCTGTTCCGTGACAACCGCTTCTCCGGCTCCGACCGTGTCGGCGACGAGAACAAACTGTCGTTGGGCGTGACCAGCCGCTGGATCGAAGACGACGGTTTCGAGCGTCAACGCATCAGCGTCGGCCAGGCCTTGTACTTCAAGGACCGCGAAGTTCAGTTGCCAGGTATCGATGCCAAGACTCGTCAGGATACGCAAGCCAACGTTTCGCCTTACGCCCTGGAATACGAATATCGCTGGAACCGCGACTGGCGGACCACGGCCGACTACAACTGGGACCCGGACAGCCGCAGCCCTCGCTCGGGCAGCGCGATGTTCCACTACCAGCCTGAAGACAACCCGAACAAGGTGGTCAACCTCGGTTATCGCTATCGTAATGACCAGGTCCGTTACGACCAGAACACCGGTCAATGGAGCGTTGGCGGCGGTGACTACGGCACCCCTGGCCAGCCTGGCTACGTGAAGGACTACTACAAGATCGAACAGCACGACTTCTCGGTGATCTGGCCGATCGTGCCGCAATGGAGCGCCATCAGCCGCTGGCAGTATGACTACAACCGCAACCGTACCCTGGAAGCCTTCGGTGGTTTCGAGTACGACAACTGCTGCTGGAAACTGCGCCTGATCAACCGCTACTTCGTTGATTACGACGAGTTCAGCCAGGAAGCACCCGAAAACGAAAAAGGCGACCATGGCGTCTTCCTCCAAATTGTTCTGAAGGGACTCGGTGGCGTGACTGGCGCCAAGGTAGAGAGCTTCCTCGACAAAGGCATTCAAGGTTATCGTGAACGTGAAGACCAAGCTTTCTGATTGTCTGCGCCCGCTGATGCTGGGCGCGCTGTTCCTGAGCACGGCGGCCAGCGCCGCCGTGCAGTCCATCGACAAAGTGGTGGCCATCGTCGACAACGACGTGGTCATGCAGAGCCAACTGGACCATCGCGTCCGTGAAGTTCAGCAAACCATTGCCAAGCGTGGTTCTGCCGTGCCGCCGTCCAGCGTGCTGGAGCAGCAGGTACTTGAACGCCTGATCGTCGAAAACCTGCAATTGCAGATCGGCGAACGCTCCGGCATCCGCATTACCGATGAAGAGCTGAACCAGGCTGTCGGCACCATTGCCCAGCGCAACAACATGTCGATCGAGCAGTTCCGCGCTGCCCTGACTCACGACGGTCTGTCCTACGACGACGCACGCGAGCAGATTCGCCGCGAAATGGTCATCAGCCGTGTGCGCCAGCGTCGGGTTGCCGAACGCATTCAGGTCTCCGAGCAGGAAGTGAAGAACTTCCTGGCATCGGACCTTGGCAAGATGCAGCTGTCCGAAGAGTTTCACCTGGCCAACATCCTGATTCCAACGCCGGAAAGCGCCAATTCCGAAGCGATTCAGAATGCAGCCAAACAAGCCGATGCGATTTACCAGCAGCTCAAGCAAGGCGCTGACTTCAGTCAGTTGGCAATCGCCAAGTCCGCCAGCGAAACCGCTCTGGAAGGCGGCGACATGGGCTGGCGTAAAGCCGCTCAACTGCCTCCGCCGTTCGATCGCCTGCTGAGCACCATGCCGGTGGGTGATGTCACCCAGCCAATGCGCACGCCGGGCGGATTCATCATCCTGAAGATCCTCGACAAGCGTGGCGGCGAAACCCAGATGCGCGATGAAGTGCATGTGCGCCACATCCTGGTCAAACCGAGCCCGATCCGCGACGAAGCCAAGACCAAGGCCCTGGCCGAATCGCTCTACAGCCGCATCGAGGCTGGCGAAGACTTCGGCGAACTGGCGAAAAGCTACTCGGAAGACCCGGGTTCTGCCCTCAACGGCGGAGACCTGAACTGGATCGACCCGAACGCGCTGGTACCCGAGTTCCGCGAAGTGATGGCCAAGACCCCGCAAGGTCAGCTGTCCAAGCCGTTCCAGACTCAGTACGGCTGGCACGTCCTGGAAGTCCTTGGCCGTCGCGCCACGGACAGCACCTCCCAGGCTCGCGAGCAGCAAGCCATGACCGTATTGCGTAACCGCAAATACGACGAAGAGCTGCAAACCTGGCTGCGTCAGATCCGTGACGAAGCGTACGTGGAAATCAAACTCCCTGGCGCCGACCAGGCAGCGCAGTGAAACCCCAACGTTTCGCGCTGACACCCGGTGAACCAGCCGGCATAGGTCCCGACCTGTGCCTGCTGCTCGCCTCGCAAGCCCAGCCTCACCCCCTGATCGCCATTACCAGCCGCGACCTGCTCATTGAGCGGGCCGCGCAACTGGGTGTGGCTGTCGACTTGCTGCCGGTCACACCGGACAACTGGCCGGATGCACCTGCGCCAGCCAACAGCCTGTATGTCTGGGATACATCGCTCAACGCCAAGGTCGTCGCCGGGCAACTGGACAAGGCCAACGCCGCCTTCGTCCTGGAAACCCTGACCCGCGCCGGCCAAGGCTGCCTGAGCGGAGATTTCGCCGGCATGATCACCGCGCCGGTGCACAAAGGCGTGATCAACGAATCCGGCATCGCCTTTTCCGGGCACACCGAATTCCTCGCTGACCTGACCCACACCGCACAAGTGGTGATGATGCTGGCCACACACGGCTTGCGCGTAGCCCTGGTGACCACTCACCTGCCCCTTCGCGAGATTGCCGATGCAATCACGCCGGAACGCCTGGAACGCGTTACGCGAATCCTGCACGCCGACCTGCAAAACAAATTCGGCATCGCCCGGCCACGCATCCTGGTCTGCGGGCTCAACCCGCATGCCGGTGAAGGCGGACACCTGGGCCATGAAGAAATCGATATCATCGAACCCACATTAGAGCGCTTGCGCGGCGAGGGCATGGACCTTCGTGGCCCCCTGCCCGCCGACACTCTGTTTACCCCCAAATATCTGGAGCACTGCGATGCGGTGCTGGCGATGTACCACGACCAGGGCCTGCCGGTGCTGAAGTACAAAGGCTTTGGCGCGGCAGTCAACGTGACCCTCGGTTTGCCGATCATCCGCACCTCGGTCGACCACGGCACAGCCCTGGACCTGGCCGGCAGCGGCAAGATCGACACCGGCAGCCTGCAAGTCGCCCTGGAAACCGCCTACCAGATGGCCGAGACCCGTTTATGACCGAGCAATACCAACACAAGGCGCGCAAACGCTTTGGCCAGAACTTCCTGCATGACGCCGGCGTTATCGACCGCATCCTGCGCTCCATTCATGCCAAGGCCGAAGACCGCCTGCTGGAAATCGGCCCGGGCCAGGGCGCACTGACCCAAGGCCTGCTCAGCAGCGGCGCGCAACTCGACGTGGTGGAGCTGGACAAGGACCTGATCCCGATCCTCAACCAGCAGTTTGCCGGCAAGAGCAATTTCAACCTGCATCAGGGCGATGCGCTGAAGTTCGACTTCAACAGCCTCAACGCAGCGCCAGGCAGCCTGCGAGTGGTCGGCAACCTGCCGTACAACATCTCCACGCCGCTGATTTTTCACCTCCTGCACAACTCGCACCTGATCCGTGACATGCATTTCATGTTGCAGAAGGAAGTGGTCGAGCGCCTGGCGGCCGGCCCGGGTGGTGGCGACTGGGGCCGCTTGTCGATCATGGTTCAGTACCATTGCCGGGTCGAGCACCTGTTCAATGTCGGCCCGGGCGCGTTCAACCCGCCGCCGAAAGTCGACTCGGCCATCGTGCGCCTGGTGCCTCACGCGGTGCTGCCGCACCCGGCCAAGGATCACCGCCTGCTCGAGCGCGTCGTGCGTGAAGCGTTCAATCAGCGCCGCAAGACTCTGCGCAACACCCTCAAGCTGCTGCTGAGCAATGCCGAAATCGAAGCCGCCGGCGTCGATGGCAGCCTGCGTCCCGAGCAGCTCGACCTGGCTGCCTTCGTGCGCCTGGCCGACAAGCTCAGCGAACAGGCAGCACAACAGCCCGCCGCGAACTGACAGGCGATGAGCGCTATCGGGTAGGACGCCACTCTGGTCTACTACCCGATACTTGGCCTAGACTGGATTCCAACAGCTACGCCCCGCGTCCGCTTCGTTTTTAAGGCCCCTTGCATGTCCGATCCTCGTTATCAGGTCGACGTCAGCGTCGTCACCCGCTATCTGGCAGAACAATCGCAACCCGAGCACGACCGTTTTGCCTTCGCCTACACCATCACCGTGCAAAATAATGGCGAATTGCCCGCCAAGCTGCTTTCACGGCACTGGGTCATCACCGATGGCGACGGGCATGTCGAAGAAGTGCGCGGCGCAGGCGTGGTAGGCCAGCAACCGCTGATCGACCCGGGCAAGAGCCACACCTACAGCAGCGGCACGGTCATGAGCACCAAGGTCGGCACCATGCAAGGCACCTACCAGATGCTTTGCGACGACGGCAAACATTTCGATGCCATCATCGCGCCCTTCCGCCTGGCGGTGCCCGGAGCCCTGCACTGATGGCAACCTACGCTGTCGGCGACCTGCAAGGCTGCCTTCAGGCCCTGCAATGCCTACTCAAGAAAGTAGCGTTCGACCCTCAACGTGATCGCCTGTGGCTGGTCGGCGACCTGGTCAACCGTGGCCCGGAGTCTCTGGAAACCCTGCGCTTCCTCTACAGCATCCGCGAATCGCTGGTGTGCGTGCTCGGCAACCACGACCTGCACCTGCTGGCGGCCGGACGCAACATCGAACGCCTGAAGAAGGCCGATACCCTGCGCGAGATCATCGAAGCGCCCGATAGCGCCGAGCTGCTCGAATGGCTGCGCCAGCAAAAGCTCCTGCACTACGACGAACAGCGCAACGTTGCACTGGTCCATGCCGGCATTCCACCCCAGTGGTCGCTGCGCAAAGCCTTGAAGTGTGCCGCCGAAGTCGAGACTGCCCTGCGTGACGACAACCTGCTGCCGCCTTACCTCGATGGCATGTACGGCAACGATCCGGCGAAATGGGACAGCGACCTCAAAGGCGTGACCCGCCTGCGGGTGATCACCAACTATTTCACCCGTATGCGTTTCTGCACCGCCGAAGGCAAGCTCGACCTCAAGAGCAAGGAAGGCCTCGATAGCGCCCCACCAGGCTACAAACCCTGGTTCCAGCACAAGGAACGCAAGACCCGGGATGTGAAAATCATCTTCGGTCACTGGGCAGCACTGGAAGGCAACATCAATGAGCCGGGCATCTCGGCCCTC
Source organism: Pseudomonas sp. PB101 (assembly GCF_009764265.1). Classification (GTDB taxonomy): domain Bacteria; phylum Pseudomonadota; class Gammaproteobacteria; order Pseudomonadales; family Pseudomonadaceae; genus Aquipseudomonas. Next base: position 41,859 of record NZ_RWIR01000051.1, read on the forward strand.
GACACCGGCTGCGTCTGGGGCGGCGCCCTGACCCTGATGAACGTCGACAGCTTTGAGCGCCTGTCCTGCAAATGCGACGAACACGGTCATGCCGTGCCGCCAGTCGCCTCAACCATTCCCCAAACATCGCCAGCCAGCGCACCGCGCTAAACTGCCCATTCTGCCGAGCCACAGGAGCCCGCCATGAGCGAATTCAAACGTATTCCCCCGGAACAGGCCCAAGCCCTGCGTGAACAAGGCGCAGTGGTGGTCGACGTCCGCGACCCGGCCACTTTTGCCGCCCTGCACATCGCAGGCTCCAGGCATCTGGACAATCATTCCCTGCACGCCTTCATCCAGGGCGCCGACCTCGACGCCCCCACCGTGGTGGTCTGCTATCACGGCAACTCCAGCCAGGGCGCGGCTGCCTACCTGATCAGCCAGGGCTTCTCCGACGTGTACAGCATGGATGGCGGATTCGAGTTGTGGCGTACGACCTATCCTGCGGAAACGGCGCAAGGCACGTCCGAATAATTTTTTTGTAACGTTGCAGGCCCCGGCTCCCGCGGGCTCGCGTGGTGGCAGACGAACGGTCTGCCACAACAAATTACGTATCTCGCCTTTACCTCCCGAATTCCCAACTATCCTTAAGCCCAGGCCATCCAAAACAGGGGAGAGCCGGTACACCGGCGCACGGGTCATCGGGAGTAGCTTTCGGGGTAGTCAACTCCGGGAGAGTTCTGGGGGGTAAACAGCAATCGCCTGTTCGGTTGCTGCCAGCATCGACTGAGTGATCCGGCGTCGGCTCCACGTATCGAGCGAGGTGACGTCATGAGTATCTTTAGCCACTTCCAACAACGCTTCGAGTCCACACGCCAGGAAGAACTCTCTCTGCAAGAGTATCTTGAGCTGTGCAAAAAAGACCGCAGCGCCTACGTTTCCGCCGCCGAGCGTCTGCTGCTGGCCATCGGTGAACCGGAACTGCTCGACACCTCGACCAACTCGAGACTGTCGCGCATCTTCTCCAACAAGGTAATCCGTCGCTATCCGGCCTTTGAAGACTTCCACGGGATGGAAGAATGCATCGACCAGATCGTCTCGTATTTCCGCCACGCCGCTCAGGGCCTGGAAGAGAAGAAACAAATCCTTTATCTGCTCGGCCCTGTCGGTGGCGGTAAATCGTCCCTGGCCGAGAAGCTGAAACAGCTGATTGAAAAAGTGCCCTTCTATGCGATCAAGGGCTCGCCGGTGTTCGAGTCGCCCCTGGGTCTGTTCAACTCCACTGAAGATGGAGCGATCCTCGAGGAAGATTTCGGCATTCCACGGCGCTACCTCAACACCATCATGTCGCCATGGGCAACCAAGCGCCTGGCCGAATTCGGTGGTGACATCAGTCAATTCCGCGTGGTGAAACTCTACCCGTCGATCCTCAACCAGATCGCCGTGGCCAAGACCGAACCGGGCGACGAAAACAACCAGGACATTTCGGCGCTGGTGGGCAAGGTCGATATCCGCAAACTGGAGGAATTCCCGCAGAACGACGCCGACGCCTACAGCTACTCGGGCGCCCTGTGCCGGGCCAACCAGGGTCTGATGGAGTTCGTGGAGATGTTCAAGGCACCGATCAAGGTGCTGCACCCACTGCTGACGGCCACCCAGGAAGGTAACTACAACAGCACCGAAGGCCTCGGCGCGATTCCGTTCACCGGGATCCTGCTGGCCCACTCCAACGAATCGGAGTGGCACACCTTCCGCAACAACAAGAACAACGAAGCCTTCATCGACCGGATCTACATCGTCAAGGTGCCGTACTGCCTGCGGGTCAGTGACGAAGTGAAGATCTACGACAAGCTGCTGTTCAACAGCTCGCTGGCCAAGGCGCACTGCGCGCCGGACACCCTGAAGATGCTGGCCCAGTTCACCGTGCTCTCGCGCCTTAAAGAGCCGGAAAACTCCAACATCTACTCGAAGATGCGCGTGTACGACGGCGAGAACCTCAAGGACACGGATCCGAAAGCCAAGTCGATCCAGGAATACCGCGACAACGCCGGTGTCGACGAAGGCATGAATGGTCTGTCGACCCGTTTCGCGTTCAAGATCCTGTCGAAGGTGTTCAACTTCGATCCGCACGAAATCGCCGCCAACCCGGTGCATCTGCTCTACGTGCTGGAACAACAGATCGAACAGGAACAGTTCCAGGCCGAGACCCGCGAACGCTATCTGCGCTTCCTCAAGGAATACCTGGCACCGCGCTACATCGAATTCATCGGCAAGGAGATCCAGACCGCCTACCTCGAGTCCTACAGCGAGTACGGCCAGAACATCTTCGATCGCTACGTGCTGTACGCCGACTTCTGGATCCAGGACCAGGAATACCGCGACCCGGAAACCGGCGAAATCCTCAACCGCGTCGCCTTGAACGAAGAACTGGAGAAAATCGAAAAACCGGCCGGCATCAGCAATCCGAAGGATTTCCGCAACGAAATCGTCAACTTCGTACTGCGCGCCCGAGCCAACAACAACGGCAAGAACCCGACCTGGCTCAGCTACGAAAAACTGCGGGTGGTCATCGAGAAGAAAATGTTCTCCAACACCGAGGACCTGCTGCCAGTCATCAGCTTCAATGCCAAGGCCAGCAAAGAGGACCAGCAGAAACACAACGACTTCGTCACACGGATGGTCGAGCGGGGCTACACCGACAAACAGGTACGACTGCTGTCCGAGTGGTACCTGCGGGTCAGAAAATCACAATAACCCGCTGCCGGTCAGACCGGTTGTCGTCAGCCAGAGACCTGTGTGCGCTTTTTCTGTTACACAGGCCTCTGGAAGGTGTTCGAAAGTCGGTAGCGAGTTCAGGCAGCATCCAAAGCGCTTGGGGGAGCGTTCAATATCCCTCGGCTCTCGGTTCGATGCTGCATCACCGCTCGCCCCTTTCAGGACAGCTTCTAAGGAGCAGTCATGAGCTATGTGATCGACCGACGTCTCAATGGCAAGAATAAAAGCACGGTGAACCGGCAGCGGTTTCTGCGGCGCTACCGTGATCACATTAAAAAGGCTGTCGAAGAGGCGGTCAGTCGGCGTTCCATTACCGATATGGAACACGGCGAACAAATCAGCATTCCCGGGCGCGATATCGACGAGCCGGTGCTTCACCACGGGCGCGGTGGCAAACAGACTGTCGTGCACCCGGGCAACAAGGAATTCACCACTGGCGAACATATCGCCCGCCCACCGGGAGGCGGTGGCGGTCGTGGTCCCGGCAAGGCCGGCAACTCCGGTGAAGGGATGGACGAGTTCGTCTTCCAGATCACCCAGGAAGAGTTCCTCGAATTCATGTTCGAGGATCTCGAACTGCCGAACCTGGTCAAGCGCAACCTGACCGGCACCGATACCTTCAAGACCGTACGCGCCGGCATCAGCAACGAGGGCAACCCGTCGCGGATCAACATCATCCGCACCCTGCGTTCAGCCCACGCCCGACGGATCGCCCTGTCCGGCAGCAGCCGGGCAAAACTGCGCGAAGCCAAAGAAGAACTTCTGCGACTCAAGCAGGAAGAACCAGACAACTTCGGCGATATTCAGGAAATCGAAGCGGAAATCGAAAAACTCAGCGCGCGCATTCACCGCGTACCGTTTCTCGACACATTCGACCTCAAGTACAACCTGCTCATCAAGCAACCCAACCCCAGCTCCAAGGCGGTGATGTTCTGCCTGATGGACGTGTCCGGCTCGATGACCCAGGCGACCAAGGACATCGCCAAGCGCTTCTTTATCCTGCTGTACCTGTTTCTCAAGCGAAACTACGACAAGATCGACGTCGTGTTCATCCGCCATCACACCAGCGCCCGCGAAGTGGATGAAGAGGAGTTTTTCTACTCCCGGGAGACCGGCGGCACCATCGTCTCCAGCGCCTTGAAGCTGATGCAGGAGATCATGGCCGAGCGTTATCCGAGCAACGAGTGGAACATCTACGCCGCCCAGGCCTCCGACGGTGACAACTGGAACGACGACTCTCCGATCTGCCGCGACATCCTGATCAACCAGATCATGCCATTCGTGCAGTACTACACTTACGTTGAGATCACCCCGCGCGAACACCAGGCCCTGTGGTTCGAGTACGAGCGCATCGCCGAAGCCTTTTCCGACACTTTTGCCCAGCAACAACTGGTCTCGGCCGGGGATATCTATCCGGTCTTCCGTGAACTCTTCCAGCGCAGGTTAGTGACATGACCGCCAAAGAGCAGAAGCGCCAACCCATTTCCACCGGCTCCGAATGGACATTCGAGCTGATCCAGGCGTACGACCGCGAAATCAGCCGTATTGCGGCCGGCTACGCCCTCGACACCTACCCCAACCAGATCGAAGTGATCACCGCTGAACAGATGATGGATGCCTACGCCTCTGTCGGTATGCCGCTGGGTTATCACCACTGGTCCTACGGCAAGCACTTCCTCAGCACTGAAAAATCCTATAGCCGCGGCCAGATGGGCCTGGCGTACGAGATCGTGATCAACTCCGACCCGTGCATCGCCTACCTGATGGAAGAAAACACCATCTGCATGCAGGCGCTGGTGGTGGCCCATGCCTGCTACGGGCACAACAGCTTTTTCAAAGGCAACTACCTGTTCCGCACCTGGACCGACGCCAGCTCGATCATCGATTACCTGGTGTTTGCCAAGCAGTACATCATGCAATGCGAGGAGCGCCACGGTATCGACGCGGTCGAGGACCTGCTCGATTCCTGCCACGCCCTGATGAACTATGGAGTCGACCGCTACAAACGCCCCTACCCGATTTCCGCGGAAGAAGAACGTCGCCGGCAAAAGGACCGGGAGGAGCACTTGCAGAAACAGATCAACGATCTGTGGCGCACCATTCCCAAAGGCGCAGACAAGTACAGCGACAAGGACAACGCACGCTTCCCCGCCGAACCGCAGGAAAACATCCTGTACTTCATCGAAAAACATGCGCCGCTGCTGGAGCCGTGGCAGCGGGAAATCGTGCGCATCGTGCGCAAGATCGCCCAGTATTTTTATCCACAACGTCAGACCCAGGTGATGAACGAGGGTTGGGCCACGTTCTGGCACTACACCCTGATGAACGACCTGTACGACGAAGGCCTGGTCACCGACGGCTTCATGATGGAATTCCTGACGTCCCACACGAGCGTGGTGTTCCAGCCTGGCTTCGACAGCCCTTATTACAGCGGCATCAACCCTTATACGCTGGGATTTGCCATGTACCGTGATATCCGGCGCATGTGCGAAAATCCCACCGAGGAAGACCGTCGCTGGTTCCCCGACATTGCCGGTACGGACTGGCTGGCAGCCATCAAGTTCGCCATGAGCAGCTTCAAGGATGAGAGTTTCATCCTGCAGTACCTGTCACCCAAGGTGATCCGCGACCTGAAATTGTTCAGCATTCTCGATGACGACCAGAAGGACGACCTGCTGGTGCCGGCGATTCACGACGAAGACGGTTATCGCATCATCCGTGAGACCTTGGCCGCCCAGTACAACCTGGGCAATCGCGAACCCAACGTGCAGATCTACAGCATCGACCGGCGCGGTGACCGCTCCCTGACCCTGCGCCACCAGCAACACGACCGCAAACCGCTGGGCGAGTCCACCGAAGAAGTGCTCAAACACCTGCACCGCCTCTGGGGCTTCGACATTCACCTGGAAACCCTGCAAGGCGAAACCGTGATGAAAACCCATCATGTACCGCCAAGAAACGAGCACAGCGAAGGTGATTACGGCCGACTGGACCTGGCCGTCATCCATCTTTGATCAGGCTTGTGCCTCCGAAAGCTCGATGCAGCGGTTATCCTGTCGGGCTAACGGAGGTTTTTAATGCGTATTTATAAAGTCGGCGGCGCGGTACGTGATCGCCTGCTGGGCAAACCGGTTACCGATATCGACTGGGTCGTGGTCGGCGCCACCACCGAAGAAATGCTCGCCAAGGGCTTTCGCCCGGTAGGCGCGGACTTCCCGGTGTTCCTTCATCCAAAAAGCGGTGAGGAGTACGCCCTCGCCCGCACCGAGCGCAAAAGCGGGCGCGGCTACGGCGGGTTCACTTTCCACGCCAGCCCGGAAGTCACCCTCGAAGAAGACTTGATCCGTCGCGACCTGACCATCAATGCCATGGCCGAAGACGATCAGCAGAACCTGACCGACCCTTACCACGGCCAGCGTGATCTCGAAGCGCGCCTGCTTCGTCATGTTTCCCCGGCATTTGCCGAAGATCCGCTCCGGGTCCTGCGTGTTGCCCGCTTTGCGGCGCGTTATGCGGCGCTGGACTTTAGCGTCGCTGCGGAAACCCTGGAACTGATGCGCCAACTCAGCGAGTCAGGCGAACTTGAAGCGCTGACCCCGGAGCGCAGCTGGAAAGAAATTTCCCGCGCCCTGATGGAAGATCAGCCACAGGTGTTTGTTGAGGTTCTGCGCGCATGCGGCGCACTCAAGGTACTGATGCCGGAGGTCGACGCGCTGTTTGGTGTTCCGCAACCCCCGGCCCACCACCCGGAAATCGATACTGGCACGCACACCCTGAGCGTTTTGCAGCAAGCAGCCCTGCACAAGCAGCCGCTGACCGTGCGCTGGGCGTGCCTGCTGCACGATCTGGGCAAGGGCCTGACGCCAGAGGACGAATGGCCGCGGCACATCGCTCATGAGTTCAAGGGCCTGAAGCTGATCAAAGCGGTCAATGAACGATTCAAAGTACCCAGGGACTGCCAGGAACTGGCGTTACTGGTGGGCGAGTATCACACCCACGGGCATCGCGCCCTTGAACTCAAACCATCGACTTTGCTGGAATTGCTGCAAAGCTTCGACGTTTACCGTCGGCCACAGCGCTTCGAGGAGTTCATCGCGGCATGCGAGATGGATGCGCGTGGACGCAAAGGACTGGAACAAAGAAGTTATCCACAGGCGGATTATTTACGCGGCGCGGCAACCGCAGCACGTAGCGTAGCGGTCCAACCATTGCTGGAGAAAGGCTTCAAGGGGCCGGAGCTGGGGGAAGCGATCAAGCGCGAGCGACTAAAAGCCTTGAAAGCCTACAAAGAGACCGCGTCGATCTGAAAAGCTTCGCGAGCAGGCTCGCTCCCACAGGTTTACGCAAACCCTGTGGGAGCGGGCTTGCCCGCGATGGCGTCATCACTGTCACAACAAATCTGAAGGTGTCAGCTGCTCACCGCGCCATTCGAAAGCCACCGGCGCCAACACCTGATCGATCTGCGCTTCACCCCACAAGGTCGCAAAGCTCTTGCCTACACCCGGGTGCACCCGATCCGGCGCAATCAACGACAGCGGCCACAGAACGAACGCATTTTTCAGGATTTCTGCCCGCGGCAAGACCAGGCCATCGAAGTTGCCCACCAGATCACCGAACAACAACACGTCGATATCCAGCGGCAAACCTCGGCGATCCGGCGCATAACGACCGTTATCCGCCTCGATGAACTTCAATCGACGATCGAGCTCCATCAGCGGTAAATCGGTATACGCCGACACCACGAAATTGAAGAAAGGCCCACTCTTGATGCCCACAGGCTGGCTTTCGAACACCGCCGAACAGCGGATATCCACAAGGAACGACGCCAACGCATCGAGCCCTGCCCGCAAATGGGTTTCACGCTCGATATTGCTACCGAGCCCGAGGTACACCTGAGTCAGCGACATCCGCGCTCGATCTCCACGCCCACACCGCCGGTGGCAGCCGGGACCGCGCCGGGTTTTGTCAGCTTCAGGCGCATCCAGGTGATCTTGAATTCGCTCATCAGCACTTCAACCAGGCGCTCGGCAAAGGTCTCGACCAACTGGAACTGCGCCTGCTCGGCAAATGCCTGGATGCGCGAGGAAACACTGGCGTAGTCGAGCGCCAGGGTCAGGTCATCACCGGCGGCGGCCGGGCGGTTATCCCAGGCGAAGCTCAGATCAAGACGCAAGCACTGTCGGATGCCTCGTTCCCAGTCGTAGGCACCGATCACCGTGTCGACTTCCAGGCCCTCGATAAACACTCTGTCCAAGCACTTCTCTCCGCTACACGACAAGGGCGCAATGCGCCGTTAGAATCAGGGCTTCCTCGCCCGGAATAGTTAGCATGTTTTGGTTACTGGCGATCCTCGCCTACCTGCTCGGCTCTCTGTCCTTCGCCATTTTGCTCAGCCGCCTGACCGGTAACCCCGATCCGCGAATGAGTGGCTCGGGCAATGCCGGCGCCACCAACATGTTGCGCCTGGCCGGCAAGAAACTCGCCATCCTGACCCTGCTCGGCGACCTTTGCAAAGGCCTGCTGCCGGTACTGATTGCGCGTCTTGCGGGCCTTTCGCAGCAGGAACAGGCCTGGATCGGCGTCTATGCCGTCATCGGCCACCTGTTCCCGTTGTACTTTCGCTTTCGCGGCGGCAAGGGTGTCGCCACCGCTGCCGGCATGCTGCTGGGACTGTACCCGCCCGCAGCCCTTCTGGCGGTCTGCGCCTGGCTCCTGACGTTCTACCTGACCCGCACCAGCTCCCTGGCCGCCTTGATCGCCACACCGCTGACCCTGCCGTTGCTGGCCTGGCAAGAACCGGCGGCCCTGCTGCCGATGAGCACGCTGACCGGGCTGATCGTCTGGCGTCACCGCGGCAATCTACGCGACCTGTTTGCCGGGCGCGAACGGCATTTCTAGTTGCCCTGCATGAGCGCCGTTCATCACAACGGCGACAACTGCTCCATCGGCCAACGCGCCTGAACACTGATCGCCAGGCTTTCGCGCTGTCCGGCCTGCAAACGCTGGCAGCCGGCAAAGGCGATCATCGCGCCGTTATCGGTGCAGAACTGCGGACGGGCATAAAACACATCACCCTTCATGTCGCCGAGCATTTTTTCCAGGGAAACGCGTAGCGCCTTGTTGGCGCTGACGCCCCCTGCGATCACCAGGCGCTTCATGCCGGCGGCTTTCAGGGCACGCTTGCACTTGATGGTCAAAGTCTCTACCACGGCCTGCTGGAACGCCAGCGCGATGTCGCATTGGGCTTGCTCGCCGTCGTCCCCGGCGCTGACGCGCTGTTGCCAGGTGTTCAATGCGAAGGTTTTCAGTCCGCTGAAGCTGAAATCCAGGCCCGGACGGTCGCACATCGGACGCGGGAAGACGAAACGTCCTGCAACGCCCTGCTCTGCAAGGCGAGCGATCTCCGGTCCGCCCGGATAATTGAGGCCCATCATCTTGGCCGTCTTGTCGAAGGCTTCGCCGGCAGCGTCGTCCAGGGTCTCGCCCAAGAGCGTGTACTGACCGATTCCGTCGACCTGAACCAGCTGCGTATGGCCACCCGAGACCAACAAAGCGACGAACGGAAATTCCGGCGGTTGCGACTCCAGCATCGGCGCCAGCAAATGGCCTTCCATGTGGTGCACGCCAAGGGCCGGAATGCCCCAGGCAAAGGCCAGCGCCTGAGCGCAGGAAGCCCCCACCAGCAAAGCCCCCACCAGGCCAGGACCCGCGGTGTAGGCGATCGCATCGATCTCGGTCGGCACGCAGTCGGCCTCGGCCAACACCTGACGAATCAAGGGCAGCATGCGTTTGACGTGATCGCGCGAAGCCAGCTCCGGCACCACGCCACCATAGGCGCGATGCAGGTCGATCTGACTGAACAGCGCATCGGCCAGCAGCCCGCGTTCACTGTCATATAATGCGACGCCGGTTTCGTCGCAGGAGGTTTCTAATCCCAGTACTAGCATGGGTTTGCGCCTTGTTTAGGCTGAATTCGAAGGCGCGCATAATAGTCGTCGCGTGATGCCCCGACCAGCGGTTTTCGATCAGAGGCTTTGCATTCCGAGCGTTGAGGGGTTAACATCCGCAACCCTTAAAAACCGACGTCTTCAAGTGCTCTTTTGCCGCGAGGATGTTGACCCCGGTAATGAATGAAGGTAGCTCTGGATGCCAGCCGTCAAAGTAAAAGAGAACGAACCCTTCGACGTAGCTCTGCGTCGTTTCAAGCGCTCCTGCGAAAAAGCCGGTGTACTGGCTGAAGTTCGTAGCCGCGAATTTTACGAGAAGCCAACTTCTGAGCGTAAGCGCAAAGCAGCAGCCGCTGTTAAGCGTCACGCCAAGAAAGTTCAGCGCGAACAGCGCCGCGCCGTTCGTCTGTACTAATACACAGACGATCGTAGCAAGCTTCTGCCAAGCCCGGCCCTCAGCCGGGCTTATGGCATTTGCGTAAAACGCTTGATGCTTCACCGTCAAAGCCGCAGATGCGACCGAGACAAATCTGCTTCATCACGTCAGACCTGGCTCTTTTGCCAGCAGTGCACGTCTTTTCTGACGAGCCTTTCAAGGCTACTGACGAGCACACCCACTGATTCCTCTCACGACGATCAGCCCAAGGCACCTGCTTGCGTGCCAGATGATGAGCTATCCGAGGCCGACAATTGGCTGCAGCGGATTCAGCGCAATACATTCAAACAGTCGAATACTGATTGGCATTAACGTCAGTGGACTTTCGGCAGATACACTTCCCGACAGCGATTACGCAGACGACACTGGTCGAGCCGCACATTTTGCGCGCCTCAAACAATGACCGCCGTTCGGTCGCCGTTCGTTTCGGGTTCCTTTCAGCGCAGATGACGAGAACGCCATGGCCGGGCTAATTCCCCAGAGCTTCATTGACGACCTTCTGAACCGCACCGACATCGTCGATGTGGTCAGCTCGCGCCTGCAGCTGAAAAAAGCCGGCAAGAACCACACCGCCTGCTGCCCGTTCCACAAGGAAAAGACGCCATCGTTCAGCGTCAGCCCCGACAAGCAGTTCTATTACTGCTTCGGTTGCGGCGCTGGCGGCAACGCCCTCGGCTTCATCATGGACCACGACAACCTGGATTTCGTCCAGGCCGTCGAAGAACTGGCCAAAGCCGCCGGCATGGAAATCCCCCGCGAAGAAAGCGGCCGACCGCACAAACCGCGACAGCCGACCGATTCGCCGCTGTATCCACTACTCAGCGCTGCCGCCGATTTTTATCGCCAGGCCCTGAAAAGCCATCCATCGCGCAAAGCCGCCGTGGACTACCTGAAAGGTCGCGGGCTGACCGGCGAAATCGCCAGGGACTTCGGCCTCGGCTTTGCGCCGCCGGGCTGGGACAACCTGTTCAAGCACTTGAGCAGCGACACCCTGCAACAAAAGGCCATGATCGACGCCGGCCTGCTGATCGAAAACGCCGAAAGCGGCAAACGTTACGACCGCTTTCGCGACCGCGTGATGTTCCCCATCCGCGACAGTCGCGGGCGTGTCATCGCCTTTGGCGGCCGGGTACTGGGCGACGACAAGCCGAAGTACCTGAACTCCCCGGAAACCCCGGTGTTCCATAAAGGCCAGGAACTCTACGGCCTTTATGAAGCGCGCAAGACCAACCGCAATCTCGACGAGATCATCGTCGTCGAGGGTTACATGGACGTCATTGCCCTGGCCCAGCAAGGCCTGCGCAATGCTGTCGCGACCCTGGGCACCGCCACCAGCGAAGAACACCTCAAGCGACTGTTTCGCGTGGTGCCCAACGTGCTGTTCTGCTTCGACGGCGACCAGGCCGGCCGCAACGCTGCATGGCGGGCACTGGAGGCGACACTGTCGAGCCTGCAGGACGGGCGCCGCGCGCGCTTCCTGTTCCTGCCCGAGGGTGAGGATCCGGACACCCTGGTGCGCTCCGAAGGCACCGATGCCTTTCGCGCACGCATCAACCAGCACGCGCAGCCACTGGCCGATTACTTCTTCCAGCAACTGACGGAAGAAGCCGATCCTCGCTCGCTCGAGGGCAAGGCCCACATGGCCACCCTCGCCGCGCCGCTGATCGACAAAGTCCCGGGCGCGAACCTGCGCACCTTGATGCGCCAGCGCCTGAGCGAAATCACCGGCCTGAGTGGCGAAGCGGTGAGCCAGCTGGCCCAAAGCGCCCCGCAGGAAGCACCGCCGGCGTACGATCCGGGCATCGATTACGACGCAATGCCCGATTACAGCGACTATCATCAGCCGCAGGCACAGGAAATGTATGTGCCGCAGCAGGAATGGACGCCGAAGAAACCCGGTGCAGGAGGCAAGAAATGGGACAAGAAACCCTGGGACAAGAATGGCAAACGCGGCGGTGATCGTGATCAACCCCGCGCGCCACGGGTGCCCGCCGCCGTAGAACCGCCGACCCTCGCCGCCTTGCGCACGCTACTGCATCACCCGCAGCTGGCCGAAAAAGTCGAGGATGCCGGGCACTTCGCCGCCGAGGATCACACCAACACACAATTGCTGGTGGCGCTGCTCGAAGCCGTGCAGAAGAATCCCAAGCTAAACTCAATTCAGCTGATTGCCCGCTGGCACGGCACAGAACAAGGCCGTTTGCTCAAGGCCCTGGCGGAAAAGGAATGGCTGATTGATGGAGATAACCTTGAACAACAGTTTTTCGACACCATTACTAGCTTGTCAGCCCGCCAACGCGAGCGAAACCTGGAACAACTTCTGCGAAAAGCGCGTCAAAGCGAATTGACCAGCGAAGAAAAAAATCAACTGCGCGACCTCTTGAGTCGCAATGTTTCCGCATCAAACCCGACCTCAACTGGCGCGTGAGGTCATAGCTCAGGTATAATCCTCGGCTTGTTTTTTGCCCGCCAAGACCTTCAGTGGATAGGGTGTTATGTCCGGAAAAGCGCAACAGCAGTCTCGTATCAAAGAGTTGATCACACTTGGTCGTGAGCAGGGCTACCTGACTTACGCGGAGGTCAACGACCACCTGCCGGAGGATATTTCAGATCCGGAACAGGTGGAAGACATCATCCGCATGATCAATGACATGGGGATCAACGTATTCGAGGTTGCGCCAGATAAGGATTCCCTTATGCTGGCCGACGCCGATACCGACGAAGCCGCAGCCGAAGAGGCCGCTGCAGCGTTGGCTGCGGTCGAGACCGACATTGGTCGCACTACCGACCCGGTGCGCATGTACATGCGCGAAATGGGTACGGTGGAGCTCCTCACTCGTGAAGGCGAAATTGAAATCGCCAAGCGTATTGAAGAGGGCATCCGTGAAGTGATGAGCGCAATCGCGCACTTCCCTGGCACGGTTGATCATATTCTCTCCGAGTACACCCGCGTCACCACCGAAGGTGGTCGCCTGTCCGACGTCCTGAGCGGTTATATCGACCCGGACGACGGCATCGCGCCGCCTGCGGCAGAAGTGCCGCCGCCGATCGATGCGAAAGCCGTGAAAGCGGATGACGACACCGACGACGATGAAGCCGAATCTTCCGATGACGAAGAAGAAGCCGAAAGCGGTCCGGATCCGGTCATCGCTGCCCAGCGCTTCGGCGCTGTGGCCGATCAGATGGAGATCACCCGCAAGGCGCTGAAAAAGCACGGTCGCAACAACAAGGCAACGATTGCCGAGTTGTTGGCCCTGGCCGAACTGTTCATGCCGATCAAGCTGGTTCCGAAGCAATTCGAAGGCCTGGTCGAGCGTGTTCGCAGTGCTCTGGATCGCCTGCGTCAGCAAGAGCGCGCAATCATGCAGCTCTGCGTTCGTGATGCACGCATGCCGCGTGCAGACTTCCTGCGCCAGTTCCCGGGCAACGAAGTCGACGAAAGCTGGAGTGATGCCCTGGCCAAAGGCAAAAGCAAATACGCTGAAGCCATTGGTCGTCTGCAGCCGGACATCATCCGTTGCCAGCAGAAGCTGACCGCGCTGGAAACCGAAACCGGTTTGACCATCGCTGAAATCAAGGACATCAACCGTCGCATGTCGATCGGTGAGGCCAAGGCCCGCCGCGCGAAGAAAGAGATGGTTGAAGCCAACCTGCGTCTGGTGATCTCGATCGCCAAGAAGTACACCAACCGTGGCCTGCAATTCCTCGATCTGATCCAGGAAGGCAACATCGGCTTGATGAAAGCGGTAGACAAGTTCGAATACCGTCGCGGCTACAAGTTCTCGACTTATGCCACCTGGTGGATCCGTCAGGCGATCACTCGCTCGATCGCCGACCAGGCCCGCACCATCCGTATTCCGGTGCACATGATCGAGACGATCAACAAGCTCAACCGCATTTCCCGCCAGATGCTGCAGGAAATGGGTCGCGAACCGACCCCGGAAGAGCTGGGCGAACGCATGGAAATGCCTGAGGACAAGATCCGCAAGGTATTGAAGATCGCTAAAGAGCCGATCTCCATGGAAACCCCGATCGGTGATGACGAAGACTCCCATCTGGGTGACTTCATCGAAGACTCGACCATGCAGTCGCCAATCGATGTTGCAACCGTTGAGAGCCTTAAAGAAGCGACTCGCGAAGTGCTGTCCGGCCTCACTGCCCGTGAAGCCAAGGTACTGCGCATGCGCTTCGGCATCGACATGAATACCGACCACACCCTCGAGGAGGTTGGTAAGCAGTTCGACGTGACCCGTGAGCGGATTCGTCAGATCGAAGCCAAGGCGCTGCGCAAGCTGCGCCACCCGACGAGAAGCGAGCATCTGCGCTCCTTCCTCGACGAGTGATACCAGAACCCCCGGCCCAGGCCGGGGGTTTTGTTTTATGGCAGATTAATATCTCAGCACCTCCCCCTCCGTCCCTAGCCCGTCTACACTCGAAACATTCCCCCGAGCCATAACGAGACCGTTATGCCCAGACTGCCGACCGTGCTTTTTTTGCTGTCGCTGATGACCTGGACCGCAACGGCTGGCGCTCTGACTCTCACTGACGATGAACGTAGCTGGCTGGCGGCTCACCCGGACTTGCGCCTGGGTGTCGATGCGTCGTGGCCGCCTTTCGAGTTCCGTGACGATGAGGGCCGCTATCAGGGCCTTGCCGCGGATTACATCGAGGTCATCCGCAAAAGGCTGGGGACCAGGCTCACGCCCATCGAGCCGGTCAGTTGGACCATCGTTCTGGAACAAGCCAAAAAGGGCAAAATCGATCTGCTGCCGGGCATCATGTCGACGCCGGAACGCCAGAACTACCTGTCGTTCACCCGCCCTTACCTGGACTTCCCGATTGTCATCCTGGCCCATGTCGGAGGCCCCCAACCACATAACCTGCAAGACCTGTACGGCTTGAAAATCGCCGTGGTGGAGAACTACGCTCCCCACGAACTGCTGCGCACCCACAATCCCGACCTGAACCTGGTGGCGATGCCCAACGTCAGCTCGGCGTTGCAGGCACTGGCCACCGACGCAGTGGATGCAGTCGTGGGCGACCTGGCATCGAGCGTCTGGAGCCTGCGCCAGCTCAAGCTCGACGGGCTGTATGTCAGCGGTGAAACGCCCTATCGCTATCAACTGGCCATGGCTGTACCTCGCGACAACACCATGCTCGTCGGCATTCTCGACAAAGTCCTGGCGGACATGAGCCCCGCCGAAATCAGTGCAATCCAGGAGCATTGGGTCGGTAACGTCCTCGATCATCGAACGTTCTGGAATGACCTGCTGGTGTACGGCCTGCCCGGACTGCTGGTGCTGACCCTCGTGCTGGCCGCGGTTATCCGTATCAACCGCCGCTTGAGCTCGGAAATCGCCCGCCGGGTCGATCTTGAACAGGAACTGCGCAGCAGCGAATACCACTACCGTGGCCTGGTCGAGAGCCTGTCGGCCATCGCCTGGGAAGCCAAGGTCACCGACTACACCTACAGCTATGTATCGCCCCACGCCGAAGACCTGCTCGGCTATCCCCTCTCCCATTGGCTGATTCCCGGCTTCTGGCGCAACATCATTCACCCTGCCGACCTGATCCGCGCCCAGACTTTCTGCGATCACGAAGTGCTGGCCGGTCGCGATCACCGGCTCGACTACCGGGTGATCACCGCCGACGGCCGCACCCTCTGGGTGCGCGATATCGTCAGCCTGATCGAACACGGCCACGAGCCGGTGATGCGCGGGTTGATGATCGACATCACCGACGCCAAGCGCACCGAAGAAGCACTGCGCCTGTCGGAGCAGAAATTCGCCTCCGTGTTCCAGCAGTGCCCCGACATCCTGGTGATCGCGCGCCTCAGCGACGGTTGCTTGCTGGAGGTCAACGAAGCATTCGAAGAACAGATCGGCCTCAAGGCCGAGGACGTCATTGGCCTGACCGCCACCGACCTGAACATCTGGGGCATTCCCGGCGTCGGGCCGGGCCTGTTGCAACGTTTGCAGGCCGGCAGCATCCGCAACCTGGAGATGCCCTTTCGTCGCAGCAACGGCCAGGTGTTTACCGGCCTGATCTCCGCCGAACCGTTCGACCTCGACATGACACCGGCGCTGGTGGTCGTGGTGCGCGACATCACCCAGCTCAAGGAAACCCAGCAGCAACTGCAAACGTCCGAAGAAAAGTTCGCCAAGGCCTTCCATGCCTCCCCCGACGGCTTGCTACTGTCGCGGCAAAGCGATGGCTTGCTGATGGAAGTCAACGAGGGCTTTAGCCGCATCACCGGATTCAACAGCGCCATGTCGGTGGATCGCTCGGCGCTGGACCTTGGGATCTGGGTCAACCTCAATGAACGCAAGCAAATGCTCGACCTGCTGCACCGCGACGGCTTTGTCCGCGACTTCAGTTGCCATATACGCCGCAGCGACGGGCAGATCCGCCTCTGTGAAGTGTCCAGCCGTCCGCTGCCGATTGGCGATGAAGACTGCATGCTGACCATCGCCAGGGACATCACCGAGCGCCACCTGATGCAGGAAAAACTGCAGCAGGCCGCCACCGTGTTCGAGAGCACCGCCGAAGGCGTGTTGATCACCGATACCCAACAGCACATCAGCGCGGTCAACCGTGCGTTCACTGAAATTACCGGTTACAGCGAAAGCGAAGCACTGGGTCACACGCCGCGACTGCTCGCTTCGGGCCTGCATGACAGCGCGTTCTACGCGGCCATGTGGCATCAATTGACCGCCGAAGGTCATTGGCAGGGCGAGATTTCCAATCGGCGCAAGAACGGCGAGCTCTATCCGAGCTGGCTGACCATCAGCGCCGTGCGCAACCGCGACAAGTTCATCACCCACTTTGTCGCGGTGTTCGCCGACATTTCCAGCCTCAAGCACGCCCAGGCCAAACTCGATTACCAGGCGCACCACGACCCGCTGACCGGCCTGCCGAACCGCACACTGTTCGAAAGCCGCTTACTCACTGCGCTCAACAACCAGCAGGAAAACGGCGGCCAGGGCGCCGTGCTGTTCCTCGACCTGGACCGCTTCAAGCACATCAACGACAGCCTCGGCCATCCGGTCGGCGACCTGCTGCTCAAGGGCATTGCCGTACGCCTCAAGGAGCAGTTGCGTGACATCGACACCGTGGCGCGCCTGGGGGGTGACGAATTCATCATCCTGCTTCCTGGCCTGCAACAGTCCAGCGATGCCGACAACATCGCCACCAAGTTGCTCAATTGCTTCGGCGCGCCATTCCAGGCCGGTGAGCACGAGTTCTTCATCAGCGCCAGCATCGGCACCAGCCTCTATCCCAAGGATGGCTGCGACGTTGCCACACTGATCAAGAACGCCGACGCCGCGATGTACCGCTCCAAGGCCAAGGGCCGCAACCGTGTCGAAAGCTACACCCGCGACCTCACTGCCCAGGCCAGCGAACGCGTGGCCCTGGAACACGAACTGCGCCGCGCCATCGAGCGCAACGAATTGCACCTGTGCTACCAACCGAAAATCAGCCTCGAAGACTACCGCCTGGTCGGCGCCGAGGCCCTGATCCGCTGGCACCATCCGACCTTTGGCGATGTGCCGCGGGAACACTTCATCCCGCTGGCTGAAGAAAACGGCATGATCCTGCAGATCGGCGACTGGGTCCTGGAAACCGCCTGCCGGCAAATGGCCGAATGGCACCGGCTGTACGAAAGCCCCGGCCCGCTGTCGGTTAACCTGGCCGGCGCCCAATTGCGCCAACCCAACCTGCTGAGCCGTATCGAACAGTTGCTCAAGGACAACGGCCTCAACCCCGGTTTCCTGCAACTGGAAATCACCGAAAACTTCATCATGAGCCAGGCCGAAGAAGCGCTGGCGGTGCTGCACCAGCTCAAAAAACTGGGCGTACAACTGGCCATCGACGACTTCGGCACCGGCTACTCGTCACTGAGCTACCTCAAGCGCCTGCCGCTGGACATCCTCAAGATCGACCAGTCCTTCGTTCGCGGCCTGCCGGACGATCCCCACGATGCGGCGATCGTCCGCGCCATCATCGCCCTCGGCCGCAGCATGCAATTCACCGTGATTGCCGAAGGCGTCGAGACCCAGGCACAGCAGCAATTCCTGGCCTATGAGGGATGCGAGCAAATCCAGGGCTACATCGTCAGCCTGCCCCTGCCCGCCGAAGAATTTGCCGCGACGTTTCTTCGTACAACCGTAATGGCTTTTTCGGATAGCACAGCCGCGAAACCGTCGCTATAATCCGCGACCTACTGAGGGCCTATAGCTCAGTTGGTTAGAGCAGAGGACTCATAATCCTTTGGTCCACGGTTCAAGTCCGTGTGGGCCCACCAAACAAGAAAGCCGCGTTTTTACGCGGCTTTTTCGTGTCTGACGTTTAGTTTTGTTTACTTAAGGTCTCGCTTTATCGGATGACGCCTTAGGACCTTGTAGGCAAACTCCGAATCTTGCTTTTGGGCACTTTGCCGCCTTGTTGCACTTTTCTTTGACGGAGTAGTCTCCGGACGTCGCTGACCTTTCAGCGGTCGGGCTTGGAAACCCGTTGAACTCTAGCCGCAACAGCGCCCTCATCATGATTGCTTGTATTTTGTGATCCTGAGTTATGACGGCTGTGCGTGGGACGCCTTCGGGCGTGCCGGTTCCTAGGTTCCCGGTTTTCCAACCTGCGTACGGCCGTCACCCATTCGCTTGGAAACGAATTTGGCGGCTCCTAGAACCCAGGAGCAATGCATGACTAAAGCAAATTCACCCTCAGACCTAAAAACTATCGGCTTCACCCCTTTCCTCTATCTCTCAGATCAACCGCTATTCCACGTCTGCCGCGATATCCCCATCGCCGACGCCCTGGCGCAAGCCTCAGACCTGCTGTACCTCGCCAAGTCCCTGACCGCGGACGCCGCTTTCACCCAAGACTCCGACCGCCACGCCTGGGCGGCGCATTACCTGACGACGATGAGCAAAGCAGTGATCGATGATGTGGTAAAGGTATTGAAGCGGCGACCTGCTCAAACAAGAAAGGAAGCAAGCCCATCGAAAACTACATAATCACGGCAGAGTTGAAAATTCCCAAAAAGGGACCTATCGTTCCCTTTTTGGGACTTATAGAGTCAGCCATGCCTGCCATCCCGCTCAGCGATGCCCTATTTACCGCCACTCAGCAAAAAGTGCTGGGCATGCTGTATGGCAAACCGGATCAGAGCTTCTATGCCAATGAAATATCCCGCTGGGCGCAAGTCGGCAAGGGCAGCCTGATGCGTGAGCTGGAACGTCTGCATGGCGCAGGCATTCTCACCATGAGTCGGCGGGGTAATCAGACGCACTACCAAGCCAACCCTGAGTGCCCCATCTATGCAGAACTGCTTGGGATAGTGCGCAAGACCTTTGGTATTGCAGAGCAGTTGCGTACAGCCTTGTCTCCGCTGTCTGATCAGTTGGTATGGGCATTTATTTACGGCTCCATTGCCAAGGGAAACGAGCATGCAGGCAGTGACATTGACCTGATGTTGATTGGCGAAAATCTCAGTTACAGCAATTTGATGGAACGGGTACTGCCCGTTGAGGAACAGCTTGGCCGCACCATTAACCCAACGCTCTACACCCTGGCCGACTGGCAAGCCAAGAAGGCGGGCGGCAACAGCTTTGTAGTGCGGGTTGAGCAACAAGAAAAAATTGATTTGATTGGCCGCAATCCAGCAGAGGTAGCCGATGGGCAGTAACGAAAATCTGGAAAACCTGGTGCGTAGCGGCGGCCTCAAAGCTGAACCGCCTGATCGCAAGGAATGTGAGGGGCTGCTGAAATCAGCCACGGACCGTTTGAAGGATGCTCACAGTTCGGCCCTGTCCTTCGCCAGTCGCTTCGACCTCGCCTACAACGCCGCCCATGCTCTGGCTCTGACTGCCATGCGTTTACAGGGGTTTCGCTCCGACCGTCGCTATCTGGTATTTCAGTGCCTGGTACATACCCTCGGCCTGAACAAAGTCCATGTACGCCTATTCGCGCTCTGTCACGAGCGCCGCAATCTGGCTGAGTACGAAGGTTACATGGATGTAGACGAAACCCTATTGGCTGAACTGTTAGCGGCGACTGATGCACTGTTGACACTGGTGCAAGACGCTATGCTCGCGAGCAAATAACGCTTCGACCCTTCGTTACTTCCAGTGCTGAACGACATCACTGCAACGGTCAGTCCAAACACTTAACGAGGGGATCGCCTGCACCGCCCGCAACCGTTCCAGAATCTGCCCCGTCAACACAACCTCATACGTATCCGCAGCCCGCCCCCATTGCTCCACAAGAACCATGCCGTCCACCAGCGCCATAGCCAATTCGGCAATCGTCCCGGCCTGATCTTCGATGATTGTTTGAGTCCGACCCCACACCCGATCAGTCATCGCTTTAAGCTCCGCCGCTATGCGCTCAGCCGACGCTGGATCGGTATCCGGGCAGGCAATATTGCGCAGTAGGTGCTGAAGCTCCCTGATCTTTGCGTAATCCTGCTCCGCGCCCTCCCCACCTTTGAGAATGGCGGTGGCTTTGCGCTTGTCGACGCGTTTGGCGGCTGAGGGTTTTGACGGCAGGGTTTGTGCCATTGCGCCAGCCAGGAGCACCATCATTCGGGCTTCCAGGTGTTCCTTCATGGCTTCCATCGACGAAAGGGGTCGCACCAAGGTAATGGAGGCCCCTCCGTGGTGCCGCAAATCCTTGGTCACTGTCAGGGTCACGCCGCCCGTTTCAAACCCCAAGGCGCGGGCCACCACGTAGTGCCCCATTTCGTGATGGGCGATCTGCAATGCACGGTCCCGTACAACAGCAGGTAGCTTTGTTGTCATACCCTTCACCTCGCACCCTCGACTGCCTCAATCCTAGCCGATTTCCACCCCCTCTCTTTCGCCCAACAAAAAGCCGCGCAATGGCGCGGCTTTTTGACCCAGACTTCAGCCCTTATTTGGGCAAAGCGTAAGCAATCACATAATCCCCACGATCCGTCGACTGACGCGCACCGCCCACCGTCAGCAGGATGTACTGCTTGCCGGTTTTCGGCGACACGTAGGTCATCGGCCCGGACTGGCTGCCTACCGGTAAACGCGATTTCCAGATTTCGTTGCCGTTACCGGTGTCGAAGGCGCGCAGGTAGAAGTCCTGGGTGCCGGCGAAGAACAGCAGGCCGGACTGGGTGGCCAGCGATGCGCCGAGGGTCGGCATGCCGATCGGGATCGGCAGGTGCATGCGGATGCCCATCGGGCCGGTGTCTTGTACGGTGCCGACCGGGACTTGCCACATCAGTTTGTGGGTCTTGAGGTCGATGGCCGACATGGTGCCGAACGGTGGTTTCTGGCACGGGATGCCGACCGCCGAGAGGAAGCGTTCGCGCATGGCGCCGAACGGTGTGCCTTCCTGCGGCACCACGCCCATTTCGATACCGCTGGCCCCGGCTTTGATCTTGTCGCGCGGGATCATGTAGTTGGCGAGGCCCAGGCGCATGTCGTTGACGAACATGTAGTTAGTGTTCGGATCAACCGAGACGCTGCCCCAGTTCATGCCGCCCAACGAGCCCGGGAATTGCAGGGCGCGGTCCATGCCCGGCGGGGTGTAGACGCCTTCGTGGCGCATGCCTTTGAACTGGATGCGGCACATCAACTGGTCGAACGGTGTGGCGCCCCACATGTCGGACTCGGTCAGGGTCTTGTTGCCGATTGACGGCATGTCCACCGAGAACGGCTGGGTTGGCGAGTAGTGTTCGCCAGGCACATGACCCTGCGGCACCGGGCGCTCTTCGACGCGAGCAATCGGCACGCCGGTTTCGCGGTTGAGCAGGAAGATCTCGCCCTGTTTGGTCACTTGCGCGAGCGCGGGCTGGGTGCCGCCCTTGTCGTCCGGCACGTCGTACAGCAGCGGTTGCGCCGGCAGGTCGAAGTCCCAGAGGTCGTTGTGGGTGGTCTGGAAATGCCAGCGCACTTGGCCGCTTTTCACGTCGATGGCAACGACGGACGAGTTCCACTTGTTGTCCATCTCGGTGCGCTGACCGCCGAAGAAGTCCGGCGTGGCGTTACCGGTCGGCAGGTAGACCAGACCGAGCTTGGCGTCGTAGGACATGGCCGACCACACGTTCGGCGTACCACGCGTATAAGTCTCACCAGCCGGTGGGCGTTTGGTGGTGTTCGGATTGCCCGGATCCCACGCCCACACCAGCTCACCGCTGCGCACGTCGTAGGCACGCACCACGCCCGGCGGTTCGCCGGTGGAGTAGTTATCGGCCACGCGACCGCCGACGATCACCACGTCCCCTGCGACCAATGGAGTCGAGGTTTGCTGGTAGTAACCGGGCTTCACTTCGCCCATGTCGGTGGTCAGGTCGACGGTGCCCTTGTTGCCGAATTCTTCACACGGCTTACCGGTGTCGGCATTGATGGCGATCAGGCGCGCATCGCCGGTCGGCAGAAACAGACGTTTCGTACAGGCGCCTGGCTGATTGTCCGAAGACGCCGGGGTTTCGGAATAACCCAGGCCACGGCAGCGCTGCCAGTTGGGCGCGGTGCCCTGCGGGTCGAACTTCCAGCGCTGGGCGCCGGTGTCGGCATCCAGGGCGAAGACTTTGCCGTAGGCGGTGCAGGTGTAGACCGTGTCACCGATCTGCAGCGGGGTGTTCTGGTCCTCGGCACCGGCACCGGTGCTTTGCGGGATGTCGCCGGTGCGGAAGGTCCAGGCCACCTGCAACTTGTCGATGTTGCCCTTGTTGATCTGGTCCAGCGCGGCAAAGCGGTTGCCGGCGGTGGTGTTGCCCCAGTGCGCCCAGTCTTTCTGCTCGGTACCCGGCGTGACCGGCGTTACCGCAGGTTCAACGGTGGCCTTGACCACGTGGGTCGGCACGAACATGTAGGCCATCGTCGCTACGACGCCTACACCCAGAATGCCAGCTAGGCCGTAAGCGCCTCGTCCGCCGGTCGCGCCCGAAGCACGGACCAGGGTCGGATAGACCAGCGCGACCACCAGACCGATCACGGCGAAGGTCAGCACCCGCGAGACCAGCGGCCAGTATTCGAGGCCGGCGTCCCATACCGCCCAGATCGCCGTGAGGACCAACGCCACACCATACAGCCAGGCGCCGAGCGGCTTGCGCCGGGCAATCATCAAGCCGGACGCCAGCATCGCCAGGCCCATCAGCAGGAAATACCAACTGCCGCCCAGTGCGATCAAGTAACCACCGCCACCGGCCAGGCCGAGCCCGATCAGTGCAATCAGCACACCCAGCCCCGCCAGCACCCATTTGCTGCCGGCGGCAGCCCCAGAATTGTTCATATCGGAAAATTTCCCCATTTGTGACAAGGGCGGAATAATGTACTAACCAGTTACTTATGGCAATTTGTCGCAGGCAGAAATGTCACGAACGGTACTGAGGCTAGATCAAATATCCGCCACGAGCGCGGCGCCGGATGTGCCTGTAACATGCTTGGCCATTGATCAGTACCGTTGGAGACAGCCCCTTTGCCTGACATTCGCCCACCCGTTCTCGACGAAATCGACCGCCAGTTGATTGCCGCCCTGCAGATCAACGCCCGCGAGAGCGTGGCCATGCTGGCCCGGCAACTGGGCATCGCCCGCACCACCGTCACCTCGCGCCTGGCGCGACTGGAAAAGGCCAGGGTGATCACCGGTTACGGCGTGCGTCTCGGGCAGCGGGTGGTGGATGGCGGGTTGCAGGCGTATGTGGGGATCACCGTGCAACCGCGCTCTGGCAAAGAGGTCTTGCGACGGTTAAGCGCGATGGCGCAGGTGCAGCAGTTGTGTGCGGTGAGTGGTGAATTTGATTATGTAGCGTGGTTGCGCACCGACTCGCCGGAGCAGCTGGATCAGTTGCTGGATCAGATCGGCAGTGTGGATGGGGTGGAGAAGACCACTACCTCGATCATCTTGAGTAGCAAGATTGATCGGGGGCAGCCGGTTTGACATTCCAGTTCAGGTTTCATGGGTGTCTGAGCTGACGCCTTCGCGAGCAGGCTCGCTCCCACAGGGGACAGTGTGCATTACCAGATCGTCATATTGACCAATAAAATGGCAAAACGACGACACTTTGCGTCTTATTAACGTGTTCTGTGCTCTCTAGAATGGCTGGCATCTTTTCCTATACTCAGATGCGCATTCCGCGTCGGGTCGCCAGCAAGGTCAGCCATGAACAAGAACAATCGCCATCCTGCAGACGGTAAGAAACCAGTCACCATTTTCGGCCCGGACTTTCCTTTCGCCTTCGACGACTGGATCGAACACCCGGCCGGCCTGGGCAGCATTCCCGAGCACAATCACGGTGCCGAAGTGGCGATTGTCGGCGGCGGCATTGCTGGCCTGGTGGCAGCGTATGAGCTGATGAAACTGGGCCTGAAACCGGTCGTCTACGAAGCCTCGAAAATGGGTGGCCGCCTGCGTTCCCAGGCGTTCAATGGCGCCGAAGGCATCGTTGCCGAACTGGGCGGAATGCGTTTTCCGGTGTCGTCCACCGCGTTCTATCACTACGTCGACAAGCTCGGCCTGGAAACCAAACCCTTCCCCAACCCGCTGACGCCCGCGTCGGGCAGCACGGTGATCGACCTCGAAGGCCAGACCCATTACGCACAGAAGTTGTCGGATCTTCCTGCACTGTTCCAGGAAGTGGCTGACGCCTGGGCCGATGCCCTGGAAGCCGGTTCGCAGTTCTCCGACATCCAGCAAGCCATTCGCGACCGCGACGTGCCACGTCTGAAAGAGCTGTGGAACACCCTGGTTCCGTTGTGGGACGACCGCACCTTCTACGATTTCGTCGCCACCTCCAAGGCCTTCGCCAAGCTCTCGTTCCATCACCGCGAAGTGTTCGGCCAGGTCGGTTTCGGCACCGGCGGCTGGGACTCGGACTTCCCCAACTCGATGCTGGAAATCTTCCGCGTGGTCATGACCAACTGCGACGATCACCAGCACCTGGTGGTCGGCGGCGTGGAGCAGGTGCCACAAGGCATCTGGCGCCATGTGCCGGAGCGTTGCGCGCATTGGCCGGCGGGCACCAGCCTCAGCTCCTTGCACAACGGCGCACCGCGCACCGGTGTGAAGAAAATTTCCCACGCACCGGACGGCCGTTTCGCCGTTACCGACAACTGGGGCGACACCCGCGAATACGCTGCCGTATTGACCACCTGCCAGAGCTGGCTGCTGACCACCCAGATCGAATGCGACGAAACCCTGTTCTCGCAAAAGATGTGGATGGCCCTGGACCGCACCCGCTACATGCAGTCGTCGAAAACCTTCGTGATGGTCGATCGCCCGTTCTGGAAAGACAAAGACCCGGAAACCGGTCGCGACCTGATGAGCATGACCCTCACCGATCGCCTGACACGTGGCACTTACCTGTTCGACAACGGCGACGACAAACCAGGAGTGATTTGCCTGTCGTACTCGTGGATGAGCGACGCGCTGAAAATGCTCCCGCAACCGGTGGAAAAACGCGTGAAACTGGCATTGGATGCGTTGAAGAAGATCTACCCGAAAGTCGATATCGCCGCGCGCATCATCGGTGACCCGATCACCGTTTCGTGGGAGGCCGACCCGCATTTCCTCGGCGCGTTCAAAGGCGCCCTGCCCGGCCACTACCGCTACAACCAGCGCATGTACGCACACTTCATGCAGGACGACATGCCGGCCGAACAGCGCGGGATCTTCATCGCCGGTGACGACGTTTCGTGGACGCCGGCCTGGGTCGAAGGCGCGGTGCAGACCTCGCTCAACGCGGTGTGGGGCATCATGAAACACTTCGGCGGTGCAACTCACGCCGAGAATCCGGGTCCAGGAGATGTATTCAACGAGATCGGTCCGATCGCCCTGCCCGAGTAAGAGGAATCCGAAATGCGCGTAGCCCTTTACCAATGTCCACCGTTGCCCCTGGATGTCGCTGGCAACCTGCATCGCTTGCAGCAGCTTGCACTGGAGGCAAAAGGCGCCGATCTGCTGGTGCTGCCGGAGATGTTCCTGACCGGCTACAACATCGGCGTCGATGCCGTCAGCGTGTTGGCGGAGGTGTACAACGGTGAGTCGGCGCAGCAGATTGCGCGTATAGCCAAGGCGACCGGGATCGCCATTTTGTATGGCTATCCCGAGCGCACCGAGGACGGGCAGATCTACAACGCCGTGCAGTTGATCGACGCCAATGGCGAGCGCCTTTGCAACTACCGCAAGACTCACTTGTTCGGCGATCTGGATCACTCGATGTTCAGCGCAGGTCCCGACGATTTCCCTATCGTTGAGCTCAACGGCTGGAAGCTCGGTTTCCTGATCTGCTACGACCTGGAATTTCCGGAAAACGCCCGACGCCTGGCCCTGGCCGGCGCAGAGCTGATTCTGGTGCCGACCGCCAACATGATTCCCTACGACTTTATCGCCGACGTCACCGTCCGCGCCCGCGCCTTCGAAAACCAGTGCTATGTGGCCTACGCCAACTATTGCGGGCAAGAAGGCGACATCCACTACTGCGGCCAAAGCAGCATCGCCGCGCCGGATGGCAACCGTATCGCCCAGGCGGGTCTGGATGAAGCCCTGATCGTCGGTGAGCTGGATCGACAGTTGATGCTCGACTCCCGCGCCGCCAATCGCTACTTCCTCGATCGCCGCCCCGAGCTTTACGGCGACCTGAACAAGCGCTGATCCACCGTTATCCGCTAGCATTGGCACTTCACTGTTCTGGAAGTGCCCATGCCCGCGCTGAATCACCCTCGCCCCCACACTGAAACCCTGGCCAATGGCTTGCGGGTGACGTTGCGTCATGCCCCGAATCTGAAGCGCTGCGCAGCCGCGTTGCGGGTCGCTGCGGGCAGCCATGATGTGCCGCTGGCATGGCCTGGGCTGGCGCACTTCCTTGAGCACCTGCTGTTTCTGGGAACCGAGCGTTTTCCCACGGGGCAAGGGTTGATGGCCTACGTGCAGAGTCATGGCGGTCAGGTCAACGCCCGCACTAGCGAACGCACCACGGATTACTTTTTCGAGCTGCCGCCCCAGGCATTTGCCGGTGGGCTGCAGCGTCTGTCAGACATGCTCGCCCATCCGCGTATGAATCCCGACGATCAACAGCGGGAACGGGAAGTGTTGCACGCTGAATTTATCGCGTGGTCGCAGGATCCGGCAGCGCAACAACAGCAGGCATTGTTCGATGGGCTTTGCGAAGCTCATCCGCTGCGAGGTTTCCATGCCGGCAATCGGGACAGCCTGCCGGTGCCGCAAGCCGAATTTCAGCAGGCATTGCAGGATTTTCATCAGCGGTTCTACCAGACGGGGCAGATGACCTTGAGCCTGGCCGGTCCGCAAAGTGTCGATGATTTGAGAGTGATGGCCGAGGCATTTGGCCAAGCCCTTGCCCAGGGTGAAACAGCCCCACAACAATCCCCCGCGCCGCTGATGACGACCTCGGACTCAAGTTTTCAACAGGCTGGCGAACGACGACTGGATCTGCTGTTTGCCCTCGAGGCCCTGCCCGAATCCTGCGCCGAAGCACTGCTGTTCCTGTGTCATTGGCTGAACTCCGAGAAGCCGGGCGGTTTGCTGGCGGATTTGCGTGAGCGTGGATTGGCGGAAACACTCAAGGCCGAGTCGCTGTATCAATTCGTCGGGCAAGCCTTGCTGCACGTCGAGTTCACCTTGCCCGCCCACTCTGCGGCAACCGGGATTCGCGAACGCCTGATGGATTGGCTGGGTTTCTTCGCCCGGCAAGACTGGAGCCGATTGCGCGAAGAATACGCCGCCCTGCTCCAGCGCCAGCAGCAAGTCGGCAGTGCCTTGCAACTGGCCCGACAGGACAGTGAGCAACGCGAAGTCGGGTTATCCGGGCAAGGCGTTACAGCCCTCGAGCAAGTGCTCAAACAAATCGGCGCTGTGGATAACTTCAGCGGCCCATGGCAGTTGCCCACACCCAACCCGTTCCTGCGCGCCGAAGCAGCAGCGCCCAATGCGGGATTGATTCGCGGCCAGACCAGCGCCCACCGCGGCCTGCGCACCTTTGCCCAGGATCGCTCGCGCAGCCGCCGCGAACGCTCGCCGATGCAATTCAGCCAGGCATGGCCGGACAACAGCCCAGAAGGCGCGATTTATCTGCGCTGGCGCCTGGACTCGACTCCCGGGAGCAGCCTCCAGTCAAAACTGGAAAAAACCCTGCAACCGCTGCGCGAAGACGCGCGTCAGGCCGGTGTGGATTTTTCCTTCAGCGCTTCGGGCAACGAATGGCTGCTGAAACTGAACGGGCTACAGGAGCCGATGCCCGGCGTCCTCGAGCAGGCGCTGAAAGAACTGACAAATCCTGATGCCGCTGTCGCACAAGCCGAATCGACCAGCGTTGCGTTGATACCGATTCGACAACTGCTCAAGGCATTGCCCGATCACTGTCTCGGGCACACCACGAACTCCAATAACCTGCAGCAACTCTGGTCGAGTGCACGGTGGGACGGGCTGGCCATCGGGTTGTCGGCACAGACTCAAGCGGCCATGGGACTGGCCTTGAGCCGCATCCCCGGCACGCCGGACAGTCAGTTGTCCCCGCCTCGCGCGATCCCGTCACAACGGCTGTGGAACACTGTCGATAGCGGCTCCAGTGAGCACGCGCTGCTGCTGTTTTGCCCTGCAGCCAGCGCAGATATCGCCGACGAAGCCGCGTCGCGTTTGCTGGCACACCTCTGTCAGACGCCCTTCTACCAGCGCCTGCGGGTGGAGCTGCAACTGGGCTATGCCGTGTTCAGCGCCCTGCGCCAGATTCATGGGCAAACCGGGTTGCTGTTCGGCGTGCAATCGCCGAACGTGGCCCCGGTGGAACTGTTGCAACACATCGAGCAATTCCTCAGCGATCTGCCGGCACTGATCAATGCCATCGACGACAACTCTTTGATCGCCCAGCGCCTGACCTTGGCCGAGCAGTTTTCCCACGCTGCATTGCCCACCGCCCAAGCGGCGGAATTGCTCTGGCAGGGCAAGCTGGCCGGCCGTTCGTCGGATTACCTGACGCAATTACCCGAGGCAATCCTGCTGATCGAACGCGCCGAACTGCTGGCCGCCGCACAGCGATTGAAACAGGCCGAGGGCGGCTGGCGCTGCCTGGCCAACAGCCCTGCACCGGGCGCACCATGGCAAGCGGCAAAATGATCATTACCGGGTTTGTAAGGAGCTTTCTCAAAGTTTCACGGGCAATCTCTTTGAAATTTTGAGTAACATAGCAACCTAACTATCTGGAACATCTCTGACTTTAGGTGGACTATACCTATAGATAGCGCTGTCCCACCCTTACCTGAAGGAGTTCGATTTATGGCCTGGACCAAACCTGCTTACACCGACCTGCGTATCGGCTTTGAAGTCACCATGTACTTCGCCAGCCGCTAATCTCTGCCTTGGCAGATGTGCAGCACAACGCCTCGGTTATCCGAGGCGTTTTATTTTCAGCGTTGAAATGATGGAGCACCCATGTTTGTCCAGATTCTAGGTTCCGCTGCCGGCGGCGGTTTTCCCCAGTGGAACTGCAACTGCGTGAACTGCGCAGGCTTTCGCGACGGCAGCCTGCGGGCCACGGCGCGGACGCAATCGTCCATCGCAATTTCCGATGACGGCGTGAACTGGGTGCTGTGCAACACCTCCCCGGACATCCGCGCCCAACTCCAGAGCTTCGCCCCGATGCAACCGGGCCGTGCCCTGCGCGACACCGGGATCGGCGCAATCATCCTGATGGACAGCCAGATCGACCACACCACCGGCCTGCTCATGCTGCGTGAAGGGTGCCCGCATCAAGTCTGGTGCACCGACATGGTCCACGAAGACCTGAGCAGCGGCTTCCCTCTGTTCAACATGCTGACCCACTGGAACGGCGGGCTGAACTGGAACCGCATCGAGCTCGATCAAAGCTTCACCATCCCCGCCTGCCCGAACCTGCGCTTCACCCCGCTGCCTTTGCGCAGCGCCGCGCCGCCGTACTCGCCGCACCGTTTCGACCCGCACCCGGGCGACAACATCGGCCTGATCGTCGAAGACCTCAATACCGGCGGCAAGCTGTTCTATGCGCCGGGGCTGGGCAAGGTGGATGCAGCGCTCCTGGAAATCATGGCCGGCAGCGATTGCCTGCTGGTCGACGGCACGCTGTGGGACGACGATGAAATGCAACGCCGTGGCGTCGGCACCCGCACCGGTCGGGAGATGGGCCACCTGGCGCAGAACGGCCCCGGCGGCATGCTCGAAGTACTCGAACAGTTGCCCGAGCAGCGCAAGGTGCTTATCCACATCAACAACACCAACCCGATTCTCGATGAGGATTCGCCGCAGCGGGCGGAGCTGGATCGGCGCCAGGTTGAAGTGGCGTATGACGGCATGAGTATTGTGCTGTAGCTGAGGGCCCTATCGCTGGCAAGCCAGCTCCCACAGTTGAACGCATTCCCTTGTGGGAGCGAGCTTGCTCGCGATGGCGTCCGAACAAGCACCAAAGCATCCACCGGATGTACACCGGAGAACCGCAATGACCGACACCCCGATGTCCCCCGCCGAATTCGAAGCGGCCCTGCGCGCCAAGGGCGCCTATTACCACATCCATCACCCCTACCATGTGGCGATGTACGAAGGCCGGGCCAGCCGCGAACAGATCCAGGGCTGGGTCGCCAACCGCTTTTATTATCAAGTGAACATCCCGCTCAAAGACGCGGCGATCCTCGCTAACTGCCCTGACCGCGAGATCCGCCGCGAGTGGATTCAACGCCTGCTCGATCATGACGGCGCACCCGGTGAAGACGGCGGCATCGAAGCCTGGCTGCGTCTGGGCCAGGCCGTGGGCCTCGACCCGGACCAACTGCGTTCCCAGGAATTGGTCCTGCCCGGTGTGCGCTTCGCCGTGGACGCGTACGTCAACTTCGCCCGTCGCGCCAGCTGGCAGGAAGCCGCCAGCAGCTCGCTGACCGAACTGTTCGCCCCGCAAATCCATCAGTCGCGCCTGGACAGCTGGCCCCAGCATTACCCATGGATCGACCCTGCCGGCTACGAGTATTTCCGCACCCGCCTGGGCCAGGCACGGCGCGATGTCGAGCACGGTCTGGCAATCACGTTGCAGCACTACACCACCCGCGACGGCCAGGAGCGCATGCTGGAAATTCTCCAGTTCAAACTGGACATTCTTTGGAGCATGCTCGATGCCATGAGCATGGCCTACGAACTGAAACGCCCGCCGTATCACAGCGTGACCGGGGAACGGGTCTGGCACAAAGGAATCACCTTATGAGTTTCGATCGCAGCAAGACCCCGACCTGGCGTCCTGGCTACCGTTTCCAGTACGAGCCGGCGCAAAAAGGCCATGTGCTGCTGTACCCGGAGGGCATGATCAAGCTCAACGAAAGCGCCGCCCTGATCGGCGGCTTGATTGACGGTGAACGGAATGTCGCGGCGATCATCAATGAGCTCGACCAGCAGTTCCCCGGCGTGCCCGAGCTCGGTGACGACATCGAGCAATTCATGGAGGTTGCCCGTGCGCAGCACTGGATCGAACTTGCCTGATTCATCGGTGCAAGTACCGCCCAAACCCGAGATCGGCCTGCCGCTGTGGCTGCTCGCCGAGCTGACCTATCGCTGCCCGCTGCAATGCCCGTACTGCTCCAATCCGCTGGATTTCGCCGAACAAGGCAAAGAGCTGAGCACCGAACAATGGCTCAAGGTGTTCCGCGAGGCGCGGGAAATGGGCGCCGCGCAACTGGGCTTTTCCGGTGGCGAACCGCTGGTGCGCCAGGACCTCGCCGAGTTGATTGCCGAGGCCCGCAAGCTGGGTTTCTACACCAACCTGATCACCTCCGGCATCGGCCTGACCGAGCAGAAAATCGGCGACTTCAAGAAGGCCGGTCTCGACCACATCCAGATCAGTTTCCAGGCCAGCGACGAGCAGGTGAACAACCTGCTGGCCGGTTCGAAAAAGGCCTTTGCGCAGAAACTCGAAATGGCCAGGGCAGTAAAGGCCCACGGTTATCCGATGGTGCTGAATTTCGTCACCCACCGGCACAACATCGACCAGATCGACCGCATCATCGAGCTGTGTATCGCCCTGGAGGCGGACTTCGTCGAACTCGCCACGTGCCAGTTCTACGGCTGGGCGCAACTCAATCGCGTCGGGCTTTTGCCGACCAAAGAGCAACTGGTGCGCGCCGAACGCATCACCAACGAATACCGCGCCAAACTGGAAGCCGAAGGGCATCCGTGCAAGCTGATTTTCGTCACCCCGGATTATTACGAAGAACGTCCGAAAGCCTGCATGAATGGCTGGGGCAGTATTTTTCTGACGGTCACGCCAGACGGAACCGCCCTGCCCTGTCACGGTGCCCGACAGATGCCGGTGCAGTTTCCCAACGTGCGTGACCACAGCATGCAGCACATCTGGTACGACTCGTTTGGCTTCAACCGCTTTCGCGGTTATGACTGGATGCCCGAGCCGTGCCGCTCCTGTGACGAGAAAGAAAAAGACTTCGGCGGCTGCCGCTGCCAGGCGTTCATGCTCACGGGTGACGCCAGCAACACCGACCCGGTGTGCAGCAAATCGCCACAACACGACGTGATCCTCAAGGCTCGCGAAGAAGCCGAACACGCGACCCAGACCATCGACCAATTGGCCTTTCGCAATGAACGAAACTCACGCCTCATCGCCAAAAGCTGAACCTTTCAGCGCGGCCAAAGCCGTGGCCGCCGGGATCGACTTTGCCGAACTGCAGGTCGGTCGCCATGGCCTGTTCTGGAACGAGTACCGACCCGAAGACGCCGCGTGCCGGATCTGGCGCTGGCATGACGGCGCAGCGAAATGCCTGACGCCACCGGGCTTCAGCGTGCGCAGTCGGGTGTACGAATATGGCGGCGGAGCGTTTTGCCTGACGGACGACGGTATCGTTTTCGTCAGCGAGGCCGATCAGCAGTTGTATCGGCAATCACTGCAAGGCGAAGCGCCGGAAAAGCTGACATCCGGTGCGTGCCGTTATGGCGATTTGCAGTTCGCCAACGGGCAGGTACTGGCGGTCGAGGAACATCACAATCAACACCGGCTGGTGGCCATCGACCTGATCGATGGCGCACGTCACCTGCTGGCCGAAGGGGCTGATTTCTATGCCGCGCCGACGCTGAGCCCTGACGCCCGGCGCCTGGCCTGGATCGAATGGAGTCGTCCGGATCAACCGTGGACGGCGACCCGCTTGATGGTTGCCGAACGCCTGGCCAATGGCGGGTTGGCCGAGGCTCGCTGCGTGGCGGGCGACAGCGTTCAAGAGTCTGTGCAACAACCACGGTTTGATGCCGGCGGTCGCCTGTATTGCCTGACGGACCGCGCCGGTTACTGGCAGCCATGGAAGGAATCCGCAGATGGCCTGAGTCCATTGCCAAGTGCCGCCGCCGACCATGGCCCCGCGCCCTGGCAACTCGGCGGCAGCACCTGGTTACCGCTGGGCGATGACAGCTACCTGGCCAGCTGGACCGAAGGCGGGTTCGGCCGATTGGGCATAGGCGGCGACTCCAGCGCTGACTTCACCGGCGACTACAGCCGCTTCCGCCACCTCGCGGTGGATGAGCGGTTCATCTATTGCATCGCGGCGTCGCCTGTCAGCTCAACCGCCGTCATCGCCATCGAGCGCCAGAGCCGGCACGTGCAAGTGCTGGCCGGCGGCATTGCACCGCTTGCTGCCGAACAGATCAGCCGCCCGCAAACCTTGCGCTACCCCAGTGGCTCAGGCGAAGCACATGGTTTCTTCTACCCGGCGATGACCGGCGCGGCGAAACCGCCACTGGTGGTGTTCATCCATGGCGGACCGACGTCGGCGTGCTACCCGATGCTCGATCCGCGCATCCAGTACTGGGCACAGCGGGGCTTTGCCGTGGCTGACCTCAACTATCGCGGCAGCAGCGGTTATGGCCGGGCCTATCGTCAGGCGCTGCATTTGAGCTGGGGTGATGTGGATGTCGAAGACGCTTGCGCGGTGGTCAGCCATCTCGCCGGGCGTGGCTTGATCGATGGCAGTAAAGCGTTCATCCGCGGCGGCAGCGCCGGTGGCTATACCACTCTTTGCGCCCTGGCCTTCCACAACGTATTCCGCGCCGGCGCCAGCCTGTATGGGGTCAGCGACCCGGTGGCGCTGGGGCGCGCGACCCACAAATTCGAAAGCGACTATCTGGACTGGCTGATCGGCGATCCGCTGCTGGATGCCGAACGCTATGCGGCCCGCACGCCGCTGCTGCATGCCGGCAACATCCGCGTGCCGATGATCTTCTTTCAAGGAGAACTGGATGCCGTGGTTGTCCCGCAACAGACCCGCGACATGGTCAAGGCGCTGCAGGACAACGACATACTCGTCGAAGCGCACTACTACGCGGACGAACGCCATGGCTTTCGCAAGGCCGGCAATCAGGCCCATGCACTGGAGCAGGAGTGGTTGTTTTATCGGCGGGTGATGGATTCAGTGGACTGAAGACAGCGCTCATTGCCGAAATGATGGCGCCCCCATCGCGGGCAAGCCCGCTCCCACAGGGTTGTGCACGCCACAAAACCTGTGGGAGCGGGCTTGCCCGCGAAAGCAATTTATCTAGCGCCACAAAAACTCAGCGCTTGGCGATGATGTACACCGCATGCACGATCCCCGGAATGTAACCGCACAACGTCAGCAGAATATTCAGCCAGAACGCTCCGCCGAATCCGACTTGCAGGAACACGCCCAGTGGCGGCAGCAGGATGGCGATGATGATGCGAATAAAGTCCATGGGGGCAGCTCCTGATTGGGGTGGGCTCGTTCAAGCCCTACAGCTAATCGACCCGCACCGTTTGTCAGGGTTCAGTCCCTCTTCTCCCGAGCCAAAAAAAACGCCCCACGCCAAAAGAATCGGACGTGAGGCGTGCGTATGACCGCGAGACGGTTCTGGAAACTGTGTGAGGCGCGTCGGATCAGACGGCAATCCCTTTGCGGCACTGCAATTGCGCGGTGCGTACTCGGGAGAAGGCGCGTGCCAGGCGCAGGAGCATTTCATCGATGTTGGCGTTGCTGACATTCAACGCCGGGGTAAAGCGCAGGCAGTCGGGTTGCGGGGCATTGAGCAGCAAGCCTTCGTACAACGCCGCCTTGACTACCGCGTCAGCGCAATCGTCCGACAGCGTCAGCCCCCAGAGCAGCCCTTGACCGCGCAACTCGCCGTGACCGTAACGATGGGCCAGGCGCCCCAGGCCTTCGCGCAGGTGCTGACCGGTTTCGGCGACGTGCTTGAGCAACGCCTTGTCCTGCACCGCGCCGAGCACCGCAAGCCCAGCTGCGGTCATCAGCGCATTGCCGTGATGCGTACCTGTGACCTCGCCAATGTCGAAACAGCAAGCCTTGCCCCGCGCCAGCAGTGCGGCCAAGGGCACGCCGCCGCCCAAACCTTTGCCGAGCACGACGATATCCGCCGTTACGCCGAAAGACTGTTCTGCGAGCAAGCTGCCGCAACGGCCGATGCCGGTTTGCACTTCGTCGAAGATCAGCAGAATGCCGAGTTCACGGCACAGGCGTTCAACGCCCTTGAGGTAGTGCGCAGTGGCCGGGATCACGCCCGCTTCGCTCTGGATCGGTTCGAGCATGATCGCGACGGTCTGTTCATCCACGGCCGCATGCAATGCCGGCAGGTCGTTGAACGGGACATGGCTGAAGCCGGGCAGTTGCGGCTCGAACCGGTTGGTCAACGTCGAACTGTCCGACGCCGAAATCGTCGCCAGGCTACGGCCATGGCAACCCTTGTTGGCCACAATGATTCGCGAAGCACCACCGCGATGCTGCTGACCCCATTTGCGCGCCAGTTTGATCGCTGCCTCACAGGCTTCGCTGCCGGTATTGAGCAGGCTGGCCTGATCACTGCCGGTGCTGATGCACAGTTGTTCGGCGAGGCCGAGCATGCCGCGGTTTTGCAGGCCGAAACCCGGATTGATCAGCGATTGAGCCTGGGCCGTGATTGCATTGACCAAAACCGAAGGGCTGTGACCGAGGCTGTTGGCCCCGCCACCCTGGGAAAAATCCAGGTAGGCGCGGTCATCGCTGTCCCATAACCACGAACCCTGGCCACGCACAAACACCTGTTTCGGCCGCTCGACACTGGGCATCAAGTACTCGCTGGACGGGGATGGGAGGAAAGCCTCCAGCACCAGATCATCAAGACTGGGAGGACTGCGACGCAGACTGAACAGATTCATCTGGAAAAACCTCTTTTGAGGTTTTTTGCCTTACCTATGTAAATACCATCGAAGCAAAGGGTATTCATCGCGCTCTGTGGCCCTGTAAGCCCTGTGAATGCGGTTAGACTAAGCTCGGACGGGGCATTCAGCCATTTCGATTTCCCAGCATTTTCGATAAGCAATACTTATGGATTTCAAGCAACTGCGTTATTTCGTCGCGGTCTATGAAGAAGGCCACGTGGGCCGGGCCGCCGAGCGCCTGTCGATCTCCCAGCCGGCGCTGTCCCAGCAGATCCGCCAGCTCGAACAGAATCTCGACGTGAGCCTGTTCGAGCGCAGCAGCAAACGCCTGCTGCCGACCCTCGCGGCCCATACGCTGTACAACCACGCGCTGCCTTTGCTCGATGGCCTGCAACGGGCACGGGAAGCGCTCGGCAACTTCAAGGGGCAAGCGCTGCGGACCCTGGCCATCGGTGTCTTGCAGACCGTGCATACCAGCCTCGTTCCGCAGATGCTCGAGCGGGTGCGCAAGGCGCAGCCGCACCTTGTAGTACAGATCTATGAGCTGACCGGCCTGGAAATCGAGCGACGACTGCTCAACGGCTCTCTGGACATCGGCATCAGCTACCTGCCGCCCCGCCAACCTGGCTTGCATGGCGTGATGCTGTACGAAGATGAACTGACCCTGGTCATCCCGGCGGAGCACCCGCTGCGTGAATTCAAGAAAGTCTCCATGAGTCAGGCCGCCGAGCTGCCGATGTTGCTGCTGGGTGAGGAATTTCAGATACGGCAGATCTGGCAGGCCCAACTGGCAAGCCTCGGGCGCCGCCCACAGGTGCAGGCCGAACTGAACAACATGGCCGGCATCCTCGACAGCCTGCCGCACACGCGCCTGGCGACGGTATTGCCCGGACGTTCGCAAAAGACCCATGGCAACCACGAACTGTTGTGGAAACCCCTGAGCGAACCACGAGTGCCGCTGAAAGTCGGTTTGGTCTGTCGGGATGTGCAACGCCAGCAGGCCTCGCTGGCCTTGCTGCGGACATTGCTGGAAGAGGTGATAAATGGCCCGGGGGAACGCTTGAGCAGCGCGCAGGCTCTGGACGGGTTGAGCTAGAAACTTTTCTTCGGGCAAAAGAAAACCCCGCCGAAGCGGGGCTTTGCAGACTGTTTCCCTGACATCCATTTCACTCCGCCATCCTGGCAGAATCCTACGTGTCCCTGTTGTTGCTTTGCGCTTCCTGCGCTACGTCCATGTGAAGTAGATTAGCTGTGGATCCAATTTGCTTCTATGGGAGAACAGCAGCACGTTATGTAAGAGAATGCTTACAAAGCATTACTTCATCAAAATTGGCCTGCATCCAGCAGGAACAACGACTCGCTACCGGCCTTCACCGATGCGCTCAACGAGTGAATCCGCGGCAGCAGACGGGCGAAATAGAAGCGCGCCGTGCCCAGTTTGCTCGCGTAGAAATCGTCTTGCGCTTCCTTGCCGAAAGCCGCCTTGGCCATCAGGGCCCACATGTAGGC
Organism: Pseudomonas sp. PB101; assembly: GCF_009764265.1. Classification (GTDB taxonomy): domain Bacteria; phylum Pseudomonadota; class Gammaproteobacteria; order Pseudomonadales; family Pseudomonadaceae; genus Aquipseudomonas. The sequence continues at coordinate 79,672 of NZ_RWIR01000051.1, forward strand.
GTAAGCCACATAGCCGAAGACCTGCAGATACTCGACCGACGCCGCGCCGATTTCGTTCGGATTGGTCTTGACCCGATCCAGCAACCACGCGGTCAGCTCATCGAGAGTGGTCACTGCGTCGTTCAGCGGTTTGGTGAATTCGCCGAGGTCCGCGCTGGCGGTTGCCGTGAAGTGGCGAATCTCGTCGGCGAACAGGTTGTAGAACGCCCCGCCGCTGCCGACGATCTTGCGCCCGACCAGGTCCAGCGCCTGAATGCCGTTGGTGCCTTCGTAGATCTGGGTGATGCGCACGTCACGCACCAGTTGCTCCTGGCCCCATTCACGGATGTAACCGTGGCCGCCGAAGATCTGTTGGCCGTGCACAGTGGTTTCCAGGCCGAGGTCGGTCAGGAACGCCTTGGCCACCGGGGTCAGCAATGCCACCAGGTCTTCCGCACGCTTGCGGGTGACGGCGTCTTCGCTGAACTTGGCGGTGTCCAGTTGCATCGCCACGTAGGTGGAGAACGCACGGCCACCTTCGTTCGAGGCTTTCATGGTCAGCAGCATGCGACGCACGTCCGGGTGGACGATGATCGGGTCAGCCACTTTGTCCTTGTTCTGCGCGCCGGTGGGCGAACGGCTTTGCAGACGGTCACGGGCGTATTCCACGGCGTTCTGGTACGAGCGCTCGCCCGTGGCCAGGCCCTGGATACCGACGCCCAGTCGCTCGTAGTTCATCATGGTGAACATCGCCGCCAGGCCTTTGTTCGGCTCGCCGACCAGGTAACCCACGGCTTCGTCGAAGTTCATCACGCAGGTCGCGGACGCCTGGATGCCCATCTTGTGTTCGATCGAACCGCAGTTGGCCGGGTTGCGCGCGCCCAGGCTGCCATCGGCATTGACCATGAACTTCGGCACCAGGAACAGCGAAATGCCTTTCGGACCCGCCGGTGCATCCGGCAGCTTGGCCAGCACCAGGTGGATGATGTTTTCGGTGAGGTCGTGTTCGCCACCGGTGATGAAGATCTTGGTGCCGCTGACCTTGTAGGAACCGTCGGCCTGAGGTTCGGCCTTGGTGCGGATGATGCCCAGGTCCGTACCGGCGTGTGGCTCGGTCAGGCACATGGAACCGGCCCAGATGCCGGCATACATGTTCGGCAGGTACGCGGCTTTCAGCTCTTCGCTGGCGTGGGCATTGATCGACAGGCAGGCGCCGGCGGTCAGCATCGGATACAGACCGAACGACAGGCTGGCAGAGTTGACCATTTCTTCGACCTGGGCCGAAACGGCTTTGGGCATGCCCATGCCGCCGTAGGCCGGATCGCCACCGACACCGACCCAGCCGCCTTCAGCGTAGGTCTGATAGGCCTGTGGGAAACCTGCCGGCGTGGTGACGGCACCGTCCGCCCAATGGCAACCTTCTTCGTCGGCGGCACGGCTCAGCGGTGCGATGCTTTTGCTGGTGACTTTACCGGCTTCTTCCAGGATGGCTTCGACCGTTTCTGCGTCGACGGTTTCAGCCAGTGCAGGCAGTTCGGCCCAGAGTTTGGCGACCTCGAAAACTTCATTGAGGACGAAGCGCATATCGCGCAGGGGCGCTTTGTAGTCAGCCATGGCAAACCTCGCAAGATCTATACAGGTGATTCACAGGAAGAGTGTTTTCGTTGGGTCGGAGTGTACCTCAACAACTTTTGCGACACATAGGGTCAGCTCATGACCGTTTTGTTATTTTTAGTCATTTGAATGTGTAGGAGCGAGCTTGCTCGCGAAAAACCCAAAGACGCCACGGGCATCTGGATTTACGCGTTTTCGTTGACGACCATCGCGAGCAGAGTTCGCTCCTACAGAGGGCGATGTCAGAGCGCAAACATCTGCGCCGGCAACTGCATCAGGCAATCGCTGCCCGCTTCGATGGCTGCCCGATGAGCGGCAGTGCGAGGCAACAGACGCTTGAAGTAAAACTCGCTGGTCGCCAGTTTGGCCCTGCAGAAATCGCCATCGCCGCTGCCCGCATCGAGCTGCGCCTGTGCCACCAGCGCCATGCGCAACCACAGGTACCCGAGAACGATGTAACCGCTGTACATCAGGTAATCCACCGAGGCGGCACCCACCTCGTCCGGGTTTTTCATCGCCGCCATACCAATCTTGGTGGTCAACTCACCCCACTGTTGATTCAGTTGATTGAGCTGCGCCACATACCCGGCCAGTTGCGGATGTTCGGCGTTCGCCGCGCAGAACTTGTGGACGATTTTGGTAAACCCGCGCAGCAGCTTGCCCTGGCTGCCGAGTACCTTGCGCCCCAGCAAGTCCAGCGCCTGAATGCCGTTGGTGCCCTCATAGATCGGCGCGATCCGGCAGTCACGTACCAGCTGCTCCATCCCCCATTCGCGAATGAACCCGTGGCCGCCAAACACCTGCATGCCGTGGTTGGTCACCTCCAGCCCGGTGTCGGTCATGAAGGCTTTGCAAATCGGTGTGAGAAACGCCAGCAAGTCTTCGGCATCCTGACGCGCCGTTTCATCCGGGCTCGAGTGTGCAACGTCGAGTAACTGCGCGGTGAAGTAGGTCAGCGCGCGGTTGCCTTCGTTGAAGGCTTTCATGGTCAGCAACATCCGTCGCACATCAGGGTGCACGATGATCGGGTCGGCGGCTTTTTCCGGCGCTTTCGGGCCGGTCAGCGAACGCATCTGCAAACGGTCGTTGGCGTATTTGATCGCGCCCTGGAAGCTCGCCTCGCCCAGACACAAACCTTGCATGCCGGTGCCCAGCCGCGCGTGGTTCATCATGGTGAACATGCAGTTCAGGCCCTTGTTCGGCTCACCGATCAAAAAGCCCTTGGCCTCGTCGAAGTTCAGCACGCAGGTGGCCGAAGCCTTGATACCCATCTTGTGTTCGATCGAGCCGCAGGACACGCCATTGCGCTCGCCCGCCTCGCCCGCCGCATCGGGCAGGTACTTGGGCACGATGAACAGCGAAATGCCCTTGGTCCCGGTTGGTGCGTCCGGCAATTTGGCCAGCACCAGGTGAATGATGTTGGCGCTCATGTCGTGCTCGCCGGCAGAGATGAAGATCTTGCTGCCGGAAATCGCGTAGCTGCCATCGGCCGCAGGCATGGCGCGGGTCTTGATGATGCCCAGGTCGGTGCCGCAATGGGCTTCGGTCAGGCACATGGTGCCGGTCCATTGGCCAGCGGTGAGCTTCTTCAAATAGGTCTGCTTTTGCTCCTCGGTGCCATGGGCGTGGATCGCCGACATCGCACCGTGGGTCAGGCCGGGGTACATGCCCCATGAGGTGTTGCTGGAACCGACCATCTCGCTGATGACCAGACCAAGAGAGATCGGCAAGCCTTGACCGCCGTAAGCCGGATCCGCCGCCAGGCCATGCCAGCCGCCCTCGACATACTGGGCGAAGGCCTGCTTGAAGCCCACCGGCGTGGTAACCACGCCATTGTCGAAATGGCAGCCTTCTTCATCGCCACTGCGGTTGAGCGGCGACAGCACGTTTTCGCAGAACTTCGCCCCTTCCTCGAGGATCGCGTTGACCATGTCCGGGCTGGCATCGGTGGCCCCCAGCGCGGCGTAGTTGCTGTGAAAGTCGAAGACGTGGTCGATCAGAAAGCGCATGTCGCGCAAGGGAGCTTTGTACTCGGGCATGGTCATTCTCCGTCGGCAGATTTCTCCAACCTACTGCTGCCGACCACGCCTCACAATCACTTTGCGCTCGCTGAATGCGCCATCATCACTCAACCGTAGCGGCGTCCATGCGCACCGCGCCACGGCGGTTCTGCCCGAACGCCATCACGCAGTTGCGCCCCGCGCCCTTGGCGCTGTAGAGCGCCTGGTCAGCGGACTTGAGCACCTCTTCCGGGGTGCGTTGGTCGATCCGTTCGGCCACGCCGATACTGACCGTCACCGACACGCTCGACGCACCGGAGCCGGCACGCCGCTGGCGCCCCTGGCTGTCGTCCTGCGGGCGGTTTTCCTGATTGCGCAGCTGAATGTTGTACGTGGCGATGGACTCGCGGATGACCTCCAGGTGCGGCATGCATTCCTCGAGGGTCTTGCCTGCAAACACCAGGGCGAATTCCTCGCCGCCATAGCGATACGCCTTACCGCCACCGCCGATTTTCGACAGTTTGCTGGCCACCAGCCGCAGCACCTGGTCGCCGACGTCGTGGCCGTGGGTGTCGTTGAATTTCTTGAAGTGGTCGACGTCGCTCATGGCCAACACATAGTTGCGCCCCAACCGTTGCATGCGTTCATTCAGCGCACGACGCCCCGGCAGCCCGGTCAGTTCGTCACGGAAGGCCATTTGATAGGCTTCGTGGGCAACGGCGGCGGCGATCATCAGCATCACCTGGCTGCACATGATGTTCAGCGTGAACGGCAGGATGAAGGTTTTCGGCAACATCCAGAACAACCCGAGCAGCCCCACCAGTTGCGCGGCATGCAGCGGTCGCGGGTTGCGCCAGTACTGCCAGGCCAGCAGCAAGAACGCGGCGATGAACACCGGATAGGACAACTGGATCAGGCTCATCCAGGCGCCATGCAAGGCGGGCCAGCGGATCTCCGACAACCAGATCAGCAGCGCATGTGGATAACTTTGCTCAAGCCCCAGCGCCACGCTGCCGACTGCCAGCAATACGGCGAAACGCGCCACCATGTCCTGGAACAGATGGGTGCGCTCCTGCCAGGCCGCGAACACACCAAACAACAAGGGCAGCAGCAGGCAACACAGGTGAAAGACCACGGCGGCATCGTCACGCACCTTGCCGTTGTCGCGGTAATAGTCGGTCTGGGTGTCGAGCAGGAAGTAGCCGATGTACACCGTGACCATCAGAAACAGTTCGCGCTGGCGTCGGTACACCGCGCAATAGGCGCCACCGAGCAGCAACACCAGGGTCGGCAGCACGTTGAACAGCGAGGTGAAAAAGACGTTCAGATCCTTGATGTATGCAGCCGCAAGCCCCGCCAGCAACAGCAGTAAAGACGGCAGGAAATGACTGAAACGCACAGCGGAAGAACGCAACAAGGGTAAAGCTCCGACCCGTCAGACCAATAGATGGCAATGTGCCCACTACTGTAACGGCAGAAACCTCGATTTGCTGAGTGAAATACTGAGGTATTTGAAAAAGGGCGCCACTGGCGGCCATCAGTCGCCAGTGGCGCAAGGGGAAAACCTCTTACAGATCGTTGTTGAACGGTTGCAGCGGACCCTCCAGACGTGTGCGACCTTCCGCACCGACCGGTCTGAGCTGGATGTCGGCGTCCTGTGCCTGCCGGGTAGTGATCTTCGGACTGGCCGGTTTTTGCCCGACCGAGTTTTCATCACCCTTTTCGCCCTGTGGCAGTACCAGCGAAGGATGATCAAACGGCGCCCGCTCCCACGCCACTCGCGGATCGGTGAGCCCGACCTCCATGAACTTGACCAGCGCATCCACCTCATCCGGGGTCAGGTTCAGCCGGGTCATGTCCGGATCAAGATTGGAGCCGTTGTGCTGATTGACCGCAGGGTGCTCGAAGCCACTGGTATTGCTGGCATCTTCGCCACGCCGGTCGCCGCCGCGGTTGTAGAACTCCATCACCTGCTGCAGCGTTGCGCGACTACCGTTGTGGAAGTACGGCCCGGTCAACGCGATGTTGCGCAAGGTCGGCGTCTTGAAGGCGCCATCGACCGAGTCGCGGAAACCGACTTTGGGCTTGAGCGTCGCATCACAAGGTATGGCCGGACTCAAGGGCGCTTCGAAGGTGCACACATCAACTTCCAGCGGGTCAGGGATCTGGCCGCCCTGGAGCAAGGTGTTGTACTCGCGAGTGAAAGACAGCGGATTGCCCCAGGCATCCGTCCCGCCGAGTGCCAGGTCTTCCGAGGTCGGACGCACCCCTGTGTTGTAGAAGCCGTTGTCATAGAGCGTGGTCAGGTTGTCGGCCATGACCATCCGCTCGATACGCTCACGCGGGTGGAAGAGCAAGCGGCTTCCGGCGTTGGTCAACTCCGCGCCACCGTGGCAACTGACGCATTTGCCTTTGCCCAGGAACAGGTTCATGCCCTGGACCTGCTGCTCATTCATTGCGGTGTGATCACCCTGTAAGTAGGCATCCAGCGGCGCCTGGTCCGAGATCAGCGTGGACTCATACAACTGAATCGCCAACCCGAAGAACAGCGGGAAGTTCGCCTCCATCTGGGTGTATGGCGCGCCGCCCAGCGAGACCTGCTGCGTGGCATTCCACAGGCGCGGCTGGAACGCGTTTTTGATCAGTTCACGGTAAGTCGGCCGACGGGCACCGGAAACCGGCCCGAGTACCGAATCGCTGGACGAGATCCGTTGCTGCTTGAGCATCAAGGTGTCGAGCATGCGTCGGCCGATATCAGCGAAGGTACGCCCGCCGCAGGACATTTCCACCGGGCTGCCGGGAGGCCCTACCGCTTGCGAGGCGGCGGAGGCATCCTTGAGCGCCAGCCTGACCTTGGTCGCCACGCCACCGCGATCGCCGGTCACGAAAATCCCGGCGTCAGGGTCGCGATTGCCGAACGGTGAGAAACCGTTGAAGACGTTATTGGCCCGGCCATCCCAGAAGTTGCGCACGTTGAACGCGGCGTTGATCACCGTGGGTGCGTTGCGCCCGGTGCTGCGGCGAACGTTGATGCCGCCCACCTGGAAGATGCCGTCCGGTTGCTGGACGCACTTGTCGAAACGCGCCTGATGGGGCTTGACGAAGTTGGCGTCGAACACGCCTTGCGAACCGATCACATCGTCAGTCGAGAAGAGAATCGCCGAATTGCGATCCAGCGGATTGGCCAGCACATGGGTCGGGAAGTCGCTTTTCTTCAGCAGATAGTTCGGACCACCCTTGCCACCGGATTTGGTGGTGTAGGTCGGTACATCGCCCGGAATGTCGGAGGCGGTGAACGGTTTGTTGAAGATTGAGGAGACGTTCGCGTTGGTGTTCGCCTGGCCCGGGTTGATCTGGTTGGTGGTGCGGTGATCGACACCCGCGTGGAAGTGGCAGGACGCACAAGCGGTAGAGCCGTCACTGCCGATCTCCATGTCCCAGAACAGTGCCTTGCCCAGCAGCACTGCCGCCGGGCGATTGAGCACGTAGTCGGTCATCAGGTCGACTTTGCGCCCGCCTTCGGTTCCAGAAGGGTCGGGCGGCAGCAGCCCACGCAGCGATTGCAGAGTGGGCACGTCCGGTACGGGCGGATCGACCGCGACCGGGTCAGCAGCCCTGGCACTCACGACCGGTAGACCGATGGCCAATAGAGCGCCCGCCATCGCACAGGCAAAACGGGTAATTCGAAAGAGGCTCAAGTACTTGACCATCATGACACTCTCGATTCAGTAGGGAGTCGCCAGAATCCGTAATTATCCTGTTGGAAGATGAACTCATCGCCGAAACTTTGCTGCTTGCACGAATAGTTACCCCTACTCGAAATCGCTCGGGCAAGGCGAAGCTTGGCTGAAAAAGTACTCTCTTGGCTCAGGCTTGATTAAGACATTGCTCTGTCGCACCGACGGGTGCACTTAACTACACTCTAGCTGTAACAAAACATTTCAACAGAAAAAAACAATAATTTTTTATCCAGGCCTGCACAATAAAAACTGTGTTTGCAAAAACACCTGACAACACAAAAAAACTAAGACTAAAGACTGACCTCACATTTGGTTAACTTTCCCCCAATACTGGGTAACGCCCCCAGAGCCTTGCATAAAACGGCTCACACAAGAATCTTAAGCCAATGTTTTCAAAGCTAAATATATGTTCAGATTAATGCTTGAGAATTTGGCAGAGCAATTGCTTACTCATACTTCGCCGGGGCTAACGGCACTTACAATAATCGCCTGCAAGCCCAGACAATCAATAGGAGCCAACCATCACAAAACACAACTATTCCGCGCGTGCGCAAGTTGCACAGCGCGAGCTATGGGTTTTATTTAATATCAACACAAAACCACACGACCCATACTTCGATAAATTTTCTTGCGATTCCTTTTCGCCCAGAGTAGATATAGACAACATTTCTCATTCAGCACTTAGGACAGAACGCACCGCGCAAGTATCTAAACTTCACTTCGCACACTCCCTAACTTGGGCATGTATCCCCCCCTATGTTGGTGGATATTAATCCCGCAGTGTTGAGCGCAGTTCCATCCTTGGCCGCGCAGTCCGCATTCCAAGTGCATTGGCGGCTACTTGTATCAAATTGCTTCATAGCAGGCACGACAACTGCTTTGTACACCTCAGGCTCAAGGAATGTCTCTCGCGATTGCGCCCGTAACCGGCCGACGCAACGCAGGTTGAAAGCATCCAGAGGGAAAGTGTCGGGCCATACGCAGGCACTTGTCCGGTGGATCGAGCCCCAATTCGACACCCACGGCTTTGCGCTTTTCTTGCGCAGGATTCAGCGCATCAGCAGAGCTGCGAGTCGACTGGCCGGCCACTGGTCCTGCAATATTCTGGAGAGATCCATGAACCTATCCTTGTACGAAAAAACGCCCGCCATACCGCTGCTCCACAAACGATCCAACAGCATCTTCGGTCGTCATGCCCTGCTCGCCACTGCCGTTGCCGTCGCACTGGCCATTGGTGGTGGCGCAGATGCATTTGCCAAAAACGGAGCTGGCGGTGGTGGTGGCGGCGGCGGCGGGACTGCCAAGCCCCCAGCAGGGGCGACCTCGCCGTTCACGACACCCACACTGCCCGATCCGGTTTTTACAGACCCGACTGCGATTCATGGGTTCGACGTTACAGGCTTTATCCAGAACATGACGCTCGATCCCACCAATGTGAATTGCCCTGGCACCACTGACCCTGGCCGATATGGAGGTACCGTCCAACTGAACGGCGTAACGATTACCGTCCCTTGCAATACGGTCCTGCAAATGCCAGCCAATACCCTGACCTGGGCCGAGTTCGTCAGGGGCGGTACGCTGGCGCTCAACAAGGGACCGACTTCCTATCCGTCGTTCGAGATCCACGTGGTAGGTAACTCTGTGTCCAACAAACAAATAGCCGGGCTGATTTTTGTCTCCCAGCAAGCCGCGAATGCTGGTAGTGGGATCATTACCCGCATCGACTACACCAACGGCAACATCGAAGTTGACAGCGGTAATCCTCTGCTGCCCACGATCCTACAGATCAACGACCCGAATGGACGTTTTGGCCGCGCTCAAAGCCCCGACCCACGTTTCTCCGTCGATGATGCAAACCCGACTATCCACGCCGCAACCGGGTACCCGATGTGCGTGCCGCGCACGATTTCCGGGGACGATGCACTCTGCCCACAAAAAAACCGGCCAAAAGCGGTAACTCCGACCACGACCAACAACTGCCGCAACTTCGCCCAGGCGGGCGTAACGCCTCCGGCCAGCGGAGACCTTTCTCCTCCGGTGACGGGACAGACCTATTGCAGCCAATACGTCATGAAGAGACTCAGCGATGCTTCGCGTACGGCGACGGACCCCGACCCGTCTCAACAGGCCCCCTTCGAAGTCGGCGACTTCATCAGTTGGGCCGGCACCTTGTTCAAGTCCGCGACAACGGGGGCCCCGGACTTCATCTCTGCGCACACGATTGAGGCCAACGTGGGGATCTACACTCAGCCCGGTTCCCAACCGAGCTATCTATCTATCGGGGAATTTGGTGTCGGTACTGCCGACCCAGCGGTAACAGCAATCGGCGGTGGCGCCCAGGAAACCCAGGACCGGATTTTCCTTGAAGCTTCAACCACCGACATCAAGACCCCGGTCGACATTTATCTGATCGATGTCAACCCAACGACTGGCGCACAAACCAACCGCTGGGTTACACCCTATGAGATGACGGGTGAGTGCAATCCTGCGCTGGCCCTTGCGACCAGTTGCCTGGGCGCCACGGGTGGCATTACCACACAGAACACGGGCCCTCAGCCACAACGCGCCAGAGTTCGGGCGACCAAGGCACCCGCCGGGCTCTTGAGCCAGCCAACGCGTACCCTGCGGGTCGTTGCACGCTCAATGTGCGTTCCACAGCAAACGCTCTCGCAAGCGGGCGTGGACAGCTGCATCCAGAACGCTAGCAGGCTGACCGTAGCCAACGGGCTGGTCGCTGGGCAGTATGTGGCGCCGGTGTTTGAGTTCATCTTTCCGGAAGGCGTCAAGCCTGGTGATCCTGTTGTCCCGAACGACTTCTGGCATCTACCATTCATACGTAACGGAGAAGGCGCCAATACACCCGGAGGTGTCGGTCCTCTGGCTCCAACGCCATGGTGATCCGGGTCTGGTGACTGAGCAAAAAAAAACCGCCGCTTCCGAAAAGGAGCGGCGGTTTTTTTGAAGGACTGCGTTAAGGCTTAGTAGCCCAGGTCGAAGTTCTCTTCTTTCATGTCCATCAGGTTGTTGGCGCCCGACAGCATGGTTACGACGTGAGTGCGGGTACGCGGCAGGATGCGCTGGAAGTAGAAGCGCGCAGTCTGCAGCTTGGCGGTGTAGAACGCCTCTTCGGAAGTGCCGGCAGCCAGTTTCTCGGCAGCCAGGCGCGCCATGTCAGCCCAGAAGTAGGCCAGGCAGGCGTAACCGGAGTACATCAGGTAGTCCACGGAGGCCGCGCCGACTTCTTCGCGATCTTTCATGGCGGCCATGCCGACCTTCATGGTCAGCTCGCCCCATTCCTTGTTCAGTGCAGCCAGCGGAGCGACGAACTCTTGAACCGCTTCGTTGCCTTCGTTGGTCTGGCAGAACTTGTGGACGATCTTGGTGAAGCCTTTCAGGGCCTCGCCTTGGGTCATCAATACTTTACGGCCCAGCAGGTCGAGTGCCTGGATACCGGTGGTGCCTTCGTACAGCATCGAAATGCGGCTGTCGCGAACGTTCTGCTCCATGCCCCACTCGGCGATGAAGCCGTGGCCGCCATAGATCTGCACGCCGTGGTTGGCCGATTCGAAACCGACTTCGGTCATGAAGGCTTTGGCGATTGGAGTCATGAAAGCCAGCAGTGCGTCGGCTTTTTTCTTCTCTTCTTCGTCGACGCCGTATTTGACGATGTCGACCTGTTTGGCGGTGAAGTAAACCATTGCACGGTTGCCTTCGGCGAATGCCTTCATGGTCAACAGCATGCGGCGTACGTCAGGGTGCACGATGATCGGGTCAGCGGCTTTGTCCGGCGCTTTCGGGCCAGTCAGCGAGCGCATTTGCAGACGGTCGCGAGCGTATTTCAGGCCGCCCTGGAAACCCACTTCAGCGTGGGCCAGGCCTTGCAGCGCGGTACCCAGGCGTGCGGTGTTCATGAAGGTGAACATGCAGTTCAGGCCTTTGTTCGCCGGGCCGATCAGGAAACCGGTAGCGCCGTCGAAGTTCATCACGCAGGTGGCGTTGCCGTGGATGCCCATCTTGTGTTCCAGGGAACCGCAAGACACGGCGTTACGCGCGCCCACCGAACCATCGGCGTTCGGCATGAACTTCGGCACGATGAACAGGGAGATGCCTTTGGTGCCGGCCGGTGCATCCGGCAGGCGGGCCAGGACGATGTGGACGATGTTGTCGGCCATGTCGTGTTCACCGGCCGAGATGAAGATCTTGGTGCCGGAGACTTTGTAGGAACCGTCGGCCTGAGGTTCGGCCTTGGTGCGCAGCATGCCCAGGTCGGTGCCGCAGTGCGGTTCGGTCAGGCACATGGTGCCGGTCCATTCGCCAGTCACCAGCTTGGTCAGGTAAGTGTGCTGCTGATCAGGGGTGCCGTGCTCGGAGATGGTGTTCATCGCACCGTGCGACAGGCCCGGGTACATGCCCCACGACCAGTTGGACTCGCCGACCATTTCGCTGATCGCCAGACCCAGGGACTCCGGCAGGCCTTGGCCGCCGTGCTCTACGTCGTGAGCCAGGCTTGGCCAGCCGCCTTCGACGAATTGCTTGTAGGCCTCTTTGAAGCCAGTCGGGGTCTTAACGCCGGACTCGCTCCAGGTGCAACCTTCGAGGTCGCCCACACGGTTCAGCGGAGCCAATACCTGCTCACAAAACTTGGCGCCTTCCTCGAGAATGGCGTCAACCATGTCCGGGGTTGCGTCGGCGCAAGCCGGAAGGCTCTGATAGTGCGCTTCGTAGCCGAGCAGTTCGTCACGAACGAAGCGAATATCACGCAAGGGGGCCTTGTAGTCAGGCATAGCGATAAACCTCTGCTGATGTAACCGGGAATGAACGACCGCATGGATTTGTTGTTGCGATCAAACAGTTGTTTGAAACATACGTTTACGCCGAAATCTTGTCAAGCGTCGATCTTTTGCCGTTCGTCCCCACCTGTCCAGGTATCAGGCACGTGACCACGCAGTCGTTTTTTCAACGCATCCGGCCATGCAAAAAAGATTAGTTGAGGAAGAAGGGCTTACGCAGAAAAACGCCGCGAACAAGCGCGGCGTTTGAGAGGTGGTCCAGCGAGCAATCAGGCGTAGGTATCGATCAGGGTTCCGAGCACTTCGTCGGCTGCCTTGGCGACTTTCACGCCCAGCTCCGCCTGAATCTTGCCTTGGGACATCTCGACCACGCTACTGGCCAGGTCCGATTGCTGGCTACGGTCGACCGAACGCAAACGATCGACCTGCGCCTCGGAGGACTGGCTGGTGACCGAACGCTCGATGGTGGTGTTGGCGATCTGCCCGGCGGCTTGATCGATACGGTTCTGCCCAGTCTGAAGGGTGCTCAGACCGGCATAAAAAGCGGTGTTTCCTGAGATTTCCATGGGAGAACTCGTCCTTTCAAAGGATCAACAATGCCCATTGAAGCAGAGTGATCGGCAAAACACCCGACAAAAACACTAATGGCACAGTGCCCTGTCATAGGCAAAGCCTAGTCGAGCAGATCCAGCTGGAGATGTTCGGCCACGGCTTCAGCCGTGACTGATTTGAGTTTCGGCACACGCCCCAGGCATGGAGCCGGCAGGCGCTCGGCGAGCGTCGCGAGGTTTTCTTCAAGCCGCGAGGTTTTCGGGTCGATGATGTTTGCCACCCACCCGGCCAATTGCAGGCCGTCCCGCGCAATCGCTTCGGCCGTCAACAACGCATGGCTGATGCAACCCAGGCGCACGCCGACCACCAGTATGACCGGCAGCTTCAAGGCGATTGCCAGGTCGGACAGATTGTCCTGATCCGCCAAGGGTACGCGCCAGCCGCCGGCGCCTTCGATCAGCGTGAAATCCGCCTGCAGCCCCAGAATCTGCCGCATCGGCGCCAGCAACGATTGCACCGTCAGCGCCACGCCCGCCTCTCGCGCAGCCAGGTGCGGGGCGATGGCCGGCTCGAACGCCACCGGGTTGACCTGTGCATAGGTCAGCGGCAGCGAACACTGCGCCAGCAAGGCCAGCGCATCGGCGTTGCGCAGGCCTTTGGGCGTCACATCGCAACCGGAAGCGACCGGTTTGCCCGCCGCTGTGCTCAACCCCGCCGAACGCGCCGCATGCAGCAGCCCGGCGGCGACTGTGGTTTTACCGACATCCGTATCCGTGCCGGTGATGAAATAGGCTGCGCTCATAAGGGTTTCTCCAAAACGGCGTACACCACTTGATAAGTCGCCGGCAGCCCCCGGGCCTGACGAAACTGCTCATAAGCCTCGATCAACCCCATGATCCGCGCGCGGCCGGTCAAGCCGCCCGGTCGACCGGGGTTGAGGTTGTGCGCGCCCAGCGCCTTGAGCTCATGGGTCAGGCTGCGCACGTCCGGGTAATGCTGCACATGCGCAACGTTTTGCAGGCTGACCGTCCTCAAGCCGCTGGCCGCACACAACTGCTGATAAACACCAAACTCCCGGAAGCGATTGACGTGCACCATGCCATCGACTTCGCGCCAGCTGTCGCGCAATTCAAACAAGGTCCCTACACACAGACTAGCAAACGCGAAAACGCCACCCGGTTTCAGCACTCGAAAGGCTTCACTGAGCACCGATTCGAAGTCCGCGCACCACTGCACCGCCAGGCTGGAGAAGATCAGGTCGCAGGTCGAATCCCGCAGCGGCAAACGTTCGGCATCGCCGGCCACGAAGTGCGTGGCACCGCCCAATGGCCGGGCGTGGTTGAGCATGCCTTCGGCGATGTCCAGCGCCACGCCGTGACTGTCCGCAAATTGCTCACCCAGGGCACGACTGAAATACCCGGTGCCACAGCCAAGATCCAGCCAGCGCTGCGGGACGAAGTCCTGCGCCAGGCGCCCGAGCAATTGGCTGCCGACATCGCGCTGCAGCTCGGCCACGCTGTCGTAGCTGGCCGCCGCGCGGGAGAAAGACGCGGCTACCTGACGCTTGTCGGGCAAGCCGCCGGGCAGTTTGGGGAAGGAAAGATCAGTCATCGCCGCACTCATGCAAGAAGGCCTGGATCGCCCCCGCCACACCGTGGGGGTCTTCCAGGAGAAACGCGTGGCTGGCCTGCTCAATCAGACCGATTTCGACATCCGGCAGCAATGCCAGCAACTCGCCCGCCGCTTCCGCCGGCACCAGCCCATCGAGGCCGGCGAACAAATGCAGTTGCGGGCCGCGGAAAGATTGCATTGCCTGGCGGGTATCCAGTTGCGCCAGCACCTGCAGGCCACTGAGCAACACCGGCGCGGCAGTGTTCGGAGCGCCACCGAGCAACAATCTCGACAATCCGCGCGGGTCTTCGGCGCCCTGGGCGCAAAGCAGTGAAAAGCGTTTCAAGGTCGCTCGCGGGTCGGCTGCACATCCGCTCAGAAACGCATCGAAGGTTTCCCCGGACATGGCGGCTGCCCATTGTTCATGAGCGACAAAAGAAGCGTTGCTGGCCAGCGTAAACACGCCACAGCAGCGATCGCCCCGCCGGGCCGCCAGTTCGCAGGCGAGCATGCCGCCCAGTGACCAGCCACCCAACCAGGCGTCCTGCGGCAATGTCGAATCGAGCTCATCGAGCCATTCTTCAAGATCGCTCGACTCCAGGTCGGGCAATGGCTCGATCTCGACGCGCAGGCGCTCATCCAGGCCGCTCAACGCCGCCGCCAGGGGCTCCAGCGGTGAAACGCCAAGGCCCCAGCCGGGCAGCAGAATCAGACGATCACGCATGGCTTGGCTCCGGCTGCAGTTGTTGAAAACAATCGGCCAGTGCGTTTAACAATAGCTGTACCTGAGCTTCGCTGTGTGCAGCCGTCAGCGTGACCCGCAGTCGGGCGCTGCCGGCGGGCACGGTCGGCGGGCGAATCGCGGTCACCATCAACCCGCGTTCACGCAGCATTTGCGAAAGACGCACCGCGCGCCCGGCGTCGCCGATCATGATCGGCTGGATCGGCGTGGAGCTGTCCATGAGCTCCAGGCCAATCTGTTCGGCACCGTCACGGAACTGGCGGATCAGCGTCTGCAAATGCTCGCGCCGCCAGTGTTCGCTGCGCAGCAACTCCAGGCTCTTCAGGGTGGCGCAGGCCAGCGCCGGTGGCTGGCTGGTGGTGTAAATGTAGGGCCGCGCAAACTGGATCAGGCTCTCGATCAACTCTTCGCTACCGGCGACAAAAGCGCCTGCCGTACCGAAGGCCTTGCCGAGGGTGCCGACCAGCACCGGAACGTCATCCTGGCTCAAGCCGAAATGTTCGACGACGCCGCCACCGTTGGCACCCAGCGGGCCGAATCCATGGGCATCGTCGACCATCAGCCAGGCACCTTTGGCCTTGGCCTCGCGGGCCAGCGCTGGCAAGTCGGCGATATCGCCGTCCATGCTGAACACACCGTCGGTGACGACCAGTGTATTGCCGGTGGCTTTTTCCAGGCGTTTGGCCAGGCTCGCAGCGTCGTTGTGCAGATAACGATTGAACCGCGCGCCGGACAACAGCCCCGCGTCGAGCAGCGATGCATGATTGAGCCGGTCTTCGAGCACCGTATCGCCCTGCCCCACCAGCGCCGTGACCGCGCCGAGGTTGGCCATGTAGCCGGTGGTGAACAGCAGCGCACGCGCACGACCGGTCAGCTCGGCCAGGGCTTCTTCCAGTGCGTGGTGCGGGCTGCTGTGGCCGATGACCAAGTGCGATGCCCCACCGCCCACTCCCCACTTCGAAGCACCGGCACGCCAGGCTTCGATCACTTGCGGATGATTGGCCAGGCCCAGGTAGTCGTTGTTACAGAACGCCAGCAGCGGCTGGCCATCGACCACCACTTGCGGCCCCTGCGGGCTTTCGAGCAGCGGACGCTGGCGGTAGAGGTTTTCGGCACGACGGGCAGCAAGGCGTGCGGCGAGATCGAAAGACATGCAGGCCTCGAAAGTCAGATCGTAGGAGCCGGCTTGCTGGCGATGGCTTCGCCTCGGTCTATCTGGATAGCCGTGGTGACGCCATCGCCAGCAAGCCGGCTCCTACAGGTTCAGCGTTGATTAGACGGCAGCGTTATAGAACTGCTCGCTGCTCTTCTGCTCCACCAGCGCCTGTTCGATCGCGGCCTGATGCACCTCGTCGGCGTGCTCTTCGCGGGCTTCCGGCAAGATGCCCAGGCGCGAGAACAGTTGCATGTCCTTGTCGGCCTGCGGGTTGGCGGTGGTCAGCAGTTTGTCGCCGTAGAAAATCGAGTTGGCGCCGGCGAAGAAGGCCAGGGCCTGCATCTGCTCGTTCATCGCTTCGCGGCCGGCGGACAGGCGCACGTGGGATTGCGGCATCAGGATGCGCGCGACGGCGAGCATGCGGATGAAGTCGAAAGGGTCGACGTCGTCGGCATTTTCCAGCGGCGTACCGGCAACTTTCACCAGCATGTTGATCGGCACCGACTCCGGATGCTCCGGCAGGTTGGCCAGCTGGATCAACAGGTTGGCGCGGTCGTCCAGCGACTCGCCCATGCCGAGGATGCCGCCGGAACAGATCTTCATCCCGGAATCACGCACGTAGGCCAGGGTTTGCAGGCGCTCGCCGTAAGTGCGGGTGGTGATGATGCTGCCGTAGAACTCCGGCGAGGTGTCGAGGTTGTGGTTGTAGTAGTCGAGGCCGGCCTTGGCCAGCGCTTCGGTCTGATCCTGATCCAGGCGACCGAGGGTCATGCAGGTTTCCAGACCCAGGGCTTTCACGCCTTCGACCATCTTCAGAACGTAAGGCATGTCCTTGGCCGACGGATGCTTCCACGCCGCGCCCATGCAGAAGCGGGTCGAACCGATGGCCTTGGCGCGAGCGGCCTCTTCGAGGACCTTCTGCACTTCCATCAGTTTTTCTTTTTCCAGCCCGGTGTTGTAGTGACCGGACTGCGGACAATATTTGCAATCTTCCGGGCAGGCGCCGGTTTTGATCGACAGCAAGGTGGAAACCTGGACGCGGTTGGCGTCGAAATGCGCGCGGTGCACCGTCTGCGCCTGGAACAGCAGGTCGTTGAATGGCTGAACGAAGAGTGCTTTGACTTCGGCCAAAGTCCAGTCATGACGCAGGGTTGCAGTGGTGCTGGCGCTCATGGGCGTATCCTTTGAATTATGCTTTGGCTTGCGGCTGGGTAATGGAATGTCACAGTCGCCTCACAGATGTTTCGGCATATTTAAGGAAGAGCGATGCGCTGTCAACCGCGATACGAAGGACCGGTTTACATCTGGTCAAAAAACAAACAATCATGTCTTTTGTGCGATGAACCGGCCGACGGCATCCAGCCTGTCTGCACGGCCTGCGAAACCGAGTTGCCCTGGCTCGGTGATCACTGCCAGACCTGCGCCCTGCCGCTCCCGGCCGCGGGCCTGACTTGCGGCCATTGCCTGAGGCTGCCGCCCGCCTTCGAACAGGTGATTGCACCCTGGACCTACAGCTTTCCGGTAGACAGCCTGATCACCCGCTTCAAACACAACGCGAAGTGGCCGTTTGGCCGCCTGCTCGCCGAACTTCTCGCTCAATTCCTGCAACATCGCTTCGAAGAAGATCTGCGGCGACCCGAGCTGCTGATGCCGGTACCGCTGGCCAACCGGCGCCTGCGCCAGCGCGGGTTCAATCAGGCGGCGATGCTGGCCCACTGGTTGAGTGATGCCCTGGAGATTCCTTGCGACGAACGGTTGCTGCTGCGGACCCAGGACACCGATGCCCAACAGGCCTTGAACGCCGAAGCCCGCCTGAAGAACCTGCGCAACGCTTTCGCCCTGGCACCCGGCGCCGTCGTCAAAGGCCGGCACCTGGCCCTGGTCGACGACGTACTCACCACCGGCGCCACGGCCCAGGCCCTGGCTCGCCTGCTGATGGACGCCGGGGCGGCGAGGGTCGACGTCTATTGCCTGGCCCGCACACCCAAACCCGGCGAAACACCCTGACTTGACTCGCAGGGCCCAAGCGGCCAACGTCCCCACCATCGTCACAGCCCAAAGCGACTTGCCATGTCCTTGCCTACCTTGTTGTCCCAGCACATTGTCCGCCGCCCGCAGCGCATCGCCCTGCTGCAGCACATCGCCGAACAGGGCTCGATCACCCGCGCGGCAAAGAGCGCGGGCCTGAGCTACAAGGCTGCCTGGGATGCGATCGATGAACTGAACAACCTGGCGCAGAAGCCTCTGGTGGAGCGGATAGTCGGTGGCAAGGGCGGTGGGGGCGCGCGCCTGTCCATCGAAGGCGAACGAGTGTTGCGGCTGTACCAGAAGCTGCAAGCCTTGCAGGCTCAAGTGCTGGAAGCCGCCGAAGACGCGAGCGACCTCGACCTGCTGGGGCGCCTGATGCTGCGCACCAGCGCGCGCAATCAGTTGCACGGCAAGGTGATGGCGATCGAGCCTCAGGGGCGCAACGACCTGATTCGCCTCGAAGTCGCCGAGGGCCTGATCGTTGATGCGCAAATCACCCACGACAGCACCGAGCGCCTGGAGCTGCAAATCGGCACCGAAGTCGTGGCACTGATCAAGGCCGGCTGGCTCGATGTGCTGGAAATCGATTCCGCCGAAACGCCGGGAAACAATTGCCTGAAAGGCACCATCGAGAAAATCCTCGACGCCGACGATGGCCCCAGCGAAGTGCGCATCATCCTGCCCAACGGTCTGACACTCTGCGCCCTGGACGAGCCGGAGCATTTACAGGCATTGGGGCTGACGTGCGGCAAACCGGTGCGCGTGGAGTTCTCGCCATCCAGGGTTCTGCTGGGTACGCCGCTTTAAGCAAACTGCAACAAAAGGTTCATTACTCATCATTAAGGTGTCTGCAAAACCGCAGGGAGCCTGAAATGAGCCTATTAGAAGAAAACCAGTCCACAGACCTCGAAACCATGGTCGGCCTCAGCCGTCGCGGCTTCATCAGCGCAGGTGCCCTGTGCGGCGCCGCGATGTTCCTCGGCGGCAACCTGCTGAGCCGCAGCGTGATGGCCGCCAGCGTCAGCGCCGGTAACAGCCAGTTGCTGGGCTTTGACAGCATTGCCGCCGCCACCAGCGACGCCATCACCCTGCCAGCGGGCTACAAGTCCTCGGTGCTGATCAGCTGGGGCCAGCCTCTGCACAAGGACGGCCCGGCGTTCGATCCGAGCGGCAACGGCAGCGCCGAACATCAGGAAGCCCAGTTCGGCGACAACAACGACGGCATGAGCCTGTTCGAATTCCCGGGCGAAAAAGACCGGGCGCTGATGGCGATCAACAACGAATACACCAACTACCGCTACCTCTACGCCCACGGCGGCATGCCGCAATCGGCGCAGGAAGTGCGCAAGGCGCTGGCCTGCGAAGGTGTGTCGGTGATTGAAGTGCAGCGCAAGAACGGCCAATGGCAATTCGTCCAGGGCTCGCGCTACAACCGCCGCATTCACGGCAATGCGCCGATCACCATGAGCGGTCCGGCTTCCGGTCACGCACTGCTGAAAACCAGCGCCGACCCGCACGGCAAGAACGTTCTCGGCACCTTCCAGAACTGCGCCAACGGCAAGACGCCGTGGGGCACCTACCTGACCTGTGAAGAGAACTTCACCGACTGCTTCGGCAGCAGCAACGCCGAGCAGAAATTCGACCCGGCGCAGAAACGCTACGGCGTGGTGGCCACCAGCAAAGAGATCAACTGGCACCCGCACGACGAGCGCTTCGACATGGCGAAGAACCCCAACGAACTCAACCGTCACGGCTGGGTGGTGGAGATCGATCCGTTCGATCCGAAATCGACGCCGGTCAAACGCACGGCCCTGGGACGCTTCAAGCACGAAAACGCCGCCCTGGCCGAAACAGCAGACGGCCATGCCGTGGTGTACATGGGCGACGACGAGCGTGGTGAGTTCATCTACAAATTCGTCAGCCGCGACAAGATCGACCACAAGAACCCCAAGGCCAACCGTGACATTCTCGATCACGGCACCCTGTACGTTGCGCGTTTCGATGCCGGCGACGGCAACGCCGATCACCCCAAAGGCCAGGGCGAATGGATTGAACTGACCCACGGCAAAAACGGCATCGACGCCAGCAGCGGTTTTGCCGATCAGGGCGAAGTGCTGATCCACGCGCGTCTCGCCGCCAGTGTGGTGAAAGCCACGCGCATGGACCGCCCGGAATGGATCGTGGTCAGCCCCAAGGATGGCCAGGTTTACTGCACGCTGACCAACAACGCCAAGCGCGGCGAAGACGGACAACCGGTGGGCGGGCCGAACCCGCGCGAGAAAAACGTCTACGGGCAGATTCTGCGCTGGCGCACCGAACGCGACGATCACGCCTCGCACACCTTTGCCTGGGACCTGTTCGTCGTCGCCGGTAATCCGGGGGTTCACACCGGCACACCAAAAGGCGGATCGTCGAACATCACGCCGCAGAACATGTTCAACAGCCCGGACGGCCTGGGTTTCGACAAGGCCGGACGCTTGTGGATTCTCACCGACGGCGACTCGAGCAACGCCGGAGACTTTGCCGGCATGGGCAACAACCAGATGCTCTGTGCCGACCCGGTAACCGGCGAGATTCGCCGCTTCATGGTTGGCCCGGTAGGTTGTGAAGTGACGGGGATCAGCTTCTCGCCGGACCAGAAAACCCTGTTTGTCGGGATTCAGCATCCGGGTGAAAACGGCGGCTCGACCTTCCCCGAGCACCTGCCCAATGGCAAGCCGCGGTCTTCGGTGATGGCCATTTCGCGGGAAGATGGCGGGATCGTCGGCGCCTGACAGGCCCTCATCGCGAGCAAGCTCGCTCCCACAGGATTGGCGCGATTTCAAATCTGGCGCATGACCTGTGGGAGCGAGCTTGCTCGCGATGGCGTCAGCACAAACAACGCACATCTCAAGCCCACCCCCTAAAGCCCCGCCGTCTGCGCTACCATGCCTGGCCGGACGCAGCAGCCTGCTGCGCGCAGGAGTCAGCATGGCCCACCCGTTTGAAACCCTTACGCCAGACCTCGTGCTCGATGCCGTCGAAAGCATCGGCTTTCTCAGCGACGCGCGCATCCTGGCGCTCAACAGCTACGAGAACCGCGTCTATCAGGTCGGTATCGAAGACGCCGAGCCACTGATCGCCAAGTTCTACCGGCCGCAACGCTGGACCAACGAAGCGATTCTGGAAGAGCACCAGTTCACCGCCGAACTCGCCGACTGCGAGGTGCCGGTTGTGGCGCCGTTGATTCATAACGGTGAAACCCTGCACGAACACAACGGTTTCCGTTTCACCCTGTTCCCCCGCCGCGGCGGCCGCGCACCGGAGCCGGGCAACCTCGATCAACTTTATCGCCTGGGCCAGTTGCTCGGGCGCCTGCACGCGGTCGGCTCGACCCGGCCGTTCGAGCACCGTGAAGCGCTGGCGGTGAAAAATTTCGGCCACGATTCACTCAAGACCCTGCTCGACGGCAACTTCATCCCCCGCAGCCTGCTGCCGGCCTACGAGTCGGTGGCCCGTGATCTGCTCAAGCGTGTGGAAGATGCCTACAGCAACACGCCACACCAGAACATCCGCATGCACGGCGACTGTCACCCCGGCAACATGATGTGCCGCGACGAGATGTTCCATATCGTCGACCTCGACGACTGCCGCATGGGCCCGGCGGTCCAGGACATCTGGATGATGTTGGCGGGTGATCGTCAGGAATGTCTGGGGCAGTTGTCGGAATTGATGGACGGCTACAACGAATTCCACGACTTCGACCCCCGTGAACTGGCGCTGATCGAACCACTGCGCGCCCTGCGCCTGATGCACTACAGCGCCTGGCTCGCCCGCCGCTGGGAGGATCCGGCGTTCCCCCGCAGCTTTCCGTGGTTCGGCACCGAGCGTTATTGGGGGGACCAGGTGTTGGCGTTGCGCGAGCAACTGGCCGCGCTCCAGGAAGAACCACTGAAACTCTTCTAACCCACCCGCCCCCTGTAGGAGCGAGCCTGCTCGCGATGGACGCAAGGGCAACGCGTTTATCCAGACAGCACGCGTTATCGTTGACGTTCATCGCGAGCAGGCTCGCTCCTACAGGTATCGATGTTCACAAATGACTTACCTATTCAGTCAGGACATTCGCAGACAAATCTCCTTACAATCCCCTCTTTGTTAGCTGCCTAAGCAAGGATTCTGCATGCAAGCCGCCAACCCGCGTCGCGGGTACATTCTGGGCCTGAGTGCCTACATCATCTGGGGACTTTTCCCGCTCTATTTCAAAGCCATCGCCAACGTGCCCGCCGTGGAAATCATCATCCACCGGGTGCTGTGGTCTGCCCTGTTCGGCGCTTTGTTGCTGATGGTCTGGAAGCACCCCGGCTGGTGGCGCGAGTTGCGGGAGAATCCGCGACGGCTGGCGATCCTGGCCCTGAGCGGTACGCTGATCGCGGCCAACTGGCTGACTTACGTCTGGTCGGTGAACAATGGCCGCATGCTCGAGGCCAGTCTCGGTTACTACATCAACCCGCTGGTGAACGTGTTGCTGGGCATGCTGATCCTCGGCGAACGGCTGCGGCGCATGCAGTGGATTGCCGTCGGCCTGGCGGCGGTGGGGGTGGCGCAACAGGTCTGGCAAGTCGGCAGCCTGCCGTGGGTGTCGCTGGTGCTGGCGCTGACCTTTGGTTTCTACGGGCTGATTCGCAAGCAGGCACCGGTCAAGGCACTGCCAGGGTTGGTGGTGGAAACCTGGATGCTGGTGCCGATCGCCATTGCCTGGTTGCTGTTCAATCCGACCGCCCATAGCGCTCAGGCCGAATTCTGGACCACGTCAGAAGCCTGGTGGCTGGTGGCGGCCGGGCCGGTCACGCTGGTGCCGCTGGTCTGCTTCAACGCTGCTGCACGGCATTTGCCCTACACGACACTGGGCTTTCTCCAGTACCTGGCGCCGACACTGGTGCTGCTGCAAGCGGTGCTGCTGTTCGGTGAACACTTGTCGTCCAGCACATTGGTGGCCTTCATCTTTATCTGGGCCGGCCTGGCGGTTTACAGCGTCGATGCGTGGATAAGTTTGCGCCGCCGCAGCTGATCAAAAAACATACAAACCTCCGCAGGCCACATATCTCGTGGCCTGCACCATTCCTTCCCAAGGTTATCCACAGCGTGATCCCCGCCAAATGTGTGCAAGTGGCTGAAACTGCTGGTTTTTTGATCAGATCCTGAAGAACCCCGGCCGGCGTGGGCTGGCGGGGAGTCTCTACAGGTTATCCACAGGCGAGTGCACGTTTAACTTGGATAACCTTTTCAGGGGTCGCTGCGCAGCACCAACTCGACCATCAGATCGTCGGCCAGGGTTTCCAGGCGCGATTGCAGCACGTCCAGCGACAGCGTCAACGGGACGGCAAGAATCGCTTCGGCATGGAACAACGGCTCGCTGCTCATCGGTGCCGGGCGCACTTCGGTGACCAGCCGCTCCAGGTTCACCCCTTGCTCGCTCAACAAGCGGGTGATGTCACGCACGATCCCCGGACGATCATTGCCCACCAGTTCCATGGCAATCGGCTTCCAGGTGCAGGATTGTTCGATACCGCTTTCGGCGATCAACACGCGAATGCCATGGGCGGACAAGCTTTGCAGGGCATCGACCAATTCATCGTAAGCCTCGGCCGGCACGCCCACTCGAAGAATCCCGGCGAATTGCCCGGCCATGCGCGACATGCGGCTTTCCAGCCAGTTGCCGCCATGCTCGGCAATGCATTGGGCAATGCGCTCGACTTGCCCGGGCTTGTCCGGTGCGAAAACGGTGAGTACGAGGTGGTCCATGGCGCAGCCCTCTGGTCATGACTTTTGTTATAGAGAACCAAGTATAGGCAAGGGTTGTTTCTGCGCTGAATCGACTGACGCCATCGCTGGCAAGCCAGCTCCTACAAAATAGCCAAATCCCCTGTAGGAGCCGGCTTGCTGGCGATCCGACACACCGCCGAGCTAAAGCCAGCCAACAAATCGTGTACAACTTTTGATATTTAACTGGAACAATCAACCAGTTTTTTGAGAACATCCTGTTCCGCGCCGTGACCGCAATGCGTCACGGGGTCGCAGAACGACGTGATTAGTCTAATTTTCACAACCGCAATTCATCATGTAGTATGCCGCAGCGCGCACTACATAACGTTGGATCGATGTCTGCCGCAGGCACGTTCGCAACCCTGAAAGCCCTGTCAGCAAGGCCCCAAGCCGTTGATTGGTCCCAACCCAGCCGCCCGTCATGGGCATGTACTGGTAGAGGGGTTTGTGGTTTAAATGGCCAAAGGCTTCATTGTTAAATTGAAGAGCTGAAAAGCGAAATAGCTGAGCAGAGTGAGGCAAGCAATGACTGAACACGTTCAAGTCGGTGGCCTGCAGGTCGCCAAAGTCCTGTTCGACTTCGTGAACAACGAAGCCATTCCCGGTACCGGCCTCACCGCCGACAAGTTCTGGGCCGGTGCCGACAAGGTCATCCATGACCTGGCGCCGAAGAACAAAGCCCTACTCGCCAAACGCGATGATTTCCAGGCTCGTATCGATGGCTGGCACCAACAGCGTGCCGGTCAGGCGCACGACGCCGTGGCTTATAAAGCCTTCCTGCAAGACATCGGTTATCTGCTGCCAGAAGCGGCCGATTTCCAGGCAACGACGCAAAACGTCGATGACGAAATCGCCCGCATGGCCGGTCCACAACTCGTGGTGCCGGTGATGAACGCCCGCTTCGCGCTCAACGCCTCGAACGCCCGCTGGGGTTCGCTGTACGACGCGCTCTACGGCACCGACGCCATCAGCGAAGCCGACGGCGCGGAAAAAGGCAAAGGCTACAACAAGGTGCGCGGTGACAAGGTCATCGCTTTCGCCCGTGCCTTCCTCGACGAAGCGGCGCCATTGGCCGCCGGCTCCCACGTCGACTCCACCGGCTACAAGATCGTCGACGGCAAACTGGTGGTCGCCCTTAAAGGCGGCAGCAACACCGGCCTGCGCAACGACGCGCAACTGATCGGTTTCCAGGGCGATGCTTCGGCACCGACCGTGATCCTGCTGAAAAACAACGGCCTGCATTTCGAAATCCAGGTCGACGCCAGCACCCCGGTCGGCCAGACCGACGCGGCCGGCGTCAAAGACATCCTGATGGAAGCCGCGCTGACCACCATCATGGACTGCGAAGACTCGGTTGCCGCCGTCGACGCCGATGACAAAGTGGTGATCTACCGCAACTGGCTCGGCCTGATGAAGGGCGACCTGTCGGAAGAAGTCGCCAAGGGTGGCAAGACGTTTACCCGCACCATGAACGCCGATCGCACCTATACCGGTGTCGACGGTAACGCGGTAAACCTGCACGGCCGTTCGCTATTGTTCGTGCGCAACGTCGGTCACCTGATGACCATCGATGCGATCCTCGACAAAGACGGTAACGAAGTACCGGAAGGTATTCTCGATGGCCTGGTGACTTGCCTCGCATCGATGCACAACCTGAACGGCAACACCACGCGCAAAAACACCCGCACCGGCTCCATCTACATCGTGAAGCCGAAGATGCACGGTCCTGAAGAAGCGGCGTTCACCAACGAACTGTTCGGCCGCATCGAAGACGTGCTGGGCCTGCCACGCAACACGCTCAAAGTCGGGATCATGGACGAGGAGCGTCGCACCACGATCAACCTCAAGGCCTGCATCAAGGCGGCGAGCGAGCGTGTGGTGTTCATCAACACCGGTTTCCTCGACCGCACGGGCGACGAAATCCATACCTCCATGGAAGCCGGCCCGATGGTGCGCAAGGCGGACATGAAGGCGGAAAAATGGATCGGCGCCTACGAGAATTCCAACGTCGATATCGGTCTGAGCACCGGCCTGCAAGGTCGCGCGCAGATCGGTAAAGGCATGTGGGCCATGCCGGACCTGATGGCGGCGATGCTCGAGCAGAAAATCGCTCACCCGATGGCCGGTGCCAACACCGCCTGGGTACCATCACCGACCGCTGCTGCGCTGCACGTGCTGCATTACCACAAGGTTGACGTGTTTGCCCGTCAGGCTGAACTGGCCAAACGTGCCCATGCTTCGGTAGACGACATCCTGACCATCCCGCTGGCGGTGAACCCGCAGTGGACCGCCGAACAGATCAAGAACGAACTGGACAACAACTCCCAGGGCATTCTCGGTTATGTGGTGCGCTGGATCGACCAGGGCGTCGGCTGTTCGAAAGTGCCGGACATCAACGACGTCGGCCTGATGGAAGACCGTGCAACGCTGCGTATTTCCAGCCAGCACATCGCCAACTGGCTGCGCCATGGCATCGTCACCGAAGAGCAGGTCATGGAAAGCCTCAAGCGCATGGCGCCAGTGGTTGACCGCCAGAATGCCGGCGACGCACTGTACCGTCCGCTGGCCCCGAACTTCGACAGCAACATCGCCTTCCAGGCGGCGGTCGAACTGGTGGTCGAAGGCACCAAACAGCCGAACGGTTATACCGAGCCGGTCCTGCACCGTCGTCGTCGCGAGTTCAAGGCGAAGAACGGGTTGTAAACCAGCTCTCTGCACAGCAATCCCCCGGTTGAAAAACCGGGGGATTTTTGTTTCTGCTTACTGCAAATGCAGAGCTATCTCCTGAAACGCAACGAGTTTGCAGCGATGTGGCGGCCTATTCTCGATGCATTCATAAACAAGGCAATCCCAAGGACCGTGATGATGAGAGCAAACAGCTTTTCGCCACCAATGGGTTCGTCGAGTACATACCACGAGGTCAAGATACCCGATATCGGAACAATCACTGACAACGGTGCAACCTGGCTCGCCGGATACTTCTCAATCATCCGGTTCCACACCCAATACCCGAATACCGTCGCCACATAGGCCTGGAACAGGACAGATGTCAGCACTGGAACTGTCATGTCCGTCAGCAACGACTGGAAAGGAGCTGCTCCCTTGACCCAGTAAGTCATTAGATATAGAGGCGGTGTTGCATACAGACTCGACCAAACGACAAAGGAAAATAATCAACCACTTTGCTTCTCTTGACCAGTACATTGCAAAGACTCCAGAACAATGCACCGAGCAGTACCAGAAAGAGCCCAAAGCTTTCGGCATCACCTTGCGTTACATGAGCAATAAACATCAGCCCCACCAACGCCATGAGAATTCCGGCCACTTGTATTGCCGTCATTTTTTCACCAAACAGCAGCACTCCCCAAATGACCGTAAAAAAAGCACTGAATTGCAAGAGCAAGGATGTCACGCCGGCACTCACACCAAGAAACATGCCATAGTTCATCAGCCAGCACATTCCGATACCAAACAGCAACCCGTAGACAATAGTTACAAAAGTGCTGACACCCTTCGGTTTCGGGATAAAGAACACCAATGGAAATGCGCAAAAAGTAAAGCGCAATGCTGTCAACAAGAACGGATCGATACCGTCAAGACTGATATCAATTACCGTATAGTTGCTGCCCCACATGACTGTCACACCGACAATAAGCACAAGATCGCGAAATTCCATTTTTTTTATCATACCGTCCTCATTGCGATACAGATCCACACAACCCAGGAAGAGTAATGGCTTGACCATTAACAGTGTCTTATCTGCAGGAACCAGCCGTAGTTTGAATACACGACAACCGCCGACATACTCAAGCCACTAAAACTGGAGAGCCGAAGTGACAACCTGGATAGTGCTACGACAGATTTTATCGAACCAGTTACGACATAAAATAAATGCCCATACTGGCCTTCAAGAACTGAACGATATCTGAATAATCGAGAGGAAAAACAAGCTATTTGTGAGTAGCTTTTTCGCAGATCAGAGATCTCAAACTTAATTACAAGTTAAACTCGCCAAAACAATTTCAACATGCAACCAACAACTGCAAGAGATCCGTTATTTAATACCCAACTCGTGTTTTACCAGTGCCAGCAATTGACTGGCATCTATCGGCTTGAGCAGAAAATCCACCACGCTCAAATGCATCGCGGCGATCGCATCCTTCACGTCGGCGTCACCCGAGACAATGATGATCGGCAATGCTGCCCGTACCGACTCGCGTACCTGGCGGATCAGTTCCAGTCCGTCTACATGGCCCATCCGCAGGTCGGTGATCAGCAAGCCGATGGTCGGCTTTTTGATCTCTGCCTCTGCCACCAGGATTTTGAGCGCCGCTTCGCCACTGGCTGCCGTCCTGCAGTGGATACCGTGCACTGCCAGAATCTCCGAGAGCAGCTCCCGGGCGTCTTTGTCGTCGTCGACAATCAGCACCCGTTGCAGCGGCAGGTCAGGCTCCAGCATGACGGCACTCAGCGCTTCACGCTCGGCGTCGCTCAAAATATCGTGGTCGGACATGGCTTTCTCTACATGTTCAGTTCAATTCCCTAGCACAGTGGTGAGACATCGCTAAGCAGATCATCAATGTGCACCTCGTCGGAAAATTTTCCAATAGGCCAGCAGAGAGGTTTTTCGCACGCTCGCGTAGGATTCTTCCGACATTTGAGGACGCTGACCGCCTACCTAGACTTACGTCCAATGGGCACCTCGACCGCAGGGGTCGACCATGTCCGGGTCATCCGACTACAACAATTCAAAAAAAGACTGCGGTAATGGTTATGAGTAAAGCGGACGCCTTCACACAGGCAGGGAAAACCGCGGTGTTGCAGAACATCCAGGGAACGTTGCAATTCCTTCAGCGCTTCCCGCCTTTCAACCAGATGGAACACGCTCACCTGGCGTATCTGGTCGAGCAATGTCAGCTGCGTTTTTACGCCCCCGGCGAAAGCATCATCAAACCCGCCGACGGCCCGGTCGAGCACTTCTATATCGTCAAGCAAGGCCGGGTCGTGGGCGAGCGTCCGCATACGGCAAAAGGCGGCAACGAAACGGTCTTCGAGATCACCACCGGCGAATGCTTCCCCCTGGCGGCGTTGCTCGGTGAACGGGCGACCCGTACCGAGCACCTGGCCGGCGAGGACACCTTCTGCCTGCAACTGAACAAGCCGGCGTTCATCCGCCTGTTTTCGCTGTCGGACACCTTCCGCAACTTCGCCCTGCGCTGCGTCAGCAGCCTGCTGGATCAGGTCAACCAGCAAGTGCAGCAAAAAGCCGTGGAAACCCTGGGCACCCAATATTCGCTCAACACACGGCTGGGTGAACTGGCCATGCGTCACCCGGTGTCTTGCGCCCCGCAGACACCGCTGCGCGAAGCCGTGACGTTGATGCACGAACAACAGGTCGGCAGCATCGTGGTGGTCGACGAACACAAGGCGCCACTGGGGATTTTTACCCTGCGTGACCTGCGCCAGACCGTGGCCGACGGCAGCAGCGACTTCAACGAAGCCATCGAAAGGCACATGACCCGCGCGCCGTTCTTCCTGTCGCCGGATCACAGTGCATTCGACGCGGCGATTGCCATGACCGAGCGGCACATCGCCCATGTCTGCCTGGTCAAGGACCAACGCTTGTGCGGTGTGGTTTCCGAGCGCGATCTGTTTTCCCTGCAACGGGTCGACCTGGTGCACCTGGCACGCACTATCCGTAACGCGCAGAAGGTGGAAAACCTGGTGGCGCTGCGCGGTGAAATCGGTCAACTGGTCGAGCGCATGCTGGCCCACGGCGCGTCTTCGACGCAGATCACCCACATCATCACCCTGCTCAACGACCACACCGTGTGCCGGGTGATCGAACTGACCCTCGCCGAAAAAGGTGATCCCGGCGTGCCGTTCAGTTGGCTGTGCTTCGGCAGCGAAGGCCGTCGCGAACAGACCCTGCACACCGATCAGGACAACGGCATTCTGTTCGAAGCCAGGGACGCGGCCCATGCCGCCGAGATTCGCGGCAAGCTGCTGCCCATCGCCCAGCAGATCAACCAGAGCCTGGCACTGTGCGGCTTCACCCTGTGCAAGGGCAATATCATGGCCGGCAACCCCGAGCTGTGCCTGTCCCGGGCCGAGTGGGCGCGACGCTTTGCGGCGTTTATCCGCGAGGCAACCCCGGAAAACCTGCTGGGTTCGAGCATCTATTTCGATCTGCGCGTCGTCTGGGGCAGCGAGCAAGGCTGTGAGCAATTGCGTCGAGGCATTCTCGATCAAGTCGGCGACAACCGTTTGTTCCAGCGCATGATGGCCGAGAATGCGCTGCGCAATCGCCCGCCCGTAGGGCGTTTCCGCGAGTTCGTGCTGGCGCGCAAAAATGGCGAGAAGGCCACCCTGGACTTGAAGATCCAGGGCCTGGCACCCTTTGTAGACGGTGCCCGGTTGCTGGCCCTGGCTCACGGTATCGAAGCGAACAACACGCTGGAGCGTTTTCGCCAGCTGGTCGCCAGGGAGGTCATCGACCCACTGGACGGCGCCGCGTACGAAGAGGCCTATCATTTCATCCAGCAAACCCGCATGCAGCAACATCAATTACAGACCCGAGAGAATTTCCCCTACTCCAACCGGGTCGACCCTGACAGCCTCAATCATCTGGACCGGCGCATCCTGCGTGAATCCCTGCGCCAGGCCCAACGCCTGCAAAGCAGCCTGACGTTGCGGTATCAGCTATGAGCCTGTTTTCATGGCTGCGTCCGCCAGGCCCCAGCCTGTCCGCCGACCTGCAACAACGCCTGGAACGCTTGCCGACTGCCGGGGCCCCGGGCGAGTGCAGCCTGCGCGAGCAGCGCTGGGTGGTGCTCGATCTGGAAACCACCGGGCTGAACATGAACAAGGACCGCGTGCTGTCCATCGGCGCCGTGGTGATCGAGGACGGGGCCATCGACTTTCGCCAGCAGTTCGAACGCACCTTGCAATATCCGCAGGTAAAACTCGGCCCCAGTGTGCTGATCCACGGCCTTGGTCCCAGCGCCATTGCGGCGGGCTGCGACCCGGCCCAAGCGCTGCTCGACCTGATGGAGTTCATCGGCAACAGTCCGGTGCTGGCCTTTCACGCGCCGTTTGACCAGCACATGCTCGGACGTGCATTGAAGGACCATCTGGGACTCAAGCTGCAGCATCCGTTCCTGGACGTGGCGGATATTGCACCGCTGCTGTGCCCCCAAGCGCATATTCGCGAGGCCGGGCTGGACGATTGGATCGACTGGTTCAAGCTCGAAGTGTTCGAACGCCACCACGCCAGCGCCGACGCCCTGGCCACCGCCGAACTGGCGCTGATCCTGTTCAGCCGCGCGCGGCAACAGCAGATTCATAGTCCGTTGAACCTGCAACAGCGCTTGAGCCAGTGGAAACGCCGACAGCAGGCACCCTCCTTCTGACCTATACGCACCCCCTCTGTAGGAGCGAGCCTGCTCGCGATGAACTCCAGGACACCGCTGGGTGTCAGGCAGCCAACGTTATCGTTGACGTCCATCGCGAGCAGGCTCGCTCCTACAGGGGCCGTCACCAAAATCCCGCCCGACCAACGCCAATTGCTTACCTCCCTCGCCTCTGACAGAATCGCGAACAATTCTCGTTAGTTAACATTTCCCAATCGGTGATGCGGCGTGTCGTCAGTCCCAAGCCCTCAAAGTGAGCTCGTCGGTGCGCTATATCGCGACCACCGCAGTTGGCTATTGGCCTGGCTTCGCCGCAACGTCGCCTGCCCACAGCGGGCCGAAGACCTGAGCCAGGACACTTTCGTGCGCTTGCTCGGCCGAGAGGAACTGAAGGAACCGCGCGAGCCGCGGGCATTCCTGGTGGCGATCGCCAAGGGCCTGCTGTTCGATTATTTCCGGCGCGCCGCGCTGGAACAGGCCTATCTCACCGAGCTGATGCTGATTCCCGAAGCCGAGCAACCGTCGGTGGAAGAACAGCAAATGATCCTCGAAGACCTGAAGAACATTGACCGTTTGCTCGGCAAGCTTTCCAGCAAGGCCCGGGCGGCGTTCCTCTACAACCGTCTCGACGGCCTCGGCCACGCAGAAATCGCCGAGCGCCTGGGGGTGTCGGTGCCGCGGGTGCGCCAGTACCTGGCCCAAGGCATTCGCCAGTGCTACATCGCGCTGTACGGTGAGCCGACATGAGCCCGGTCAGTTCCAAACCGGTATCGGCCAACGTGCTGGACGCGGCGATTGCCTGGCAGTTGTCCATGGATGGCGCCAACCCGGTAGAACGCGAAGAATTCGCCAAGTGGCACGCCGCCCACGAAGAGCACGCCCGCGCCTGGCGCCAGTTGGGCATGCTCGACCAGCGTTTCAGCGCGGCCAGCGGCCCGGCCCGCACCGCCCTGCTGCAATCGCGCGAAGGCATCCGTCGCCGGGTGCGCAAGCTCGGCACTGGCGTGGCGAGCTTCGTGGCGGTGATCGGCCTGGCGCTGTTTGCCGGGCCACGTTATCTGCCGATCGATTATTGGCTGGCCGACCAGCGTACCGCCGTTGGCGAACAGCGCACTCTGCGCCTGGCTGATGGCACGCTGATCAATCTCAACACCCACAGTGCGCTCGATGTGCGCTTCGATGAGAAGCAGCGGCGCATCGTGCTGCAAGAAGGCGAGATCCTGGTTGAAACCGGTCATGGCGATCCCCGGCCGTTCATTGTCGAAACCCGTGAAGGCAGCATGCGTGCGCTGGGTACGCGGTTTCTGGTCAAGCGTGAAGAACAAGGTACGCGCCTGAGCGTATTGCAGTCGGCGGTGGCGGCTCACCCTGAGTCCAGCCCTGACGAACAGATCCTGCACGAAGGCCAGCAGGTGCTGATCCGCAACAAAGGCATGGGTCCGGTTCTGGCCGTCAACCTCGGCGCGGACGCCTGGACCCGCGGCATGCTGGTGGTGGACAACACGCGGCTGGAAGATCTGGTGAATGAGATCGGCCGCTATCGCACCGGTCATGTAGGCGTCGCGCCGGAAGTGGCCGACCTGCGCATCACCGGCAGCTTCCCGCTGCGCGACACCGACCTGGCGCTCAATGCCCTGCTGCCGACCCTGCCGGTGCAGATCGAACAGCACACGCAATGGTGGGTGACGGTGGTGGCCAAGGCCGACACCAAGCCCTGAATCCCCACACAGCCCCCTCGCCACAAAAGCCCATGGTCTCAAATGGATAACTGAATCGAAATTATTTTCATCCAGCCCTATCACTTTCTGATTTTCGTTCGGCACACAGGCAATTGAGAAATATTTCCATTCAGGAGCCGCTGTATGTCCCGTTCGCTAGACACCTTGTTGCGCCCCAGTTTGCTGGCGGTCGCCATTGCCCTTTGCACCCCTTTGGCCAGCAGCCAACTGATCGCCGCTGAACAAGCGTCCAGCGTTCGCGCCTACAACCTGCCAGCCGCACCGCTGGCCAGCACCCTGAACCAGATCGCCAGCCAGGCCGGCCTGGCCCTGTCGCTGAATCCGTCACTGGCGGCGGGCAAGACGTCGGCACCGGTCCAAGGCCAGTTCGACGCGGCCGGCGCCCTGCGCGAAGCCCTGCGTGGCACCGGGTTGCAACTGGAACAGAGCAGTGCGGGCACCTACAGCCTGGTGGCTGTGCCCGAGGGTGTGTTGGCCCTGCCGGCGACCAGCGTGATCGGCGTGGAAGACACTGAAAGCGCTTGGGGCCCGGTGCAGGGCTACCTGGCCAAGCGCACCGCCGCCGGCACCAAGACCGATACCGCGCTGGTCGAGGCGCCGCGCTCGATTTCGGTCGTCACTCGCGAGCAGATGGACGACCGCAACGCACATACTCTCGATGATGCCGTGCGCTACCTGCCGGGTATCACCGCCAGCAGCTACGGCAGCGACACCCGCGCCGACTGGTTGCGCGTGCGCGGTTTCGAGCCGACTCAATTCCTCGACGGCCTGCCGCTGCCAAAAGGCGTGTACGCCAACCCGAAACAGGAAACCTGGAACCTCGACCGCCTGGCACTGCTGCGCGGCCCGGCCTCGTCCGTGTACGGCCAGACCCCGCCGGGCGGCCTGCTGGACATGGTCAGCCGGCGCCCGAGCGCCGAAGCCAGCAGCGAGGTCCAACTGCAATACGGCAGCGACAACCATCGCCAGATCAACTTCGCCAGCACCGGCAAGATCGACGACGAAGGCCGCTTTCTCTACGGTGTGAGCGGCGTGGTGCGTGACGGTGGCACCCAGATCGATCATATCGATGACAAGCGCTACAACATTGCACCAAGCCTGACGTGGAACATCGACGAAGACACAAAATTCACCCTGCTGACGCAGTTCACCCGTGACGATACCGGCGTGACCAGCCAGTTCTACCCGATTCAGGGCACCAAGATCGACATGCCGTTCGGCAAGATCTCGCACCACAAGAACCTGGGTGATCCGGACTACGACTTCTACGACCGCACCTATTACGCACTGGGCTATGCCTTCGAACATCGCCTGAACGATGTATGGCAGTTCCGCCAGAACCTGCGCTACACCAAGTCGGATCTGTCGTTCCAGACGGTTACCGTCAACAGCTACTTTCCGTCCATCGGGTTTGTCGTAGACGACGAAGGCAACACCGGGCGCGGCACCACCAATGTCGACGAGGACATCAGCCAGTTCGCCGTGGACAACAACTTCCAGGGCGACTTCGCCACCGGTGACATCCAACACACGCTGTTGATCGGCCTGGACCACCAGCGCAGCAACACCAACTACACCTCGATCTTCGGTGGCGCACCGGCCATCAACGTCAACAACCCAGTCTATGGCTTGCCGATCACTCGTCCACCACGCTCCTCGGCGTTTTACGACTATGACCAGAAGACCCACCAGACCGGTCTGTACGTCCAGGATCAAATGGCCCTCGACCAATGGCGCCTGACCCTCGGCGGTCGTGAAGACTGGGTGCATACCGGGACCAAGTTCTTCAACAAGGGTGATGCCACCAACACCGAGCGCGACAAGAACTTCAGCGGCAACGCAGCGATCAGCTACGTGTTCGATTCGGGTTTCGTGCCTTATCTGTCCTACGCCGAATCGTTCCAGCCGGCCAGCAATGCCGTCGCCTCGCCGACCGATTCGTTCAAGCCGACCGAAGGCAAGCAATGGGAACTGGGTATCAAGTACCAGCCACCGGGCAGCAACACGCTGTTGACCGCAGCCGTGTATGACCTGACCCAGAAAAACGTTTCCGTCACCAACAACGTGGGTAACGTGACGATCACCAGCCAGACCGGCGAAGTGAGAGTCAAAGGCCTGGAACTGGAAGCTGTTTCCGACGTGACCGAGAACCTCAAGGTCACCGCCGCCTATACCCTGGCCAAGTCCGAAGTGCAGGACGGCGCGTTCAAGGGCAATCGCCTGCAGCTGATGCCTAACCAGCAAGCATCGGTATGGGGTGACTACACCTGGCACAACGGCGTGCTCGACGGCTTCGGCATCGGCGCCGGCGCGCGCTACACCGGCAATACGTATGGCGACGAGGCCAACACCTGGCTGGGCAAGGCCGACGCCTACACGGTGTTCGACGCCGCGGTACACTATGACCTCGGCCGCCTGGACAACAGCCTCAAGGGCGCTTCGCTGGCCGTTAACGCAACCAACCTGTTCGACAAGGACTACATCTCGACTTGCGACAGCTTCTACTGCTACTACGGCGACCAGCGCAGTGTCGTCGCCAGTGCAACCTACAAGTGGTAACGCGTTGAGCTGACACGCCCAATGATCAGGCCGTCCTTCGTGGACGGCTTTGGTTTTTCTGAAGGCCATGAAATGAAAAGTAAAACAATTCGCCGCTGGTCCACTGTCCATACCTGGACCAGCCTGATTTGTACGGTATTCCTGCTGATGCTGGCACTGACCGGCCTGCCGTTGATCTTTCACCACGAGATCGACCACTTGCTGGGCGATGCGCCGCAAGTGAAGGAAATGCCGGCGGACACCCCACGCCTGAATCTGCAGCAGCTGGTAGAGGCGGCCCAAAAACATCGTCCCGGTGAAGCCATGCAGTACTTTGGCTTCGAGGACGATGAACCCAACGCGGTGCTGACGATCATGGCCGCGACCGCCGGCACCGAACCGAACTCGTCCCACACGTTCATGCTCGACGCCCGCACCGGCGAAGCGCTGGAAACGCCATCGGCCAATGGCGGTTTCATGCTGACCATGCTGCGCCTGCATGTGGACATGTTCGCCGGCTTGCCGGGCAAATTGCTGCTGGCGTTCATGGGCATTCTGTTCGTCGTGGCGATCGTTTCCGGCACGGTGCTGTACCTGCCGTTCATGCGCCGCTTGAAATTCGCCACCGTGCGCCAGGACAAATCCACGCGCCTGCGCTGGCTCGACCTGCATAACCTGATCGGTGTGGTGACCTTGACCTGGGCTATGGTGGTCGGCGTGACCGGCGTAATCAGTGCCTGCGCCGACCTGATCATCGCTGCGTGGCGCAACGACAGCCTGAGCGCCATGGTCGCACCGTACCGTGATGCGCCGCCGCTGACGCACCTGGCGCCGGCCACCCGCTTGCTCGACATCGCCCGGGACGTCGCGCCGGGCATGCAGGCGGACTTCATCGCCTTCCCCGGCACGCGCTTTTCCAGTGAGCACCATTACGCGGTGTTCATGAAAGGCAGCACGCACCTGACCTCGCACCTGCTGACGCCGGTGCTGATCGACGCCAGCACCCTGCAAGTCACTGCCGTGGCCGAACGCCCCTGGTACATGGACGCCATGGGCATGTCGCAGCCGCTGCACTTCGGTGACTACGGCGGCATGCCGATGCAAATACTCTGGGCGACCCTCGATGTGCTGACCATCATCGTGCTCGGCAGCGGCGTTTATCTGTGGGTGGTGCGGCGCAAGGCGGTAAAACCCGTGGCGGAAAAAGCGGAGAGCGTGGCATGAAGCCCCGGCAGTCGAACTTCTGGAAAGTGTTTGCCATTCCGACCGTCATCGCGCTGCTCAGTGCGGCCGGCTTGTTTGCCGCGTTGCTCGGGGATGGTGTGTGGGACTCGCTGAGTTGGCTGGGGCTGGGCATCCCCGCCGCGTTTGCCCTGCGCGGCCTCTTTCAACGCCGTTAACCCCCTGTGGGAGCGAGCCTGCTCGCGAATGCGGTGTCTCAGTCGCCATTGATGTTGGTTGACACACCGCTTTCGCGAGCAGGCTCGCTCCCACAGGTACAGCGGCAAGTCTCAACTATTCGCCAGTCATACGATAACCACACTCCCCGCCCGTCGCCTCCCCCTGCAAATTCCCTGACATATTTGTTGACAGTTTTACCCTTGCGCTCCTATAAAGGCTCATGTTGTACGACAACATACAACAAATGCGGCACCAAAAATAAATCCAAGAAAATGATGGTGAAGTGATGAAAGTCAAAGGCATCCGCTGGTGGATGGTCGGCCTGGTGACGGCCGGCCTGATGGTCAACTACCTGGCTCGCAATACCCTGTCAGTGGCCGCTCCGACCCTGATGAGCGAAATGAACATCTCCACCGAGCAGTACTCGCACATCGTCGTCGCCTGGCAGGTGTGCTATGCACTGATGCAACCGGTGGCCGGCTACATCATCGATGCCATCGGCACCAAAATGGGCTTCGCCATTTTCGCCTTTGCCTGGTCGATTGCCTGCGCGCTGGCGGCCCTGGCGACCGGTTGGCAGGGCCTGGCCTTTGTCCGCGGCCTGCTTGGCCTGACCGAAGCGGCGGGATTGCCGGCGGCGGTCAAGACCTCCACTGAATGGTTCCCGGCCAAAGAGCGCTCGGTGGCCATCGGCTGGTTCAACATCGGCTCTTCGATTGGTGCGGTACTGGCGCCGCCGCTGGTGGTCTGGGCGATCCTGCACAGCGGCTGGGAACTGGCGTTCCTGATCGTGGGCGGCCTGGGCGTGGCCTGGACCTTTCTGTGGATGGTGCTCTACAAACATCCGCGGGATCAAAAGCGCCTGAGCGATGAAGAACGCGACTACATCCTCAGCGGCCAGGAAGATCATTTCAAAGACCCGACCACGAAAAAAGGCAGCTGGAAAAAGATCATCGGCAGCCGCAACTTCTACGCCATCGCCAGTGCGCGCATGCTCTCCGAGCCAGCCTGGCAGACCTTCAACGCATGGATCCCGCTGTACCTGATGACCGAACGGCACATGAACATCAAAGAGATCGCGATGTTCGCCTGGCTGCCGTTCCTCGCCGCCGACCTCGGCTGCGTACTCGGCGGCTACCTGAGCCCGTTCTTCCACAAGTACTGCAACGTATCGTTGTTCACCTCGCGCAAAATGGTCCTGCTGTTCGGCGCCTCGTGCATGATCGGCCCGGCCTGCATCGGCCTGGTGGCCAGCCCGTACACCGCGATTGCGCTGCTGTGCATCGGCGGCTTCGCTCACCAGACCTTGTCCGGCGCGTTGTATGCGATCACCTCTGACTCGTTCGGCAAAAACGAAGTGGCCACCGCCACCGGCATGGGCGGCATGTTCGGCTACCTGGGCGCCGCCGCGTTCACGCTGGTGTTTGGCGTGATGGTGACCAAGATCGGCTACAGCCCGCTGTTCGTGGTGCTGGCGATTTTCGACATCATTGCCGCGTTCATCGTCTGGACGGTTGCCCGTGAGATCAAGCCCCGGGCCGCTACAGGCCCTGAAGCCGGGCAGACGCTGCAACCCGCCAGCTAAAACGCAACCCCTGTAGGAGCGAGCCTGCTCGCGAAGGTCGTTAACGATGACGCTGGGCACCTGACACCACGCGGCGCCCTCAGTTTTTTCGCGAGCAGGCTCGCTCCTACAGGTGACGGTGATCTTGAGCTATCGCATCAACGCGCTATGCTGCCCGACACTGCCACCGATCGAGACGCTGCCATGTCCGCCCCGAGCATGACCCTGTACCACAACCCGCTCTCTCCCTTCGTTCGCAAAGTCATGGTGCTGCTGCACGAAACCGGTCAGCAGGGCCGGGTGGCGTTGCAGACCAGCGTGCTCACCCCGGTCAACCCGGACCTCACGCTGATCGAAGACAACCCCCTGGGCAAGATCCCGGCGCTGCGCCTGGCCGATGGCAACATCATCCATGACAGCCGGGTCATCCTCGACTACCTCGACCAGCAGCACGTCGGCAACCCGCTGATCCCCCGCGAAGGCTCGGCCCGCTGGCGGCGCCTGACCCTCGCTTCGCTGGCCGACGGGATCATGGATGCGGCCGTGCTAGTGCGCTACGAAGTCGCCCTGCGCGCCCCGGAAAAGCACTGGGACGAATGGCTCGACGGCCAGCGCGACAAGATCCGCCGTGCCCTGGCATTGCTGGAAAAGGACGCGATTGCCGAGCTGACCTGCCACTTCGACGTCGCCGCGATCAGCGTGGCGTGTGCGTTGGGTTACCTGGATCTGCGCCATCCGGATCTGGATTGGCGTGCAACCAATCCGCAACTGGCGGCGTGGTATTTCGAGGTGAGTCAGCGGCCTTCGATGATTGCGACGATGCCCAAGGTTTAAATCTTCGCTGACGGTACCGGCCTCATCGCGAGCAGGCTCGCTCCCACATTGGATCGTGTTTTGTATTCACTGCAGAACCCTTGTGGGAGCGAGCCTGCTCACGACAATTCCAACGCGGTTCATCCGGCAACCACTGCAAAATCCGCGTCACCAACACCTCGCTCCAACGCTGATCCTCGCGCAACCCCAACGACCGGCTCATTGCACTTCCCCCACATCGAACGCCAACGGTTTGGCCGTTTTCTGCCCGATCCCGTACCAGTCCAGCTTGCGGGTCAGCACCATGAACACACCCAACAAAGCGAACAGCAGCAACGAGCCCATCAGCAGTGCGTAATCCTCGGCGCTCAACACGCCATAAAGCAGGCCGTACAACGCCGCCAGCCCTGCGGAGAAACTCAACCCGTTCACGACGCTGCGCAGGACATGGCACACGTAAAAACCGATCAACACCACGCAACCAGCCGCCGACAGCAGATACGCCAGGCCAAAACCGATGTGTTCGGACAACGACAGCAACAGCAGATAGAAGAACGCCAGGGCCACCCCCACCAAAGCGTATTGCACCGGGTGCACGGCCAGGCTTTTCAGCACTTCGAAGAGGAAGAAACCGGCGAACGTCAGGACGATGAACAGCAGGGCGTATTTGATCGCCCGGTCGCTTTTCAGATACTGGTCCACCGGGTCGATGAAACTCACGCCAAAGCTGCGGCCACTGAAGGCTGTGCAGTCACCACCGGTGACGCAAGTGCTCAAGGCCTCCTGCAGATTGGTGGAGAAAAACGATGCCTGCCAGTTGGCGGTAAATCCCTGATCGGTCACTTCACGCTGGGCCGGCAGGTAGTTGCCGATGAAGCTTGGGTGAGGCCAGTCGGCACTCAGCGAAACCGTGCTGGTCTTACCCACCGGCAATACCTGCAACACGCCTGTGCCTTGCAGGCGCAAATCAAAACCGAAGTCCAGCTCCGCAGCCTGTTCTGCCTTCAGCGCCGGCAGCGTCACGTGC
The DNA here is from genome assembly GCF_009764265.1 of Pseudomonas sp. PB101. GTDB lineage: Bacteria > Pseudomonadota > Gammaproteobacteria > Pseudomonadales > Pseudomonadaceae > Aquipseudomonas. Next base: position 120,180 of record NZ_RWIR01000051.1, read on the forward strand.
ACACCCTCACCCAGCCAGCCGACCTGGCTTCCGGGAATGAAGTCCAGGCGCTGGCCGTCAAGTTCGAGTTTCAAGGCATTTTCGATGCCACGGATGTCGCTGATGCCGACGGCAAGAAACGGTTGGTCGAACTGGTAATCGGCAAAGTCTTCCTTGATACCGAGCCGCGCCGGCAACGAAAAATGCCCACTGATGCGATTGTCGGCATGAAACAGCCGCGCCTGGTAAATCCCCCGGGAGCGCAACTCGGTCTGCACCTGGCCGTCGAGTTCGAAACGTTCCGGCAGGAAATACAGACGACCACGCTCTTCGCCGATGTCTTGATAGCGCTCGTTGGTTTTTTCACGGGTCTTCCAGGTGCGCACCACCTTGCGATACGGCACCACCATCAACGGACCGCTCACCTGCTGGCTGAAGCTGGAACTGCGGGCGATGTCGTCGAGCACGCCGTCACGCAGTTGCTGACGGTCGCGTATCACGCCGTTGATCATCAGGAGTGGAATCAGCAACAACACAATCAACAGGGCAATTGCCCCGAGTTTTAGGGTCAGGCTACGGTTCATGGGACTCTCCCTGTTTTGGATGGGGAAAGTCTGGATTCAGTGTGTGATGGGGTTATGGGGGGAATATGGAGATTGTGTGGAGATTCGGCCGCCCCCATCGCGAGCAAGCTCGCTCCCACACTGGATCTTCTGTGAACACAAGTTCTGCGCACAATATAAATCAACTGTGGGAGCGAGCTTGCTCGCGATGGCCGCGACTCGGTGTCAAGGCAAGCGCAACCTGACTTCCACCCCGCCGTCGACATTGCCGATGCTCAGGGTACCGCCATGCAGCTTGACCACTTCCTCGACGAAGTTCAGGCCAAGCCCGGTGCTTTTGCGTCCGCTGTCCGGTCTCGGCAGCGAGTAGAAACGCTCGCTCAACCGTGGCAACGCATAGTCGGGAATGGCCTCGGCCTGATTGAACAGCTTGAACTCGACCTGCTCGCCCACCCTCTGCGCACTGAATCCCATCATGCCTTGGACCGGGGTGAAATCCAGGGCGTTTTCCAACAGGTTGCCCAACGCCTGCCGCAACAAAAACGGCTCGCCACAGAGCGTCAGGTCCGCGGCAATTGTCTGCTCCACCTGCAACCGACGGGTTTCGATTCGCGCCGCCTGAGCACTCAGCAATTGATCCAACAATGCACCCAGCGGCACCTCGACGCGTTCTTCCAGACCCTGGCGCTGCTCGACTTGCGCCAGATTCAGCAACCGCTCGATCAGCTGCTGCATGCGTGCACTTTCGCTGTCGATGTTGCCGACGAAGCGTTGTCGCTGCGCCAGAGGCATATCGCCTTGCAACAGCTCCGCTGCGCCACGAATGGCTGCCAGCGGACTCTTCAGTTCATGGGTCAATGTGTGCACGTAACGCTCGACATAGGCCTTGCCTTCAAGCTGTGTGCGCATCTGCTCAACCGCAGTGGCCAACTGTTCCAGTTCTCCGCCGCGATAGTGTGGCACTTCGACCCGCCGGCCTTCACTGACGCCCTGGGCGTACGCCGTCAATCTGCGCAACGCGCGGCTCAGCCACCAGGACAACAACGCGCCGAACAACAGACCGAGACCGATCAAGCCGGCGCCATAAGCCAGCAGCCGGCGCTCCGTGCGGTCCACATAAGGCTGCAGCGAACTGTTGGGCTTGGCCACGCTGACCACGCCGATGATCTGGCCATTGTCGCGAATCGGCGCACCGACGTGCATCACCGAAGACCCCGGATCGTCGGGATCATTGCGCGTGGAGCGGGCACCGTATTCGCCGCGCAGCGTCAGGTAGACATCGTTCCAGCGCGAGTAATCCTGCCCCACCGCCGTCCCGCTGGAGTCCAGCACGACGATGCCCCTGGCGTCGGTGACGTAGATACGGTGGTTGACCTGATTCTTCGGCGAACCCCAGATTTTCGCCGCCGGCTGCCGCTCACCATAGGCCTTGAGCAGTTCCGGCCAGCGGTTCTGGTTGAGGCTGCCGGCCTTGAAGTCGTCACGCAGGATCTCGGCCATCAGGTTGGCGGTATCGACCAGGGTTTCTTCGGTGGACTGGCGAACGCCGGGGCGGATTTCCTGCATGACCGTGTTGAGCACAAAGTAGCCCGTCAGGCCGATGAACAGTGCGTAGACCAGGAAAATCCGGATTCCCAGCGGCATCAGCTTTGTCCCGGGCTGTAGCTGTAGCCGAGGCCGCGGTGGGTCTGGATCGGTTCGGCGTCAGCCTTCACCAGGCGCAGTTTGGCGCGCACGCTCTTGATGTGGCTGTCGATGCTGCGCTCGTAACCGGCGTCGGCGGCCACGCCCACCGCATCGAGCAACTGTTCGCGACTGAAGACCCGCTCGGGTTGCTCCAGCAGGCATTGCAGCAGGCGGAATTCATGGCGGGTCAGGGTCAGCAATTGACCGCGATAGCTGATTTGCACACGTTCGCTGTCGATGCGAAACAGCGCCGCTGAAGGTTCGCTCGCCGTACGCGGTGCCATACGCTTGAGAATCGCCCGGACGCGCGCCGCCACCTCCCGGGGACTGAACGGCTTGACCACATAATCGTCGGCGCCGATTTCCAGGCCCACGACGCGATCGATCTCGCCATCGCGGGCACTGAGGAACATCACCGGCACTTCGCTGAAGCGCCGCAGTTGCTTGCAGGTTTCGAAGCCGCTGATGTCCGGCAGGCCGATATCGAGAATGATCAGATCCGCCGGAGTCTGGCGCTGATGCTCCAGCGCGGCCGCGCCGAGGCTCAGCCATGTGGTGGTGAACCCCTCGCTTTGCAGGGCGAAAACCAGGGTATCGGCAATGGCCGCTTCGTCTTCGACAATCAGGATATGAGGCATGGCGTCCGAGCCCGGCAGGGATGTGGGCGAACGGTGCCCCAAGCCTCACACCTCGTCAATCAGCAATCGGGCTTGTTCGCGGTAAACCGCCGCGCCGGGTTCACCGCCGCGCCGAACTCGCGCAACGCCTTGGCGCCAATCAGCAACGGGTAGTTGAAGCTGCTGCGGTCGGTGAGGTTGACCTCCACGGTGCGCTTGACGTTGCCCAGGCACAGCTCCAGATCGACCACCGGACGCTTGGTCGGCGCGGCGGTGTCTTCATCTTCGTCCTCTTCGGAACGGGTCTTGATCTTGCTGATGCGCGCGACCTTGTGTTCATAGACCTTATTGCTCGCGTCCTTGGTGGCGAGACGGAAACGCACCCAGTCTTCGCCGTCGCGGGTGAAGGTTTCGATGTCCTTGGCCGACAGCGACGCCGTTAGTGCGCCAGTATCCATCTTGGCCTTGAGCACTTCACCGCCGATTTCCGGCAGCGCGATGTATTCGTAACGCCCATAGAGGGTGGGCTCGGCGGCCATGACCGGCAGGGCGACAAGGGTAAGCACTGCAAGGAGGGATTTCACGTAATGGGCTTCCATGAGAGTGAACAGCCGGATTTTAGACCGTTGTCAGCTTGATCGTTCCCACAAGGTTAGCGACCCGCAAGTGAAACATTCGTCACCACCGATTTGGCCTGTTGCCCGAAGCTGCTTATCATGGCGCGCCCAACCGCTTCCACGAGTGACTTATGCGCCGCCTGCTCACCGGCTGTTTCTTGACCCTGCTGCTTCTGCTCAACACCCTGGTCCTGATCGGACCGCTGATGGTGTTTGCCCTGCTCAAACTGGTCCTGCCCGGCCGTTTACGCGACTACGCGTCCTGGGCGGTGATGTGGATCGCCGAAACCTGGTCGGAAATCGACAAACTGATTTTCCGCGTCTGCATCCCCACCCAATGGGATATCCGTGGCGGTGATGACCTGCGTCGCGACACCTCTTACCTGGTGATCAGCAACCACCAATCCTGGGTCGACATCCCGGCGCTGATCCAGACGCTGAACCGGCGCACGCCGTTCTTCAAATTCTTCCTCAAGAAAGAGCTGATCTGGGTGCCTTTCCTGGGCCTGGCATGGTGGGCGCTGGACTACCCGTTCATGAAGCGCTACAGCAAGGCGTTCCTGGCGAAGCACCCGGAACTGGCGGGCGAGGATCTGCAGATCACCAAACAAGCCTGCGAGCTGTTCAAGCGCCAGCCGGTGACGGTGGTCAACTATCTGGAAGGTACGCGTTTCACCGCAGCGAAAAGCGCTCAACAGCAGTCGCCATTCACTCACCTGCTCAAACCCAAGGCTGGCGGTGTGGCGTTCGTGCTGGCGGCGATGGGTGAACAGCTGGACGCCATTCTCGATGTGACAGTGGTCTACCCGCAGCAAAAGATCCCGGGGTTCTGGGATCTGATCAGCGGCAATCTGCCCAGGGTCATCATCGACATCAAGACCCGCGAACTCGACCCGGCGCTATGGCAGGGCAATTACGAAAATGATCCGCTGTTTCGCGAGAAGGTCCAGAACTGGGTCAACCAGCTCTGGATCGAGAAGGACCGGCGCATCGACGCCTTGCGCGCCGGGCGCCACTGAATCAGCTACCGGCGCCAGCGCCCCAGATGCTGCCCAGGCTGCTCAGCAACGAACCGCCGACACCCTGCTGACCGAAGTATTGCAGGAGCACCGGGGCAAACTGGCCGATCATGCCGCTGTCCATGCCCAGGGCGCTGAAGGCGTTGTTCAGGTCATTGGTGTCCTTGACGTTGCCCAGGGCGTTATCCAGCCCTGCAGCTTTGCCGCTGGAACCGAGCAGGCCGGCCAGCGCGCCCAACTCACCGCCGCCCGAGAGTATGTCGATGCCCGGCACGCTTTTGGCCAGTTCCGAGTAATCGGTCGAACTCAACTGATTCTTCGCCAACCCCAGCATCGCCCCGGCGCCGCCGACGGCTTGCTGTGGGGTGATGTTCAGTTCACTGAGGGTGCTCAGCAGATCGGCTGTCTGCGGCGTCGGTGCGGCAGTCGCAGCCGCGTCACCGCCCTTCATGCCCGCAATCGCGCTGGCCGCATCGCTCAGGTTGAACTGTGCAAAGGCCGGGCTGACCGCCAGGGTCAAGAGCGATGCCAGGGCAAAACCGCGTAAAACCTTCATTCAGACATCCTCTATGAACACCGCCCGGCAATGGGCGGCGAAAAACTGTGTATTGGACCGGATTCCCCGGACATTGTTCCCGCCCCCTCTGTGGGAGCCAGCCCGCTCGCGATGAACTCCAGGGCAACGCGTTGATTCAAGAAGTATGCGTTAGTGTTGACGTCCATCGCGAGCAGGCTCGCTCCTACAGGGAAAATCCCCTGCCCTGCATCCAGTCTGGCTTCTCCCGCGTATATCAAGCACGGACAGACACTCCTGGCCGATTCTCATCACAAGGATCATCACCATGAAACGCACTTCGATCAAAACGCCATTGATTGCCAGCCTGCTGACCCTGGCCCTTGGTGGCGGACTCGTCCTCAACACCGTGCAAGCAGCGGACATGGGCCACGACACCGTCACGGTCGGCGGCCAGGCCATGTTGCCGAGCAAGGACATCGTCGATAACGCGGTGAACTCCGCCGATCACACCACCCTGGTCGCCGCGGTAAAAGCTGCTGGCCTGGTCGACACCCTCAAGGGCAAAGGCCCGTTCACCGTGTTCGCCCCGGTCAATTCGGCCTTCACCGCCCTGCCCGCAGGCACCGTCGACACCCTGCTCAAACCGGCCAACAAGGCCACGCTGACGCACATTCTCACCTACCACGTGGTCGCCGGAAAACTCGATATGAAGACCCTGGTCGAGAAAATCAGGGCCGGTGGCGGCAAGGCCGAACTGACCACTGTGGCCGGCGGCAAACTGTGGGCAATGATGAACGGCCCGCACAACATCACCATCAAGGATGAAAAGGGCGACATCGCCGACATCACCACTTATGACGTGTATCAGTCCAACGGGGTGATTCAGGTCATCGACAAAGTGCTGATGCCCAAAGGCTGAGCCGTATCGCCGTCCCTGTGCATCGGGGGCGGCGATCCTTTCGAGCGGTTCGCCGTGAATGGAACAACCGGGCACTGTGAACTAACCTCTGCCTGCCACCGCCCCCTTGCCCAGCCCTGCGGGAGAACTGCTATTCCCACCGTCGACGCCGATCAGCTCAGGCAACTGCTGGCCCAGTGTTCATTGGGCGACCGCCGCGCGTTCGAGACGCTGTACCGCAGTGTCGGCCCCCGCCTGCACGGGGTAGCGCTGCGCTTCATGGGCCGTCCGGACCTGGCCGAAGAGGTGCTGCAGGAGAGCTTCGTGCGCATCTGGAACAATGCATCGCGCTACGAAGCGCATCTATCAGCGCCTCTGACCTGGATGATCAACATCACCCGTCACCAGGCCATCGACCAGTTGCGCAAACACCGTGACCGGCCATTGAGCGATGTCGAAGAACAGATGCTCATGGATGAAAGCCCGTCGGCCCATGAGCAACTGGACAGTGCCCGTGAAGCCCGCGCCCTGAACCGCTGCCTGGACACCCTCGAAGGCATGCAGCGCCAGTCGATTACCGTCGCCTACTTCCAGGGGCTGTCGTGTGCGGAACTCGCCGAACACCTGGCCGCGCCGTTGGGCTCGGTGAAGTCCTGGATCCGTCGCGGCATGGAACGCCTGCGCAGGTGCCTTGAATCATGAACTATCAAACCCCGACCCTGCGTCGCGCCCTCGCCGCCGACTACGCCATTGGCTTGATGCCCGCCACCGCGCGTCGGCGTTTCGAACAGCTGTTGCTGGAAGACGCCACCTTGCGCGCGGAATTGGCCCAGTGGCAGGAAAGCCTGGCCAGCCTGACCGAAACCCTGCCGGAGCAACCGGTGCCGGATCGCGTCTGGCAAGGCATCACCGCGCGGATCGAACCACAAGAATTGCACGTGCCGCACAAGCGGCCGTTCTGGAATTGGCTGCGAGTGACGGCTGCGGTGTGCTCGCTGCTGATCGCCGTAACCCTTGGTGTGATCTACACCCGCGACGATGCCCACTACAGTGCGACCCTGGCCGGCGCCGACGCCCAGCCGGCATTGCGTGTTCTGGCCCATGCCGATTACCTGCAATTCGAACCGCTGACACTGGCAGCGATAGAACCGGGGCAAAGCCTGGAGTTGTGGGCGATTCCGGCGGACGGCAAACCAATTTCCCTCGGCGTGATCCCGGCGGGCGGCAAAGGCAAAGTTGAGCTGAGCGACGCGCAAAAAACGCTGATCGGCAAGCCGATTGCGCTGGCGGTCAGCCTTGAACCGAAGGGTGGTTCGCCGACCGGACAGCCAACAGGACCGGTGCTATACCAAGGGGCGTTGGCGACGTTGTGATTGTCCTTGTGGCGAGGGGGCTTGCCCCCTCGCCACAGGGTGTGGTGTACCCCCCCAACGTAAAACAACCCAAACAAAAACGGCGACCCGAAGGTCGCCGTTTTTATATTGCCTGAAGGCTTACGCCGCACTGAACATCTTGTGCGGATCGATCACAAACTTCTTCGGCACGCCGGCATCGAACTCGCCATAACCCTGCGGTGCCTGATCCAGGCTGATCACCTGGACACCCACCACTTCGGCGATGTTGATGCGGTCCCACATGATCGCTTGCATCAGCGCACGGTTGTACTTCATCACCGGGGTCTGGCCGGTGTGGAAGCTGTGGGACTTGGCCCAGCCCAGACCGAAGCGGATGCTCAGGCTGCCCATTTTCGCGGCAGCGTCGACAGCGCCCGGGTCTTCGGTCACGTAGAGGCCGGGGATACCGATCTTGCCTGCCACCCGCACCACGCCCATCAACGAGTTGAGCACGGTGGCCGGGGCTTCGTGTTTCACGCCGTCATGGCCGTGGCCACGGGCTTCGAAGCCGACGGCGTCGATGGCGCAATCCACTTCCGGCTCGCCCAGCAGCGCGGCGATCTGTTCGTGCAGCGGCGTGTCCAGGGACAGGTCGGCGATCTCGAAGCCCTGGGCCTTGGCGTGAGCCAGGCGCACGGTGTTGACGTCACCGACGATCACCACTGCCGCGCCGAGCAGGCGAGCGGATGCGGCCGCCGCCAGACCGACCGGACCGGCACCGGCGATGTACACCGTGCTGCCTGGGCCAACGCCGGCGGTCACGGCACCGTGATAGCCGGTTGGCAGGATGTCGGAGAGGCAAGTCAGGTCACGGATTTTTTCCATGGCCCGATCGCGATCCGGCAGTTTCAGCAGGTTGAAGTCGGCATACGGCACCATGGCGTATTCGGCCTGGCCGCCGGTCCAGTCGCCCATGTCGACATAACCGTAGGCACCTCCCGGACGCGCCGGGTTGACGCTCAGGCACACGCCGGTGTGCATCTCTTTGCACGAACGGCAGCGCCCGCAAGCGACGTTGAACGGTACGGACACCAGGTCGCCGATTTGCAGGTTCTCGACGTCGCTGCCCTTCTCGATCACTTCCCCGGTGATTTCGTGGCCCAGTACCAGGCCGGTTTGAGCGGTGGTACGACCGCGCACCATGTGCTGGTCGGAACCACAGATGTTGGTGGAAACCACACGCAGGATGACGGCGTGGTTAATCTTCCTGCCACGCGGGTCCTGCATTTTCGGATAGTCGATTTTCTGTACTTCGACCTTGCCAGCGCCGAGATACACCACACCACGATTGCCAGACATGCTTTCACCTCGCTGTTGTTGTTATGGAACCGCGTTGCCCAGGCAGGCAGCGCGTTAAGTGCTCGGGTTATTGCCTGTGTTGTCTGTTAGGGCCTCATCGCTGGCAAGCCAGCTCCCACAGTGGCCGGGTTGTACACAAACTCTGCGAACGACATAAAACCCTGTGGGAGCTGGCTTGCCAGCGATAGCGATCTAGAGAACGACCGTACGATTCGCGTTCAAGAACACTCTTCTCTCGATGTGATACCCAACCGCCCGCGCCAGGGTCAACCCTTCGATATCCCGCCCCTTGGCGATCAGGTCTTCCGGGTAATGGCTGTGATCCACCGCCTCGACGCCCTGGGCAATGATCGGCCCTTCATCGAGGTCGTTGTTGATGTAGTGCGCCGTGGCGCCCACCAGTTTCACGCCCTTGTTGTAGGCCTGGTGATAGGGCTTGGCGCCCTTGAACCCGGGCAGCAGGGAGTGGTGGATATTGATCGCCTTGCCATCGAGCTTGCGGCACAGTTCCGGCGACAGCACTTGCATGTAGCGCGCAAGGATCACCAGCTCCGCACCGGACTCTTCAATGACCTGCCAGACCTGACGCTCTTGCGACGGCTTGTCGTTCGGGTCCAGCGGGAAGTGGTAGTACGGAATCTGGTGCCAGTCAGCCAGTGGCTTGAGGTCCGGGTGGTTGGAGACCACGGCGGCCACGTCCATCGACAACTGGCCGATGCGCTGGCGATAAAGCAAGTCGTTGAGGCAGTGATCGGCCTTGGAGACCATGATCACCACTTTCGGCCGATAGTTCGGCGCGGTCAGTTCGAAATTCATGCCAAAGGCGTCGCCACGTTCAGCCAGCCCCGCACGAAACGACTGCTCGTCGAAATCATCGGGTTGGCGGAATTCCACTCGAATGAAGAAACGGCCCGAAAGCCGGTCATCGAAGGAATGGTGCTCGGTGACGTAGCAGCCCTGCTCGAACAGAAAGCGGGTCACCGCATCCACCGTGCCGAGTACGCTGGGGCAGTCGGCGGTCAGAATCCATGTGTCTGGGGCGCGGCTCATAGTGCGGTGACTCCTGTGAAATCGGTGGATGCCTACTGTAGGAGCGAGCCCTGCTCGCGATGGACGTCAACGATGACGCGTGCTTCCTGATTTAGCGCGTCGCTCTCAAGTCCATCGTCGGAGCGCCGCCCGGAGCAGGCTCGCTCCTACAGGTTTTCATCAAGCCTGAACGCTGAGGCCGTACTCGGCAGAAGCATCCTGCAGCCACAGCCACCAGTAATCCGAGAAGCTGCGACGAATCAGCAGTTCCCAGGTGTCTTCGGCGGTGTGACGGATCATCAGTTGCGACTTGGCGAACACCGTGCCGACGGCTTTACCCACCGGGAAGTTGTTCGGGTGCACGTCGTAGCTGGTGGACTTCATCAGCACCTGGCGCACGTTCGGGCCGCTCAGTTCGAGGAGTTGCTGGCCGCCGCTGACGTTGACGATTGCAATGTGCAGATCGCCCAGCGCTTCGCGCAGTTTCTGCTCGGCGGCAAGCTCTTCACCGGTCGGCACGATCAGCAGCCACTCATCCGGCCCCATCCATTGCAGGCTGGTTTCGCCTTTGACGATGACGGTCAGCGCACCCGGCAATTCGATGCCGAGGGCTTTGTGCACACCGGCGGCAAACGCGGCATCGTGGCCATCGCCACGAATCGTCAAGTGGCCGAGGAGTTTTTTCTCACGCACGGTCACACCGGCGTTCTTGCGGCCCTTGCCCACCAGGCTGGCGAGGTCGGCATGATGCAGCGACGACTCGGCCTTGGCCCCGGAGGTTGGGCGTTGTTGGTAAACATTGGCTGCGGTCATAAAGCACCTTTCCTGAATTCTGTTGATGGTGCGGTTGCCTCCTGTAGGAGCCGGCTTGCTGGCGATCCAAACGACGCGGTGTATCAGATGCACCGCGTTATCGTTCATCGCCAGCAAGCTGGCTCCCACAGTCAAAACCACATCCGGCAATCACACGTTCTGGCGTTCGCCCTTCGGATCGAAGAACACCGAGGAAACGATTTCCGCCTCGATCACGCTGCCGTCGGCCAGCGGTGCGAACACGCGCTCGCCCATGCGCTGCAACCCGCCCTTGACCACGCCCATGGCAAACGAATAGCCCAGGGAGTTGTGCAGGTAGCTGGAGGTCACGTGACCGACCATGGTCATCGGGATCGCCTGCTTGGTGTTGAACACCAGTTGCGCACCTTCCGGCAGCCACTTGTTCGGATCGATCGGCTTCAGGCCAACCAGTTGCTTGCGCTGATCACGCACGCAGTCTTCACGGTTCATGCCACGCCAGCCGATCCACGAGAACGGTTTGGTGCGACCGACACACCAGCCCATGTTCAGGTCGTCCGGGGTCATCGAGCTGTCAGTGTCCTGACCGACGATGATGAAGCCCTTCTCGGCCCGCAGCACGTGCATGGTTTCGGTGCCGTACGGGGTGAGGTTGTACTTCTTGCCAGCGTCGACGATTTTTTCCAGGACGCCCATCGCATAGTCGGCTTGCACGTTGACTTCGTACGACAGCTCACCGGTAAACGAAATCCGGAATACCCGCGCTGGCACACCACCCACCAAACCTTCTTTCCAGGTCATGAACGGGAAGGCTTCGTTGGCGAGGTCGATGTCGGTGACTTCAGCGAGCAGCTTGCGGCTGTTCGGCCCGGACAGGGTCATGGTCGCCCAGTGGTCGGTCACGGAGGTGAAGTACACCTTCATGTCCGGCCATTCGGTCTGGTGGTACAGCTCCAGCCACTGCAGTACGCGAGCCGCGCCGCCGGTGGTGGTGGTCATGACGAAATGGTTGTCGGCCAGGCAAGCCGTCACGCCGTCGTCGAAGACCATGCCGTCTTCTTTGCACATCAGGCCGTAACGCGCCTTGCCCACATCGAGCTTGGTCCAGGCGTTGGTGTAGACGCGGTTGAGGAACTCGCGCGCATCCGGGCCCTGGATGTCGATCTTGCCCAGGGTCGAAGCATCGAGCAGGCCGACGCTGTCGCGCACGGCTTTGCATTCGCGCTTCACTGCCGCATGCAGGTCTTCACCGGATTTCGGGAAGTACCAAGGACGCTTCCACTGGCCGACGTCTTCGAACTCGGCGCCGCTTTTCAGGTGCCATTGATGCAGTGCGGTGTAGCGCACCGGCTCGAAGATGTGCCCACAGTGACGACCGGCCACGGCGCCGAAAGTCACCGGCGTGTAGTTCGGGCGGAACATGGTGGTGCCCATCTGCGGGATGGTCACGTTCAGCGAGCGGGCAGCGATGGCCAGGCCGTTGACGTTGCCGAGCTTGCCCTGATCGGTGCCGAAACCCAGCGCGGTGTAGCGTTTGACGTGCTCGACCGACTCGAAGCCCTCGCGGGTCGCCAGTTCGATGGCGGCGGCGGTGACGTCGTTTTGCAGGTCGACGAATTGCTTCGGCGCCCGTGCGGTGTTCTTTTCATGGGGCACCTGGAACAGCGCCAGGGTCGCCTCTTCGAGACGGCTCAGGGCTTTGGGCAGCACGCCTTCGACCGACTGGAAGCCAGCTTCGGCAGCAGCGCGAACGCCACCTTCAAAACCGTCGGCCAGGGAATCGCCGAGGCCGTAGACTCCGTTGATGCCACCGACGCACACGCGTTTTTGCGGTGCTTCGCCCGGTACGAAACCGAGGATGTCTTCACGCCAGATCGGCTTGCCACCCAGGTGCGAAGCCAGGTGAACCACCGGGCTGTAGCCACCGGAGCTGCCGATCACGTCGCAGTCGAGCCATTCGCCCGGGCTGGTCACGGTGTGGGCTTTGACATCGATTGCGGCCACGCGGGCAGCGGTCACGTGCTTGCTGCCACGGGCCTCGATCACGGCGCTGCCGGTAAGGATGCGGATGCCTTTGGCGCGGGCTTCTTCCACCAGCGCACCACGCGGATTGCTGCGGGCGTCGGCGATGGCCACCACTTGCAGGCTGGCATCGAGCCAATCCAGGGCAACGCGGTAGGCGTGGTCGTTGTTGGTCGACAGCACCAGCTTCTTGCCCGGTGCCACGCCGTAACGACGCACATAAGTCGAGATGGCGCCGGCGAGCATGTTGCCCGGCACGTCGTTGTTGCCGTAGACCAGTGGACGCTCGTGAGCGCCGGTCGCCAGTACCACGCGAGTGGCGCGGACCCGGTGGATACGCTGACGCACCTGGCCAATCGGTGCGCGGTCGCCGAGGTGATCGGTCAGGCGCTCGTGAATGGTCAGGAAGTTGTGGTCGTGGTAGCCGTTGACGGTGGCGCGCGGCAACAGCAGCACGTCCGGGGTGTTCTTCAGTTCGTCGATGACGCTGGCCACCCACTCCATCGCAGGCTTGCCGTCGAGGCTTTCGCGGGAGTCGAGCAGGCTGCCGCCGAACTCTTCCTGTTCGTCAGCCAGGATCACCCGGGCACCGCTGCGCGCAGCCGCCAGTGCAGCGGCCAGGCCTGCAGGGCCGGCGCCGACGATCAGCACGTCGCAGTGCTGGTTCATGTAGTCGTAGGTGTCCGGATCGTTCTCGGTCGGCGAGCGACCCAGGCCGGCAGCCTTGCGGATGTACTTCTCGTAGGTCATCCAGAACGATTGCGGGTACATGAAGGTTTTGTAGTAGAAGCCCGGCGGCATCAGCTTGCCGCCGACCTTGCCGAGAATCCCCATCATGTCGTTGTTGACGCTCGGCCAGCCGTTGGTGCTGGTGGCGACCAGGCCTTGGTACAGCGCCTGTTGCGTGGCGCGCACGTTCGGGATCTGCGTGGCTTCGGTGGCGCCGATCTGCAGCACCGCGTTCGGCTCTTCTGCGCCAGCGGCGAAGATGCCGCGTGGACGGGAATACTTGAAGCTGCGACCGATGATGTCGACGCCGTTGGCCAGCAGTGCAGCGGCCAGGGAATCGCCTTCGAAGCCTTTGTAGTTCTGGCCGTTGAAGGTGAAGGTCAAGACTTTGTTGCGGTCGATCCGTCCGCCGTTGGACAGGCGATTGATCTGGCTCATACCTTCTCTCCCAGAGCCGTGCTGGCCGCTTTCGGGCTATCGGTCTTGTCGGTGAATTGTGGCTTGGTGCCGATCTTGTAGGTTTCGAGAATCTCGTAGGTCACGGTGTCACGGGTGACGTTGAAGTACTGGCGGCAACCGGCGACGTGATCCCACAGCTCGTGGTGCAGACCGCGCGGGTTGTCGCGGAAGAACATGTAGTCGCCCCACTCCTCGTCGGTGCAGGTGTTCGGATCCAGTGGACGCGGGATGTGCGCCTGGCCGGATGCGTGGAATTCCTCTTCGGAGCGCAACTCGCCGCAGTGAGGACAGAAGATATGCAACATGGGGATTTCTCCTGTTAGTGGGCAACCGCAGCAGCGCCGTGTTCATCGATCAACGCACCGTTGTGGAAACGGTCGATGGAGAAAGGTGCGGCCAACGGGTGCATTTCACCCTTGGCCAGGCTCGCGGCAAACACGTTGCCCGAACCAGGTGTGGCCTTGAAGCCGCCGGTGCCCCAACCGCAGTTGAAGAACATGTTCGGTACCGGGGTTTTCGAAATGATCGGGCAGGCATCCGGCGTGGTGTCGACGATGCCGCCCCACTGACGGTTCATGCGTACGCGCGAGAGCACCGGGAACATCTCGACGATGGCCTGGACGGTGTGCTCGATCACCGGGTACGAACCACGCTGACCGTAGCCGTTGTAGCCGTCGATACCGGCGCCGATCACCAGGTCGCCCTTGTCGGACTGGCTGATGTAGCCGTGTACGGCGTTGGACATGATCACGCTGTCGATAATCGGCTTGATCGGTTCGGACACCAGCGCTTGCAGCGGGTGGGATTCGATCGGCAGGCGGAAACCGGCGAGCTTGGCCATGTGCCCGGAGTTACCGGCGGTCACTACGCCGACGCGCTTGGCGCCGATGAAGCCCTTGTTGGTTTCAACGCCGATGCACACGCCGTTTTCCTTGCGGAAACCGATCACTTCGGTCTGCTGGATCAGGTCCACGCCGAGGGCGTCGGCGGCACGGGCAAAGCCCCAGGCCACGGCATCGTGACGGGCCACGCCGCCGCGACGCTGGACGGTGGCGCCCATCACCGGGTAGCGAGTGTTCTTGGAGCAGTCGAGGTACGGAATCTCGTCGGCAACCTGTTTTGCATCGAGCAGTTCACCATCCACGCCGTTGAGGCGGTTGGCGCTGACCCGACGCTCGGAATCACGGATGTCCTGCAGGGTGTGGCACAGGTTGTAGACGCCACGCTGGGAGAACATCACGTTGTAGTTCAGGTCCTGGGACAGGCCTTCCCACAGTTTCATCGCGTGTTCGTACAGGTGCGCCGACTCGTCCCACAGGTAGTTGGAGCGAACGATGGTGGTGTTGCGCGCGGTGTTACCGCCGCCCAGCCAGCCTTTCTCGACCACGGCCACGTTGGTGATGCCGTGTTCCTTGGCCAGGTAGTAGGCCGTTGCCAGACCATGCCCGCCACCGCCGACGATGACCACGTCGTAGACCTTTTTAGGGGTCGGCGTGCGCCACATTTTCTGCCAGTTTTCATGATGGCTGAGAGAGTGTTTGAAGAGGCCGAAGCCCGAGTAGCGTTGCATAGTCATTTACTCCAAAACCGCACTCAGCGATAAACCGGGAAGTCCGCGCACAGGGCTGCCACTTGCTCGGCGACATTGGCCTCGACATCGGCGTCGCCGAGGTTGTCGAGGATGTCGCAGATCCAGCCGGCCAGCGTGACGCACTGGGCCACCTTGAAGCCGCGAGTGGTCACCGCCGGAGTGCCGATGCGCAGGCCGGAGGTCACGAACGGCGACTGTGGATCGTTCGGGACAGCGTTCTTGTTCACAGTGATGTGGGCGCGACCGAGTGCTGCATCCGCCTCTTTGCCGGTCAGGCCCTGACGGATCAGGCTGACCAGGAACAGGTGGTTGTCGGTACCGCCGGACACTACATCGTAGCCGCGTTTGATAAACACGCCGGCCATGGCCTGGGCGTTGTCGATCACTTGTTGCTGGTAAGCCTTGAAGCCTGGCTCCAGCGCTTCCTTGAAGCACACCGCCTTGCCAGCGATCACGTGCATCAGCGGGCCGCCCTGGGCACCCGGGAACACTGCCGCGTTGAGCTTCTTCTCGATTTCTTCGTTGGACTTGCACAGGATCAGGCCGCCACGAGGACCGCGCAGGGTCTTGTGGGTGGTGGTGGTGACCACGTCGGCGTAAGGCAGCGGGTTCGGGTACAGGCCGGCAGCGACCAGACCGGCCACGTGGGCCATGTCGACGAACAGCAGTGCACCAACCTTATCGGCGATCTGGCGGAAGCGCGGGAAGTCGAGGGTCTTGGAGTAGGCCGAGAAACCGGCAACGATCATCTTCGGCTTGCACTCGACGGCCAGGCGCTCGACTTCGTCGTAATCGATCAGACCGGTCTTGGTGTCGATACCGTACTGCACGGCGTTGTACAGCTTGCCCGAGGACGACACCTTGGCGCCGTGGGTCAGGTGACCGCCGTGGGCCAGGCTCATGCCCAGGATGGTGTCGCCGGCTTGCAGCAGGGCCAGGTACACGGCGCTGTTGGCCGAGGAGCCGGAGTGCGGCTGGACGTTGGCGTAATCGGCGCCGAACAGTTGCTTGGCGCGCTCGATGGCCAGCGCCTCAACCTTGTCGACGTGCTCGCAACCGCCGTAGTAGCGCTTGCCCGGATAACCTTCGGCGTACTTGTTGGTCAGGCCGCTGCCTTGCGCTTCCATGACGCGTTTGCTGGTGTAGTTCTCCGACGCGATCAGCTCGATGTGATCTTCCTGACGTTGCTCTTCGGCATTCATCGCCGCCAGCAGTGCATCGTCGTAACCCTGGATCTGGTCTTGCTTGCTGAACATCGCGTCTCTCCCAGCGGCGGCGGTGCGCCATTCGTCTCGGTGAGGCACTGGTTTTTCGGCAGTGCCCTTTGATAGCGATGGTATGACTGGCTTCGAAGGGTCAAATGCCTACGGGCGCCACGCAAAGGTGCGTTTACGACATGGCGGGAAATGGCGAGTCAAACACGATCCTCAATTCATCGAGAAACCCTGTGGGAGCTGGCTTGCCAGCGATGGCGTCAGCACATCCAGCATTTATGGCGGCTGATCCACCGCTATCGCTGGCAAGCCAGCTCCCACAGGATCATGCAACGATCTGGCGGAGAAGTAACAACATGAGGAAATGCACGGGATACAGCGCATATGCCCATCGCCGCATCGGGGGTGGTTTTACGTCACGGGCGTGTCGCAATAAGAACAGCCCCAGCCATGGCGCAATCAGACAAGTGGCGATGGCCGCCATGGCCACGTGATTGCCCAATCGAACGGAGTAATACAGCACCTGCCATTGATTGGCGGCCAGACAAACCAACCCTGGCAAGAGGGCGAAATACCACGGGCGATGGATCACCCAAAGCAGCACCAGCGGCAACAACACGCCAAAAAAACCGAACATCAATCGCTGTGAAAAGAACACCGCCAAAACCAGCGCGCCGACTGCCAGCAGCCGCGATTGCAGGGTCTGTTGCTGCCAACCCCGCGCCACCAGCAAGCCAAGCGCAAGCGTGGGCAGCACGTTCAGCGTGTCAGGGTTGGGTATGAACAGGCGGTAGGGAATTTCGCTGGCGGCACTAAACAGCAGCAACCATCCCAGATAACGCCACTGCCCACCGCTCGCCTGCGCCGGCTTGCGTGCCAGGTTCGCCGCCATCGCCAGACAAAACCACGGAAACGCCAGGCGTCCCGGCACATACAGCCAATCGGCGGAATAACCGACATATCGCAGGTGATCGAGCACCATGCTCAGAAGCGCCAGCCACTTGAGCAGATCCAGTGCACCGTCGCGCTGCCTTAAGTGCATAGTCGCGTGCATAATCGTCCTTCGATTGTGTATTTTCCCGACAGCGACATCCCGTGTGCGCCCCTGATGATCTTGGGTAAAGTGCGCACCCTCATTGACCACGGAACGCTTCACCATAGGCGTCCCGACCACGGAAGCAGGCCATGACCGACAAGAGCCAACAATTCGCCAGCGACAACTATTCCGGCATCTGCCCAGAAGCCTGGGCCGCCATGGAACAGGCCAACCACGGCCACCAGCGCGCATACGGTGACGACGAGTGGACCGCCCGCGCCTCCGACGATTTCCGCAAGCTGTTCGAAACCGACTGCGAAGTGTTTTTCGCCTTCAACGGCACCGCCGCCAACTCGCTGGCGCTGTCGTCGTTGTGCCAGAGTTACCACAGCGTGATCTGCTCGGAAACCGCTCACGTCGAAACCGACGAATGCGGCGCCCCGGAATTTTTCTCCAACGGTTCCAAACTGCTGATCGCCCGCACTGAAAACGGCAAGCTGACCCCGGACTCGATCCGCGAGGTCGCGCTCAAGCGCCAGGACATCCACTACCCGAAACCTCGCGTGGTGACCCTGACCCAGGCCACCGAAGTCGGCAGCGTCTACACCCCGGACGAAATCCGCGCCATCAGCGCCACCTGCAAGGAACTGGGCCTGAACCTGCACATGGACGGCGCGCGTTTCTCCAACGCCTGCGCCTTCCTCGGCTGCACCCCGGCCGACCTGACCTGGAAGGCCGGCGTGGATGTGCTGTGCTTTGGCGGCACGAAAAACGGCATGGCGGTGGGCGAGGCGATTCTGTTCTTCAACCACAAACTGGCTGAAGACTTCGATTACCGCTGCAAGCAGGCCGGGCAGCTGGCGTCGAAGATGCGCTTCCTGTCGGCGCCGTGGGTCGGGATCCTGGAAAACGACGCCTGGCTCAAATACGCCAACCACGCCAACCGTTGCGCGCAATTGCTCGCAGAGCTGGTCAGCGACATTCCCGGCGTGGAGCTGATGTTCCCGGTACAGGCCAACGGCGTGTTCCTGCAACTCTCGGAACCGGCCATCGTCGCGCTGACCGCCAAGGGCTGGCGTTTCTACACCTTCATCGGCAACGGCGGCGCACGTTTCATGTGCTCGTGGGATACCGAGGAAGAGCGTGTGCGTGAGTTGGCCCGCGACATCCGCGAAGTGATGTCTCACTAACGCCACAAACCCTGTGGGAGCGGGCTTGCCCGCGATGAGGCCCGATCATTCACCAGATCTGTTGGATGAAGCTATCGCGAGAACGCTCACTCCTACAAAAGCCATCCGCATTCCCTGACAGTCCGCACCTGAAGACTTCGTCTACATTGTCTGTCGAGCCGATCCGCTCGCATAACAACAATCAGGAGCGTCAGCATGTCATTGCAAGGAAAAACCCTGTTCATCACCGGCGCCAGCCGCGGGATCGGTCGTGAGATCGCGCTGCGCGCCGCACGTGATGGCGCCAACATCGTGATCGCCGCCAAAAGCGCCGAGCCCCACGCCAAGCTGCCGGGCACGATTTTCAGCGTGGCGCAGGAAGTGGAAGCGGCGGGTGGCAAGGCACTGGCCTTGCAGGTGGACGTGCGTGAGGAAGATGCCGTGCGTGAGGCCCTGACCCGGGCCAACGAACATTTCGGCAGCATTGATGCTCTGGTCAACAACGCCGGGGCGATCAAGTTGACCGGTGTTCAGCACATCGAACTCAAGCGCTTCGACCTGATGCACCAGATCAACACCCGCGCCGTATTGCTGTGCAGCCAGGCGGCATTGCCATACCTGAAGAAGTCCGGCGGCCACATCCTCAACCTGTCCCCGCCGCTGAACCTGGCCACCCAGTGGTTCGCCCAATACAGCCCCTACACCGTCACCAAGTACGGCATGAGCATGCTGACCCTGGGCATGAGCGAGGAATTCAGGAATTACGGGATCAGCGTCAACTCGCTGTGGCCACAGACGATGATCGCCACCGCCGCGATCGAGTTTCAGCTGGGGTCGAGGGAATCGTTCAAGCATGCGCGCACACCGGCGATCATGGCCGATGCGGCGCATGTGATCCTGAGCAGCGCAAATCGCAGTTTGACCGGGCGCTTGCTGATTGATGAGGAAATACTGCGGGAGAGCGGCATTACCGAGTTCGAACATTACCGCTTCGCGCCCGACAGCAGCGACAAGCTGATGAAGGACCTGTTTGTCGACTGAACACCCTCCCCTGTAGGAGCGAGCCTGCTCGCGATGGACGTCAACGATGACGCTGGCAACCTGGCACCCCGCGGCGTTCTCAGGTCCATCGCGAGCAGGCTCGCTCCTACAGTAGATCGGTGTTGATCAGAACTCGATCCGCACATCCCCCTTCGGCACGCTGCAGCACGACAGGATGAACCCTTCGGCTTCGTCTTCCTCGGTGATCCCGCCGTTGTGTTCCATCTCCACTTCGCCACCCAGCTTCAGCACCTTGCAGGTGCCGCAGATGCCCATGCCGCACGCTTTCGGAATCATCAGGCCGACCTTGGCCGCCGCTGCATGCACGGTCTCGCCCGGGGCCACGCGGATGCTCTTGCCGGAGGTAATGAACTCCACCTGATGCAAGTCTGCGGCGTCGACTTCCGGTGCCTCGGCCGCCTGTTCGGCGTGCTCCACTGCGTCCGCGCGCGCCTCTGGCGGGGTCGCACCGAAGGATTCTTCGTGATAACGCGACATGTCGAAGCCAGCGGCTTCCAGCAAGCGCTTGACCGCATTCATATAGGGTGTCGGCCCGCAGCAGAACACTTCGCGCTCAAGGAAGTCCGGCGCCATCAACTCAAGCATCCTGTGGTTCAGATAACCGCGATAACCGGCCCAGGGCTCACCCATGCCGTGCTTCTCGCAGATCAGGTGCAGGCTGAAGTTGTCGATCCGCGACGCCATGTGTTCCAGCTCGCGGTGGTAAATGATGTCCTTGGGCGAACGGGCGCTGTGGATAAACACCATGTCGACATTGCCGTTGGTGTCGTAGAACCAGCGCGCCATGGACATGACCGGTGTGATACCCACGCCGCCGCTCAGGTAGAGTACCTTCGGCGCGGTGAAGTCCATGGCATTGAACAGCCCGACCGGGCCGTGCACCGCCAGTTCCTGGCCTTCATGCAGGGTGTCGTGCAGCCAGTTGGACACCTTGCCGCCCGGCACGCGCTTGATGGTCACCGAAAAGCTGTACGGCACCGATGGCGAGCTGGAAATGGTGTACGACCGCATGATCGGCTGGCCTTCGATTTCCAGCTCCAGGGTGACGAATTGCCCCGGCTTGAAGAAGAACAGGATCGGCTGGTCGGCCATGAAGCAAAAGGTGCGCACATCCCAGGTTTCCTGGATGACTTTGACGCAACGGACGATGTGACGACCATTGGCCCAGGTCTGGGTGGTTACCGGGTTCAGGAAGCTGTTGGACATGCTGATCTCCACGGCCGACTGTCGGCCTTCATGTTGGCGATTCTGCGTATAGCGCGAACCACCCGTTTACCTATCTGCGACATTGACATGCTTATCGCGACCAGCCCGCAACGACCGGGGCTTGCGCGTCGGGAACAGATTGCACCATGTCGCCCATGGATAAGGTTCTGGCCAGCGCCGGCCCCACACTCGCTTCAACAGATAACCGCTGTTTTTTGTCTTGCGTCGCACAACCGTAGCCACATTTCGCCGGCCACACAGAATGGCCTTGAGGATTAAACGATGGACGTCACTACTACCCTGAGCCTGGGCGATCCGCTGGAACCCGCACGCAAGGCCACTGCGCAGATGCTGCAAGAGCGCGAGCGCACCTACTCGCTGCCGCAGCCGTTTTACTCTGACGAGCGCCTGTTTGATATCGACATGCAGGAAATCTTCCAGAAAGAGTGGCTGATCGCCGGCATGACCTGCGAAATCCCCACCAAGGGCAACTACCTGACCCTGCAGGTCGGCAAGAACCCGATCATCGTGATCCGTGGCGCCGAAGGCGTGGTGCACGCGTTCCATAACGTCTGCCGCCACCGTGGCTCGCGCCTGTGCACCAGCGAAAAAGGCAAGGTCGCCAAACTGGTTTGCCACTACCACCAGTGGACTTACGAGCTCGACGGTCGCCTGCTGTTCGCCGGCACCGAGATGGGCGCCGACTTCGACATGAAGCAGTACGGCCTCAAGCCGGTGAACGTGAAGACCGCCGGCGGCTACATCTTCATCAGCCTGTCGGAAAATCCACCAGCCATCGATGACTTCCTGTCGACGCTGAACCATTACATGGAACCGTACGACATGGAGAACACCAAGGTGGCGATCACCACCACCTTGATGGAAAAAGCCAACTGGAAGCTGGTGCTGGAAAACAACCGCGAGTGCTACCACTGCAACGCGTCGCACCCGGAACTGCTGAAAACCCTGCTGGAGTGGGACGACGTCACCGACCCGCGCGCCGACCAGGCGTTCAAGGACCACGTGGCTGCCTCCGCCGCTGCCTGGGAAGCCGAGAAGATCCCTTACGCCCACGCCAGCTTCGGCCTGCGCAACCGCATCGTGCGCATGCCGCTGCTCAAGGGCACCGTGTCGATGACCCTGGACGGCAAACAAGGCTGCGCCAAGCTCATGGGTCGCATCAAGAACCCGGACCTGGGCTCGATGCGCATCCTCCACCTGCCGCACTCCTGGAACCACTGCATGGGCGACCACATCATCGTGTTCACCGTGTGGCCGATCAGCGCCCAGGAAACCATGGTCACCACCAAGTGGATCGTGCACAAGGACGCGGTCGAAGGCGTGGACTACGACGTGGAGCGCATGCGCCAGGTCTGGGACGCCACCAACGACCAGGACCGTCGCCTGGCCGAAGAGAACCAGCGCGGCATCAACTCCACCGCCTACCAGCCTGGTCCGTACTCCAAGACCTATGAGTTCGGCGTGGTGAACTTCGTGGACTGGTACAGCGAGCGTCTGCTGAGCAACCTGGGGGCCGAGCCTGCGCCGTACCTCAAGGGTGTTCCGGTCCAAGGCTAAATCCCTGTAGGAGCGAGCCCGCTCGCGATGAACCTGAGAACACCGCTGGGTGTCAGGCTGCCAACGTTATCGTTGACGTCCATCGCGAGCAGGCTCGCTCCTACAACCAGCATAGAACTGTACGAAATATGATCTATCTCGTTCAGAGCTATGCCCGCCGCACCTCCCAGCCTTCCGCAAACAAGTTATCCACACCTCCACCCACAGCTATTGGGGACAACTGTGGAAAAGCTGCAAAATTTCTTCATTTAAATCAAAGAAAAATCGTGACTTATCCAGAAGCATGCTTCCATGGACGAGCTGATCATTTTTTAACCAACAACCTGAAAGCCAATGTCTACGTGGCTCGCAGAGGATGGCAAACACCTTATCCACAGAAGCGCCAACAGACTTTGGGGTTAACTTCGAAGGCCCTGTGGAAAACCTCCGAAACCCGTACAAAACCGGCGCTGGCGTGAAGGCTGACGGTGCAAAGCCGTCTTTTGATCACTTTATGATCAGAAGTCTACAGGCCACGGTTTACAAGGCCTACAGCCGACAGCAAACATCTTATCCACAGAAGCGCCAACAGAGATTGGGGGCAACTCTGCACCCCCAACAGCACTTATCCCCTTGAAAAAGCTTGGAAAAACCACGAACAAGGCTGGTTGTTTTTTGAGCGACGGCTTGCAGGGCTTGATTTGTATGGGGTACAGCGAGGGGCGAACATGTTATCCACAGAACCACCAACAGGGATTGTGGGTAAACACCGGCGTTGTTCAGATTTTATTGAGGCATGAGCGACCTGAATCCAGGTCCAGGCTCAATTCAAAGTCTTTGAAGGCGCGCCATCCGAGCAATATCGACGGGACGTATTGCCCGTCGATCAGCGACGGCGGGATGGTAAAGCCCGGGTAGTATTTGTAGGTGACCGCCATGGTATTGCCTTGCAGGGCCAAAACGCCGTCGAAGCGTTGAAAGCGCTTGTGGCCGTTGGTGGCAACGCTCGAGCTTCCCGGTGTCAGCGCCTGCACATCGCTGAGTTGCCTGCCAGGTGACGAGGCCGTCAGGTAGTCGACATTTCCGGTATCGATGATGGCCTGCGTTTCCCGGCGATCCAATTGTGCGGCCACCACCAGCCGTTGATTGAGATCCAGACGGCTAACGACAACCGACGCATCACAGCGTGTGGCCGGCGGCGGATTCAGCTCCAGTGTTCTGCCGGTGATCTTCAGGCGCCCCAGCTTGCTGATCAGGTCCAACCCCAACAGATTGTCCCGGTCGCTGACAAAGACCAGGACGTTCCTGAACTCGCGGGTGCCGACTTTCAGCGACCTGATAACTCCCAGCCTCGCGGCCAGGTCCTTTTCGCCATAAAACGTGCTGTAGCGATAAAAAGCATCGGGCAACCACTTGATGCCCATCTGTTTCGCCGTGTCGATGTTGACCCGGGTTTGCGGCGCGCCCGTGTCCAGCACAAAACGCGCCGTGACACCCTTGGCCGAGCCGACATCGATGAATGGCAGCACTTGTTCAGCTGTGGAAAAGTCGTTGGCATACGGATGCAGTTGCAGCACCTCATGCTGCGTCGAACCGTTGACCGTGAAATCGCCGGTCGTCGCCAGCAGAGCCAGTGATTTGCTGCCAAACGTGGAGAACAGAGGCTGCAGATCGGCGCTGGCGGCAATCGCCCGGGCATGCTTGGCCTTGATCGCAAGATAGTATTCGGGGAGTTGGTTGGCGGCCTTGGCTTCGAGCATTCTGGCCAGGACCGTCACCGAACAGCTGAGGTGTCTGTCGGCATCCAGGACCTTGTCGCACTGTTGCCGCAGCTGCGCGAGGGACGCGTTGCGCCCCTGCTCGGAGTCCATCCAGCGATAGAAATCCTGGTCAGCCACGGGGGGCTTTGCCTGGGCAGCAGCCATCAAGCCTGTGGATACCCACAGGGCCGATGCAAAGAGCGCCAGAAGAGCGAAAGTCTTCATATTCAGGCCAGTCATAAAAACCGGTTTCATGAGTCAGCGCTGAATGTCTGAAAGCTCCCGAAAGCGTGCCGCACCCTTGATCAGCGCATAGGAAACTTTAGCTCACCGCCCTCGTCGGCGTGGGATGAGAGCAAGGGTTCCTGGCGTTGTGGATAACCGTCACCGGGCGATCGCTCGAACAAGCTCAAGGCCTGTGCATAAGATAGGCTTTACCGGTGACGCGGATCATGGGATGAGGGGTGACCTGGCAGGTCTTGATGATCCCGAAACCGTGCCGCTCGTAAAAACGCCGGGCGCCAGTGTTGGCGGCGTAGTCGATCAGGCTCCAGATTTGGTCTGAAGCGCCCTCGGATGAAATCTGGAACAACCGCGCAATCTCACGCGCATCCGCGCGCACTGCCGAACGAAATTCAACTGCCATTGTTTCCCCGTGAATTTTGGTAACCGACGATCAAAACTGTAGGAGCGAGCCTGCTCGCGAAAAACCTGAGGCCCCCAAAGTCATTCAGGCATCCCGCGTCTTCGTTGACGACTATTGCGAGCAGGCTCGCTCCTACAGGGGATTTGTGCTGAAGCTGAGTTAGCGGACGACGCCTTCTTCAATCAGCAACTTGAGAATGGCTTCAGCCCCAGCTTGCGCCGTGACGCCTTTGAGCACCTGCCCGCCTCCACCACTGGCCTTGGCCGTCGCGGCTTTCATACGGTCGGCGCCGCTCTTGGCCTTGATCACCTTCAGGCGCTTGGGCCGTGGCTTGGCCGGTTGCAGGCTGGCGACCGCGAGTAATTCGTCGTCGATGATTTCAATGTCCTGCGCCTGCAGCACACCGCGCCGGGCCGGGCCATACGCACTCTGGCGCGGCTTGGGCGCTGCGTTATCCACAGTCGCCAGAAACGGCAGGCGCACTTTCAGCCGGCGACGTTGACCGCGCGGCAAGGCTTGCAGCACCAGCGCCGAACCGCCATCGATCGACTCGACCTGTGCCAGCCCCACCACCAGCGGCCAGCCCAGGCTTTCGGCCAGCAGGAAGGGCAACATGCCCGAACCTTCACCGGTTTCCGCCTGGCTGCCGGTCAACACCACCTGAGCCCCGGCATCGCGCAGATACTCGGTCAGCGCCGGGAGCGCATCGGCACCTTGCGGTTGCTCCAGCACATGCAGTTGTTCAAGCCCCATGCCCAGGTAGGCGCGCAGTGCAGGCTCGGCGATGTCGCCGGCGTGCAGCACTTGCAGGTTATCCCCAGCCAGTTGCAGGCCCAGTTCCACCGCCCGCGCATCCTGTTCCGCACGACGCGGCCGCCCGGAGGTCGGGTGGGCGCCGATGGACACCAGGCTGATGATTTTCGTGCTCATAACCCTTTCCTTCCCTTAAGCCGCATCGCGCTTGGCGTCGTTGCGGTAAGCCTCTACCGCCTCGATCAAGGCTTGAAGAATCTCCGCGCTCTCGCCGATCACCGAGAGGTCCGCACGCTTGATCATGTCGCAGCCAGGGTCGAGGTTGATCGCCACCACCTTGTCGCAGGCACCGATGCCTTGCAGGTGCTGGATCGCCCCGGAAATCCCCACCGCCACATAGACCCGCGCAGTGACCCAGGTGCCGGACGCGCCGACCTGACGGTCGCGGGCCATGAAGCCGTCGTCCACCGCCACCCGTGATGCACCTTCGGTCGCGCCGAGGGCTTCGGCGGTCCTGTGGAAAAGTCCCCAGTCCTTGACCCCGTTGCCGCCGGAGAAAATGAACTCGGCTTCGGCCATGGGGATTGCCGCCGGATCGACCGCCACCGCCCCCAGGTCCTCGATGCGCGACAGGCTGCGCGCCACAGTTGTGGATAACTCCACCGGCAACGCTTCATGACGGGTTTCACTGACCGGTTCGGCGCACTCGGCCGCCGCCAGAATCAAGCGCGCAACCGGACGCGCGAGGTCTTGCAGACCGGCACCGGCGCGGCCGATGCACTCCTGATCCTTGACCTGCCAGACCCGCGTCGCCGGGCGTTCGCCCAGCGCTGCGGCAAAGCGTCGGCCAAGCTCGCCACCGCCGCTGCGGCTGTCCGGCAGCAACCAGTGACGCGGGCTGAACTGGTTATCCACAGCCCGCAGGCCCTGGACCCGTTGTTCCGGTGCATACCCGCTGAACTCTTCACCTTCGAGCACCAACAGACGATCAACGCCCGCCGTGGCAAACGCGCTTTCCTTGTGTTCGCCGAACACCACCGCCAGTACCGCGCCGTCGCTGCCGGCCAGTTGACGGGCCAGGCCAAGCAGGTCGCGGTCATGGCTGCTCAGACGGCCACCGACCATGTCGGGTACCACGCAGATGTAGTGCGCCGGGGCAGGCACTTGATGCAGCGGCAATTGCACTTCAACAGCGGCGGTACGCTTGGTCGCCCCGCCCTGCTGCGCGCCACTGCGGTCGATTCGCTTGATCCCGTTGGGGCCGATAAAGCCAATGCCATGGGGATTCTTGCGGATGACACCGTTGGGCCCCATCCAGCTGTGTTGCGCCGGCTGCATGGCCGCATGCAGCGGGTGCAGACGGTTGCGGGCGATCCATTCGGCCCGCGGGTCGCGGCGGATAATGTCGCTCATCAGTGCACCTCCGCAGGTTCACGTTGGGCCGGAGCCGCCGGTTTGCTTGGCGCTGCGTCTTCGAGCAATGCGTCGGCCACCAGTTCAGCGATGTCCTTGATCAGCGGCCGAGGTTCGACCACACCTTCGAGCATCGCAGTGCATTGCGGGCAACCCACGGCCACCAGTTCGGCGCCCGTCTCGCGGATGTCTTCCATGCGCATGTCGGGAATCCGTTGCTTGCCGGGAATGTCAGTGATCGGCGCGCCGCCACCGCCGCCGCAGCAGCGCGAGCGGAAACCGGAACGTTGCATCTCTTTGACTTCGATCCCGAGGGCGCGCAGCACCTGGCGCGGCGCCTCATACTCGCCGTTGTAGCGACCGAGGTAGCACGGGTCGTGATAGGTCACGCTGTCGCCTTTGTGCTGACCGAGATTGAGCGCCCCAGCGTCGATGATTTCCGCCATGTAGGTGCTGTGGTGCTGCACCAGGTAGTTGCCATCGAAGGCGCCGTATTCGTTTTTCAGCACGTGGAAGCTGTGTGGGTCGCAGGTGACGATGCGGTTGAAGCTGTACTTGGCCAGGGTCTGGATGTTGCGTTTGGCCAACAGCTGGAAGGTCGCTTCGTCGCCCAGGCGCCGGGCCACGTCACCGCTGTCACGCTCTTCGAGGCCGAGCACGGCGAAGTCGATTTTCGCCGCCTTGAGCACTTTGACGAAGGCGCGCAGGGTGCGCTGGTTGCGCATGTCGAAGGCACCGTCGCCCACCCAGAACAGTACGTCGGTGGATTTCTTTTCGCTGAGCAGGTTGAGGTTCAGGTCTGCCGCCCAGTTCATCCGCCCGCCCGGCGCAAAGCCGCCCGGATTGTCGGTGGCGATCAGGTTTTCCAGGACTTCGGCACCCTTGTTCGGGGTGGCGCCTTTTTCCAGGGTCAGGTGGCGACGCATGTCGACGATGGCGTCGACGTGCTCGATCATCATCGGGCATTCCTCGACGCAGGCGCGACAAGTCGTGCACGACCACAGGGTCTCGGCGTCCACCAGGCCGTTGACGATCGGCTGATGCGGATTGCCGCCGTGCTCGCCAACCGGTTTACCCGGATACGGGCTGCCGGCGAATTTCGCATCGGTGCCACCGGCCAGGCCGACGACCATGTCCTGAATCAGTTTTTTCGGGTTCAGCGGCTGGCCGGCGGCGAACGCCGGGCACGCTGCTTCGCATTTGCCGCACTGCACGCAGGCGTCGAAACCGAGCAACTGGTTCCAGGTGAAATCCTTGGGTTTTTCCACGCCCAGTGGTGCGCTCGGGTCGTTCAGGTCCAGAGGTTTGAGGCCCGTGGAACGACCACCGCCGAAGCGTTCGGCGCGACGGTGCCAGGCCAGGTGCAAGGCACCGGCGAAGGCGTGCTTCATCGGCCCGCCCCAGGTCATGCCGAAGAACAGTTCCGACACGCCCCACAACACGCCAACCCCGAGAATCGCCGCCAACAGCCAGCCACCGAAGTTTTCCGGGAGGATCCCGGCCACCGGCAGGGTCAACAGGAAGAACGAGGCCGAGAACGCCAGCAAGCTTTTCGGCAGGCGCATCCACGGGCCTTTCGACAGGCGTGAAGGCGGGTTGTGTCGACGCAGATAAACGAAGACCGCGCCAACGAACATCACTGCCGACATCAGCAGCAACGCATAGCCGAGGAAGCGGTTATGCAGGCCGAAACCATGCACCAGAATCGCCAGCACGATGGACGCTACCGCACCGCCAGCCGTGGCGACGTGGGTATTGGCAATGTATTTGTCCCGCGCCACTACGTGGTGCAAATCGACCATGTAACGCTTGGGCATGGCGAACAGGCCGCCGATCAGGTCGACTTTCGAAGCCCGGCCCCGGCGCCACATGGCCACCCGCCGCAACGCGCCCAGGACACCAAGGCCCAGGGCGGCGAACAACAGGATTGGAAGAAGGGTGTTCAACATAGGTGTTGCTCCCAAGACCTCGGGTCTTGCAGGTCGAGATGCCTTACTCGGTTCCTGTGGGAGCGGGCTTGCCCGCGATTGCATTCTGTCAGTCACATTTGAATTGACTGACCCACCGCTATCGCGGGCAAGCCCGCTCCCACAGGGTCATGTGCAAGCCTTTAGAAATCCTTGCACAACCGCAGTGCGTCATAGATCGCCGCATGCACGTTCCGCTGGGCCACGCAGTCGCCGATGCGGAACAGCAGGTAGCCGTCGCCGCTCTGCTCCAGGCAAGGCTGCGGCTTGATCGCGAACAAGGCTTCGACGTCGATCTGGCCCTTGTTGCGCGAGCCTTCCTTCATCGCGTAGTAGATCTCCTCGTCCGGACGCACGCCGTTCTCGATCACCACCTGGTCCACCACCCGCTCCTCTTTGGCGCCGGTGTATTCGTTCTCCAGCACCGCCACCAGCTTGTCGCCTTCGCGGTAGACCTTCTCCAGCATCATGTCGCCGGTCATGATCACTTCTTTCGGGTACATGCTGCGGTAGTAAGTCGGGAACGACGTACCACCGATGGCCACGCCCGGCTTGATGTCGTCGGTGACGATCTCGACCTGGCTGCCCTTGTCCGCAATGAAGTCGGCGGTCGACATGCCGGTGAATTCGCAAATGGTGTCGTAGACCAGCACGTTCTTGCCCGGCGCCACCTTGCCGTCGAGCACATCCCAGCTGCTGACCACCAGGCCTTCAGCCGCGCCCCAGTGTTCGTTCTGTTCGATGAACGGATGACCGCCGACGGCCAGCACTACCACGTCCGGACGCAGGTCCATGATGGTCGGCGCATCCGCCGCCGTGCCCAGGCGCAGGTCGACTTTCAACCGAGCCAGTTCCAGCTGATACCAGCGGGTGATACCGGCGATCTGGTCCCGTTGCGGTGCTTTCGAGGCCGTGGTGATTTGCCCGCCGATGAATTCCTTCTTCTCGAACAGGGTCACGTCGTGGCCACGTTCGGCGGCGACGCGAGCGGCTTCCATCCCGGCAGGACCGGCGCCGACCACCACAACCTTGCGTTTCACGCCGGTGGTCTTTTCGATGATGTGCGGCACACCCATGTACTCACGGGACGTCGCGGCGTTCTGGATGCACAGCACATCCAGGCCCTGATACTGACGGTCGATGCAGTAGTTGGCACCGACGCACTGCTTGATCTGGTCGATCTGGCCCATCTTGATCTTGGCGATCAGGTGCGGGTCGGCGATGTGCGCGCGGGTCATGCCGACCATGTCGACGTAACCGCCTTCCAGAATGCGCGTGGCCTGGTTCGGATCCTTGATGTTCTGCGCGTGCAGCACCGGAACCTTGACCACTTCCTTGATGCCGGCAGCCAGATGCAGGAACGGCTCCGGTGGATAACTCATGTTCGGAATCACGTTGGCCAGGGTGTTGTGGGTGTCGCAACCCGAGCCGACGACGCCGAGGAAATCGAGCATGCCGGTGTCGTCGTAGTACTTGGCGATCTGCTTCATGTCTTCATGGGACAGACCGTCCGGGTGGAACTCGTCACCGCAGATGCGCATGCCCACGCAAAAGTCGTCACCGACCTCGGCGCGCACGGCTTTCAACACTTCCAGGCCGAATTTCATGCGGCCTTCGAAGGTGCCGCCCCATTCGTCGGTACGCTTGTTGACCCGCGGGCTCCAGAACTGGTCGATCATGTGCTGGTGCACCGCCGACAATTCGACACCGTCCAGGCCACCGGCCTTGGCGCGGCGTGCCGCTTGCGCGTAGTTGCCGATCACCCGCCAGATCTCTTCCGGCTCGATGGTCTTGCAGGTGGCACGGTGCACCGGCTCACGCACGCCCGATGGCGACATCAGGGTCGGCCAGTTGAAACCGTCCCAACGCGAGCGACGGCCCATGTGGGTAATCTGGATCATGATCTTGGCGCCGTGCTTGTGCATGGCGTCGGCCAGATTCTGGAAGTGCGGAATGATGCGGTCGGTCGACAGGTTGACCGAACTCCACCACTCCTGCGGGCTGTCGATGGCGACCACCGACGAACCGCCGCAAATCGCCAGGCCGATCCCGCCCTTGGCTTTCTCTTCGTAATACTTGACGTACCGGTCGGTGGTCATGCCGCCGTCGGTGGCATAGACCTCGGCGTGCGCGGTGCTGAGCACGCGGTTGCGGATGGTCAGTTTGCCGATCTGGATCGGCTGGAACATTGCTTCGAAAGCCATGGCGGGTTCCTCGACTTACAACGGCTTGACGATGAACAAGCCGTCTTCGTGGCCCTCTTCGGAGCCACCGTAGACTTGCTCGGCCACGGTGCGGATCTTGCTGCCGCGAGCGGCGAGGATCTGGTCCATCGCCCCGGCAAACCAACCGGTGAACATGTAGTCGACCTTGCGCCCGACCTTGCCGTACACGTAGACGAACGCCGAGTGTTCGAGCTTGACGCTGGCGGTGCCTTTGTCGAGGTCGATGTCCTGGATCTTGAACAGGCCCCAGCCGCGCTGCGACAGGCGCTTCATGTAGTGCTCGAACACCGCGACGCCTTCCAGGCCGTGGCATTCGGCTTCTTTTTCACACCAGTGCCAGGCGGACTTGTAGCCAGCCTTGTAGAGGATCTCGGCATAGGCTTCGGCGCCCAGCACTTCCTCGATGCCCATGTGATTGTTGACGAAGAAATGGCGCGGTACATACAGCATCGGCAGGGCGTCGGAGGTCCAGACACCGGTTTCGCTGTCGACTTCGATAGGCAATTGCGGGGCGATCTTGGCCATGGAAACTTAACTCCAGAAAATTCGTGGTCAGTGCTTAGCAAAGCTTTTGCTTTGCTCTTATAAACAAGCGGTGTGAATGACTTTGGAGCCGTAGCGAGCACGTCGAGAGCAAGGAAGGACCGGAGCGACAAGCGAGACAGTACGGGACGTACGGCGAGCTTGGCGCGAGGACCTGACGCAGCTATCGGCGAGCGGAGTAGGCTCCAGAGTTATTCACTCGCCCCAGACGTCTTTCAGGACGGCCACCCAGTTCTCGCCCATGATCTTGCGCACCACGCGCTCGGAATGGCCGCGCTTGAGCAGGGTTTCGGTCAGGTTCGGGAACTCGCCGACGGTGCGGATGCCCAGCGGGTTGATGATCTTGCCGAAGCTGGTCAGGCGGCGGGCGTAGCCCTTGTCGTGGGTCAGGTACTCGAAGAAGTCCTGGCCATGGCCCTGGGTGAAGTCGGTGCCGATGCCGATGGCGTCTTCGCCCACCAGGTTCATGGTGTATTCGATCGCTTCGGCGTAGTCGTCGATGGTCGAATCGATGCCCTTGGCCAGGAACGGCGCGAACATGGTCACACCGACGAAACCGCCGTGGTCGGCGATGAACTTCAGTTCTTCATCGGACTTGTTGCGCGGGTGTTCCTTGAGCCCCGACGGCAGGCAGTGGGAGTAGCAGACCGGTTTCTTCGATTCGAGGATGACTTCTTCGGAAGTCTTGGAACCGACGTGGGACAGGTCGCACATGACGCCGACGCGGTTCATCTCGGCGACGATTTCGCGACCGAAGCCCGACAGGCCGCCGTCGCGCTCGTAGCAACCGGTGCCCACCAGGTTCTGGGTGTTGTAGCACATCTGCACGATGCCGACGCCGAGCTGCTTGAAGACTTCGACGTAGCCGATCTGGTCTTCAAAGGCGTGGGCATTCTGGAAGCCGAAAAGGATGCCGGTCTTGCCCTGCTCCTTGGCCTTGCGGATGTCGGCGGTGGTACGCACCGGAATCACCAGGTCGCTGTTCTCGCGGATCAGCTTCTGGCTCGCGGCGATGTTGTTGACGGTGGCCTGGAAGCCCTCCCACACAGACACGGTGCAGTTGGCCGCGGTCAGACCGCCCTTGCGCATGTCTTCGAACAGTTCACGGTTCCACTTGGCAATAATCAGCCCGTCGATAACGATGCTGTCGGCGTGCAATTCGGCTGGGCTCATCAGGCTGTCCCCTTATTAGCGATTCATGCGCCGAATCGTCTGCCGGCGCTTTGGGGCCAGCATATGCCTGAGGGCCGGGATGACCGGGTGCAAAAACGACAGGGGGTTTGCCGAAAGCGTCAATCCGCGACAAAGGGTCGTCGCCAGGCACAATCGCCGACCTGTTCAAGGCCCTCGGCTTGGGCCAGAATTCCCCGCATCACTGGAATAGAGCGGCGACCCGAATGAAATCCATCCTTCTGGCTTTGGCACTGATTGCGACCGGCGTACACGCTGCAGAGGAGGCCGACGACAACCCGTGCGACAAAGTCGAAAACGACGTCCAGACCCTCGAATGCTCGGTCTTCAGCAAAACCAGCGCCGAAGACCTGCTCAAGGAAAACCTCCAGGGCCTGAACGACCGCATGCAGTCGCAATACGGCAAGAACCCGTCGCAACTGGCCGACATCACCGCCAAGCTCAAGGCCGCCCAACAGCAGTGGCTCAAGACCCGCGACGCCGACTGCGCCGTCGAAGCCTTCCCGGCCACCAGTGGCAGCAAGGCGTTCACCATTGCGCAGAATGATTGCGTGGCGCGGATGAGTGATGAACGGTCGGAGTTTTTGGAGTCGATTGGGCAGGAGTAATCCTGAATATTCCGATGAAAGCTGGAACTGCATCCAGCTTTCAACAGCACTTTCCCTTCTTCCTACAACACGTTCTGACCTCACCTACACGTATTGCCTGGAAGCCCCAATCTGTGGGCTTTTCACGCAACATGCTGACAACTGTTGTTGATTGTTCACCTGAAAAATATAAGCAAAGATTCGCAAATCTTATAAAAGACTTATATTCTTCCATGAATAGCATCCACTGGACTCGAAAGGCCGTTAAGCAACTCCTGAAATTGCATTGCGTTCATCAGGGCCAGGTGCGTGATGCCATCACGGCGCTTTCGGGCATGCCCGATGTGGGCAATGTCAAAGCCCTGGTCGGTCATGGCTATGCTTATCGGCTGCGTGTCGGTAATTACCGGGTCATGTTTGATTGGGATGGCGCGATCAAAGTGGTCAGTATTCAAGAGGTCAAAAAACGCGATGAACGCACCTACTGACATTCAAATCATCAACGACGCCGAAGGCAATCCAGCCTTCGTGGTCATTCCCTATGCACAATATGTGGCACAGAAAATCGAGCCCGACTTGATCCCCCATGAGGTGGTAAGCCGTATCGTCGATGGCGCTACCCCTATCCGTGCCTGGCGCGAACACCTGAACCTTACTCAGGATGAAGTGGCCAAACGCATGGGTATATCCCAGCCGGCATTTGCCCAACAGGAAACAGTCGCCAAGCCTCGCAAGGCCACCCGCGAAAAGATCGCCGCGGCGTTTGGCATCACCGCCACTCAACTCGAGCTGTAAGCTGCATGCCTTCAGCCATTAAAGGATCCAACATGAAAGTCTGCGGCATCGAAATCAAAGGCAGCGAAGCGATCATCGCCGTGGCCACGCTGGACGGTCAGGCGTTGAGCCATTTCACGCTCGCCACCAAGAAAATCGCCCTGGACGATGACGACGAAGCCGCCAACGTCAAAGTGTTTGCCGCTCAGGTCGCTTCGTTCGTCCGTGAGAACTCCATCGACCGCATCGCGATCAAGAAACGCAGCAAGAAGGGCGAGTTCGCGGGCGGGCCGACCACGTTCAAGATCGAAGGGGTTTTCCAGTTGCTGGAGAATTGCGAGGTGACGCTGTTGTCGCCGCAGACCATCAACGCCCAGGCCAAGAAACATAATTTCGAGCTGCCGGGGACGCTGAACAAGTATCAGCATGAGGCATTCAAGGCAGCGTGCTCGGCCTTGATGAAGAAGTAAGCAAATTCAAAAAGATTCAACCGGCGCCAGATCCACACTGGCGCCCTCTTGCACTGTAGCCAGCCCCCCTTAAACAGACATAAACCTGTCATTTGTGAGAGTTAACAGGCTAAAAGCCGAGCGCATACATTGGACCTTTCCATTAGCGCTCAATGATCACATGGCCGACTTCCAGCAGACCAACATTCACGATGCCACCCCAACCCTGATGGCACAGGACCCGCGCGGCCAGTCGATTCGTAGCGTGGCCTATTACCGTGCCCACTTGGAACAAACGCCTGAACCGCGAATCAATCGCCAGATTTACAACCCGAACGGGCACTTGAGCGCTGGGTGGGACCCACGTCTATGGGCAATGCAAGGCCAGCCTAATCTGACCATGGTGTACGCCCTCTCCGGCGAGCCATTACTGAGCAGCAGTGTTGATGCCGGCTGGAAAGCAAGACTGCCGGGAGCCAGGGGCGAGCTTCGATTGGAGTGGGATGGTCGACAACATCAACGTCAGATCGAATACGACAACCTGTTACGCCCGATTGCCATCTCAGAGCAAGCTGTCAATGCGGCCTCTGTCGCGACCGAGCGAATGGTTTATGCCGATGGCCGCGCCGAGTACAGTTCACATAATCAGTGTGGACGCCTGATTCGCCACGATGACACGGCAGGCTGCCTGCATCTTGATGAATACAACCTTTCGGGCACCCGGTTAAGCGAATCCCGGCAGTTCATGAACGAGCTGTCAGTTGCCAATTGGCCAGAGCGCCTGACCGACCGCGACAGCAAACTCGAAGCCGAAAGTGAAACCTCCCACTGGCGCTTCAACGCCCTGGGTAGCCTGGTGACCCAGACCGACGCACGGGGAAACCAAAGACTATCGGGCTACGACGTCGCGGGCCAGCTCACACAACTAACTCTTAAACGTGAGCATCTGCCGGACAAAACGCTACTGCGTAACAGGTGCTACAGCGTCAGTGGTCAGATAGAGCACGAAACGGCCGGTAATGGGGTTACGACAACTCGCCGTTATGACACCCAAAGCGATCACCTGGTGCAACTCACCTCGAGTCGCTGCGACCATATTCTCCAGAACCTTGCCTACACCTACGATCCTGTTGGCAATATCACCCGGATCCGGGACTCGGCCACCGCTATACGTTACTTCAGGAACCAGCGTACTGACCCCGCCAACCACTATCGATATGACTCACTTTCTCAATTGATCGAGGCAAGCGGTCGAGAGTCCGTAACCGCTGGCCTGGGCCCGGTGTTGCGTGCGTCGCAATCGACCGTGACAAGTACCTACAAACAGACATTTTCATATGATCGCGCTGGGAATCTGCACACCCTCGTCCATGAAGGGCTTCGAGGCTACACCCGCAAGATGGTGACTGAGCTTTCAAGTAACCGAAGCCTGCCTGAACCGCAGACAGGCGAGCCGGACTTCATCAACAGCTTCGACAGCAACGGCAACTTGCTGATCCTGTCCCCTGGCGCACAGGCCATGCACTGGGACAGTCGCAACCAACTCAGCGAAGTCATTCACGTCATCAGGCACGATGAACACAATGATGATGAACTTTATCGCTACGACGGCCACGGTCAGCGACTACGCAAGGTACTCCGTCACAAGACTAAATCTGCAAGATTGACCAGCGAAGTGCGTTATCTGCCAGGGCTTGAGGTCCATTACACCGGTAACGACGAAGTGCGCCACGTCATTACGGTTGATTCAGGCAACTGCAATGCGCGGGCATTGCATTGGCAAAAAACACCTCCCGATAACATTGCCAATGACCAGATCCGTTACAGCCTCGGCGATCACCTCGGTTCCTGCGCGCTGGAACTGGACGAGGATGCCGCGCTGATAAGCCAGGAGGGTTACTACGCCTTTGGCGGCACCGCCTGGTGGCTCGCTCGAAGTGACGCCGAGGCCAGTTACAAGTCCATCAGGTACTCCGGCAAGGAACGGGATGCCACCGGGCTTTATTATTACGGGCTTCGTTACTACGCTCCCTGGCTACAGCGCTGGATCAACCCGGATCCGGCGGGAGACATTGACGGGTTTAACCGCTACCGGATGGTTCAGAACAATCCACTGCGCTTCAAGGACAGCCAGGGCCTTGCGCCTGTTGAGCCCGCCAATGAGTTCGAAAGGAAAATGCTCGCCGCCGGGCAGGCGATACTTTATCGGCGTGCCAACGAGTTGCCCGAGGACCAGCGACGCGAATTCCAGAACGACTTCTCAGCCATGATCGACTTTACAAAAAATGCGATTTCAGCGCTCACCGGCCCAGATCTGACACCTTCGACGCAAGAAAAACTAAAAAATGTATTCGGCCCTAGCATGGACGAGGAACACCTGAACATCGCTGCAAACACAGCCAGAAAAAAACTCAAGAAAGTCCTGCGTGGTGCATTAAAGGACCAAGTCAAGGGTGACCGTTTTGTCTTTACCGACAATAATCCACTAAAACCTGAACAGCGGGCGCATTGGGAAAAATCAACATCTCAAGGGATTAACGCTATCTATTTGAACCTCAAAGGCCGAGAACAATCAGCACCCATTAACGCTGCGACAATTTTTCACGAACTTAGCCATGTTCATGCCAGGACAAAAGACTTCTGGTACTTGTTTTCCGACTCGTCACCTGGCGATTCAGAAGAGATGATTGATGCAAATATCAATGCGGCACTTCAGCGATCTTTAACGATTGCCACAAACGGTCCCGACTTATCAAAAATCAAACCAAAGAGCCAGAAAGTAGCAGTGAAGCTCATCGAACGGGAACAAAAGGACCCCCGGTCGCCAGTCAGTCAGGCGTGGAATGCGCAAATAGCAATCACCACGCACAATGCTGACAGTCTGACCGCTTTGGCCCTCCAGTTCCGGCCCCGACAGTTGCACTAAATAATCGGCGCTTCTGTGGGAGGAGGTTGCGGCACACCGGCAGCTTGCCGAACGCCAACACTACGCCGATCCTCCCGCGGACAGCGCTCATACTTCGCCCGGTAACTGCGGGTGAAATACGACGGCGATTCAAACCCGCAGGCAATGCTCACTTCCAGCACGCTCATGTCTGTTTGCCGCAGTAACTGCCGGGCCTTTTCCAGCCTTAGGCGCAGGTAGAAATTGCTCGGCGTGTCATTCAAATGCAGGCGAAACAGGCGCTCAAGTTGCCGTCGCGTCACTTTGATCGATTCCGCCAGTTCCAGCGTGCTCAGAGGCGGTTCGCTGTGCTGCTCCATCTCGCCAATCACATGCACCAGCTTCTTGTTGCTGATGCCATAACGCGTAGCGACCTCCATGCGTTGGTGGTCTTTGCGCGGACGGATGCGGCCGAGTACGAACTGTTCGCTGACCTGGATCGCCAGTTCCGGGCCGTGGGCCTGGGCGATCAGATCCAGCATTAAATCGATGGAGGCAGTACCGCCGGCGGAGGTGATGCGCCGACGGTCGATCTCGAACAGCTCCTGGGTGACGCTGAGCTGTGGATAGGACTCCTTGAAGGCGTCGATGGCTTCCCAGTGCAGGGTCAGGCGATGGCCGTCGAGCAGGCCCGCCTCGGCGAGGATGAAGCTGCCGGTGTCGATGGCACCGAGGGTGACGCCTTCGTTGTCCAGTCGGCGCAACCAGTGCTCCAGCGCCGGGGTGGCGAACTTCAGCGGCTCGAAGCCGGCGACCACCAGCAGCGTCGCGCCTTTTTTCAGTGGCTCAAGCGCCGCATCGGCGTTGACCGACATGCCGTTGCTGGCCAGTACCGCCCCGCCATCGGCGCTCAGCACATGCCAGCGATAGAGCTCGCCGCGAAAGCGATTGGCGACCCGCAATGGCTCGATGGCCGAGATAAATCCGATGGCCGAGAAACCCGGCATCAACAAGAAGTAGAAATCCTGGGACATGGAGCGCACTCGATGGCTGGTAGCGAGAGAGCGGGTAGCGTGAGCACGTTGATACGCCACTTGCGAGCGGCATTCAAGAGCACAGGTCGCTGCAGTGCAAGAGCTGGTCGCCGCAGTGCGCTTTCATCGGTACGTTGCTGCGTAACTTGGCATCACCGGCGCATCAGACACCGGAACTCACAATAAACGAACTGCCGAGGAAACCTGAGATGAAACGACTGATTAGCAGCTGTGTTCTTGCACTCAGCGGTACCGCTTTCCTGAGCGCCAGTGTCATGGCTGCCGAACCTGCGTCGTGCCAGAACGTGCGCATGGGTGTAGTGAACTGGACCGACGTGATCGCCACCAGCGCCATGACCCAGGTATTGCTCGACGGCCTCGGCTACAGCACCAAACAAACCAGCGCCTCCCAGCAAATCATCTTCGCCGGGATCCGCGACCAGCGTCTGGACCTGTTCCTCGGTTACTGGAACCCGCTGATGACCCAGACCATCACCCCCTTCGTCGATGCCAAACAGGTCAAGGTGCTTGACGCGCCAAGCCTGCAGGACGCCCGCGCGACTCTCGCCGTGCCGACCTACCTCGCCGACAAGGGCCTGAAAACCTTCGCCGACATCGCCAAATTCGAAAAAGAACTGGGCGGCAAGATCTACGGCATCGAGCCTGGCTCGGGCGCCAACACCCAGATCAAGGCGATGATCTCCAAGAACCAGTTCGGCCTTGGCAAGTTCCAGCTGGTCGAGTCCAGCGAAGCCGGCATGCTCGCCGCGGTGGATCGCGCCGTGCGTCGCAACGAAGCCGTGGTGTTCTTCGGCTGGGCGCCGCACCCGATGAACGTCAACGTGAAGATGACCTACCTCACCGGCAGTGAAAACGCCCTGGGGCCAGACGAAGGCAAGGCCACGGTATGGACCGTCACCTCGCCGACATACGCCCAGCAATGCCCGAACATCGGTCGCCTGCTGACCAACCTGACGTTCACCGCCGAAGACGAGAGCCGGATGATGCAGCCGCTGCTGGATCACAAGGACGCTTTCGAGTCGGCCAGACAATGGATCAAGGATCACCCGCAGGACAAAAAGCGCTGGCTTGAAGGCGTCACCACCTTCGATGGCAAACCGGCCGCTGAAAACCTGCAACTGACCAGTAAATAAACCCGATTGCATCACCGATTCGCAGCCCGCACGGGCTGCGAACGGGACCACCACGCCTGGCCAAAACCAAAAACTCGCCTGTAAGGAACCGCCCAAATGAACCACGACGTCATCATCACCTGCGCACTCACCGGTGCTGGCGACACGACCGCCAGAAGCCCACACGTGCCGGTCACCCCGAAACAGATCGCGGCTGCCGCCGTTGAAGCTGCCAAGGCCGGCGCCACCGTGGTTCACTGCCATGTGCGCGACCCGCAAACCGGTAAGTTCAGCCGTGACGTGGCGCTGTACCGCGAAGTGATGGAGCGCATCCGCGAGGCGGACGTGGACATCATCGTCAACCTCACCGCCGGCATGGGCGGCGACCTGGAAATCGGCGCCGGCGAGAACCCGATGGAATTCGGCCCGAACACCGACCTGGTCGGTCCGCTGACCCGCCTGGCCCACGTCGAAGAATTGCTGCCGGAAATCTGCACCCTCGACTGCGGCACCCTGAACTTCGGTGACGGCGACACCATTTACGTCTCCACCCCGGCGCAGCTGCGCGCTGGCGCCAAACGCATCCAAGAGCTGGGCGTGAAAGCCGAGCTGGAAATCTTCGACACCGGTCACCTGTGGTTCGCCAAGCAGATGATCAAGGAAGGCCTGCTCGACAACCCGCTGTTCCAGCTGTGCCTGGGCATCCCGTGGGGCGCGCCGGCGGACACCACCACCATGAAAGCCATGGTCGACAACCTGCCGGCCGACGCGGTCTGGGCCGGGTTCGGTATCGGTCGCATGCAGATGCCGATGGCAGCGCAAGCGGTGTTGCTCGGCGGCAACGTGCGGGTCGGGCTGGAAGACAACCTGTGGCTGGACAAGGGCGTGCTGGCGACCAACGGCCAACTGGTCGAACGCGCTGGCGAAATCCTCAGCCGCCTCGGCGCCCGCGTCCTGACCCCGGCTGAAGGCCGGGCAAAAATGGGCCTGACCAAGCGCGGTTAATCCTCCCAAAACAACCCTGTAGGAGCCGGCTTGCTGGCGATGAGGCCGGTACATCCGCCACATTTTCTGTGACAGGAATATCGCCTTCGCCAGCAAGCCGGCTCCTACAACGATCACCGAACTCTTCAGGAAGTGACCATGAGCTTTATCACCGAAATCAAAACCTTCGCAGCGTTGGGCAGCGGTGTCATCGGCAGTGGCTGGGTGTCCCGCGCCCTCGCCCATGGCCTGGATGTAGTGGCCTGGGACCCGGCGCCCGGCGCCGAAGCAGCCCTGCGCAAGCGCGTCGCCAATGCCTGGGGCGCGCTGGAGAAACAAGGCCTGGCGCCCGGCGCATCGCAGGATCGCCTGCGTTTTGTCGCGACCATCGAGGAGTGCGTGCGCGACGCCGATTTCATCCAGGAAAGCGCCCCGGAGCGCCTGGAGCTGAAGCTGGACCTGCACAGCAAAATCAGCGCAGCGGCCAAACCCAATGCCTTGATTGGCTCCAGTACCTCCGGCCTGTTGCCGAGCGAGTTCTACGAGAGTGCCACGCACCCGGAACGTTGCGTGGTCGGTCACCCGTTCAACCCGGTTTACCTGCTGCCGTTGGTGGAAGTGGTCGGTGGCAAGAACACCGCCCCTGAAGCCGTGCAAGCGGCGATGAAAGTCTACGAATCCCTCGGCATGCGCCCGCTGCACGTACGCAAGGAAGTACCGGGTTTCATCGCCGACCGTCTGCTCGAAGCGCTGTGGCGCGAAGCCCTGCACCTGGTCAACGACGGCGTGGCGACCACCGGTGAAATCGACGATGCGATCCGCTTTGGCGCGGGCTTGCGCTGGTCGTTCATGGGGACGTTCCTGACCTACACCCTGGCGGGTGGTGATGCCGGTATGCGTCACTTCATGGCACAGTTTGGTCCGGCGCTGCAATTGCCGTGGACCTACCTGCCGGCGCCGGAGTTGACCGACAAGCTGATCGACGACGTGGTCGACGGCACCAGCGATCAACTGGGCAAACACAGCATTTCGGCGCTGGAGCGCTATCGTGATGACTGCCTGCTGGCGGTGCTGGAGGCGGTGAAGACCACCAAAGAGAAGCATGGGATGGCTTTCGCCGAATAACTCACACCCCTTGTAGGAGCTGGCTTGCCAGCGATGAGGCCGATACATCCACCGCCTCTGCGGCGCTGCAAAAATCGCAATCGCCAGCAAGCCGGCTCCTACAGGTATTCATGACTTCAGGATTTGATGACATGCCCACCCTCACCACCTACCAAACCACCATCATCCCCGACTGGGTCGACTACAACGGCCACCTGCGCGACGCCTTCTACCTGCTCATTTTCAGCTACGCCACCGACGCGCTGATGGATCGCCTGGGCCTGGACAGCAACAGCCGCGAAGCCAGCGGCAACTCGCTGTTCACCCTCGAACTGCACCTGAACTACCTGCACGAAGTGAAGCTCGACGCCCAGGTCGAGGTGCACACCCAGATCATTGCCCACGACAGCAAGCGCGTGCACCTCTATCACAGCCTGCATCTGGTCGGTGATGACAAGGAGCTCGCCGGCAATGAGCAGATGCTGCTACACGTGGACCTCGCCGGGCCGCGTTCGGCGCCGTTCAGCGAACTGTCCCTGACCCGGCTGCAAACCATCGTCGCCGACCAGGCAGACCTGCCAAGCCCCGAGTACATTGGCCGAGTGATCGCACTACCGACAAAAAAATAACAAGGAGATCGCCATGAACACCGCCGCTGCTTTTGCCGACTTTCGTACCTATCCGTTAATCAGCGCGCTGACTGGCGTGCAGACTCTGGCGGACCGTGTTCTGGTGAAGTGGGCCGACGATCGCGTCAGCCCTTTCCACCATCAATGGCTGCGGGACAATTGCCCGTGCCCGCAGTGCGTCTACACCGTGACCCGCGAACAAGTGCTGGAAATCGTCGATGTGGCTCAGGATCTGATGCCTCACGCCGTACACATCGACACTGAAGGCTGCCTGTCGGTGGATTGGCTGGATGGCCACGCCAGCCGCTTCGATCCCGGTTGGCTGCGCGCCCATGCCTATGACGACGAATCCCGCGCC
This sequence comes from Pseudomonas sp. PB101, assembly GCF_009764265.1. Lineage (GTDB taxonomy): Bacteria > Pseudomonadota > Gammaproteobacteria > Pseudomonadales > Pseudomonadaceae > Aquipseudomonas. Next base: position 163,069 of record NZ_RWIR01000051.1, read on the forward strand.
GAACGTCAGGCACGCAAGCCAAAAGCCAGGCTTTGGCACAGTGACTTGCCGTTGCCGGTGTTCGAGTATCAGGCGCTGATGTCGGATAACGACGCGCTGTTGCAATGGCTGCTGGCGGTACGCGATGTCGGGCTGACCCAGGTCCGCGGCGTGCCCACCGAGCCTGGCTCGCTGAAGCTGATCGCGCAGCGTATTTCCTTCATCCGCGAGAGCAATTTCGGCGTGCTGTTCAACGTGCAATCCAAGGCAGACGCCGACAGCAACGCCTACACCGCGTTCAACCTGCCGCTGCACAGCGATTTGCCGACCCGGGAATTGCAACCGGGGCTGCAATTCTTGCATTGCCTGGTCAATGACGCCGAAGGAGGCGAGAGCATTTTTGTCGACGGTTTTGCCATTGCCGACGCCTTGCGCCGGGAAGACCCCGAGTCCTTCAAAAGCCTCTGCGAAATTCCCGTGGAATTTCGCAACAAGGACCGTCACAGCGACTACCGCTGTCTCGCGCCCATCATTGCCCTGGATGCGTTGGGGCAGGTATCGGAAATTCGCATGGCGAACTTTTTGCGCGGGCCGTTCGATGCCTCGGTGGAGCAGATGCCCAGGCTGTACCAGGCCTACCGGCGCCTTATCGCGATGACCCGCGAACCCCGCTTCAGGTTGATGCAGCGGCTCAATCCCGGTGAGCTGTGGTGCTTCGACAACCGCCGCACCCTGCACGCCCGCAACGCGTTCGATCCTGCCACCGGCGCCCGTCATTTCCAGGGCTGCTATGTCGACCGGGATGAGTTGCTGTCGCGCATTCTGGTGTTGCAACGCTAAACCGCGTCATCGTTCATCGCAGGCAAGCCAGCTCCCACAGGATTACGCGAACCTTGTAGGAGCTGGCTTGCCAGCGATTGCTTTTTGCAGACAAAAAAAGCCCCGATCAAGCCGTGACAGGATCGAGGCAGAGGGTACTGTTGAGGAGCTGCCATGCGAGGGTGACCAAACCTTCGTGAAGCGAGCTGAGTCCAGTGTGCGCCCTCCTCTGGCCGGCAAGATGCCCGAAAACGACCTGTTCATAGCCAATGCTGCCATTGCGACAAATCGCCCTTGCCGACACCCGGCACCCCCACCAGAATCGAACCACGACTCCGTTCCCTGAAGAAGGATTGCGTCATGATGCACGCCGATTTGATAGACCAGGAAGACCTGTTGGGCCATCTAAAGTCGTTGGGGTTTCAAGTGCCGAGCGGCGCCACGGCCGAGCAGGCTTGCGAGTGCGCGGTCCGAGGCTTGAACAATGAACGGGCGATAGTGCTGCGCACCATGGTCAAGCAGATGTACACCAGCAGCGCGACCATCCTGCCAGCAGTGCGCCAGGCGATCGACAAGCAGTTGTTGCCGGCACTGGCGGAGTATCAGCAAAGCCACCGCACCTGAGGACTTGAGGGTTTGCTAGAGTGCCAGTCTTCCTGACCACCATGAGCAAACCCTGATGTTGCGAATCCAACGCTGCCAGTCCAGCGAACAAGCGGGCTGGCTGCCTTTGCGCCAGGCACTCTGGCCGCATGCTTCTGAACAGGAGCATCGGGACGAAATCGGCCAACAGCTGAGCGAACCACAACGCTATATTAACTTCGTTGCTTACGACAGTCGGCAGCAACCCGTTGGATTGGCCGAAGCCTCATTGCGCCGTGACTATGTAAATGGCACCGACAACTCTCCTGTAGTGTTTCTGGAGGGTATCTACGTGGTGCCAGAGCAGCGCCGCCAAGGCGTGGCCGCACAATTGATAGAGTTTGTAGCGCAATGGGGGCGAGAACAGGGCTGTGTGCAAATGGCCTCCGACACCGCCCTCGACAATCTGGTGAGCCAGGAGACACACACAGCGCTCGGCTTCGAAGAAACCGAGCGCGTCGTGTTTTTCAAGCGCCAGCTCTGACTAGAGCCTTACACTGGCAAACGTCGACTCATTACGCGCCTGGCTCAGTGCCGACAACGGCCCGGACAACGGCGACAGCACCAGCGCTTGCGGCAGCGGCATCATCGCTACCTGCTGGGTGGTGTTGGAGCCTACGCGCTCGTCACGCGGCGGAATGCCGAAGTATTCGCGGTAGCACTTGGAGAAGTGCGGCGTGGACACGAAACCGCACACCGACGCCACTTCGATGATCGACATCGGCGTTTGCTTGAGCAGCTGACGCGCGCGGATCAGGCGCAGCTTGAGGTAGTAACGCGACGGCGAACAGTGCAGGTACTTCTGGAACAGGCGCTCGAGCTGACGACGGGACACCGCGACATACACCGCCAGTTCGTCCAGGTCGATCGGCTCTTCGAGGTTGGCTTCCATCAACGCGACGATTTCCTGCAACTTCGGCTGGTTGGTGCCGAGCATGTGCTTGAGCGGCACACGCTGGTGATCCTGCTCGTTGCGGATGCGCTCGTAGACGAACATTTCCGAAATGGCTGCCGACAGCTCACGGCCGTGATCGCGGCTGATCAGGTGCAGCATCATGTCCAGTGGCGCAGTGCCGCCGGAGCTGGTGAAACGGTTACGGTCGAGGGTGAACAGGCGGGTGCTCATCGCTACACGCGGGAAAGCTTCCTGCATCGCCGCCAGGCATTCCCAGTGCACGCTGCAATCAAATCCGTCGAGCAGGCCGGCGCAGGCCAGGGCCCAGCTGCCGGTGCACACCGCGCCGAGGCGACGGGACTGGCGGGCCTGGCTTTGCAGCCAGGACACGTGTTCGCGGGTAACCGTGCGCTGGATGCCGATGCCGCCGCAGACGATGACAGTGTCCATTGGCGGGGCTTTGTGCATGGAGGCGTCGGGGGTGATCTGCAGGCCGTCACTGGCCCAGACCTGGCCGCCGTCGACGGTGAGGGTGGTCCAGCGATACAGCTCGCGACCGGACAACTGGTTGGCCATGCGCAGGGGTTCCACTGCGGAGGCCAGAGAAATCAGCGTGAAATTGTCCAGCAGCAGAAAGCCGATGGATTGAGGCGCACGGTTCTGGGGTTGGGCCCCGGAGTTGAACGTCGTCATCGCGGTATCTCCTCACACAAAGCGGGTGATGGCCTCAGGCGGAGGCTCTTTTTATTGCCATCGTTCTCGCGTGGGAGACGGGCTTTGTAATGACAGAGCAATTGCCATGCCTATTTTTGAATGTGCGTTCAATAACTCCTGAAAACGACGTCGGAATGTGTCTATATATGACACGCAGCGAGTGGGGATTTAAATGGCCATCAGGGCTGGCAAGCGCCTCGTCCCACATGCTGTGAGCAATTCGGTAGCACTTGTGGGAACAGGGCTGCGAGCCGCTGTGAAAGAGTGTCACCGCAGGCACGGGGGACGGGCGGTCGAGGGCCGGTTGGCCCTCGATCAGTGGCAAGACGATTTATCTGTGAGCGACGCGCTAAAAGGTGGCGCGTTTTCGAGCGGGTGTTCACTTAGCGCGCAGTTTTGACTGGTCTGGCGCTATCGCGAGCAAGCTCGCTCCCACAGGGATTGAGGTGAACACAATTTTTGTGACCGACGCAAAACCTGTGGGAGCGAGCTTGCTCGCGATGGAGTCGACGCGGTCTCAGCACTCAACCGCGCTGACCGCCAACCCACCCCGCGATGTCTCCTTATATTTGTCATGCATATCGGCACCGGTATCGCGCATGGTGCGGATCACCCGATCCAGCGAAATGAAGTGCTGACCATCACCGCGCAAAGCCATCTGCGCCGCATTGATCGCCTTCACCGCAGCAATCGCGTTGCGCTCGATGCACGGCACCTGGACCAGTCCACCTACCGGGTCGCAAGTCAGGCCGAGGTTATGCTCCAGGCCGATTTCCGCCGCGTTGCACAACTGCTCTGGTGTGGCGCCAAGGATTTCCGCCAGCCCGGCTGCCGCCATGGCGCAGGCCGAACCGACTTCGCCCTGGCAACCGACTTCGGCACCGGAGATCGAGGCGTTCTTCTTGCACAGGATGCCCACCGCCGCCGCACTGAGGAAGTAGTCGACGACATTGGCGTCTGTCACCGCTTCGCTGAATTTCATGAAGTAATGCAACACCGCCGGAATGATCCCTGCCGCACCGTTGGTCGGTGCCGTGACCATGCGCCCGCCGGCCGCGTTTTCCTCGTTGACCGCCAGGGCGAACAGATTTACCCATTCCATGGCGCTCAAGGTCGAGCCGATCACGTTGGGTTTGTTCAGTTCCTGCAAGCTGCGGTGCAGCTTGGCCGCACGCCGGCGCACGTTCAGGCCGCCGGGCAGGATGCCTTCGTGCTTGAGGCCTTGTTCAACGCAATCCTGCATGGCGCGCCAGAGCTTCATCAGGCCGCTGCGAATTTCATCCTCGCTGCGCCAGACTTTCTCGTTGGCCATCATTAATTCAGCAACGCGCAGGTTGTGCTTTTTACACAGTTCCAGCAGCTCGGCCGCACTGGAAAAGTCATAAGGCAAAACAGTGCGGTCGAGGTCGACGACACCGCTGGAAGCCTGAGCCTCATCGACGACAAAACCGCCGCCGACCGAATAGTAGGTGTCGCGATACAACTCGCCATCATCACCTTCGACAATCAGGGTCATGGCGTTCGGATGGAATGGCAGGTTCTCGTCAATCAGGCGCATGTCCCGGGCCCAGATGAAGGGCACCGGCAAGCGGCCGTCGAGCAGCAGCGTATCGGTCTCGCGCAGGGTGGCGATACGGATGCCGATTTGCGACGGATCGATCGCATCCGGCCACTCGCCCATCAGCCCCATGATCACCGCGTTGTCGCTGCCGTGACCGATGCCGGTGGCCGACAACGAGCCGAACAGCTGGACTTCGACACGCCGAACCTGCTCAAGCAACCCGCGCTCGCGCAGGCCCTGCACAAACAGCGCTGCCGCCCGCATGGGCCCCACGGTGTGCGAACTGGAAGGGCCGATGCCGATTTTGAACAGGTCGAAAACACTGATAGCCATTACTGCCGAACTCCTCGATGGGCCCACTGCGCACGCAAAAGCGCACGGTGACGGAGCTGCTACGCTCAAGCTGCAATCCGCCGGGATGACCGCATCATCAAGCTTTTATCCAGTTGTTCGACGTCTCTAACCGACGCACTCATGCCCACCAACGCCGCGTGTCTTTTACGCAGTGTTTTCGCCGTTTTTTTGCGGCTCAGAGAAGGAAAAGGGGCTGAAAAAATCTGTAAACGACGTCACCGACACTGGATGCGACCATCCCTGTACTGGATACGACGCACCCTGTAGGCGTCAGATTTTCACTGGTACATGATCATATCGACTCGATTGCAAGGCGCCGTGGTAGAGCTGTCTCCAGAACGCCATCCAACCGCAACCTATAAGTGCGGTGGTCCAGTCGGAACACTGCCAAAAAAAACACCAAGGAGTCCATCCATGAAAGGTTCCCCGTCGTTGTTGTTGGCCGCCATGCTTAGTCTGCCGGTTCTGGCGCAAGCCGCAGAACCGGCGCAGTGCAGTACCGTAAACTTCTCCGATGTTGGCTGGACCGACATCACCGCTACCACCGCGACAACCAGCGTCGTGCTCAACGCCCTCGGCTACAAGACCAAGACCACCATGATTTCCGTGCCCGTGACCTACAAGTCGCTGGCCGACGGCAAGAACATGGACGTGTTCCTGGGGAACTGGATGCCGACCATGGAAAACGACATCAAGGCTTACCGCGATGCCGGCACCGTGGAAACCGTCCGTACCAACCTCAAGGGCGCCAAGTACACCCTCGCCGTCCCTCAGGCGCTGTACGACAAGGGCCTGCATGACTTCGCCGACATCGCCAAATTCAAGAAAGAGCTCGATGGCAAGATCTACGGCATCGAGCCCGGCAACGACGGCAATCGCCTGATCCAGAGCATGATCGACAAGGATGCCTTCGGCCTGAAGACCGCCGGTTTCAAAGTCGTCGAATCCTCCGAAGCCGGCATGCTGTCGCAGGTCGACCGCGCGCAGAAACGCGACACCGCCGTGGTGTTCCTCGGCTGGGCGCCGCATCCGATGAACAAGCGCTTCAAGATTCAATACCTGACCGGTGGTGATGACTTCTTCGGCCCGGACTTCGGTGCCGCCACCGTGGCGACCAACACCCGCAAGGGTTACGCCCAGGAGTGCAGCAACGTTGGTCAGTTGCTGAAGAACCTGGAGTTCACCGTCGACATGGAAAGCGAACTGATGGGCAACATCCTGGACGACAAGATGAAGCCTGACGCGGCCGCCAAGGCCTGGCTGAAAAACAATCCACAGGTGCTCGATACCTGGCTCGCTGGCGTGACCACCATTGACGGTAAACCTGGCCTGGAGGCCGTGAAAGCCAAACTGCAGTAATCGCTTATGCCGGGCAGGTTCGCCTGCCCGGGCTGTTTATTTCCTTGCATGCGGACGTTCACTACCATGCTGATTGATCAGAAAATACCCCTAGGCCAGTACATCGCAGGCTTCGTTGAATGGTTGACGCAACACGGCGCCAACACCTTCGACGCCATCGCCGTGACACTGGAAACGATGATCCACGGCGTGACGTTTGCGCTGACCTGGTTCAACCCGCTGGCATTGATCGGCCTGATCGCACTACTGGCACACTTCATCCAACGCAAATGGGGCCTGACCGCCTTTGTCATTGCTTCCTTTCTGCTGATCCTCAATCTGGGGTACTGGCAGGAAACCATGGAAACCCTCGCCCAGGTGCTGTTCGCCACCCTGGTCTGCGTGGTCATCGGCGTGCCACTGGGCATCGTCGCGGCGCACAAGCCGATGTTCTACACTTTAATGCGTCCGGTACTCGATCTGATGCAGACCGTACCGACCTTCGTTTACCTCATTCCTACCCTGACCCTCTTCGGGCTGGGTGTGGTCCCGGGCCTGATCTCCACGGTGGTGTTCGCGATTGCCGCGCCCATCCGCCTGACCTACCTGGGTATCCGCGATGTTCCGGAAGAATTGATGGACGCCGGCAAGGCCTTTGGCTGCTCGCGCCGTCAGCTGCTCTCGCGAATCGAACTGCCCCACGCCATGCCAAGCATCGCGGCCGGCATCACCCAGTGCATCATGCTGTCTCTTTCGATGGTGGTGATCGCTGCACTGGTAGGCGCCGATGGCCTGGGCAAACCGGTGGTCAACGCACTGAACACTGCTGATATCGCCCTGGGCTTCGAAGCAGGCCTGGCGATCGTACTGCTGGCGATCATGCTCGACCGTATCTGCAAACAACCCGACGCCAAAGTAGGGGGTGATGCATGAGCATTATTCGCTTCGAAAACGTTGACGTTATTTTCTCCAAGGATCCACGCGAGGCGCTCAAGCTGCTGGATCAGGGAATGACGCGCAACGAAATCCTGAAAAAGACCGGGCAGATTGTCGGCGTTGAAAAAGCCAGCCTGGATGTTGAAAAAGGTGAGATCTGCGTACTGATGGGCCTGTCCGGCTCCGGCAAGTCCAGCCTGTTGCGTTGCATCAACGGCCTCAACACCGTCAGTCGCGGCAAGTTGTACGTCGAGCACGAAGGCAAGCAGATCGACATCGCGTCCTGCACACCGGCAGAACTGAAAATGATGCGCACCAAGCGCATTGCGATGGTGTTCCAGAAGTTCGCCCTGATGCCCTGGCTGACCGTTCGCGAGAACATCAGCTTCGGCCTGGAGATGCAGGGTCGTCCCGAAAAGGAACGCCGCAAGCTGGTGGACGACAAGCTTGAGCTGGTGGGCCTGACCCAGTGGCGCAACAAGAAACCCAACGAGCTGTCCGGTGGCATGCAGCAACGTGTGGGCCTGGCCCGTGCGCTGGCGATGGACGCCGACATCCTGCTGATGGACGAACCGTTCTCGGCACTCGACCCGCTGATCCGCCAGGGTCTGCAAGACGAGCTGCTGGAACTGCAACGCAAGCTGAGCAAGACCATCGTGTTCGTCAGCCACGACCTCGACGAGGCCCTGAAACTGGGCAGCCGTATCGCGATCATGAAAGACGGCCGGATCATCCAGTACAGCAAGCCGGAAGAAATCGTCCTCAACCCTGCGGACGACTACGTGCGGACCTTCGTGGCCCACACCAACCCGCTGAACGTACTGTGCGGCCGCAGCCTGATGCGCACCCTGGACAACTGCAAACGCATCAACGGTTCGGTGTGCCTCGATCCGGGCGGCGATTCGTGGCTGGACCTGGCTGAAGGCAACACCATCAAGGGCGCCCGTCAGAACGGTTCGACCCTGGACTTGCAGAACTGGGCCCCGGGTGAGGCCGTTGAAGGGCTGGGTCGTCGACCAACACTGGTGGACTCGAACATCGGCATGCGCGACGCGTTGCAGATTCGTTATCAGACCGGCAACAAGCTGGTGCTGCACGACAACAACAAGGTGGTGGGGATTCTGGGCGACAGCGAGCTGTATCACGCACTGCTCGGCAAGAACCTGGGGTAAGGCAACAGACACAAAAACGCCGCGAGAGGATCGCGGCGTTTTTGTTTGAGCGCGTTATTTGTATCAACGCTATCTCTGTAGGAGCCGGCTTGCCGGCGATGGCGGTGTATCAGATACACCGCGGTGAAGTGCTCGCTAGCCCTGTAGGAGCCGGCTTGCTGGCGATGGCGGTGCATCAGATGCACCGCGGTGTCGCATTCGCTGGCAAGCCAGCTCCTACAAAGGCTGTGCGGTCACTCAGCTGTAAACCCGGCCAAGGAGCTGCCGATGGCTTTCAAACTGATCGAGCACGTCACGGGTGATCTGATCCTGGGTGAAGCCCATCAAGTCGTAGTCCTGGCTGCCGTTGTGCAGATACACCTCGGCACGGTAGTAGCGCTGACGCGCCTCATCGGACTGCGCCGACTCGGTTGGCGTGGCCAGATAGCCGTCCAGACTGACTTCGTAGACAAACGGGTTGCCCTCCTCCATCTCGACCCGCACGCCCATGCAACGCTTGGACTTGCCCAGCAGCGTCTGCACTTCCAGGCCTTGAGCACGCATTTGCGTCGTCGCGTCCTGCAATGCCGGGCTCACATGCTTGTCCATGAAACGCTGAACCACCGACTGGCTCGGTTGCAGGTCCAGTTGGGTCAAGCGCTCGCTGAAACCACGACGACCGCGTGCCGCCAACTCCGCTTGCTCCTGTTCGATCTGCACGTCCTGGCGCATGGCCTTGTGCAAGCCGAACATGAAGAACACCAGCACCACCGAGAACGGCAGGCCGGCCAGCACCACCATGGTTTGCATGGCTTCGAAGTTACCGGCGAACAACAAACCGATGGTCACCAGGGTGATCACCGCCGACCAGAAAATCCGCAGCCAGTGCGGGGCGTCTTCGTCGACGTTACCGCCCTTGCACGACAAGTTGGCCATCATCACCGCGCCGGAGTCCGCCGGGGTCAGGAACAGCACGAAACCAACGAAAATCGATACGCCGATCACCACTTTCGACGCCGGGTAATGCTCCAGCAACTGGTAGATCGCCATGGACGGCTGTTCCAGCGCCGTCTTCCCGAGCTCCACCGCCCCGTGGTTCATCACCAGGTCCAGGGCCGAGTTACCGAAGATCGACAGCCACGCCAGGGTGAAACCCAGTGGAATCAGGAGCACGCCGGCGACCAGTTCACGCACGGTACGACCACGGGAAATACGCGCGATGAACATGCCCACGAATGGCGCCCAGGAAATCCACCAGGCCCAGTAGAACAGGGTCCACAGGCCCAACCAGCGGTCGGACTTCTCACTGTCGCCTTCGTACACATAGAGGTCGAAGGTCTTCAGCACCACGCCGTTCAGGTAGTCACCGACGTTCTGTACGAAGCCGTTGAGCAGGTGCAGGGTCGGACCAAACAGCAGCACGAAAATCAGCAGGCCGCTGAACAGCACGATGTTCAGGTTGGACAGGCGGCGGATACCGTTTTCCACACCCGACACGGCAGCGATGGTCGCCACGGTGCTCATCACGATAATCACGATCAGCAGATTGGTGTTGCTGTGTTCCATGCCGAACAGGTTTTCCAGCCCCGACGACACTTGCAGCGAACCAATCCCCAGGTTGGTCACCAGACCCAACAGGGTCACGAACATGCCAAAGCCGTCTACCGCATGACCGGCCGCGCCTTTGACCCAGCGCTCACCTACCAGCGGATACAGCGCCGAACGCAAAGCCAGCGGCTGGTTATGACGATAAGCAAAGTAGGCAACGGCCAGACCGACCAATGCGTAGATCGCCCAGCCGTGCAGACCCCAGTGCAGGAACGTCAGCTGCACCGCCTGACGGGCGGCAAGATTGCTGCCAGCCACGCCTTCCGGCGGATTGAAGTAGTGATCCAGCGGCTCGGAAGCACCGAAGTACAGCAACGAAATGCCGATACCCGACGAGAACAGCATCCCCGCCCAGGCGCCGTAGCTGAAGTCCGGGGTGTCGTCCTTGCTGCCCAGTTTCAGTTTGCCGTAGGACGAAAACGCCAGGCCGACGACGAAGATCAGGTAGGCGGCAATCACCACCATGTAGTACCAGCCGAAGCTACGGGACAACCAGGCTTGCGCCGTACCGAGCAGTCTGCCGGCCTCTTGCGGGGCAATGATCAGAATGGCGGTCAACAACAGAATCAACGCGGTAGAGGTGTAGAACACCCAACCGTTGACCGTCACCTTCTCGGGTGGGGTCTTTATTAGCGAGGCAGAACTCATGGCACAGATGCTCCGGGCAGTGCGAGAGAAGAACGCAAGACAAACGTGTTACCCGACCAATCGGTTAGTGGGCAGCCGACCAGCGGGTGATATAAAGACACCCCGAAAAAAGCCCGAAAGCCTGAAGCGCCGTGGCGCGTAGGTTTCGAGCATTTTCGGAAGTCGATTTTTTCGCCGCCATCTGTAGGAAAAATCAGTTGATAGCGACGATTTGTCGCAGATCTTATTCTTTGTTGATTGAACGTTCAATCAAAACAAAATAGACTGGCCCACAAGCCGATAGACGTTCGACGTCTGCCGGAAGGCCTAAGGAGATGTGCAAGATGCCCAAGGTCGGTATGCAACCCATCCGCCGCCAGCAATTGATCGAAGCCACTTTGCTGGCCGTCGATCAGGTCGGAATGGGGGACGCCAGCATTGCGCTGATCGCCCGTTTGGCCGGTGTCTCGAACGGCATCATCAGTCACTATTTTCAGGACAAGAATGGCCTGATCGCCGCCACCATGGGGTACTTGATGACTGTGCTGAGCGAGAACGTCACCGCGCGCCGACTGGCGTTGACAGATGACAGCCCGCGGGCGCATCTGCAGGTGATCATCGAAGGCAACTTCGACGCCAGCCAGGTCAATGGCCCGGCAATGAAAACCTGGCTGGCCTTCTGGGCCACCAGCATGCACCAGCCGTCTTTGCACAGGTTGCAGCGGATCAACGATCACCGTCTGTATTCCAACCTGTGCTGCCAGTTCCGCCGCGTGTTGCCGCTCGATGATGCGCGCACCGCCGCCCGTGGCCTGGCAGCGTTGATTGACGGTTTGTGGTTGCGCGGCGCGCTGTCGGGAGACGCTTTCGACACCGGGCAGGCGCAACAGATCGCTTACGAATACATGGATATCCAACTGGCCAAGCGGGTGAGTTAGAGCACATACAGAACGCTCAACCACCGGACCGTGCCAACCACTTGATGCTCTTGCGAGGACTTTATGGCCCGTTTCGAATTGCAAAAACTCTACATCGATGGTGCTTACAGCGACGCCAGCAGCGACGCCACTTTCGAAGCCATCAACCCGGCTAACGGTGAAGTCCTCGCAAAAGTACAGCGCGCAACCTTCGACGACGTCGAGCGCGCCGTCGTCAGCGCCGAAAAGGGCCAGAAAATCTGGGCTGCCATGACCGCCATGGAGCGTTCGCGCATCCTGCGTCGCGCCGTGGAAATCCTGCGTGAGCGCAACGACGAACTGGCCGCCCTGGAAACCCTGGACACCGGTAAATCGTTCTCCGAAACCAAGTACGTCGACATCGTTACCGGTGCTGACGTGCTGGAATACTACGCAGGCCTGGTGCCAGCCATCGAAGGCGAGCAGATTCCGCTGCGCACCACGTCGTTCGTCTACACCCGTCGCGAGCCGTTGGGCGTCGTCGCCGGTATCGGCGCGTGGAACTACCCGATCCAGATCGCCCTGTGGAAATCCGCACCGGCCCTGGCGGCCGGCAACGCGATGATCTTCAAGCCAAGCGAAGTCACCTCGCTGACCACCCTGAAACTGGCCGAGATCTACACCGAAGCCGGCCTGCCAAACGGCGTGTTCAACGTCCTGACCGGCAGCGGCCGTGAAGTCGGCACCTGGCTGACCGAGCACCCGCGCATCGAGAAGATCTCGTTCACCGGCGGCACCGACACCGGCAAGAAAGTCATGGCCAGCGCTTCGGCTTCGTCGCTCAAGGACGTGACCATGGAACTGGGCGGCAAATCCCCGCTGATCATCTGCGACGACGCCGACCTCGATCGCGCCGCCGACACCGCGATGATGGCCAACTTCTACAGCTCCGGCCAGGTCTGCACCAACGGCACCCGCGTGTTCGTACCGGCTCACCTGAAAGCCGCTTTCGAAGCCAAGATCGTTGAGCGCGTTGCGCGCATCCGCGTCGGCAACCCGGAAGACGAAAACACCAACTTCGGCCCGCTGGTCAGCTTCGCCCACATGGAAAGCGTGCTGGGCTACATCGCCAAGGGCAAGGAAGAAGGCGCACGCGTTCTGTGTGGCGGTGAGCGTCTGACCGACGGCGATTTCGCCAAGGGCGCCTTCGTGGCCCCGACCGTGTTCACCGACTGCACCGACGAGATGACCATCGTCCGTGAAGAAATCTTCGGCCCGGTGATGGCGATCCTGTCGTACGAAACCGAGGAAGAAGTGATCCGTCGCGCCAACGACACCGACTTCGGCCTGGCCGCCGGTATCGTCACCAAGGATCTGAACCGCGCCCACCGCGTGATTCATCAACTGGAAGCCGGTATCTGCTGGATCAACGCCTGGGGCGAGTCCGACGCGAAAATGCCGGTCGGCGGCTACAAGCAGTCGGGTGTCGGCCGTGAGAACGGCATCAGCTCGCTGAACAACTTCACCCGCATCAAATCGGTACAGGTCGAGCTGGGCGATTACGTCTCGGTGTTCTAAGGCGGCAATTGCTTCGCCTGCGAGGCCGTCATCGCCAGCAAGCCGGCTCCTACAGATTTGGCGTCGTTCGCCAAATCATTGGTTACCTCAACCCTGTAGGAGCCGGCTTGCTGGCGATCGAGTGCGCAGCACTCGCCAAGGCCCGACCTGACCACTATCAAAGAGGGTGCATTCAATGTCCCAAGAATTCGATTACATCATCATCGGAGCCGGCTCGGCCGGTAACACCCTGGCGACCCGTCTGACCGAAGACGCAGGCGTCACCGTCCTGCTGCTCGAAGCCGGCGGCCCGGACTACCGTTTCGACTTCCGCACGCAGATGCCGGCCGCTTTGGCGTTCCCGCTGCAAGGCCGTCGCTACAACTGGGCCTACGAAACCGATGCCGAGCCACACATGGACGGTCGTCGCATGGAATGCGGTCGCGGCAAGGGCCTGGGTGGTTCTTCGCTGATCAACGGCATGTGCTACATCCGCGGCAACGCCATGGACTACGACGGCTGGGCGAAACTGCCAGGCCTTGAAGACTGGTCGTACCTCGACTGCCTGCCGTATTTCCGCAAAGCGGAAACCCGTGACATCGGTCCGAACGATTACCACGGTGGCGACGGCCCGGTCAGCGTGACTACACCAAAAGCCGGCAACAACCCGCTGTTCCACGCCATGGTTGAAGCCGGCGTACAGGCCGGTTACCCGCGCACCGAGGACCTCAACGGCTACCAGCAGGAAGGCTTCGGCCCGATGGACCGCACCGTGACGCCGAAAGGCCGCCGTGCTTCCACCGCCCGCGGCTATCTGGACGTCGCCAAGAAACGTTCGACCCTGACCATCGTCACCCACGCCCTGACCGACAAGATCCTGTTCGAAGGCAAGCGTGCGGTCGGTGTGCGTTACCTGGTCGGCGCCGCTGAAGAGCGTGTTGAAGTCAAGGCGCGCAAGGAAGTGCTGCTGTGCTCCGGCGCCATCGCTTCGCCGCAGATACTGCAACGTTCCGGCGTCGGCCCGGCCGAATTGTTGAACAAGCTCGACATTCCGGTGGTCCACGACCTGCCGGGCGTCGGTGAAAACCTGCAGGATCACCTTGAGTTGTACCTGCAATACGCTTGCACCCAACCGGTTTCGCTGTACCCGTCGCTGCTCTGGTACAACCAGCCGGCCATCGGTGCCGAGTGGCTGTTCAACGGCACCGGCATCGGCGCCAGCAACCAGTTCGAAGCCGGCGGTTTCATCCGCACCCGTCCGGAATTCGAATGGCCGAACATCCAGTACCACTTCCTGCCGGTAGCGATTAACTACAACGGCAGCAACGGTGTGAAAGAGCACGGTTTCCAGGCGCACATGGGCTCCATGCGTTCGCCAAGCCGCGGGCGCATCCAGGCCAAGTCGAAAGACCCGCGCCAGCACCCAAGCATCCTGTTCAACTACATGGCCACCGAGCAGGACTGGCAGGAATTCCGCGACGGCATCCGCCTGACCCGGGAAATCATGCAACAGCCGGCTCTGGACGCCTTCCGTGGTCGCGAGATCAGCCCGGGCATCGAAGTGCAAACCGATGAACAGCTGGACAAGTTCATCCGCGAACACGCCGAAACCGCGTTCCACCCTTCCTGCTCGTGCAAGATGGGCACCGACGAAATGGCCGTGGTCGATGGCGAAGGTCGCGTGCACGGCATGCAAGGCCTGCGTGTGGTCGATGCCTCGATCATGCCGATCATCACCACCGGCAACCTCAATGCACCAACGATCATGATGGCCGAGAAAATCGCCGACAAGATCCGTGGTCGCAAGCCATTGCCGCGCAGCACCGCCACCTACTATGTGGCAGGTGAAGCGCCGGTGAAGGGCAAGCCGGCGCGGGAAGTGAGCCAGACGGCTCTGTAACCGTTCTCGCACTTGCTTCAAACAGAACCGTCAACCTTTCCGGGTTGGCGGTTTTTTTCGATTAACACAAGCTATTTACAACAAACAATAATCTTCACACCAAGTAACTAAAAACAATTACAGACTCTCAACAACACTCGTTACACATGTATTCCCACGAACCTAAAGACCTCCATTACTATCCGCGACCCGCTTCAGCCGGACGCGAGCAGTTCAATGGAGATCAAGGACATGCCTGGCATCGACAGACTCAAGACCCCAAGTCACTTTCGTAGAAAGCACTACTTCCCACTGGATGAAACAACCTATACGCGAGCGGCCCACTGATGGTGACTCCAGTTACATCCACTCGATCCTCGACCATCAACGTTTTCACTGAAGGTGCGCGCGACGCAATCACGTTTGGCGTCGCGTTCATTTTCCTGTACTTATCCATCGGTATTTTAAGCGCAACTCAATCATTATCACTAAGCCAAGCGCTTGCAACGACTCTGTTAATATTTTCCACCCCACTGCAGTTCCTGCTGATACAAAGTCATAACGACGGATGGATACTGGTCCCTATCATCCTGGCGCTCAACGCTCGCTTCGTACTACTTTCCGCAACGCTTGCCCCCTATATTAGAAACACTTCCACCTCGAAAACCATGGCTTCCCTGATTCTGATCACTCCCTCGATATTCACTGGGTGCGTCACTCGATTCAAGCGCAAAACCGATCGCCCCTTCACTTACATGATCGGCCTTGGCCTGCCCATATTCGGTGTATCGATTATCTGCACCTACGTCGGCTTCATCGCCGGTGCAGAACTCACTTCACCGGTCATCTATGCCGCGATGACACTTCTATTACCGCTGCAATTTACCGCTTTGGCCGGCAAGCACTGGCCTCATTACTCGGAAGTATCGAGTTACTGGCTTGGCTTTGTCGGCGCCCCCCTTCTGGTCTATTTATTCAAGGATTACAGCTTGCTCTGCACGCCTTTTATAATCGGCGGATTGATCGTGTTGATTGAAAACACTTACAAAAAACGAGGTGGCGTAGCTCCATGACAATCTGGCTTCTTATTGCATTTTCTGCACTTACCGCCTTTGCATTTCGTGCCCTTCCATTTGCCTTCAAAAACAGCTCCGCACTTACGCAAACCCAAGGTTCCTTTTATCGGTTTATCAGCTACAGCGCACAAGCAATGTTGGGAGTCATCATTTACGACACTGCATTCAACAAGAAGGATGCTCTGACACTGATACAGCAATTTGAAACGCTGGATGCACTGAAGCTGTTCTTGCTAGTCGGCACCTTCATCGCGGTGGCCAAAACAAGAAAAATTCTGCCTGCTTTTTTTGCAAGCCTATTCATTTATGTTGCAGCTTTCGTTTATCTGAACGGCTGAATGCAGTACTTTGCCGGACAGTGGAATTGTTCGCGAGCAAGCTGCAATGGCTGTTCGCGAACTCAATCTTCAGCCAATTCGTCACGCGCCCTCTGCACTTCGTAATCTTTTCCGCCACTGCTCCGCCCTTGATCCGCCCACCCTCGCAGGCCTAATCTAGCGCCACGCAATCGTTTCACCCCTTCCCCTCGCAGCACCGCTCCATCGCCACTCCAGACCCAGGAGGTTCACGAATGTTCGACTTCTACCCCCAGCTCAAGCAGCGCTTCGCTGCCTTGCGCACGGGTGCTGAATTCTTTTCCCTGCGTTATGTACGCGAATCCGGGCAGTACCTGTCGGTGCGCAAGAACGTCGCCGAGCCGCCGAGCCTGAGCCGTGACGAAGGGGCGATGCTGACCGTGCGGGTCAATGGTGTCGAGGCCTATGCGGCCACCAACGACCTGTCGCCAACAGGCTTGCAGGCTGCCCTCGAACGTGCCGAGCTGCTGGCCCGTCGACTCAAGCCCCACGCCTTGCTGGACCTGCGTTCGCAGGCTGTTTCCAGCGACCGTGCCGATTATTTTTCGCCGAACCTCGACCAAGCCTTCCCGTCACTGAACGACTGCTACCACCTGCTGGGCGCCGAGTCGGCCGCCGTGCCCAGGGACGAGCGCCTGGTGAACTGGCAAGTCAGCCTCGGCATCACCCACGTCGAGCAGATCTACCTCAACAGCGCCGGCGCCGAACTGCGCCAGGCCCAACGTTTTGTGTACCCCGGCCTGGATGTCACGGCCTACGACGGCAACGACAGCCAGACCCGCAGCCTTGGCCGCGAGAACTTCGGCCAGCAGGGCGCGGCGGACGTCATCAGCCGCTGCGGCCTGATCGGTGCCGGCGCCCATGTGGCCGACCAGGCGCTGCAATTGCTTCTGGCGCCAAACACCCCGCAAGGCAAACGCGACCTGCTGCTGATGCCCGACCAGATGATGCTGCAAATCCACGAATCCATCGGCCATCCGCTGGAGCTGGACCGCATCCTCGGTGACGAGCGCAATTACGCCGGCACCAGTTTCGTCAAAACCGAAGACTTTGGCCGCCTGCAATATGGTTCCGGCCTGCTCAACGTGACCTTCGATCCGGAGATCCCCGAAGAGCTCGCCAGCTACGGCCATGACGACGACGGCACGCCCGCCAGCAAGCAGTTCCTGATCCGTGAAGGCCTGTTGCTGCGCCCGCTGGGCGGTGCACTGTCGCAATTCCGGGCCGGCATGGACGGCGTGGCCAACAGCCGCGCCTGCGGCTGGAACCGTGCGCCGATCGATCGCATGGCCAACCTCAACATCGAACCGGGCGATAAGTCCATCGAACAGTTGATCGGTGGCATCGAACACGGCGTGCTGATGTCGACCAACCGATCTTGGTCGATCGACGATGCGCGCAACAAATTCCAGTTCGGCTGCGAATGGGGCCAACTGATAGAAAACGGCGAACTCAAGGGCGTGGTGAAGAATCCCAACTACAGGGGCATCTCCGCGCAGTTCTGGAAGAGCCTCAGCGCCGTCGGCGATGCCAGCACCCTCAAGGTCCTCGGCACACCGAACTGCGGCAAGGGTGAGCCGAACCAGGTGATCCGCGTCGGCCACGCTTCACCGGCCTGCGTGTTCAGCAACGTTGATGTATTCGGAGGAGACGCCTGATGCATCCGTCAATCAGCCAGTCCGCATCGTTCAAGGCGCTGGTCAACAGCCTGCGTGAAGCCCTGCAAGAGCCCGAGCAGTTCACCCTCAGCTACGCCGCCGAATCGTCGGCCTTCATACGCTTCAACCAGGCCAGGGTGCGCCAGGCCGGTCAGGTGCAGCAGGCGAGCATTGGCCTGAAGCTGATCAACGAAGGCCGCCATGCCGATCTGCAGATCACGCTGGCGGGTGATCCCCACGTTGATCTGCAACGCTTGACCGACGGTCTGCACCAATTGCGGGAAACCTTGCCGCTGTTGCCTCCGGATCCTTACCTGCTGCTCAACCACAATGGCTGGCAGAGCAACAACGTGCAGGCCCATCCGCTACCGGACACCGAGCAGGTGGTCGCGCAGATTACCCAGGCCGCCGAAGGGCTGGATCTTGTCGGTTTCTACGCTGCCGGACCGATCAGTCGTGGCTTTGCCAGTTCTTCGGGCGCCTTCGGCTGGCATCAGGCCAACAGTTTCAATTTCGACTTCAGCCTGTTCCACGAGAACGGCCAGGCCGTGAAGGCCAGCTACGCCGGGCATGAATGGGATGGCGAAGGCTTTGCCAAACGCTTCCAGCAAGCCCGCGAGCAGCTTGAGGTTCTGGGTCAGCCGCTGCGTACCCTGGCGCCCGGCCAGTACCGCGCTTACCTGGCACCGGCGGCGCTGGAAGAAATAATGGGCATGCTGTGCTGGGGTGGTTTCTCGGCACAATCGATTGCCAGCAAAAGCAGCCCGCTGCAAAAGCTCTACGCTGGCGACAGCACGTTTAGCCCGCTGGTCTCGCTGGATGAAAAAGTCAGCGGTTCACTGAGCCCGGCGTTTTCCGATGAAGGTTACCCGCGCAGCGATCTGGGGTTGATCGTCGACGGTAAGGCCGGGGCGCGGTTGGTCAGCTCGCGCAGCGCCGCGGAATACGGTTTGACCGCCAACGGTGCCAGCGGCGGTGAATCGCCGAGCGCACTGAACATGAAGGCCGGAGCATTGCCCGACGCGGACATCCTCAAGCAACTGGGCACGGGGTTGTACATCAGTAACCTGTGGTACCTGAACTTCTCGGATCAACCCGCCGCCCGCCTGACCGGCATGACCCGCTTTGCCACGTTCTGGGTCGAGAACGGCGAGATCCAGGCACCGGTCAGCACCATGCGCTTCGATGACAGCGCCTTCAGCCTGCTCGGTTCACGCCTGGAAGCGTTGACCGCAGAGCGCGAATTGCTGTTGTCGGCGAGTACCTACAGCCAGCGAGCGACAGCCTCGGCACTGTTGCCGGGGGCGCTGGTCAGTCGACTTACGTTGACCTTGTAAAAGCATCGCGGGCAAGCCCGCTCCCACAGGTTGAGCGTGATCCCTGTGGGAGCGGGCTT
>NZ_RWIR01000052.1 GCF_009764265.1 Pseudomonas sp. PB101
CCTCTTTTTCAACTTCCTTTTGGCTTCGATGACCTGAAGCACCTGCTGTCGAAATCTGCGTAACTCATTGTTTACCAAGGAGTTTTCCGTTTCGACTGCGCCGGAAGTGGGGCGAATTATAGGCTTCCAGAATCTGCCGTCAAGCACTGATTTAGCTTTTCTATCAATGACTTGCAGAAAGGGCCAAAACAGCCCAAAGGGGACTATATAGAAGAGCCGGAACGCCCCTCTATATAGAAGAGACCAATCAGAGAACGCCCGAAGCCTTGAATGCAGACACCGTCCCGGCATCCAGGCCCAACACCCGCTGCAAAACCTCCAGCGTGTGCTCTCCCAGCAAAGGAGGTGCATAGCGGTATTCCACCGGCGTCTGCGACAGTCGAATCGGACTCGCCACCTGAGGCACCATTCCGGCCAGCGCATGCGGCAGCTCGATAGCCAATCCGCGTGCCTTGACCTGAGGGTCGGCAAACATCTGCGCCAGGTCATTGATAGGCCCGCAAGGCACGCCAGCCTGCTCAAGCTGCGCCACCCACTCGGCAGTGGTCTTGAACACCGTAGCCTGGCGGATCAGCGGAATCAGTACCGCCCTGTTTGCCACCCGCAGCTTGTTGGTCGCAAAACGCGGATCATCCGCCCATTGCGGCTGCCTGGCCACTTCCGCGAACTTGCGGAACTGCCCATCGTTCCCGACGGTAAGGATGAAATCGCCATCCGCCGTAGGAAAATCCTGATAGGGCACGATGTTCGGATGAGCATTACCCAGGCGTTTAGGCGCATTGCCTGTCGTCAGGTAGTTCATTGCCTGGTTGGCCAGACAAGCCACCTGCACATCCAGCAGCGCCATGTCGATATGCTGACCACCGCCGTCGTGGTCCCGATGCGCGAGCGCGGCCAGGATCGCGACAGTCGAATACAGCCCGGTCAGGATGTCCGTGAGTGCCACGCCAACCTTCACCGGCCCCTCGCCATCTTCGCCTTCAGGTCTGCCCGTCAGGCTCATGAGGCCGCCAAGCCCCTGGATCATGAAGTCATAACCCGCACGCTTGGCGTAAGGACCGGTCTGGCCGAACCCGGTGATCGAGCAGTAGATCAGATCCGGATTGATCGCCTTCAACGATTCATAGTCCAGGCCATAAGCCGCCAGACCACCGACCTTGAAGTTCTCGATCAGGATGTCCGACTTGGCCGCCAGCTCGCGCACCAGCTTCTGGCCTTCGGGGCGCGTGAAGTCGATGGTGACCGATTGCTTGTTGCGATTGGCCGACAGGTAATAGGCGGCCTCGCTGGTGTTCTCGCCATAAGCGTCCTTGAGGAAAGGCGGCCCCCAGGCGCGCGTGTCATCGCCGTTACCCGGGCGCTCGACCTTGATCACTTCGGCGCCAAGGTCGGCCAGGATCTGTCCGGCCCAAGGCCCGGCCAGCACCCGCGATAAATCCAGTACCCGTAGATGCGATAGCGCGCCCATGGACGTTCTCCTTAATAGAACGCCTGGATGCCGGTTTGCGCACGGCCAAGGATCAGCGCGTGGACGTCATGAGTACCTTCATAGGTATTCACCACCTCCAGGTTGACCAGGTGACGCGCTACGCCGAACTCGTCGGAGATGCCGTTGCCACCGAGCATGTCACGAGCCATGCGCGCGATGTCCAGGGACTTGCCGCAGGAGTTGCGCTTCATCATCGAAGTGATTTCGACCGCCGCAGTGCCTTCGTCCTTCATGCGACCCAGACGCAGGCAGCCTTGCAGCGCCATGGTGATTTCGGTCTGCATGTCGGCCAGTTTCTTCTGGATCAACTGAGTGGCGGCCAATGGGCGACCGAACTGCTGACGATCCAGGGTGTACTGGCGAGCGGTGTGCCAGCAGAACTCGGCCGCACCCAGCGCACCCCAGGAGATGCCGTAGCGCGCCGAGTTCAGGCAGGTGAAGGGACCTTTCAGGCCGCGCACATCCGGGAAGATGTTCTCTTCCGGCACGAACACGTTGTCCATGACGATTTCACCGGTGATCGATGCGCGCAGGCCAACCTTGCCGTGAATCGCCGGAGCGCTCAGGCCTTTCCAGCCTTTCTCCAGAACGAAGCCGCGGATGTCGCCGGCATCGTCTTTGCCCCAGACCACGAACACGTCGGCAATCGGGCTGTTGGTGATCCACATCTTGCTGCCAGTGAGGCTGTAGCCGCCTTCCACTTTGCGTGCACGAGTGATCATCGCGCCCGGATCGGAACCGTGGTTAGGCTCGGTCAGACCGAAGCAGCCGATCCACTCGCCCGAGGCCAGTTTCGGCAGGTACTTCTGCTTCTGCGCTTCGGTACCGAATTCATTGATTGGCACCATCACCAGCGAGGACTGCACACTCATCATCGAACGATAGCCGGAGTCGATACGTTCGACTTCACGGGCAATCAGGCCGTAGCTGACGTAGTTCAGGCCACTGCCTCCGTACTGCTCGGGGATGGTTGCGCCCAACAGACCCACTTCGCCCATTTCGCGGAAGATCGCCGGATCGGTCTTCTCATGGCGGAAAGCTTCAAGAATGCGCGGCGCGAGGCTCTGCTGAGCGAACTGCGCAGCCGTGTCGCGAATCATGCGTTCTTCTTCAGTGAGCTGTTGATCCAGCAGCAGGGGATCGATCCAGTTGAAGCTAGCTTTACCGCCCATGAGTGTGTCCTCTCGAATCGGGTCAAATAACGTGGACTGATCCTAGGCCCGGATCGGCTCTACGGCAAACGAGGATTTCGCATACTGTTGTGCTATTTTCTCACTCCGAAAGGTCGAAAAAGAGCTTTTATGCGATCCATTAGTGAGGTTGACGTACATGCGCAGAAAGATACCCAGTACCACGGCCCTGATCAGCTTCGAGGCAGCGGCGCGCCACGAGAGCTTCACCAAGGCCGCCCAGGAACTTTCGCTGACCCAAGGGGCGATTTGCCGACAGATCGCCAGCCTTGAAGAATTCCTCAGCGTGGAACTGTTCCGACGCTCGCGGCGTGGAGTGAAGCTGACGGAGGCCGGGCTTTCCTACAGCCGTCGAGTGGCCACTCAGCTTGATGCGGTCGAGCGAGACACGCTGTCGGTCATGGGCCAGCAGGGCGCCAACGTGATCGAGCTGGCCGTGGTGCCGACCTTCGGCACCCAGTGGTTGCTGCCGCGACTCAAGGACTTCCAGCAAAAACACCCGGAAGTGACCGTCAACCTGACCAACCGGACGCGGCCGTTCCTGTTCGCCGACACTGATTTTGATGCCGCCATCTACTTCGGTGATGCGGATTGGTCAGGTACAGAATCCCACAGGCTGATGGGTGAAAATCCGATGCCTGTTTGCAGCCCCAGCCTACAGGGAAACAAGACCAGCCTGACGCCCGCGGACATCGCCGAGCTGCCTCTTCTGCAACAGACCACACGCCCCTACGCCTGGCGCCAATGGTTCGACTCCCAACACCTGAATGTCCCGCGAGACATGACAGGCCCGCGCTACGAGCTATTCTCAATGCTCGCCCAGGCGGCCATGCACGACATGGGGATTGCGTTGATCCCGCCGTTCCTGATTCAACGCGAGTTGAAAGAAAAACGCCTGGTGATCGCCAACCCCCAGGCACTGTCCAGCATCAAGGCTTATTACCTGATGATTCCTGAGCGAAAGGTCGAATCTGCGTCTTTGAGGGCATTTCGTGACTGGCTGGTAAATCAGGCGCACAGCTACAGCCTAGAGGGTTAAAGGCTCTCCAATGTTATTTGACCTCGTAGTCAGAAAAATAAAAGCCCTACAGATATACGTATTTGTCGCATAGCAGCAAACTGTATCGAGAAGTCGTACAAACGTCCCACAAGCGCCTGACCACGCGGCTTTGCGCCACTATTTCGAAGCGATGCCGCATCATTCATACGGCCGATGTGTAAATTCTTCAATTTCGGCCAGAATCCTTGAAAAGCACGGTCTGCAAGGGATCGAGCCGGTTGGTTGCGACATTCGGTCACGGGGTGACTTGTAGTTAATTTTCCGTCACCCGTCATAATCCCTTGAAGGGCACAAAGTTCGCCTGCAAAATGCCGCGCCCCGCCTCATTTTGGCGGGATCGTGCTGATCGGCCGCCCCAGCCGCACCATCCGTAGTGCATGGGTTTACTCAATAAGATCACGCAGGAGATTTGACGTGCACATTGGTGTTCCTCTCGAAACCCAGACCGGTGAAACACGGGTTGCTGCAACCCCGGAAACCATCAAGAAGCTGATCGGCCAGGGCCATAAGGTCACTGTACAAAGCGGCGCCGGCATTAATGCCAGCGTTGTCGACAGTGCCTATGAAGCGGCAGGCGCAACCATTGGCAGCGCCGATGACGCGTTTGGCGCAGAGCTGATTTTGAAGGTGGTCGCGCCCAGCGACAGCGAGTTGGCGCTGATTAAAAGCGGCACCGTCGTGGTCGGGATGCTCAATCCGTTCAACAACGAAACCATCGCCAAAATGGCCGAGTGCGGCATTACCGCATTTGCCCTGGAGGCTGCGCCTCGCACTTCCCGTGCGCAGAGCTTGGATGTGCTGTCGTCGCAAGCCAACATCGCCGGCTATAAAGCCGTGTTGCTGGCCGCGCACTACTACCCGCGCTTCATGCCGATGCTGATGACCGCTGCCGGTACCGTAAAAGCCGCTCGCGTGCTGATTCTCGGTGCTGGCGTGGCCGGTTTGCAGGCAATCGCTACCGCGAAACGCCTGGGTGCGGTGATCGAAGCGTCCGACGTGCGTCCTGCGGTTAAAGAGCAGATCGAATCCCTCGGCGCCAAATTCGTCGACGTGCCTTACGAGACCGACGAAGAACGCGAATGCGCCGTTGGTGTCGGCGGTTACGCCCGTCCGATGCCGGCCAGCTGGATGCAACGTCAGGCCCTGGCCGTGCACGAACGCGCCAAACAAGCTGACATCGTCATCACCACCGCACTGATTCCGGGCCGCAAGGCGCCGACGTTGCTCAGCGCGGAAACCGTGGCACAGATGAAACCGGGCTCGGTGGTCATCGACCTCGCGGCGGCGCAGGGTGGTAACTGTCCGCTGACCGTGGCCGATCAGGTGGTCGTCGAAAATGGCGTGACCATCGTTGGCCCGACCAACCTGGCCGGCGCAGTGGCGGCCGATGCTTCGGCGCTGTACGCACGCAACCTGCTGGACTTCATGAAACTGTTGTTCGATAAAGAAGGACAACTGGTGATCAACCTTGAAGACGATATCGTCGCCGCGTGCCTGATGTGCCGCGACGGCCAGATCGTGCGCAAGAACGGCTGAGGATAAAAACAATGGAAGACATGCTGATCTCTCACGGTATCTACAACCTGATCATCTTCGTGCTGGCCATCTATGTCGGCTACCACGTGGTCTGGAATGTGACACCTGCACTGCACACCCCACTGATGGCCGTGACCAACGCCATCTCGGCCATCGTCATCGTCGGCGCCATGCTCGCCGCCGCCCTCACCGTGACTCCACTGGGCAAGACCATGGGCACCCTGGCCGTGGCCCTGGCCGCCGTCAACGTGTTTGGTGGCTTCCTGGTGACTCGCCGCATGCTGGAAATGTTCAAGAAGAAAGCGGCCAAGGCTCCGGCTGCCAAGGCCGAAGCAGTCAAGGCTGAGGTGCAGCAAGCATGAGCATGAACCTGGTTACGTCCCTGTATTTGATCGCCTCGGTCTGCTTCATCCAGGCGCTCAAGGGCCTCTCGCACCCCACCACGTCGCGCCGCGGCAACCTGTTCGGCATGCTCGGCATGGGCCTGGCGATCCTCACCACGGTCGGCCTGATCTACAAGCTCGGTGCCGAGTTGGCGCAAGACGGTATCGTCTACGTGATCGTCGGCCTGCTGATCGGCGGCACTGCCGGCTCGATCATGGCCAAACGCGTTGAAATGACCAAGATGCCCGAGCTGGTCGCCTTCATGCACAGCATGATCGGCCTGGCCGCGGTGTTCATCGCCATTGCGGCGGTCGTCGAGCCGCAGTCGCTGGGTATCGTTGCGCAACTGGGTGACGCGATCCCGGCCGGTAACCGCCTGGAGCTGTTCCTCGGTGCCGCCATTGGTGCGATCACCTTCTCCGGTTCGGTCATCGCCTTCGGCAAGCTCTCGGGCAAGTACAAGTTCCGCCTGTTCCAGGGCGCACCGGTACAGTTCACCGGCCAACACAAACTGAACCTGCTGCTGGGCGTGGCTACACTGGGCCTGGGCATCACCTTCATGTTGACCGGCGACCTCAGCGCCTTCGCCCTGATGCTGGCCCTGGCCTTCATCATGGGTGTGCTGATCATCATCCCGATCGGTGGCGCGGACATGCCAGTGGTCGTGTCGATGCTCAACAGCTACTCCGGCTGGGCGGCGGCAGGTATCGGCTTCTCGCTGAACAACTCGATGCTGATCATCGCCGGTTCGCTGGTGGGCTCAAGCGGTGCGATCCTCTCGTACATCATGTGCAAGGCGATGAACCGCTCCTTCTTCAATGTACTGCTCGGCGGTTTCGGCAATACAGCCGACGCAGGCCCTGCAGGCGCCAAGGAAGCCCGTCCGGTGAAATCCGGTTCGGCTGACGATGCGACCTTCCTGCTGACCAACGCCGACACCGTGATCATCGTTCCGGGCTACGGCCTGGCGGTAGCACGGGCACAGCATGCGCTGAAGGAACTGACCGAGAAGCTGACCCATCGCGGCGTGACCGTGAAGTATGCGATCCACCCGGTGGCCGGTCGTATGCCGGGCCATATGAACGTATTGCTGGCCGAGGCCGAAGTGCCTTACGACCAGGTGTTCGAGATGGAAGACATCAACTCCGAGTTCGGCCAGGCCGACGTGGTGCTGGTGTTGGGCGCCAACGACGTGGTCAACCCGGCCGCGAAGAACGATCCGAAATCGCCGATTGCCGGCATGCCGATCCTCGAAGCGTTCAAGGCCAAGACCATCATCGTCAACAAGCGCTCGATGGCCAGCGGCTATGCCGGCCTGGATAACGAACTGTTCTACCTGGACAAGACCATGATGGTGTTCGGTGACGCTAAAAAGGTCATCGAAGACATGGTAAAAGCCGTCGACTAACCCTCTGCGGCACATAGAACGCCCCGACTTGTCGGGGCGTTTTTGTTTGCGCAAATCGTCGGACAAACTATTCTTTTGTTACCGATCCGGTAACGGTGTTTTGCTTGAAAGGCCCGGAATAGACGCCTCGATTGCGACCTTGGTAGCGGGACAGAAGCCGGCGCAATTCACTAGACTGCACGTCCTGCTACCTGTTGCCCGAGATAACAATCCATGTACCGTGACCGTATTCGCCTGCCTTCGTTGTTGGACAAAGTGATGAGCGCTGCCGACGCCGCCGCCCTGATTGAAGACGGCATGACCGTCGGCATGAGCGGCTTTACTCGCGCCGGCGAAGCCAAGGCCGTTCCTCAGGCGCTGGCCGAACGTGCCAAGGTCACGCCGCTGAAGATCAGCCTGATGACTGGCGCTAGCCTGGGCAACGACCTCGACAAGCAGTTGACCGAAGCTGGCGTGCTGTCGCGACGCATGCCGTTTCAGGTCGACAGCACCCTGCGCAAGGCGATCAACGCCGGTGAAGTCATGTTCATCGACCAGCACTTGTCGGAAACCGTGGAGCAATTGCGCAACCAGCAACTGAAACTGCCGGACATTGCCGTGATTGAAGCCGTGGCGATCACCGAGCAAGGGCATATCGTGCCAACCACCTCGGTAGGCAACTCGGCCAGCTTCGCGATTTTCGCCAAGCACGTGATCGTCGAGATCAACATGGCGCACAACCCGAACCTGGAAGGTCTGCACGACATCTATATCCCGACTTATCGCCCGACCCGCACGCCGATTCCACTGGTCAAGGTCGACGACCGCATCGGCAGCACCGCCATCCCGATTCCAGCGGAAAAGATCGTCGCCATCGTGGTCACCAACCAGGCTGACTCGCCCTCCACGGTGTTGGCACCGGACACCGAGACCCAGGCCATCGCCGACCACCTGATCGACTTCTTCAAGCAGGAAGTGGCAGCAGGACGCATGACCAACAAGCTCGGCCCGCTACAAGCCGGTATCGGCACCATCGCCAACTCGGTGATGTGTGGCCTGATCGACTCGCCGTTCGAAGACCTGACGATGTATTCCGAAGTACTTCAGGACTCTACCTTCGACCTGATCGACGCAGGCAAGCTGAGTTTTGCTTCGGGCAGTTCGATCACCCTGTCGAGCCGGCGCAACGCCGATGTGTTCGGCAACCTCGAGCGGTACAAGGACAAGCTGGTTCTGCGCCCGCAGGAGATCTCCAACCATCCTGAAGTCGTGCGCCGCCTCGGTATCATCGGCATCAACACGGCTCTGGAGTTCGACATCTACGGCAACGTCAACTCCACTCACGTCTGCGGCACGCGGATGATGAACGGCATCGGTGGCTCGGGCGACTTCGCACGCAACGCGCACCTGTCCGTGTTCGTGACCAAGTCAATCGCCAAGGGCGGCGCGATCTCCAGCGTGGTGCCGATGGTCAGCCACGTCGACCACACCGAGCATGATGTCGACATCCTCGTGACCGAAGTGGGCCTGGCAGACTTGCGAGGCCTGGCGCCCCGGGAGCGTGCCCGGGTCATCATCGACAAATGCGTGCACCCGGATTACCGCCAGGCGTTGAACGATTACTTCACCGCCGCGTGCGCCATCGGCGGGCACACCCCACACATCCTGCGTGACGCCCTGAGCTGGCACATCAACCTGGAAGAAACCGGGCAGATGCTGAAGAAGTAATTGGTACAGAAAAGCAGCTGGCGCAAACACAGTTTCGTCAGCTTGCTCTGACCATTCTCAAGAAGTGAAAAAAACTGTACTGCTGTACTGGTCATTTCTGACGGAAAACTCCTACCTTTTCGAGCAGAAACTGCATTTTTGCACTTAAACAGTGCAGATAGGTACAGTTGCCTCAATTTTGACCAGTACACCCCCTATAAACAGTTAACTGAGCTCTCACAATACAGATGAACTGTATCTACAGAGACTAGGCAAACAAGAGGATCATGGGCACCAGTTAAACCACTACCTAATCCCGCCACAAGCGGAAGGATGACCACCATGGAACGTACACTCAGTTCCGATCTGTTCTTCGAAGACACTGCTGCAAAAACCCAGGCTTCCCTGCCTCTGCGCGTTATCGCCAACCTGATGCTGTGGCAGCGCCGCATCACCAGCCGCCATCAACTGGCTCGCCTGGATTCGCGTCTGCTGGCTGACGCCGGGATTAGCGAAGCACAACGCTACGAAGAGCTGAGCAAGCCGTTCTGGCGCTAACTCAGCGTCGCTGGCTCTGACCTCAAGGTCCACCGCCAGCAACCCGAATTGAAAAAACAAAACCCGTCGTGGGAAACCACGACGGGTTTTGTCGTTTTGGCCTGTCGATTCTGCACTTACAGTAGGGAAACCTCGATACCAGTACAGTTTGAAAAACATGCAAACTGAATGAGTACAATATCGCCTTCGAGGCTCGTCAGCTCTCGGACCCGGGCATCAGCCACGCCGAGCGCAGCAATGAATTGGACAAACCGTTCTGGCGCTGACTGCCTGCTCGCATGGCCAGGACTGTTCGAACCGACACATACAGGCCTAATATCAATGCAGAACGTGGCGAACGCCGAGTGCCTGGCGTCTGACTTGCAGACACTGCGCCATATTTCAAATGGTCTACCAAAAGGAGTTACCCATGTCCCGTCTTCGCCTGCTTAGCGCTGCGGCTCTGTTTGCCGTGGCTGCCAGTGCCCAAGCCACCAGCTTCATCGTGACCACGGATGCGGTTGTCAACGCGCTCAAAGCCACGTCCGATGCGACCACCAACATCGTCTCGTCGTCGTTCAAGGATGACAAGATCGTCCTCGCCGCCCGTGACGACGCCGCCAGCTTCGTCGCCAGCGAAGGCTCCATCCGCGGCGTGAAACTGGAAAGCGCCCTCGACCACATTCGTCACAAGGCGCCGCAACTGAGCGCAACAGACGCACAACTGGCGCAAGCGATCCTGACGATCTAAGCGACAGCTCAAGACTTGGGGGCACGCTTGAAGTGTCCCCATGTTTCGACGCTGGCTCAAGAATGGACCTTGCGTTAGCCTTGCGGCTCACTTTCAACAGTCGAGTCACATGCGCTTTCTTTCAAATACACTGATCGCTCCAGTCTTTCTTGCGCTTGGCTACTCGGGTTCGGCCCATGCCTTCGACGCCTTCAATCTGTCCACCCAGGGCACCGTTGCCAGTGGTTACGCCACAAGCCTCGTGACCTCCGCCCCCTTCGACCATAAACTACTGCTCGCCGCCCATGATGACGCCGCGGCGTTCATTGCCAGTGACGGCCAGTTGCGAGGCGCACGGCTGGAGTCAGCCCTGCGGTACCTGCGCCAAACCCGGGCAAAACTTCATGCCAGCGACCTTGAACTGGCGCAAGCAATTCTCGTCCAATAGTTATCCCTGTTTTTCTGGAGTCGTTCCATGCGTAATCCGCTGATTGCCGCCACCTTAGGCCTGCTGCTGTTGGCTGACGTGACCCAGGCACATACTCTGGTTGCCACCAGTAACATTCTGATCCGTGCTACCCAGCGCACCCTCGATTTCACCTCCGATACCACCACGTCCATCCGCGACTCGAAAATCGTGCGCGAGGCCCAGGACGATGCCGCCAGTTTCGTTGCCAGCAACGGCGACATTCGCGGCGCTCACCTGGAATCCGCTTTCGACTTGCTGCGCACCCGCGTGCCGGAAGCGCGCGACGCCAGCGATCAGGATCTCGCCGAAGCCATCCTCGCACTGTGAGGCGTGCACGCGCCTGGCTGCTGACCGGGGCCCTGTTGCTGTTCGGCAACACGGCCCACGCAGGCCTTCAGCTACAACTCAAGACCGAAGGTCTGACTCCCACGCAACAGCAAGCCAGCCAGGCGTTGCTCGATGAGGCCATGCAGGCATTGCCGCCACGCTTTATCGAGCAACTGGATCGACGCATCGTTGTCGGCTGGACTGATGACATGCCGCGCAACGCCTACGGCCAGGCCTCGCTGGTGTCCGAGCTGGATCTGAACCGCAACCTGCTGGCCGGCCTCACCGATGGCAGCGCCGCGAGCAAGAAAACCCATCGCCCCCACGGCACCGTGCGCCGGGAAATGCTGGCCACGGTGTTGCACGAGCTGACTCATATCTATGATCGCTCGCGCCTGTGGCCGGACCCCGAACGCAAGCTGATCCAGCGCTGCACCCAGCGCAGTGACAGCTCAGGGCTGGTTGGCATTCCCGACCAATGCCGGGGTCAGTCCGGTCGGCGTTTTACCCTCAGCGACGATCCGCGCCTGCTCGACCTCGCCGGCTGGCAGCAATACGTAGGCCGCCGCGGGGAACGCGAACAGCACAATCGCCAGATTGCCCGCACTCCGGATATCTACGAGACCAGCAGTCCAAAGGAATTCGTCGCGGTCAACATGGAGTATTTCCTCCTCGACCCGACCTACGCTTGCCGCCGTCCCGCACTGTACCGCTACTACAAAGAGCATTTCGGCTGGGCGCCTGCCGCCAGGGAAACCTGCAGCAAAACCGTCTCCTTCCTCAATGCCGGTAACGACTTCGCCAAGACGCCATTGGGTCAGGTCGATCCGGAGCGGGTCTATGCCGTCGACTATCTGCTGGCCGAAGCCAACCAGAACCTGTTCAGCCGCTGGGGCCACAGCATGTTGCGCCTGGTGATCTGCGCACCCGGCCGACCACGCGGACCGGACTGTCGACTCGATCTCGATCAGCATCTGGTGCTGTCGTACCGCGCCTTTGTCGGCGACGTGCAGCTGTCGAGCTGGGATGGCCTGGTCGGCAAATACCCGTCGCGGCTGTTTATCCTGCCGCTGTCCCAGGTCATCGACGAATACACCAAGACCGAACTGCGCAGCCTGGCCTCCGTGCCCCTGAACCTGTCGCGCACAGAGATTGAAGACGTCGTGGAACGTGCCGCCGAGATGCACTGGAGCTACGACGGCAACTATTTCTTCCTGTCCAACAACTGCGCGGTGGAAGAGCTGAAGTTGCTGCGCGGCGGCACCAACAACCCGAAGTTGGTAGGGCTCGACAACATCATGCCCAACGGCTTGCTGGAAGTGCTCAAGGGCCGCGGGCTCGCCGATACCAGCGTGCTCGACGATCCCAAGGAAGCGCTGCGCCTGGGCTATCGATTCGATTCTTTCCGCGAGCGCTACCAGGCCATGTTCGAGATCCTGAAAAAGCACTTGCCGATCAAGCAGGAAACCGTCGAAGACTGGCTGGACCTGAAAGCCGCGCAACGCCGGCAGTGGTTCGAGCAGGCCGATTTGCGCACCAGCGCCGCGTTGCTCCTGTTGGAGCAGGCCAGTTACCGTCAGCAGTTGCTGCTGGCCCAGGATGAAGTGAAACAGCGCTATCTGGGCGCCCGGGAACTGAAGAGTGGTGGCATGGACAAGGCCAACGAGACCCTCAAGGACATTCTCGCCAACAGTGGCTTCCTCAGCCGTCCGGCGGAACTGCTGGGCACCAACGGTTATGGCTTGCCGCAGCCGAGCGAGTGGGAGCATCTGGAATCGGAAAGCAGCCAGCGCCAGAAACAGCTCCTGGCGCTGTCCGGGGATCTGGACAAGGAAGTGAGAGCGTTGCTTGAACCAGACCGCGCCGCCGAAATGGCCGCCAACGAGGCCAACCTGAAGCAGATTGGCGAGCACTTGCGCAAACTGCATAAGGCAGCGGGCGGGCTAGAGTTGCCTTGACCCGTAACCTGGAGGAGCGAGCCTGCTCGCGAAAGCGGTGAATCAGTCAACATGGATGTTGAAGCTGATGGCCTATTCGCGAGCAAGCTCGCTCCCACAGGGTTTTAGTCAGCTGACGCGGGCTTTACGCACGCCTTCGGCCAACGCCGAACACAGGCTCAGCACGCCATCCACGGCTTGCTCCGGGGTGGTGGCATTGGCGATGTGATCGATCAGTGCCGAACCCACCACAACACCATCAGCCAGACGCGCAATGGACGCTGCCTGCTCCGGCGTCCGGATACCGAAACCGATGCTGATCGGCAGGTCGGTATGGCGACGCAGACGGGCGACAGCCTCTTCGACGTGTTCCAGCGTGGCGGCACCGGCACCGGTCACACCGGCTACCGAGACGTAGTAGACGAAACCCGAGCTGCCATTGAGAACGGTCGGCAGGCGCACATCGTCGGTGGTTGGCGTCGTCAAACGGATAAAGTCCAGGCCCGCAGCCTGTGCCGGGTCGCACAGTTCGCCGTTATGTTCAGGCGGCAGATCGACCACGATCAGGCCATCGACACCAGCCTCCTTGGCTTCGGCAATGAAGCGCGGTACGCCGTACATGTGGATCGGATTGAAGTAACCCATCAGCACCAGCGGCGTTTCGTTGTTGTCCTGGCGGAACTCGCGAACCATTTGCAGGGTTTTCGCCAGATTCTGTTTGGCACCCAACGCACGGATGTTGGCGAGCTGGATGGCCGGGCCGTCAGCCATCGGGTCGGTGAAGGGCATGCCCAGTTCGATCACGTCGGCGCCGGCGGCCGGCAAGCCCTTGAGGATGGCCAGCGAGGTGTCATAGCCCGGGTCGCCAGCGGTCACGAAAGTCACGAGGGCGGCGCGGTTCTGTTCCTTGAGTTCGGCAAAACGCGTTTGCAGGCGGCTCATCAGTGTTTCTCCTGCTTTACTGGCTCTTGTAGAGAGTTTTCCATGTGGTGCATCACGGTCTGCATGTCTTTGTCGCCACGGCCGGACAGGTTGACGACCATCAGGTGATCCTTTGGCAGGCTCGGCGCGCGCTTGAACACTTCAGCCAGGGCATGGGCGCTTTCCAAGGCAGGAATGATCCCTTCCAGGCGGCAGCACTGGTGGAACGCAGCGAGAGCTTCGTCGTCAGTCACCGAGGTGTACTGAACGCGGCCGATGTCATGCAACCAGGCGTGTTCCGGGCCGATACCCGGGTAGTCGAGGCCGGCAGAAATCGAGTGGGCGTCGATGATCTGGCCATCGTCGTCCTGCAGCAGGAAAGTGCGGTTGCCGTGCAACACGCCCGGTACGCCGCCATTCAGGCTGGCAGCGTGCTTGCCGGTTTCGATGCCATAACCGGCGGCTTCAACGCCGATGATCTCGACACTCTTGTCGTCGAGGAACGGGTGGAACAGGCCCATGGCGTTGGAACCACCGCCAATGCACGCCACCAGGCTGTCCGGCAGGCGGCCTTCCTGGGCTTGCAGTTGCTCACGGGTTTCCTTGCCGATCACGGCCTGGAAGTCGCGAACCATTGCCGGGTAAGGGTGCGGACCGGCCACTGTGCCGATCAGGTAGAAGGTGCTGTCGACGTTGGTCACCCAGTCACGCAGGGCTTCGTTCATCGCATCCTTGAGCGTACCGGTGCCGGCGACCACCGGGATCACTTCGGCGCCCAGCAGCTTCATGCGGAACACGTTGGCCTGCTGACGTTCGATGTCAGTGGTGCCCATGTAGATCACGCAATCCAGGCCGAAACGCGCAGCCACGGTAGCAGTTGCCACACCGTGCATGCCGGCGCCGGTCTCGGCGATGATGCGTTTCTTGCCCATGCGCCGCGCCAGCAGGATCTGGCCGATGCAGTTGTTGATCTTGTGCGCGCCGGTATGGTTCAGCTCTTCGCGCTTGAGATAAATCTTCGCGCCACCGCAGAACTCGGTCAGACGTTCGGCGAAGTACAACGGGCTTGGACGTCCGACGTAGTCGCGCTGGAAGTAGGCCAGCTCTTCCTTGAATGCAGGATCTTCCTTGGCCAACTCATATTCGCGGGCCAGGTCGAGGATCAACGGCATCAGGGTTTCGGCGACGTAACGGCCGCCGAACGCGCCAAACAGGCCGTTGGCGTCAGGGCCGTTGCGCAGATTAGTCTGGGTCATGGGGCGCTCCAGTTGAATGCGGGAAGTGACAATGAAGTCCACTCTACCCCTGACGTACCAGACTGAAAACCGATAAGATCGCCGCAACCTGTTAGGAAAACTCACAGATCCCATGAGCCACGACCTCCCACCGTTGAACGCCCTGCGCGCCTTCGAGGCGACGGCCCGCCTGAACAGTGTCAGTCAGGCCGCCGAGCAGCTACATGTCACGCATGGTGCGGTCAGCCGACAGCTGAAAGTGCTTGAAGAGCACCTCGGCGTGAGTCTTTTCATCAAGGATGGTCGCGGCCTGAAACTCACAGATGCCGGCCTGCGTTTGCGCGACGCCAGCGCAGAAGCGTTCGAGCGCCTGCGTACCGTGTGCGCTGAACTCACCCAGAGCACGGCCGATGCGCCTTTTGTCCTCGGCTGTTCGGGAAGCTTGCTGGCCCGATGGTTCATTCCGCGTCTTGGACGGTTGAATGCCGACTTGCCCGACCTTCGATTGCACCTGTCGGCCGGAGAAGGCGATCTCGACCCACGCCGTCCGGGCCTGGACGCCTTGCTGGTGTTTGCCGAGCCACCCTGGCCGGCGGACATGCAGGTATTCGAGCTCGCCAGCGAACGGATCGGCCCGGTCATGAGTCCACGGTTTTCCGGATATGAACGGCTCAAGTCGGCGCCCGCCACAGCGCTGCTGAGCGAAACAGTACTGCGCACCACTTCGCGTCCGCAAGCCTGGCCTAGCTGGGCGCAGCAAAGCGGCCTCGATGCCAAGGCGTTGAAGTACGGACAAGGTTTTGAGCATTTGTATTACTTGCTGGAAGCGGCCGTGGCCGGGCTGGGCGTGGCGATTGCCCCTGAACCACTGGTGACCGAAGACTTGAAGGCGGGTCGCCTGGTCGCACCATGGGGTTTCAGCGAAACCCCGGCGCATCTGGCGTTGTGGTTACCCAAGCGCGCCGCGGACGGGCGCGCCCGGCAACTGGCGCAGTGGCTCAAGAACGAACTGCGGCGAGCGGATTAATCACGCTTGCACAACAGATAAGCGGCCAGCAGGCCCAATGCGCCCACGGCGACACCGGCTGTTGTCCAGGGGTGTTCCTGGGCGTAGTCCCGGGTGGCAATTCCGGTTTCGCGGGTTTTGACCTTGACCTCTTCATAGGCGTCGGCAAGCAGATGGCGCGAGTGCTTCAAGGCATTCTCGGCGTTGCCTTTCAGGGTCTTGAGGGTTTTACGCGACTCGTCCGAGGCGTCGTCCTTCAGATTTTCCAAAGACTTGAGCAGACTCTCGATCTCCGCTTCCATGCTTTGCAATGAGGCTTTGCGTAACGAGGTGTTGGCCATGGTGGCTCTCCTGCATTGGTGATGAGTGGCGTGTGTTGGTTGGGACTTCAGGGGTTGGAGAAAGTGCAGAAAATCTGAACTTCATCCTCAGAACGGCCAACAGAAGAAATAGGAAAAATCACTGCTAGGCTGTAATTCACACGCCGAGGAGAACGCCATGTCTGACCATCACACCTACAAGAAAGTCGAGCTGATCGGCTCGTCCACCAGCAGTATCGAAGATGCAATCAACAACGCGCTGACCGAAGCCAGCAAAAGCATCAAGTACATGGAATGGTTTGAAGTGACCGAGACCCGTGGGCATATCAGGGACGGCAAGGCTGCACACTTTCAGGTTACCCTGAAAGTAGGATTCCGCATTGCCAGCAGCTGACTTTGCGCTAGTCTTCTGAACTTGCACGCCGGCCGAATGCCATAGGGAATGGCAAAACGCTGAATGAGTACGTCCGGCTGACGGCTGGTTACCCCTATGATCCGACCAGGGAATGCAACCGATGAAGAAGTTTATGTTGGCGGTAGGTTTGTTAAGCCTTGCGGGGAGCGCATTGGCGGGTGGCAAGCCATGCGAAGAGCTGAAAGCCGAAATCGCAGCGAAACTTGATGCCAAGGGCGTTTCCGGTTATTCGCTGGAGATTGTCGATAAAGGTACCGCTGCCGGCGGCAAAGTCGTTGGTAAATGCGAAGCGGGCGCCAAAGTGATCGTCTATAAAAAATAGGCCGGTACGCGCCCGAATGAAAAAGCCGGCGTCCTGGCGCCGGCTTTTTCATGCCTGCCGTTTGAGTGTCAGCCTCGCATGACCTGCGCCAGCAGCTCGTAGGAATGCACGCGATCGGAATGTTCGTACAGGTCAGAGGTGAAAATCAGCTCGTCTGCCTGAGTCTGTTCGATCAGGACCTCGAGCTTGGCGCGAATTTTCTGCGGACTGCCGATCATCGCCAGACCAAGGAAATCATGCACAGCGTCTTTCTCATGGGGCAGCCACAGGCCGTCCATGGTCTTCACCGGGGGACGCTGCACCAGGCTTTGCCCGCGCATCAGGGCCAGTATCCGCTGGAACACCGAAGTCGCCAGGTAATCGGCCTGCTCGTCGGTATCGGCCGCCACCAATGGCACGCCGAGCATCACGTAGGGCTTGTCCAGAACTGCCGAGGGCTTGAAGTGGTTGCGGTAGACCCGAATCGCTTCATGCATGTAGCGCGGCGCGAAATGCGAAGCGAAGGCGTAGGGCAAACCGCGTTCACCGGCCAGCTGTGCACTGAACAGACTCGACCCCAACAGCCAGACCGGTACATTGGTCCCGGTTCCCGGCATGGCGATGATGCGTTGATCCGGGGTTCGTGGCCCCAGGTAGCGCACCAGCTCCGCCACATCTTCCGGGAAGTCGTCGGCGCTGCCCGAGCGCTCGCGGCGCAGTGCCCGTGCAGTCATCTGGTCGGAGCCGGGGGCGCGCCCCAGGCCCAGGTCGATCCGGCCCGGATAAAGGCTTTCCAGGGTGCCGAACTGCTCGGCAATCACCAACGGTGCGTGGTTGGGCAACATCACTCCGCCCGAACCGACCCGAATGGTTGACGTACCACCGGCCAGATAACCCAGAAGCACCGAGGTCGCGGAACTGGCGATGCCGTCCATGTTGTGGTGTTCGGCCACCCAGAAGCGGTTGTAGCCGAACTTCTCGACGTGCTGCGCCAGGTCCAGCGAGTTGCGCAGCGACTGGGCCGCGCTGCCGTTCTCGCGCACCGGCACCAGGTCGAGGGTCGAGAACTTGATATCGGACAGTCGTTTCATAAACCTGCTTCTCCAATTGAGGGCGCAGGTTTGTTCTTGCGAACGCAAACCTGCCGAATCCAAAAGCCTGTTCATGCAATGTGGGCATATACCCGAGTTTCAATAGCCAGGCTGAAAATCCCGCGGAAAAAAACAGATTGATCGGACGAGATGAACTTTGCCCCTGCGTCTATCCTCACAAGCCTTGCAACCGAAAACCACGCAGGCGCGACGTTTCGCGCCGATCTTGAGGAGGCAGACATGGCTATCGTGAAGAAAGCATCGGCTCATTGGGAAGGTGATCTGAAAACCGGCATCGGCTCGATCTCCACAGAAACCGGGGTACTGCGCGAAGCACCCTACGGTTTCAAGGCACGCTTCGAAGGCGGCCGGGGCACCAATCCGGAAGAGTTGATCGGCGCGGCCCACGCCGGCTGCTTCTCCATGGCGTTTTCGATGATTCTCGGTGATGCCGGCCTGAAGGCCGATAGCATCGACACCCAGGCAGAAGTCACCCTGGATCAAGTGGACGGCGGCTTTGCGATCACCGCAGTGAAATTGATTCTGAAAGCGAAAATCCCCGGGGCATCCCAGGCGCAGTTCGAAGAACTCAGCAACAAGGCCAAAGAGGGCTGTCCGGTATCCAAGGTACTGAATGCGAAGATCAGCCTGGAAGCAACATTGGTCGGCTAGATTTTAGTTGAAATCAAAAGATCGCCGTCTTGCGCAACCTGCCGGGATCATTCGGTAGAGGTTACTCAGGGTTGCGATCTTTTTTGCGTCGCGACAGATTTGCCCGCTAAAAATATGGTCGAATAAATGACAGCAGCGAAAACCCGTGAATCGGCGTGCTGCCTCAAAGGAGCTTCAACCATGAAACGTTTTGCCCTGGCGGTTATCTGTTGCGTACTGGCCACCTCCGCCCTCGCAGCACCGAAACCCTGCGAAGAACTCAAGGCCGAGATCGAAGCCAAGATCCAGGCCAGTGGCGTCACCGCCTACACGCTGGAAATCGTCACCAACGACGAAGTACACGACCAGAACATGGTCGTGGGCTCGTGCGAAAATGGCACCAAAAAAATCATCTACCAGAAGAACGAGCGCTGACCCCTCACATCAGGCAGTAGGATTCCCGATCTTCAGCGACGATCTCCCGCTTGGCGTTGTAAAGCCGGGCGCCGGGCGTGAAGGCGATTGAGCGACCTTCGAGCACATAACGCTGCCCGGCTTCGAAATGATCGTATTTGATGGTCAGGTAGCACAGCCGCTCAGAGGGCCCGCTCATCGTACTCAGGCCACCGCCGCCGGGCACCTCAAAGTCGAAGCGCACGATCAGTTCGTGGCTACCGGGCATCACTTCGAAATAACGCCCGTCACGCAGGCGTTGTTTATCCAGCCGTTCGGCCATCAACAATTTGTCGTTAGGGAAGGGCGTCGAGAATTCAACCCAGGCCATTTGTGGATTGGGTGTCGGCATCGGGCTTTGACAGCCCGCGACGACACCGGCGGCGAGTAACAGCATCAACCTGCGCATGATGAATGTCCCTAGGGATATTCATTCAGCATAACGCCGATCAGGTTCGTTGGCAGCCCGCAGGAGTGCCCTGGCCGATCACTTTGCGCTGTTGATCATAGAGTTTCGCCCACGGCCGGAAACCGATGTTTCCCGCTTGCAGTTGATAACGTTCGCCCGCGTTGAAGCCATTGAATTTCACGTTCAACTGACAATCGCGCCACAACGGTTCGGCATCTGGGCCGATGTTGGTGGGTTGCACCGCAAACTGGTAGCGCACCGTCAATTCGTGGCTTCCAGGCTGGACTTCGAAGTAGCGTTTATCATCCGTGGTCTTGTCATCGACCTCCAGCGCCTGCAACGCCGTGTCTTCCTGCTTTGAATCCAGGTCGATCCAGGCTTGCGCAGGATCAGGGCGGGGTATTCCGAAGCCGGCACAGCCGGCCAGCAACAGCAGGCTTGCTGTCAGTATCAACGTGCGCATAGCGGAGCTCCAGTCTGGCGGGATAGTCTTGCGGGAAGACTCTCCAAGGAAGAATTATTGTGATCAGGCCGCTTCCTAGCCTTGGGTTACTTGATCGCGTTTTTCGCGTTTTGTTTCCGGGTGTGTTGTTTTTGTTGCTCAACGGTTGCGCCAGCGTCAGCTATTACAGCCAGCTGGCCAGCGGTCAACTGCAGTTGCTGCGGGCCAGGGAGCCGGTTTCCCGCGTGGTTGCCGACCCGACGCGCGACCAAAAACTGCGGACACACCTGGAGCAATCACAAAAAGCGCGCACGTTCGCCAGCCGGCAATTGCACCTGCCGGACAACCAGAGCTACCGCTTGTACGCGGACATCGGGCGTCCCTTCGTCGTCTGGAATGTCTTCGTCACGCCGGAGTTTTCCCTGAAACCCGTAAACCACTGCTTCCCCATCGCCGGTTGCGTGGCCTATCGCGGTTACTACAGCCAGGGCGCAGCCCGCGGCGAAGCGGCTGTGCAACGCTTGCAGGGCATGGACGTGTCGATTGGCGGCGTTGAAGCCTATTCGACACTTGGCTGGTTCAACGATCCGATTCTCAACTCGATGATGGGTTGGGGCGATGAGCGCCTGGCCACGCTGATCTTTCACGAATTGGCCCATCAACGCGTCTATGT
Source organism: Pseudomonas sp. PB101 (assembly GCF_009764265.1). Taxonomy (GTDB): domain Bacteria; phylum Pseudomonadota; class Gammaproteobacteria; order Pseudomonadales; family Pseudomonadaceae; genus Aquipseudomonas. The sequence continues at coordinate 20,671 of NZ_RWIR01000052.1, forward strand.
GAAGGACGACACGGAGTTCAACGAGTCCTTCGCCACCTTCGTCGAGCAGGAAGGTACCCGCCAATGGCGCGCCTACCGCCACCTGCCACCCGACAACAATGCACAGGCGCGTCAACGTGACCAATTTACCGAGTTGGTGCTGAGGGCTCGCACCCGCCTGGAAAAACTCTACACTTTGCCGTTGCCAGCCGAACAAATGCGCCAGCGCAAGGCGGCCGAGTTCGAGCGCTTGCGCAGTGAATACCGCCAGCTGCGTGACAGTCAGTGGGCTGGAGACAAACGCTATGACGCCTGGATCAATGCCCCCATGAACAACGCCCGGCTATTGCCCTTTGGTTTGTACGACCAATGGGTGCCGGCATTCGACGCGCTGTTCCATCAGGTGGAGGGCGATTGGCTCAGGTTTTATGCCTCCGTGGAAAAGCTCGGCAGCCTGCCGACGGCTGAGCGCAAGGCCGCGCTGAAGGCGTTGGCTGATGGCGCGGATCAACCAAAGAACCAGTAGCAGACCCCGATTGCACCCAGCACCCCGGCCAACTCTGCCAGCAGTGCACAGCCAACCGCATGGCGTGCGCGCTGGATGCCCACGGCACCGAAGTACACCGCCAGCACATAGAACGTGGTCTCGGTGCTGCCCTGGACAGTCGCCGCGACCAGCGCCGGAAAACTGTCCACGCCTGAGGTCTTCATGGTTTCAATCAGCATCGCTCGCGCGGCGCTTCCCGAGAAAGGCTTGACCATCGCGGTCGGCAGCGCATCGACGAAGCGCGTGTCCCAACCGGCCCATTCCACCAGGTGACGGATCCCGTCCAGACCGAAGTCCAGCGCCCCGGAGGCCCGCAAAACACCCACCGCACAAAGCATCGCCACCAGGTAGGGGAGCAAGTTTTTGGCGACGTCGAAACCCTCTTTGGCGCCTTCGACGAAGGCCTCGTAGACCTTCACTTTGCGCAGCGCGCCGATCAGCAGAAACAGCATGATCAGGCCAAACAGCGTCAGGTTGCCGAGGATCGATGACAGGCCGGCCAGTGCGGTTGCCGAAAGGGTCGCCAGCAATGCCATGAAACCACCGAGAGCAAGCGCGCCGGGGATCAGGTAGGCCAGCACCACAGGGTCCCAGATGCGCAAACGCTGCATGAACGCCACCGACAGGAAGCCGACAATGGTCGAGCAACTGGTCGCCAGCAGGATTGGCAGGAACACCAGCGTCGGATCCGGCGCGCCTTGCTGGGCGCGATACATGAAGATCGTCACCGGCAGCAGGGTCAGCGAGGAGGCGTTGAGCACCAGGAACAGGATCTGGGCATTGCTGGCGATGGTCGCGCTGGGATTGAGTTCCTGCAGCGCCTTCATGGCCTTGAGGCCGATCGGCGTGGCGGCGTTGTCCAGCCCCAGGCCGTTGGCGGCGAAGTTCAGGGTGATCAGGCCGATGGCCGGATGACCCGGCGGGACTTCTGGCATCAGGCGCAGAAACAGTGGCCCCAGAGCCTTGGCCAGCCATTCGACGATGCCGGCTTTCTCGGCGATGCGCAGAAAACCCAGCCAGAGGGTGAGGGTGCCGAACAGCAGCACCATGACTTCGACCGACAGCTTGGCCATGGCGAAAATGCTCTCCACCATTGCCGCGAATATTCCGGCATTGCCACCGATCAGCCACTGCGCCAGCGCCGATACGGCTGCCACGATGAAGAAGCCAAGCCACAGGCCATTGAGCATCAGTCAAATCCCCCAAAAGATGCGCGAATGATAGCGGGGTGACCAGAAACGACAAACCCCGGATTTCTCCGGGGTTCATGTCAATGCCATACATCTGTAGGTGCCGGCTTGCTGGCGATGAACGATAACGCGGTGCACCTGTTACACCGCGTTGTGGCAATCGCCAGCAAGCCGGCTCCTACAGAGGGTGTATCAGCTCTTGGAAACTTCACCCGCCGGCAGCTTTTCCTTGCTGCGCCAGTGCGGCAGGGAGTTCCAGTAGCGCTGGCCCTTGGCGTCGTCGTACATGCCTTCCCAACGAGCGATAACCAGGACAGCCAGGGCGTTGCCGATCACATTCAGTGCAGTACGCGCCATGTCCATCACGCGGTCGACACCGGCGATGAATGCCAGGCCTTCCAGTGGAATGCCGACACTGCCCAGGGTGGCCAGCAGTACTACGAAGGACACGCCCGGTACGCCGGCGATGCCTTTGGAGGTGACCATCAAAGTCAGTACCAGCAGCAATTGCTGACTGATCGACAGGTCAATGCCATACAGCTGGGCAATGAAGATCGCCGCGATGCTTTGGTACAGGGTCGAACCGTCCAGGTTGAACGAGTAACCGGTCGGCACCACAAAGCTGCAAATGGCTTTCGGCGCGCCGTAGGCTTCCATTTTCTCGATCACGCGCGGCAGCACGGTTTCGGAGCTGGCGGTGGAGTAGGCCAGTACCAGCTCATCCTTGAAGATGCGCATCAGCTTGATCACCGAGAAGCCGAACAGGCGAGCGATCAGGCCCAGGACCACGAAAGCGAAGAAGGCGATGGCGACGTAAACCAGGATCACCAGTTTGGCCAGCGGTATCAGCGAAGCGAAACCGAAGTTGGCCACAGTCACTGCGATCAGTGCGAATACGCCGATCGGGGCGTAGTTCATGATCATGTGAGTGACCTTGAACATGCTTTCCGATACGCCCTGGAACATTTTCACCAGCGGCTCGCGCAGATCTGCCTGCAGGCTCGACAAACCGAGGCCGAACAACACGGAGAAGAAGATGATCGGCAGCATTTCACCGCGAACCATGGCCGCGAAGATGTTCGACGGGATCAGGTTGAGGATGGTTTCGATAAACGCGTGTTCATGCTGAACCTCGGCCGCCGTCGCCTGGTACTTGGAAATGTCCACAGTGCCAAGGGTGCTCATGTCGATACCGGCACCCGGGTGGAACAGGTTGGCCAGCAACAGACCGACCACGATCGCGATGGTGGTGACGATCTCGAAGTAGATGATGGTCTTGAGGCCGATACGCCCCAGCTTCTTGGCGTCACCGACGCCTGCAATGCCGACGATCAAAGAGGAGATGACGATCGGAATCACGATCATCTTGATCAGACGGATAAAGATATCGCCTGCCGGTTGCAGGACGTTGCTGATCCACCAGGCTTTTTCGGCACTGAAATGGTTGAGCAGCGCACCGATTGCAATCCCCAATACCAGACCGATGAGGATCTGCCAGGCGAGGCTAAGCTTTGCCTTCTTCATATCTTTACCCTTACTTGTTGTTTGACTCAGGGAGATGCGCGAACTGGAACGCTTGTGGCGAAAAAGCCCAGTGCATCTGCCCCCCGTATAAGGTGCCCCGGAGCGCGTTTTGCGGCTCTCTGGCAGGCGAAAAAAGGCGCAACTATTCCGATGCAAGGAAGCGCCGTCTAATGCCGTAAACGCCTACCCTATGCCGAATCGGCATGAGGTTTTTTTAGCGAAACGCGCGTCCCAACCGGTTCGAATACGACATTTCGGCAGGCATAAGTGCCGTGAACCGGTCATCACAGAGCAGATTGAGTGTTTTTCGAGCAGCGGCCGAGCATTGATTTTTAAGCAGAATCGCGCAGGACGAAGGGAAAAATCGAGGCGAAAAAAAGGGGATTTTTCTCGATATACGGTCGCCGGTGAAACACCGGGAAAAGTAATTTTCGACTTAACAAGGACAAGGCCGCGGTTTCAGTGATGTAACCGGGATGAGCGCTCTATTTCAATGTGTTGCTTGATCAAGCCCTTCGCAAGCTCGTCGAGCCATGGCGGTCCGGCGAACTTGCGCAGCAGCTTTCCTGACCCGGCCCTTGCGCAGGTACTCCCTGTACCCGTAGGTCACTCCGCCCCTGAAACAGGCAGAACGTCCCGACCCCTTGGTCATGCGCCTGCCTTCCTCGGGTGGCGCAAGTGGAAAGAGGCGCTGTGACCTCCTTCGTGTACAAATTCTGGTGTATCAACCAGCCCCTCCCAGAGGAGGGATCAGGCATGTCGGGGAAAAGCCAACCCGCATGCCCTGGCATCACCGCCCAATAGCAGGGCGGCTGCCAGCGTCTTGAACAAACCGTTCATGTCAGCCTCGACCGCGACGGCCAAAGAAGAACGAAGCAATGAACATCACCAGGAACACGACAAACAGAATCTTGGCGATACCCGTGGCGGTGCCCGCGATACCACCGAAGCCCAGTACTGCGGCGATGATGGCAATGATCAGGAATGTGATTGCCCAGCTCAACATGGTGATTCTCCTTACGCTTCTATTTAGAGGTGCTGCGTTTCCCGGCGCATCGTCTGCGGCGGAGGTTTTGCCTAGAACACCCAACGCTCTTGATGACGTATCTCACCCACAGGGCTGGCCTGGTCGACGTCCATCATGCGCATCGGGGTGCTATCAGCTTGAAGGCTGCCAACAGCACTGAAATGGGTTTGGCTCGGATGCTCAATCGACAACTGTGGCGCCTGCGGCTGCTGGCTCTGTTCCCAGCGCAGAAACTGCTGGCCGCCGATCAAGGTGATCAACAGCGCCAGCACAGCGAACAGTCCTTGCTGGATATGCACTGGCGACAGGTGCAGGTGGGCGGCACGTTGACGGTTCATCCTGGAGCTCCTACCACTCGGGTCGGTATTCGAAAGCGGGCGTTTGTTTTTGAATGCCCTGGTTAACCAGACAATTGCAGTCCGCATGCCAGCCTTGTTTCGAAATAATTCCTTTAAATATCAATATTTTATGATCGCAGAAGAAAAAACATCGTACGCATCCTGCACGATGCCACTTACGCGGTCGTGCGTATTGCACGATTCATTTGCAGGCAGGCGTAAATTTTTTGAATTGCGAGAGGGCCACGGATGTCAGAAATACACGCTGGCCGATGTCGAAAACCGGAAATCCATTGAAAGACCCGCTAAAAGAGGCGGCTAACCGAGACATCGGATGAAAGCTACCCTGCCATGACAGGAATGGCTCAGAATCAATCATGCAACTTGCCCGATTTCTCCGGGACAAAATAAAGATCATTCATTAAGGAGCGTAGGAAAATGGAATCAGCCACGGAGCACCAAGGCCGCATTCTGCTGGTGGATGATGAGTCCGCCATCCTGCGTACTTTCCGTTACTGCCTCGAAGACGAAGGCTACAGCGTGGCCACCGCCACCAGCGCCGCGCAGGCAGACGCCCTGTTGCAGCGCCAGGTTTTTGATCTGTGCTTCCTCGATTTACGCCTGGGTGAAGACAACGGCCTCGATGTACTGGCCCAGATGCGTATCCAGGCGCCTTGGATGCGAGTGGTGATCGTCACTGCGCACTCCGCTGTCGACACGGCGGTGGATGCGATTCAGGCAGGTGCGGCCGACTATCTGGTCAAACCTTGCAGCCCCGATCAATTGCGGCTGGCGACCGCCAAGCAACTGGAGGTTCGGCAGCTGTCGGCGCGACTGGAAGCCCTGGAAGGCGAAGTGCGCAAGCCCAAGGATGGCCTGGACTCCCACAGCCCGGCCATGAAAGTGGTGCTCGAAACCGCGCGGCAGGTTGCCACAACCGATGCCAATATCCTGATACTCGGTGAATCCGGTACCGGCAAGGGCGAACTGTCTCAAGCCATTCACGGCTGGAGCAAACGCGCGAAAAAATCCTGCGTCACGATCAACTGCCCTTCGCTGACTGCCGAGCTCATGGAAAGCGAACTCTTCGGCCACAGCCGCGGCGCTTTCACCGGTGCCAGCGAAAGCACCTTGGGCCGAGTCAACCAGGCTGACGGCGGCACACTGTTTCTCGATGAAATCGGCGATTTTCCCCTGACACTGCAGCCGAAGTTGCTGCGTTTCATTCAGGACAAGGAATATGAGCGCGTCGGTGATCCGGTGACCCGCCGAGCCGACGTGCGCATCCTTGCGGCCACCAACCTCAACCTCGAGGACATGGTCCGCGACGGTCGTTTCCGTGAAGACCTGCTCTATCGCCTGAACGTCATTACCTTGCACCTGCCACCGCTACGCGAACGTCGCGAAGATATTCTCAACCTCGCCGACCGTTTCCTGGCGCGCTTCGTCAAGGAGTACGCCCGTCCCGCGCGGGCCTTCAGCGATGAGGCCCGGGAAGCCCTGCTGAGCTACCGCTGGCCGGGCAACATCCGCGAGCTGCGCAACGTGATCGAGCGCGCGAGCATCATCTGTCCGCAGGAGCGAGTCGAGATCAGTCATCTGGGCATGGCCGAAACCCCGGTCAACAATGCACCGCGCATTGGTGCGGCACTGAGCCTGGACGAGTTGGAAAAGGCCCACATCGGCGCGGTCCTCGCCACTGCCGACACGCTGGATCAAGCGGCCAAAACACTGGGCATCGACGCCTCGACGCTGTACCGCAAACGCAAGCAGTACAACTTGTGAGCAATACCCGATGAAACTGGCGATGAAATTGCGGACCCGGCTTTTCCTGAGCATCTCCGCACTGATCACCGTCGCCTTGCTCGGGCTCCTGCTCGGGCTGGTCAGCGTGATGCAGATGGCCGGCAGCCAGGAAATGCTCATCCGCAACAACTTCGTCACGCTGGACCTTGGGCTCAAGCTGCGTCAGACCTTGGGTGATCAGCTGATCATCATGCTCAGCGACAAGCCTGACTCCGCCGCTTTCGCTGCCTCCAGGCAGCATTACTTCGAACTGCTCGAACAAGGCATCGCCCAGGAACCGGAGGAAACGGGAAGCGAATACGGCTTCAGAAAAGCCAAGGTCGACTACGAGCGCTTTATCCAGGCTTATGAAACGTCCCCGGACCCGTCGAAGGTGCTCAGCAGTAACGACAACCTGACGGAAAAATTCAACGCGCTACGCAATGGCCTGATCACCGAGCACAAGCGCGCACTGGATAACATCAACGATCTCGAGCGCCAGGCCCGGGAGCGGGCCTTGCTGATTGCCGGGTTACTTGGCCTGGTGGGGCTGGCGGTGCTGATCATCGGCTTCGTGACCGCGCAGGCCATCGCCCGGCGTTTCGGCGAGCCCATCGAGGCCTTGGCCAAGGCGGCGGACAACATTGGCCAGGGTAACTTCGATGTCACCCTGCCGATCTCTTCGGCGATGGAACTCAACCAGCTGACGCGGCGCTTCGGGATCATGGCCCAGGCGCTGCGTGAACATCAGGCCACCAACGTCGATGAGTTGCTGGCCGGTCAGCAGCGGTTGCAGGCCGTGCTCGACAGCATCGACGACGGACTGCTGATGATCGACCGCCAGGGCCATCTGGAGCACCTTAACCCTGTGGCCCAGCGTCAGTTGGGCTGGGACTCCGATCGCCTGGGTCAAGGCTTGGGCACGGCGCTGGAGCGTCCCGAACTCGATGAGCAACTGCAACTGGTGCTGCGCGGCGGCATGCTGGAGCGAGCGCCGGAAGACTTGAGCGTCGAAGTCGACGGCGAGTTGCGATTGCTGACCTATAGCCTGACCCCGGTCAGCCATACCCAAGGCCATATTCTCGGTGCCGTGATGGTGCTGCATGACGTCACGGAGCAGCGTGCCTTCGAACGGGTACGCAGCGAATTTGTATTACGCGCCTCCCATGAATTGCGCACACCGGTCACCGGCATGCACATGGCCTTCGGATTGTTCCGCGAGCGCGCGCACTTTGCCCCGGACTCCCGGGAGGCCGACCTGCTCGATACCGTGAATGAAGAGATGCAGCGGCTGATGCAGTTGATCAATGACCTGCTGAATTTCTCCCGTTACCAGAACGGCTTGCAGAAACTCAGCCTGGCGCCGTGTGCCATCGAGGCGCTGCTTGAGCAGGCTCGGTTGCGCTTTGCCACATCGGCTGAAGAGAAAGAGATCAACCTGCTGGTGGAAGTGCAGGGGCCATTGCCGCGATTGCAGGCCGACCAACCACAGCTGGAGCGGGTACTCGATAACTTGCTGGACAATGCCTTGCGTCATACCGGCTCCGGCGGGCGGATACGCCTGCACGCCCGGCGCCACGGCGACCGGGTCATCATCAGTGTCGAGGACAACGGCGAGGGCATTGCCTACGGTCAGCAGGGGCGGATCTTCGAGCCATTCGTGCAGGTCGGCCGCAAGAAGGGCGGAGCCGGTCTCGGCCTGGCATTGTGCAAGGAAATCGTGCAATTGCATGGCGGGCGCATGGGCGTCTATTCGCGGCCGGGGCAGGGTACTCAGTTCTACATGGCGCTGACCGTTTAAATCGCGGTCACGCTTCGTCATCCAGGCGTCGGCCAGCGCTGGCCAGACGTCGTCCCCGGGTTATCAATTCAATGAACTGAACCGCGCTCAGCGCATGGGCAAACAGCCAGCCCTGGCCGAACTTCACGCCTTCACTGCACAGGAACTCGGCCTGGGCCTCATGTTCGATGCCCTCGGCAATCACCTTCAAGTGCAGCGACTGGGCCATGTGAATGATGTGCGGGGCCACACCGCTGCTGGCGGCGTCATGGCCCAATGCATCAATGAATGCCTTGTCGATTTTCAGGCAATCCACCGGTAGGGTCTGCAAATAGGCGAGGCTGCAATAGCCGGTGCCAAAGTCATCGATCAGCACCTGGTGCCCGACATCCCGCAGCGATTGCAGGTTTTCCCGGGCCACCACCACATCGACCAGCCCGCGCTCGGTGACCTCAAAGGCAATTTGCCGCGCAGCGACGCGGTGCAGGGTCAGCAGCCGAGCCATCACCTGGCCGATTCGCGGAACCATCACATCACACGCCGCGAGATTGACCGAGATGTACAGTTGCGGGTTGGCACGCAGCAACTGGCCGAGTTGCTCGAGCAAGCGTTGCAGGACAAAGTCCGTCATCTGGCGAATCTGCCCGGTGTTCTCGGCCATCGGAATGAACAGGTCGGGACTGGTCAGGGTGCCGTCCGGCCTGCGCCAGCGCAGCAGTGCTTCAGCCCCGACACAGTTGCGGCTATCGAGGTCGAAGATCGGTTGGTACAGCACCTGCAACTCGCCACGGCGAATCGCGCCGGTCAGTTCGGCGTCCAGCGACTGTCGCTGTTGCACCAGCAGGAACACCAGGAACCCGACGCAGATGCCCAGCACCAGGCTGGCCGGCAGCAGCCACCACCAGACTGCCGGGATATGCATGCCGGAACGCGGGCTGATCAACACCAGTTGATACTCCGGGTTGTCGGTGGGCATGCGATATATCAGGCGTGCCTGGGTTATCTGCAGCGCATCACGGGTTTTCGGCGGCCAGGCCTCGACGGGCGGCCAGATCTGGGACGACCCCAGCACCGGAATCGCCCGTGTGCCATGGTCCAGGACTACCAGCAAGCTGCTGCCCGGCGACAAGTCGACCATATCGGTCAAATGCCCACGAGAGGTCGCGACCCGGAAATTCCCGCGCCCGAGCATCAGCGCGGCGCGGTTTTCATCGGGTTCGGTGGTGGTGTTGAGCCAATAGCTGTAAGTCGGGCCTTTTATGTCTGGCGATCGACTCAGCGACAGCCCTTCCTGGCGCGGTCGATTGGAGCAGATTCGCGAGGAGTCCATATAGGCCGCTTCATAGACGAAGCGATAATTGAACGTAACCTGTTGCAAGGTCGCGATCATTTCCGCATCGCAACCACGCAACGGTTGCGCTTCAAGGTCATCCAGGCTTTCCCGCAGTTGCCCGAAGAGCTGTTCGAGACGGGCGAGAAAGCGTTCACCCTGAGCATTCATTTCTTCGCTTTCGTTTTGCTCGAGCTGATGAATGGCGACGAACAGGCTGCCGGCCATCAATAACGTTGCGCTCAAGACAGCCGACATCACCCCCAGGAACCAGGGGCGATGGAACCAACTACGGAAGGTCTCTCGAGCAGCAGTCATTGCGTAATATCCGAAGGATTACCAATGAGTTATAGCTGCTGATTGGAAAAAAGCCCTGACCGTCGGGCGGGCGTCATTATTTTGTCTGGTTCAACACCAGAAGCAGGGCCGCAGTTTGCGCATCCGGAGTGCCATCGAAACGGGTCGGGCGGAAATGCATCTGGAATGCCGCTATCACATGCCGGGTCGCGACATCGAGCTCGCCGGTTTGTGGCGAGGCATACCCCAGGCGGGCCAATTGCGCCTGAAACCAGCTGACGCTCGGCAACTGTTCGGCGAACAGCATTTGCTGACGCGCCACCGCCTGTTCATTCGGCCAGATACCCAGGCCTTCTGCAGCCAGACGTTTCCAGGGGAACAGCGGCCCCGGATCCAGTTTGCGCAACGGGGCAATATCGCTATGGCCAATGATATCGCGAGGCTTGATGCCCTGACGCTTGCTGATGTCCTTGAGCAATACGATCAAGGACTGCACCTGATCTTCGCTGTAGGGGTACCACACGCGCCCGGTTGGCGTGTCGTCGAAGCCCGGATTGACGATTTCGATACCGATGGAACTGGAATTCAGCCAGGTCCGGCCATTCCATTCGCTCTCCCCGGCGTGCCAGGCGCGCTGGTTTTCATCCATCAGCTTGTAGATGGTGGCGCCCTTGTCGTCACCGATCAGGTAATGACTGCTGACTTCGCCGCGGGTCAGCAGCTGCAGCGAGCGTTCCAGCGAGGCGTTGGTGTAATGCACCACTACGAACTGCACACGGCTGTCGTAGTTGGCTGAAGGATGACTGGTGTCAAAACGGGGGCCGCTGGCGCAGCCTGCCAGCAGAACAAGTGACACGATCAGAGCAAAATATTTCATGGCGAAGGCAGTACACACAAGACAGTAATGCAACAGTGTAACGTAATGCCTGGCGGGCTGACGGCAATCAAACAAAATGGAACAAATAATGATCAGCCCGGCTCCACGCGGTTGCGTCCTGCATTTTTTGCGCGGTACAACGCCTGATCGGCCCTTTTCAGCACTTGATCACCGTGCTCACCCGGCCTGAACGCCGACATGCCGATAGAAACGGTGATGGTCACCGGCTCTCCCTTGAAGTGGAACGGACAGGCCTCGATGGCGGCGCGCAGGCTTTCCAGCAACTTCGCCCCCGCCGACGGCACCGTGGACGGCATTAACAGCACAAACTCTTCGCCGCCAAACCGGGCAATGAAATCTGTTCCGCGCAGACGCTTGCGCAGCACGCTGGCAATGATTTTCAGTACTTTGTCACCGGCCAGGTGCCCGTAGTTATCGTTGATGCGCTTGAAGTGATCGAGGTCGAGCATGGCCAGCAGCAGCGTGTTGCCATGTTGCTGCCATTGTTTGACTTCATGCTCCAGCCGCTCGCTCCAGGCCGCGCGGTTGGGCAGGCCGGTCAACGGGTCGACCAATGCCTTTTGCCGCTGCTCTTCAAGGTGCTCGCGGTAACCCTGGGCCTCCTGCTCCATATGGGCGACCCGCTCGGCCAGGCTGTGCAGGCGCGCAGCGACCTCTTGCTCACGCTCATCGCGTTGTTTCTGGTGCTGGTCCATGGTGCCCAGCAAGCCCTCGAGATGGTTTTCCAGAACGTGCTTGAGGTCTTCCAGGTCCGCGGCTTCCTGCATGCTGTTTTGCAAGCCATCGACCTGTTCGCGGATCTGCGTGTCCATCTGCCGCGCCGCCGAACGGTTGTCGGCATGCCCTGCGGTGGCGGCTTGCAGGTTGCTCTGGAACGATTCGAGGCGCTCGTTCAGACGTTGCAGATAGGCTTCGAACTCGTGCTGGCCGCTGTCGGTAATGGCCAGCATCAACGTGGCGAAGTCGTCGAGGATGGGTAGCAGTTCGTACCAGTTCAGACCGTTTTTCAGCCGATCACGCATGGACTCGGCTTGCGGGCGGTGACGCTCGGGCAATGTCAGGTCTTCGAGCAGCCCCAGCAGCGTGTCTTCGATGTGTCTGGCCACCGAGCTGTAGGAGGGCTCAGGGGAATCCGGGAGTGCGTAGAGGATGTCGTGCTCGGAAGGCGGCTGATCGGCGTCGACCACGTCCGCAGCCGGAGTCGCAGGCAAGGGCAGGCTATCGGGTAATGCTTGCGCGATCAGTTCGTCGGGGTTCGCTTGCGCCTCGGGCGGTGTCGCGATGGTTTGCGGGATCGGGTTCTCAGTCGATTCGACGGCGGCTGCACTGGCGGATTGAGGCTGCGCAGCGGGAGGTGCAAAGGCCACCCCTGCCGGAACGGGCTCGGCCACGGTCGGTGCGCAGTCGTCTTCAACTCGTTCGGTAACGGGCGCTTCGCAGATTTGCGGCTCGATCACCACCGGAGCCGACTCGATAATCGCCGCAGGCCTTTCGACTACCGTGGCGGCCGGAGCAGGAGAGGCAAGCGCTGAGGCCGCCGTCTCCTCCGCTTCACGACCGCCGAACAAGCGCTGCAGCAAACCCGGGCGACCGGCTTCCGTCGGGGTTTCCAGCTGGCTCAGGGCCTTGCCTTGCAAACCACTGAGCTCGCTGAGCAACAAGGGTATCTCGCGTGCCTGACTGACCCGCGCATCCAGCTGTTTGGCGAAGTTCTTGAGTGGTCGGCTCACATCGCGGGGCAACGGCAATGTTTGCAGTTGAGTGACCAGCGCAGTCAGGGCGGCACTGGTCTGGTTGATCCGGGTTTCCCGACGCTGCTCGGAGTCGAGCACGGCTTTTTCCAGACGTGGAATCAGCGCGGCCAGGCCGGCGTCCATGTCGTCGGTACGCACGACCTCGCGCATTTCCTTCATGCATTGGTCTACGGCGCGGTCAGTGCCTTCGGCCGCCAGGGTGCTGCGCACCAGTCCACGACGCAGCAAGTCGAGCCGCGCGTCCCAGCGTCGTTCGAGCTTTTCCTGTTGTTCAATGCTTTTGAGGTATTTCTCTTTCCAGCGCTGTGTTTCGTCGCTCATTCATGGGATCCGCGAGGGGCAGGACTCAACGCGGGCAATGCATCGGCCGTGAGCGAACCCGGCAGACGAATCTCTACCGCGACCGGCAGGTGATCGGAAATGGGCTGTGCCAGCACCTCGACCTTTTCCAGGGTCAGGCTCGGGCTCAGGAGGATATGGTCCAGGCAGCGCTGTGGGCGCCAGCTGGGAAACGTTGCTTCCAGTTGCGGCGCAAGCAGGCCGAGGTCACGCAACGGGGAGTGCAGCAGCAGGTCACTGGCATGGGTGTTCATGTCGCCCATCAGGACCTGGTGTTTGTAATCGCCAATCAAATCGCGGATGTAAGCCAGTTGCAGGCTGCGCGCCCGAGCGCCCAGCGCCAGGTGCATCATGACCACCACCAGCGCTTCCGGGCCTTCGCCGAACCGTACCAGAATGGCTCCGCGGCCCTTTGGCCCCGGCAACGGATGATCTTCAATCGCCCATGGGCGCAAACGGCTGAGCACGCCATTGCTGTGCTGGGCCAGACGACCAAGATTGCGGTTGAGTTGTTGATACCAGTAGGGAAAGGCCCCGAGGTGGGCCAGATGCTCAACCTGATTGACGTAGCCTGATCGCAGGCTGCCGCCATCGGCTTCCTGCAAGGCGACCAGATCGAAGTCGCCGAGCAGACTGCCGATTTTCTGCAGGTTGTCGGCACGCCCGGTGTGTGGCAGCAGATGCTGCCAGCCACGGGTCAGGTAATGCCGGTAGCGCTCGGTACTGATGCCGACCTGGATATTGAAGCTGAGCAAGCGCAAACGACTGTCTGCGGGCAGGCCCGTGGACTCCAGATGATGCTCGTTGACCCGCGGATCATGCAGGCCAACAATGCGTTCAGTACCCCATCGGCGCATGGCAGTGACTGCCTTTAGTTGGCGGCAGCCTTGTTAGCCGCTCGCTCTTTGTCGATCAGTTTGTCGGCCAGTTGCAGGGCCTGTTCCGCACCGCCGGCGGAGCCTACGTCGAAGCGGTATTTGCCGTTGACGACCATGGTTGGAACGCCAGTGATTTCATACTTCTTGGCCAGCTCACGAGCCTTGACGATCTGACCCTTGATAGCAAAAGAGTCGAAGGTTGCGAGGAACTTGTCCTTGTCCACGCCCTGGGTAGCGAGGAAGTCGGCCATGTCATTCTTGTCGATCAGCTTCTTGTGTTCTTTCTGGATCGCGTTGAACACTGCGGCGTGAACGTTGTGCTCGACGCCCATGGCTTCAAGGGTCAGGAACATCTGGCCGTGAGCATCCCACGGGCCACCGAACATGGCTGGAATACGTACGAAATTCACGTCTGAAGGGAGTTTCTCGACCCACGGATTGATCACTGGCTCGAAGGCGTAGCAATGCGGGCAGCCGTACCAGAACAGCTCTACCACTTCGATCTTGCCAGGCACGGCGACCTGGACCGGATTGGCCAGTTCGACATAAGGTGCGGCGGGGGCTTCAGCGGCTTGGGCAGTCATGCCGAACAGGCTGGCAGCGGCAAAAACGGCGCTGATGATCAGATTACGCATGCTTCACTCCTGGACAAATTTTTTCGCCTCGCGCGACCTGTTATCAGACAGATCCTGGCGGGCTTGAGTTCTGTAGTGTAACGGCAGCGGCCACAAAAAAGGGCGGCCAAGGCCACCCTTTTTATACTCGTTGCAACGGATTAATCGAGCGTTAACGTTGCAGGCGATAACCGCCGCGTTCAACGCCCGATCCGCAGGCCTTAGTGCAGGCCTTGAATGTAGCTGGACACCGCGGCGATGTCTTCGTCGCTCAGTTTCTTGGCGATAGTCTGCATGGGTTTGGTATCGCCGTCGTTGTTGCGGCCGCCTTCTTCCTTGCGGAAATCGGTCAGTTGCTTGGCGATGTACTGGGCGTGCTGGCCGCCCAGGTGCGGGAAACCGGCAGGTGCGTTGCCCGCGCCGTTTGGCGAATGGCAACCGGTGCAGGATGGCAGGCCCTTGGCCAGGTCCCCACCACGGAACAGGGCTTCACCGCGAGCCACGACCTTAGGGTCGGCGGCGCCGACGCTGCCTTTCTGGCTGGCGAAATAGGCGGCGATGTCCGCCAGGTCCTGGTCGCTCAGGTTGGTCAGCAGGCCGGTCATTTCCAGGACGGTGCGCTTGCCCGACTTGATGTCGTGCAACTGCTTGGTCAGGTAGCGTTCACCCTGACCCGCCAGTTTTGGAAAGTTTGGTGCCATGCTGTTGCCATCCGGGCCGTGGCAGGCGCCACAGACGGCGGCTTTGGCCTGGCCGGCTTTTGCATCTCCCGGTTGTACTGCCTCACCTGCAGCATGAGCCATGCTGGAGATGCCCACGGTCAACAGCAGACTCACGATCAATTTCTTCATCAGCTAATCCAACTACGGCTAAGGGTTAAAGAGTTATGGACCGGGCTTACTCGCTCATCCAATGGATGATGGCTTGGTAATCCTCGGCACTGCAGTCCATGCACAAACCACGCGGCGGCATCGCCTTGAAACCCTGGGTCACGTGTTGCACCAGCGTCTCCATACCTTTCGCCAACCTCGGCGTCCAAGCTTCCTGATCGCCTTTTTTCGGCGCCATGGGTAGTTGGCCGGAATGACAGGCACCACAAACACGGTTGTACACAGCTTCCGGATCCTGTGTAGCCTGAGCGCTGTAAAGCGGCATCAAGACACCGGCAGCTAGCAGCCATTTCGTCATAAAACGACCTTTTCAGGGTTGAGAGCGTGCTGCGTTCTAGTGCGCAATCAAGGTCTGTCGCTCTCGTGAACTTCATCCTACGCTGGGACAAAGCGCACACAAAATCTGCGGCATTATATACTGGCGTCACTGAAACGGAAGCGACACTGCTTGCCGCACCCATTCCTGGCGCCGCCCACATCGGAAATCCCATGCAACTCAAGAATCCCATCCTCGGTCTGTGCCAACAGTCCACCTTCATGCTCAGCGCCGCCAAAGTCGACCAATGTCCGGATGACGAGGGCTTCGAAGTCGCCTTCGCCGGGCGTTCCAACGCCGGCAAGTCGAGTGCCTTGAACACCCTGACCCACGCCAGCCTGGCGCGCACCTCGAAAACTCCGGGGCGCACGCAACTGTTGAATTTCTTCAAGCTAGACGATGAACGCCGTCTGGTCGACCTGCCGGGCTACGGTTATGCAAAAGTACCGATCCCGCTCAAGCAACACTGGCAGCGTCACCTGGAGGCATATCTGGGTGGACGCGAGAGTTTGAAGGGTCTGATTCTGATGATGGACATCCGCCATCCGATGACCGATTTCGACCTTCTGATGCTCGACTGGGCCGTGGCTGCCGGCATGCCGATGCACATTCTGCTGACCAAAGCGGACAAGCTCACCTACGGCGCGGCCAAGAACACGCTGCTCAAGGTTCAGGCGGAAATCCGCAAGGGCTGGGGCGATCTGGTGACGATCCAGCTGTTCTCGGCACCAAAACGTATGGGCCTCGAAGACGCCTACACGGTGCTGGCAGGCTGGATGGAGCTGGCGGACAAGGGTGCCGAGGTGGAAGCCCAGTAAGCAGCAAAAGCTGCCTGGGGCGTCCCTGGGCAGTTTCCTGCAGGCAAAAAAAACCCCGGACTTCATATGGGGAGGGAGAAGTTCCGGGGTTCAAGCTC
This sequence comes from Pseudomonas sp. PB101, assembly GCF_009764265.1. GTDB lineage: Bacteria > Pseudomonadota > Gammaproteobacteria > Pseudomonadales > Pseudomonadaceae > Aquipseudomonas. The sequence continues at coordinate 37,073 of NZ_RWIR01000052.1, forward strand.
TAGACCGCTAGGGCGGGGTCCAGATATCTGCCAACACTTAACACAACATAGGAGCATCGAAGGGCTTCACCAGCCATTCAGTAACTCTGAGTGTTGGCTGCAAGATTAGTTCAGATTTTTTTCAAACCGCTTTGGAATAACTCTGATTATCTTCAGGACTAAGCAATTCGCGCCCTTCTGCCGCGGCGCTATGCCGCAGCAGAAAGCGAAAATTTTCTGATGGCTCAGTGAGCCTCATCCCAGTTATTTCCAATACCTACTTCGACCAGCAACGGAACATCCAGTTTCGCGGCCTCGCTCATGTGCAGGCGAATTTCATCGCGAACCTGGTCGACCAGGTCTTCACGCACCTCAAGCACCAGTTCGTCGTGCACCTGCAAAATGACTTTGGCGTCGAGGCCGGACACGCTCAGCCAGTTATCCACAGCGACCATTGCTTTCTTGATGATGTCCGCAGCCGTGCCTTGCATCGGTGCGTTGATCGCCGTGCGTTCGGCGGCGGCGCGCTCTTGCGGCTTGTTGGAATTGATGTCCGGCAGGTACAGGCGACGGCCGAAGAATGTCTCGACATAACCTTGCTCGGCGGCCTGGGCCCGCGTGCGGTCCATGTACTGGCGAACGCCGGGGTATCGGGCGAAGTAGGTATCGATGTAAGCCTTGGCGGTCTTGGTGTCGACGCCGATGTCCTTGCCGAGCTTCTGCGCGCCCATGCCGTAGATCAGGCCGAAGTTGATCGCCTTGGCGCTGCGGCGCTGGTTGGAGGTCACCTCGGCAAGCTCGACCTTGAACACTTCGGCAGCAGTGGCGGTGTGCACGTCCAGATTGTGCCGGAAGGCATTCATCAGCCCTTCATCCCGGGACAGATGCGCCATGATGCGCAGTTCGATCTGCGAATAGTCCGCCGCCAGCAGCTTGTAACCGGCCGGGGCCACGAAGGCCTGGCGGATGCGCCGCCCTTCGGCGGTGCGCACCGGGATGTTCTGCAGGTTCGGATCGCTGGAGGACAGGCGCCCGGTGGACGCCACCGCCTGATGATACGAGGTATGGATCCGCCCGGTACGCGGGTTGATCTGCTCCGGCAGGCGGTCGGTATAGGTGCTTTTCAGCTTGCTCATGGAGCGGTATTCCATGAGCACTTTCGGCAATCGATAGTCGTCTTCCGCCAGTTTGGCCAGCACTTCCTCGGCAGTGGACGGCTGGCCTTTGGCGGTTTTCTTCAATACCGGCAGGCCGAGTTTTTCGTAAAGGATCACACCCAGTTGTTTGGGCGAACCGAGGTTGAACTCCTCGCCGGCAATCTCGAAGGCTTCACGCTCCAGCGCCACCATCTTGTCGCCCAGTTCGATGCTTTGCACACCCAGCAGGGCGGCGTCGACGAAGGCGCCCTGGCGCTCGATGCGTGCCAGCACCGGCACCAACGGGATTTCGATATCGGTCAGCACGCTGGCCAGGCTCGGAATGGCCGAGAGCTTTTCGAAGAGGGTCTGGTGCAGACGCAAGGTGATATCCGCGTCTTCGGCGGCGTAAGGCCCGGCCTGCTCGAGAGCGATCTGATCAAACGTCAGCTGTTTCACGCCTTTGCCGGCAATGTCCTGGAAACTCACCGTGGTGTGATCCAGGTACTTCTGCGCCAGGCTGTCCATGTCATGGCGCGTGGCCGTGGAGTTGAGCACGTAGGACTCGAGCATGGTGTCGAAGGCGATGCCACGCACGGTGATGCCGTTGGCCTGATCGCCGCCGATGGCGCAGTTGGCCAGGATGTTCATGTCGAACTTGGCGTGCTGGCCGACCTTGAGCTTGTTCGGGTCTTCCAGAATCGGCTTGAGCGCGCGCAGCACAGTGTCGCGGTCGAGCTGCTGCGGTACGCCGATGTAGGAATGGGTCAGCGGGATGTAGGCCGCTTCGTTGGCCTGAACCGCGAACGACAGACCCACCAGCTGCGCCTGCTGCGCATCGATGCCGGTGGTTTCGGTGTCGAAGGCAAACAGCCTCGCGTTGTTGAGCTTTTCCAGCCAGGCATCGAATCGCGCCTGATCGAGGATGGTTTCATAGGCGGCTTCAGCAGCGGCGGCCGGTGCTTGGGCCTCTGGTTCGCTGAACAGATCGACGGCCGGTGCAGGCTCGGCGGCAGCACTCAGTTCCAGGCGTTTAGCGTCGCGATCAAGGTCGTTCAGCCAGCTCTTGAATTCCAGCAGGTTGTACAACTCGTAGAGTTTGGCCGGATCTTCCGGACCCATTTGCAAGTCGTCGAGCCCAACGTCCAGCGGCACATCGACCTTGATGGTCGCCAGCTGATACGAAAGGAACGCCATCTCCTTGTGCTCTTCGAGCTTGGCCGGCAAGGTCTTGGCGCCGCGAATCGGCAGGGTCGGCACAATGTCGAGCTGCGCATAGAGTTCGGTCAGGCCGCCGTTCACACCGACCAGCAGGCCTGAAGCCGTCTTCGGGCCGATACCCGGAACGCCCGGAATGTTGTCGGAAGAATCGCCCATGAGCGCCAGATAATCGATGATCTGCTCGGGAGCGACGCCGAATTTCTCCTTCACGCCCTCCACGTCCATGCTGCTACCGGTCATGGTGTTGACCAAGGTAATGTGACCGTCGACCAGTTGCGCCATGTCCTTGTCGCCAGTGGAGATGATCACCGGACGATCCGCCGCCGCGCTGCTGCGGGCCAGGGTGCCGATCACGTCATCGGCCTCGACCCCTTCGACGCACAGCAACGGGAAGCCCAGGGCGATCACGCTCTGGTGCAGCGGCTCGATCTGCACGCGCATGTCGTCCGGCATGCTCGGACGGTTGGCCTTGTATTCGGCGTACATGTCATCGCGAAAAGTCCCACCCTTGGCGTCGAACACCACGGCGAACGGACTGTCCGGATATTGCTTGCGCAGGCTCTTGAGCATATTCAATACGCCCTTGACCGCACCGGTCGGCAGGCCTTTGGACGTGGTCAGCGGCGGCAGCGCGTGAAAGGCGCGATACAGGTAAGAAGAACCGTCCACCAGGACGAGGGGGGCTTGGCTCATGAGCAGGATCAACCTTTTCGGCGGGTCCGGCGCTAGAATAGCGGGACCGTTGACGACAAAGGGACAAGGTTATCATGCGCACACTAAATCGCCTGTTGCTGGCTGGCTTGTTTGCAATTACCCCACTGGCCGTCATGGCGGCGGACGATGCGCCGACACCGGATCCGGAAGTCACGATCCGCACGGAAGGGGACAAAGTCATTCAGGAATACCGTCAGAACGGTTTCCTCTACGCAATCAAGGTCACGCCCAAGGGCGCACCGCCGTATTTTCTGGTGCGCGCCGACGGAACAGATGCAAACTTTATCCGCTCGGACCAGCCCGATATGCTGATTCCGTCGTGGAAGATCTTTGAGTGGAAGTAGTTTCTTAATTTCAATTGGCGCCGGCCCACGAGCGGCGCCCGTACTGGCAGCTTAAACATGTCTGTGTTCACCCCCCTGGCTCGGCCCGAGCTGGAAGCTTTTCTCGCCCCCTATGGCCTCGGCCGCCTGCTTGATTTCCAGGGGATTGCCGCCGGTAGCGAAAACACCAATTTCTTTATCAGCCTGGAGCAGGGCGAATTTGTCCTGACCCTGGTCGAACGCGGTCCGGTTCAGGAAATGCCGTTCTTCATCGAGCTGCTCGACGTGCTGCACGCCGCCGACCTGCCGGTGCCTTACGCCCTGCGCACCACCGACGGCGTGGCCCTGCGTGAAATGGCGGGCAAACCTGCGTTGCTGCAACCGCGCCTGGCCGGCAAGCACATCAAGCAGGCCAACGCGCAGCATTGCGCACAGGTCGGTGAGCTGCTCGGCCACCTGCACCTGGCGACCCAGGCCAACATGATCAAGCGCAAAACCGATCGCGGCCTGGACTGGATGCTCGAGGAGGGCACACAGTTCCTGTCACACCTCGCGGCCGAACAGAAAGACCTGCTGCAGCGGGCGCTGGACGAAATCACCCTGCAGAAAGAAAAAATCCTCGCTCTGCCGCGGGCGAACATTCACGCCGACCTGTTCCGCGACAACGCGATGTTCGAAGGTACGCACCTGACCGGGCTGATCGATTTCTACAATGCCTGTTCCGGGCCGATGCTCTATGACGTGGCGATTGCCTTGAACGACTGGTGCTCGGACGACGATGGCGTGATCGATGGAGCGCGGGCGCGGGCCTTGCTGGGCGCTTACGCGGCCTTGCGACCGTTCACCGCTGCCGAAGCCGAGTTGTGGCCGACCCTGCTGCGGGTGGCTTGCGTACGGTTCTGGCTGTCACGCTTGATCGCGGCGGAGTCGTTCGCCGGGCAGGACGTGTTGATTCACGATCCGATGGAGTTCCAGCTGCGCCTGGCGCAGCGGCAGACGGTCAGCACCCCGCTGCCTTTCGCCCTCTAAAAAGCATCGCGGGCAAGCCCGCTCCCACAGGTTCGCGATGATCTCTGTGGGAGCGGGCTTGCCCGCGATTGGGGACGACGCCGATGCTGGAAGTTACAACGACTCCAGGCACCCCGCCAGATCATTCCCCAGCTTTTCCAGCACCTGCTCATAACCCTGAGCCGTCGCCGGTGTGTAGCCGCCCAACGCATCCAGCTCAGCCAGCTTCACCGGCAAACCCGCCACCAGGGTTTCCGCCAGGCGCGGACGCAACGGTGGCTCGCTGAACACGCACGTCTTGCCGACTTCCTGCAACCGCGTGCGCATTGCCGCGACATGCTGGGCACCGGGTTGTACCTCGGCTGCGACACTGAACACACCCGCGTGCTTGAGCCCGTAAGCGTCTTCGAAGTAATCGAAAGCTTCGTGGAACACGAAGTAGGGTTTGCCCTGAACATCGGCCAGACGTTTTTTCAGGCGCACATCCAACGCATCGAGACGCTCGTCAAAAGCCTTGAGATTGCTCTGATAACGCGCGGCATTGTCAGGATCGGCGGCACTCAGGTCAGCCGCCATTTTCGCGGCGATGACCCGGGCGTTGACCGGCGATAGCCACAAGTGCGCATCGAGGCTGCCCGGACGGTGATCGTGGTCGTGTTCGTCGGCTTCTTCGGCATGTGAGTGGTTATCTTCGGTGAAGTGACGCAGTTTCATGCCTGACAGATCCTGCACGGCGACGCTGGGCAGCGTACGGCCATTGAGCACCCGGGGCAGAAAGCCTTCCATGTCCGGGCCGATCCAGTACAGCAGGTCCACCGATTGCACCTTTCGTACGTCGGAAGGGCGCAGGGCATAGTTATGCGGTGAGGCACCCGGTGGCAGCAAAACCTCGGGAATCGCCACGCCATCCTGCACCGCCGCGGCGATCAACTGCAGGGGCTTGATGCTGGTAAGGACTTTGACTTCGGCCTGCACCGGACCGATCAGCAGAAAACTTGCGATAAATGCGACAAAGATAGAAAAAAGTCGGGACACGATGACCACTCGAAGAGGCGAGAACGGGTAACATAATAACGTCTCTCACAAACGTCGTCGCCGCTCATGCTAAAAACACCGATTGCCAGCCGTCCCCACGACCACTCGCATTGCGTTCACAGCGCTTTGTCCGAGGCCGATGCCCTGTGTGCGCGTCAAGGTCTGCGCCTGACCGCATTGCGTCGGCGGGTGCTGGAACTGGTGTGGCAAAGCCATAAGCCGCTGGGTGCCTACGACATTCTTGCGGTCCTCAGCGAGCAGGACGGTCGCCGCGCCGCGCCGCCGACGGTGTACCGCGCGCTGGATTTCCTGCTGGAAAACGGCCTGGTCCATCGGATTTCCTCGCTGAACGCCTTCATCGGCTGCAATCATCCGGAACATGCTCACCAGGGCCAGTTCCTGATCTGCCGCCAGTGCCACGCCGCGATCGAGCTCGAGCAAAAATCCATCAGCGACGCGATCATCGCCAGCGCCAGGGATGTCGGGTTTATCGTCGAAGGCCAGACCGTCGAAGTGGTCGGTCTCTGCTCGGGTTGCCAGGGGGCTTGATGAGCAACGCGCTGATCCGACTTGAGCAGGTTGCCGTCACGTTCGCCGGGCAACCGGTGCTGGACAACATCGAGCTAAGCGTCGAGCCGGGGCAGATCGTTACCTTGATCGGCCCCAACGGTGCCGGCAAAACCACGCTGGTGCGGGCCGTGCTCGGTCTGTTGAAACCGGACAGCGGCAGCGTCTGGCGCAAGCCGAAACTGCGTGTCGGCTACATGCCGCAAAAACTCCATGTCGACCCGACCCTGCCGCTGTCGGTCTTGCGCTTCTTGCGTCTGGTACCGGGCGTGGACCGCGCGATGGCCTTGGCGGCACTCAAGGAAGTGGGAGCCGAGCAGGTCATCGACAGCCCGGTGCAAAGCGTTTCCGGGGGCGAAATGCAGCGTGTGTTGCTGGCCCGGGCCTTGTTGCGCGAACCGGAACTGCTGGTACTCGACGAACCGGTTCAGGGTGTCGACGTGGCCGGCCAGGCTGAGCTGTACAGCCTGATCACCCGTTTGCGTGACCGCCACGGCTGCGGCGTGCTGATGGTCTCCCACGATTTGCATCTGGTGATGAGCACCACGGACCAGGTGGTCTGCCTGAATCGTCACGTCTGCTGTTCCGGCCATCCCGAGCAGGTCAGCGGCGATCCGGCTTTCGTCGAGCTGTTCGGAAAAAACGCACAAAGCCTGGCGATTTATCACCACCATCACGACCACGCCCACGACTTGCATGGCTCGGTGGTCAAGGCGCCCGCGTCGGGCCAACCCCATGTTCACGGAGATAGCTGCAAGCATGGCTGATTTTCTGCTTTACGCCCTGCTTGCAGGCCTGGCCCTGGCCGTCGTCGCAGGCCCGCTGGGGTCTTTCGTGGTCTGGCGGCGCATGGCCTATTTTGGCGACACCCTGTCCCACGCAGCCTTGCTCGGCGTGGCTTTGGGCTTCCTGCTGGATGTCAGCCCGACGGTTGCCGTCACCGTTGGCTGCCTGCTGCTGGCGGTGTTACTGGTGACGTTGCAGCAACGTCAGCCATTGGCATCCGACACGCTTTTGGGAATTCTCGCACCCAGCACGCTCTCTCTGGGCCTGGTGGTACTAAGCTTCATGCACGAAGTGCGGATTGACCTGATGGCCTATCTGTTCGGCGACCTGCTGGCAATCAGTCCAACCGACCTGGCGTGGATTCTTGGCGGCAGTGCGGCCGTGCTGGCCTTGCTGGTTGCGTTGTGGCGGCCTTTGTTGGCGATCACGGTGCATGAAGAACTGGCCAGGGTCGAAGGCCTGCCGGTGGCAGGATTGCGTCTGGCCTTGATGCTGCTGATCGCCGTGGTGATTGCCGTGGCGATGAAAATCGTCGGCGTGTTGCTGATCACCTCGTTGCTGATCATCCCGGCGGCTGCGGCACAACGTCACGCCCGCTCGCCGGAACAGATGGCACTGGGCGCGAGCCTGCTGGGCATACTCGCCGTGTGTGGCGGGCTGGCGCTGTCCTGGTTCAAGGACACCCCTGCCGGCCCATCGATTGTGGTGGCAGCCGCGGCGCTGTTTCTGCTGAGTTTTGTTCTGCCCCGTCGAGGGGTGTAGACTTGCTCGTTTTTTGCGCAAATAGAGAGTCGCAGGAATGAAGTCGTTCGCCTCCCGTTATCTGCTCCTTGTCGCATTTTCTTTGCTGCTGGGCGCCTGCCAAAGCACGCCACCGGCGGCCACCGAGGCCGCCAATGCGCGAGCCACGGCCATCGTACAGCTGGAACAAAACATCGCCAGCGATGAACTGGCCACGGCCGAAGACCAATTGGCCGCCTTGCAGGCCGAATCGCCCAACGATGCGTCCCTTGAGCAGTACCAGCGGCAACTGGCCGAGGCCTACTTGCGCCGCAGCCAGATCGTGCTGCAAAAGGGCGACGTGGATGCCGCCGCGACGGCCCTGAGCCGCGCCCGCGCGCTGATGCCCAAGGCTCCGGCACTGACCGGCGGGGTCAATGGCTCGATTGCCCAGGCGCGCAAGGCCGAACTGGAAAAAGCCGAGGCCGCCCTCAAGGCCGCCGAAGCCAAGCCAAAAGCCAAGGTGATCGACCTGACGGCTGAAAGCACCACGGTCGCACTGAATATCAACGATATGGGCAAACTGCGTCGCCAACTGGATGCCATCGCCGCCGATGTGGTGAATTTCCAGTGCGATGTGACCATTCAGGCTCCGCGCACGGATGATTACCCTTGGCTGGCTAACTTGCTGAGCAAGCGGGTGAAGAAGCTCGATCCCGAGTTTGACCTGAAGCTGGAGCGGCAGATCTTGCGCAGTGTTCCGGCACAGATGGTTCTGAGTCCGCGTAAACCCTGAAACCCTCGCGAGCAGGCTCGCTCCCACAGTAGAGAGGTGTTGGTCACAAAATATGTGAGCAACACAAATCCATGTGGGAGCGAGCCTGCTCGCGATGGTCTATCTGGCTCCGAAGATCCTCAGGCCGGAATCGCCCTGGCCTTCGCCTCCCTGGCCCAGACCCGATGCTGCCCGATCGCCAGCAAAAACGGCTTGATCAACTTCGCATCCGCCCCCACGACCAACCCCGCATCAACCTCGAGCTTCAACACATCCAGCAACTGCTCCGCCTCGCCCTGCAACGCAATGGCCTTCAGATGCTTGTACGCCTCCAGCAGGTAGTGAAGCGCCACCCCGTCAGAACTCAGCGCCTTGATCGACGCCGCTCCGCCCGGCACGAACACCGCATCGAACGCCACAGACGGCGAGCCTTCCATCGAAGCATCGACAGCCAGGGTTTTGCCGTCCGCGGTTTTCACCGGCGCAGAGGTCGGTCCAAGCACCTTCCCGTGGGCGCCCTCGGCCTCCAAGGCTGATTTCATTGCATCAATCGCAGCGCTATCGACGCCATTGGCCACCAGAATGGCGACTTTTCGCGTCTTGATGTTCTCCGGTAACAAATTCGCCTGGCTCAATGCCGGTGAATGATCCGGTGCAGTCTTGCGCACCTCCACGGTGCCGCGAGCCGGCGCGGGCAACCCAAGGTTCTGCGCCACTCGTTTGGCCAATTCCAGATCGATATTGGCGAGTATTTCGTTCACCTCCCGGGCACGAATCGCTTCACGCTCGACTTTGCCCAGCTCAAAGCTATAGGCCGAGATGATGTGCTCTCGTTCATGCTCACTCATGCTGTGGAAAAACAAACGAGCCTGGGAGAAATGGTCAGCGAACGACTCGCTGCGCTGGCGGATCTTGTTGGCATCGATCCGCTCCGGATAACTCTCGAAGCCACCCTCTTGCGCCGACGCTGGCGTTTCCTTTGGCCAGCCGCCATCAATGGAGTTCGGCTCGTAGGACGCACGCCCCTTGTCGATCGTGGTGCGGTGCTGCGCGTCGCGCTGGCCGTTGTGGAACGGCGACACCGGACGATTGATCGGGATCTCGTGAAAATTCGGCCCGCCGAGTCGGCTGATTTGCGTGTCGGTGTAGGAAAACAATCGACCTTGCAGCAGAGGGTCGTTGGAGAAGTCGATCCCCGGAACGATATGCCCGGGGCAGAAGGCAACCTGCTCGGTTTCGGCGAAGAAGTTGTCCGGGTTGCGGTTCAGCACCATCTTGCCCAACGGCGTGATGGGAACCAGCTCTTCCGGGATCAGCTTGGTGGGATCGAGAATGTCGAAATCGAAGGCATGTTCGTTTTCCTCTTCGATGACCTGCACCCCCAACTCCCACTCTGGGTAGTCGCCGATCTCGATCGACTCCCACAGGTCCCGGCGATGGTAGTCGGCATCTTTTCCCGCAAGTTTTTGCGCTTCGTCCCACACCAGGGAGCAAGTGCCGGCGGTGGGGCGCCAGTGGAATTTGACGAAGCGCGACTTTCCTTCGGCATTGATCAGCCGAAAAGTGTGCACGCCGAAGCCCTGCATGCTGCGCAGGCTTTTCGGGATCGCCCGGTCGGACATCGCCCATATCACCATGTGCGCCGACTCCGGCACCAGCGAGACGAAGTCCCAGAAGGTGTCGTGGGCCGAGCCACCGGTAGGGATCTCGTTGTGCGGCTCGGGTTTGACCGCGTGCACGAAGTCGGGAAACTTGATGGCGTCCTGAATGAAGAACACCGGCATGTTGTTGCCCACCAGGTCGAAGTTGCCTTCGTCGGTAAAGAACTTCACGGCGAAACCTCGTACGTCGCGCACGGTATCGCCTGACCCTCGCGGCCCCTGCACCGTGGAAAAGCGCACGAACACCGGGGTTTTCTTCGCTGGATCCTGCAGGAAACCGGCCTTTGTCAGCTCCGAATGGTTTTCATAACTCTGAAAATGGCCATGGGCGCCGGTGCCGCGGGCGTGAACGATGCGCTCGGGAATGCGCTCGTGGTCAAAGTGCGTGATCTTTTCACGCATGATGAAATCTTCCAGCAGCGACGGCCCGCGGGCCCCGGCCTTCAGAGTGTTCTGGTTGTCCGCGACCTTCACGCCCTGGTTGGTGCGCAAAGCCTGCTCAGAGGCATCGGAGCGAAAGGTTTCCAGGCTGTCGAGCTTGGCATTGGTGTTGTGGCGGTCCGGGGTATCGGTCCCGGCCAGGGCGCTCTTGGTGGCGGCAGGCTTCTTGGTAGTCATCAGGCGTGAACTCCTCAGGCGTTTTCCAGTGGCCTAAGTAGTGACTGACGAGCTTCTTCAGCCGTTCCTTTTTTCTGACCTTTGATCGCGTTATTGCCAAATGACAGGACAAATGCGAAATAAATGCTAAGAACCTCTATACGGACAGGCTAAAATGCGCGCCCGGCTAACCGCTGACCCTTTTCTAACGCGCCCACAAGGTTCGCTACGTGATCGAGTTTCAAAACGTCCACAAAACCTACCGCGTCGCCGGTAAGGAAATCCCCGCCCTGCATCCGACCAGTCTGACGATTGAGAACGGGCAGGTTTACGGCTTGATTGGTCATTCCGGCGCAGGAAAAAGTACCCTGCTGCGTCTGATCAATCGCCTGGAAAACGCCAGTGGCGGCAAAATCACCGTCGACGGCGAAGAAGTCACCGCGCTCGACGCCAATGGCCTGCGCCGCTTCCGTCAGCAGGTCGGGATGATTTTCCAGCACTTCAACCTGCTGGCTTCCAAGACTGTCGCCGACAACGTCGCGCTGCCGCTGACCCTGGCCGGCGAGCTGTCGCGCAGCGATATCGATTCGCGCGTGGCCGAGTTGCTGGCACGGGTCGGATTGTCCGACCACGCGAAAAAGTACCCGGCGCAACTGTCCGGCGGGCAAAAGCAGCGTGTCGGCATTGCCCGCGCCCTGGCGACCAAGCCGAAAATCCTGCTGTGCGATGAAGCCACCAGCGCCCTCGACCCGCAGACCACCGCATCGGTCCTGCAATTGCTGGCAGAGATCAATCGCGAGCTGAAACTGACCATCGTCTTGATTACCCACGAGATGGACGTGATCCGCCGGGTCTGCGACCAGGTCGCCGTGATGGACGCCGGCGTGATCGTCGAGCAAGGCTCGGTGGCCGAGGTGTTCCTGCATCCGAAGCACCCCACCACCAAACGCTTTGTGCAGGAAGACGAGCAGATCGACGAAAGCGAACAGCGTGACGACTTCGCGCATGTGCCAGGCCGCATCGTGCGTCTGACCTTCCAGGGCGAAGCGACCTACGCGCCGTTGCTGGGTACCGTCGCCCGGGAAACCGGGGTGGACTACAGCATCCTGGCCGGTCGTATCGACCGCATCAAAGACATCCCTTACGGGCAACTGACCCTGGCCGTAACCGGTGGTGACATGGAGGCGGCGTTCGCCCGCTTCACCGCAGCCGACGTCCACATGGAGGTGCTGCGCTAATGGAAGCCCTGACAAGTTTCTTCGCCAATATCGACTGGTTCGAAATCTGGCTGGCCACCGGCGACACCCTGCTGATGCTCGGTGGTTCGCTGTTGTTTACCGTGCTGCTCGGCCTGCCGCTGGGTGTGCTGTTGTTCCTGTGCAGCCCGCGCCAGTTGCTGGAAGCCAAAGGCGTCTACGCGATGTTGTCGCTGGTGGTGAACATCCTGCGTTCGCTGCCGTTCATCATCCTGTTGATCGTGATGATCCCGTTCACCGTGTTGATCACCGGCACGTCCCTCGGTGTCGCCGGTGCGATCCCGCCGCTGGTGGTGGGTGCCACGCCGTTCTTCGCCCGCCTGGTGGAAACCGCCCTGCGTGAAGTTGATCGCGGCATCATCGAAGCCACCCAGGCCATGGGCGCGACCACGCGCCAGATCATCACCAACGCGTTGCTGCCTGAAGCCCGCCCGGGCATCTTCGCGGCGATAACGGTGACAGCCATTACACTGGTGTCCTACACGGCGATGGCCGGTGTCGTCGGTGCCGGTGGTCTGGGTGATCTGGCGATCCGCTTCGGTTACCAACGTTTCCAGACCGATGTGATGGTCGTGACGGTGGTGTTGCTGCTGGTATTGGTCCAGGTGCTGCAAACCGTCGGTGACAAACTGGTTGTGCATTTCTCCCGTAAATAAGACATGAGCCGGCCATTCGCTGGCAGGCGCCGCAAACCGGTGCCGCACAAGGAGTTAGCTGAATGAAAAAACTACTCGTGGCCTTCGCGGCAGTTGCCGCGTTCTCTGCTCACGCTGAAACCCTGACCGTCGCGGCCACCCCGGTGCCGCACGCAGAGATCCTCGAATTCGTGAAGCCGACCCTGGCCAAAGAAGGCGTGGACCTGAAGGTCAAGGTATTCACCGATTACATCCAGCCGAACGTACAGGTCGCGGAAAAACGCCTGGACGCCAACTTCTTCCAGCACCAGCCGTACCTGGATGAGTTCAACAAGGCCAAGGGCACTAACCTGATTTCCGTGGCTGGCGTGCACCTGGAGCCTCTGGGCGCTTACTCCAGCAAGTACAAGACCCTCGCTGAACTGCCTGGCGGCGCCAATGTGGTGATCCCTAACGACGCCACCAACGGCGGCCGCGCACTGTTGCTGATGGCCAAGGCCGGGCTGATCAAGTTGAAGGATTCGAACAACATCCTGTCGACCGTGAAGGACATCACCGAGAACACCAAGGATCTGAAAATCCGTGAGCTGGAAGCCGCGACCATCCCGCGTGTGCTGACCCAGGTCGACCTGGCGCTGATCAACACCAACTACGCGCTGGAAGCCAAGCTCGATCCGTCCAAGGACGCCCTGTTCATCGAAGGCAGCGACTCGCCATACGTGAACATCCTGGTGGCTCGCCCGGATGACAAGGAAAGTGAAGCAATGAAGAAGCTGGTTGCCGCCCTGCACAGCCCGGAAGTGAAAGCCTTCATTCTCGAGAAGTACAAAGGCGCGGTAGTGCCGGCGTTCTGATCGAACTGCTGCAATGAAAAAGGGGCGCATTGAATGCGCCCCTTTTTTGTGCTTGAAACATGCACCCTTGTGGGAGCGAGCCTGCTCGCGATGGAGTGTCAGTCGACACCCATGCAGCTGACACACCTTCGCGAGCAGGCTCGCTCCTACAGGTTTAGTCGCGCTTGAGCATCACCGGCAACTGCGCCACCAGCTTCACATTGTTCAACGGCGCGCGGATGAAGCCGCGCTGGGTGCCGTCCGGGCCGATCACCGCGAGGTTGCCGCTGTGATCGACGGTGTAGTTCGGCTTGCTGGTGTCTGCCGGGATGAACGGAATGCTTACCGCGTTGGAGATTTTTTCCAGCTCAGCGATCGACGCCGGGGCCAGGCCGATGAACTGCGGGTCGAAATAGCTCAGGTACTGTTTGAGCTGCTTGGGCGTATCGCGATTGGGGTCGACGCTGACCAGCACGATCTGCAGTTTATCCACAGCCTCGGGTGGCAACTCGCTCTTGATCTGTCGCAGCTGGGCGAGAGTGGTCGGGCAGACATCCGGACAGAAGGTGTAGCCGAAGAACAGCAGGCTCCACTTGCCCTTCAGCTCATTGATCATGACCGGCTGACCGTCCTGGTTGGTCATCGTCACGTCCGGCAGATTACGGCTCTGCGGCAGCAAAATGATGCCGGCGTCGATCAGCGCCGTCGGATCGCCCTGGTTTTTCCCGGACAATACCTTGTTGACGGTCAGGCCCAGGATCAGTGCGATCAGGGCGACGAGAATGAAGACGGTTTTCTGGGTTCGAGTCATAGGTTCAACAGTAAGTAGTGGTCTACGAGCAGGGCGATAAACAGCAGGAACAAGTAGTAGATAGAGTACTTGAACGTGTTGATCGCCGCGTGCGGCCGAGTGCCACGGTACAGCACCACGGCCCATTGCAGAAACCGCGCGCCCAGCCCGAGCGCGCAGACCAGATAGAGCATACCGCTCATGTGGATCACATAGGGCATCAGGCTGACGGCGAGCAGTGCAAAGGTATAAAGCAGGATATGGATCTTGGTGTAGTGCTCGCCATGGGTGACCGGCAGCATCGGGATGTCGGCCTTGGCGTATTCCTCCTTGCGATGAATTGCCAGGGCCCAGAAGTGCGGCGGGGTCCAGGCGAAGATGATCAGCACCAGCAGCAGCGGCTCGGCGCTGACGTGACCGGTGGCGGCGGTCCAGCCGAGCAATGGCGGCGCGGCACCCGCCAGACCGCCGATGACAATGTTCTGCGGGGTCGCGCGCTTGAGGAATCCGGTATAGACCACCGCATAGCCGAGCAGCGAGGCGAGGGTCAGCCACGCGGTCAGCGGGTTGGTGAACGCCAGCAGCATGGCTTGCCCGAGGGCCGCCAATACCAGCGCAAACGTCAGCGCGGCCGTCGGCGAAACCCTGCCTTCGGCGAGCGGCCGTTTGTGGGTGCGTGCCATGACCGCGTCGATGCGCCGGTCCACCACATGATTGACCGCCGCCGCGCCACCGGCACACAGGGCGATGCCCAGGTTGCCGAAGATCAGCACCGTCCACGGCACGCCAGCTCGGGTCGCGAGAAACATCCCCACCAGAGAAGTGATGAGCATCAGCACCACGACCTTGGGTTTGGTCAGTTCCAGGTAGTCTCGCCAGATCGCCTGACTGGGACGTTCGCCGATCAGAATCGCCATGGCATCTCTCCTTTTATTGTTATGGGGCCGGCTGAGTGTTTACGCGGGCTGAAGTGCCAGCGCGCTGGCTGCCTGACCCGGACCAGACTGGTGCGGGCGTGATAATTGACCAGCACCATGGTCAGCAGCAGTGCTGCGCCGCCCGCGTTATGCGCGACGGCCACCGGCAGAGGCAGATGGAACAGCACGTTGCTGATGCCCAGGGTGATTTGTGCGCCCAGAGCGACCAGCACCAAACCGGCCAGGCGCGTCATGCCGACCACCTTCAATTGCCAGGCCAGCCCGAGCAAAACCAAGGTGACCAGCAACGCGCCGATACGATGGGTCAGGTGGATGGCCGTGCGGGCGTCGCTGTCCAGTTGCCCACCGAGATAGTTCGGGCCGATGTGTTGGGTCAGGTGAAAGCCGTTGGCGAAGTCTGCCGGTGGCAGCCATTGGCCGTGACAGGTTGGAAAGTCGATGCAGGCCACGGCGGCGTAATTGGAACTGACCCAGCCACCGAGGGCGATTTGCCCGATCACCAGCAACAGCCCCGCAGTCGCCCAATGCTGTAAACGTCGCGGCACGGTCAGCGCCGGCAGTACGCCGGACAGGCGCAAGGTCAGCAGGAACAACAGACTCAAGGTGGCGAAGCCGCCAAGCAAATGCCCGGTGACCACCTGCGGCCAGAGCTTGAGCGTGACCGTCCACATGCCGAACGCGGCCTGGCCAAAGACCACCGCCAACAGAAACAACGGCAACTTCACCGGTTGTCCCGGATGACGGCGGTGCAGCCACGCACGACTGGCCAACACCGCGATCAACACTCCCAGCGTGCCGGCGAAGTAGCGGTGGATCATCTCGTTCCAGCCCTTGTGGGCTTCGACCGGAGCGTCCGGAAAGTGCAATTCGGCATGGGCCAGCTGGGCTTCGCTTTTCGGCACGCTGATGAAACCGTAGCAGCCCGGCCAGTCCGGGCAGCCGAGGCCGGCGTGGGTCAGGCGGGTGTAGGCGCCGAGCAACACCACAATCAGTGCCAGCAAGGTGGCAAACAGCGCGAGGCGAAATCCAGGTTTGGCCATGACGATGCCCTTATCCGATGTTCGACAGTTTCAGCAGGTGGCGCAGATCGTTAAGCAGGTCCTTACCCTTCACCGACGGGTCGTAGCGCAGCACCAGATTGCCGTGGGGATCGATGATCCACAGTTGCGGCGCGGCCTTGTCGCCGGTGGCCTTGCTGAAAGTGGTCAGGTCCAGTGGATAACGTTGCAGCTGTGGATATTCGCGCTGCAGCTTGGCGTCGTACTCGCTGCTCAGCGGTTGTGCGGCGGCCAGGGCATGGCTGGCGCGGGAGGCGTCGCGACCCAGGCCGATCTGGATCTGCCGCGCCAGATACACCAGTTGCTGGCAGTCCACCGCGCAATCCCTGGGCGCCGTCACCAGTATCTGCCAGCGATCCTCCTGGGCCTGCACGCCGATGTCGGCACGGGTCTGGCCATTGCCGATCAGTTCGCCGTGGTAACTGCGGCCCTCGGGCACCCAGAAATTCAGCTTGTACATGCCGGTGGCGAGGATCATCGGACCGATCACCCCGAGCAGGATCAACAGCAGTTGCAAGCGACCCTTGCGCCGGTTCGCCGACGGTTTGGCCTCAGACATGCTGGGTGGATTCATGGCCGCTCCCATGGTGTTTCTCCTTTGCGTTGTGCCAACCGAGATAGATAAAAAGACCGAACAGGGCGATCGCCATGGCGAACCACTGCACGGCATAAGCGATGTGTTTTTCCGCCCCCATGGCGACCACCGGCCAGTCGGCCTGATAGGTGGCGGGGCCGGTTTCGGCGCGCAGTTCAAAGGCATAGCCTTCGCGGTTCAGCGCTTTCCAGAGACTGGTCGGTTCAACGGCTGTAATCAGCTTCGGCCATGTCGTAGTCGTTGGGTCTGCATGCAACTGGAATGTCGCACCGGGGGAGACGTAGACCCATGCGTCGAGGCTGACTGCCTCGGCAGGGGTCTTGAATTGCACAGGCGTGCGGCGCTCCGGCCATGGCAGCCAGCCGCGATTGACCAGCAGCCAGAGCCCGCTGGCCTGATCGTGAAAGGGTTGCAACAGTTCGACGCCGACCTTGCCGTTGCGTTGACTGTTGTCCAGCAGCAGGCTGTGTTCGGCGTCGAACTGGCCGTGCAGGCGAACCCGGCGGAAGGCCGGGTCAGTGGTGTATTGCAGTTCGGTACTGGCCATCGGCTCGGCGGCCCGGCGCTCGGCGTAGGTTTGCAGCAGCGCGCTTTTCTCCGCGCCCCGGCTCAATTGCCAGAACCCCAGGAACACCAGCAGCGGCAGCAACAGCGCGACCACCAGCGTCGGCACGACACCCGGCCGAAAGCCCTTCATGGCATCGCCAGAAAGTCGGTCATCGCGATAGCTATACTCAAGTGCATCGCTTGTCCCCCCGGAGTCCCACCATGCTCAAAACAGCCATCGTCCTGATGCTGATTGCCACGGTTGTCAGCCTGTTCAGCGGCCTGTTTTTTCTGGTCAAGGACGACAGCCGTTCAAACCGCCTCGTCATTGCCTTGAGTGTGCGTGTCACTCTGGCCGCCATTACCCTGGGTCTGATCACCTGGGGTTTTTTCAGCGGCCAGCTGGTGTCTCATGCCCCCTGGTAGCTTGCTCGTGAAGGTGTGTCAGTTACCCTGACTTCGACAGATAGACCTTCGCGAGCAAGCTCGCTCCTACAGCACATAGACGAAAACAAACAAACCGATCCACACCACGTCCACGAAGTGCCAGTACCAACTCGCCGCTTCGAAACCGAACTGATGCTCGTTGTCGAAGTGCCCGCGCATGACCCGCATCAGCATCACGAACAGGATGATGGTGCCGATGGTCACGTGGGCGCCGTGAAACCCGGTAAGCATGAAGAAGGTCGCGCCGTAGATGCCCGAGCCCAGGGTCAGGCCCAGTTCGCGGTAGGCGTGCATGTATTCTTCGGCCTGGAAGGTGAGGAACGCACAGCCCAGCAGGACGGTGATCGCCAGCCACAGCTTGAGTGCGCCGCGATGGCCCTTTTTCAAGGCGTGGTGGGCGATGGTCACGGTCACGCTGGAGCTCACCAGCAACACGGTGTTGAGCAGCGGCAGACCCCAGGGGCTGATGACTTCCTTGGGCGGCGGGAACAGTTTCGAGTCAGGGTTGTTGAGCAACGGCCAGACGAATTCGAAGTTCGGCCACAGCATGTGCGCTATGCCCTTGGTGCCTTCGCCACCGAGAGCCGGCCCGGAGACGTGGCGCACATAAAACAGCGCGCCGAAAAAGGCGATGAAGAACATCACCTCCGAGAAAATGAACCAGCTCATGCCCCAGCGGAACGAGCGATCCATTTGTGCGCTGTACAAACCGCCACGACTTTCCTTGATCACCGTGCCGAACCAGCCAAACAGCATGTAGGCCAGCAGTAGCCCGCCGACGAAAAAGATCAGTGGCCCATGGGATTCCGGGCGCGCCGCTTTCAGATCGTTGAACCAGGTGCCCAGGCCGTACACCGTGATGGCCATGCCGAACGTGGCAATGATCGGCCATTTGCTCTGGGCGGGAACGTAATAATGTTCATGAGTTGCCATTTATTGTTCTCCTTATCGGGCACGCTCAACCGCCAGTGTTTACAGCTACCGGAGGATGTCGGGCGGTGATATCGAACAGCGTGTAAGACAGCGTCAGGTGCTTCACATCCTTGGGCATGTCACGGTCAACGATGAAACGTACCGGCATCTCGATCCGTTGACCGGGCTGCAGCACTTGCTGGGTAAAGCAGAAGCATTCGGTCTTGTGGAAGTACGCCGCCGCGCTGCTCGGTGCAATGCTCGGCACTGCCTGGGCACTCATCGGCTTGTCGGTGGGGTTGTGGGCGATGAAGATCATTTCGTTCACCGCCCCGGGGTTGGCCGTCAGTTCATCGTGCCTTGGATAGAAATCCCAAGGCATGTCGGCGGTGTTGGTCGACAGAAACTGCACGCGCACCTGCCGCGAGGTGTCGACCGTCTGCTCACCCTCGTACTGCCCGGCGGTCTTGCCATTGATGCCGAAGGCCTTGCACATCACGTCGTAGATCGGCACCAGCGCAAACCCGAACACAAACATTGCCCCCACCACGATCAGCAAACGCGTGACCAGTTTCTTCAACGAAATCGAATCAGCCATGATTCCAAACCTCTACGCATAACCCTGTAGGAGCGAGCTCGCTCGCGAAAAACCTGAGAGCGCCACGGGGCGTCAGGCTTCCAGCGTTATCGTTCACGACCATCGCGAGCAAGCTCGCTCCTACAGTCATTTCACTTCCGGTGGCGTGGTGAAGGTGTGATACGGCGCCGGCGACGGGATGCTCCACTCCAGGCCTTCAGCCCCATCCCACGGTTTGGCCGGTGCCGGCGGGCCGCCGCGAATGGTCTTGATCACGATGAACAGGAAGAAGATCTGCGTGGCGCCGAACATGAATGCGCCAATCGACGACACCATGTTGAAGTCGGCGAATTGCAGGTTGTAGTCCGGAATCCGCCGGGGCATGCCCGCCAGTCCCACGAAGTGCATCGGAAAGAAGGCCATGTTCATGCCGATGAACGACAGCCAGAAATGCAGCTTGCCGAGGGTTTCGTCGTACATGTGGCCGGTCCATTTCGGCATCCAGTAATAGGCCGAGGCGAAGATCCCGAAGATCGCCCCCGGCACCAGCACATAGTGGAAGTGCGCGACCACGAAGTAAGTGTCCTGGTACTGGAAGTCCGCCGGGGCGATGGCCAGCATCAACCCGGAGAAACCGCCGATGGAGAACAGGATCACGAACGCCACGGCAAACAGCATCGGCGTCTCGAACGTCAGCGAGCCTTGCCACATGGTGCTGGCCCAGTTGAACACCTTCACCCCCGTCGGCACAGCGATCAGCAGCGTGGCGTACATGAAGAACAGCTCGCCCACCAGCGGAATGCCGACCACGAACATGTGGTGCGCCCAGACGATGAACGACAGGAACGCGATGCTCGCCGTGGCGTAGACCATCGAGGTGTAGCCGAACAGCGGCTTGCGCGAGAAGGTCGGGATGATCGAACTGACAGCGCCGAACGCCGGCAGGATCATGATGTACACCTCGGGGTGACCGAAGAACCAGAACACGTGCTGGAACAGCACCGGGTCACCACCACCGGCGGCACTGAAGAAACTGGTGCCGAAGTGGATGTCCATCAGCATCATCGTCACGCAACCCGCCAGTACCGGCATCACCGCGATCAGCAGGAACGCGGTGATCAGCCAGGTCCAGACGAACAGCGGCATTTTCATCAGCGTCATGCCGGGGGCGCGCAGGTTGAGGATGGTGGCGATCACGTTGATCGCCCCCATGATCGAACTGATCCCCATCAAGTGAATGGCGAAGATAAAGAAGGTCACGCTTTCCGGTGCATAGGTCGTCGACAGCGGCGCGTAGAACGTCCAGCCGAAATTCGGCCCGCCACCGGGGGTGAACAGGGTCGACACCAACAACAGGAACGCTGCCGGCAGCAGCCAGAAGCTGAAGTTGTTCATCCGCGGCAGGGCCATGTCCGGCGCGCCGATCATCAGCGGGATCATCCAGTTGGCAAGGCCGACGAAGGCCGGCATTACCGCACCGAAGACCATCACCAGACCGTGCATGGTGGTCATCTGGTTGAAGAATGCCGGCTCGACGATTTGCAGCCCCGGCTGGAACAGCTCGGCGCGAATCACCATCGCGAACGAGCCACCCAGCAGGAACATGGAGAATGCAAACCACAGGTACAGCGTACCGATGTCCTTGTGGTTGGTGGTCAGTACCCAGCGCATCAGGCCTTTTGCGGGGCCGTGGGCGTGGTCGGCATGACCATGGTCATCGATGACGGCGCTCATGGTTTGTCTCCTGCAAGCAGATGGGCTGGGCTGGTCGGGGCACGTTGTCCCGACCGGTTCCGTACGTGCGCAATAGACCGGGTCATTTGCTTTCCGCCTGTTTCAGCTCCAGCACTTCTTTAGGCGTGACCATGTCGCCCTTGTTGTTGCCCCAGGCATTACGTTCATAGGTCACGACCGCCGCGATGTCGACTTCCGAGAGTTGCTTGCCGAACGCCGCCATTGCAGTACCCGGCTTGCCGTGGAAGACAATGCTCAGGTGAGCGTCTTTCGGCCCGGTAGCGATCTTCGAACCCTTGAGCGCCGGGAACATCGGCGGCAGACCCTGGCCCTCGGCCTGGTGACAGGCCACACAGGTGGTGTGGTAGATCTTGTCACCGCGCTCCTTGAGCTCGTCGAGCGTCCATTCCTTGCTGGTCAGCTCCTTGAGCTGCGCGGCCTCGGCCTTGCGATCGGCCAGCCATTTTTCGTAATCGGCCTTTTCCTTGACCTCGACCACGGTCGGCATGAAGCCGTGGTCCTTGCCGCACAACTCGGCGCACTGGCCACGGTAGATGCCGGGTTTGTCGACGCGGGTCCAGGCTTCGTTGACGAACCCGGGAATCGCGTCGCGCTTGACCGCGAAAGCCGGCACCCACCAGGAGTGGATCACGTCGGCGGAAGTCACCAGGAAGCGCACCTTGGCGCCGACCGGCAGCACCAGGGGCTTGTCGACCTCGAGCAGGTAGTGCTCGCCCTTGGCTTCCTTGTTGTGGATCTGGTCTTGAGGAGTGGTCAGGTTGCTGAAGAACTCGACGTCCTGGCCCAGGTACTTGTAGTGCCACTTCCACTGGTAGCCGGTGACCTGGATATCGATTTCCGGCTCACTGGCGTCGTACATCTTGATCAGGGTCGCGGTAGCGGGAACCGCCATGGCCACCAGAATCAGGAAGGGCACGATGGTCCAGAGGATTTCGACGGTGGTGCTTTCATGAAATTTGGCGGCCACCTGCCCGGTCGAGCGGCGGTGGAGAATCATCGACCAGAACATGGCACCAAAAACGATGATGCCGATCACCACACAGATCCAGAAAATGGTCATGTGCAGGTCGAATACTGCGTGACTGATTTCAGTCGCTCCAGGCGCCATATTCACAGTCCAGGCCGCTTGCGCCTGACTGAAAATCGACCACAACAGGAGGCCCATCCAGACATGTGGATGTCGCATCATTGCGGGTTCCCCTTATCGTTCTTGTTATCCCGCCGGCTTTCACCTGCGGCAAGGGAGCGGCTGCATCAGACTACGAACTTGAGCACCGGGCCTTGCTGCATATGCAGTCGGGCGTCATCAGCTAACTCCATTCCACCCCGAGTATAGACAGCACCTCCGACCTCGCAACGCGAAGGCGTAAATCATCTGAAACAGCATTAACTTGCATTGCCGGGCACGAATGGAGAAGGATGCAGACGAGTGGTGGCAAATCGATATAACGGGTGCGTCTCAAGGATGAAATAATTATGACAAATGCGTCTTAGCATTTTTCGTAAGCCAGCTAAGTTATGTCTTCCCTATTTCATTGCCTTGTTTCCTGGAGTTTTCATGAACACCGCCGCATTGCGCGAGCAGATCGAAAAAGCCCAACAGCACGAAAAAGAAACCGGCCTGCTGACGCGTCAGCTGGAAAGCAAACTGCCTCATCTACACCCGGCCATCCAATTGCCGGAAGCGGACGCCAATAGCGTACTGACGCGATTTGTCGCCGCCTACATCGAAGAAGTGCCCGACCTGCTGGATGCAGCCAATGAAGTCGCCAGGGAAGCGGGCATTGAGTCACAGATCAAACCGGTGCTGAAAATCGCCGAGCAGTACTTCCTCCAGCCGCCAGCCATCATGGCCGGTCATGTCGGGCTCGATAGCCTGCTGGATGAAGCCTACCTTGCGCACCGGTTTGTCGAAGAGGTCAACGACCTGTACATCAAGCATTTCGGCCAGCCACTGATCCCCCTGGACATGACTGTCGCCAACCTGATTGCTCACCAATTGATCGGTGAGTCGTTCGCCAACCAACTGGACGAAGTGGTGCACCACGCCATCGACGAAATGCTCAACGACGAAAGCTTCGCGCTGGAATCGGTGGAAGCCTACCGCGAGAAGCTCAACAGCCCGGACACCGGTGCCGCGTGGAAACGCTGGCCGTGCATGTCCCGGCGCTTGGGCGTAGGCCTGGAACTGGATCAGCCGGCGGCTTGATCCATCGGTAAACACAATCTCCTTGTAGGAGCGAGCTTGCTCGCGATGAGGCCATGTCATTCAACATCAAGGTTGACTGATCCACCGCCATCGCGAGCAAGCTCGCTCCCACACTGGAGTCTCAGCCAGCCGCGCCTATGCCGGTATTCGTCCGCACCCGTCCCTCGAGCCTGCGCTTCAACCCCCGCGACTCAATCAACAGCCTCGAACCCTTGGCCGCATTCGCCCGTCCCCAGTCCTCCAGCAGTTCCAGGCACGAGTGATCGATGTAGCTCAGATTGTTGAGTGGCACATGCACCGTCGTGCCCGGCGCAATGCTGCCCAACACCCGGGTCAGCGCCGGCACCTTGAGGAAAGTCGCCGCGCCCGCCAGGCGCAATTCCATCTGCCCTTCCTGAGGCAGGTCGATCAGGCTGATTTTCAAACGCGAGGCTTTCAGCGCCAGCTTCACCAGCGTCAGGCCGAAGCCAACCAGCACGCCCGTCAGCAAATCCGTGAAAACGATGGCCAGCGCGGTTGCCGCGTAAGTGAACATCGGCGCCCGACCATACCGGCCCAAACCACGAAAGACCTTGAGATCCACCAGTTTGAAGCCGGTGTACACCAGTACGCCCGCCAGGCTCGCCACCGGAATGCTCTGCAACACGCTGGACAGCAACAGCACGAACGCCAGCAGCCACAGGCCGTGAAAAATGGTGGAAAACCGCGTAGTTGCTCCGGCCTGAACATTCGCCGAACTGCGCACGATAACGCCCGTCATCGGCAACGCCCCAAGCAGGCCACACAACATATTGCCGATACCCTGGGCTGACAGCTCCCGGTCGAAGTCCGATCGCTGACCGCTGTGCATGCGATCAACCGCCGCGGCCGAGAGCAGGGTTTCGGCGCTGGCGATGAAGGCCACGGCAAACGCAGCGATCAGCAAGGTCGGATCCGCCAGGTTGAGCAGGTCCATCGGCTTCAACCAGTCGATGGCCTCCGTCAGGTTGGCCGGTACCTCAACCCGTTTGACCTGCAACGCCAGCACCAGGCTGGCAAGCGTGGCCAGGCCGACGCCAAGGAGCGCTCCGGGAATGAAGCGCAGGGATCGCGGACGAAATTTTTCCCACAGCCACATGACAGCGATCGTCGACAAACCAAGCAAACCGGCTTGCCAGCCAAACGTAGGCAGCGCCTGGGTCAGCGCCGCCGGGAAGGCTGCCAGATTATCGAGACCCGAGGGTTTGGGCACGGCATCCAGCATCACATGCACCTGAGACAAAACGATCAGCACGCCAATCCCGGCCAGCATGCCGTACACCACCGCAGGCGCCGTCACCCGAAACCAGCATCCCAGCTTCAATCGACCCGCCACCAGTTGCAGCAACCCGGCCAGCAACAGAATGGGCCCGAGCATGGCAATACCGTGTTGGCGCACCAATTCAAACACCAGAACGGCCAGACCCGCCGCCGGGCCACTGACTTGCAATGGCGAGCCGGCCAACCAGCCGACCACCAGCCCCCCGATGATGCCGGTGATCAAACCTTTGGCCGGCGGCAGCCCCGAGGCAATCGCGATGCCCATGCACAAGGGCAGGGCGACCAGAAACACAACCACCGAAGCCAGCAGCTCCCGTGGCAGAACAGCTTTGAGTCGAGCAGCACGCATGGTGAGTCTCCCGAAGTTTTCTTCAGGCATGGCAAAGCCAGGCTGCCTGAACGGCAGCCACGGCTAAACCACACAACGATTTTGGAGGATTCAGAAGCGCGCTTTGGGCGTCGCCACAGGAATTGGCAGGCTGCCATCAAGCGGCAGGAAACTGCCTTGATCGGCGTCGTACGCTTTGATTTCGCTGGTTTCGATGTTGTAGACCCAGCCGTGGATAAACAACTGACCGTTGGCCATGCGCGAGGCCACCGACGGATGGGTGCGCAGATGCTGCAACTGGGCGATCACATTCTCTTCGGTGAGGATGTGCATGCTTTCGCTTTCGTTAGAGCAGTTGCAGTTCTCCTGCACCATGGTCTTGGCCACTTCGGCGTGACGCAGCCACGCTTTGACCGTGGGCATTTTTTCCAGACTGTCCGGGTTGAGCACCGCGCGCATGGCGCCGCAGTCGGAATGCCCGCAAATGATGATGTGATGCACACCCAGAGCCAGTACGGCGTACTCGATGGCCGTGGATACGCCCCCGTTCATTTGCCCGTAAGGCGGTACGACGTTACCGACGTTGCGGGTCACGAACAGATCGCCAGGGGAGCTTTGAGTGATTAATTCAGGAACGATGCGCGAATCGGCGCAGGCAATGAACATCGCGCGTGGCCGCTGGGCCGTGGCGAGTTTCTTGAAGAGCTCTTCCTGCTGGGGAAATATCTCATGATGAAAATGCAAAAAACCGTCAACGATATGCTGCAACGCCGCATCGGCGGATTCGGCCTCGGGTTGGGCTGAAGCCGACGCAGCCAACGGCTGTTTATCCTTGTCACTCATGAATTCATCCTCATTGGCGGGCTCGCAAAGTCGTCCCGTGGGGTCCGGTGTGGAGCCAGTGGCTGGTTAAAAAACATCCGGGCCAAACATCTCGACCAGTCAGTCACTCGATGAACAAGGTAGCGGCCGAATCTTAATTGAAACTGAATAAAACGCTCTAGAACGCGTGTTCCAGGTCACAAAAAACGTGACCACCCTAAAGCTCGAGGGCGCTCCTCAGTACTCAACCATAGGCCAATTGTCCTCAAATCAACGACATTTGGCGACCCGGCGGACAAAAGGCGTCGCAGTCCAGATTGAACCCCTCCCGGCGATTGAGCCCCAGCCGCTTGATCGCCTTGGCAAAGCGCTGGGCCAGCAAGTCCGCAAACGGGCCTTCGCCGCGCATTCGAGCGCCAAAGCGGCTGTCATAGAGTTCACCGCCACGGCTCTGGCGAATCAGGCTCAGCACATGCGCGGCCCGCTGCGGATAATGGGCGCCCAGCCATTCCTCGAACAGCGGCGCCACTTCCAGCGGCAAGCGCAACATCATGTAGGCAGCGCTCTGCGCCCCGGCTGCATGGGCCTCGGTGAGCAGGCTTTCGAGCTCGCTGTCGTTGATCATCGGGATCATCGGTGAACACAGGACGCCGACCGGGATGCCCGCCTCGCGCATCACCCGAATGGCCCGCAACCGCGCCTTGGGTGCTGCGGCGCGGGGCTCGAGGATGCGCTTGAGTTCGTCGTCCAGGGTGGTCAGGCTGATCATTACCGCCACCAGTCTTTGGCTGGCAAGCTCGGTCAGCAGGTCCAGGTCACGCAGAATCAGCGAGCCCTTGGTGACGATGGTCACCGGATGCCGGTAACGCAGGAGTACTTCGAGGGTTCGACGCGTGATCCGGTATTCGCGCTCGATCGGCTGATACGGGTCGGTGTTGGAACCGAGGTTGATCGGCGCACATTGATAGCCACGCCTGGACAACTGCTCCTCCAGCACATCCACGGCGTTGGTCTTGGCGATCAGTTTTGTCTCGAAATCCAGCCCGGGCGACATGTCCCAATAGGCGTGGCTCGGTCTTGCATAACAATAGATACAACCATGCTCGCAGCCGCGGTAGGGATTGATCGACCGATCGAATGGCAAATCCGGCGAGGTATTGCGGGTGATGATGGTTTTCGCCGTTTCGATGCGCACCTCGGTGCCTTGGGTAACCGGTGCTTCCTGATACCAGCCGTCGTCTTCGACCACCGAACGATTGGGGGCGAAACGGTTGTGCGGGTTGGTCGCGGTGCCGCGGCCACGGGGAGGAGATGGCGTGTGCATGAAAAACACCCAATGACTGTATGCGCATACAGTACGCCGATCAAAACCACTCGACCAGCACCGTTCGGCACTTTCTAATCATTTGTCATGTGCCCTTACATGAAGCAACTGGGAGAAACATATAAGTTCTGGCTGTTTCGGCAAGACAGCAGATACCATTTTTTTTCGCTACACACACATACCGATATTCTATAAAAGGATTTATTTATGTCGTTTTTCAATCGCCGCGGTATCTTTCTGCAAAAACTTGGACCGACCATAGTCGACCCAAATGAAGTACTGGTATCGATGCAGTTCGCTCTCAAGGAGGAAGGCTGGGATGAAGAAAACTCGGCAACAACCACGTCTTTGCTGGACTCCACCACAATAATTGCGTCCTCCTATGACGGGGGCCAGTCTTTTAGCATCGGTAAGGTCGACAAAGATATTGATGGCAACGGGACCATCAATTCCGCTGACAAGGAAAAACTGCTGACGCTGGCTAAAGCGTACGCAAGCATTGCCCAGCCTTGAAGCAAAGTTTCAGGCAAATATATATTTATTAATCAGATCCGGTCGAAACTGACAATCGATCGGATTTGATTTTGCATATGACAAAGTTCTTTCAATGAGCGAAGCCAGATCCTTGATGGAACACTCATCACGCCTTCAGCTTCACGATTCTTTGACGGTTCGCTCACAGGTCTTTGACCGGGCTTGGCTGATCCTTGCCAGCATCTTCCCGTCCCCTTCAGAGCGGTCGCTCAAGCATGCCCTTACGACGATTCATATCTGCAATCTGCCTGTCGCTCATTGCACTCGTTAACCTGGCACCGGCACTTGCTGACGACAGTGTGGTTCAGCGCCCGGCAGACTGGGCGCAACCGGTCGAGAAGCAGTACAACCTCTTTCAGATGTCGCCAACCCTCTACCGCAGCGCCTTGCCGGACAAGGAAGCGGTATCGCTGCTGGAGAACCTCAAGATCGGCACGGTGATCAACTTCCTGCCGGAACAAGACTCCGGTTGGCTGTCCACGCCGGGCATCAGGCAAGTACATCTGCCTTATCGCACCAACCATGTGGATGACGCCGATGTGCTCAAGGCCCTGCGCGCCATCACGTCTGCCGAAGCCCAAGGCCCGGTGCTGATGCACTGCAAACACGGCTCCGACCGCACCGGCCTGATGGCGGCCATGTATCGGGTCGTCGTCCAGGGCTGGAGCAAGGAAGAGGCCCTGGACGAGATGACCCAGGGCGGCTTTGGTGACAGCACCCATTTCAAGGATGGCATTCGCTACATGATGCAGGCCGATGTGGACAAACTGCGCACGGCGCTGGCCAATGGCGATTGCAGCACCAGCCCGTTCGCCGCGTGCTCAATGAAGAGTTGGTTCAAGTCGGCTCATATCGAATAAGAAAAGCCCTCGCTGCATGGCGCAGCGGGGGCTTTTTTTCACTCAGGCTTTTTCTTCAGTTTCGGGTTCGGGAAGAACTGAACCGCCTGAACCTTGGTGGCGGCTGGTTTGGGTGCGCTGGTGTTGACCCGCGTCCCCAGCTCCTTGGGAACCGACAGCCCCTGCTCGTTGAGTGTGTCGGAGTAACCGCAGG
Organism: Pseudomonas sp. PB101; assembly: GCF_009764265.1. Classification (GTDB taxonomy): domain Bacteria; phylum Pseudomonadota; class Gammaproteobacteria; order Pseudomonadales; family Pseudomonadaceae; genus Aquipseudomonas. The sequence continues at coordinate 65,506 of NZ_RWIR01000052.1, forward strand.
CCACGCACTCACGGTGCGGGACCAGGTCTTCGTTCCACATCATCAACTTGTCCGGTTCGCTGCATGCCGGGCATACCGCCCCGGCGATAAAGCGTTTTTTCGTGATCACAGGTCCCTCACTCATGCTGCTGCGTCCTCACTCAGGCCGCTGTGGCGCAAGAGTGCGTCAATCGATGGCTCACGGCCACGGAAGTCGACGAACAACACCATCGGTTCCTGGGAGCCGCCCCGGGCCAGGATCGCTTCACGGAAGGCTCGACCGGTGTCGGCGTTGAGCACGCCTTCTTCTTCAAATTTCGAGAAGGCATCGGCCGACAGCACTTCAGCCCACTTGTAGCTGTAGTAGCCCGCGGCATAACCGCCAGCGAAGATGTGCGCAAAGCTGTTGGGGAAGCGGTTGTAGGCCGGCGGACGCATCACCGAGACCTCATCGCGCACGCCTTCGAGCACTTGCAGCACGCTGCGGCCGTCGCCGTGGGTGGTGTGAAGCTCGAAGTCGAACAGCGAAAACTCCAGTTGGCGGACCATCATCAGGCCGGACTGGAAGTTTTTCGCCGCGAGCATTTTCCCGAGCAAATCCTGAGGCAGCGGTTCGCCGGACTCGTAGTGACCGGAAATCAGCGCCAGGCCTTCCGGCTCCCAGCACCAGTTTTCCATGAACTGGCTTGGCAGTTCGACGGCATCCCAGGCCACGCCGTTGATGCCAGACACGCCAGCATGCTCGACGCGGGTCAGCAGGTGATGCAGGCCGTGGCCGAATTCATGGAACAGGGTGGTGACTTCATCGTGGGTCAGCAGCGCAGGCTTGCCGCTGTCGGCCGGGGTGAAATTGCACACCAGGTTCGCCACCGGGCTTTGCAGCACGCCGCCAGCCGTGCGGCGACGGTCGCGGGCGCCGTCCATCCAGGCACCGCCACGCTTGTTGGCGCGGGCATAGAGATCGAAGAAGAAGCGGCCGACGTGCTGGCCGTTTTCCTTGATCTCGAACAGGCGCACATCCGGGTGCCAGGCGTCGAAGCCTTTGAGTTCGGCGATCTCGATGCCGTACAGGCGCTGCACGATGGCGAACAGGCCGCTGAGCACCTTGTCGATCGGGAAGTAGGCGCGCAGGGCTTCCTGGGCGACGCTGTAACGCTGCTCACGGAGCTTTTCACCGTAGAAACCGCTGTCCCAGCTTTGCAGGTCCGGGCAGCCTTGCTCGGCAGCGTAGGCCTTGAGCTGTTCCAGATCCTGGGCGGCGAACGGCTTGCTGCGCTTGGCGAGGTCGCGCAGGAAGCTCAGCACCTGATCGCTGGACTCAGCCATTTTGGTTGCCAGGCTCAGCTCGGAGAAGCTGCCGAAACCCAGCAGCCTGGCCAACTCCTGACGCAGGTCGAGGATTTCTTCCATGACCGGGCCGTTGTCGTTCTGACCGGCATTCGGTCCCTGGTCCGACGCTCGGGTGCAGTAGGCTGCGTAGACTTCTTCACGCAGTGCGCGGTCCTGGGCGTAGGTCATCACCGCGTAATAGCTCGGGAATTCCAGGGTGATCAGCCAGCCGTCCAGATCCTTGGCCTGGGCCGCAGCGGCCATTTGCGCCTTGGCCGAATCGGTCAGGCCGGCGAGGGCGGCTTCATCGGTGACATGCTTGGTCCATGCCTGGGTGGCGTCGAGCAACTGGTTGGAGAAACGGCTGCCCAGTTCGGAGAGTTTGCTCTGCACTTCGGCGTAACGTTTCTGTTCGGCTTCCGGCAAGTCGATACCCGACAGACGGAAGTCACGCAGGGCGTGTTCCAGGATAGTTTTCTGCGCCACGTCGAAACCGCTGGCCTGCGGGCTGCTGGCCAGGGCTTCGAAGGCCTGGAACAGTTCACGGTTCTGGCCCATTTCGGTGGAGTAGGCGCTCAAGGCCGGCAGGCACGACTCGTAGGCTTCGCGCAGTTCGGCGCTGTTGCACACGGCATTGAGGTGGCTGACCGGGCTCCACGCCGCGCCCAGGCGATCGTTGAGTTCGTCCATCGCCAGCACCAGGCCGGCCCACGTTGGCTGCTTGGCCTGGGTCTTGAGGATCTCGACGATGGCGGCGCGGTTGTCAGCCAGGATCTGTTCAATGGCCGGTTGCACGTGTTCGGCGCGGATGGCGGAGAACGGCGGCAGGTCGTAGGACTGCAAAAGAGGGTTGTTCACGCTCACGGTTGATACCTTGGCTGGAGAAACATGCAGCCATCTTAATTACAATCGACACTCACCGCAGCTATCAGCGACAGAGAGAAACCCTATCGTGAACCTTCGCAAGTATCAGAACCACACGCCGCTGCTCGGCAAAGGCGCTTTTGTCGACGGCTCGGCGGTGGTGATCGGCGACGTTGAAATCGGCGCGGACAGCTCGGTCTGGCCGCTGACGGTGATCCGTGGCGACATGCACCGTATCCGCATCGGCGCGCGCACCAGCGTGCAGGATGGCTGTGTGTTGCACATCACCCACGCCGGGCCGTTCAACCCCGATGGCTTCCCGTTGCTGATCGGCGACGACGTGACCATCGCCCACAAGGTCATGCTGCACGGCTGTTCGGTGGGCAGCCGGGTATTGATCGGCATGGGCAGCATCGTCATGGACGGTGCGGTGGTCGACGATGACGTGATCATCGGCGCCGGCAGCCTGGTGCCACCGGGCAAACATCTGCAAAGCGGCTTCCTGTATGTGGGCAGCCCGGTAAAGCAGATCCGCCCGTTGACGGACAAGGAACGCGCCTTTTTCACCTACAGCGCGGCGAACTACGTGAAGCTCAAGGACCTGCATCTGGCCGAAGGCTACGACCAGCTCTGACCCGGCCCCTCATTTTCAGGATTCAACATGCATTACCAAACCGTTCTGTTCGACCTCGATGGCACCCTGACCGACCCGCGCGAGGGCATTACCCGTTCGATCCAGTTTGCCTTGGGCAAGCTGGGTATCGATGAGCCGGATCTGGCCAAACTCGAGCACTTCATCGGCCCGCCATTGTTGCAGGCCTTCATGCAGTTCTACGCCTTCGACGAAGCCAAGGCCTGGGAGGCGGTGAATTTCTACCGTGAGCGTTTCAAGGTCACCGGTTTGTACGAAAACCGCGTGTTCGACGGCGTCACCCCGCTGCTGGAAACCCTCGGCGGACAAGGCCGTCAGCTGTACATCGCGACCTCGAAACCGTGGGTGTTCGCCCGGGAAATCGCCCGGCATTTCGACTTTGCCAAACACTTCAAGGTGATTTACGGCAGCGAACTGGATGGCACCCGGACCAACAAGGTCGAGCTGATCGCTCACCTGATGGCCGAAGAAAACCTCGACCCGGCCAATACCCTGATGATCGGTGACCGCAAACACGACCTGATCGGCGCGCGCAGCAACGGCCTGGACGCAGCGGCAGTGGGTTACGGATTTGGCAGCCACGAAGAATTGAGCGCCGAAGCGCCGGCCTATCACTTTGAAACGCTGGCCGAGTTGCATCAGGCGTTTTTGCCGCGCTGAAAAGGCCAACCCCTGTAGGAGCCGGCTTGCTGGCGATTGTTACAACGCAGTGTGCCAGGCACGCCCCCATCGCGGGCAAGCCCGCTCCCACAGGGGCACGGTGCAGGTGTTCAGGGTCTGGGTGGTGGCGCCAGCTTCTGCCCTTGCTCGACCGCCCAGTTCACCACCTGCGTGGTCAACTGATCGTTCGCCTGACCGAACCCGACCACCACCGCCGGGACCTGCACGGCACTGAGTGGCTGGCGCACTTCAAAGCGGCGGCTGGCGAGGAGGCGCTGATCGTAACTGCGCACCAGCAGGGCATCCAGACGCACGACCACGCTGGCATTCGTATCCTGATACTCGGTCTGGAACGCCTGCAGGCTGCCGCCTAATTCAAGATCGGTCTGGAAGATGCTGTCATCGGTGCTCAGCAATGTCACCCGTCCGTCATGCTGGAAACCTTGCAGCAGGCGATTGCGCACCAGCACCGGCGCCGGGTCGGTCCAGCGCGAACCCTTGTAGTGGCTGAGCACGTCGCCCTGAGGAATCACGGCAATGTTCGGACTGTTCAACGCTTCGCTGGACTGGAACTTGTTCAGGCGCAATGACCACCGCTGCGGCGCGCCATGGCTGGCCGATGAACTCTGCGCCGAAGGCAATCTATAGACCTCGAAGGGTTCGGGCTTGGGCAGTATCGAGCACGAACCGATCAGCGTGAAGCCGGCGAGGAGGGCAATCTGAATCAGCTTCATGGCGTGAATTCCTTGGTCTTTTCACTGCCCAGCAGGTAACCGCTGGGGTCGGCCTCCAGACGCTTGGTAATGACGCGCAACGAGGACAGGGTTTCGCGCATCTCGTGCACGGCCGGACCCAGGCCATTGAGGCCTTGCATACCGCTGTTGAGCGAATCCTGATTGGCGCTGATCAGTTTGTTGAGGGTGGCGCTGCTTTGCTGCAGCGACTTCATCGCCTGTTCGGCACTGCCGAGCGCCTCCTTGCCATGTTCATTGAGCAGCCCGTTGGCATTGCGCATCAGCGCCGTGGTCTGCTCCAGCATGGTGTTGGCCTGCTTGCCGACGGAGGCCAGTTGCTGCATGGCCTGGCGAATATCGCCGCGCTGCTCGGCAATGGTCCCGGTAGTTTGCTCCAGGTTCTCCAGGGTATTGCTGATGCGCTCGATGTTTTCCGTGGAAAACATCCGGTTGGCGTTATGCATCAGGGTGTTTACCCCGGCCATCAGGTCTTCGCTGTCATTGAGCAGGCGGGCGATGGGCGAGGGCGAGGCGACGATGGTCGGCAGATTGCCGTCCTTGCCCTTGAGCGTCGGGCTCTGTGGCGTGCCGCCGCTGAGCTGGATGATCGAAGTCCCGGTGACGCCGGTCAGGGCCAGTTTGGCCTGGGTGTCTTCCTTGACCGGGGTGTCGCCGGCCAGGCGAATTCGCGCCAGTACCCGGCGCGGATCTTTCGGATCCAGGCGCAGCGAGATCACGTCGCCGACCTTGATCCCGCTGTACTGCACCGAACTGCCCTTGGACAAACCGCTGACCGCCTCGTTGAACACGACCTCGTAATCCTTGAACTCGGTGTCGACACTCGACTTGGCCAGCCACAGGCCGAACAGCAGCGCGGCCGTCACCACAATCACGGTGAACAGGCCGATCAATACATGATGGGCTCGGGTTTCCATGTCAGACCTCGTTGAGCTGTTGGGCGGCCGTCAATGCCGCGCGGCCGCGAGGGCCATGGAAGTATTCGTGAATCCACGGATCGTTGGTTTCCGACACCTTGTCGATGGCGTCCGCCACCAGCACCTTTTTCTGCGCCAGCACCGCCACCCGGTCGGTGATGGTGTAGAGCGTATCGAGGTCGTGGGTCACCAGAAAGACACTCAGGCCCAGGGCATCGCGCAGGGTCAGGATCAATTGGTCGAACGCGGCGGCGCCAATCGGGTCGAGACCGGCGGTGGGCTCGTCGAGGAACAGGATGTCCGGATCCAGCGCCAATGCCCGGGCCAGCGCGGCACGCTTGATCATCCCGCCGGACAGCGACGAGGGGTACTTCTCCGCCGCCGACAGGGGCAACCCGGCCAGGGCCATTTTCACCGCCGCCAGGTGCTCCGCGTCGTTGCGGCTCAAGCCGGCGTGCTCGATCAGCGGCAGGGCGACGTTTTCGGTCACCGTCAGCGAGGAAAACAAGGCGCCTTTCTGGAACAGCACGCCGAATCGCCGTTCCACCCGCGAGCGCTCGTGCTCGGACAAGGTCGGCAGGTTTTTGCCGAAGACTTTCACCACACCCTCGCTCGGCTGACGCAACCCGACAATGCTGCGCAGCAACACCGATTTACCGCTGCCGGAACCACCGACCACGGCGAGGATTTCCCCCTTGTACAAATCCAGGTCGAGGTTTTCGTGCACGCTCTGGCTTCCAAAGCGATTGCACAGCCCACGGACTTCAATCACCGCCTCGCTGGGCGCTCGGGGAATACGACTCACCAGCCCATCTCCATGAAAAACATCGCCGCTATCGCATCCATCACGATCACCACGAAAATCGACTGCACCACACTCGACGTGGTGTGGGCGCCCACAGACTCGGCGCTGCCGCTGACCTTGAAGCCTTCGAGGCAACCAATCGCGGCGATCAGGAAAGCGAAGACCGGTGCTTTGACGATCCCCACCAGAAAGTGCTGAACACCGATGTCCGATTGCAGCAGCGAGATGAACATCGCCGGCGAGATATCCAGCTTCACCGCGCAGACCACCGCACCGCCGATGATCCCCGACAGCATCGCCACAAAGGTCAGCATCGGCAGGGCGATCAGCAACGCCAGGACCCGAGGCACCACCAGCAATTCCACGGGGTCGAGGCCCAGGGTGCGAATGGCGTCGATTTCTTCGTTGGCCTTCATCGAGCCGATTTGCGCGGTGAACGCGCTGGCGGTGCGCCCGGCCATCAGGATCGCGGTCAGCAGCACACCGAACTCGCGCAGGAAGGCGAACCCCACCAGGTCGACGGTGAAGACCGTGGCGCCGAACGTGGCCAGCACCGTCGACCCGAGAAACGCCACCACGGCGCCCACCAGAAAAGTCAGCAGGGCAACGATGGGGGCAGCATCGAGGCCGGTCTGTTCGATGTGCGCGATCATCGGTGTGACGCGCCAGCGCTTGGGCCGGAACAGGCCGCGAACGATGGTTTCGATGATCAGGCCAACGAAACCCAGCAGTTGCAGGGTGTCCTGCCAGACGGTGTCCACCGCCCGGCCAATGCGGGTCAGCAACTGCACGGTGACGCTGACTTGCGGCTCCTTGATCGGTACGCAGAAATCGGTCAGCGAGCGGTAGACGGTCTGCAGCAACGCACGATCGGCGCTGGAGAGTGTGCAATCCGGATGCTCGGCGGAGCGGCCGAGGCGCTCGGAGCCGAGCAGCTCGACCAACAGCGAGGCGCCAGCCGTGTCGAGAGCGCCGAGACCATTGAGGTCGACGGGGGTGTTGGCGTCGTACTGGCCATAGAGTTTTTCGCTCAACAGCTTCAAGTCAGCGTAATGGGCAAGCGTCCAGTCGCCCGTCACCCGCAACCGTGCAGGGGTGAGCGACGTGTCCAACTGGGCATTGCCGGCCGTCGTGCTGCTGATCATAAGCTCCGTGCTTGTTCAGTGATTTCGCAGCACTACGTAATAGCACGAACCTGACTACTTTTCTTTGATCGCTGTGCTGTCCGTGACTTCGAAACGCAGCACGCCGATGACCTGGCCATCTTCGGTCAGCACCCGAACCTGCCATTTGCCGGCCGGGTTGCCCGGGAAGTTCTGTTTGTGGGTCCAGGCCCGGTAACCTTCCTTGCGCCCGCCGTGAATATCCAGCGGGATGCGGTCGACCTCTTTACCGTTGAACTGCCAGACGTGATAAATCCGCTCGTCCAGGCCACGCGGGGCGTTGATCGCGGTGTAGGCGTAAAGCCCGCCATTGCGGATCTGCTCGGCGCTGACTGTGTCGAGGCTGGCGCCGGGCGTGCGGTCCTGCATTTGCGTGCTGATGGCCACGTCCGTCATCCACAGCGTCGCCGGCGGCACCCACGAGCGCAGCGTCCAACCGACGGCGCCGATGCCCAGGGTGATACTCAGAATCGCCAGCGCACTGCGCAGGGTACGAATCGGGAAGATCGACGCCAGGCTCGGGAACGACAACAGCACCGAGATACCCAGTGCCCATTTGAAACTTTGCGCGGTGGTCAGGTGCATGATCACCGGCAACGCCGTGAGCAGCGCGGCGAACAGGGTCAGGGTGTGCAGGGCCAGGAACGCCCAGCGCCGTGGCGCCAGCCACTTGTAGTAGAGCGGGTCGATGATCGAAATCAGCGCCGCGATGCCCAGCAGCCCGGTGAAAAACAACTGGCCACTGTTCCACGTCGTGGTGATGAAGAAGAACGGCAGGACAAAAAACAGGCTTTCCTGATGGATCATCTGCGTGGCGTAACGCAGCAAGGGCTCCGGGATTTCGCGCTTGAAAATGCGTGTGAACAGCTTGGTCAGGCTGTTTTCCAGCATCAGCCAGATCCAGCTGATCAGCATGATGGTGGTGATCCAGGTCGCCAGGCCCTGTTGGCGATCGACCAGAATGAAGCTGCCCACCCCGGAGATGAAACCAGCGAGCGCAATGACCCCGGGATAGCGCTTCATCAATTCGAGGATGCGCTGTACGAAAAGGGTCAGCTTTTGCATTCGGCGTTTTCACAGTAGTTGTAGGAAAAAACCTCAACAGGGTACCGCTGACACGACCCTGTGGCGAGGGTTCGCGGTCAGTAACACCACGCAACCTGTGGGAGCGAGCTTGCTCGCGATGAGGCCGGCACATCCAACATTTTTCGTCGGCTGACAATCCGCTATCGCGAGCAAGCTCGCTCCCACAGGGAACCGGCAAGGTCTCTCAGTCCGTTGTCACATGGAATGGTTACTTCCTGCGATGCAAACGCCAGCCCACCAACATCAACACGATCAAGCCCACCCCACCGACCACCAACCACATCAACTGGTCATAGCTGAACAGCGACTTCTCGATCCGCAAATACCCCGGCTGCAACAGCAGTTCACGCACGGCCTTGTTCGCCTCTTGCAGCGTCACCCCTTGCAGCTCACGGGCCGGGTTGGCGAAACGGCCGTCCTCGTAGTCGCCGATGGCGCTCCAGTAGTAGTCGGCCAACGCGCTGTTGCCTTGCACGGCCCAGGTCTGGCGGGCGATCGCGGCCTGCTTCAGGCGGTTGAAGGTCTCGGCGTTGAGGCCGTCCTTGAGCAGTTCGGCCTTCAGGTCATCGAGCACTTGTTCGGCCTCGGGCACGTCGTCGCGTTCAAGGTCGGCGTTGAGGCTCATGAAGCCCACGCCGCCAAACACCTCGCGTTCCGCCCAGGGGCCGTAGGACAAACCGTGAGCCAGGCGCAACTGGCGATAAAGCGCCCAATCCAGATAGTCCTTGAGCAAATCGAAGGTTTGGTCGTGCCCCTCTTCCAGAACCGGCTCCGGCACCAGCCAGTGCAATTTGGCACCGTTGCCGACCAAACCGTCGGTCAGGCTGCGCTCATGGACCGCGCTGGTCTTGATTTGCGGCAGCGGCGGATGCTCGCCGGGTTCAATCGCTTCCAGCGTGCCATACGCCCGATCCAGATAGGCCGGCAACAACTTGTCGAGGTCGCCGACCACGATCAGGGTCATGTTGTTCGGCGCATACCAGTCCTTGCGCACCTGCTCCAGTTGCTCACGGGTCAGGTTATCGACTTGCGCACGCTCCGGGCATTTGAGGCCAAGCTCCACGGCCAGTTGATTGCTGGCCGTGTGGCCGAGGTCCTGACGATCGAGCCAGCGTTGCAGGTGTGAATAGTGGCCGCCGTCTTCACGCTCGACCACTTGCTTGGCGGCGTTGATGGCGTTGTCGTCGAAACGGGTCTGGGTCAGCAGCGCCAGCAGCAGGTCGAGTACCTTGCGCTGGTTTTTTGCCGGGGCTTCGATGACGAACGTCGTGTCGGCGTTGCTGGTGAATGCATTCCACTCACCGCCCAGGGCCTGCATGCGCTCTTCCAGGCCACCTTCACCGCTGGCGTCGATGCCGCTGAACAGCAGGTGCTCGAGCAGATGCGGCAGTTCCTTTTCTTCGCAGTTGAAATCGTCCAGGCCAACGCCGACCACCAGCCGGATCGCCACATGCCCGCGGTCAGTGCCCGGTTTGAGCAGCAACTGCAAACCATTGCGCAGCGTATAGCCCTCGACCTGAAAGCGATCCAGGGCGAATGACGGGAATGAACCCAGCAACAGGCAGGCGAACAACAGACAACGCATAACGGGCTTCCATACGGCCAGCGTAAGTTCAACAGACTCCAGGCGACTGTGGACGTTCAGGGCGAATGGGTGATGTCGCTCAAATCATCAACAACCAATGCGCCGGTATCCGACGTTTCCAGCACCACATAGGCACTGCTGCAAAACAGCGAATTGAGACGCTTCATGTCGGCGATCAGCTCCAGGTGCAACGAACTGGTTTCGATACTTTGCACGATTTTACGTTGCAAGCGGCTGACATGAGCATGAGCCAGGCGCCGTTCCTGTGCGCGGAAACGACGTTTCTCCCGCACCAATTGGCGGGCACTTTCCGGATCGCCACTGAGAAACACCGACATCCCGAGCCGCAGGCTGGAAATCAACTGCGCATGCAGCCCGGTCAATTCGTCCAGCCCGACTTCGGAAAACGACCGGCGCTGCGAGGTTTTCTGCTGCTGAATCTTGCGCAGCATGCGTTCGATCAAGTCGCTGGCGAGTTTCAGGTTGATCGCCAGCTCGATGATTTCCGCCCAGCGTCGGCTGTCCTGATCGCTGAGGTCTTCCCGGGGCATTTGCGCCAGGTACAACTTGATCGCGCTGTAGAGCGCTTCGACATCGTCGCTCAGGCGGCGCATTTCCTGGGTGACGGCGGTTTGCTTGCCGCGCAACACGTCCAGCATGGCTTCGAGCATGCTGTCGATCAGGTCACCCATGCGCAGGGTTTCCCGCGCCGCGTTGGCCAGCGCCAGACCGGGCGTGACCAATGCCGTGGGGTCAAGATGCCGGGGCTTGGCCGTGCCGTTGGCCTGCGGGCGCTCCGGTAGCACCCAGGCACAGAACCTGGCCATCGGTCCGAGGCTCGGCAGCAGGATCACGCAGCGCACGGTGTTGTAGAGCAAGTGAAAGCCGATGACCATTTCCTGAGGGCTGAAATCGAGGCCGTCGAGCCAGTGCACCAGCGGATCGAGCACCGGGATGATCAATAAAAGACCAATCAGTTTGTACAGCAGGCTGCCCAGCGCCACCTGCCGTCCGGCGGCGTTCTGCATGCTGGTGCTGAGGAAAGCGAGTACGCCACTGCCGATATTGGCGCCGATCACCAGCCCGATCGCCACCGGCAGGCTGATCACATTGGCCCCTGCCAGGGTCGCGGTCAGCAGTACAGCGGCCAGGCTGGAATAGGAAATCATCGCGAACAGCGCCCCGACCAGGGCATCGAGCAGGATATCGCCGGTGAGCGAGGCGAAAATCACTTTCACCCCCTTGGCATGGGTAATCGGATGCGCCGCTTCAACAATCAGTTGCAGCGCCAGAATGATCAAGCCCAGGCCAATGGCAACACGGCCCAGTTGCCCGAGGCGGGTCTGTTTGCGCGACAGAAAGAAAATCACCCCGAGAAAGATCAGCAACGGCGACAGCCACGACAGATCGAACGTCAGCACCCGCGCCATCAACGCCGTACCGACGTCTGCGCCAAGCATGGTGGCCAGAGCCGGGGTCAGCGCCATCAAGCCCTGACCGACAAAGGAGGTGACGAGCATGGCGGTGGCGTTGCTGCTCTGGACCATCGCCGTCACGGCGATCCCGGAGGCGAAAGCCAGCCAGCGTTTGGACATGTTATGGCCAATGACATGGCGCAGGTTGGTGCCGTAGACCCGCAGGATGCCGGTTCGGACGATGTGCGTGCCCCAGATCAGCAGGGCCACGGCGGAAAGCAGATTGAGCAGGGTGAGCATACAGACCCCCTGTGGTGTAGCGCCCCAAAGGAGCAAATTGACGGTGCCGCGACGTTCTACGTTCTGTACTTAAGCTGTAGTTGGCTAACGGTCTGCGCGCCAGCATCGCATAGCCAAAGAGTGGATTGAAACAAAACTGTCATGAAGACGGTTTTATGAAAACAAGGAAAAAGGGGCCAGAAGGCCCCTTTCTCAGCACAACATTCGGGTTACTGGCCCGGAATGTCCTTGCGCAGCTTCACCGGATCCTGCTGTTTCCTCTTTTTCGCGATAGCGGTGCGCATCTTGATGTTGATCGCTTCCACTGCCAGCGAGAACGCCATGGCGAAGTAGACGTAGCCTTTTGGCACGTGCACGTCCAGGGATTCGGCAATCAGCACGGTACCGACGATCAACAGGAACGACAGCGCCAGCATCTTCAGCGACGGGTGCTTGTCGATGAACTCACTGATGGTGCCCGACGCCCACATCATCACCAGCACGGCCACGATGATTGCCGCGACCATGACCGGTACGTGGGAAACCATGCCGACTGCGGTGATCACCGAGTCCAGGGAGAACACGATGTCGATGATCGCGATCTGGATGATGGTGTAGAGGAAGTTGCCGCCCTTGCCCGAAGGTTCTTCGTTGGTTTCATCTTCACCTTCCAGCGCGTGGTACATCTCTTGCGAGCTTTTCCACAGCAGGAACAGACCACCGAAGAACAGGATCAGGTCGCGCCCGGAGATGCCCTGGCCGAACACTTCGAACAGATCGGCGGTGAGGCGCATGACCCAGGTGATCGACAGCAGCAACAGGATTCGCGTGATCATGGCCAGCGCCAGACCGAAAATCCGGGTGCGCGCCTGCATGTGTTTGGGCATGCGGCTGACCAGGATCGAAATCATGATGATGTTATCGATGCCCAGGACGATTTCCAGGGCGGTCAGGGTGAAGAAGGCAACCCAGATTTCAGGGTTGGTCAGCCATTCCATGTGTATTCCTTTGAGCGATTGTTAAACCAAAAAGGGCCCGGGCTTCAAACCGCGAAGCCTGGACCCGAAGTGGTGAGTCTTGGGCTTATAGAGTGCTGAACAGCGGGAAAGTCCCCAACAGCAGTGCAGCAACCAGTATGCAGATACAAACCAGCACTGCCCACTTCAGGGTGAAGCGCTGGTGATCACCGAAATCGATGCCGGCCAGGGCCACCAACAGGTAGGTCGATGGAACCAGCGGGCTCAACAGGTGGACGGGCTGACCGACGATCGAGGCACGTGCCATTTCCACTGCGGTTATACCGTAATGGCTAGCGGCTTCGGCAAGTACCGGTAACACGCCGTAATAAAATGCATCATTCGACATGAAGAACGTGAACGGCATGCTCACCAGCGCCGTGATCACCGCCAGGTACGGGCCGAGGAAATCCGGAATCACCGCCAGCAGGCTTTTCGACATCGCATCGACCATCCCGGTGCCGGTCAGGATACCGGTGAAGATACCGGCAGCAAAGATCAGCCCGACCACTGCCAGCACGCTGCCGGCGTGGGCCGCGACGCGATCCTTCTGTTGTTGCAGGCACGGATAGTTGACGATCATCGCGATACTGAACGCCACCATGAACAGCACGGGCAGTGGCAACAGGCCGGCGATCAGGGTGCACATCAGGCCCAGGGTCAGGGCGCCGTTGAACCAGATCAGCTTCGGACGACGGGCATCCGGGAACTGTGAAACGCTGATTTCGCTGTGATCGATCTCATCGCCCACCAAGTGCAGTTCACCCAGGCGCGCACGTTCACGTTTGCCGTAGAAGTAGGCGATCGCCAGGATGGCCACTACACCGGCCGCCATCGCCGGGATCATCGGCACGAAAATCGCCGACGGATCCACGTGCAGCGCACTGGCGGCACGGGCGGTCGGACCGCCCCATGGGGTCATGTTCATCACGCCACCGGCGAGGATGATCAGGCCGGCCATGATCCGCGGGCTCATGCCGATGCGGCTGTAGAGCGGCAGCATCGCGGCCACGCAGATCATGTAAGTGGTCGCGCCGTCACCATCGAGGGAAACGACGAGCGCCAGCACGGCGGTGCCGACCGACACTTTCAGCGGGTCGCCCTTGACCATCTTGAGGATCTTGCGCACGGCCGGGTCGAACAGACCGGAGTCGATCATCAGGGCGAAGTACAAAATCGCGAACATCAGCATCACGCCGGTCGGGGCGAGCTTGGTGATGCCTTCGAGCATCATCGGGCCGATTTTCGGGCCAAAGCCGCCGAACAGGGCGAAGATGATTGGAATCAGGATCAGGGCGATCAGCGCGGACAGGCGCTTGGTCATGATCAGGAACATGAACGTGATGACCATGGCGAAGCCAAGGAAAGTCAGCATGGGAATACTCCAGGCGTGGCGCGGCTAGGGAATGGGCGGACCGGTGGGATCAGCGCAGAACGGGAAGCACGGGACGTACGGACGGAGTTACAGCGACGCGGCGGGTAGAAGAGGACATCAGAATCACCATTGTTGTTGTTAAATGGGCTGTGCGAGCGATAAAACGCTGGCATTGGCCGACCGGTCTGTTGCCGGTAGTGGGGCGATCCTAATCGGGGAAGCTTTCAGCCAGCTTTCGCCGATGAAAGCGTTGACCGGAAGTACGACCGGTCGTCGGAGCGGGGCAGGGACGCGAGCATGCTCGCGATGGCGTCAGAGAATTCCCAACAGGAGGAACCAGCATGGCCGACATTCACACCGGCGGCTGCCACTGCGGGCAACTGCGCTATCAATTCAGCGGGCCGCTGCACGATATCGCCCACTGCCATTGCTCGATTTGCCGACGGGTCAGCGGCGGCATCGTGACCACCTGGATCACCGTGCCGACGTCCGCCTTTCAATGGCTGGCCGGGACGCCGGCGCGGTACGATTCTTCCGCCACCTGCGCGCGATATTTCTGCGGCCACTGTGGGGCGCAACTGGCAGTGGTAACGCTCCTGAGCCCGGACAGCATCGACCTGACCATCGCTACCCTCGACCATCCCGAGCAAGCACCGGCCGAGCGGCACATCTGGACCGACAGCCGCCTGCCGTGGCTGCACCTGGACGAACACTTGCCCGGCGAGGCTGAAGAAACCCTCTGATCAAAAAATAGACAGGTCCAGCGGCCGAACCGCGCCCATCCAGATTGCATGCTCGGTGTGATCGCGCAGATCGTCGCCGGTGTCCGGATGCAAGAACACCACCAGACCCTTGCGGTTGAGCGCCAGCCACGGCAGCACGTCGCCCAGCAGCTGCGGCTCGAACGCCAACTGGCAGCTCCAGTCCGGGTGCGGACCGACCGGACGCTCGTGGACGCGGCCCATTTTCAATGGAAACAATTGCGCCGCCTGCTCACACAGGGCTCGCGCCTGATCAATGGTGCCGGCATCGAAATAGACATGGGCGTGGTAGCCCGTTATGCGTTGCATTTGAAATCCTCTTTCAGGTCGAGCTGATCACGCGGCACAGGCTGCGATTTTTTCACCATTCACACCGCAATCGAAGGCAATGACAGCCCCGACAACGACTCCGCGCTGCTGGCCTGCTCGGACATCAACCATTCTACAAATTGTTGAATGAGCGCTCCGCGCCGTTTGCGCTGGGGCAGGACCACGTAGTAACCCAGCCTGGACATCGCCGTCTCGGCAATCGGTCGGCACAACAGACCTTGGCCCAGTAAGTTATCCACAAGGTGGCGCCAGCCGATGGCCACACCCTGACCCCCTATCGCCGCCTGTATCAGCAGCGTGTAATTGTCGAATCGCAGCTGACCGGGCGCGGGCGGCGAAGTAATCCCCAATTCCCGAAACACACCACTCCAGTCGAACCAATTACTGCTGTGTTCCCCACGCAGGTGCAGCAAAGGAAACTCCAGCAATGCCTGGGCCGGCAAGGGCAGGGTTCGTTCACCCAACAACTGCGGGCTGCACACCGGAAACACTTCCTCGCTGAACAGCCAATGACTTTCACCCTGTTTGAAGCGGCCATCGCCGAACAGTATCGCCACATCGATATCGGTACGTAGCATGTTATGGCTGCGTTCACTGGTGACCAGGCTGACATCCACCTGCGGATTGGCCGCGTGAAAGCGATGCAGGCGCGGCATCAGCCAATAGGCGGCGAAGGCAAAATCCGTGGCCACCTGCAGCACCTCATGCTGATGTTGTGCGCTGATTGCACTCAATCCTGCGTCGATGTTCTGCAAACCTAGCTGAACCTGCTCAAAAAGAATCTGCCCGGCCTCGGTCAGTTCAATACCGCGATAAATGCGGTCGAACAATCGGGTCGCGAGTTGTTCTTCAAGGCGCTTGATCTGCTGGCTGATGGCCGGTTGCGTGGTGCCCAGTTCAACCGCCGCCGCCGTGAAGCTGCGCTGACGGGCCGCGGCTTCAAAGGCACGAAGCAGATCCAGTGACAGGTCACCAAGGGCGTCATACATAAGCTGTGCTTATCCTAGTCATTGCCGCGCGTGGGCTTTACCGCAAAGTGCGAGGGTTTCATTCTCAAAGCCAGCACTCTCGCATAAACATCCACTATGGAATGCCGCGATCACATGAAGCGCAAGAACATTCTTTTCATCATGGCCGATCAAATGGCCGCGCCAATGTTGCCGTTCTACGGTCCATCGCCCATCAAACTGCCCAATCTGAGCCGCCTCGCCGCCCAAGGCGTGGTGTTTGACTCCGCCTATTGCAACAGCCCTCTGTGCGCGCCGTCGCGTTTCACCCTGGTCAGCGGCCAATTGCCGAGCAAGATAGGCGCTTACGACAATGCCGCCGATTTCCCCGCCGACGTACCGACCTACGCCCACTACCTGCGCCGCCTCGGCTACCGCACCGCCCTGTCGGGAAAGATGCACTTCTGCGGGCCGGACCAGTTGCATGGCTACGAAGAACGCCTGACCAGCGATATTTACCCCGCCGACTACGGCTGGGCGGTGAACTGGGATGAACCGGATGTACGCCCGACCTGGTATCACAACATGTCCTCGGTGCTGCAAGCCGGCCCGTGTGTGCGCACCAATCAGCTGGATTTCGACGAGGAGGTGGTGTTCAAGGCCCAGCAATACCTGTTCGACCATATCCGCGAAGATGGCGACCAGCCGTTCTGCCTGACCGTTTCGATGACTCACCCACACGACCCATACACGATTCCCAAGGCTTTCTGGGACCTGTACGACGATGCCGACATCCCGCTGCCTGCAACGCCGGATCAGCATGAACTCGACCCGCACTCCCAGCGTTTGCTCAAGGTCTACGACCTGTGGGACAAGCCACTACCTGTGGATAAAATTCGCGACGCCCGCCGCGCTTATTTCGGCGCGTGCAGCTATATCGACAGCAACGTCGGCAAACTCCTGCAAACACTCGAGGAAACCGGGCTGATCGATGACACCATCATTGTGTTTTCCGGCGACCACGGCGACATGCTCGGCGAACGCGGCCTCTGGTACAAAATGCACTGGTACGAAATGGCCGCACGGGTGCCCCTGTTGATAAGTGCACCGGGGCAATTCGGCGCCGCTCGGGTCAGCGCCAGCGTTTCGACCGCCGATCTGCTACCGACCTTCGTCGAACTGGCCGGCGGCTCGCTTGAACCGGGCTTGCCGCTGGATGGCCGTTCGCTGGTCCCGCACCTGCGAGGGCAGGGCGGCCACGACGAAGTGTTTGGCGAATACATGGCCGAAGGCACCATCAGCCCGCTGATGATGATCCGTCGCGGTGCCTATAAATTCATCTATAGCGAAGACGACCCTTGCCTGCTATTCGACGTGCACAATGACCCGCACGAACAGCAAGAACTCAGCCATTCGCCGCAACATCGCCAGCTGTTCGACGATTTTCTCGCCGAAGCACGGGCTAAATGGAGCATTCCGACGATTCATAACCAAGTACTCGCCAGCCAGCGGCGCCGACGTTTCGTGGCCGAGGCGCTGACCCTCGGCAAGCTGAAGAGCTGGGATCACCAGCCGCTGGTGGATGCCAGCCAGCAATACATGCGCAACCATATCGACCTCGACGATCTGGAACGTAAAGCACGTTATCCACAACCCTGCCAAAACCAATAATGTTAAGGGGAAGTCCATGCAAAGGTTATCCACAGTACTGACGGTCGGGCTCCTGGCCCTGGGCAGTGCATCGGCATTTGCCGATCAGAGCTGCGAGACGGTGAAGATGGCCGACCCGGGCTGGAGCGACATCGCCGCGACCAACGCCATCACCGGGTTTCTGCTGGACGGCATGGGCTACAAGGCCAAGGTCGACACCCTCGCGGTGCCGATCACCTTTGGCGGGCTCAAGGATGGCCAGGTCGATGTGTTCCTGGGGAACTGGATGCCGGCGCAGCAGGGTTTCTACGACAAGTTCGTGGCCAACGGCGATGTGACGCAACTGGCGAAAAACCTCGACGGCACCGAGTTCACCCTCGCCGTCCCGGATTACGTCTGGGACGCAGGTGTGCATGACTTTGCCGACCTGAACAAATACGCCGACAAGTTCGACCACAAGATCTACGGTATCGGGTCCGGCGCGCCGGCGAACATTTCGCTGCAGGAAATCATCAAGAAAAACGATTTCGACATGGGCCAGTGGAAACTGGTCGAGTCCAGCGAGCAGGCAATGCTGGCCGAAGTATCCCGCGCGGTGAAAAAACAGAAATTCGTGACCTTCCTCGGCTGGACGCCGCATCCGATGAACGTGCAACTGAAGATGCACTACCTCAAGGGCGGCGAGAAATACTTCGGTGACACCGGCAGCGTCCACACCCTGACCCGCAAAGGTTATGCACAGGCCTGCCCGAACGTCGGCAAACTGCTGACCAACCTGAGCTTCACCCAGGACATGGAGAACAGCATCATGGCCGAAGTGGTGAACAGGAAAGTCAGCAATGCCGACGCGGCCAAGGCCTGGATCAAGGCTAATCCGGCGGTGCTGGATAAATGGCTCGATGGGGTGAAGACCGTGGATGGCAAGGATGCGTTGCCTGCGGTCAAAGCCAGGCTTTAACCCATCCCTGTGGGAGCGAGCTTGCTCGCGATAGCGGCGGGACAGTCAGCAGAGATGTTGAATGTGATTCCGTCATCGCGAGCAAGCTCGCTCCCACATTGGGCACATCGTTATCTCGTCCTGATACTCTTTCACAAAACCCCAACCGAGAGGCCCCATGGCCCTGCCAAGCCGCCATTCACTCTTTCCATTCCTCAGTTGGTTGCCCAAGCAAACCCGCGCCAGCGTCGGGCGCGACCTGATCGTCGGCCTCAGCGGCGCGATTCTCGCGTTGCCGCAATCCATTGCCTACGCGCTGATTGCCGGCCTCCCACCGGAATACGGCCTCTACGCCGCAATCATCCCGGTGCTGATCGCCTGCCTCTGGGGTTCGTCGTGGCATTTGATCTGCGGTCCCACGGCGGCCATCTCGATTGTCCTGTACGCCAGCGTCAGTCCCCTGGCCGTTCCGGCGACGCAGGACTACGTCACCGTGATCCTGTTGCTCACCTTCCTGGCCGGGATTTTCCAGTGGCTGCTGGGATTGCTGCGCTTCGGCGCCCTGGTGAATTTCGTCTCCCACTCGGTGGTACTCGGCTTCACTCTGGGTGCTGCCGTGGTGATTGCCATCGGTCAGCTGCCTAACCTGCTGGGGCTGGACTTGCCCAGCCAGGCCACTGCGCTGGACAGTTTCATCACCTTGTTGCGCCATCTCGGCGAAATGGACAAACCTTCGCTGGCACTGGGGCTGGCGACGGTAGTCGTGGGCGTGATCCTCAAGCTGTGGTTGCCACGCTGGCCGACGCTGTTGATCACTCTGGTGCTGGGTGCATTGCTGGTCTGGCTTTGGCCATCAATGTTCGGCCATGTGCAACTGGTCAGCGCCTTTACCGGCAAGCTGCCGCCTTTCAGTCCGTTGCCGCTGGACCTCGATCTGATCCTGCGCCTGCTGCCCAGTGCGGTGGCGGTCGGTATGCTCGGGCTGGTCACCAGTCTGTCGATTGCCCGCTCGATCTCGGCACGTTCGCAGCAATTACTCGACGCCAACCAGGAAGTTCGCGCCCAGGGCTTGTCGAACATCGTCGGTGCGTTTTTTTCCGGGTCGCTCTCAGCCGGCTCCTTCACTCGCTCAGGTCTGAGCTATGAAGCAGGGGCCTGTTCGCCCCTGGCGGGGATTTTTTCGGCATTGTGGGTAGCTCTGTTTGCGATCTTCGGCGCGAGCCTGATCGCACACATACCGATTCCCGCCATGGCTGGCAGCATTCTGTTGATCGCCTGGGGACTGGTGGACCATCGCGGCATTCGCGCGCTGTTGCGGGTCAGCCGCGCCGAATTTTTGGTCATGGCGCTGACCTGCGTCGCCACGCTGTTGCTGGAGTTGCAGACGGCGATCTACGCCGGCGTGCTGGCGTCGCTTTTTTTCTACCTCAAACGCACATCGCAACCACGGGTGCAGCACGTACGCGATGGCGAGGAAGATATTCTGCGGGTCGGCGGGTCGATCTTTTTCGGCGCCAGCCATTACCTGCAAGTGCGCCTGCAACGCATGCACGGCGCGCGGGTGGTGATCGAGGCGCAGCAGATCAACTTCATCGACTATTCAGGGGTGGAAATGCTCCATCAGGAAGCGCGGCGCCTGCTGCGCCAGGATCGCAGCCTGACCCTGCGCCGGGCCCGGCCGCAGGTGGTGGAAGAATTGAGGAAGCTGGAAGGGGCAGAGAAATGCCCGATCCGGTTTGAGGATTAATCCGACTTCACTCTGAACCCTGTGGGAGCGAGCTTGCTCGCGATAGCGGTATGTCTGGCATATCAATGCTGGATGTACTGCCGTCATCGCGAGCAAGCTCGCTCCCACAGGGGTTACAGGGCTAATTGTCGGCGAAGTTCGGCCAGCACCGGCGTCGTATCCGGGCGCACTCCGCGCCAAAGGAAGAAGGCTTCCGCCGCCTGCTCGGCCAGCATCCCCAAGCCATCCATCGCCACCGCAGCCCCGTGTTCACTGGCCCAGCGGCAGAATGAGGTCGGCTCCTTGCCGTACATCATGTCGTAGCACACCGTTTTGCCCGGCTCGATCAGTCCGGGCGATATGGGCGGCACATCGCCTGTCAGGCTCGCGGAGGTCGCGTTGATGATCAGGTCCACCGACTCCTGCAACCAGTCATAACCACTGGCCGAGACCGGCCCCAGATCGCAGAACAGTTCCGCCAGCAATTCGGCCTTGTCCACCGTACGGTTGGCGATGATCACCGAGGCCGGCTGCTCGGCCAGCAACGGCTCCAGGGCACCGCGCACCGCGCCGCCGGCACCGAGCAGCAGGATGCGTTTGCCCTTGAGGCTGAACCCGGCGTTGACCTTCAGGTCGCGCACCAACCCGGCACCGTCGGTGTTGTCGCCCAGCAGACTGCCATCGGCCAGTTTGCTCAGGGTATTGACCGCACCGGCGCGCTGCGCCCGTGCCGTCAGGCTATTGGCCAATCGATAGGCCTCTTCCTTGAACGGCACCGTCACGTTGGCGCCGCGTCCTTCGAGGAAAAACGTCCGGGCACAAGTGGAGAAATCGTCGAGGGGTGCCAGCAGGGTGTTGTAGTCCAGCTTTTGCGCGGTCTGCTCGGCGAACAGGCGATGGATCAACGGCGACTTGCTGTGGCCAATCGGGTTACCGAATACGACATAACGGTCCATCAGGTTTCCTCGTTCAGGCTTCGGCCAACCAATCGCGGTCTTGCAGGAAGTACTCGGTCAGGCGCGCTTCTTCGCTGCCAGGCGTAGCCTTCCAGTCGTAACCCCAGCGCACTTGCGGCGGCAGCGACATCAGGATCGACTCGGTTCGCCCGCCCGATTGCAGGCCGAACAGCGTGCCGCGGTCGTAGACCAGGTTGAATTCAACGTATCGGCCACGGCGGAATTCCTGGAACTCGCGCTGTTTTTCAGTAAACGCATCATTCTTGCGGCGCTGCACGATGGGCAGGTAGGCGTCGATGTACGCATCACCAATGGCGCGCATGAAGGCGAAGCTGGTGTCGAAGTCCCACTCGTTCAGGTCGTCGAAAAACAACCCGCCGATGCCGCGTGGCTCGTGGCGATGCTTGATGTGGAAGTAGCTGTCGCACCAGGCCTTGTAACGCGGGTAGACGTCCGCACCGAACGGCGCACAGGCCTGCTCGGCGACGCGGTGCCAGTGGATGCAGTCTTCTTCGTTGCCGTAATACGGGGTCAGGTCGAAGCCGCCGCCAAACCACCAGACCGGCTCTTCACCTTCTTTTTCGGCAATGAAAAAGCGCACGTTGGCGTGGGAAGTCGGCACGTGCGGGTTGTGCGGGTGAATCACCAGCGACACGCCGAGGGCTTCGAAGCCACGGCCAGCCAGTTCCGGTCGATGAGCGCTGGCAGACGGTGGCAGACCGCTGCCGAAGACGTGGGAAAAGTTGACGCCGCCCTTTTCAATCAATGCGCCGTTTTCGATCACACGGGTGCGACCGCCACCGCCGGCCGGCCTGGTCCAGGCGTCTTCGACGAATTGCGTGCCACCGTCTTCGGCTTCCAGGGCGGCGCAGATACGGTCTTGCAGGTCGAGCAGGTAGGCTTTTACGGCCTCGGTGCGGGTCGTCATGTCTTCACCTTGAATCGGGCAAAACTACGCGGCGCTCCATCGGAGCGGGGGCCAGCGCAAATGGGCCCGTAGCATACCATCGCAAGTCGGCCCGTCGCAGTTGACGAAGATCAAGCTTAGGAGTCCGATAGGGAGCTTGGTAAAACGACCTATGGAGAGTTCTGATGGCAAAGCGTATCCAGTTCCGCGCCCATGGCGGCCCCGAAGTGCTCGAGTATGTGGATTACCAACCCGCCGAGCCAGGCCCGAAAGAAGTGCGCGTGACCAACAAGGCCATCGGCCTGAACTTCATCGACACCTATTACCGCAGCGGCCTGTACCCGCCGCCGTCCCTGCCATCGGGAGTCGGCTCGGAAGGTGCGGGCGTGGTCGAGGCGGTGGGCAGCGACGTGACCCGCTTCAAGATCGGCGATCGTGTGGCCTATGGCAGCGGCCCGCTGGGCGCCTACAGCGATGTGCATGTCCTGCCGGAGGCCAATCTGGTGAAACTGCCGGACGCCATCAGCTTCGAACAGGCCGCAGGCGTCATGCTCAAGGGCCTGACCGTGCAGTACCTGCTGCGTCAGACGTATGAACTCAAGGGTGGCGAAACCATCCTGTTCCACGCCGCGGCCGGTGGGGTCGGCTCTCTGGCCTGCCAATGGGCCAGGGCCCTGGGCGTGAAGCTGATCGGTACGGTCAGTTCGGCGGAGAAAGCCGCACTGGCCAAGGCCAACGGCGCCTGGGCGACCATCGACTACAGCCACGAAAACGTCGCCCAGCGTGTGCTGGAATTGACTGACGGCAAAAAAGTCCCGGTGGTGTACGACGGCGTCGGCAAGGACACCTGGCTGACATCACTCGACAGTGTCGCGCCGCGTGGGCTGGTGGTGAGTTTCGGCAATGCGTCCGGCGCGGTCGACGGCGTGAACCTGGGGATCCTGGCGGGGAAAGGCTCGCTGTACGTGACCCGGCCGACCCTCGGCACTTATGCGAACAACGCCGAGAACCTGCAACGCATGGCCGACGAGCTGTTCGAGATGATCATCAGCGGCAAGCTGACCGTGGAGATCAGCCAGCGCTTTCCACTGGCTGAGGCGGCGAAGGCGCAGACCGAGTTGTCGGCGCGTCGTACTACCGGTTCGGTTGTTTTGTTGCCTTGAGGACGCAATCGCTGGCAAGCCAGCTCCCACAAGGATCAGCGGTGACCACAAATTTTGTGAACACCAGAAGACACTGTGGGAGCGGGCTTGCCCGCGATAGGGGTCGCTTCGGTATCAGTCCGGGCGCACAACCCTGCCGGTGGCCAGATCGCGAATCACGCTCGGGTTCTTGCGCCCGCCCAGATTTCCACCCAGCACCAGATCCACCTGCCCCCGGAAATACTGTTCGACGCGAATCCGCGTACGCGCTGCCGGGCGCCCCTGCGGGTTGGCCGACGTCGACACCAGCGGCCCGACCAGCGCGCACAGGTCGCGCACCTGCGGATGATCGCTGACCCGCAGCGCCACGGTTTCATGCACGCCGGTAATCCACTCTGGCAGCAGGTTCTGGTGCGGCACCAGCCAGGTGTTCGGGCCAGGCCAGGTGCTGGCCATGCGGTCCATCCACAGCTCGGGGAAGTCCTCGAAAAGGAAATCGAACTGACGAATGTTGTCGGCAACCAGGATCAGCCCCTTGTCCACAGACCGGCCCTTGATCAGCAGCAGACGTTCCACCGCTTCCTCGTCCCACGGGTCGCAACCCAGGCCCCAGACTGCTTCGGTTGGGTAGGCAATCACCGCCCCGGCGCGAATTGCTTGCGCGGCTTGTTGCACACGCCAACTGTTGACCATGAAAAACACTCCAGAATAAGGCTCTGCGCAGTTTACCGATCTTGTTCATAAAACCTAGCTCACCCGCGCAAACCAGCGCCCGCTTTCGCACACGGCGCGGCCATCCATTTCCAGTTCCGTCAACGCCGCCAGCACTTTCGGCAAGGCCCAGCCGCTTGCATCGACCAGCGCTTCACTGGTCAGAGGCGCGGCATGCAGCAGCTTCAGCAGCGGGTGAGTGGTTACAGCGGTGCACGTTTCTGTGGATAACGACAGTCGTTGCCAGCCGCGCAAGGCTTCGAGGATATGCTCGATGGTTTCCACCAGCACCGCACCGTCACGGATCAACTGATGGCAGCCGCGTGCGCCCGGATGATGAATCGACCCGGGCATCGCAAACACCTCGCGCCCCTGTTCCGCCGCCAGCCTCGCCGTAATCAGCGAACCACTGGCGACACTTGCCTCGACCACCAGCACGCCAAGGGACAAGCCGCTGATGATCCGGTTGCGTCGAGGGAAGTTGCTCGCGGTCGGGCCTGCATCCAAAGGAAACTCCGAAAGCACGGCACTGCCCGAGGCAATCATCGCGTCTGCCAGGCGCCGATTGCGCTGTGGATAAAACTTCTCGAGCCCCGTGCCAAGCACGCCTACGGTTTGCCCGCCGACATCCAGAGCAGCCTGGTGTGCAGCGGCGTCAATGCCCAGGGCCAGGCCGCTGGTGATGACAAACCCGGCGCCCGCCAGGCTGCGGGAAAACGCCGCCGCGGTGTCCATCCCCGGCCGAGACGCGCGACGGCTGCCGACCATGGCCAGTTGGGGTTTTTCCAGAATGCCCGGATCGCCCGCGACAAATAACAGCGGCGGTGCATCGCTGATTTGTGCCAGCAGTGCCGGGTAGTCCGGTTGGTCAAACATCAGTAAATGCTGGCCCGGACGCTCAAGCCAGGCCAACGCATGGCTGGCGCCGTCGCGAATCTCGGGACTGCGCCGGGCCTCGGCACAGGCCAGTGGCAAACCCAACGCGCGCCAGGCACTGGCCGGTGCGCTGATGGCCTTGGATGCCGAACCGAAGGCTTCGAGCAGCTTCCTGAACCGCGCCGGACCGAGTTCCGGCACACGGTGCAGGCGTAATCGAGCTTCCAGTTCCGCAGGGGAAACCGGTGTAACGGCAGACGTCGACATGGATCATCCTTGATCGTTATGAGCACCCGTACAAACGGGAATAAGCTGTGGATAACTCTGTTGGTAACTTGTGCAGCAAGCTTATGGATTTCGCACCTTGTCCATCACCGACAGCGAACGCGAAGCGCTCAGCACCAGCCCGTAGCTGAGCTTGTCGTAGGTACGGAAAACCATCAGCAGACCGGCGCGCTCATCGGGAATCTTCAAGGGCTGGCCGGTGATCCGGTCGCGCACGGTTTCGCCGGTCTTCATCACCGCCAGCAGATTGCCTTCGGCCAGTCCGTCGCGCTGCCCCTTGTTCAGCGTAACCACGTCCAGTTCGCCGATCTGCGTGACCCCGCGCGGTACATCGATGATCAAACCGCTGATTTCGTGGCTCGGTGCGCTGGGTGCGTAGGTGGAATTGATCGAGCGCTCTTCGCCGCTGAACAGGCGGTCACCGAGGCGCACTTCCTGGGTGGTGCGCTGCAACTCCAGGGTGGCGACGTCACCTTCGATGGCCACGACCTCGCCGCCGCCGATGTCGTCGGCGTTGATCCCCAAAATCTCTTTGCTCTGCGGATCGGTGTAGACCTTGCCCTGGCGAAAGATGCCGTACACCGGCTGCGCCGGATCGAACTGACCACGGGCAAAGATGCGGTCACCCGCGCCGCTGAGCACACGCTCGGAATCGCCGGCGACGATATAGGGCGCCTTGGTGAATTCCTCGGCCTTGTCGACGATGCGGTTGCTCAGCAGAAAGCTGTTGATCGATTTCAGCGCGATGCCGGGGATAGCCTCGGTCACCGGGCTGCTGCGCACCTGAGGGGACAGCTTTATGGTGGGAATATCTTCCCGAAGTTGCACTTGCCCATGCGCCAGACCGGCCGAGACCAGAAGCGGCAGGGCGAGTAGTGATTTCCTCATGCGGTGAATCCCTTTATTATGTGCGTTCGCGTGAAACGCCAGAGCCCTCGGTGGCTCGCTCCCGGCTTGCTTGTCAAAACTTGCTTGTCAACAGAAGGGAGCTACGTTTTACAACGGTAGCCTGCAATTCTTCGGACCCGCCAGGCCATCGACCCGACCTTACTTCACACGTGCACTAATCAAGCTTATGGCCATTTTAAACATCCTCGAATTCCCTGATCCGCGTCTGCGCACTATCGCCAAGCCAGTGGCCGTAGTGGACGACGAAGTGCGTCAGTTGGTCGACGACATGTTTGAAACAATGTATGAAGCGCCTGGCATCGGCCTCGCCGCGACCCAGGTCAACGTGCACAAACGTATCGTCGTGATGGACCTCTCCGAAGACCGCACTGAGCCCCGAGTGTTCATCAACCCCGAGCTCGAACCGCTGACCGTCGACATGGGCCAGTATCAGGAAGGCTGCCTGTCGGTACCGGGCTTCTATGAAAACGTCGATCGCCCGCAACGAGTCAAGGTCAAGGCGCTGGACCGCGACGGCCAGCCATACGAACTGATCGCCGAAGATTTGCTCGCGGTGTGCATCCAGCACGAATGCGACCACCTCAACGGCAAATTGTTCGTCGATTACCTGTCCACGCTCAAACGCGACCGCATCAAGAAGAAACTGGAAAAGCTTCATCGCCAGAACGCCTGATGCCCATCTTCAAAGGCTTGCTGCGGCAAGCCTTTTTCTTTTCAAGAGACGTCATCCATGACTGAGCCACTGCGCATTGTCTTTGCCGGCACCCCGGAATTCGCCGCCGAACACCTCAAGGCCCTGCTGAGCAGCCCTTACGAGATCGTCGCGGTCTACACCCAACCGGATCGTCCGGCCGGTCGCGGGCAAAAACTGATGCCGAGCCCGGTCAAGCAGCTTGCTCTGGAAAACAACATCCCGGTGTTGCAGCCGCCGACCTTGCGCAACGAAGGCGCGCAAGCGGAACTGGCCGCACTGCAACCGGACTTGATGGTGGTGGTCGCCTACGGCCTGATCCTGCCGCAAGTGGTGCTGGATATTCCGCGCCTGGGTTGCATCAACAGCCACGCCTCGCTGCTGCCGCGCTGGCGCGGTGCGGCGCCGATCCAGCGCGCCGTGGAAGCGGGCGACGCCGAAAGCGGCGTGACCGTGATGCGCATGGAAGCCGGTCTCGACACCGGGCCGATGCTGCTGAAAGTCACCACGCCGATCAGCGCCGAAGACACCGGCGGCAGCCTGCACGATCGCCTCGCCGAAATGGGCCCGCCAGCCGTTATCCAGGCGATTGCCGGCCTCGCCGCCGGAACCCTGGAAGGCGAAGTCCAGGACGACAGCCTGGCTACCTACGCGCACAAATTGAACAAGGACGAAGCACGCATCGACTGGAGTCGCCCGGCGGTTGAGCTGGAGCGTCTGGTCCGTGCCTTCAACCCGTGGCCGATTACCCATAGCACCTTGAACGGCGAAGCCCTGAAAGTGCTGGCCGCGAACCTCGCCGAAGGCAAAGGCGCACCCGGTGAAATCCTCGGCGCCAGCAAGGACGGTCTGATCGTCGCCTGTGGCGAACAGGCCTTGTGCCTGACCCGCCTGCAGTTGCCCGGCGGCAAGGCGCTGAACTTCAGCGACCTGTTCAACAGCCGTCGCGAGAAATTCGCCACCGGTATCGTCCTCGGTCAAGCGGTGGACGCTCAATGAATCCGCGTCTGGCCGCCGCCAAGGCACTTGCCGCTGTCCTGAGCGGAAAAGCTTCGCTCAACAGCTCCCTGCCGACGCAACTGGACAAGGTCGAGGACCGTGATCGCGGCTTCACCCAGGACCTGGCGTTCGGTACCGCGCGCTGGCAGCCACGCTTGTCGGCACTGGCGGCCAAGCTGCTGCAGAAACCGTTCAAGGCCGCCGACGCCGACGTCGAGGCGCTGTTGCTGGTCGGCCTCTATCAGTTGCTCTATACCCGTGTCCCGGCTCATGCCGCCATCGGGGAAACCGTCGGTTGCGCCGACAAGCTGAAAAAGCCTTGGGCCAAGGCACTGCTCAATGCCGTGTTGCGCAACGCTCAGCGCGAAAGCGAAACGATTTTCGCCGAACTGGAGCGTGATCCGGTGGTGCGCACCGCTCACCCACGCTGGCTGCAAAAATCCCTGAAGGCGTTCTGGCCTGAGCAGTGGGAGGCCATCTGTGCGGCGAACAACGCGCATCCGCCGATGATCCTGCGGGTCAATCGTCGCCATCACAGCCGGGATGCCTACCTCGGCCTGTTGACCGACGCCGGTATCGCCGCGACTGCGTGTGTCTATAGCCGCGACGGTATCGTGCTCGAAGCCGCCGCCGACGTGCGCAGCCTGCCAGGGTTCGCCGAAGGCTGGATCAGCGTGCAGGACGAAGCCGCGCAACTGGCCGCCGACCTGCTGGATCTGGCGCCGGGGCAACGGGTACTGGACGCCTGCTGCGCACCCGGCGGCAAGACCTGCCATATCCTCGAAGCCGAACCAAAACTGGCCGGCGTGGTGGCGGTGGACCTGGAAGCCAAACGACTGGTGCGCGTGCGCGAGAACCTCGAACGCCTGAAACTGAGCGCCGAACTGATCGCCGCCGACGGCCGCGACACTCAGGTGTGGTGGGACGGCAAGCCGTTCCAGCGCATCCTGCTGGACGCGCCATGCTCGGCCACCGGCGTGATTCGTCGTCACCCGGACATCAAGCTGACCCGCCAACCCGACGACATCGCCGCGCTGGCGCTGTTGCAAGGCGAACTGCTCGATGCCATGTGGACCACGTTGGAGGTGGGCGGCGTTCTGCTGTACGCCACTTGCTCCACGCTGCCGACCGAAAACACTGAAGTCATCGAAGCGTTCCTGGCCCGCACGCCGGGCGCCCGTGAACTGGACCTCGCCACGGCGGCCGGCATCAAGCAGCCCCATGGTCGCCAGCTGCTGGCCCAGGAAGGCGGACACGACGGGTTCTACTACGCCAAGCTGATCAAGATCGCCGCCGCTCGCGGTTAAACGGATTCAATGGAGTGACTGGATGAAAATCATCATCCTCGGTGCAGGGCAGGTCGGCGGCTCGCTGGCAGAACACCTGGCCAGCGAAGCCAACGACATTACCGTGGTCGATACCGATGGCGAGCGCCTGCGCGATCTCGGCGATCGCCTGGACATCCGTACCGTTCAAGGTCGCGGTTCGTTCCCGACGGTACTGCGCCAGGCCGGCGCCGATGACGCCGACATGCTGGTCGCGGTGACCAACAGCGATGAAACCAACATGGTCGCCTGCCAGGTCGCCCACACGCTGTTCCACACCCCGACCAAGATCGCCCGGGTGCGCGAAGCCGCGTACCTGACCCGCGAAGAGCAGTTGTTCCAGAACGAAGCGATTCCGGTGGACGTGCTGATCAGCCCGGAACAAGTGGTCACCAACTACATCAAGCGCCTGATCCAGCATCCCGGCGCCTTGCAGGTAATCGACTTCGCCGAAGGCAAGGCGCAACTGGTGGCGGTGCGGGCGTACTACGGCGGGCCGCTGGTGGGCCAGCAACTGCGGCAGTTGCGCGAGCACATGCCGAACGTGGAAACCCGCGTCGCGGCGATTTTCCGTCGTGACCGGCCGATCCTGCCCCAGGGCGATACGGTGATCGAGGCCGACGACGAGGTGTTTTTCATCGCCGCCAAAGCGAACATTCGCGCGGTGATGAGCGAAATGCGCCGTCTCGACGAAACCTATAAACGCATCGTCATCGCCGGTGGCGGACAAATCGGCGAGCGCTTGGCCGAAGCCATCGAAAGCCGTTATCAGGTGAAAATCATCGAGATGAACCCGGCACGCTGCCGCCATCTCTCCGACACCCTGGACAGCACAGTGGTGCTGCAGGGCAGTGCTTCGGACCGCGACCTGCTGATGGAAGAGAACATCGCCGACGCGGACCTGTTCCTGGCCCTGACCAACGACGACGAAGCCAACATCATGTCGTCGCTGCTGGCCAAACGGCTGGGTGCGAAGAAGGTGATGACCATCATCAACAACCCGGCTTATGTCGACCTGATCCAGGGTGGCGACATCGACATCGCCATCAGCCCGCAACTGGCGACTATCGGCACCTTGCTGGCCCACGTGCGCCGGGGTGACATCGTCAGCGTGCACTCACTGCGCCGGGGCGCGGCGGAAGCCATCGAGGCGATCGCCCATGGCGATGCGAAATCGAGCAAGGTGATCGGCAAGGCCATCGAGAACATCGGTTTGCCGCCAGGCACCACGATCGGCGCGATCATCCGCGATGAAGAAGTGATCATCGCCCACGACGACACCGTGATCGAAGCGGGCGACCATGTGATTCTGTTCCTTGTGGATAAAAAGCATATTCGCGATGTGGAGAAGTTGTTCCATGTGGGGTTGAGCTTCTTCTGATCCTGATTTTTTCAGTGCCTGCATTGGCCCTATCGCTGGCAAGCCAGCTCCCACAGTTTTTTGGTTGTTTACAAATATGATGCACACCAGAGAACCCTGTGGGAGCTGGCTTGCCAGCGATGGCGGCGTCAAAGACGAAAAAAACATCCCCTGATACCCGCAGAAAAGGAATCCACCCCATGATCGAATCCCTGGAAAAAATGCTCGCCAAGGGTGTGGATAACGCTTTGCTGCGCTTCGGCCTGGGCAAGGGTTATCTGGATCTGGGGGAGAACGCCAAGGCTGCGGAGCATTTCCAGCGCTGCGTCGAATTCGATCCGAAGTATTCGGCGGCGTGGAAACTACTGGGCAAGGCCCATCTGGCGCTGGCGGACTTTGCGGCCGCGCGCCAAGCCTGGGAGCAAGGCGTGGAAGCCGCTCGCAACCATGGCGACAAGCAGGCAGAAAAGGAAATGACGGTGTTCCTGAAGAAGCTCGACCGCCAGGCGCACTGATCAGAGATAACGCAAACCGATGCCCTCGGCATCCACCTGCACCACTTCCATGCGCACTCGCGGCGCGCCTGTGGGCAAGTCCTGCACCTGACCGTAGACCACTGCGCCCGGGGGCAGCGTCGACAGTTGCGGATGCTTGACGTAGACGCCGGTGGTCGACAGGTTGCGGGTCTGGCCCAGGCAATCGCCGATGCTTTCATGACTGATCTTGATGCGGAATGACTTGCGGTGTTCGGACATCTTCTGCGCCCTTGAATGAACGGTTGTGGATAACCCCGGGGTGCAGGGTTATCCACAGATCATGCCAATTGAATCAATACCAACGCTCTTCACCCGGTGGACGCTTCTTGAAGCGCTTCATGCTCCACATGTACTGGCTCGGGTAAGCGCCGACATAACGCTCGACCACCTTGCTCATGGCTGCGCAGGACTCCGCCGTATCGGTGCTGTACATGGCTTCTGGCGCGGCTTCGAGGATCACTTTGTAGCCCGAACCGTCCGGCAGGCGCAGGGCATGCAGGAACACGCCGACCGCCTTACCACCGGCGAGCATGTTCGGCACGAACTTGCTGGTCAGCGCCTGGGTGGCGAAGAACGGCACGAAGATCCCGGCGGATTCGGACGGTTCCGGGTCAGCGGGAATGCCCACTGCACCACCTTTGCGCACTTCCTTGATGACGCTGAGGATGCCTTCCTTGGTGGAGGCAGCGACCTTGTTACCCAACTGCACCCGTTGCTTTTGCAGCAATTCATCCACCGCCTTCAACTTCGGCGGACGATAGAAAATGATCGGCTTGCACTGGCTGCAATAGAAGTGGTTCAGCACTTCCCAGTTGCCCAGGTGGCTGGTGATGCCGACCACGCCTTTGCCGGAGGCGAGGGCGTCCTTCAACACGTCGAGGCCTTCGACCTCGCGCACCAAGTCGATGGAGCGCTGGGCCGGCCAGATCCAGGCGCAGGCGCTTTCGGTCAGGGACTTGCCGATGTCCTTCAGGCTCTGTCCGACCAAACGTTCACGCTCGGCGGGGTCCATGTCCGGAAAACACTTGGACAGATTGATCCGTACCACGTCGCGGGAACGGTTCGGGGTTTTCCACATGACCCAGCCAATCGCCGAGCCCACGGCCTGCACGGCCCGCCACGGAAGCAGGGCAAACAGCCGCAGAGCGCCTACCAGCAAGGCGCCTTTCAACTTATCCACAGGTCACTCCTGATCTTGTGCTGTGCGCGAATCGGCCATTCTAACCGCCGTTGGCCAACTGCGCGTAGCGGTCGCAATCACGGGTGTGATCCATGACCATGCCCGAGGCCTGCATCAGCGCGTAGCAAATGGTCGGCCCGACGAAGGTGAAGCCGGCTTTTTTCAGGCCTTTGCTCATCTCGACAGCGACCGGCGTAACGGCCGGCACTTCGCTGCGATCCTTGAAATGATTGATCACCGGCGTACCACCGACGAAGGACCAGAGAAACCCCACCGGGTCCTCCAGCGCCAGCCAGGCCTGGGCATTGCGCCGGGCGGCGTTGAGCTTCAGGCGATTGCGGATGATGCCCGGATCGAGCATCAACTCGTCGATTTCGGCATCGCTCATCTGCGCCACGCGCTGCACATCAAAGCCGAACATCACCTGACGATAACGCTCGCGTTTGCGCAACACGGTGATCCAGGAAAGCCCGGCCTGGAACCCTTCGAGCAAAAGCAACTCGAACAAACCCTGCGCATCGCGTAGCGGCGTGCCCCACTCCTGATCGTGATAAGCCATGTACAGCGGATCTTCGGAACACCAAAAGCAGCGTGGCATAAGGCTCCAGGGGGCGTGCGCAGCAACGAATCGGGTATACTCCCGCTCTTTAAATCGCAGCCCAAGAAACAGGTGAATTTCGTGAGCCAGCCTACGCCAGCCGTGCGTACCTTCCAAGACTTGATCCTCGCCCTCCAGCAATACTGGGCCGAGCAAGGTTGTGTGGTACTTCAGCCCTACGATATGGAAGTAGGCGCCGGCACTTTCCACACCGCAACGTTCCTGCGCGCCATCGGCCCGGAAACCTGGAACGCCGCCTACGTGCAGCCAAGCCGCCGTCCGACTGACGGCCGCTACGGCGAAAACCCGAACCGTCTGCAGCACTACTACCAGTTCCAGGTGGTCCTGAAGCCGAACCCGGACAACTTCCAGGAACTGTACCTGGGCTCCCTCAAGCACGTCGGCCTGGACCCACTGGTCCACGACATCCGCTTCGTCGAAGACAACTGGGAATCGCCGACCCTCGGCGCCTGGGGTCTGGGCTGGGAAGTCTGGCTCAACGGCATGGAAGTGACCCAGTTCACCTATTTCCAGCAAGCGGGCGGCATCGAGTGCTACCCGGTGACCGGCGAGATCACCTACGGTCTCGAGCGTCTGGCCATGTACCTGCAAGGCGTGGACTCGGTCTACGACCTGGTCTGGGCTGACGGCCCGATGGGCAAAGTGACCTACGGCGACGTGTTCCACCAGAACGAAGTGGAGCAGTCCACCTACAACTTCGAACACGCCAACGTCGACAAGCTGTTCGAACTGTTCGATTTCTACGAAAGCGAAGCCAAGCGCCTGATCGAACTCGACCAGCCGCTGCCGTTGCCGAGCTACGAAATGGTGCTGAAGGCCTCCCATACCTTCAACCTGCTGGATGCGCGCCGGGCAATTTCCGTGACTGCGCGTCAGCAATACATCCTGCGTGTACGCACCCTGGCGCGTTCCGTTGCGCAAGCCTACCTGTTGGCTCGCGCCAAGCTGGGCTTCCCGATGGCGACCCCGGACCTGCGTGACGAAGTACTGGCCAAGCTGGAGGCTGCACAATGAGTGCTCTGGATTTTCTGGTTGAACTGGGCACTGAAGAACTGCCACCCAAAGCCCTGAACACCCTGGCCGAGGCGTTCCTCGCCGGTATCGACAAGGGCCTGCAAGCCGCCGGCCTGAACTACGAGAGCAAAACCGTTTATGCCGCCCCGCGCCGCCTGGCCGTGCTGATCACCGCACTGGCCACCCAGCAGCCGGATCGCAGCATCAACCTCGACGGCCCGCCACGTCAGGCCGCGTTCGATGCCGAAGGCAACCCGACCCAGGCAGCACTGGGCTTCGCCAAGAAGTGCGGCGTCGAGCTGAGCGAAATCGATCAGAGCGGCCCGAAACTGCGCTACAGCCAGAGCATCGCCGGCAAGCCGACCGCCAGCCTGCTGCCGACCATCGTCGAAGATTCGCTGAACGACCTGCCGATCCCGAAACGCATGCGTTGGGGGGCACGCAAGGAAGAATTCGTTCGTCCGACCCAATGGCTGGTGATGCTGCTCGGTGACCAGGTCATCGATTGCACCATCCTCGCGCAGAAGGCCGGCCGCGACTCCCGTGGTCACCGCTTCCATCACCCGGAAAACGTGCGCATCGGTTCGCCGTCCAGCTACCTGGCCGACCTGCGTGCCGCCTACGTTCTGGCCGACGCCAACGAGCGTCGCGAGATCATCAGCAAGCGCACCGAAGAGCTGGCCACCCGTCAGGAAGGCACGGCAATCGTACCGCCAGCCCTGCTCGATGAAGTGACCGCGCTGGTCGAGTGGCCAGTGCCGCTGGTGTGCTCGTTCGAGGAGCGTTTCCTCGACGTGCCGCAAGAAGCACTGATCACCACCATGCAGGACAACCAGAAGTACTTCTGCCTGCTGGATGCCGACGGCAAGTTGCTGCCACGTTTCATTACCGTGGCCAACATCGAAAGCAAGGACCCGCAGCAGATCATCGCCGGTAACGAGAAAGTGGTTCGCCCACGCCTGACCGACGCCGAGTTCTTCTTCAAGCAAGACAAGAAGCAGAAGCTCGAAGACTTCAACCTGCGCCTGCAGAACGTGGTGTTCCAGGAAAAACTCGGCAGCGTCTACGACAAGGCCGAGCGCGTATCCAAACTGGCCGCGTTCATCGCTCAGCGCATCGGCGGCAACGCCGCGTGGGCCGCCCGTGCAGGCTTGCTGTCCAAGTGCGACCTGTCGACCGAGATGGTCGGTGAGTTCCCGGAGATGCAAGGTGTCGCCGGTTACTACTACGCCCTCAACGACGGCGAGCCGGAAGATGTCGCCCTGGCCCTGAACGAGCAGTACATGCCGCGCGGTGCCGGCGCTGAACTGCCAGCCACCTTGACCGGTGCGGCCGTGGCCATCGCCGACAAGCTCGACACCCTCGTGGGTATCTTCGGCATCGGCATGTTGCCGACCGGCAGCAAAGACCCGTATGCCCTGCGCCGCGCCGCACTGGGCGTGTTGCGTATCCTGATCGAGAAACAACTGGATCTGGACCTCAACGACGCCGTGGCCTTCGCCGTGAATGCGTTCGGGACCAAGGTCAAGGCTGCCGGCCTGAACGAATCGGTGCTGGAGTTCATCTTCGATCGCCTGCGTGCCCGTTACGAAGACGAAGGCGTCGACGTCGCCACCTACCTGTCAGTACGTGCCCTGAAGCCGGGTTCGGCCCTGGACTTCGATCAGCGCGTGCAAGCGGTAGAGGCCTTCCGCAAATTGCCGGAAGCCGCTGCCCTGGCTGCGGTGAACAAGCGCGTGTCGAACTTGCTGAGCAAGGTCGAAGGCTCGGTGCCTACCGTCGTCGAAGCCAAGTACTTCGACAATGCCAACGAGTTCTCCCTGTACTCGGCGATCCAGCAGGCTGACCAGGCTGTACAGCCGATGGCTGCAGCGCGTCAGTACAGCGAATCGCTGGCACGCCTGGCCGCCCTGCGCGAGCCGGTGGATGCGTTCTTCGAGGCGGTAATGGTCAATGCGGAAGACGCCAACGTGCGCGCCAACCGTTATGCCTTGCTGGCGCGCCTGCGTGGGCTGTTCCTCGGCGTCGCCGATATTTCGTTGCTGGGGTAAGACTGTTTGAAACTGCTGATTCTCGATCGGGACGGAGTGATCAATTACGACTCCGACGCTTACATCAAGTCGGTGGAGGAGTGGATTCCGCTCCCCGGCTCGATCGAAGCCATCGCGCAGTTGAGCAAGGCCGGCTGGACGGTAGCGGTCGCTACCAACCAGTCGGGCATCGCTCGCGGCTATTACGACCTCGCCACCCTGGATGCCATGCACGAGCGCTTGCGCGCACTGGTGGCGGAGCAGGGCGGTGAAGTCGGGCTGATCGTCTACTGCCCGCACGGGCCGGACGAAGGCTGTGATTGCCGCAAGCCGAAACCCGGGATGTTGAAAAGCATCGCCGCTCATTACAACGTGTCGCTGACCAATCTCTGGTTCGTCGGCGACAGCCTTGGTGACCTGGAAGCCGCCAAAGCCGTCGATTCACAGCCAGTTTTGGTAAAGACCGGGAAAGGCGAAAAGACTTTGGGCAAGACCCTTCCGGTTGGCACATTGATTTTTGACGATTTGGCGGCGATTGCCGCAGAACTTATCCACAATTAAAGTGCTTCGATTGTTCCTGACCAAGGATTGATCGGGGGTGCGCTTTATATAAGGCGGGCAATTCCCGCAACGGTAAACGTCACCATGTCGATATTGCAGGCCATCAGAACCTTCCTCTTCTACCTTCTGCTGGGCACCAGCTCGTTGCTTTGGTGCAGCCTGAGCTTTTTTATCGCGCCGTTTCTGCCATTCAAGGCACGTTATCGCTTCATCAACGTGTACTGGTGCCGCTGCGCCTTGTGGCTGAGCAAAGTGTTCCTGGGCATCCGCTACGAAGTGAAGGGTGCCGAGAACGTACCTGAACGGCCTTGCGTCATTCAGTCGAACCACCAGAGCACATGGGAGACGTTCTTTCTCTCTGCTTACTTCTCACCGCTGAGCCAGGTGCTCAAACGTGAACTGCTCTATGTGCCGTTCTTCGGCTGGGCCATGGCCATGCTGCGACCGATCGCCATCGATCGCGACAACCCGAAAGCCGCGCTCAAGCATGTGGCGCAGAAAGGCCATGAGTTGCTCAAGGACAATGTCTGGGTGCTGATCTTCCCCGAAGGCACGCGCGTACCTTTCGGCACCGTCGGCAAGTTCTCGCGCGGTGGCAGCGCCTTGGCGGTCAACGCCGAATTGCCGGTGCTGCCGATTGCGCACAACGCCGGCAAGTTCTGGCCGAAAACCGGTTGGGCGAAGAAACCGGGCGTCATCACTGTGATCATTGGCGAGCCGATGTATGCCGCAGGCACCGGACCGCGAGCCATTGCCGAATTGAACGACCGGGTGCAGGCGTGGAACGAGCAGATGCAACGGGAAATGGGCTCGCTGCCACCGACTCCGCAAGCGCCGGTTTCAAACGATCAGGTGGCTGTCTGAGATTCTGTGGATAACCTGTGTACCGTTTCATTGAAAACCGTCGCTATTTGCACGTAACTTTATGATTTTTTTACATATTTCTTTGAATGATAAAAATCATAAAAACGTGCATAAGTTTTTTTAGGACGTAAAAAAGCCGGCTGATATAGCCGGTTTTTTTATATCCACAATTCCTCCGCCTTCACTCCGTGAACAGCGGAAATTGCAGCCTGAATGTCGTGCCCCGACCCACCTCGCTCTGACACTCGATTCGCCCGCCGTGCCGATCCACAACGGCCTTGACCATCGACAATCCCAAGCCCACGCCATCGATACCCTGGGCGGAAGAAAAGCGCCTGTATTGGCTGAACAGCTCGGGCAACTCCTCCGCCGCGATGCCTTTGCCCTGATCGATGAGTTCACAGGTCAGCCAGCCGTCGCGCTGACTGACGTGCAAACGGATACGAGTGCCTGGAGCGCTGTACTTGATGGCATTTTCCAGCAGATTGAACAGTGCCCGAGTCAGCAGCACCTGATCCGCCAGAACCAGACTTTCCTGCGCCTGCTCCTCAACCTGATGGGCCAGTTCGATCTGTTTCAACTGCGCAATGGGCAGCGCCTGATCGAACACATCCAACACCAGCATCGCAAACAGGCTCGGCTGAAACTGATAAGCGTCGGACTCGGCCCTCGCCAGTAGAACAAAACCGTCAGTCAACTCCAGCGCCCGACGAACCTGTAGTTCGATTTGAGCAAAGAGCGGCGAATCCCCCCCCACTTGATGACGATGGACATCAAGCAACGCGAGGATGGCCGAGTGAGGTGCCCGCAGGTCGTGAGACAAGAATCGCAGCAGCACCGCACGCTGTTCCTCCGCATCGCGCTCGACACTCAAATCAGTCAGGTTCCATAGCCAGCCGACCGGCACCTCACCGTCCACCGGCAACAGCTCGGCGCGCTCCAGCCGCAGGCTGCGTTCCTTGAGGTCGCGGAACTCCAGCAGCGGCAGCGTCGACAAGGGCGAATCCGACCCGCGGTTCATATCCGGACAACCCAGCTGTTCAAGTCGCTTCAGCACATCATCGCCGACCAGTTCCCCACCAAACAGATCACGGGCCTTGCGATTGCCGAGCAGAATCCGTCCCTGGGGATCGCTGATCAATGTAGCCACCGGCAGGTATTCCAGGCCATCGGCAATGAATCGGTGGGTATCGCGGGTCAGGCTCATGGCTTGTTCCAGCGCGACGATTTGATTCTGCAAACTGTCGCCACCGGGATGGAGGGTACGACGGCGCTCGGGAAACACTTTCGGCTCGCTGTCCAGCCGTGCCAGTTCCCAACCGAAATAGGTCAGCACCACACTGAGGCGTCGCCAGTTCCAGATCAGGTAACCAAACAGCATCCCCAAGACTGCAGGCGTCGGAGACCACCACCAGCGCCTGAATTCCGCAAGACCGGCACTGGTCAGCAGCGCGCACGCCATCCCCGTGAGCGTCAACCAGAGCGCCAGCCGCGGACGCCACCACAACAGGCCAAGTACGCACGTCACCAGACCAAGGGAAAACAAGGCGCTCAGGCCTGGGGAAGCATCGTTCAGGTTGATCTGCGCGCGGTAGGACAGCAGTGTCGTCAACGGCAGCAACACAAAACTTATCCACAGCCACTCGCGCAGCAATTGCCGAAACAATCGCTGTACCTGGCTTGGCTCTCGGCTTTCGCGGCGGCGCTGGTCAGTCATGGCCAAGCGGGCAGGGCGGGGTATAAGGTTTCATGGTTCCTGTGTCTTAGGCGTCGACTCAAGAATCATAGCGGACGCTGCGACCAACGGCGGGCCGCTGACTTTCACTGTGTCGATTGACCCGCTATCGTCGATACAGAGCTGCCCAGGCGACAAGGAATCACCGTATATGCGCGTTGCGATTCTGGACGATGAGCCCGCCGAACTACGCCGGGTCGAACAAACCCTGCAACAGATGAGCGAAGCCGGAGAGCAGCCGTGGTCTTTGCACAGCTTCGAACGGGCCAAAGACCTGTTGCGCCAACTGCGTCGGGAAACCTTCGACCTGCTGATCCTCGACTGGCAACTGCCCGACCTAACGGGCCTGTCACTGCTGCAATGGACCCGCGAACACATGGAAGCGCCGCCGCCGACAATCATGCTCACCAGTCGTGACGGCGAAAGCGATATCGTTCAGGCCCTGAATGCTGGCGCCGATGACTACGTCAGCAAGCCGTTCCGCCCCAATGAACTGAAGGCCCGCGTTGGCGCGGTCCTGCGTCGACATGGCCAACAGCGCACAACGGCCGAAGGCTTGAGCTTCAATGACCTGGTGTTCGACGACGCCGAACTGACCGTCACTCGCGACGGCAAACCGATCGTCATGACCGAACGCGAATACCGCCTGGCGCATTGCCTGTTCAGCAACCTCGGCCGGCCGCTGTCGCGCGATTACCTGTACGAACGATTCTGGCCCCATGAAGAAATATCGTCGTCACGCCCACTGGATACGCACATCTATCGTCTGCGCAACAAACTTGGGCTGACGGCGGATCGCGGCTGGCAGCTGCTGACGATTTATAGGTATGGGTATCGGCTGGAGAGTGTGACACCGGCGAACGAATGAAACGCAGGCAATAAAAAAGGCCAATGCAGATGCATTGGCCTTTTTCGTTGGCACCGACCGGGATCAGAAGTCCAGGTTGGACACCGCCAAGGCGTTGCTTTCGATGAAGTCACGGCGTGGTTCGACCGCATCACCCATCAGGGTGTTGAAGATCTGATCCGCGCCAATGGCGTCTTCGATGGTCACTTTGAGCATCCGGCGCTGGCTTGGGTCCATGGTGGTTTCCCACAGCTGATCCGGGTTCATTTCGCCCAGACCTTTGTATCGCTGGATGGTGTGGCGCTTGGTGCTTTCAGCCATCAGCCATTCAAGGGCTTCCTTGAACTCGGTCACCGGCTTCTTGCGCTCGCCACGCTGGATGTACGCGCCGTCGTCCAGCAGGGTGCTCAGTTGAGCGCCTAGCGAAACCACAGTCTTGTAATCGTTACTGCCGAAGAAGTCGCGGTTGAAGGTGACGTAGTTCGACAGGCCGTGGGAGATCAGTTCGACCTCTGGCAGCCAGACGTTACGTTCACGGTCTTCACGCAGGCTGGCTTTGTAAACCAGGCCGGACTTCTCAACGGTGCGCAGGCGAACTTCGTACTGAGCCAGCCAATCCTGCATCGCTGCGTGATCGGACAGTTGCTCCATGCTCACCGCAGGCAGGTAGATGAAGTGCTCGGTCAGCTCCTGTGGGTACAGGCGCGACAGACGCTTGAGGGTCTTCATCACCAGACGGAAATCATTCACCAGACGCTCAAGCGCTTCACCGGAGATACCGGGTGCTTCTTCGTTCAGGTGCAGGCTCGCATCTTCCAGGGCCGACTGGGTCATGTACTCTTCCATGGCCTCGTCGTCTTTGATGTATTGCTCCTGCTTGCCCTTCTTGACCTTGTACAGCGGTGGCTGAGCGATGTAGATGTAGCCGCGTTCGATCAGCTCCGGCAGCTGACGGAAGAAGAAGGT
Source organism: Pseudomonas sp. PB101 (assembly GCF_009764265.1). Lineage (GTDB taxonomy): Bacteria > Pseudomonadota > Gammaproteobacteria > Pseudomonadales > Pseudomonadaceae > Aquipseudomonas. The sequence continues at coordinate 106,247 of NZ_RWIR01000052.1, forward strand.
CAGCAGCAGCGTACGGATGTGCGAACCGTCGACGTCAGCATCGGTCATGATGATGATGTTGTGGTAACGCAGCTTGTCGATGTTGTACTCGTCGCGGCCGATGCCGCAGCCCAGCGCGGTGATCAAGGTGCCCACTTCCTGGGAAGAGATCATCTTGTCGAAGCGCGCCTTCTCGACGTTCAGGATCTTGCCCTTCAGCGGCAGGATGGCCTGGGTCCGACGGTTACGTCCCTGCTTGGCGGAGCCGCCAGCAGAGTCACCTTCCACGAGGTACAGTTCGGAAAGGGCAGGGTCTTTTTCCTGGCAGTCAGCCAGTTTGCCCGGCAGGCCGGCGATATCCAGCGCGCCTTTGCGACGGGTCATTTCACGGGCTTTACGCGCCGCTTCACGAGCACGTGCCGCATCGATCATCTTGCCGACGACCAGCTTGGCTTCGTTCGGATTTTCCAGCAGGAAGTCGGAGAAGTACTTGCCCATTTCCTGTTCGACCGCGGTCTTCACTTCGGAAGACACCAGCTTGTCTTTGGTCTGGGAGCTGAACTTCGGATCCGGCACTTTTACCGAAATGATCGCGGTCAGGCCTTCACGAGCATCGTCACCGGTGGTGGCGACCTTGTGCTTCTTCGCCAGGCCTTCAGCTTCGATGTAGGTGTTCAGGTTACGCGTCAGTGCGGAACGGAAACCCACCAGGTGAGTACCGCCATCGCGCTGTGGAATGTTGTTGGTGAAGCACAGCAGGTTCTCGTTGAAGCTGTCGTTCCACTGCAGGGCGATTTCCACGCCGATGCCGTCTTCACGCTGGATGTTGAAGTGGAACACCTGGTTGACCGGGGTCTTGTTGGTGTTCAGGTATTCAACGAACGCACGCAGGCCGCCTTCGTATTTGAACAGTTCTTCCTTGCCGCTGCGCTCGTCCTTGAGGACGATGCCGACACCGGAGTTGAGGAAGGACAGTTCACGAATCCGCTTGGCCAGGATGTCCCAGCTGAAATGGATGTTCTTGAAGGTTTCGCTGGAAGCCTTGAAGTGGATCTGCGTACCGGTGGTTTCGCTGTCGCCAACGATTTTCATCGGCTCTTGCGGAACACCGTGGACGTAAGTCTGTTCCCAGATCTTGCCGCTACGGCGAACGGTCAGGACCAGCTGTTCCGACAGGGCGTTAACGACCGACACACCCACGCCGTGCAGACCGCCGGAGACCTTGTAGGAGTTGTCGTCGAACTTACCGCCGGCGTGCAGCACGGTCATGATGACCTCGGCTGCCGAAACGCCTTCTTCCTTGTGAACGTCTACCGGGATGCCACGGCCGTTGTCGCGAACGGTGATGGACTCATCCGGGTGGATGATGATGCTGATGTCGTCGCAGTAGCCGGCGAGGGCTTCGTCGATCGAGTTATCGACCACCTCGAACACCATGTGGTGCAGACCGCTACCATCATCGGTGTCGCCAATGTACATACCGGGACGTTTGCGTACGGCATCCAGGCCTTTCAGCACTTTAATGCTCGTTGAGTCGTACGTATTTTCTTCGCTCAATGCCTTCACTCCCGATGGTCGTGGGTCTGGGTGATACGGCCCTGTTCCACGTGGAACAGTGCGACTGGCGTTTCCGTCTGCCAGCCTTCCCTCAATAATTCGTGATCTACACAGGTGATAAATACCTGGCAGCGTAAGTCTTCCAACAAGCGGCAAAGCGCGCGACGGTGCTGCTCGTCCAGTTCGGACGGCAAGTCATCCACCAGATAAATACACTGACCGCGTCGAGCCTGGCTGACCAGGTGCCCCTGGGCAATCCGTAATGCGCAAACCACCAACTTCTGCTGGCCACGGGACAAGATGTCCGCGGCGTTGTGTGCGCCCAGTCTGAGACGCAAATCAGCACGTTGTGGTCCGGCCTGGGTGTGCCCTATTTGCTGGTCCCGCTGTAGAGACCCGGCGAGCACAGCACTCAATTCACGGTCCTTGTCCCAGCCGCGGTAATAGCTGAGCGTCAAGCCTTCAAGCTCAACCAGTTCGCTCAAGGTTTGTTCAAAGACTGGTTTCAAGGCTTTGATATAGGCGCGGCGGTATTCATCAATTTCAGCGCTGGCCTGGCACAGTTCCCTGTCCCAAACCGCTTGCGAAACGGCGTCAAGTGTACCATGCCGCAGCCAAGAGTTTCTCTGGCGCAGGGCCTTCTGCAAGCGCTGCCAGGTTGACATGAAGCGCGGTTCCACGTGGAACACGCCCCAATCGAGAAACTGTCGGCGAATCTTCGGTGCCCCTTCCAGCAATCGAAAGCTGTCCGGGTTGATCAGTTGCAGCGGCAGAATCTCGGCCAGTTGGGCTGCGCTGCGCGCGTTCTGCCCATCGATCCGGATCTGGAATTCACCCTGGCGATCCCGCGAAATGCCCAAGGCGCTATGCCCACCCTCAGCCAGTTCAACCTGGCCAAACACCGTGCAGGCAAGCTGTTCGTATTGAATGACCGGTAACAGGCGGGTGCTGCGAAACGAACGGGCAAGCCCCAGCAGATGGATGGCTTCCAGAACACTGGTTTTGCCGCTGCCGTTGGCGCCGTAAAGGATATTGATGCGGGGAGAGGGGGAGAAGGTCACCGGGTGCAGATTGCGCACCGCGGTGACCGAGACGCGACTTAAGGACATCTAGCTTCTGCTGGGCATGATTACAGACGCATCGGCATGACGACGTAGGCCGAGTCGTCGTTGTCCGATTCCTGCACCAGCGCACTGCTGTTGGAGTCGGACAGGATCAGACGAACCTGCTCGGTGGTCATCACGCCCAGTACGTCGAGCAGATAGCTCACGTTGAAGCCGATTTCCAGGGAGCCGCCGTTGTATTCAACGCCCACTTCCTCTTCCGCTTCTTCCTGCTCCGGGTTGTTCGCCTGGATCTTCAGCTGACCGCTGGCCAGTTGCAGACGGATACCACGGTACTTCTCGTTGGACAGAATCGCGGTACGGCTGAACGCTTCACGCAACGCCTGGCGATCGCCCAGTACCAGCTTGTCGCCGCCTTTTGGCAGAACGCGCTCGTAGTCCGGGAATTTACCGTCGACCAGTTTCGAGGTGAAGGTGAACTCACCGGTGGTGGCGCGGATATGGTGCTGGCCCAGCACGATGCTGACATTGCCGTCCGGCTCGGTGAGCAGGCGCGCCAGTTCGAGGATACCTTTGCGCGGCACAATGACCTGGTGACGATCCGGCTGACCGATATCGGCCTGCATCGAGCACATGGCCAGGCGGTGACCGTCGGTGGCCACGGCGCGGATCACGCCGGCAGACACTTCCAGCAGCATGCCGTTGAGGTAGTAACGCACGTCCTGCTGGGCCATGGCGAAGCTGGTGCGCTCGATCAGACGACGCAGCTTGCTTTGCTCCAGGCTGCAGGTCAGCGAACCCGGGCCTTCTTCTACAGTCGGGAAATCGTTGGCCGGCAATGTCGACAAGGTGAAGCGGCTACGGCCAGCCTTGACCACAAGCTTCTGCTCATCGACCTTGATATCGATCAGCGCATCGTTCGGCAGGCTTTTGCAGATGTCCATCAGCTTGCGCGCCGGCACGGTGATGGAACCCGGATCCGCCGGCTCTTCGAGTTGAACACGACCGACCAGCTCGACTTCCAGGTCGGTACCGGTCAGCGACAATTGCTGGCCTTCGACAACCAGCAGCACGTTGGAGAGCACCGGCAAGGTCTGGCGGCGTTCGACGACGCCTGCGACCAGTTGCAGGGGTTTCAACAGGGCTTCGCGTTGAATGGTGAAATGCATGGTCTAGTCCCTTGCCTTAATTAGCTGCGCTGGTGTTCATCAAGTGGTCAGTGTACGCAGCAGGTTCTTGTAGTCCTCGCGGATGTCCGCGTCGGATTCCTTAAGTTCGTTGATCTTGCGGCAGGCGTGCAAAACAGTCGTATGGTCGCGGCCGCCAAACACATCGCCGATTTCCGGCAGGCTGTGGTTAGTCAACTCTTTGGACAAGGCCATTGCAACCTGACGCGGACGTGCGACCGAGCGAGAACGACGCTTGGACAGCAAGTCGGAGATCTTGATCTTGTAATACTCGGCGACGGTGCGCTGAATGTTATCCACAGAGACCAGTTTATCCTGCAACGCCAACAAGTCCTTCAGGGATTCGCGAATCAACTCGATGGTGATATCGCGGCCCATGAAGTGCGAGTGGGCGATCACGCGTTTGAGCGCGCCTTCCAGCTCACGGACGTTGGAGCGAATGCGCTGGGCAATGAAGAACGCGGCGTCGTGTGGCAGATCGACCTTGGCCTGGTCGGCCTTCTTCATCAGGATCGCCACGCGGGTTTCCAGCTCCGGCGGCTCGACCGCTACGGTCAGGCCCCAGCCAAAGCGGGATTTAAGGCGCTCTTCAAGGCCTTCGATTTCTTTCGGGTAGCGGTCACTGGTGAGAATGACCTGCTGGCCACCTTCGAGCAGGGCGTTGAAGGTGTGGAAAAACTCTTCCTGGGAACGCTCCTTGCGGGCGAAGAACTGAATGTCATCGATCAGCAAGGCATCCACCGAGCGGTAGAAGCGTTTGAACTCGTTGATCGCATTCAGTTGCAGGGCCTTGACCATGTCCGCCACAAAACGCTCCGAATGCAGGTACACCACCTTGGCATTCGGGTTCTTCTTTAATAGATGGTTACCCACAGCGTGCATCAAGTGGGTTTTACCCAGGCCGACACCACCATAAAGGAAGAGCGGGTTGTACCCGTGCTTGGGGTTGTCCGCCACCTGCCAGGCGGCGGCGCGCGCCAGCTGGTTGGATTTACCTTCAACGAAGTTCTCGAAGGTAAAGGTGCGGTTCAGGTAACTGGTGTGCTTGAGCGCACCTTCGACCTGCACGGTACGTTGCTCGGCGCGCACCGGGGCCTGTTGCGAACTGGCGCCGGCCATCGGGTCGAAGCTGTCACGGGAAGGTTCTTCCTCGTTTACCTCGGCCGTTTTTTGCGTGGCGCGTTTGGTCGAAGCCGCGGCAGGTGCCGGCGCTGGCGAACTGGCGGGTGCCTGTGCAGCCTGGGCCTGGGAAGCCGCAGCTGCCAGGGGAGCATTGGGCGCGGCACGGGGTGCCGAACTGCGTTTGCTGCCTATTAACAAGGAAAGCGCAGGCGCCATGCCGTTGCCGTGCTCATCGAGCAATTCGAGAACACGCCCCAGGTACTTTTCGTTGACCCAGTCCAGAACAAAACGGTTGGGTGCATAGACACGCAACTCGTCGCCTTCGGCTTCGACCTGTAGTGGACGGATCCAAGTGTTGAATTGTTGGGCAGGCAGCTCATCGCGCAAAAGCTCCACGCACTGCTGCCAAAGTTCCACTGACACGGATATCCCCTAAGTTGAAAGCCGGTGAGGCAAAAACAAGCGGCCATTGTAGCGGCCAGACGCCGACTTATCCACACGAAGGTGGTTCATCGACCAAGAACAATCAGGGATTTATACGCAAAAAAGACGACCAATGGTCTGTGCATAAGCTCTGTGGATAACCGGGGTTAAGGTCATTGCACAAGTGGGGGCGAAACTCGGTGGATAACCGGCCTGTGGATAAAGCGGCATTCCACACACAGGTTATCCGACAGTGCAGCACAGGCTGAACACGGTTTTCCACTGTAGTTGTCATTCTCTGTACATCAGGTAAAACAAGGGCTGAATCGACTTATCCACAGAAGGAGGCGAGCCTAGCTTTTATAAGCTTTACAGAAAAGCTTTAAATTCTTTCCTTTCTTATTTTTATATTTACCGACGGTTCCTTCAGCGCAAAACGCCTGGAGATCTATTTATAAGGAAACGCTGGTTGGAAATTGACCTGAAGGCTTGCTTTCTCTAGAATCCCCGGTCTCTTAAAACGGGGGCCATTCCGGCCCGTTGTGGACGAACCAGGTAACACGACAATGAAACGTACTTTCCAACCAAGCACTATCAAACGCGCTCGTACCCACGGCTTCCGTGCTCGCATGGCTACCAAGAACGGTCGTGCCGTTCTGTCGCGTCGCCGCGCCAAAGGTCGTGCGCGTCTGGCAGTTTGATAAGCCGGCACTGGAGGTGAGTCAGGACTTCAGTCGGGAAAAGCGTCTGCTTACTCCCCGGCATTTCAAGGCAGTCTTTGACTCCCCTACCGGCAAGGTTCCGGGGAAAAATCTCCTGCTCCTTGCGCGCAACAACGATCTTGATCACCCCCGTCTCGGGTTGGTTATCGGGAAAAAGAGCGTAAAGCTCTCCGTCGAGCGCAATCGCCTCAAACGTCTGATGCGCGAATCGTTTCGCCTGAACCAGGATTCACTGGTCGGTTGGGACATCGTTATCGTCGCGCGCAAAGGTTTGGGTGACGTAGAAAACCCCGAATTGATTCAGCATTTCGGCAAACTCTGGAAGCGTCTGGCTCGCAGTTCGCCGGTACCAGCAGTCAAAACCGAAACTGTAGGGGTAGACAGTCCCGATGCGTAAACTGGCACTCGTTCCGATCCAGTTTTACCGCTATGCCATTAGTCCTCTGATGGCCAGTCACTGTCGTTTCTACCCCAGTTGTTCCTGCTACGCGTTAGAAGCCATCGAAAATCATGGCCTTCTTCGCGGTGGCTGGCTGACCTTTCGTCGTTTAGGTCGCTGTCATCCGTGGAATCCCGGTGGTTATGACCCGGTTCCACCTATCCCTACCTCCCGTTCTTCTTCGATGGCCGAGTAATCATGGATATCAAACGCACGATCCTGATCGTCGCCCTGGCAATCGTGTCCTACGTTATGGTTCTTAAATGGAACCAGGACTATGGTCAGGCTGCCTTGCCGACTCAGAATGTTGCCTCCAGTACGACTGCACCGGGCCTGCCGGAAACGGCAACTGGCTCCAACGCTTCCGCCAGTGACGACATTCCACGTGCTGCAAGCGACACCAGCGCACCTGCCGAAACGCCGGTGGCTGTGAGCAAGGACCTCATCCAGATCAAAACGGATGTACTGGACCTGGCTATCGACCCACAAGGTGGCGATGTTGCCCAGTTGACCCTGCCGCTGTATCCGCGTCGCCAGGATCACCCGGAAATTCCGTTCCAGCTGTTCGATAACGGCGGCGAACGTACTTATCTGGCGCAAAGCGGTCTGATCGGCACCAACGGTCCGGATGCCAATCCGGCCGGTCGTCCGGTTTATTCCTCGGAGAAGAAGGTTTATCAACTGGCTGACGGTCAGGACCAATTGGTCGTAGACCTGAAGTTCAGCAAGGACGGCGTCAACTACATCAAGCGTTTCACCGTGAAACGCGGCCTGTATGACGTAACCGTTTCCTACCTGATCGACAACCAGAGCGCTCAGCCCTGGACCGGTGCGATGTTCGCCCAGTTGAAGCGCGACGCCAGCGCCGATCCTTCGTCGACCACGGCTACCGGCACCGCGACTTACCTGGGCGCCGCCCTGTGGACAAGTTCTGAGCCGTACAAGAAAGTGTCCATGAAGGACATGGACAAGGCAGCGCTCAAAGAAACCGTCACTGGCGGTTGGGTTGCCTGGTTGCAGCACTACTTCGTGACCGCGTGGATTCCGGCCAAGGGCGAAAACAACGTCGTCCAGACCCGTAAAGACAGCAAAGGCAACTACATCATCGGCTACACCGGCCCATCGATGAGCGTTGCACCGGGCGCCAAGGCCGAGACCAGCGCTGTTCTGTACGCAGGTCCGAAAAGCCAGGCCGTGCTCAAAGAGTTGTCCCCAGGTCTGGAACTGACGGTCGACTACGGTATTCTGTGGTTTATCGCCCAACCGATCTTCTGGTTGCTGCAACACATCCACGCCATTGTGGGTAACTGGGGCTGGTCGATCATCTTCCTGACCATGCTGATCAAAGGGATCTTCTTCCCGCTGTCGGCTGCCAGCTACAAATCCATGGCGCGCATGCGTGCAGTGGCACCGAAACTGGCCGCGCTGAAAGAGCAACATGGCGATGACCGACAGAAAATGTCGCAAGCCATGATGGAGCTGTACAAGAAAGAGAAGATCAATCCGCTGGGTGGTTGCTTGCCAATCCTCGTGCAGATGCCGGTTTTCCTCTCGCTGTACTGGGTTCTGCTGGAAAGCGTTGAAATGCGCCAGGCGCCGTTCATGCTGTGGATCACTGACCTGTCGATCAAGGATCCGTTCTTCATTCTGCCGATCATCATGGGCGCAACCATGTTCATCCAGCAGCAGCTGAACCCGACTCCTCCGGATCCGATGCAGGCCAAGGTAATGAAGCTGATGCCAATCATCTTCACCTTCTTCTTCCTGTGGTTCCCGGCTGGTCTGGTGCTGTACTGGGTAGTGAACAACTGCCTGTCGATCGCCCAACAGTGGTACATCACACGTAAGATCGAAGCGGCCGCTAAAGCAGCTGCCTGATTTACACTGTGGATAACCACTCAAAACGCCCCCTAGTGGGGCGTTTTGCTATCTGTCACTTTTGTCTGGATACCGGTTTATGAGCGTTCCTCGTGAAACCATCGCAGCCGTCGCCACCGCCCAGGGCCGTGGCGGTGTAGGCATCGTGCGTATTTCCGGGCCGTTGGCCAGCGTTGCGGCCAAGGCCTTCAGTGGTCGCGACCTCAAGCCGCGATTTGCCCACTACGGTGCGTTCTTCGGTGAAAACGACGAAGTACTGGATCAGGGCATCGCGCTGTATTTTCCCGGGCCAAACTCGTTTACTGGCGAAGATGTCCTGGAACTACAGGGTCACGGCGGCCCGATCGTTCTGGATATGTTGCTCAAGCGCTGCCTGGAATTGGGTTGCCGGCTCGCCCGACCGGGGGAATTCAGTGAGCGCGCCTTCCTCAACGACAAACTGGACCTTGCCCAGGCCGAAGCCATTGCCGACCTGATTGAAGCCAGTTCTGCCCAGGCGGCGCGAAACGCGTTGCGCTCCCTGCAGGGCGCTTTCTCGTCACGTGTGCATAACCTCACCGAGCAACTGATCGGCCTGCGCATTTATGTCGAAGCGGCCATCGATTTCCCGGAAGAGGAAATCGACTTCCTCGCAGATGGCCACGTCCTGAGCATGCTCGACAAAGTGCGCGACGAGTTATCCACCGTCATGCGCGAAGCCGGGCAGGGCGCCTTGCTGCGTGACGGCATGACCGTGGTGATTGCCGGTCGTCCGAATGCCGGTAAATCCAGCCTGCTCAATGCGCTGGCCGGGCGTGAAGCGGCGATCGTGACCGAAATTGCCGGTACCACCCGCGACGTACTCCGTGAACATATCCACATCGATGGCATGCCGCTGCATGTGGTGGATACCGCCGGTCTGCGCGATACCGATGACCATGTGGAAAAAATCGGCGTCGAACGTGCCTTGAAAGCCATCGGCGAAGCGGATCGGGTGCTGTTGGTAGTCGATGCCACCGCACCGGAAGCCCTTGATCCGTTTGCATTGTGGCCGGAATTTCTGGAAACCCGTCCCGATCCCGCGAAAGTGACCTTGATCCGCAACAAGGCTGACCTTACGGGTGAAGCCATTGCCATGGAGATCAGCGAGGACGGTCACGTCACCATCAGCCTGAGTGCCAAGTCCGCAGGTGCTGGCCTGGAACTGCTGCGCGATCACCTCAAGGCCTGCATGGGCTACGAGCAAACGTCCGAAAGCAGCTTCAGTGCTCGCCGGCGGCATCTGGAGGCGCTGCGTCATGCCAGTGCTGCCCTCGAGCATGGCCGTGCGCAATTGACCCTGGCCGGTGCTGGTGAGCTGCTGGCCGAGGATTTGCGCCAGGCTCAGCACTCGCTGGGAGAAATCACCGGCGCTTTCAGCTCCGACGATCTGTTGGGGCGAATCTTCTCCAGCTTCTGCATCGGTAAGTAACCCGCCTGTTGTTCACAGACAGGCCATTCGTGCCTGTCTGCTCCCTCCTTTTGTGAATAAACCCTCCAGTGCCGAGCGGACATTGTCTGCTTGAGCTGAATTTTCGTGCGCGGATTTTGAGCAAACGACGTTTTTCTGTGGATTAAGCCCTGTGAATAACCGCCACTAAGGTCAGTTGATAACAGGGCCTGAAAACTGGATATAACCACCCCTGTGGATAAGCACCTCTTTCATCCACAGGCTTACCCCGGTTATCCAAGGGCCTCATTGGCACATGAACACAGGGTTTTGAATCTCTGTACACATTGAAAATAAAGGTCTGTAGAGATCTATCCACAGAAAGGCAGGTACATAGAAATAAACATAAAAACAAAGATTTAATAAATTTCTTTCTTTTTAATTTCTATAACTCCGACTTTTCCACAGCTGGTTAAATTTTGTGCAAAGGGTTCTTTAGGAAGGGCGAAGTCCCTATACTTGTCGACCAGGTCCAAAAACCTGAGCTCAAACTATTCCTGAATTACCTACTTAAGCAGGCACGAGGTGCGTGGTGGATTTCCCTTCCCGTTTTGAAGTGATCGTCATCGGCGGCGGTCATGCCGGTACCGAGGCAGCACTGGCCTCAGCACGTATGGGGGTTAAAACCCTGTTGCTGACGCATAACGTGGAAACCCTCGGTGCCATGAGTTGCAACCCGGCCATTGGCGGGATCGGCAAAAGCCACCTGGTCAAGGAAATCGATGCCCTGGGTGGCGCGATGGCCATTGCTACCGACAAAGGCGGCATCCAGTTTCGCGTGTTGAACAGCCGCAAAGGCCCGGCCGTGCGTGCAACCCGTGCACAGGCAGACCGGGTTCTGTACAAGGCCGCTGTCCGCGAAATCCTGGAAAACCAGCCGAACCTGTGGATATTTCAACAGGCAGCCGATGACCTGATCGTCGAGCAGGAACAAGTGCGTGGCGTAGTGACCCAAATGGGCCTGCGTTTTCTCGCCGACTCGGTGGTTTTGACCACAGGCACCTTCCTCGGTGGACTTATCCACATCGGTTTGCAGAATTTTTCCGGTGGTCGCGCCGGTGATCCGCCATCGATCGCGCTGGCTCACCGCCTGCGTGAACTGCCGCTGCGCGTGGGTCGCCTGAAAACCGGTACACCGCCGCGTATTGACGCCCGCTCTGTGGATTTCTCGGTGATGACCGAGCAAGCCGGCGATACACCGATCCCGGTGATGTCGTTCATGGGGTCCAAAGAGCAACATCCGCGGCAAGTCAGCTGCTGGATTACCCACACCAACGCCCGCACCCACGAAATCATTGCCGCGAACCTCGACCGTTCGCCGATGTATTCCGCTGCCGGTGAGATCGAAGGCATCGGCCCGCGTTATTGCCCGTCGATCGAAGACAAGATCCATCGCTTTGCCGACAAGGAAAGCCATCAGGTCTTCATCGAACCGGAAGGTTTGACGACAAACGAGCTGTATCCGAACGGGATATCCACATCCCTGCCGTTCGACGTGCAATTGCAGATCGTGCAATCGATCCGCGGCATGGAAAACGCGCACATCGTGCGTCCGGGCTACGCCATCGAGTACGACTACTTCGACCCGCGCGACCTGAAGTACAGCCTGGAAACCAAAGTCATTGGCGGCCTGTTTTTCGCCGGACAAATCAACGGCACCACCGGTTACGAAGAAGCCGGCGCCCAGGGTTTGCTCGCCGGCACCAACGCGGCACTGCGCGCCCAAGGCAAAGAGGCCTGGTGTCCGCGTCGCGACGAGGCCTACATCGGTGTGTTGGTCGACGACCTGATTACCCTCGGTACCCAAGAGCCGTACCGGATGTTCACCTCCCGTGCCGAGTACCGTTTGATCCTGCGCGAAGACAACGCCGACCTGCGCTTGACCGAAAAAGGCCGTGAACTCGGCCTGGTCGATGACGTGCGCTGGGCAGCTTTCTGCAAAAAACGCGAAAGCATCGAACTGGAAGAGCAGCGCCTGAAGAGCACCTGGGTTCGCCCGGGCACCGAACAGGGCGATGCGATTGCCGAAAAATTCGGCACGCCGCTGACTCACGAATACAACCTGCTCAATCTCTTGAGCCGTCCGGAAATCGACTACGCTGGTCTGATCTCCGTCACTGGCGGTGGCGCAGAAGATCCACAGGTTGCCGAACAGGTCGAGATCAAGACCAAGTACGCCGGTTACATCGATCGTCAACAGGATGAAATCGCCCGCCTGCGAGCCAGCGAAGACACCAAACTGCCTGTGGATATCGATTACACGAATATTTCCGGTCTCTCCAAAGAGATCCAGAGCAAGCTCGGTGCGACCCGTCCAGAGACTTTGGGCCAGGCTTCGCGTATCCCGGGCGTAACGCCGGCAGCCATTTCGCTGTTGATGATTCATTTGAAAAAACGCGGCGCGGGCCGTCAGTTGGAGCAAAGCGCTTGAGTTCGTTGGTCACTTCGCAACATGCAGAAGAGTTATCCACAGGTGCCCGCCAGCTTGGCGTCACGCTGACAGACACCCAGCACGCGCAACTGCTGGGTTATCTGGCCCTGTTGATCAAATGGAACAAGGCCTACAACCTCACCGCCGTGCGTGATCCTGACGAAATGGTCTCCCGCCATCTGCTCGACAGCCTGAGCGTGATGTCATTCATCGAAAACGGACGCTGGCTCGACGTCGGCAGCGGCGGCGGCATGCCCGGCATTCCGTTGGCCATCCTGTTTCCCGAGTCCCAGGTGACTTGCCTGGACAGCAACGGCAAGAAAACCCGCTTCCTGACCCAGGTCAAACTCGAACTCAAACTGGATAACCTGCAAGTTATCCACAGTCGCGTCGAAGCCTTCCAGCCTGCCCAGCCGTTCAACGGGATCATTTCCCGGGCGTTCAGCAGCATGGAGAACTTCAGCAACTGGACTCGCCACCTCGGCGATAGCGAAACACGCTGGCTGGCAATGAAGGGCGTTCATCCGGCCGATGAGCTGGTAGCATTGCCGGCAGACTTCCACCTCGATAGCGAACACGCCCTGGCCGTACCTGGTTGCCAAGGCCAACGCCATCTGCTGATACTGCGCCGCACGGCATGATTGGGAACACAAGCAAGAATGGCTAAGGTATTCGCGATAGCGAACCAAAAGGGTGGCGTGGGCAAAACCACCACCTGCATCAACCTCGCAGCATCCCTGGTCGCGACCAAGCGTCGGGTGCTGTTGATCGACCTTGATCCACAGGGCAACGCCACCATGGGTAGCGGTGTGGATAAACACGGCCTGGAAAACTCGGTCTACGACCTGCTGATCGGCGAATGCGACCTGGCCCAGGCCATGCACTTCTCCGAACACGGTGGTTACCAGTTGTTGCCGGCCAACCGCGACCTCACCGCGGCCGAAGTGGTTCTGCTGGAAATGCAGATGAAGGAAAGTCGCCTGCGCAGTGCGCTGGCGCCGATCCGCGAAAACTACGACTACATCCTGATCGACTGCCCGCCGTCGCTGTCGATGCTGACCTTGAACGCACTGGTTGCCGCCGACGGGGTGATTATCCCCATGCAGTGCGAGTACTTCGCCCTCGAAGGCTTGAGCGACCTTGTGGATAACATCAAGCGCATCGCCGAGCTGCTCAACCCGAACCTCAAGGTCGAAGGCCTGCTGCGCACGATGTACGACCCGCGCCTGAGCCTGATGAACGATGTCTCGGCGCAGCTCAAGGAACACTTCGGCGAACAGCTCTACGACACCGTCATTCCGCGCAACATCCGTCTGGCCGAAGCGCCAAGCTACGGCATGCCGGCGCTGGCGTACGACAAATCCTCGCGCGGTGCCGTTGCCTACCTGGCACTGGCGGGCGAAATGGTTCGTCGTCAGCGCAAAAACTCACGCATCGCCGCCGCTCAGGCAACTTAAGGAATCCCCATGGCCGTCAAGAAACGAGGTCTCGGACGAGGACTGGATGCACTGCTGAGTGGTCCGACCGTCAGCTCGCTGGAAGAACAAGCGGCGCAAGCCGATCACCGTGAGCTGCAACACTTGCCACTGGACTTGCTCCAGCGCGGCAAGTACCAGCCGCGTCGTGACATGGACCCGCAGGCGCTCGAAGAGCTGGCGCAGTCGATCAAGGCCCAGGGCGTCATGCAGCCCATCGTGGTGCGCCCGATCGGCGCTGGCCGCTTCGAAATCATTGCCGGTGAACGCCGCTGGCGTGCCAGCCAGCAGGCCGGGCAGGAAACCATCCCGGCGATGGTTCGCGATGTACCCGATGAAACCGCGATCGCCATCGCGCTGATCGAGAACATCCAGCGCGAAGACCTCAACCCCATCGAAGAAGCGGTGGCCCTGCAGCGCTTGCAGCAGGAGTTCCAGCTGACCCAGCAACAGGTGGCCGAGGCTGTGGGCAAGTCCCGGGTGACCGTGGCGAACCTGTTGCGCCTGATTTCCTTGCCGGAAGTCATCAAGACCATGTTGTCCCACGGCGACCTGGAAATGGGTCATGCCCGTGCTTTGCTCGGTTTGCCGGAAAATCAGCAGGTCGAAGGGGCGCGACATGTTGTCGCACGCGGGCTGACCGTGCGCCAAACCGAGGCACTGGTTCGCCAGTGGTTGAGTGGTAAACCTGAGCCTGTTGAAGCGGCAAAACCGGACCCGGATATCGCCCGTCTCGAACAGCGCCTGGCCGAGCGCCTAGGCTCTGCGGTGCAGATTCGCCACGGTAAGAAGGGTAAGGGGCAGTTGGTGATTGGCTACAACTCCCTGGACGAGCTTCAAGGCGTACTCGCACATATCCGCTGAAACATTTCCTCATGTAGCGCGCAGTCGGAAATCACTACCTGACAGTTGAATAGGGGCAGAACCGCCCCTATACTCTGCGCGCATTTTGTCGGCACAAATTATGCCAAGTTAGTGAATTTCGGCAGCCGACCATTGGAGAGTAAAAGTGATGGAAACCCGCACGCCAAACCGCCTGCCCTTCCATCGCCTGGCAGTTTTTCCGGTGTTGATGGCTCAATTTGTCGTGTTGCTGATCGCCGCTTTGGCGCTCTGGTACCGATATGGAGTCGTTGCCGGGTACTCCGGACTCTGCGGAGGCCTGATAGCCTTGCTACCCAATGTTTATTTCGCTCACAGGGCATTTCGGTTTTCCGGCGCCCGAGCAGCCCAGTCCATCGTCCGGTCATTTTATGCCGGCGAGGCAGGCAAACTGATTTTGACGGCAGTGCTGTTTGCACTGGTGTTTGCAGGTGTGAAGCCACTGGCGCCGATTGCAGTATTCGGTGCCTTCGTGCTGACTCAGTCGGTCAGCTGGTTCGCTCCCCTGCTGATGAGAACAAGACTTTCGAGACCTTAGGGCGTTTGAGGCAACCATGGCAGAAACAACCGCTTCGGGCTATATCCAGCACCACTTGCAGAACCTGACCTTCGGTCAGCACCCTACCGGCGGCTGGGGCTTTGCCCACACCGCAGCAGAAGCCAAGGAAATGGGCTTCTGGGCTTTCCACGTCGATACTCTCGGCTGGTCGGTCGCTTTGGGTCTGATCTTCGTTCTTCTTTTCCGCATGGCGGCAAAGAAGGCGACTTCCGGTCAGCCTGGTGCTTTGCAGAACTTCGTTGAAGTTTTGGTCGAATTCGTCGATGGCAGCGTGAAAGACAGCTTCCATGGCCGTAGCCCGGTGATTGCACCGCTGGCACTGACCATCTTCGTCTGGGTGTTCCTGATGAACGCCGTCGACCTGATTCCGGTCGACTGGATTCCTCAGCTGGCCATGGCGATCTCCGGCGATCCGCACATTCCATTCCGTGCCGTATCGACCACTGACCCGAACGCTACCCTGGGCATGGCCCTGTCGGTGTTCGCGTTGATCATTTTCTACAGCATCAAGGTCAAGGGCATCGGCGGCTTTATCGGCGAACTGACCCTGCACCCGTTCGGCAGCAAGAACATCTTCGTTCAGGCCCTGCTGATCCCGGTGAACTTCCTGCTGGAATTCGTGACCCTGATCGCCAAGCCGATCTCCCTGGCTCTGCGTCTGTTCGGCAACATGTACGCCGGCGAGCTGGTCTTCATTCTGATTGCTGTGATGTTCGGCAGCGGTCTGCTCTGGCTTAGTGGCCTGGGCGTTGTTCTGCAGTGGGCGTGGGCTGTGTTCCACATCCTGATCATCACCCTGCAGGCGTTCATCTTCATGATGTTGACCATCGTTTACCTGTCGATGGCACACGAAGAAAACCATTAAGACCAGTCTCGACTAGTCTGATGTCCTTCCCGGTCAAACGGGAAGGTGCTCCTGACGGGGCATCTGAAACGATTTGTTTTACCGCTTTAATCTAAAAAACCTAAACCATACGACGTAAAAGTCGGGAGGAAAGATGGAAACTGTAGTTGGTCTAACCGCTATCGCTGTTGCACTGTTGATCGGCCTGGGCGCACTGGGTACCGCAATTGGTTTCGGCCTGCTGGGCGGCAAGTTCCTGGAAGGCGCAGCGCGTCAACCAGAAATGGTTCCAATGCTGCAAGTTAAAATGTTCATCGTTGCCGGTCTGCTCGACGCCGTAACCATGATCGGTGTTGGTATCGCTCTGTTCTTCACCTTTGCGAACCCGTTCGTTGGTCAGATCGCTGGCTAATTACTCGGATCTTCCGGGTAATTTGGTGTGATGGACAACGTAACTGCGAGGTGTTGGCGTGAACATTAATGCGACCCTGATTGGCCAGTCCGTTGCGTTCCTGATTTTTGTACTGTTCTGCATGAAGTTCGTATGGCCTCCGGTCATCGCGGCTTTGCACGAACGTCAAAAGAAGATCGCTGATGGTCTGGACGCTGCCAGCCGAGCAGCTCGCGACCTGGAGTTGGCCCAAGAGAAAGCGGGTCAGCAACTGCGCGAAGCGAAAGCTCAGGCAGCTGAAATCATCGAGCAAGCCAAGAAACGCGGTAATCAGATCGTTGAAGAGGCTGTTGAAAAAGCCCGTATCGACGCTGACCGTGTGAAGGTTCAGGCTCAAGCCGAGATCGAACAGGAACTGAACAGTGTCAAAGACGCGCTGCGTGCCCAAGTGGGCTTGCTGGCAGTCGGCGGCGCCGAGAAGATCCTGGGTGCCACAATCGATCAAAACGCGCACGCAGAGCTGGTTAACCAACTGGCTGCTGAAATCTAAGCGAGGGCGATCATGGCAGAACTGACCACGTTGGCCCGACCTTACGCTAAGGCGGCCTTCGAGCACGCTCAGGCCCACCAGCAACTGGCCAATTGGTCAGCCATGCTCGGCCTGGCTGCAGCGGTGTCGGAAGACGACACCATGCAGCGCGTGCTCAAGGCCCCGCGACTGACGAGCGCAGAAAAGGCCGCCACGTTCATTGACGTGTGCGGCGACAAGTTTGATGCCAAGGCACAGAACTTCATCAACGTCGTTGCCGAAAACGACCGTCTCCCGCTGTTGCCGGAGATTGCCGCTCTTTTCGACCTGTACAAGGCCGAACAAGAGAAGTCGGTAGACGTAGAAGTGACCAGTGCTTTTGCATTGAACCAAGAACAGCAAGACAAACTCGCCAAGGTTCTCAGTGCACGACTCAACCGGGAAGTGCGCCTGCAAGTTGCGGAGGACGCTGCCCTTATTGGTGGTGTCGTCATCCGCGCCGGCGACCTGGTTATCGATGGCTCGATTCGCGGCAAAATCGCGAAACTTGCCGAAGCATTGAAATCTTGAGTTTGAAGGGGCAGCAGAGCAATGCAGCAACTCAATCCTTCCGAAATAAGTGAAATTATCAAGGGCCGCATCGACAAGCTCGATGTGACCTCCCAAGCCCGTAACGAAGGCACTGTCGTCAGCGTATCTGACGGTATCGTGCGGATTCACGGTCTGGCCGACGTAATGTACGGCGAGATGATCGAGTTTCCGGGCGGCGTCTTCGGTATGGCCCTCAACCTGGAGCAAGACTCTGTAGGTGCCGTTGTATTGGGCGCATACCAGTCTCTGGCTGAAGGCATGAGCGCCAAGTGCACCGGCCGCATCCTCGAAGTTCCGGTTGGTAAGGAACTGCTGGGTCGCGTAGTCGACGCACTGGGTAACCCAGTTGACGGCAAAGGTCCACTGGGCAACACCGAGACCGACGCGGTCGAGAAAGTTGCTCCGGGCGTGATCTGGCGTAAGTCGGTAGACCAGCCTGTACAGACTGGCTACAAGGCTGTCGATGCCATGATCCCTGTCGGCCGTGGCCAGCGTGAGCTGATCATCGGTGACCGTCAGATCGGTAAAACCGCTCTGGCGATCGACGCGATCATCAACCAGAAGAACAGCGGCATTTTCTGCGTCTACGTAGCAATCGGTCAGAAACAATCGACCATCGCCAACGTGGTTCGCAAGCTGGAAGAAAACGGCGCCCTGGCTAACACGATCATCGTGGCTGCCAGTGCTTCGGAATCTCCTGCGCTGCAATTCCTGGCACCGTACTCCGGTTGCACCATGGGTGAATTCTTCCGCGACCGCGGTGAAGACGCGCTGATCGTTTATGACGATCTGTCCAAGCAAGCAGTGGCTTACCGCCAGATTTCCCTGCTGCTGCGCCGTCCACCAGGCCGTGAAGCTTACCCAGGCGACGTGTTCTATCTCCACTCCCGTCTGCTGGAGCGCGCATCCCGCGTTTCGGAAGAATACGTAGAGAAGTTCACCAACGGCGCAGTGACCGGCAAAACCGGTTCCCTGACCGCACTGCCGATCATCGAAACCCAGGCTGGCGACGTTTCCGCGTTCGTTCCGACCAACGTGATTTCCATCACCGACGGTCAGATCTTCCTGGAATCGGCCATGTTCAACTCGGGCATCCGCCCTGCAGTGAACGCCGGTGTTTCGGTATCCCGTGTGGGTGGTGCCGCTCAGACCAAGATCATCAAGAAGCTGTCCGGTGGTATCCGTACCGCTCTGGCTCAGTACCGTGAACTGGCGGCATTCGCCCAGTTCGCTTCTGACCTGGACGAAGCGACCCGTAAGCAACTTGAGCATGGTCAGCGCGTTACCGAGCTGATGAAGCAGAAGCAATACGCACCAATGTCGATCGCTGACATGGCGCTGTCGCTGTATGCCGCTGAGCGTGGGTTCCTGACTGACGTTGAAATCGCCAAGATCGGCAGCTTCGAACAAGCGCTGATTGCTTTCTTCAACCGCGATCACGCCGAATTGATGGCGAAGATCAACGTGAAGGGTGACTTCAATGACGAAATCGACGCTGGCATGAAAGCCGGTATCGAGAAGTTCAAGGCCACCCAAACCTGGTAAGCCGCAGCGGGAGCCTAGCGGCTCCCGCTTGCTAACCTGATAGGTGTTACATGGCAGGCGCAAAAGAGATTCGCAGTAAGATTGCGAGCATCAAAAGCACGCAAAAGATTACCAGCGCCATGGAAAAAGTGGCGGTCAGCAAAATGCGCAAGGCACAAATGCGCATGGCTGCTAGCCGTCCTTATGCGGAGCGTATCCGCCAGGTAATTGGGCATCTGGCCAACGCCAACCCGGAATACCGCCACCCGTTCATGATCGACCGCGAAATCAAGCGTGTCGGTTATGTCGTAGTGAGCAGTGACCGTGGTCTGTGCGGCGGCTTGAACACCAACCTGTTCAAGGCCCTGGTCAAGGACATGGCGGTAAACCGCGAAAACGGCGTCGAGATCGATCTGTGTGTCGTTGGTAGCAAGGGTGCGGCCTTTTTCCGCAACTTCGGCGGTAACGTCGTTGCAGCTATCAGCCACCTGGGTGAAGAGCCGTCGATCAATGATCTGATCGGCAGCGTCAAGGTGATGCTGGATGCCTACCTGGACGGCCGTATTGACCGCCTGTCCGTGGTGTCCAACAAGTTCATCAACACCATGACGCAACAGCCTACCGTGGAGCAATTGATTCCACTGGTGGCAACCCCGGATCAAGACCTCAAGCACCACTGGGACTATCTCTACGAACCGGATGCCAAGGAGCTGCTGGACGGCTTGATGGTCCGTTACGTGGAGTCGCAGGTCTACCAGGCGGTGGTCGAGAACAACGCGGCTGAACAAGCTGCGCGGATGATCGCGATGAAGAACGCTACCGACAACGCCGGTGATTTGATCAGCGATTTGCAGCTGGTCTACAACAAGGCGCGTCAGGCTGCGATCACCCAAGAGATCTCGGAAATCGTCGGCGGCGCTGCCGCGGTTTAACGGTTCAAATATTCAGAGGATCCAGCTATGAGTAGCGGACGTATCGTTCAAATCATCGGCGCCGTTATCGACGTGGAATTTCCACGCGACAGCGTACCGAGCATCTACAACGCGCTGACTGTACAAAGCGCGGCCGGGACCACCCTGGAAGTTCAGCAACAGCTGGGCGACGGCGTGGTTCGTACCATTGCGATGGGTTCCACCGAAGGCTTGAAGCGCGGTCTGGACGTTGTCGACTCTGGCGCAGCCATCTCCGTACCGGTCGGTAAAGCGACTCTGGGCCGGATCATGGACGTTCTGGGCAACCCGATCGACGAAGCAGGTCCAATCGATACCGACGAGCGTTGGGGCATTCACCGTCCAGCGCCTTCGTTCGCTGAACAGGCAGGCGGCAACGACCTGCTGGAAACCGGCATCAAGGTTATCGACCTGGTCTGCCCGTTCGCCAAAGGCGGTAAAGTCGGTCTGTTCGGTGGTGCCGGTGTAGGCAAAACCGTAAACATGATGGAACTGATCCGTAACATCGCCATCGAGCACAGCGGTTATTCCGTGTTCGCAGGTGTGGGTGAGCGTACTCGTGAGGGTAACGACTTCTACCACGAGATGAAGGATTCCAACGTTCTGGACAAAGTGGCACTGGTTTACGGTCAGATGAACGAGCCGCCGGGTAACCGTCTGCGCGTAGCACTGACCGGCCTGACCATGGCCGAGAAGTTCCGTGACGAAGGTAACGACGTTCTGCTGTTCGTCGACAACATCTATCGTTACACCCTGGCCGGTACTGAAGTATCCGCACTGCTGGGCCGTATGCCTTCGGCAGTAGGTTACCAGCCGACCCTGGCTGAAGAGATGGGCGTTCTGCAAGAACGTATCACTTCGACCAAGGAAGGTTCGATCACTTCGATCCAAGCGGTATACGTACCTGCGGATGACTTGACCGACCCGTCGCCAGCGACCACCTTCGCCCACTTGGACGCCACCGTCGTTCTGTCCCGTGACATCGCCTCCCTGGGTATCTACCCAGCGGTCGATCCACTGGACTCGACTTCGCGCCAGCTGGACCCGAACGTGATCGGCCAGGACCACTACGACACCGCTCGCGGCGTTCAGTACGTTCTGCAGCGTTACAAAGAACTGAAGGACATCATTGCGATCCTGGGTATGGACGAGCTGTCGGAAGCCGACAAGCAGTTGGTAAACCGTGCTCGTAAGATCCAGCGTTTCTTGTCGCAGCCGTTCTTCGTGGCTGAAGTCTTCACCGGTGCATCGGGTAAATACGTTTCCCTGAAAGACACCATTGCTGGCTTCAAAGGCATCCTCAACGGTGACTACGACCACCTGCCAGAACAAGCGTTCTACATGGTTGGCGGCATCGAAGAAGCGATCGAGAAAGCCAAGAAACTGTAATCCCGGCGCCCGGCAACGGGCGCTAATTTAGGTTGAGGCAATCAGATGGCTATGACAGTCCATTGCGATATCGTCAGCGCGGAAGGGGAAATCTTTTCCGGTCTGGTCGAGATGGTGATTGCGCACGGTGCACTGGGTGATCTTGGTATCGCCCTGGGTCACGCGCCGCTGATCACTAATCTGAAGCCAGGTCCGATCCGCCTGGTCAAGCAGGGCGGGGAAGAGGAGGTGTATTACATCTCCGGTGGTTTCCTCGAGGTTCAGCCGAACATGGTCAAAGTACTTGCCGACACCGTGCAACGTGCTGCCGACCTGGATGAAGCCTCCGCTCAGGAAGCCGTCAAGGCTGCCGAGAAGGCCTTGCATGAACGTGGCGCTGAATTCGATTACGGTTCCGCTGCCGCACGTCTGGCCGAGGCCGCAGCTCAGCTGCGCACCGTCCAGCAGATCCGCAAGAAGTTCGGCCACTAAGGCTGCGCTTGTTGTGTGATTGATTAAAAAGGGTAGCCTCGGCTACCCTTTTTTCTTTTCCGATTTTTACAACCTGGTCGCAGCCGCTGACCACCCAGGATTGGTAGCCAGTCATGTCTCTTGAAATCGTTATTCTCGCTGCTGGCCAAGGCACGCGCATGCGTTCCGCTTTGCCGAAAGTACTGCACCCGATTGCCGGCAACTCCATGCTCGGCCATGTTATCCACAGCGCCCGACAACTTGATCCACAGCGCATCCACGTGGTGATCGGCCATGGCGCCGATGCCGTGCGTGAGCGCCTGGCCGCTGACGATCTGAATTTCGTCCTTCAGGACAAACAACTGGGCACCGGTCACGCCGTGGCCCAGGCTGTACCCTTCATCAAGGCCGACACCGTGCTGGTTCTGTACGGTGATGTGCCTTTGATTGAAACGGAAACCCTGCAGCGCCTGCTCAAGCTGGTCGTGCCTGGGCAAATGGGCCTGCTCACCGTCGAACTGGACGACGCGACCGGTTACGGTCGAATTGTTCGCGACGCTGATGGCAAGGTGTCCGCGATCGTCGAGCACAAGGACGCCACCGAAGCTCAACGTGCCATCAACGAAGGCAACACCGGCATCCTCGCAGTCCCGGCGGATCGCCTGGCTGACTGGACCAGTCGCCTGTCCAACAACAACGTGCAGGGCGAGTATTACCTGACCGACGTGATCGAAATGGCGGTCAACGATGGTCTGGTGGTGGCTACCGAACAACCCCACGACGCGATGGAAGTGCAGGGCGCCAACGATCGTAAACAGCTTTCCGAACTTGAGCGTCACTATCAATTGCGCGCTGGTCTGCGCTTGATGGCCCAAGGCGTGACGCTGCGCGACCCGGCGCGTTTCGATGTGCGCGGTGAAGTCACGGTTGGCCGCGACGTGCTGATCGACATCAACGTGATTCTCGAAGGCAAGGTGGTCATCGAAGACGACGTGGTGATCGGCCCGAACTGCGTGATCAAGGACAGTACACTGCGCAAAGGCGTGGTCATCAAGGCCAACAGCCACATCGAAGGCGCCATCCTCGGTGAAGCCAGCGATGCCGGTCCGTTCGCCCGTCTGCGTCCAGGCACCGTGCTGGAAGCCCGCGCGCATGTGGGTAACTTCGTCGAGTTGAAAAACGCGCACCTGGGCGAAGGCGCCAAGGCCGGTCACCTGGCCTATCTGGGCGACGCCGAGATCGGCGCGCGCACCAACATTGGCGCCGGTACCATCACCTGCAACTACGATGGTGTGAACAAGTGGAAAACCGTGCTGGGTGCGGATGTGTTCATCGGCTCCAACAACTCGTTGGTAGCGCCTGTGGATATCTTGGACGGTGCAACCACGGCAGCCGGATCGACCATTACTTCGACTGTGGATAAATCCCAGTTGGCCATCGGACGTGCTCGTCAGAAGAACATCGACGGCTGGAAGCGGCCGGAGAAAGTCAAAAAGAACTGAGTTATACACAACTCCCTTGTAGGAGCGAGCTTGCTCGCGATGGGCGTGAACGATGACGCATTCTTTCTGGAAAAATGCGCCGCTCTCGAATTCATCGCGAGCAAGCTCGCTCCTACAAGTTATCCACAGTTCTTTTTATCGCATGACGCTTGACGAAGTTTCGCCGATAGGTTTTGATTGCTTCCGTTATCTTTCGAATCGAAACTTACCAGCCCATGTCGAAGCGCAACACGCCTCAGCGTCGCCACAACATTCTCGCCTTGCTCACTGAGCAGGGCGAAGTCAGTGTGGATGAGTTGGCCAAGCGCTTCGAAACGTCGGAAGTTACGATTCGCAAGGATCTGGCGGCACTTGAAAGCAATGGTCTGTTGCTGCGTCGCTACGGGGGGGCCATCACCATGCCTCAGGAGCTGGTGACCGACCTGGGTCAGCCGGTTTCCAAGTACAAACAAGCCATCGCCCGTGCCGCCGTCGCGCGGATCCGCGAGCATGCGCGCATCATTATCGACAGTGGCAGTACCACCGCCTCGATGATCCCGGAACTGGGTCAGCAACCTGGCCTGGTGGTGATGACCAACTCGCTGCATGTCGCCAATGCCTTGAGCGAGCTTGAGCATGAACCGGTGCTGTTGATGACCGGTGGCACCTGGGACCCGCATTCCGAGTCCTTTCAGGGGCAGGTCGCCGAGCAGGTACTACGCTCCTACGACTTCGACCAGCTGTTCATCGGTGCCGATGGCATCGATCTGGTTCGCGGTACAACCACCTTCAACGAACTGCTGGGGCTGAGCCGGGTCATGGCCGAAGTCGCCCGAGAAGTGGTAGTGATGGTGGAGGCCGACAAGATCGGCCGCAAGATTCCCAACCTGGAACTGCCCTGGAGCAGTGTCCATACCCTTATTACCGATGAACGCCTGCCGCTTGAGGCTCGCGATCAGATTCAGGCCCGCGGCATCACTTTGATATGCGCGGCTGTCAGTCAGGAGAAATAGCATGTGTGGAATTGTCGGCGCAGTCGCAGAACGTAACATCACCGCCATCCTCGTCGAAGGCCTCAAGCGCCTTGAATACCGTGGGTACGACAGCGCCGGCGTGGCGGTCTACACCAACGATGAAAAACTCGAGCGCATGCGTCGTCCGGGCAAGGTCAGCGAGCTGGAACAGGCACTGGCCACCGAGCCGCTGGTCGGTCGCCTGGGCATCGCCCATACCCGCTGGGCTACTCACGGCGCACCGTGCGAGCGCAATGCTCACCCGCATTTCTCCGGTGACCTGGCAGTGGTGCACAACGGCATCATCGAAAACCACGAAGCCCTGCGTGAACAACTCAAGGCCCTGGGCTATGTGTTCACCTCGGACACCGACACCGAAGTCATCGCTCACCTGCTGAACCACAAACTCAAGGATCTGAGCGACCTGACCGTGGCCCTGAAGGCGACCGTCAAAGAGTTGCACGGTGCCTACGGTCTGGCGGTCATCAGTGCAAAACAACCGGATCGCCTGGTTGCAGCCCGCAGCGGCAGCCCGCTGGTGATCGGCCTGGGCCTGGGGGAAAACTTCCTCGCGTCCGACCAGTTGGCCCTGCGCCAGGTCACCGACCGCTTCATGTACCTGGAAGAAGGCGACATCGCCGAAATCCGCCGCGACAGTGTGCAGATCTGGGACGTTGACGGCCAGGCTGTCGAGCGTGAAACCGTGCAGTACCGCGATGGCGCGGAAGCCGCTGATAAAGGCGAATTCCGCCACTTCATGCTCAAGGAAATCCACGAGCAACCGTCCGTGGTGCAGCGCACCCTGGAAGGTCGCCTGAGCCAGAACCAGGTGCTGGTACAGGCATTCGGTCCACAGGCTGCCGAGTTGTTCGCCAAAGTGCGCAACGTCCAGATCGTCGCGTGCGGCACCAGCTACCACGCCGGCATGGTCGCGCGTTACTGGCTCGAAGAGCTGGCCGGCATTCCTTGCCAGGTCGAAGTCGCCAGCGAATTCCGCTACCGCAAGGTGGTGGTGCAGCCGGACACCTTGTTCGTGACCATCTCCCAGTCCGGCGAAACCGCCGACACCCTGGCCGCGCTGCGCAACGCCAAGGAACTGGGCTTCCTCGCCAGCCTGGCGATCTGCAACGTCGGCATCAGCTCGCTGGTGCGTGAATCCGACCTGACCCTGTTGACCCAGGCCGGCCGCGAAATCGGTGTGGCGTCGACCAAAGCCTTCACCACGCAATTGGTGGGCCTGCTGTTGCTGACACTTTCCCTGGGTCAGGTTCGTGGCACCCTGGCCAAAGGCGTCGAAGCGACGCTGGTCGAAGAACTGCGCCGTTTGCCAACCCGTCTGGGCGAAGCGCTGGCGATGGACAGCACCGTGGAAAAAATCTCCGAGCTGTTCGCCGAGAAAAACCACACCCTGTTCCTCGGCCGTGGCGCGCAATTCCCGGTAGCGATGGAAGGGGCACTCAAGCTCAAGGAAATTTCCTACATCCACGCCGAAGCCTATCCGGCCGGCGAGCTGAAACACGGCCCGTTGGCGCTTGTGGATAACGACATGCCAGTGGTGACCGTGGCGCCGAACAACGAACTGCTGGAGAAGTTGAAATCCAACCTCCAGGAAGTCCGCGCCCGCGGCGGCCAGTTGATCGTCTTCGCTGACGAGAAGGCCGGCATGACCAACGGTGAAGGCACCCACGTGGTGCACATGCCGCACATCCACGACATCCTGTCGCCGATCCTCTACACCATCCCGCTGCAACTGCTGTCGTACTACGTCGCCGTGCTTAAGGGCACCGACGTTGACCAGCCGCGCAACCTGGCGAAATCGGTCACCGTGGAATAAGTTATCCACAATGAAAAACCCCCTCTTCAGGGGGTTTTTCTGTTTCTAGGCAGTCGTAATTCGACGTCGCCGCCGCGTATCCAGCAGATGCACCATCACACAGGCATACAAGGTCACCAGAATGAACAGTCCCATGCGGATGGCGAAGGCGGTATAGACGTCCTTGCCCGCGGCGCTATCCTGCACCGATTGGCCGAGCAGAATGATCAGGGTCGCCAGGCTGTTGAGCCAGAAGCTCGGTGGTTGTCGGGTCTGGGCCAGGCCGTAGAGTTTTCTGGCCGCCAGCAAGCCGAACAGCAGCATCCACAGAAAAAACATCCACAGGTTGACGAACAGGCTCAGCGCGCACCAGAAAACAATCGCCATCAGGCCACCGAGCAGGGTCGAGCCGAGCAGTTCCTGGCCGGCGCTGCGGGCGCTGGTGGCGCAGCTTTGTTGGCCGAGGCTGACGGCTTTCATGATGATCGGCAGGTAGCTCGCCGGGTCGATCATGGCCAGCAGGAAAGTCGGCAGCACCACCAGCGTGGCTCTTAATGCCAGCCAACCGCTTTCGGTGGGAGACAGGCTCGGGCCGGGTTTGGCTTGTGGGGCGCTGGCGGGGTCGGGGAATAGCCAATGGCTGATGGTCAGTGTCGTGACCGCCAGGAACAGGCCTTTGACCAAGGCCACGATCACCTCAAGCGCCAGGGCGAATTCAGCGGTTCCGGCCGAGCTGATCAAGGTCAGGCCCACCACCAGGAAGGTCGCCACCAGCGGATTGCCGCCGCGCAGGCCATAACCGAAGGCCAGGAACAGGCACAGTCCGACCAGCAGCACGCCACTGAACGGGTAGTAACGCAGCAGAGGGATCAGCAGCAGGCCGGTCCCGGTGGTCAGCATAAGGATGAGGACCAGGCCCAGGCTGGCCTTGAACGGTAATGGCCGGTTCATCGCTGCCAGCATCATCAGCGCCAGCATCGGTGAGAGGAACGGGATGGGCAAGGCCAGACCGAAGCTCGCCGCCAGGCACAGCGCCGTACCGAAGCTCAGGCGCAAGGCGCGCTGAACCCGGGCCGGGCGCTCAATACGCATAGGACATCCAGCTCATCAGGCGCAAAAAGATGCGCCCAAGAAAATTCAGCGGATTGCCCTCGCTCGGGAACGCCATGACTTCGGCCTGGCCGCCGGAGCGGATGCCTTGCGGGCTGGTCAGCTCACCGGGTTCGAATTCGATGATGACCGGAAAGCGCTGGGCAGGACGCAGCCAGTCGCGGCTGTTCTCCACTTTCGGCAGGCTGCCCGGCTGGGTGGTCTGGCCGATATCGACGCCATAGCCGACGCTGCGCACATGGCCTCGGTAGATTTTCCCCGGCAGGGCGTCGAGCACGATGGACACCGGTGTCCCGGGCTGGACGCTGCCCAGGTTGTTTTCGGTCATGTCGGCGCTGATCCACACGTCGTGGATGGCGATCAGGGTCATCACCGGCGCACCGGCGGCGGCGAACTGGCCGACATCGGTGCGCAGATCGGTGATCAGGCCGGCCGAACGCGCGTGGACCTTGGTATTGCTCAAGTCCAGCTCGGCTTTTTCAAGGTTGCTGGCGGCGCTGAGCAACTGGGCGTTTTCGTCTTCGTTACCGCCCTGTGTTTCCCGCGCACGTTGTACTTCAGCCTTGGCCGCGGCGACCTGGCTGATGGATTCTTGCACGGTGGCGCGGGATATCTCCAGGCGTCGCAGCGAGATGGTGCCCGGGTCTTCGCGGTACAGGCGCTCAAGCCGCTGGATGTCCTGGCGTGCCTTGAGCTCGTTGGCCTGGGCGGCGCGCAGGGAAGCTTGCTTGGAGTCGATGCCGGCGGTGTTGGCGCCCACCTGGCGCCGGGTCGATTCAAGGTCGGCGCGGGCGCGATCGACGGCGATCTGGTACTGCTCCGGGTTGACTTCAAACAGCAATTCGCCAGCCTTCACGTCCTGGTTGTTGCGTACATGCACCTTGGTCACCCGGCCGGAAACCTCGGCTGCCACCGGCACAATAAAGGCCTGCACCCGTGCCTGTTGCGTGTAGGGCGTGTAACGGTCGGCCATCAGGTACCAGGCCAGGCTGAGGATGATCAGCAGCACCACCCAGTTGATCGCTTTTCTGGCCGGGTCGGCGGTGGCGGCCGAGGCGTTCTCGGCGGCCGGTTGCTGGCTGTCAGTCATGGGCACCTTCCTTCGGTTCGTCGAGCAGATCGCCCCAATCGGTCCGTTGTTGCATCTGTTTGCGGGTGGCCGGGTCGATCATCGGCTGGTCGCTGTACCAGCCACCGCCCAGGGCCTTGTACAGGGCGATCAGGCTGTTGACGGCGGTGCCGCGGTTGACCAGGTAGATATCCTGTTGGGCAAACAGGGCGCGCTGGGCATCCAGCACACGCTGGAAATCCGAATAGCCTTCGCGGTATTGGGCATTGGCCAGGGTCACCGAGCGTTCGGCGGCTACCGAGGCTTCGCTGAGGATCTGGTCGCGCTCCAGCGCCTTGATCAAACCGGTCGCGGCATCGTCAGCCTCGCGTGCCGCCTGACGCACGCTGTCCTGGTAGATGACGATCAGCTGCTGCAGGCGGGCATCCTGTACGCGCACGTTGTTGGTGATCCGGCCGTGGTCGAAGATGTCCCAGCGCAGGCTGGGGCCGGCCACCATGTCGAGAGTGTTGGATGCACCGCTGAGCGAGCTGGCGGACCAGACGATGCTGCCGAGCAGGCTGATGGAGGGGTAGAGGTCGGTCTCGGCTACGCCGATCAATGCCGACTGCGCCGCCACTTGCAGCTCGGCAGCGCGAACATCGGGGCGCCGCACCAGCAGGTTGGCCGGCACATCCTGCAGGACGGCGGTATCGAGCAACGGCACTAGCCCGGTGTTGCGGTTCAGGTCAGGGATGGTGCCGGGTGGCTGGCCGATCAGGGTGGACAACGCATTGCGCAAACTCGCCACCTGGCTCTCGAAATCCGGGATGGTGCTCAGGGTGCCCAGGTACTGGGTCTTGGCTTGTTGCAGGTCGAGTTCAGCTTCAGCGCCGCTCTTGAACAGGCGCTCGGTGATCTCGTAGCTGCGCTTCTGCAATTTGGCGTTGCTGCGGGCGATGGCCAGGCGCGCCTCGGCGGTGCGCAAGGCGTAGTAGTTTTGCGCCAGTTGCGCGTGCAACAGCACCAAGGCGTTTTCATAGTTGGCCTGGGCGGCAAACCAGGACGCGTCGGCCGATTCGATGGCACGGCTGAAGCGCCCCCAGAAATCCAGCTCCCAACCGATATCGAAGCCGGCGCTGTATTGCCAGAAATGCGTGTCCTGAGGATTCGCGCCGCCCGATTGCCGACGGTCCAGGTACAGGCTGTCGGCGCTGGCCTGCTGCAATTGCGGGTAGCGTCCACTCAGGGCGATACCCAATTGCGCGCGGGACTCCATGACCCGCAGGCCGGCGACGTGCAGGTCGGGGTTGTGGGCATCGGCTTCGGCCATCAAATGGTCCAGCACCGGGTCGTTGAACACGCGCCACCATTGGCGGCTGTCCGGTTGCGCGTGTTGTTGGCCGGCGATTTCCAGGGCCGGGCTGTTCCAGTGTTCGACCCAGGGCTGGGCCGGCGACTGGAAATCCGGCCCGAGTTGCACGCAGCCCCCCAGAACGACGGTGCCACAGAGCAGCAACCGGCTGACGCGAGCAGGGCGAGGCATCAAGCGCAAACTCCTCAGAGGGGACGCTGATCGTTCATTGCCTCTATTTGCGGTGTCTCGTTCAACGCCTCGAGCTCGGGTGTCTCGCTCAGCAACTCGGCAGACGGTTGGTCCTGGACCCACTGCCAGAACAGTTGGTAGCCCACCGCCAGCGCAACCGGCCCGATGAACAAGCCAATGAAGCCGCCGCTGACCATGCCGCCCAAGGCGCCAATCAGAATCACCGGCATGGGCACATCGACGCCGCGGCCAAGCATCAACGGTTTGAGGACGTTGTCGGCCATCCCGGCAATCAGGCTGTAGATGCCAAACACGACGGTGGCCAGGGTGGTCCCTTCGGTGGCGAAGACATAGGCGATCACCGGGATGGTCACCAGCAGTACCGGCAACTGCATGATCCCCATCAACAGCGCCACCATGGCCAGCAGCCCGGCACCGGGGACACCCATGAGTACGAAGCCCACGCCAACCAGCAACATCTGGATAAACGCGATGCCCACTACGCCTTGGGCGACCGCGCGGATGGTTGCAGTGCAAAGCACGGTAATACGCGGCCCACGCTCCGGGCCGGAAAGGCGCGTGGTGATGGCCAGGGCGCTTCTTTCGCCGTTTTCGCCGTAGGCCATGAACACGCCGGCAATGATCAGGGCGCCGATGAACAACAGAAAGCCCACGCCGACGTCAGCCATTTTGCCCAACAAGGTCAGGCCGACGGACTTGATGTAAGGCATCATCTTCATCAGCACGCTGCTCATGTCGGTAGCGGCTTGCATCCAGTAGCCATACAGCGGCTTGCCAATAAGCGGCAGGGAAGCGATTTTTTCGCTGGGCAGCGGAATCTGCAACGTATCGGACTTGAGGATCGCCAGAGTGCCCTGGATCGACTCACTGATCGAGGTGCCCAGCAGGTAGATCGGTACCATCAGCAAAGCCAGGGCGACCACCACAATCAGGGTGGCGGCACGACCGTCCTTGTTGACCAGCTTGCGCTTGATCAGCGCATGCAGCGGATACAGGGTGATGGCCAGAATCATTGCCCAGAGCATGAGGTTGAGGAAGGGGTGGAAGATCTGGAAGCAGAACAGCACCAGCACGGTGATCAGTCCGGCTCGTATCAGTACATCGAGCAAACCACCGGACAGTGCTCTTGCGGAAATGTTTGTGCGCAACATTTTCGAACTCCTTGCGTTGTCACCAGGTTAGCCAGCTAGTTGAAGTTCACTCTTCCCTACTCGCTGAATCTTGAAAGCAGGATCGATGGACAGCCGTCCAAGTGTTAACAACTAACGCCTTATTTAATGTAGGGAAAATTCAACGAGGTACCTGCTAAAGCTCAATAGGTAGCAGTGTGGCTTGTAGTATAGGAGCAGTCTTATATTCCGCCTGTTTACACAGGCTGGAAGTTTGCCGTTGCAGCGGGCGGGGCCGGATAATTGCCAGCGGTCGCATCCGTCGCAAGAAAATAATCCTCATTAATTATCAATAATCGCGGGCCCGCTCTTCGCGGTTTGTGCCACCCTTGGTTTTTTAAGTGCTGGCGTCAGAGTGCTGTAGCCCGTTGATTTACTTGATGGTGGGTTGCCCAACTAGCGGGTTGAGCGTTGCCGCTAACCGTCGGCCTTCACTTGCGACTTATCTATTTGAAATGAGGACATGCCCATGGACCGCTTCCAGGAAATGCAGGTCTTCGCCGCCGTCGCCCAGGACCAGGGTTTTTCGGCGGCGGCGCGGCGTCTGGGGCTGTCGGCGGCCAGCGTGACCCGAGCAGTGGCGGCGCTGGAGAAACGAATAGGCACGCAACTGCTCACGCGTACCACGCGCAGCGTGTATTTGAGCGAGGCCGGTCAGCGATACCTGGAGGACTGTCGGAGAATTCTCGCCGAGGTGCAGGAAGCGGAAGACTCGGCCGCAGGCAGCCATATCCATCCTCGTGGGCAACTGACCATCACCGCCCCGGTTTTGTTTGGCGAGCTGTTTGTCACGCCGTTGATGGTCAGCTACCTGACGCAATTCCCTGAGGTCTGCATCAATGCGCTGCTGGTCGACCGGGTCGTGAGCGTGGTGGAGGAGGGCGTCGATGTGGCCATCCGCATCGGCGAGCTACCCGACAGCAATCAGCATGCGATCCGCGTGGGCGAGGTGCGGCGGGTGATCTGCGCATCGCCACAGTACCTGGCCAGCCATGGTCGGCCCGTGCATCCACAGGAACTGGCTCAGGCGCCGATTATCGCGACCTCTGCGATTGGCCAATTGAGGAGTTGGCCCTTTGTCGAAGACGGCGAAACCCTGAGTGTCCGGGCCGAGCCGCGTCTGGTCGTGACAGCGAACCAGGCGGCCATCACGGCAGCCTGCCTGGGGTTGGGGTTCACGCGGGTGCTGTCTTACCAAGTGGCGGGTAAAGTGGCCGCCGGTGAGCTGGAGATCGTTCTGGCCGACTTCGAACTGCCGCCATTACCCATCCATGTGCTCTATCAGGGCGGGCGCAAAGCCCCGGCCCGGGTGCGCAGTTTTGTCGATTTCGCGGTGAAGACCTTGCGCGAACATCCGGCGCTCGAAGGTTGAATTGTTTCGTCTGCTGAAATAATGGATTGCGTTTGCTGGTTATTCTGATGTTTTGGTTGTGGGCGGAAGATACGACCCACCGGCGCTGCTCTTCCTGAGCAGCCCCACCGATCCGAGGTGTCGACCATGCAAGCGATCAAACTCTACAACTTCCCACGTTCCGGCCACGCTCATCGTGTCGAGTTGATGCTGTCCCTGCTGAAATTGCCGACCGAATTGATCTTCGTTGACCTCGCCAAGGGCGAACACAAGCAACCAGCGTACTTGGCGCTCAATGCATTCGGTCAGGTGCCGGTGATCGATGACCAGGGCGTGGTGTTGGCCGACTCCAACGCGATTCTGGTTTATCTGGCGCAAAAGTACGGCAACGGTCGCTGGCTGCCGACTGATCCGGTGGGGGCGGCCAAGGTTCAGCGCTGGTTGTCGGCCGCTGCCGGCCCGATTGCCTTCGGCCCTGCGCGTGCCAGATTGATCACGGTGTTTGGCGCGCCTTACAACGCTGATGAGGTTATTCCCTATGCCCATTCCGTGCTCAAGGTGATCGATCACGAATTGGCCAATACAGCGTATCTGGCCGGCACTGAACCGACGATTGCCGATATCGCCGCCTACAGTTACATCGCCCATGCGCCGGAGGGCAATGTGTCGCTCGACGAGTACGCCAATATTCGCGCCTGGCTGGCCCGCATCGAAGCCTTGCCAGGTTTTGTCGGCATGCCGCGCACCGTCGCCGGTCTGCAAAAAACTGCCTGATGCTGGCGGCCCGCAATTGCCGGGCCGCCCCGTTCTGCGCCGCTGGCGCAGGGGAGAAACCCTATGGACCGTTCACCCTGGCATGCCGGCGAGAAACAGTTGCAGGCGCATGTGGGCGTTGCCGAACGAATGGAGATTTTCGGTCGCAAGGTCATTCGCAGCGAGATGCCGGACCAGCACCGCACGTTCTATCAGCAATTGCCGTTCATGCTGTACGGGGCGGTGGATACCGACGGTCATCCCTGGGCCAGTATCCTTGAAGGCCAACCCGGTTTCGCCCACTCACCAGAACCTGGGCTGCTGCAATTTGCCAGCCTGCCTGCCCTTGATGATCCTGCGCAGTTGAGCGACGGGTCGGCCATCGGCCTGTTGGGCATCGAGCTGCATACCCGCCGTCGCAACCGCATCAATGGCCATGTCCGCGCCATGACGGCGGGTGGCTTCGGGGTGACGGTGGACCAGTCCTTCGGCAATTGCCCGCAGTACATTCAGTTGCGCCAGTTTCGCTCGGTGCCGCTGACCGATCCTGCGACCCGTGCCGCCCGGCATTTCAACGAACTGGATGACGTGGCCAGAGCCATGATTGCCGAGGCGGACACGTTCTTCGTTGCCAGTTATGTAGATGACGATGGTGAACGTTCGGTGGACGTATCGCACCGTGGCGGCCAGACCGGTTTCGTGCGCGTGGAAGGCAACCGCCTGACCATTCCGGACTTCGCCGGCAACCTGCATTTCAACACCCTGGGCAACCTGCTGCTCAATCCCCGCGCCGGGCTGTTGTTCATCGATTTCAATACCGGTGATTTGCTGCAGCTCAGCGGGCGCACCGAGATCATCCTCGAGGGCCCGCAGGTCGAGGCGTTCCAGGGCGCTGAGCGCCTGTGGACAATCGATGTCGAGCACGTCGTGCGTCGCCCCGCCGCCCTGGCGCTGCGTTGGCGCTTCGACGGCGTATCGCCCACCAGTTTGCTCACCGGCACATGGGAGCAGGCCTCGGCGCGTTTGCACGCCAAAGCCCTGGGCGATCAATGGCGACCATTGCGGGTGACGCGGATTGAAGCGCAAAGCCAGAACATTCGCTCGATTTACCTGGAGCCCGCCGACGGAGCCGGATTGCCGCTGTTCCAGGCCGGGCAGCATTTGCCCCTGCGCTTCAACATTGATGGTGAAGTGCACATCCGCACGTACAGTTTATCCAGCGCACCGTCCGATGATTTTTTCCGCATCAGCGTCAAGCGTGACGGGCGGGTCTCTACGCATTTGCATGAGCAGATTCGGGTCGGCGACCTGTTGGAGGCGCGGGCGCCGCAAGGACATTTCACCGTGGCGCCCCATGAGCATCGGCCACTGGTGTTGCTGGCGGCCGGAGTGGGCATCACGCCGCTGTTGTCGATGGTGCGCGAGGTGGTTTACCAGGGCTTGCGCACTCGTCGTATCCGCCCGACATGGTTTATCCAGAGTTCGCGAACGCTGGCCGACCAGCCTTTTCGCCGTGAACTGGATCGCTTGCTCGAAGACGCCGGTGACGCGGTGCGGGTGGTGCGCTTGCTCAGCCAACCGGAAGCCGAGGCGATGCAGGGCGAGGATTTCGACCACATTGGACGGATCGACGTCGCGCTGCTCAAGGATCTGCTGACAGTCGAGGACTATGATCAGCCGGATTTTGTCGTCTGTGGCCCCGGAAGTTTTACCCAGGCGCTGTACGACGGCCTGCGCGAACTGGATATCCGCGATTCGCGGATTCACGCCGAAACCTTCGGCCCGTCCACCTTGCGCCGGCGTCCCGACCCCGATGCGGTCGTCATCGAGCAACCACCGGCCGCCACCACGTCGGTGCCCGTGGTGTTCCAGCGCTCGGCCAAGGAAGCGCGCTGGCAGCCGGAGGGCGGCAGCTTGCTGGAGTTGGCGGAAAGCCGTGGCCTGCGCCCGGAATTCAGTTGTCGCGGCGGCTCCTGCGGCACCTGCAAGACGCGCTTGATCAGCGGCCAGGTGCATTACCCGTTGCCGCCGGCGGAAGTGCCGGATGACGGACACGTGCTGATTTGCTGTGCGATTCCGGCGCAGGGAGCGCAGCCGCTGGTGCTCGATATCTGAAGCAGGATTGCAGGCCAACATTGCCCGCCGGTCGATGGCTGGGTAGGGTAGGGGGCAGAACGAAAAAGGGCCGCAGAGGCCCTTTCTGCATTTCAGGAACAGGCGTTTTAATGGTTTTTTTCACTCGCTCGATCGTCTTGTTGATGGCGCTGGCGCTCATCACCGGTTGCGAAAGACAGGATGCACCGCCGCTGGACCAGCAACTCTACGTCTGGCAGCGGCAGTGGACGCCGGCCCACGACGCCGCCCTCAGGGACAGCCGTGCAGACTTTTCGACGCTGCGGGTGCTGGCCTTGCAAGCCTTCCCCAATGCCGGCTGGAGCCGTGCCCGAATAGATCCGCCGTTGCTCAAGCGCGATGGCCGGCCGGTGATTGCGGTGGTGCGCCTGGACGGGCAGCTCAAGGCGCTGGATCAGGAAGAGGTCACCGCGCAAATCCGCCAGGTGATCAGCGACTGGCAGGAGCTAGGGTTGAACCTTGCAGGCGTGGAAATCGACCACGATGCGGGTAATGCCCGGCTACCGGCGTACCGCGAATTTCTCGCGCAATTGCGTGAAGCGTTGCCGGCTTCGCTGGCGCTGAGCATCACCGCGTTGCCGTCCTGGCTCGACAGTCGCGAACTGCCGGCGTTGTTATCCACAGTCGACAGCAGCGTGTTGCAGGTGCACGCAGTGAGCGATCCGCGTCGCGGCTTGTTCGATGCCGATCAGGCCCTGCAATGGGCAAAGGCCTGGAGCCGCGTCACGACAAAACCGTTCTATCTGGCGCTGCCGGCCTACGGCGTGGCGTTGCTGCCGTCGGCGGATGGCGCGCCGCTTGTAGAAAGCGAAGTGACGCTGGAGCGTGAAGGCCGGCGCCGGGAGTTACTCGCCGATCCACAGTCACTGCGTACCCTCGGCACCGAACTGCGTGCCGATCCACCGAAACATCTGGCGGGGCTGATCTGGTTTCGCCTGCCTTTGGCCAACGACCGCCGGGCCTGGAGCTTGACGACCTTGCGCGCCGTGGCGCGTGGTGATGTCCTCGACAGTCGGTTGACGTTGAAACTCTCGGGCGACAATGGCCTCTATGACATCGGCATCAGCAACCAGGGCAACCTCGACAGCGCCTGGCCCGAACGCCTGACACTGGCAGTCAGCGGCTGCGAAGGGGCCGATGCCCTGGCCGGTTACGCGTTGCAACAGCGACCGGATCTGATTACCTTCACCCGCCTGCGCGATGGCCGAATTCCGGCCGGCGGACAGCGCGCCATCGGTTGGGCTCGCTGCGCAAAAATTGATCAAGGAGGTTCGAATGTTCACCCGTAACTGGCCGCGTCATTTACTTTGCCTGAGCCTCAGCCTGCCGCTGGGCTCGGCGTTGGCCTGCGGCCCGGACTTCCCCATGCGCCTGCTGGATAACCGTGGCCAGTCGCTGGCGGAATTGCCCGAGGGCAACTTCAGCTTCGAAGTCAGCCGCCTCGGCCACGCCATCAACGGCTTGAAGAATGTCACCGCTGGCGCCGACTACAGCGATGAACCTGACTCTGTAGCGCTGCGGGACCAGGCCGAGCAGGTCGGGCTTTCCGCAGAGCAACAAGTGTTGGTCAAACACCTGCGCAGCCTGACCGATGCCCGTCAGGTTGAAACCGAAGGCGCGCAACTGCCGCCCGAGCTCAGGTGGTACCTGGCCGGTGCCGTGGCATTTGGCGCGGGCGACAGTGCCTTGGCCGCCAGTTACTTCAAGAAAGTGCTGGCCTTGCCCGCCGAGCAACGGGCTACGCGCAGCACCTGGGCGGCCTACTCGCTGGGGCGCGCGTTGTTCGCCATGAGCGCCGAAGCCGATGCGGCGCCGGATCTGCTCGAGCAATCGGCAAAGGCCTTCGAGCAAACCCGGCAGTTGAGCATCGACGGCTTCAGCGATCCGCTGGAGCTGGGCGTCGCCAGCCTCGGCGAAGAAGCCCGGGTGGTGCGCACCGCTGGCGACTGGAACCGTGCTATCGAGCTGTACGCCACGCAAAATCTGCACGGCTCTGCGGTGGGCTACACCTCGCTGAAGCTATTGATGGCGGACCTGATGACGCTGCCGGAGGATCAAGTAGCCGAGCTGCTCAAGGGCCAGCCCGTGCAGCAGTTGGTGACCGCATCGCTGATCAGTCGGTTGGGCTGGTCGTTCGGTGATCAACCGGCCAACGAACAAAAAATGATCAAGTTGCTGCAAAACAGTACCCGCGGAAGTCTCGACAACGCCGATCGCCTGGCGGCGATGAATTATCAACAGGGTGATTACGCCAGCGCCAAGGCCTTCCTCGAACATGCCGGCGATGGCGGTCTGGCCTGGTGGCTGCGGGCAAAACTGGCAGTGCGCGACGGCGATAAAACCGCGGCCGCCGCAGCCTACGCCAAAGCGGCCCAGGCCTTCCCGCAGAATGAATCCTGGGGCGATCGACTAACGCCGGACTACGATTACGAATCGCTGCAGCCAAAATGCCGGGTCGAGGGTGAAAGCGCGATCCTGGCCCTGCAACGCGGCGACTACCTGCAAGCCTTCGACCAGCTGTATCGCAGCCAAAGCATTTACTGGTTCGACGCCGCCACCGTTGCCGAGCGCGTGTTGACCCTCGAAGAGCTCAAGCAGTACGTCGACACCCAAGTGCCGGCGCCGCCGCCGCTCACCCAGCAGGAGCGTGACAATTACGTGCCGTTGCCGGTGGCGGCGAGCCTGCGCAATCTGCTGGGGCGGCGTTTGCTGCGCGAGGGGCATTACGAGCAAGCGCTGGCGTACTTCGATAATGACGGCTTGCGCCACAAGGCCAGGCTGTATGGCGAGCAACGCCAGGCGGCTGATTCAGCCTGGTGGCCGACCCGCCGCGCCGCTGCGCTGTTCAACGCAGCCTGGACCGCGCGCGAATGGGGCATGGACATTCTGGGTTATGAAATGGCCCCGGACTACGCCACCCTCGGCGGTAACTTCATACTTGAAAACGCCGAACTCAAGGTCGGTCCATTGGTGGCCGAGGACGAAGTGAAGCGTCAGCAGGCCAGTGCTGCCCAGCCCGATCAGCGTTACCACTATCGTTTCGTGGCCACGGCGCTGGCGAGCAAGGCGGCGGATAACTTGCCTCACACCAGTCAGGCGTTCGCGGCGGTGCTGTGCGAGGCGTCGGGGTGGAACAGCAGCCTCGCGGAGCAAAGCGCGATTTATCAGCGTTATGTCAAAGAAGGGCCTTACGTGGAATGGGCTGCCGATTTCGGCCACCAGTGCCCGTATCCCGACTTCGAGAACGCCGATAAACGCTACGTGACCCAAGTCACCGACGCTGCGCGTTCGGCCTTGCGTCCGTACAAGACGCCGTTGCAGATCGGTAGCGTACTGGCGTTCGCGACATTCGCGCTGATGATGTTCAAGCGACGCCGCAAGGCACGGTAAACGCTCAAGCCTGTTGCACAAAGGTCAGCCGCACGGCGAAACCGATCAACAGGCTGCCGAACAGCCATTGTTGCAGGCGCTGGGCCGAAGGGCTGCGTTGCAGCCAGCGACCGAGTGCAGCACCGACCAGGGCGTAAGCGCTGTCGAACAGCAAGCCGACGCCGACCAGCACCACGCCCAGGGTCGCAAATTGTCCGAGCACCGGCCCGGCCTGCGGATTGATGAACTGCGGTAGCAGCACCGAGCAGAACAGCAGTGCCTTGGGGTTGAGCAGGTTGGTCAGCAACCCGCGTTGGATGGCTGCACCCCAGCGCGGTTTTTCACCGGTTGCGTCGGCGCTGCCGAGGGATGGCAGCAGGGTAGTTCGCAAGCACTGAACGCCGATCCACAGCAAGTACGCGGCGCCTGCCAGGCGCACCACATCGAAGGTCCAGGGCGCTGCCTTGAACAGCGCCGCCAGCCCCAACGCCGCCAATGCCACATGACAACCCCGGGCGATGCCCAACCCCACGGCCGTGGCCAGCGCGGCGCCTTTGCCCTGGCGGGCGCCGGTCTGCAACAGCAGGATCATGTCAGGCCCCGGCAGAAGATAAACCACCGCCAGCGCCATGAAAAACAGCCAGAGCCCCTGCATGTTGCACCCCATTCGTTGTCGATTCGGTGGTGCCAGTCTATGGCGGGAGGGCGGGGCAGGTGCTTGCGTTGTCAGCTTCTATCGGCTGCGGTATTGGCATAATCTGCCAGCTAATCACGCTTGAACCATCAGGATCTGCCAAACCATGAAACTCGATGCCTACGACCGCAAGATCCTCGCCGCGCTGCAACGGGACGGCCGCCTGAGCAATGTGCAACTGGCAGACGAGATCGGCCTGTCGGCGTCACCCTGCTTGCGCCGAGTGCGGATGCTTGAGGAAGCGGGGGTCATTCGTGGCTACCAGGCCAATCTGGATCGCGATGAGGTGGGGTTGGGGCTGACGGTGTTTGTCGGGGTCAAGGTCGAGCGTCATAACGACGAACAGGCCGAAAGCTTTCGGCAGGCGGTGACGGCGTTGCCGGAAGTAATCTCGGCGTTCCTGGTGTCAGGGGAGTCGGATTTTCTGTTGCAGGTCGTGGTGCCGGACTTGCGTGCCTATGACCGCTTTCTCACCGGGCGCTTGTTGAAGCTGCCGGGTGTGAGCGACATCCGCAGCAACTTTGCGATTCACACGGTGAAGGCGCCGGGGTCGTTGCCGCTGGAGCATTTGCCGCTCTAGACCGAGTCGTTAGCATCGCGAGCAAGCTCGCTCCCACAGGTACAGCGCAAACTCTGTGGGAGCGGGCTTGCCCGCGATGGCGGTAAACCTGTCACTACATCTGCGTCGCCATCCCCTCCACATTCATCGCCGCCTGACGCAACGCCTCGGAGCGGGTCGGGTGTGGGTGGCAGGTCAGGGCGATGTCTTCGGCCGAGGCGCTGAATTCCATGGCCACGCAATACTCGCCAATCATCTCGCTCACGCTCGGGCCAACCAGGTGCACGCCGAGGACTTCGTCCGTGCGCTCATCGGCCAGCACTTTGGCAAAGCCTTCGGTTTCGTGGTTGATCTTCGCCCGGCTGTTGGCGGTAAAGGGGAATTTGCCAACCTTGTACGCCCGGCCTTCAGCCTTGAGCTGCTCCTCGGTCTTGCCGACGCTGGCCAGTTCCGGCCTGGTGTAGATCACACTGGGGATCAGGTCATAGTTGACCTCGCCCGCCTTGCCGACGATCTGCTCGACGCAGGCCATGGCTTCGTCCTCGGCCTTGTGGGCGAGCATGGGGCCCGAGGTCACGTCACCAATCACCCAGATCCCGGCGGCTTCGGTGCGATGCCCTTTGTTGGCGAGCATGCCGCGCTTGTCGGTGGCGAGGCCGACGTTCTCCAGGCCAAGGCCCTGTGTATAAGGTCTGCGCCCGATGGCCACCAGCACGTAGTCGGCTTCCAGCAACTCGGCGGCACCTCCCGCGGCAGGCTCGATGCTGAGCTGCACGCCGTTGGCGGAGGCGGTGGCGCTGGTCACTTTTGAGCTCAATTTAAAGCTCAAGCCTTGCTTGCCCAGGGAACGTTGCAGGGTTTTGCCGGCCTCGATGTCCACACCGGGGCAGATCCGGTCGAGAAACTCGACTACCGTTACCTGCGCCCCAAGGCGTCGCCATACCGAACCCAGCTCCAGGCCGATCACACCGGCGCCGATCACCACCAGATGCTTGGGCACCTCCTTCAGGGCCAGGGCACCGGTGGAATCGAGGATGCGTTTGTTGTCGATATCCACGCCGGGCAGGGGCATTGGCTCGGACCCGGTGGCGATGATGATGTCCCTGGCGCTCAGTTCGGTCTTGCCGCCGGCGCTGTCGGTCACCGTGACTTTGCCCGGCCCGTCGATGCGGCCCCAGCCTTTGATCCAGTCGACCTTGTTCTTGCGAAACAGGAACTCGATGCCCTTGGTCAGCCCGGTAACGCTTTCATCCTTTTGCTTCATCATCTGGGCGAGGTTGAGGCTCGGCTTGACGTCGATGCCCAGGTTGGCGAATTCCGCACCCATGGCCGCCTCGTACAGTTCGGAGGCATGCAGCAATGCCTTGGAAGGCATGCAGCCGACGTTCAGGCAGGTGCCGCCGAGTGTGGCGCGTCCTTCCACGCAGGCTGCCTTCAGACCCAGTTGTCCTGCGCGGATCGCTGCGTTGTAACCACCGGGACCTGCGCCGAGTATCACGACGTCATAAGTGCTCATGGATGTACTCCTGGATCGAAAGGGGAAGGGATGGGTAAAAGTAGTTCCTGAATAAAATTACGAACGTAATATGTGCGCGGCGTAGCAATTCGGTCAAGGCTTCAGGTAAGCGACAGGTTGGGCGCCTTTAGATAGCGAACTTGTGTACGGAAATTTCACCACTTTCGTTATATCGTAACGTATTGCCCTATAAGCAAAGACACTCTGGAGTGGTATGCAAGTCGATCTCGATGTTGATGAAACGCCGCTGGCCGGGTTGCCGCGCTTTCAGCAGGCGTTCATTCAAGGGCGGCGTTTGCGCCAGTTCGCCATCGGTGCGGGGCTGCTCGCCACCGTGGGCCTGTTGTTGGCGCTGTTTGCCGGGCTGTTTGCGTCGCAAACGCTGTGGCCAGCGCTGCTGCTGAATCTGAGCGCAGCGTTTGTGCTGTTGATGGCGGGTGTGCAGTCGGCCTGGTGGGTCGCCCGGTGGCGTGCCCGCGCCATGAATCCCGTCGTGCCCGAGGTCGTTGTCGAGGAATCTGCCGAACCTTTGGGCTGGTATGAACGCTTGCT
This sequence comes from Pseudomonas sp. PB101, assembly GCF_009764265.1. Classification (GTDB taxonomy): domain Bacteria; phylum Pseudomonadota; class Gammaproteobacteria; order Pseudomonadales; family Pseudomonadaceae; genus Aquipseudomonas. The sequence continues at coordinate 148,229 of NZ_RWIR01000052.1, forward strand.
GGACCGGATCAGTCGGCAATCGCTGAACCTGCTCGGGCAAATCGGCGCGCCGACGCTGTGGCTTGGCGGTTGGGCGTTGTTGGCGTTGTTGGGCGTCGAACAGGCCTGGAACCTCGCGTTGCCCCCGATGGCACTGGGCCTGGCAGCCACTGTCGGGGCGGCGTGCTCATTGCTGTTGGCCTTCGGTCTGTTGGTGATGGAGCGCCATCTTGCGCAGGAAAACACGGCGCAGTGGCCTGAGGCCGACGCGTTGGCGCAATTGACTCGCGTGGCGATCATCAGTCTGGTCCTCGGTGCCTTTTGCCTGCTGTTTGCCAATGAAACGTCGGTATGGCCCGTACGCCTGGCGGTGTTGATCGGGCTGCTGCCGGGGCTGGTGGCGGCCGAACTGTTGCTGCGTGCAGTGTTGTCTTTGTTCAGCCCGCGCCGCGAGCGCCTTGAACCGGAGCTGTTGGCGCGCAGTTTTGTCGCTGACATGCTGCGCTGGCCACCGCAGCCATTGCTGGCGCTGCAGCACGAACTGCATAACCGCTTCGGCATCGATCTGCGGCAGATCTGGGCCTTCACTTATATGCGCCGGGCGTTGCTGCCGGTGCTGGCGGTGGTCGCGCTGGTCGGCTGGTCGCTGACCGGCATTCACGAAATTGCCCTGCAAGGCCGGGGTATTTACGAGCGCTTCGGCAAGCCGGTGGAGGTCTTTGGCCCCGGTTTGCATCTGGGTTTGCCGTGGCCATTGGGGCGCGTGTTGAGTGTCGAGAATGGCGTTGTTCATGAACTGGCCACCAGTGTCGGCGAAACCTCGGTCCCGGCTCAGGCCGAGCCCGCCGAAGGCCCGGCCCCGGCGATTGCCAACCGCTTGTGGGACGCCAGCCACGTGAACGACAAATCCCAGGTGATCGCCAGCAGCCGCGCTGACAAGCAGAGCTTTCAGATCGTCAACATGGACGTGCGTTTCGTCTATCGCATTGGCCTGAGCGATGCGGCGGCGTTGGCTGCGACCTATAACAGCGCCGATGTGCCGATGTTGATTCGCAGCACTGCCAGCCGAATCCTGGTTCATGACTTCGCCTCGCGCACCCTCGACGGTTTGCTGGGTGAGGACAGGGTAGGGCTGGCCGAAGAAATCGGCCGCGCCGTGCAGGCTGACCTGCAAAAACTCGACAGCGGCGTGGAGATTCTCGCCACGGTGGTCGAGGCGATTCACCCTCCGGCCGGTGCAGCCAATGCCTATCACGGCGTGCAAGCGGCGCAGATTGCAGCGCAAGCGCTGATCGCCCGGGAGCGCGGCGCTGCTGCCGAGGCCACCAACCAGGCGCAGTTGCAGGCCAGCATCGCCCGCGATCAGGCAACGGCCAGCGCCCGTGAGATCAATGCTGGCGCCGAGGCGGCGGCCCTGAAATTCAACGCCGAGCAAAAAGCCTATGCCAGCGCGGGTCAGGCCTTTGTGCTGGAGCAGTATTTCAGCCAGTTGTCCCAGGGTTTGGCCAACGCCAGATTGCTGGTTCTCGATCATCGTCTGGGCGGCAGCAGCAATGCGCCGACCATCGACCTCCGTACGTTCACGCTGCCGGTTGACCCTGCCCCGTCGCGTAAATCCGCTCAGCCAGGAGCTGCCAATTGAGCCAGTCCCATACTCACGATCACGATGACCACGCCGGCCACGATCACGGCCATGGCGGGCACCACCACGGCCATCACCACCACGGTGATCCACAAGAGGCCGGTCCATTCCCGTGGCGTCGCATGGGGTGGGCTGCATTGCTGGTGGCGTTCGCGGTCGCTGCCGCGAGCCTGGTGCAGGTGCGCTCGGGGGAGGCCACGGTGATCACGCGTTTCGGCAACCCTTCACGCGTCTTGCTGGAACCGGGGCTGGGCTGGCGCTGGCCGGCTCCGTTCGAAGCGGCGATCCCGGTGGATCTGCGGCTGCGCACCACGTCCAGCGGCTTGCAGGATGTCGGCACCCGGGATGGGTTGCGCATCATCGTTCAGGCGTATGTGGCGTGGCAGGTGCAGGGTGATCCGGACAACGTGCAACGCTTCATGCGCGCGGTGCAGAACCAGCCCGATGAAGCAGCGCGACAGATTCGTACCTTTGTCGGCTCTGCACTGGAGACCACCGCCAGCAGTTTTGACTTGGCGAACCTGGTGAATACCGATGCCAGCCAGGTACGGATCGGCGAATTCGAAGCCCAACTGCGCAAGCAAATCGATCAGCAACTGCTCACCACTTATGGCGTGCGTGTGCTGCAGGTTGGCATCGAACGATTGACGCTGCCTTCGGTGACGCTCACCGCGACCGTCGACCGGATGCGCGCCGAGCGTGAAACCATCGCCACTGAACGCACGGCGATCGGCAAGCGTGAAGCGGCGCAAATCCGTTCCGCCGCCGAGCGTGATGCGCGGATTGTGCAGGCCGATGCCACGGTGAAAGCAGCAGATATCGAAGCGCAATCGCGGGTCGAGGCGGCGCAGATTTACGGTCGCGCCTATGCGGGGGCGCCGCAGCTCTACAACTTGCTGCGCTCGCTCGACACCTTGGGCACGGTGGTGACGCCGGGCACCAAGCTGATTTTGCGCACCGATGCGGCACCGTTCCGGGTGTTGGTTGACGGTCCGCCGAGCCTCGACAACAAGTCCGGGTCGCAGCCATGAATTTGGTTCCACGTGGAACAAATGAGTTGAGCAGCCCCTGGATTCAAGCCGGGCGCTTGGCATTTATTGCCTTGTACGCGGTGACGGTGCTGGCGGCGTTGGCGTGGGCGTTTTCCAATGTGCGGCAGATAGATCCACAAAATCGTGCTGTGGTTTTGCATTTTGGTGCGCTGGATCGCATTCAGAATGCCGGGTTGTTACTGGCCTGGCCGCAACCCTTCGAACAGGTGACTTTGTTGCCAGCGGCGGACCGGGTCATCGAGCGTCGGGTGGAAAGTCTGTTACGCAGTGATGCCGCGATACAGGCAGATCGAGTGGCCAGTTTTGCCACGCCGATCAGCGATGCCCTTGCAGGCTCCGGTTATCTGTTAACGGGGGATGCCGGGGTGGTGCAACTCGATGTTCGGGTTTTTTACAAAGTCACCGAACCTTACGCATTCGTGCTTCAGGGTGAACATGTGTTGCCGGCACTGGATCGCTTGGTCACCCGCAGCGCTGTGGCACTCACCGCCGCACGGGATCTGGACACGATTCTGGTTGCTCGACCAGAGCTGATCGGCGCTGACAATCAGGCGGCGGAACGACGCGAGCGGTTACGAGGCGATCTGGTGCAGGGTATCAACCAGCGTCTTGCAGAACTCACCGCGACGGGGCAGGGACTGGGGATCGAAGTGGCACGGGTCGATGTGCAATCGAGTCTGCCAAGCCCGGCGGTCAATGCCTTCAATGCGGTCCTGACTGCCAGTCAGCAGGCCGACAAAACCGTGGCCAATGCGCGTACCGAAGCCGAAAAGCTGACGCAAACTGCCAACGAGCAAGCCGACAGAACATTACAGGTTGCCCATGCCCAGGCCAGTGAACGACTGGCCAAAGCATCCACCGACACGGCCACGGTGTTGAGCCTGGCCAAGGCGCAACAACAGGGCACTGACCCGCAAATGCTGCTGCGGATTTACCGTGAGCGCATGCCGAAAATTCTCGGCCAGGCCGGCTCTGTCACCACGGTCGATCCCAAAGACGATTCCCGGCTGATCATTCAGGGAGCTGCACAATGACCGCTCAATCCGCCGTCGCACCGAGCCTGTTGTCCTCGGCCGAACAGCGCCGTGCCGCGCGCCAGTTGACCCTGGCCATGCTCGCATTGGGCCTGCTTGCGCTGGGCCTGATCTGGCGTTGGCTGGCGCCGGAACAGACTGGCGTCAGTCAGTTGCTGCTGGGTTTTGCCTCGCTGCTGGTCGCCGTGCCGGTCATGCGTTCGGCCTGGTACAGCTTGCGGTATCCGAGCCTGCACGGCATCACCGATCAATTGATCGCCCTGGCCATGCTGGGTGCCTGGGCCACGGGGGACCTGCTGACGGCGGCGCTGTTACCGATCATCATGATCTTCGGCCACGTGCTTGAAGAGCGCAGCGTCATCGGCTCACAGGAAGCCATTCACGCCCTTGGCAAACTGACCCGCAGCCACGCACGCAAAGTGCAGGCGGACGGCTCCATCATCGAAGTCGACAACGGCACGCTGAAGGCCGGCGATCTGGTCGAGGTGCGCGCAGGGGATCGAGTGCCGGCGGATGGCCGGGTGTTGTCCGGTCAGGCCAGTCTCGATACCGCCTCCATTACTGGTGAATCGGTGCCGATGGAGGCGGGCGTCGGCATGTCGGTGTTCGGTGGCGCGATCAACCTCGATGGCCTGCTGCGCATCGAAGTGACCCGCACCGGCCATGAGTCGACCCTCGGCAAAGTCATCGCGCTGATGCAAAACGCCGAGCGCTCCAAGCCGCCGATCACTCGACTGCTGGAGCGTTATGCCGGCAGTTACATGGTGTTGGTTTTGCTGCTGGCTGCCGTGACCTGGTTCATCACCAACAACGCTCAAGCGATGCTCGCGGTGTTGGTGGCTGCCTGTCCTTGTGCGCTGGTGTTGTCGGCACCGGCCACGGCGATTGCCGGGGTGGCCGTAGCGGCCCGCCACGGGATTCTGATTCGCAGCTCTGCATTCCTTGAAGAGCTGGCCGATCTGACTTCGCTGGTGGTCGACAAAACCGGGACGTTGACCTTCGGTACCTTGCGCCTGCAATCCATCGACAGTCCGCTGGAGGACCGCAGCCATGTCCTGACGCTCGCGGCCAGCCTCGGTTCGGCCAGCAGTCACCCGGTGAGTCGCGCGCTCGCGGGGTTGGTTGACCAGGAGCATTTCCTGCCGCTTCGCGACATACATGAACGTCAGGGACTGGGCGTCGTGGCGATGACCGAACAGGGTGAAGCGGCGCTTGGTCGACCGGAGTTGTTCACGCAACTGGGCATCAGCACGACGGCCGTTCCCGATCACGACGGTCCGATTGCCGGACTGGCGCTCAACGGTGAATTCCTTGCCTGGCTGTTGTTGGCCGACAGCGTCAAACCCGAGGCGCAGTTTGCCTTGGCGGAGTTGCGCGATCTCGGATTGGGTCGCCAGCTGTTGCTCACGGGTGACCGGCACAGCGTCGCGCAAACGCTTGCCCGGGATGTCGGGATCAGCGACGTCGAAGCGCAAGCCCTGCCCGAAGACAAACTCAACCGCGTGCTCAAGGAAATCGACAGCGGCTTCCGGCCAATGGTGGTCGGCGATGGCATCAACGATTCACTGGCCCTCAAGGCCGGTGTGGTCGGTGTGGCCATGGGTGCCGGCGGCGCGGACATCGCCCTGGCATCGGCAGACATCGTGCTGATCGGCAGTGACCTGCGCCGCCTCGGCACTTGCGTGCGCCTTAGTCGTCAATGCCGCCAGACATTGCAGGTCAACGTCATCATCGGGCTGGGCTGGACCCTGGCCATCGTCGCATTCGCCGCGTTCGGCTGGCTGGGTGCTGCCGGTGCGATGATTGCCGCGTTGCTGCATAACCTCAGCACCTTGTTGGTGTTGGGTAATGCCGGCCGATTGCTGCGGTTCCAGGAGCCACTGCTCAAACTCAAGGATGATGCCTGAAGGGGAATGCTCTAAACCGGGCAATCACCGGGTTCAATCTTTTTAGAACTGTGCGCCTGGTTCGTAGTCATTGAACATGAGGGCACATCATTTTGTGCGTTCGCGGCGGCCGGCCCTGGCGTCGCGAATCATTGAAAATGGCTATTAATTCGATAGCCAGCTATTTTTCAAAGATGGTCTACCCTCTGTTCAGACGTCTGAAACAAGGGGGTTATCCATGCTCGCGCAACTACCACCGGCCTTACAGAATCTGCAATTACCGCTTCGCCTGAGACTCTGGGACGGCCATGAATTCAATCTGGGACCGACGCCCAGCGTCACGATTGTGGTCAAGGACCCACAAATGGTCACCCAGTTTACCCATCCAAGCCTGGATGCCCTCGGCGCTGCATTTGTCGAAGGCAAACTGGAACTTGAAGGCTCCATCAGCGACGTGATCCGCGTCTGTGATGAATGGAGCCAGGCGTTGCTGAATGAAGACGACGACAGTCAGCCTGTTCGCAGCGCCCACGATAAAGAGATGGATGCCAAGGCGATTTCCTACCACTACGACCTGTCCAACGAGTTCTATCAGCTGTGGCTCGATAGCGACATGGCCTATTCCTGCGCTTACTTCGAGACCGGCAGCGAAAGTCTGGAGCAGGCCCAGCAAGCCAAGTTCCGTCATTTGTGCCGCAAGCTGCGCCTGCAGCCCGGCGAATATCTGCTGGATGTGGGTTGCGGTTGGGGTGGATTGGCTCGTTTTGCGGCGCGGGAGTTTGGCGCGAAAGTGTTTGGTATCACCCTCAGCAAGGAGCAGTTGGCCCTGGCCCGGGAACGCGTAAAAGCGGAGGGCCTGGAGGACTTGGTCGAACTGCAACTGCTCGACTATCGAGATCTGCCGCAGGATGGCCGATTCGATAAGGTCGTCAGCGTCGGCATGTTCGAACACGTCGGCCACGCCAATCTTGCCGAGTACTGCAAGACCCTGTTCGGTGCGGTGAAAGAGGGCGGCCTGGTGATGAACCACGGGATCACCGCCAAATTCACCGATGGCCGTCCGGTAGGACGCGGTGCGGGTGATTTCATCGAGAAATATGTGTTCCCCAACGGCGAACTGCCGCACCTGTCGATGATCTCTGCCGAGATCAGTGAGGCCGGGCTGGAAATCGTCGACGTCGAGAGTTTGCGCCTGCACTACGCTCGCACGCTCGATCACTGGAGCGAACGCCTGGAAGACAACCTCGAAGCGGCCTCCAAACTGGTACCGGAACAAGTCCTGCGCATCTGGCGGCTGTACCTGGCCGGTTGCGCCTACGCGTTTGCCCGCGGCTGGATCAACCTGCACCAGATACTCGCGGTGAAGGCCCACGCCGATGGCAGTCATGAACTGCCATGGACCCGGGACGATATCTACCTTTAAAGAATCGGTGAAATAAGCCGGGCGACCCGCATGCCGACCTGTTGGACGCGGCGGGTTTCCCGGCCTTCTTCCTTGGCGATTTCGTGGGCGTTGGCAAAGTCATCGTTGAGCATCTGTTCCACCTCGGCGGCAAAGGCGCTGTCGACGGTCAGCAACATCACTTCGAAATTCAGGCGGAACGAGCGGTTGTCCAGGTTGGCGCTGCCGATGGCGCTGATTTCGCTGTCGATCAATACCACTTTCTGGTGCAGGAACCCGGGTTCGTAACGGAACACCCGCACACCGGCGCGCACCGCTTCGAAGGCGTAGAGGCTAGAGGCGGCGTAGACGATTCGGTGATCGGGGCGCGACGGCAGCAGCAGGCGCACGTCCACTCCGCGCAGGACCGCCAGGCGCAGGGCCGCGAACACGGCTTCGTCTGGGATGAAATACGGGCTGGTAATCCAGACCCGCTCGGTCGCCGCGTGGATGGCTTCGACAAAAAACAGCGAACAGGTTTCGTAGGCATCTGCCGGCCCGCTGGCGAGCAACTGGCACAACACACCGTCTTCCGGGTAGACCTCGGGCAGGATCAGCGGCGGCAGTGCGCGAGCCACCCAGAACCAGTCTTCGGCGAAAGACTCCTGCATACAGGCCACCACCGGCCCGCGCACTTGCACGTGGGTATCGCGCCAAGGGGCCAGGGGCGGTTTCTCGCCCATGTATTCGTCTCCGACGTTGTGCCCGCCGACGAACCCGAGAATGCCGTCCACCACGACAATCTTGCGGTGGTTGCGAAAGTTCACCTGGAAGCGATTGAGCCAGCCACTGCGGGTGGCGAAGGCTTTGACCTCGACCCCGCCATCACGCAGCGCCTGCACATAGGCGTGGGGCAGGGAGTGGCTGCCGATTCGGTCATACAACAGGTAAATCGCCACGCCTTCGGCGGCTTTCTTCAATAGCAGTGTTTGCAGGCGTTGGCCGAGGCGGTCGTCGTGAACGATGAAAAACTGGACCAATACCGCTTCTTTCGCCTGGCTGATGGCCTCGAAAATGGCCTCGAACGTCGCTTGGCCGTTGATCAACAAGCGCATCTCGTTGTTGGCCAGGCACGGCATGTGTCCGAGCTTGGGCATCGCTCTGAGTGAGTCGTACGCCGAGGAGGCGCGGGCGGTGAGTGCTTCTTCCACCCAGGGTCGCCAGTTGAGTTCGGAGATCGCCTTGCGCATTTCCTCGTTGGCCTGTCGACGGGCCTTGATGTAGCCGTCGAACGTGCTGCGGCCGAACACCAGGTAGGGGATCAGCGTGAGGTAAGGGATGAAGAACAGCGACAGGGCCCAGGCGATCGCGCCTTGGGCGGTACGAACGGTCAACACGGCGTGGATGGCCGCGATCATGCCCAGCGAGTGCAAGAGGGCGATGGTATAACCGAAAATATGCGGTCCGAAATAATCCATGGGGGGCTGCCTTGCTCCTGAAGATTCAGTGCTTAACAGACCATGTTCCGTGCAGAATGTCGCTAATTAATTGGCCCATGAACCGAAGCTCGCGGCTGACGTCTAACGGCCACTACTGATCAGGAGTTACTCGATGAACGTTCGTCTGCTGGGTTTGGCCATGGCACTTGGGTTGGCACTTCCTGTGGCGGCTCACGCGCAAATGCTGCAACCAGGATTGTGGGAGTTGACCACGAGCAACATGAAGGTCGACGAGCAGAACATGCCGGACCTGCAGTTGATCCTCGGTCAGCTCCAGAGCCAGATGACCCCTGAGCAGCGAGCAATGCTGGAAAAACAGGGCATCACCATGGGCGGCAAAGGGATCCGGGCGTGCCTGACTCCGGAGCAGGTCAAGACCGACAACATTCCCCTGACCGATCCGCAGTCGGGCTGCAAACAGGAAATCACCGACCGCTCCGGTAATCAGTGGAAATTCCGCTTCAGCTGCCCGAAAGCCCAAGGTGCGGGTGTGGCGACATTCCTCAGTGATCGCGAATTCACCACCAAGGTCAACGGCACGTTCAACGCCACCGGCATTCAGCAGAAGGGCAGCCTGGAATCCCGCGCCGTCTGGCTGGGGCAGGATTGCGGCACTGTGAAGCCGAGAGCCTAAAAGCTTCGTCGGATCGCCGCCCGGAGCAGGCTCGCTCCCACATTGATTGTGTGTTCCCTGTGGGAGCGAGCCTGCTCGCGAAAGCGTCCATTCAGCCGCCCTGGATCCCCGGCTGACTCAACCATTCACACGCCGCCTCGACGGCCATCCGGCCAAAATCCTCCCCCGTGCGACTGCGTACACTGACAAATCCACCAGCCTGTTCTTTTTCGCCGACCACCACCAGGTACGGCACGCTACGGCTGTGCTGGCGAATCTTGTAGCGGACTTTTTCGTTACGCAGGTCGGCCTTGGCGCGCACGCCTTTTCGGCGCAAAGATTCGGTCACCGCTTGGGCATAAGTCGCCTGGCGGTCATCCATGCTCACGACGACTACGTGGGGTGGAAGGCTCCAGTGTTGCAGCTCCTGATGGCTGGACCAGCATGTGCCGTAGATCCGTTGTTGCAACGTGCCGCTGATGTGATCGAGGGCGAACGCCTGCAAGACTCTGGTGGTGGGGACGTGCGGTCCATGGCTCTGGTATTCGCTGTCCCCCAGGCGGTACAGCGGAATCTCTTCGCGATGGGGTCGACGACGGATCGAGTGATTGGTCGCTGCCAGTGACTGCATGCGCGCTTGGATGAGGGGCAGGTCCGCCGGGGTCAACGGTCGCTCGACTGCAAACTCGTAAAAAAAACCGTCACCCAACTCCCTGCCTGCGCGCATTTGCGCATGGGGGTGAAGTTGCTTGACCGCCATGGCCAGCATCAATGCGCAGGAGCGGCGCAGGATCTCCAGGCCGTCCGGCTCCCGGGGGGTGACAATGCTGACCCGGGCATTTGCCTCGATCATGTATTCGCAGTCCACCAGGACCCCATTGACCCGGCCCGCTACCGCAGCGCTGGCCAATTCGGGGCCGATGCTGGCGGCCAACTCGTGCACGGACAGCGGCTGGTCGTACTCACGCAATGAACCATCGGGCAGGGTGATCTGGATCATGGTCGGCGTACTCAGGTGCATCTAACGAGCGTTATCGCATAAACCGCAGGGGCGAACATTAAGGCGTTTGTCGAGCCAGCGTCAGAACTCGTTTTGCAGGGCTTTGTAGCCGCGCACCAGGTCGACGTTGGTGCGCGCCACGTCTTCGGAAAACTCCGATGCACTGACGCTCACCGGCGGGTATTGCGAGAGGTCGGTGTTGGGGCCGATCCGCGTGGTGGAGGGCACGTAGAAGGCCTCAGGCAGGTCACGACCGTCGACCACAGAGTTGTGCCGCACCACGCAACCGTCACCGACCACGCAGTTGAACAGCACGCTGTTGAAACCGATGAACACCCGATTGCCCACGGTGCAGGGGCCATGCACGATCGAGCGGTGGGCGATGGAACTGAATTCGCCGATGGTCACCGCCGCACCGGATTTGGAGTGGACCACCACACCGTCCTGGATGTTCGAGTTGGCACCAATGGTGATCGGCTGCATGTCGCCGGAGGCATCGACTTCATCAGCGCGAATCACGGCGTATGGCCCGACGAACACGTTCTCGCCGATCACCACTTTGCCGCAGATGATTGCCGTCTTGTCGACGTAGGCCGACTCGGCAATCCGCGGTAGATCTCCGGAAGGATTCTTGCGGATCATGGCTGCCTCAACGCGTTGTACAGGGTGTTGAGGTTGTACTCGAACAACCCGGTGAAGGTGCTGGCCGGACCGCTGGCCGCCAGGGCATCGGAGTACAGCGTGCCGCCGATCTGCGCGCCGCTTTCGTCTGCAATCTGCTTGAGCAGTCGGGCGTCCTTGATGTTTTCCATGAACACCGCCTTGACCCTGGCCTGACGAATCTGGGTGATCAATGCAGCCACTTCGGCGGCGGAAGGTTCGCGTTCGGTGGACAGGCCTTGAGGCGCCATGAACTCGATGCCATAGGCCTGGCCGAGATAACCGAAGGCGTCATGGGAGGTTACTATCTTGCGATTGCCCGGTGGCAATGAACCGAGCTTGGCCTTGGCTTCGGCGAGCAGGGCATGGACCTGTTTCAGGTACGCCTGGCTGTTGCGCTCATAGTCGGCGCTGTTCGCCGGGTCCGCCGCGATCAGCGCCCTGGTGATGTTGGCGATGTACAACTCGGTGTTCGCCAGGTTATGCCAGGCATGCGGGTCGGGAACGGTCTCGCCGTCTTCATCCAGGCTGCGCGGAATGACGCCGCGGCTTGCGCTGATGACTGGCGCTTTGGTCTCGGTACTGGTCACCAGGCGATCCAGCCAGGGTTCGAAACCCAAGCCGTTCTTGATGATGAGCCTGGCTCTGAGCAGCGCCTTGGCGTCGTCCGGTGTCGGCTCGTAGGTATGGGCATCCGCGTCCGGGCCGACCATATTGGTGATCTGGATGTGATCCTTGCCGACCTGGCGGGTCATGTCGGCAAGGATGCTGAAGCTGGTGACCACCTGAAGTTTTTCGGCGGCAGACAGCGACATTGATACCAACAAACTGAACAACACGAGTAAAGCGCGCATCGGGTAACACCTCATTGGGATGTGAGCAAAGGCGGGCGGCGCAGCAAGCCGTGCACCGGCCCGAACACCACGGACAACAGATATCCGCCGCCTGCCACCAGGACAATTGCCGGGCCACTGGGCAGCGAGTAATGGAACGAGATCAGCAACCCGAGCCATACCGAGAGGCTGCCGAGCAGGGCGGCGACGGCGATCAGTACCGGCAGGCGACGACTCCAGAAACGCGCCGCGGCGGCAGGCAGCATCATCAGACCGACGACCATCAACGCGCCGATCGCCTGGAAACCGATGACCAGGTTCAACACCACCAGTGTCAGGAACACGCCGTGGGCCAGTGGCCCGAGTCGGCTGACGGTTTGTAGAAATAACGGATCGAGGGTGTCGAGCAGCAGGGGCCTGTAGATCAGTGCCATGGCAATCAGGCTCAGGCCCGAGACCCAAAGCATGCCGGTCAAGGTGGGGCCGTCGACTGCCAGCGCCGAGCCAAACAGCAGGTGCAACAGGTCCAGGCGCTTGCCGGCGATGCCGAGAATCAGTACGCCACAGGCCAGGGAAATCGGGTAGATCGCCGCGAGGCTGGCGTCCTCTCGCAGGCCGGTGCGTCGGGTAATCCAGGCCGCGAGGCCCGCCATGCTCAGGCCGGCACCGAGGCCGCCGATGGTCAGTGCCGGGAGACTCAAGCCAGCAAACCAGAAGCCCAGAGCCGCACCTGGGAGGATGCCGTGGGCCACTGCATCGCCGATCAGGCTCATGCGTCTGAGGATCAGAAACACCCCAAGGGGCGCCGTACTGCACGCCAGGACCAGGCCACCGAACAGCGCCCGACGCATGAAAACGAACTCTTGGAACGGTTGCCAGAGATGCGCGGCAGCGATCATCAGGCCACCTGCGATCGGGGTTGTTGGCGGATCAGTTCGGCGCTTGGGCCGAATACACAACCGCTGCTTTTGATCAGCAGCGTGTGTGGAATGTGTTCGCGGACAGCGGCGAGGTCATGACAAACCACCACCAGTGTTCGGCCTTCGAGATGCCATTGGTCCATGTGCTTCCAAAGCAACGCCTGGCCGAGTTCATCGAGAGCCGCGTGGGGTTCGTCGAGCAACAGCAAAGGCGCTTCGGTCAGGCTCAAGCGGGCGAGCAGGGCGCGTTGCAATTCACCGCCGGAGAGGGCCATCAAGGGTCGATCTTCCAGGCCGTTCAGGCGCCAGTTTTCGAGGACGGCTTGCAGTCGCTGCCTGCGGACTTCCGGAGTTTGTTTACTGCCCCAGAAACCGGCAGCGACCAGTGCCTGAAGACTGATTGGAAACTGCCGGTCCAGATGTTGTTGCTGAGGCAGGAACGACACTCCGCCCCGGTGCGGAGCACCTAGACGCACCTTCCCGGCCAAGGGTTTTTGCAAGCCGGCGATGACTTTCAACAGGCTGCTTTTGCCGGCGCCGTTCGCCCCGATGATGGCCGTCAGGCTACCCCTCGGCAGTTCGCAGTCCAGCGCTGGCGTGAGTGGCTGTCCCGGTGCGCCCCAGCGCAAAGCATGGCAAGCGATCATGCGACCTCCCAGTTGAGTCGGCTCTCGGCGACGGCGTCGTGGGCGTGCAGGCTTTCGGCGTGAATGACACGAATGTGGAAGGCGCTGATGCCCGTGGAGCGCTGCAGGGCCAGATTCAAACGGCGTGCGGCGTCTTCGCAGAACATCAGGTTCTGACCATTGGCCAAGGCGAAGGCTTGCTCGTCGGCGCGTTTTACCGCTGTTTGAACGGCTGTGCCGAGTGCGGCTTCGGCGTCATTGATGACTGCGATCAGAGGCAGCTCATCCAGAAAATCAGCCAGCCGTACGCGCAACTTCGCGCTGCTGCGTTGGCTGTGAGGTGTGGCGACGATGCCCTTGGTCGAGCCGAGCCAGGCTAAAACGTCAGCGTGTTGCAGTGACTTGTTGGCGAAATCGTCGACGAATTGCTGCTGAATCAACTGGCGAGAAAGGGCCGCGGAACATGGACAGGTTGAGGAGTAAGGCACCTCAATTTTTAGTTCCACGTGGAACATCGCGTTTTTCAAGCGCGCTTCAATGCTCACCGGATAGCTTTTCCAGCCTGCCAATGGACTGATCAACGCCGGTCTTTTAAGCAGCACATCGGTGTGAATGGTTAAGTGAGCACTGCTGGACAGCCCTTCATGGCTCTCAAGAAAACGCTGCAGAATCCGCCGCAATAACGCTGGGGAAAGGTTTTCCTGCTCCAACAATTCAAGCGCCAGATACAGGCGTGACATGTGAATGCCGCGCGCATTGCCATCATCGAGGCTTACGCCGGCATCGGCCTTTGCATTCAGCCGTTGGCCATCAAATAAAACGGGAAGAGCAATGCCGCACATGCCCACCCACTCCAGTGGCAGGGCTTGGCGTGAGGCCTGCGCGGCGATATCCGGCAGAGTCAGCGCATTCATGAGCAGGTCCATCGTGGGAGTTGATTTAGGATGTTATAGTATAACAATCAAATCGACGATGCCTTTTTCATGAACAGGTCTTCATCTTTCACGGACCCATGGGATTTCTCGCGAAGGGGGAACGCGTCCAGCATCGTGGCCTTGCTGTGTCGGGCAAAGGGATGGTTTATTAGCTTTGTTATATTATAACATTAAAATAAGCCCGACACCGTGACCGGGCATCCCTGTGAGGAATATGCAGATGTCCAATCGACTTCCCGTGACCGTTCTCTCCGGCTTTCTTGGCGCCGGAAAAAGTACACTTCTTAATTACATACTACGTAATCGCGATGGCTTGCGCGTGGCGGTCATCGTCAACGATATGAGCGAAATCAACGTCGATGGCACCGAAGTTCAGCGCGATGTCAGTCTTAACCGGGCTGAAGAACGGTTGGTTGAAATGAGTAACGGGTGTATTTGCTGTACGTTACGTGAAGATTTGCTCGAGGAAGTCAGTCAACTCGCCAGAGAGGGGCGCTTCGACTATCTGCTGATCGAGTCCACGGGCATTTCCGAACCGCTGCCAGTGGCGGAAACCTTCACCTTCCGCGATGAAAACGGCCAGAGCCTCAACGACATCGCCCGGCTCGACACCATGGTCACGGTGGTCGATGGCATGAACTTCCTGCTTGATTACCAGGCGGCCGAAAGCCTGGCCTCGCGAGGAGAAACACTGGGGGATGACGACGAGCGTTCCATTACCGACCTGTTGATCGAGCAGGTCGAGTTCGCCGATGTGATTTTGCTCAGCAAGATCGACTTGATCAGCAGCCACCAACGCGAGGAGTTGATCGCCATACTGGAACGGCTCAACGCCAGGGCGGAAATCATCCCGATGGCGATGGGCGAAATCCCCTTGGACAAGATCCTCAACACCGGTCGTTTTGATTTCGAAAAAGCCGCCCAGGCACCGGGATGGTTGCAGGAACTGCGCGGTGAACACGTGCCCGAAACCGAAGAGTACGGCATTGCGTCCAGCGCTTACCGGGCCCGCCGGCCGTTCCATCCGCAGCGGTTCTTCAACTTCATCGATGGCCCCTGGGACAACGGCAAGCTGCTGCGCTCCAAGGGCTTTTTCTGGCTGGCGAGCAAGCACATGGATGCCGGCAGCTGGTCTCAGGCCGGTGGCTTGATGCGCTATGGTTTTGCCGGACGCTGGTGGCGTTTCGTACCGAAAAACCAATGGCCGCAGGACGAAGAAAGTACCGCCGGGATCATGAAGAACTGGGCCGCCGACAGCGGGGACTGTCGCCAGGAACTGGTGTTCATCGGCCAGGACATCGACTTCACGCAACTCACGGCCGAACTGGACGCCTGCCTGCTGACTGATGAGGAAATGGCGCTGGGTGTAGAGGGCTGGCGTTTGCTGCCTGATCCATTCGGTCCTTGGTATGAAGAAGCCGCCTGATCCGCTACTGGCGCTTCAAGGCCAGAGCCAGGTGCCCTGGCTCTGGCCTTCGCAGTACGGCTGCAAATACGCCGCGTCGGTGGCAACGCCGTAATAGTGAATATCTTGGCGGTAGGGCATATTGGCGACTTGGGCGTTGCTGCAAATGCCGAATGAGCCGCCGGGGCATTGATCGACATACCGCACTTCGACTTTCTGCCCCGCCAGGTTCGGTTGGCAGAAACCATCGGCGAAGAGTTTTGGCGGGATAGTGCGGTTCTGCTGGCAAACCTGGATATCCAGCCGCTCGGCCTGGCTGTGAACCACACAAGCCTGGGCCAGCGCCTCGCCCGAAACGAGTGCCAGAAGCAACGACAAGCCAATCAACCGCATTCATTACCTCCTCAGAAATCATCGACCATGCTGCAGAATATCCCCACTCATGTGATTGCCGGCCCGTTGGGCGCCGGCAAGACCAGCCTGATCAAGCACCTGCTGGCCCAGCGCCCGGCCGGTGAGCGGTGGGCGGTGTTGATCAACGAGTTTGGCCAGATCGGTCTCGACGCTGCGCTACTGACCCGGGACGCCGATGGTATCGCACTGGGTGAAGTGGCCGGGGGCTGCTTGTGTTGCGTCAACGGTGCGCCGTTTCAGATTGGTCTTGGGCGCTTGTTGCGCAAGGCGCAACCGGATCGCCTGTTCATCGAACCCTCGGGGCTGGGGCATCCGGCACAGTTGCTCCGGCAGTTGAGCGAAGCGCCGTGGCAAGGCGTGTTGGCTGTTCAGCCGTGTGTGCTGGTGTTGGATGCCCAGGCGCTCGCCGCTGGCAAGCCGTTGCCGCAGGCCCAACAGCAAGCACTGAGCCATGCAGGATTGTTGCTGCTGAACAAATCTGAAGGTCTCGAAGATGAAAGTCGCCAGCGAATCGCCGGGCAATTGCCGCCAACCCCTTTGTACTGGACGCAACAGGCGGTTTTACCCTTGAGCGCATTACCGGGCCTGAATGCCAAAGCGCTGGCGGGTGTGGATAACTTTGTCGTGCCCAAGGGATTGGCGCCGCTGCCGGCGGTCTGGAGCGATCCCGCGTTGCCCATTTGCTTGAGTCAGGAGCAGGACGGAGGCTGGAGCATCGGATGGCGTTGGCACCCAAGCCAGGTGTTTGATGCCGCCCGGGTTGGCTGCTGGCTTGAAAGCCTGGACTGGCGGCGGGCGAAGCTGGTTATCCACAGTGCCCAAGGGTGGGTTTCGGCGAATGCGCTGGATAACTCGGTGCTGGAGTGGCGGGCCAGTGAATGGCGGCAGGACTCACGCATCGAGCTGATTTTCAGTGAACCGCAGAATGCAGACCTGTTGCAGAGTGAACTGGCTGCATGCCGATCCGGATCGGGTTAACCCATCAGGGCCGCCACTTGGTGTGTTCCTGACGCCACTGGCTCAGTTCGATCACTTCTGCACGGGGTTTCACCACATCGACCACCGGTTCGGTTTCGTCGAACGGGACCGGGTAGGGCGCCAGTTCAATCTGTGCGCTGTGGGCGCCGAACTGAGTGATGGTGCCGTTGTGGCGGGTTTCACCGGTCACGGTGAATTCGAAGTTGTACACGCGGGCCAGGCGTCGGCGACCACCGGCATCCCTGATGAACGCGATTCTTTTCAAGGCCACGTTGCCGTCGAGCAATTCGATCCCGAGCTTGCTGCAATGCTGCTTGACCCGCTCCAGCGCGCGCTCGCGCAAGCCGTGGTTGTGCCACAGCCATGCGCCGGCAGTGGCGAACAGCATCAGCACGAATATATTTCCAAGGGTCAGCATCAACAGGGTGCTCCAACAAGATAGTGTCAGCTTAACTGTGTCGCTGGTCTGTCGTACAGGCTGCGTTTAGTCGCATACTGCGCGGCTAGAATTTCAATCGTTTTACGGAAATCCACCGCATGAAACGTACACCGCATTTGCTCGCTATCCAGTCCCACGTGGTATTCGGTCACGCCGGCAACAGTGCCGCTGTTTTCCCGATGCAACGGGTCGGGGTGAATGTCTGGCCGCTCAACACCGTGCAGTTCTCCAATCACACCCAGTACGGCCAGTGGGCCGGTGAAGTGCTGGCGCCGCACCAGATACCGGAGCTGGTCGAAGGCATCGCGGCGATTGGCGAGCTGGGTAACTGTGATGCGGTGCTCTCCGGTTACCTCGGCAGCGCCGCCCAGGGACGGGCGATCTTGACGGGGGTGGCGCGGATCAAGTCGATGAATCCCAAGGCGCTGTACCTGTGTGACCCGGTCATGGGGCATCCGGAAAAAGGCTGCAGTGTGCCGGCGGAAGTCAGTGATTTTCTGCTGGAGGAGGCCGCCGCCGTGGCGGACTTCATGTGTCCGAACCAGCTGGAGCTGGACAGCTTCTCCGGGCGCAAGCCGCAATCACTGTTCGATTGCCTGGCCATGGCGCGTGCCTTGCTGGCGCGCGGCCCGAAAGCGGTGCTGGTCAAGCATCTGGACTATCCGGGTAAACCGGCAGGGGTCTTCGAGATGCTGCTGGTGACGGCCGAAGGCAGCTGGCATTTGCAGCGCCCGTTGCTGGCGTTTCCACGTCAACCGGTGGGCGTGGGCGATCTGACGTCGGGGCTGTTCCTGGCGCGCGTGCTGTTGGGTGACAGTCTGGTGGCCGCATTCGAGTTCACGGCTTCGGCGGTGCATGAAGTGCTGCTGGAAACCCAGGCGTGTGCCAGCTACGAATTGGAACTGGTTCGGGCTCAGGACCGGATTGCCCATCCGCGGGTGCGGTTCGAGGCGACCTCGATCAGCCTTTGATTGAGCGTTGTTCCCATCGCGGGCAAGCCCGCTCCCACATTTGATCTTCGGTGTTGCATAGATCCAGTGTGGGAGCGGGCTTGCCCGCGATGGCGATTTATTGATCGAACACGTCAGGCGTCGCCCTTGATCTCCTGATAGCGCTTTTCCGACTCCTGACGAATCTGCCGGCGCTGCTGAGCCTGGATGAAGCGGCGCTTGCTCTCGCTGTTGTCCGGTTGCAGCGGTGGCACCTGGGCGGGCTTGCGCTGGTCATCCACCGCCACCATGGTGAAGAAGCAACTGTTGGTGTGACGCACCGAGCGCTCGCGGATGTTCTCGGTCACCACTTTGATGCCCACCTCCATGGAGGTGTTGCCGGTGTAGTTCACCGAGGCGAGAAAGGTGACCAGTTCGCCGACATGGATCGGCTCACGGAAAATGACCTGGTCCACCGACAGAGTAACCACATAGCGACCGGCATAACGGCTGGCGCAGGCGTAGGCCACTTCGTCCAGGTACTTGAGCAGGGTGCCACCGTGAACATTGCCAGAGAAGTTGGCCATGTCAGGGGTCATCAATACCGTCATCGACAGCTGGGCGTTTCCGGGTTCCATAGCATTCTCACGGGTCAAGGCCAGGTTAGAGGAATGCACCTCTGCGGGTGCCTCGGTGGTTTTTTCAAACCAACAGTTATCGGGACGCCGGGTACCGGGTCGCCGTCACGCCGGATCGATCTGTTTCCATATATTGCACCGCCTTTCTGCCCGAAGTCGCGGTGTTACCCTGCAAAAGCCCGGACACAGGGACATTTCCTACGCGCAAGCAGACTTTTGTTCGGCTCGATCAGACGTATTCCTGCGTCTGTGAATCGGGCAACTTCAATCAGGGAGCCACTCGCCATGCATGCCATCAGTTTCATTCAGGATCTGGCAGTGATCATGTTGATCGCAGGGGTGGTGACCGTGGTTTTCCATCGCCTGAAACAACCGGTGGTGCTGGGCTACATTGTCGCCGGTTTCATCATTGGCCCGCACACCCCGCCGTTCGGCCTGATCCATGACGAGCAAACCATCAAGACCCTGGCTGAACTCGGGGTGATTTTCCTGATGTTCTGCCTGGGCCTTGAGTTCAGTCTGCGCAAGCTGTTCAAGGTGGGTGCCACGGCATTCATCGCGGCATTCCTGGAAATCGTGCTGATGATCTGGATCGGCTACGAGATCGGTCGCTGGTTTGACTGGAACACCATGGATTCACTGTTCCTCGGTGCGATCCTGGCGATTTCCTCAACCACCATCATCGTCAAGGCGCTCAATGACCTGAAGTTGAAGAACGAGCGGTTTGCGCAGTTGATATTCGGTGTGCTGATCGTTGAAGACATCCTGGGCATCGGCATCATCGCGCTGCTGTCCAGCATCGCCGTCAGCGGTACGGTCAGCTCCGGCGAAGTATTTTCCACGGTCGGCAAACTGTCGCTGTTCATGATCGTCGCATTGGTCGTCGGCATTCTGATGGTGCCGCGGCTATTGGCTTACGTGGCCAGGTTCGAAAGCAACGAAATGTTGCTGATCACGGTGCTGGGCTTGTGCTTCGGCTTCTGCCTGCTGGTGGTCAAGCTTGAATACAGCATGGTCCTCGGCGCGTTCCTGATCGGCGCGATCATGGCCGAGTCCAGGCAGCTGCTGAAAATAGAGCGCTTGATTGAACCGGTTCGTGATCTTTTCAGTGCGATTTTCTTCGTGGCCATCGGGCTGATGCTCGATCCGGCGATCCTGCTTCAGTACGCGTGGCCAATCGCCGTAATCACCGTAGCCGTGGTGCTCGGCAAGATGTTGTCCTGCGGCCTTGGTGCCTTTATCGCCGGCAATGACGGACGCACCTCGCTGCGAGTCGGGATGGGGCTTTCACAGATTGGCGAATTTTCTTTCATCATCGCGGCGCTGGGCATGACGTTGCAGGTCACCAGTAATTTCCTCTACCCGGTTGCCGTGGCGGTATCGGTGATTACCACGTTACTGACGCCCTATCTGATTCGGGCGGCGGATCCCCTGTCGATCAAGCTTGGCGAGATCATGCCCGAACGTCTGGGGCGAGTGCTGGGGATGTACGGCGAATGGTTGCGCAGCATCCAGCCTCAGGGTGAGGGGGCGTTGCTGGCGTCGATGATCAGAAGGATTTTGCTACAGGTCGGCGTCAATCTGGCGCTGGTGATCGCGATCTTCTTCTCGGGTGCGTTCTTTGCCGAGCGCATATCGGCCTACTTGCAAGGCTGGATCAGTGACCCCAGCTGGCAGAAGGCATTGATCTGGGGCGGAGCCCTGTTGTTGTCGCTGCCTTTTTTGATTGCGGCGTACCGCAAGCTCAAAGCACTGTCGATGTTGCTGGCGGAAATGGGCGTGAAGCCAGAGATGGCCGGGCGGCACACGCAGCGAGTGCGTAGGGTGGTCGCCGAAGTGATCCCGATCCTGTCGCTGCTGGTGATCTTCCTGCTGTTGGCAGCCTTGTCGGCCAGTATTCTGCCGACCAACAAGTTGCTGGTGCTGATCGCCGTGGTCGCGGCCGCCGTGGCGGCGCTGCTATGGCGCTGGTTCATTCGTGTGCATACGCGGATGCAGGTGGCGTTGCTGGAAACCCTCGATAATCACAAGGAGTCGTCCGGGCATTGACCACCTTGCGGCACTGGCTGGATCAGCTTTCCAGCCAGACGTCCCGCGCCCAGTGCCACACCGACTCCCAGGTTTCTTCGGCGATCAGCTCTTCTTCGGCCTGCCAAAGCACCACGGTGCCGTCTTCTTCTACCAGATAGTAGTCGTCACCGTCCTGGCAGATCGGAATCATGCTGCGATCGACACCGGCGTCCCAGGCGTTGGCGGCAACGTCGGGCAGGTAGGTGTGGGATTGCGGGTCGGTCACGGTGACCGGCTCCAGGCTGCCGTAGACCACATCGCTGACGGTCAGCAGAAACTCCCTGAAGACGAACGGAATGTCGATGAACAGTTGTTCTTCGATTTCGACCAGCAGGTCTTCGTCAGGCAATTCCAAGGGGACCGGTAC
The DNA here is from genome assembly GCF_009764265.1 of Pseudomonas sp. PB101. Lineage (GTDB taxonomy): Bacteria > Pseudomonadota > Gammaproteobacteria > Pseudomonadales > Pseudomonadaceae > Aquipseudomonas. The sequence continues at coordinate 169,529 of NZ_RWIR01000052.1, forward strand.
CGGCTCGTTGGCTTCACGCAGTTGTTCGATGATTTCTTCCACGTCCGGGATCCTCTTGCTTGTTTGGCGCGGTTTATATGGGGCGGTTTATACAGTAGCTTGCTATAGATGCAACCGCGAAATAGAAAACCCCGGCCGAGGCCGGGGTTTTGTTTACAACAGATGAAGCTCTGCGCGGGATCAGCCGTTCTGGCGGATACCTGCCACCAGCCAAGGCTGGTTTTCGCCCTGTGCGCGTTCCATGTTCCAGCTTTCGCTGAAGACTTCGCCCTGGTCGAAACGCGAGGTTTTCGACAAGCCGGTGAAGGTCAGGGTGGCGATGGTCTTGTCGGCGCGATCGTCCACACCGTCCAGCTGAACATTGAGGTTATCAATGTAGGTGGACTGGAAGCCGTCGCCCAGATCGGCACGCTCACGCTTGAGGAACTCCAGCATCTGCGGGGTCACGAACTCGGCGATCTTGTCCATTTCGTTGGCATCCCAGTGCTGTTGCAGGGACTGGAAGTGATTGCGCGCCGCTTCGACGAAGTTTTGTTCGTTGAACCAGGCGGGTGCGTTGATCACCGGGCGAGCGGCAACAGGCGCAGCCGAACCACCGAAGATCGAACCGCCGGCAGGCTTTTGTTCGAACGCTTCGCGCTGCATCGGCGCGTGGCCGGCCGGAGCGTACTGCTCCTGCTGCTTGCGACGACGGGCGGCGATAAAGCGGAAGACCAGGAACGCAATGACAGCCATGATCAGGATGTCGAAGATCTGCATGCCCTGGAAGCCGTCACCCATGAACATGGAGGCCAGCAGGCCACCGGCCGCGATACCGGCCAGAGGGCCGAGCCAGCGCGAAGCGCCACCGGCCTTGGCAGCGGCGCCAGCGGCACCGGCAGCACCAGCGGTCGCCGCAGCGCCGCCCATGCCTGGAGAAGAAGGAGCCATCTGGCTGGTCTGGTGCGTCGGCGCAGCGCCTGCGCTTTTGCCACCACCGAAGCGCTTGGCGGCATTGACGTCGAGACTCATCGTCAGGCCGATGCACAACGCCATGGCGATGCTAAGAAAACGTTTCATAAAGGGAATTCCCATTTGTGGAAGGCACGCGCGCCATGTTGCACAGCTGAAGTGTTACTGGCTAGCGGCAGAGTGTTTCGGGCTTTTGCCTGACGGGTTTCATTCAGCTTTCGTCAGCGCAATAGGGCCTTTTGACTTTGATCTGTCAGATGAGTGGATAGGGTTTGTAGGACGGTTGCCTAGCGACGTAATGCCAGCATGACGACTCCGGCCGTGATCAGACCGATTCCGCCCCATTGGCGCAGGTCGAGTTTTTCACCCAGCAGGACAACGCCAAGAACGGCCACCAGCACCACGCTGAGTTTGTCCACCGGGGCAACCAGTGACGCCGGCCCGACCTTGAGTGCGCGGAAATAGCAGATCCACGACGCACCGGTAGCCAGGCCCGACAGCAACAGGAACAGGTAGCTCTTCGCAGAGATCGATCCCAATGACTGATATTGGCCCGTGGCGTACAAAATCAAGGCCAGGCTGACCAGTACCACTATCGTGCGCAGCAGGGTGGCGAAGTCGGAATTGACGTTTTCGATGCCGATTTTCGCGAAAATGGCGGTCATGGCCGCGAACGCCGCCGATAACAGGGCCCAGAATGTCCAGGAGGAAAAAAAGCCTGAGCCCATCTCATTGCACCTTCGGTCAGTTCAACATGTGGGAGCGGGCTTGGTCCGGGCGGCGATCCGACGATGAGCCCGGGAACGCTGCGGGGCGCCAGGCTTCCCGCGTTATCGTTGACGACCATCGCGAGCAGGCTCGCTCCTACAGAAAAGCTAGACTGCTTCCAGCTTCGCATACCCCAGCATCAACCACTTGCTGCCTTCGCTGAAGTTCACCTGCACCCGGGCCTGAGCCCCGGCACCTTCGAAGTTGAGGATCACGCCGTCACCGAAGATCGAGTGGCGCACAGTCTGGCCCAAGCTGAAGCCGGTTTCCGGAATCTCGCTGCCGCTGAACAGGTTGCTGCCGCTCATCGACTGGTTGCCGCCAAACGGACGGCTGACGCTGTTGGACAAGCGCACTTCCTGAATCAGCCCTTTCGGCACTTCGCGTACGAAGCGTGACACCTTGTTGTAGGTCTCGCTGCCATACAGGCGTCGGGTTTCGGCGTAGGTCATCACCAGGTTCTGCATGGCCCGGGTAATGCCGACGTAGGCCAGGCGACGCTCTTCCTCGAGGCGGCCGGGTTCTTCCAGGCTCATCTTGTGCGGGAACAGGCCTTCTTCCATGCCCACCAGGAACACGTAAGGGAATTCCAGGCCCTTGGCGCTGTGCAGGGTCATCAGTTGAATGCTGTCTTCGTGCTCGTCGGCCTGGGTATCGCCCGCCTCCAGCGACGCGTGACCGAGGAACGCTGCCAGTGGCGTCAGGTCTTCGTCTTCTTCGGTGTTTTCGAAGTTGCGCGCGGCGCTCACCAGTTCCTCAAGGTTTTCTACCCGGGCCTGGCCTTTCTCGCCTTTTTCCGCTTCGTGATAGGCAATCAGCCCCGACTGCTCGATGACAGTCTGGGTCATCAGGTGCAGCGGCATGTCCATGCACTTGGCGGCGAGGTTCTCGATCAGCTCGATAAACGCGCCGAGGGCACCGGCCGCACGACCGGTGAGGCCTTTGTTGGCCACCAGCTGGCGCATCGCTTCCCACATCGACACATCGCTGTGGCGTGCATGGTCGCGGATCGCTTCGACGGTTTTCTCGCCAATGCCACGGGCCGGCACGTTGATCACCCGTTCCAGCGCAGCATCGTTGCCCCGACCTTCGAGCAGGCGCAGGTACGCCATGGCGTTCTTGATTTCGGCGCGTTCGAAGAAGCGCTGACCGCCATAGATGCGGTACGGAATGCGCTCGCGCAGCAAGGCTTCTTCGAGAACGCGCGATTGGGCGTTGGAGCGGTACAGAATCGCGATATCGCTGCGAGACAGACCGGTTTTCAGCGCGCTTTCGATGGTTTCGACAACGTAGCGTGCTTCGTCGTGTTCGTTGAAGGCGGCGTACAGGTTGATTGCTTCGCCTTCGCCGCCGTCGGTCCACAGCTCTTTGCCCAGGCGCCCGGTGTTGTTGGCGATCAAGGCGTTGGCAGCCTTCAGGATGCCGGCGGTGGAGCGATAGTTTTGCTCCAGGCGAATGGTTTCGGCGTCCGGGAAGTCTTCGGAATACTGGTAGATGTTCTCGATTTTCGCGCCACGCCAGCCGTAGATCGACTGGTCGTCGTCGCCCACCACCATCAGGCTGTCGCCACCCTTGGCCAGCAGGCGCAACCAGGCGTACTGCACGGCGTTGGTGTCCTGGAACTCGTCCACCAGGATGTGCCGGAAGCGCTTCTGGTAATGCGCCAGCAGACCGGGGTGATCGCGCCAGAGGTCGAGGGCGCGCAGCAGCAGTTCGGAGAAGTCGATGACACCTGCGCGCAGGCACGCGGCCTCGTAGGCTTCATAGATGCCGCGCATGGTCGCCAGGAACAGGTCGCCGCTGGCCTGGATGTGTTGCGGACGCAGGCCTTCGTCTTTCTGGCCGTTGATGAACCATTGGGCCTGACGGGCCGGCCAGCGTTGTTCGTCGAGGCCGAGCTCGCGGATCACCCGCTTGACCAGCCGTTGCTGGTCGTCGCTGTCGAGAATCTGGAAGGTCTGGCTCAAGCCCGCTTCCTGCCAGTGTGCCCGCAACAAGCGGTGCGCCAGGCCGTGGAAGGTACCGACCCACATACCGGCCGGATTGATGCCCATCAGCTGCTCGATGCGCTGGCGCATCTCGGCAGCCGCCTTGTTGGTGAAGGTCACCGACAGGATGGAGTGGGGCGAGGCGTTTTCGACCTGGATCAACCAGGCGATACGGTGCACCAGCACTCGGGTTTTACCGGAGCCAGCACCGGCCAGGACCAACTGACGACCCACGGGGGCTGCTACAGCCTGGCGTTGGGCATCGTTGAGGGAGTTCAGCAGAAGGGAGAGATCATCGCGCATCGGGGCATTCTAGGGGGCTGCGACACACCGGGCAAACTCCGCTTCGCTTTAACCGATGAAAGTTATGTGAGGGACGACCGGTCGGTCATCGGCTGCGGGCGTTGGCAGGGCTTGCCTTTAGCGTTTCCAGGGTCATCGGCGACTGAAAAATTTGGCGATTTATTGATCAGCAGCAGTTTGGTCCGGGCAATTGCTTGTGTATGCTCCGAGCAGTTTCGGGCACATGCTCATCATTATAAGAACAAGAACATCGCCTATGACCCTCAGCTTCGACCTGTCGGGCCCCACTGTGGAGCCCCGGGTGATCCGTAAACAGTACGCCATGGAAATGGCGGTCGAACGCACGCGCCTGTTGTACCAGGGCTCGCTGCTGCCCACGTTGTTCATGCTGATCAATGGCCTGGTCTGTGCCGGTTTGCTCTGGAGCCCGCAGCGCTATTTCCTGGTCAGTGTCTGGCTGGTGTGGTTGTTGTCTTTGGTGGCATTGCGGGTGATTCAGGTCGCAGCCTTCGATTCGGCCATTCCCAATCGTCAGGCCCAGCCCATTTGGCGACGGATGTTCTTGCTGGGCTCCGGCCTCACCGGCCTGACCCTGGCCGGTGCCGGCATCGCCCTGGTGCCCGCCGACAACTTCATTCAGCAAGCCTGGGTCTTCGGCCTCATCGGTGCCGCAGCGCTCTCGGCCAGCGTGGCTTATGCGGTGAGTTTGCCGGCCTTTCTGTCTTTTACCTTGCCTTGCCTGTTGCCGGCCATCGCCTACATGTTTTTGGGGGCTGATGAACAGCAACATGGCTGGGGCTGGTTCGGGCTGATCCTGCTCGGCGCATTGAGCGTGGTTGCGTGGCAGGTCAATCGGTTGATCGATAGGGGCTTGATGCGGCGCTTTCAGAACCAGGCACTGATCGAGCATCTGCAGCAGGCACAAAACTGCAGTGACCAGCTCAATCAGAAACTGGCCAAGGAGATCGAACAGCGCCGCCGCGCCGACAATGAATTGCGAGAGATACAGGTCGACCTGGAAAACCGTGTCGCTCAGCGCAGCCTGGAACTGGACGCCGCCAACCAGGCGCTGAGCAAGAGCGAAGCACGCCTGGCGCTGGCATTGAAGGCCAGCGAGTTGGGGTTGTGGGACTGGAATCTGCAAACCGACGAAGTCCATCACACGCAGATTCAGGAACTGTTCGGCCTGGAGCCGGAACAGGTCACGGCACTACTGCGCCACCTCAAGCCGCGCCTTCATCCCGATGATCTTCCTGCGCTGAAAAGGGCGCTGGTCGAGCATTTGAAGGGCCGCACCGAGGATTATCAGATCGAATACCGCGTGCGGCACGGCGACGGCCACTGGGTATGGATCGAGGACCGTGGGCGGGCGGTCGAGCGTGCCGAAAATGGCCGGGTGATTCGCATGGTTGGCACTCGCCGCGACATCAGCGTCAGCAAGGGCCTGGAAGAGCAGCGGCAACTGGCGGCGACTGTGTTCGAGGCGGCCAGCGAAGGGATCGTGATTTTCGATCCGAACTATGCCCTGATCGCAGTGAATCAAGCCTTCAGCCGGGTGACCGGCTATGACATCGAGGACATGATCGGGCGCAATGTCGTCGAGTTGCCTTGCAGTCGCGATGCGCGTCGGCATTACGCCGCAATACATCAGGCGCTGGAGCAGGAAGGCAGCTGGCAGGGCGAACTGGTGGAAACCCGCAAGAACGGCGAGATGTATCCGCAATGGCTGCAACTGAATGCCGTGCGCGATCCCCGGGGAAATGTCAGTCATATTGTGGGCTTCTTCGCTGATCTCTCGGCCCGTCGGGAATCAGAAGAGCGCATGCGTTATCTGACCCATTACGACGAACTGACCGGGCTGGCCAACCGCGCGATGTTCCGCGAACGACTCAGTGAAGCTCATCAGCGAGTGCGGCAGGGCGGTTATCGCAGCCTGGCCTTGCTGCACATCAATCTCGATCGGTTCAAGCAACTCAACGACAGCCTGGGGCATGAAGTCGCCGACCAGTTGTTGCAGAAAATGGCGCGGCGACTGGTCAATGCATTGCCGGAGGCCGACACCATCGCGCGCCTTTCCGGTGACGAGTTTGCCGTGCTGTTCAACTCTTACGGCAACCTGTCGAGCCTGGCCCGGGTAGCGACTCGCCTGGCGAGCAAGCTGCGCTTGCCGGTGACCATCGATGGGCATGAACTGGTGGTCAGCGCGTCGATGGGCATCAGCTTGTTACCGGACAGCGCCCGGGAAATTTCGGCATTGGTCAACCAGTCGAACATGGCCATGCAGCACGCCAAACACCTGGGGGGTAATAATTTCCAGTTCTACACCGACAGTCTGCAAGCCAGCACGCTGGAGCGGTTGCAGCTGGAAAACCATTTGCGCAAGGCCGTCGAAGAGCAGCAGCTGAAGGTGTTTTACCAGCCCAAGCTGTGCCTTGCCACGGGCAAGCTCAATGCCGCCGAGGCGTTGGTGCGCTGGGATCATCCGACCATGGGGCGCGTGCCGCCGGGGGATTTCATCGGCCTGGCTGAAGAAACCGGATTGATCGGCCCGATCGGTGAGTTCGTGCTGCGCCAGGCCTGCTGGCAAGCCTGTGAGTGGCAGCGGCAGGGGCTCGAAGCGATTCGGGTGTCGGTCAATCTGTCGGTGCATCAATTGCGCCAGGGCAAGCTGGTCAGCCTGGTGCGGCAGGTGCTGGAAGAGACCGGGCTGGCGCCGCAACTGTTGGAGTTGGAGCTCACCGAAAGCCAGTTGCTGGACAGCGTCGAACACATCATCGCGACGTTCCAGCAGTTGCGCGATCTGGGGGTGAAGCTGGCCATTGACGATTTTGGCACCGGTTACTCGTCACTGAGCTACCTCAAGCGTATTCCGGTGGACTACGTGAAAATCGATCAGGCGTTTATCCGCGGATTGGGAGAGGGCACCGAGGATGCGGCGATCACCCGGGCCATCATTGCCATGGCTCACGGCTTGTCGTTGAAGGTCGTGGCGGAGGGGGTGGAGCGGGAAGAACAGCTGGAGTTCCTGAAAGCCGAGCGCTGCGATGAAGTGCAGGGTTATTTGATCAGCCGCCCGGTCGAGGCCGAGACGCTGGCCGGTTTGCTGCACGCGCAAGCTGCAAGCTGACGAGGATACGCAGGGCACTTTTGTCCTTTAAAACGTGCACCCGCTGCATTTGGACAGGCGCCAGAGTGCTACATGAAGCGCGGGCACGTGAAAACGAGGGATTCGGTAACGCATTGAGCAGGCAAAAAGCCAATTCATGTAGTATAACTACAAGCGTGCTACATCCCCGGCACCTGCCAATAACAAAGAGTCCAGCCCCTTGAATCTGCTGCAACACATCGCCCAGTCTCGCCACCTGTTACGCAAGTCGGAGCTCAAGGTCGCCGACCACGTGCTGCTTGATCCTGCGGCCGTGATGCACAGTTCCATGGCCGACCTGGCCCACAGCGTGGGCATCAGTGAACCGACCATCGTGCGTTTTTGCCGTGCCATCGGTTGTTCCGGTTTCCAGGACCTCAAGCTGAAGCTGGCCCAGAGCCTGGCGGCAGGTGCCAGTTTCGGCCAGTTTGCGATCCATGAAGACGATTCGGTCGCCGACTACAGCCTGAAAATCTTCGACACCACCCTGCATACCCTGATGGAGGTTCGCGAGAAGCTCGATCCTCTGGAGCTGCAGCGGGCGGTGACGCTGATGTCCCAGGCCCAGCGCGTCGAGTTCTATGGCTTTGGCGCCTCGGGTGCGGTCGCGGCGGATGCGCAACACAAGTTCTTCCGCTTGCTGCTGACGGCAGCGGCGTATTCCGACCCGCACATGCAGGCGATGTCGGCCGTGACGCTCAAGCCAACCGACGTGGCGATCTGCATTTCTCAGTCCGGGCGCTCCAAGGACCTGCTGATCACCGCCAACCTGGTGCGCGAAAGCGGCGCCTCGCTGATCACCTTGTGCCCGAGCCAGACACCATTGGCTGAGCTGTCTACGGTCAATCTGGCGATCGATGTGCATGAAGACACCGAAATTTATACGCCGCTGACTTCGCGTATCGCCCACCTGGTGGTGATCGATGTGCTGGCGATGGGCGTGGCCATGGCGCGTGGCCCGAGCCTGGTCAACCACCTCAAGAGCGTCAAGCGCAGCCTGCGCAGCTTGCGGTTGTCGCCCAAGTCGGTAAAAGCGCTGGACGATTGAGCCTGGCTTGAAATGGCTGGAAGGTCGTTCCGACCTTATCGCGAGCAAGCTCGCTCCCACAGGTTCTGCGGCGTGCACGATCAAATGTGGGAGCGAGCTTGCTCGCGATGGCGGCCTCGAATACACCGCAATTTTCATCAGTCTGTAACACCCGAGCCGCCAAACCGTCATCCCTCGCGCCTATCTTGAAACTCCCGTACTCGCCTTGGGAGACTCGAAATGGCCATGCCCTACGAAGAACGCAACAGCGCTGTCAAAACCCGTCGTCAGCAAGAAGATCAGCGCCGCATGGAATTCCGTCGCGCCATCGAAGATCGCTGCGAACGCCGTCAGCTCCTGGCTGAAATTGGCGATTTTCCGGAGTTGGAGCTCAACTTCTGGCAGGCATCTGCCTCGACTTCCCGTCGAAACGCTCAACCAGCGCGCTGATCTGAATCCGCTCGCTACGAATAAACGCCAGGAAGGCGTGAGCCACCGGTGACAGGCGTTTCGCCTTGGCCTGTACCAGGCACCAACTGCGAAACAGTGGCAGCTCTTCGATGGGCAGTTCGATCAGCCCACCGGTTGCCAGCTCAAGGTTCAGGGCGTGGCGCGTCAACAGCGCAACGCCCAGACCTGCCAGTACACATTCACGCTGAGCTTCGGCAGACGAGACTTCCTGAGTCTGGTTGAAGTGCACGCGCTTCTCCTTGAAGTACTCTTCGCATGCAAGTCGCGTCCCGGAGCCTGGCTCACGCAGCAGCAGCGTGTAGGGTTCGAGATCCTGCAGGCGCAGCGGCCCCATATGGCACAGCGGGTGATCCGGGGGTGCCACGGCGACAATCGGGTTGTTCAGGAACGGCAGGAATTCCAGGCCCATGTCCTGAGGCACCATGGACATGATCACCAGGTCGTCGCGGTTGTCCGACAGGCGTCGGATTACCTGGCCGCGATTGACCACCGTCAGTTGCAGGTTCACCTCCGGGTGCTGACGCTTGAATGCGGCAAACAGATGCGGCACGAAATATTTCGCGCTGGATTCCACCGCCAGTTTCAGTTGCCCCTGCAACGAGCCCTGCATGTCCGACAGCTGCATGTCGAGGTTTTCCAGGCGGCCGAAAATATCCCGGCTGGCTCGCTGTAACGCTTCAGCGGCTTCGGTCATGTAGAGTTTTTTGCCGACATAATCGAACAAAGGCTGGCCAACCAGCTCCTCAAGTTGACGAATCTGCAGGCTGACGGCAGGTTGTGTGAGCGACATTTCCTCGGCCGCACGGCTGTAGGAGCGCAAATCACAGACCTCGTTGAAGATCTGCAATTGCCGCAAAGTCATACGCATCAATGACTTACGCATTATCTTGTCGCTCTCGTCGCTGGCTGGTGAATCAACTATAAGTCTTTACTTATGCATGACCCAATTTTTATTCATTTTTGTTAATCCCTTGTGGGCGCTAGTGTGGACCTGCGACTAAATTGAAACATTTGGTCACGCGTCGACCTGGTCTAGCAGGTCGTGGGTACCACCGGCTCAAGGGAACCTCCAAGTGATAACAAAGATCCTGATCGCCAACCGTGGTGAGATTGCCGTACGAATCGTACGTGCCTGTGCCGAAATGGGCATTCGCTCGGTCGCGATCTACTCCGATGCCGACCGCCATGCCTTGCATGTGAAGCGTGCGGACGAAGCCCACAGCATCGGTGCCGAGCCGCTGGCCGGTTACCTGAACCCACGCAAGCTGGTGAACCTGGCCGTGGAGACCGGTTGCGATGCGTTGCACCCCGGTTATGGCTTCCTTTCGGAAAACGCCGAACTGGCGGAGATCTGCGCCGAACGCGGGATCAAATTCATTGGCCCATCGGCTGAAGTCATTCGCCGCATGGGCGACAAGACCGAAGCCCGCCGCAGCATGATCAAGGCTGGCGTGCCGGTCACTCCAGGCACCGAAGGCAACGTGTCGGGCATCGAAGAAGCCCTGACCGAAGGCGATCGCATCGGTTACCCGGTGATGCTCAAGGCCACGTCCGGTGGTGGCGGCCGCGGCATTCGTCGCTGCAACAGCCGCGAAGAACTCGAACAGGCTTTCCCGCGTGTCATTTCCGAAGCCACCAAGGCTTTTGGTTCGGCGGAAGTGTTCCTGGAAAAATGCATCGTCAATCCGAAGCACATCGAAGCGCAGATTCTTGGCGACAGCTTCGGCAACGTGGTGCACCTGTTCGAGCGTGATTGCTCGATCCAGCGCCGCAACCAGAAGCTGATCGAAATCGCCCCGAGCCCGCAACTGACCCCGGAACAGCGCGCCTACATCGGCGACCTGTCGGTGCGTGCGGCCAAGGCCGTGGGCTACGAGAACGCCGGCACCGTGGAGTTCCTGCTCGCCGAGGGCGAGGTGTACTTCATGGAGATGAACACCCGGGTGCAGGTGGAACACACCATCACCGAAGAAATCACCGGCATCGACATCGTTCGTGAGCAGATCCGCATTGCCTCCGGCCTGCCGCTTTCGGTGAAACAGGAAGACATCCAGCACCGTGGTTTCGCCCTGCAGTTCCGGATCAACGCCGAAGACCCGAAAAACAACTTCCTGCCGAGCTTCGGCAAGATCACCCGCTACTACGCACCCGGCGGCCCCGGCGTGCGTACCGACACGGCGATCTATACCGGCTACACCATCCCGCCGTACTACGACTCGATGTGCCTGAAACTGGTGGTGTGGGCCCTGACCTGGGAAGAAGCGATGGACCGTGGCTTGCGCGCCCTCGACGACATGCGTCTGCAAGGGGTCAAGACCACCGCCGCGTACTACCAGGAAATCCTGCGTAACCCGGAATTCCGTAGCGGCCAGTTCAACACCAGCTTCGTTGAAAGCCACCCTGAACTGACCAACTACTCGATCAAGCGCAAACCCGAAGAGCTGGCCCTGGCCATCGCCGCCGCCATCGCCGCCCACGCAGGCCTGTGAGGAATATTCCAATGACTAAGAAAATCCACGTTACCGACACAATCCTGCGCGACGCCCACCAATCGCTGCTCGCCACCCGCATGCGCACCGAAGACATGCTGCCGATCTGCGACAAGCTCGACAAAGTCGGCTACTGGTCGCTGGAGTGCTGGGGCGGCGCGACGTTCGACGCCTGCGTACGTTTCCTCAAGGAAGACCCGTGGGAGCGCCTGCGCCAGTTGCGCGCCGCGCTGCCTAACACCCGCCTGCAAATGCTGTTGCGCGGCCAGAACCTGCTGGGCTACCGCCACTACAGCGACGATGTGGTCAAGGCCTTCGTCGCCAAGGCTGCGGTCAACGGCATCGACGTGTTCCGCATCTTCGACGCCATGAACGACGTGCGTAACCTGCGCGTGGCCATTGAAGCCGTGAAAGCTGCCGGCAAACACGCCCAGGGCACCATCGCCTACACCACCAGCCCGGTCCACACCATCGACGCCTTCGTGGCGCAAGCCAAGCAGATGGAAGCGATGGGTTGCGACTCGGTGGCGATCAAGGACATGGCCGGCCTGCTGACCCCGTACGCCACCGGTGAGCTGGTTCGGGCATTGAAAGCCGAACAGTCGCTGCCAGTGTTCATCCACTCGCATGACACCGCCGGCCTGGCGACGATGTGCCAGCTCAAGGCGATCGAGAACGGCGCCGACCACATCGACACCGCGATCTCCAGCTTCGCATCGGGCACCAGCCACCCAGGCACCGAGTCGATGGTTGCTGCGCTCAAGGGCACCGAGTTCGACACCGGTCTGAACCTGGAACTGCTGCAAGAGATCGGCCTGTACTTCTACGCCGTGCGCAAGAAGTACCACCAGTTCGAAAGCGAATTCACCGCCGTCGACACCCGTGTGCAAGTCAACCAGGTGCCGGGCGGGATGATTTCCAACCTCGCCAACCAGCTCAAGGAGCAGGGTGCCCTGAACCGCATGAGCGAAGTGCTGGCCGAAATCCCGCGCGTTCGTGAAGACCTTGGCTTCCCGCCGCTGGTGACCCCGACTTCGCAGATCGTCGGCACCCAGGCGTTCTTCAACGTGTTGGCCGGCGAGCGCTACAAGACCATCACCAACGAAGTGAAGCTGTACCTGCAGGGCGGCTACGGCAAGGCGCCGGGCACCGTGAGCGAACAACTGCGTCGCCAGGCCATCGGCAGCGAAGAAGTGATCGACGTCCGCCCGGCCGATCTGCTCAAGCCGGAAATGGCCAAGCTGCGCGCCGATATCGGTGCTCTGGCCAAGTCTGAAGAAGACGTGCTGACCTTCGCCATGTTCCCGGACATTGGGCGCAAGTTCCTCGAAGAGCGTGCGGCCGGCACCCTGACGCCTGAAGTGCTGTTGCCGATTCCTGAAGCTGGCGGTGTCGCTTCGGCCGGTGGCGAAGGTGTACCGACCGAGTTCGTCATCGACGTCCACGGCGAAACCTACCGCGTCGACATCACCGGTGTCGGCGTCAAGGCCGAAGGCAAGCGTCACTTCTACCTGTCCATCGACGGCATGCCGGAAGAAGTGGTGTTCGAACCGCTCAACGAATTCGTCGGCGGCGGCAGCAGCAAGCGCAAGCAAGCCACTGCACCGGGTCACGTCAGCACCACCATGCCGGGCAACATCGTCGACGTGCTGGTCAAGGAAGGCGACACCGTCAAGGCGGGCCAGGCTGTGTTGATCACCGAAGCGATGAAGATGGAAACCGAAGTCCAGGCCGCCATCGCCGGTAAAGTCACCGCCATTCACGTGGCCAAGGGTGACCGGGTGAATCCGGGCGAGATCCTGATCGAGATCGAAGGCTGAGTTAACGGCCTCGATACAACGCTTTATACCTCGGGGGAGCATGTGCTCCCCTTTTTTTTTGGGGTTTCACGGGGTTGGTGGGCGCGGCTTTTTGTGGGGGCTGCGATGGTCGTTAACGATGACGCGTGTAAACCGGATAAACGCGGCGCACTTGAGTCCATCGCCAGCAAGCCGGCTCCTACAGGTATTGCGTGTTTCGGCCAGGACGCGGTTTTTTGTAGGAGCTGGCTCGCCAGCGATGGTCGTTAACGATGACGCGTGTAAGCAGGATAAACGTGGCGCACTTGAGTCCATCGCCAGCAAGCCGGCTCCTACAGGTTTTCCGGGTTCAGGATTTTTGGGGTCTGCATTCGACCAGGCTTTTTACTTGCCCCGAATCCGTTTGATTCTCATCGCTCAGCCACTGTTCGAACCCGGCGCCAATCGCCGGCCATTCCGAGTCCAGAATCGAATACCACGCGGTGTCCCGATTTTGCCCCTTGACCACCATGTGCTGGCGGAACACGCCCTCAAAACTGAAACCTAATCGTTCGGCCGCGTATTTGGAACGGCCGTTGGCGTTGTTGCATTTCCATTCCAGGCGACGGTAACCCAGGGCAAAGGATTCTTTGGCCAGCAGGTACACCGCTTCAGTGCTTTTCGGCGAGCGCTGCATTGGAGCGCCGAAGGTGACGTGACCGATTTCGATGCGGCCCTGGGCCGGGACGATGGACATCAGGCTGAGAATGCCCTGGACCTCGCCGCTGGCGCGGTCGATCACGCTGAAGAAATACGGGTCGCTGCTGGCCGCATGGTTGTTCAGCCAGTCGTTGAAGACGCTGCGCTCCGGGAAGGGGCCGTAAGGCAGGTAGTCCCATAGTTTCGGGTCGGCGCCGGGACCTTGCAGGGCGTTGAACAGGTCGTCGCCGTGGCGCGCCGGGTCGAGTCTTTCCAGGCGGATATAACGCCCTTCGATCAGTTGAGTGGTGGGAGCCGGGGCGCCTTTCCAGTCGGCGAGTGAAATCGACATGCTGTTCTCCTTGAACCTAGATGGCTTTGCGAAACTGGATGAAACCCGGGCGTTCGGCGATGCGCTCGTAGAGCTGGATCGCGGTGGCGTTGGTTTCGTGGGTCAGCCAGTGGACCTTGTTGCATCCATCGGCCTTGGCCGTGGCGTAGACGAATTCGATCAACTGACGGCCGACGCCGGTGCCACGGGTTTCCGGGACCACCAGCAAGTCCTGCAGGTAGCAGGAGTTTTCGATGGCCCAGTTCGAACGATGGTAGATGAAATGCACCATGCCCACCGCTTTGCCTTCGGCCCAGGCAAGGGCGGCGTGGGTTGGCTCGTTCGGATCGAGCATGCGCTGCCAGGTGCTTTGACTGACGGCATCCACCAGTTCGGTGTTGTAGAAGCGCAGGTAGGCTTGCCACAGCGGCAACCAGGCCGCGTGATCAGCGGCGGTGACCTGGCGAATGTCGATCTGACTCATGTTGATTTCCTTAGCGCATCAATTGGGCGAGGGTTTGGTCGTTGACGTCGGGGCTGGCGGCCAGGCCTTCGCGCACGCCGGCGATGTCGGCGGGGCTGCGGTTCTGGCTGAGCTTGCGCTTGCCTTCCAGACGGTCGATGGGAATGGCGAAGCCGACGATGGCCTTGAGCATGCCGTCGATGTAGTCGGCGGGGGCATCGGCCACTGACCACGGTTGGGCGCGGCCCGCTTCATGACGGTCGGTGAGGGTGCTGACGATGTCGAGCAGCCGCCCGCCATCGCTGAAGGTTTCCGCTCGGCCATAGGCGTGTACGGCGACGTAGTTCCAGGTGGGCACGACTTTGCCGTGCTCGGCCTTGCTCGGGTAGAAGCCTGGGCTGACGTAGGCGTCGGCACCGGCAAAAATCAGCAGGGCTTCGGCACCGTCGCGCAGGTCTTTCCACTGGGGATTGGCTTTGGCCAGATGCCCGTACAACGTGCCGTTGGTGCCTTGCTCGCAATGCAGCAGCACCGGTACATGGCTGGCTTGCAGGCCGCTTTCGCCGTGGGTCACCAATATGGCGAGGCGGGTGGCGAGGATCAGTTCATGCAGTTGGGCCAACTCGTCGATGGCAAAAGCGCGTGGCGTGTACATGGAGATATTTTCCTTGGCGAATGTCTGCATCCTAGGCAGGCTATTGGTCTGTTGTAAGAGCCATTAACGACAAATTTCATAGGTCCATTACCATGACGGATGCGCCGCTTTCCTTGTCGTTCAACCCGGCCGGTATCGAACTCGACCGTCGCCAGGGGCTGAGCCGGCAGCTCTATCAGGCTTTGCGCCTGCGCGTGCTTGATGGACGATTGGCCAGCGGTACGCGCCTGCCGGCCAGTCGTGACCTGGCCGCAGCGCTGGCGATTTCCCGTAACAGCGTGGTGCGCGCCTATGATCAGCTGTACGCCGAGGGCTTCATCGAGGGGCGCGTCGGGGATGGCACGTATGTCGCGCAACTGCCTGAGGCAGCGTTGCCGGCAAAAAAACTATCCACAAAAGTATCCACAGGGTTTTCAACAGGGTTACCCACAGCCTTATCCACAAATTGGCTGGATTTGCCTGTTGATCCATCCAGTAAAGTTATCCACAACGATCCGTTGGCGAGGGTCAAAAACAATCATTTACCCAGCCCGCCAAGCGGTCCGCCCCGGGCATTTCGGGTCGGTGTGCCGGCGTTCGATCTGTTTCCGTTCGAGGTCTGGGCCAAGCTGAATGCGGCTTTCTGGCGTAAACCGGATTTACAGCAGCTGTGTTACGGCGACCCGGCCGGTGATGCGCGCTTGCGCGGGATGGTTGCCGCGTATTTACGCAGTTCGAGGGGCATGCAGTGCTCGGCTGAACAAATAGTGATCACCAGTGGCGCACAGCAGGGAATCAGCCTTTGTGCACAGTTGCTGGTGGAGCCCGGTGACGGGGTGGCGATTGAGAATCCGGGGTATCGGGCGGCCGGTCATGCGTTCGCCGTGGCGGGTGCACGGTTGCATGGGGTCGCGGTGGACAGCGAGGGCATCGATTGCAGTGAGCTGGCGGGGCTCGCTGATTGTCGGCTGACCTACGTGACGCCGTCACACCAGTATCCCACCGGAGTGGTCATGAGTCTGGCGCGACGCCTGGAGCTACTGGCCTGGGCCGAGCGCACTCAGGGCTGGATCGTCGAGGACGATTACGACGGTGAGTACCGTTACAGCGGTGCGCCGCTGGCGCCTTTGGCCGCGCTCGATCGGCAAGGCCGGGTGCTCTACGTCGGCACGTTCGGCAAAGTCGCGTTTCCGGCGTTGCGCCTGGGTTACCTGGTGTTGCCGCCGGGGCTGGTGCAGGCGTTTGCCCAACGTCGCGCGGTGGATGTACGGCACTCCGAGGTCAGCACTCAGGCAGTGATGGCCGAGTTCATGGCAGCGGGGCACTTTCAGCGGCACATTCGTCGCATGCGGCGTGCGGCATTGAGCCGGCGCAATACCCTGCTCAATGGTTGGCCGACGGATATTCCGGGTGTCGGTCCATTACCCACCGTTGCTGCCGGGTTGCACCTGACCGTGCCGGTCGACAGCGTGGCGCGTGAACGCGAGCTGATCGACCTGGCGAGCAGTGTCGACGTCGAGATCAACGGCTTGAGCAGCTATTGGCTGCCCGATTCCACGACGCCGATGGATCAACGATCGGGGTTGGTGCTGGGGTTTGCAGCGGTGCCCGAACAAGCCATCGAGGCAGCGCTGCAACGGTTGCGTGCGGTGTGGCGGGGCCGCTGAAGCGGGCGGGTTGTCAGTCCGCCCGCACAGGTATTAGCGCTTCGGTTCGAGATTCAGAAACAGAGCCGAATCGTTGATGCGCCGCAGCACATAGTCGATCGGCGCCAGGGTAGTCAGTGCCTGGCGACGTTCGGCAGTGAAAGTCTGCAGATGAGAGTCAGCGATTTTCAGGTGCGCAGCGGTGAACCGCTCCGGCGCGGCGTCCAGCGAATCGTAGTGAAAGTGCGCCAGCCACAGCGGCTGATCTTTGTTGCCAATGTCGAGAATCCGGTACTCCTGAAAATAATCCCGGCGCTGTTTGGTCCTGATCCGACCTTGTTCGTTCCTGTCGATCCGGACCTGGCCGTTGTCCAGTAACCATTGCAAATAGGCTTGTCGGGGCTGGCGCTCCTTGAGCAGACTGGCTCTGGTCGTGACACCTTGGGCGCGTAACCGGGTGGCGGCCTCGTTGAGTTCCAAACTCAGGGTAGCCACTGGAAGCCGCGTCCCACTGCGCGCCGTGGCCTGATCGACATTGATCGCTACTTGTTCGAGCCGACGGGCTTGTAGATCGAACAAATCTTGCATGTCAGCAGGGATGCGATTGGGTTTGAAGGCGTCTTTGCGCGTACGCGTAATGAAGCCTTCGACGTCTTCATTCAATGTCAAGGCATTGGCAATCGTGTCGATGTCGTCCAGCGTTTGCACGGGGGCGGTGTGCGGCGCGGCAGGGCGCATTTGGTCGAGAGCCGGCTCCTCGGAGGTCGACGCCTTGGCAGGCACCGGATCTCGAGGGCGACTCTTGGTGACTTTACCTGTTGGGCGTGAAGGGCCGGCAACCGCGGGTTTTGGCGTCTCAGGCAGGGCGATGCTCGCGTTCTCGGGCAACAGCAGACTCAGTTGTTCCTGAGCCAATTGCCGGAACTCACCGATCAAGTTGCGCACCCGCTGGAGTTCTGCTGGCTCTACGTCGCCTGGATATTCGCCGGGAAGATCTTCGAGGCGCTGATCGGTGTCGGCATAGACATCGATCAGCCTGCTCAGGTTTTCGATGCGCAGTGCGACAGCTTCATTGCTGTTCGGGGTTCTGATCATGGCGGCTTGACGTTGGGTGGCGGTCGCAGCCTCGATGATCAACGTACCCACTGTGTCACGCGCGGCATTGGCGCGTGCGGTGTCGGTGCCACGCAGGCACATTTCATGGGACATGCCTATCTCGTTGGATTTCAAGTCCCACTCGGTGAAGGGGGGAAGCTTTTGACGCAGGATTTCTGCGCTGGTCATGCCGGCGCTTCCAAGGGCCTCAAGCCGTTTGAGGGATGTCTGGGACAGTTCCAGGCGAGCGACCATGTCCTGGCTCAACGCCAATACCTCTCTGACACCCTGTATGTGCGTCTG
Organism: Pseudomonas sp. PB101; assembly: GCF_009764265.1. Lineage (GTDB taxonomy): Bacteria > Pseudomonadota > Gammaproteobacteria > Pseudomonadales > Pseudomonadaceae > Aquipseudomonas. The sequence continues at coordinate 187,620 of NZ_RWIR01000052.1, forward strand.
CAGTGCGGCGTTTGATTCAATGACGGTATTACCGCCGAGTTGCCGAGTGAGCTTTGCGTAGGTGTTGCGCTTGACCAAGAACCATAGAACGAGATTTCTCAGCATCTGCGTGGTCATTGCCCGCAGATCATCGAAATAGCCTGCGCTTCCGCCCTTGAGACGCCATTGCTGCAGATTGTTCAACGCCTGGTCGTACTCAGCGATCAGCGTTTCCACCTGGGTGAGGTAACGCTGAGTCGCTTGTTCGATTGCCGGCCCGGTGGCGCCCTTCATGGCTTCATGGGCCTCCTTCAGCTTGGCTGCACCGGCCGCTTCCTGACGTTTGAAGTTTTGAAGAACCGTGGCCAGCTGTTTTTGCTGCTGCTTCTTTTCCTTGCGCTGCGCCTTGAGTTGGCTTTGCAGGCTCTGGCCACCCGCGCCGCCACGCAAGCGCAATCGCGTGTCCACAAACCATTGGCCTTGTTTGTTGTGGACCAGCAGCGGGCCGGTTTTCGCGGGTGTATCCGGGTAAACGATCTGGACCTGTTGATCGTCGTTTTCCAACACCCGGAACCAGCGTTCGCCGACGCGGGCGTAGGTCTTGTCTTCCAGGCGATAAAGAGGCGCGGCATCGCGCAGGAGGGTCTCCAGGGTTGGGGCCTTCAGATCGAGTGCCGGTACTGTCAGGTTCTGCAGATACTCGGCCAGCGCAGTGCCTGATCGATGGGGTACGGAGCCGTTGGCCTCGAGCGAGGAGTAATGACTGGACGGCAATTCGCCGGTCAATGGTGTGGGCAGCAGTGTCACAGTGGGCGTTACCGGTTTGACCGGAGCGCCGCCTGGTAGAGTCGGCACGCTGTCGTTTATTGGTGCAGCCTGACGCCGGCCAGTCTTGCGGCGTACGGCAGCGTGGTGGGCGAGGAGGATGCCCAGGGTCAGCAGCAAATCCCCGACCGCGTTCCACTCAGTGAGCTTGTCGCCGTGCTGGTGGGCATCCACGGCTTGCTCGATTTCATTGATGCTTTGCCAGACCCAGACCGCGGCGCCGGCCGGCCCACTGAGAAAATTCGCGGCGACGTTGAAGAGTGCCCAACCGCTGTCGCGCAGCAATGCCCAGCGTCGTTCTGCATTGGACTGGGATTGGCGATCGGCGAGCTCGGCCATGGTCCTGGCATGGGTCTGGAACAGGGTGGCGAATACATCGCCGGTCAGTTCGGTTGATGACAATTCGACCGGCCCGGCCCAGGCCACGTCTGTCCAGGGTTCGGAGAGTAACTGTGCCCCCAGCCATGGGCTCGGAAGGCCGACGGGGAACGTGTACTGGGCGTATTTGAAGCTGGTATTGGAGTCAGGCAGCCACGCCAGCACCGAGTCCCTCAACTCGCCCGGTTGATGCAGGGCATACAGCAGGTTTTGCGCTGAGGGGATTTGCAGCAACGGCTGTTCGAGCAGCGGACGGTAGAGCAGGCAAGGCCCGGCGTCCGGGTGGCGCGGAGCGATGATGAACATGTTGTCGACGGTGTCGCCGTCAGTGTTGGCGGCGTGGACGAAGCACAAGGGGCGGATGACGATCGGTTGCGGGTGGCCGGGTGTCGGGTTGAGCCATTCGTTTACATAGCGGCAACCCAGCTCATCCACGCCGCCGATGTGGCGGACCTTGGATTCCAGGGCAATCAGCGGCAGCAGCGCGCGCAACTGGCTGATGTAAAAGTGCTCTTGCAGGCTAGCCTGCACCGGATCATCGATCAGCTTGTCCTTGATCAGTCTGGGATACTTCTGGCCAATATCGACCTCGCTCGCGATCTTCGTCAGATACGTCACGTTCAGCCATTCGGGCACAGGTTGCGGCGGATTGAAGCGAATGGTTGCCTGATACGGCGCGGCGTTTTGCAGGGCGTACTCGCCCAGGGTTTCGGTGTGGATGTCGAGGGGGTTGGGCAGCGTCAAGCCACCGGATTCAAAACTGTTGGTGATCGTGATCTCAAGGTTATCGAGGGGCAGCCCGGCGGCAGATGTCTTGTCGGCAAATATCGCTTTGCGCATGCGCTGCTGGGCGAAGGCATCAATCGAAGGGATCTGGAAAAGGTCTTTGTTGGCCTGCTTGTACAGTTTGCCCAATGCGTTGACGGATCGACTGTACTGATCCAGATCAGCGGCCGACGCGTCGAGCAGCCAGTCGGGTATTGAGTTCTCCAGATCATTGCGGGTGTTTTTCTCTTGAACGGTGGTGTGTTCAGGGAGAGCGGACAGCCCGGTACTGTCATCCGCATCAGCAGCGAGGTTTTCGCGGGTGATCGCTGCGATAGCGTCCAGTTGGGTGGTAATCAGGGCCCAGGCCATATGGTCGAAAAAATCACCCTCGGGCTCGAACAACTGCCACTGCAGTTCTCGCCCGGCCAGTTGCTGCTGGATGCGCTCCGGCAACGACTTACCCAATGACTCCATCGAATTGAACGATTCATAGCCACTTTCCACGGTGTACATCATCACCAGATCGCGTTGTTTGTAGCGCCCTGTGAGTACGGCGGCACCACCGAGGACCAGGTGTTGTTTTTTTCCTTTTTCGTCGACGGTGTCGATATCAATCAGGCTGGCCTGGATATCCGCCATCGTCGGTGCATGTTTTTGCCGCTCCGGTTTGTCCGGGTGAAGTGAGACCGCCCGGGCCACATGGCACTGATCGTCATCCCAGCCGTCGACGTGGTGAACATCGAGGGCTTTGCGCAAGGCTTGCGACAGTTCTTGCCAGCGCGGTGCCTGGTGTCCGCTTCCGTTCCAGAAGGCGAGTTGACGTTCCCTGAAGGCAACGAAAAGCAAGGGGGTGTAGTCGTTGAGCAACCTGGCGATGGCCTCGATGTCGAGGTCCAGATGCACAACCGGCGTGGCCTGCGGATTCAACGTCAGGAAGTGTTCACCCTCCAGGTAGTTGGCATTGGCAGCGGTGAAGAACTGACGCACCAGCACCTGGGTCAGCGATTCAAACCGAGTAGGCATTGCCACGAGTGAACCGTCGAGCCATTGCCATCGAGGTGTGGCGAGCATCGTGTGTTCGGGGTCGATATCTCGCTCGGGATACAGCGCCTTGAGGCCCTGGCGCAGCATCTGCGTGGCGACTTCATCGACAGTCGGTCCCTGACTTGTCTGATGGATGACCAGGCTTTTTTTCAGCAGTACCGGTGGCTCGGTAGTCTCGGGGTGTTCAATCATCGTCATTTTCCTTTTTGACGGTTCAGGCTTGAGTGAAGAACAACTCGCGCGCCAGTTGCGGGCTGATTTCGCTGCGATAAATAGCGATCACTTGCGAGTTGGTCGTGGCCGCGCGCGGGTCGAATGCACCTGCCAACAGCCGTTGTTCATGCAGTTTCAAATGGGCGGCGGTGAATGCGTCGGCGGGCGCATCCAGGCTGGTGTAATGGAAGTGGGCGTACCACAGTGTTTTCTGGGTACGGCGCTCGCGAATTTCATACTCTTGCAGGTAGTCCTTGCGCGGGCCCTTCAGGCGCCGTCGCTTGGCATTGTTCACAATGTCGATTTCGTCCTTGCTCAACAGCCATTGGACGCGGGCCGCAGTTGGTGGTTGGGCTTTGGTCATTTCGATGCGTATCCGGTTACCTTCGGCGTACAGTCGCTCGCGTGCCTCGTTCAGTTCCTTGGTCAAGGTTGACGCGGTACCCGACGGGCCGTCGGTTGTGTTCGAGCGCAATACGGCTTGTTCCAGGGAGCGGGCCGCTTGGCTAAGTTGATCGGCTTTGTGCTGGAACAACTCTTCGATTTCCACCGGGATACGGCCTGGCTTTTTCGCGTTTGCTTCGGTTTGCCGGATGAAGTTTTCCAGGTCATCGAGCATCGTCCGGCCGTGGGCGATTTGCTCGGTGAGTGCCGGTGGTGGAGCTTGCGGTCGGCGACGTCTGACCGGTACCCGTTCAAGCCACACGCCGGGTGTTTTTTCGTGAAAGGTGGCGATGACTTTGCCGGTCAGGGGCGCACGCACCTCCAGCAGTACCGGCTCGCCTGGCGCCGAAGGACGAACTTCGCCAACGACCGTGCCGTTGAATCGCGTCTTGACTACCCGTTTGCGCGACGCTGGCGCTGGCCTCGAAGGCCCGGGGCGAGGCTCTTGGGGCAGTTGCTCGCGCAGCAACTGAGCAAGGTAGGCCTCGGTATCTTGCTGGAACTCGCCGACTCGCGAGCGCAGATGCTTGAACGGTTGCTCCAGCACCGCGTCGTTGTGGCTGACCGTGAAGTCTTCGAAGGACTGATCGATCGTGGCAAATTGTTCGAGAATGCCATTGAGCGCCTCGATACGTTCCTTTGCGATCCACGTGCTGCCTTCCAGCATCAGCTCCTGGGAGGTCTGGATTACCAGGTCGGTCGTGTCGAGCAGGCGTGTCAGTTCGTTTCCGGCTTCGGTCAGCGGGACGCTATCACCTTCTTTGAGACATACGTCGCGAGCCAGCATGACCTGCAGTGCTTTGAGGTCGTTAGGGGTAAATGCCGGCAGTTTTGCCTTGTAGGTGCTGGCTATTTCGGCAGCACCTCTACCCAGTCGACTCAGCAACTGGAAACGTGATTGCGCAAATTCGATTTTGCCGATCACACCCTCGGCCAGGTCGACCATTTTTTGATAGGTCGCACGGTCACCGGCTGCACCAGCCGTTTCTTCCGCCTCAAGCAGGGTCAAGGTCTCCTGCATGGTTTGTCTGAAAGCCGGATTTTTTTGATCGAGCCATGTCTGGTTGTAGTACAGCTGGTTGCCCAGCATGTCGGCCATGTCACTGCGGTAACTGGAAACCGTGTCGAGCAGGTTCAACGAGTTCAGTTGCTCGATTGGGGCGGCATAGTCGCTGGTGCGCTGGTCGAGTTTTTCCAGAAACACCTGCTGCAACCCGGGCAACGTTTGGTCGGAGGCAGTTTTCAACTGGTTGTAGGCGTCCTTCAGCTCTTTGCCTGCGCTTTCGCTTTGGTCGTTGAAGTCCTTCAGTTGCTTCTTGAGTTCGGTGATGCGCTGACGGTTTTGCTGCTTCAGCGCTTTGCGCCGGGCCGACAAGCCACCGCCACGCAAGCGCAAGCGGGTGTCGACGAACCATCCACCGCGCTGATTGCGGATCAGTGCAGGGCCATGACCTTTGGACTCGGGTCTTGAATCGATGATCGACACTTCACCGGTTTCTTCGACGGTTACTTCGAACCAGCGCTCGCCGACTGGCGCGTAGTAGCTTTTTTCGTGCCGATAGAGGTGTTGGTGGATGCCGGCTGCGCTATCGGGAGACGTAAGATTTTCGGGTTTGGTGATCGCGAAGCGATCCAGGGTTTTGCTCAGGTTCAGGACGGTATCGGTTGCGACTGAAATGTGGTGTTGTGTGGTCGAGGGCTCGCCGACGATGTCAGGCAGTTGAACCAGGGTCAACGGTGTCGCGACCGGCTTTTTCGCAACCTCTACCGTTGGCGTTGTCGGGCTCTGCTCCCGAATTGCGCGGGACGTTGGACGGCGTGTGCTGGCGCGATGGGCGAGCACCATGGCCAGGGTCAGCAACAGATCGGTCATGGCGGTTTTGCGTTGTTCGGAGTTGCCTTCCTCGCTCGCGTCGAGAGTCTGCTGCAGGTCATCAAGTACCTGCCAGATCCAGGCCGCCGTCCCAACAGTTCGGCCCAGAAAGGGCAATGCCGCACTGAGGATCTTCCAGGCAGCCTGCTTGAAAGTCGCCCAGCGATTTTCCGCGTTGGACACCGATTGCCGTTGCGCCAATTCGACCAGCGCATTGACGTTGGCCTTGAACAGGTTGGCGAGGTAATCCGTAGCGAGGACCCGAGTGCCCAAGGTCAGCGGACCGCTCATTTGCAGGGAGGTCAGTGGGTCGGCCAGCAGTTGCGAAACACTCCAGACCGAAGGCAGGTCCCCGGTGAATACGTAGTTGGCGTAATTGGCGCGAACCCCGTCGGGCAGCCAGGCGAGCACGGATTCGCGCAGCCTTGGAGAATGCCGAATGGCATAGATCAGGTTGGCCGGCGTCGGGTATTGGCTCAAGGGCTGGTCGAGCAGTGGCCGATAGAGCAGGCACGGTCCTTTGTCCATTTGCCGGGGCCCGATCACGAACATGTTGCTCACTTCATCCGTGGAGGCTCCCGTACGCCAGGCGGGAGTGAATGCCAGCGGGCGAATGACGATTTCCTGTCCGTCGACCCAGCGTTTGGCGTCGAGGATCTGCACCACGGCAGCGACATAGCGATAGCCCAATTCGTCAATTGCGCCCTGAGTGCGGATTTTTTGCTGCAAGGCCAGCAGTGGCAGCTCGACGCGTAAGCGGCTGGTGAACAGGTTCTGACGGCGCAGGCTTTCAAGGGGATCGTCCAGCAGTTTGCTTTTGATCAGCTTCGGATAGGTTTGGCCGATATTGACCCTGACGATCAACGCTTCCAGGTAGCTGACCGTCAACCATGCCGGCAGCGCTGTAGCGCTGGTGCTGCGTACGGATTTATTGCCCTGCGGCAGGGCGATCAGGTTTTGCAGCGCCAGATCGACCAGGCTCAAGGTGGTGCGCTCCGACCCCACGGGTGGCGCAAAGCTGCCCCAGACTACGACGCTGTCGATCACGATCTCGATGTCCGCGAACTGTAAATCTTTGGCTTCGGGATGCTCGGAGAGCATGTCCTTGCGCAGTTGCTCCAGAGCGAATTCGCGGATCGGTTTGATACCGTCCTGGAATGACTGCCCGGTGTTTTGGTTCTGTACGCCCGCCAGATCCATCAGATGACGACTGTAGGCGCTGAGATCGCCTGATGAAGCGCTGGCCATCCAGTCTGGCAGTGCCTGCTCGACCAGGTTGAAGCGCGATGGCGCCTGATTGTCCGATGGATCGAGCTCGTTCGTGGTGCGACTGATGTGTGGGGCGAGGTCGGGATTTGTCTCTTCGCGAATGTTTGCCAGCGCGGCAATCGAGTCCGCTTGCAGGGCGATCAGGGTGCACGCCAGATGGTCGAAAAAATTGTCCTCGGGCTCAATCAGGCGCCATTGCAAGGTGTTCCCGGGTATTTGGCCATTGGTATACGCCTGCAAGGATTCGCCCAATTCCTGCAACGACTCGTAGGTCTGGAAGCCATGGGTAATGGTGTGGCTGACGATCAACGTGCGGCTGCCCAGGGTCCCGATCAGGACGGCCATGTCCAGGGTGTTGAGGTGGGCCGAGCCCCCCTCATTCTTGTAGTCCAGGTCGATCAGGCAAGCGCGGGACCGAAAGCGGTCGTGCGTCTTGCGTTTGCTTTTGTCCGGGTAGGTGAACAGGTTGCGGGCCATCTCGCATTGCTCGTTCTCCCAGTTCGGGTTGGTTTCGATGTCCCACAGTTCACGCAGCGAGTGGGACAACGCCTTCCAGCGTGGGGTCGAGGGGGTGGTGAGCCGGTTCCAGTAGTCGACCTGCTGCTCTTGAAATGCATCGAACAACAGCGGCGCCAACTCATTGAGCAAACGCCCGATGGCTTCGATGCTGACGGGCAACTGCGCCGGTGTCGGCTCCAGTGGTTGCAGGGTGAGGTAATGCTCGCCCTCCAGGTAAATCATCGGTGTTTGCGCAATGCCGTGACGTACCAAGGCATCGGTCAGTGATTCAAAGTGTCGTGGTCCGGCGACGACGCGCTGCTCGCGTAGTGTCCAGATCGGTGTGACCACCATCGCCAGGCGGGGGTCGATAGACAGCTGCGGATATAGCGTTTTCAGCGCCGGTTGCAGCGCATGGGTGGCGACCTCCCTGATCGAGGGGCCGGCCACCAATTGGGTAAGCAGGGCGTCTTGATCGGCGGGGAGTTCGGGCAATTCGGGGGGGCTGGATACTTCGGTCATGGTCACGTCCTTTGTGAGGCGGCACCGTTGAAGATTCGGTACGCGATTCGTTGCAAGGTAGTGACGGGCAGGACGACGTTGGCGGTAAATAAATATTGCGGGCAAAAAAAGACCTGCGTAAACGCAGGTCCTGGTGACGGCGGGAACGGGACGGGTGTCAGGTACCGGACTTGATCTTGGTCCAGGCCCGTGTCCGTGCACGTTCGGCATCGCGCGGCAGCGGTTGCAGGGTGTAGAGCGTGCTCATCGCCGTGTCGGTCGGGTACAGGTTCGGGTTGTTGCGGATCGCCGGGTCGACCAGTTCCGTGGCGTCCTTGTTCGGGTTCGGGTAACCGACGAAGTCACTGACCGGTGCAATCACCTGCGGTTGCAGCAGGTAGTTGATGAAGGTGTAGGCGTCTTCGGTGTTTTTCGCCCCCTTCGGAATCGCCAGCATGTCGAACCAGATCGGCGCACCTTCCTTCGGTAAACGCATGTCGACAACCACACCGTTCTTGGCTTCCTTGGCGCGGTTGGCGGCTTGCGAGAAGCTGCCGGAATAACCGACCGCGACGCAGATGTCACCGTTGGCGATGTCGGCCATGTACTTCGAGGAATGGAAATAGGTCACGTACGGGCGGATCTTCATCAACAACGCTTCAGCCTTGTCGTAGTCCGCAGGCTTCTTGCTGTTGGGGTCCAGGCCGAGATGTTGCAAGGCCAGCGGCAGGATTTCCGAGGGCGAGTCGAGCAGGGCGACGCCGCACTGCTTGAGCTTGCTGATGTTCTCTTCCTTGAAGATCAAATCCCAGCTGTCTACCGGCGCATCGGCACCGAGGGCGGCCTTGACCTTGTCCGGGTTGAAGCCGATCAGGATGGTGCCGTACATGTAGGGCACGGCGAATTTGTTGCCCGGGTCGTTGGCCTCGATCAGCTTCATCAGCTTGGGATCGAGGTGGTTCCAGTTCGGCAACTTGCTGCGGTCCAGGGGCTGGAATACGCCAGCTTCGATCTGCTTGGCGAGGAACACGTTGGATGGCACCACGACGTCGTAGCCGGAGTTGCCGGTCAACAACTTGGCCTCCAGCGCTTCGTTGGTGTCGAAGATGTCGTAGACCAGTTTGGTCTGGGTGTTCTGCGCCTTGAAGTCTTCCAGGGCCTTTGGGGTGATGTAGTCGAACCAGTTGTAAACGCGCAACGTTCGTTCTTCGGCGTGGGCGGCAACGCTGAGCACCGAGGCGCACAGCGCAGGCACGATAAAACGCTTAAGACTTTTCATGTGTCTACTTCCTCATCAAGCGCTTTCGAAACCTTCGAGAACGTTCACGGCGTTGATGCCGATTTCTTCGACAGCATAGCCGCCTTCCATGACGAACAGCGTCGGTACGCCGAGACCCGCGATGCGCTTGCCCATGGCCAGGTAATCCGGGCTGTCGAGTTTGAATTGCGAGATCGGATCGTCCTTGAAGGTGTCGACGCCCAGGGACACGACGACGATGTCGGCGCCGTAGCTTTCAATCTCTTTGCAGGCCTGTTCCAGCGCTGCACTCCAAGTCTCCCAGCCAGAACCTGCGGCCAACGGATAGTTGAAGTTGAAGCCTTCACCGGCGCCTTCGCCCAGCTCATCGTCGTAGCCGAGGAAGAACGGGAACTCGGCTTCCGGATGACCGTGGATCGAGGTGAACAGCACGTCGCTGCGCTCGTAGAAAATCGATTGGGTGCCGTTGCCGTGGTGGTAGTCGACGTCGAGGATCGCGACCTTCCTGTGGCCCTGATCGAGGAATGCCTGGGCAGCGATGGCGGCGTTGTTGAGGTAGCAATAACCGCCCATCAAGTCGCCGGCGGCGTGGTGTCCCGGTGGTCGGCACAGGGCGAAGGCACTGCGAGCGCCGCGCTGGATTTCAGCTTGGGCGGTCAACGCAACTTGTGCTGCGCTGTACGCCGCCTGCCAGGTGCCGGCGGTGATCGGCGCGCCGCCGTCGAAACTGTAATAGCCGAGCTGGCCATGCAGGCTGGTGGGTTTGATGCGGCGCAGGGTGCGGGCCGGCCAGGTGTAAGGCAGCAGGTCACCGTCGGTGTTGAACTCGGTCCAGCGGGCCCAGGCGCCTTTGAAGAAGTCGAGATAGTCGCGGCTGTGAATGCGCTCGATCGGCCCGAGACCGAAATCCTTCGGCGCTTCGACGGGGCCCAGGTTCTGTTTTTGCACCCGTGAAAGCACGTGGTCGGCACGCGAAGGCATTTCGAAGCAGGGCTTGAGTTGCCCGTCTATCAATTCGCAACGGCCGTGGTGCAGGTGGTGATCGTCAGAGTAGATCGTCAGCATTTGTTGTTCTCCGCAGGGCTGATTCGGTTGCCTCCAGTGTTGCGGTGCACGGCGAATCGGAGAACGGCAGGAAAGGCCAAAAGGGGATCGATATGGCCAAAACATCTGACCGAAATTCGCCCCTTGTTAACGCTGAACAGCCCTTTGTAGGAGCCGGCTTGCTGGCGAAAGCGGTATTTCGACCGAAACAGGTGCATCGGATGTACCGGCCTCATCGCTGGCAAGCCAGCTCCCACAAGGTTATCCGTGAGGCCGGAATTGGCTGGGCGCCACTCCACTCCAGCGCACAAACGCATGCCGAAAACTTGCTGTTTCACTGAAACCCAACGCCTCGGCAATCTGATAGATCGGCAGTTGATCTTCGCAGAGCATTTGCTTGGCCTGCTCGAAGCGCAGTTCGTCGAGCAGCTCCTGGTAGCTGCAGCCCATGTCCTTGAGATGCCGGCGCAAGGTCCGCGCCGAACAATTCATCTGCTCGGCCAGGCCCTCCAGCCCTGGCGCGGCATTCAATTGCGCGCTGAGCAACTGCCGGATTCGCCCCAGCCAGGCCTGGCGCCCGGTGAACTCAAGGTTCTGCTTGCGGCAACGCTCGGCCATGGCTTGATGGGTAATCGCATCAGCGAGCGGCAACGGTTGATCGAGCCAGCGCCTGTCGAAGGCGAAGGCATTGTTCGGTGCGCCGAAGTGCAGCGGGCAGTCGAAGTGTTGCGCGTAGCTCGCTTCGTAGTCGGGCGCGGCATGCTCGAAGCGTGCGCCGAGCAAGGGCAGGGGATGGCCGAGCAGATCGTCACAGGTGACTTTCAGCGACACCAGGCAGAATTCGGCATTGAACACCGCCATGGACGGGCTCTCGCGGTAATCGGCGGCGGCGAACCAGACCCGCTCGCCATCGTCCTCCAGGCTCAGCTCGAAAAGTGTTCCCAGCAGCGCCGGATAACGCATCGCCAGCCGCAAAGCGTCACCGAAGGTGGCACTGGTGAGCAGGGCGTAACCGAGCATGCCGTAGCAGGAAACGTGCATCCGCCGGCCCAGCTCCAGGCCGATATCGCGCTTGAGCGCGACGGCGTTGGCGCAGACCTGCATCTCTTGATTGGTGGTGATGCGCGTGTCGGCGCGGTTCAGATCCGCCGCACTGATGCCGCTGCCGGCCAGCAGTGCTTCGCTGGACAAGCCGTCGGCCTTGAAGGCGTTGAGCACCAGAGAAACAGCGTTGAGCGTGGTGAGGTGGGAGTGGAGCATGAGGATTTCCAGCCTTGGGATAGCTGGAATGCAGCAAGTTATATGCCGGACGAGGGACCTGTAGGAGCGGGCTTGCCCGCGATAGCGGTGTGTCATTCACATCAATGTCGGATGTGCAGACGTATTCGCGGGCAAGCCCGCTCCTACAGGGGGTGTGTGTTGTCAGCTCAATTCGCCACACAGGTCGAGCTCGATCAGACGTCGAACCTCGGAGGTTTCAAGCCCCGCACCCAGCAACCCATGCAACTTGCCGAACGCCGCCTCGCGGGTCATGCCGCCTCCGGACAACACGCCCACACTGCGCAAGCGACTGCCGGCTTCGTAAACGTCCAGTTCAACCCCGCCTTCATGGCATTGCGTGACTGCCACCACCACCACACCCTTGTCCCGCGCACGGCCAAGGCTGGCGAGAAAATCGGGGTTATCGCTCGGGCCGGTGCCACTGCCATAACACTCCAGCACCAGACCCTGAATGCCGCTGTCGAGCAGGCCATCAACGATTGCGGCACTGATACCTGGAAACAGCGGCAGCACCGCGACATTCGCCAATTGTCTAGGTTGGTTGTAATTCAGTTGCGTTGGCGTCGAAGTCGCCTTCACGCCACCGCCCTGACGCTCCAGGCGCTTGAACGGATGCCGACCGAAGCTGCGCACCTTCGCGCAACGGGTGGGGTCCAGCAGTTCGCCGTGGAAGTACAAATGCACACCCGGTGCCAGTCCTTGGCCCAGGGCAACCAGTGCACCGCCAAGGTTTTCCCAGGCATCGCTGTCGGTCACGCCGGCCGGCAGCATCGAACCGGTAAAACACACGCGGGCATGCAGCCCCAACAGTTGAAAACTCATGGCCGCCGCGCTGTAGGCCAGGGTGTCGGTGCCGTGCAGGATCAGCACGCTGTCGCAGCCCTGAACATCCACCGCGTCGACCACCGCTTCGCGCAGTTGCTGCCAATACGTCGGGGTCATGTTGGCGCTGTCGATCAGCGGCGACATCTCGCGGAAGCGCCACTGCGGCACCACCAGCTCAGGCTGGCTGTTCAGGTATTCGCGCATCCGCGCTTCGAAACCGGATGCCGGGGCCAGGCCATTGGCGCTGGCCTGCATGCCGATGGTGCCGCCGGTGTAGAGCACCATGACGTGCTGGGCGGCAGGGTAGGTCGGGGCATTCATGGGCGGTTCTCCAAAAAACTATGACGGCTTGTGTCCGAGCATGACGCCGGTTGCAAGTTGTGTCACGCCGGGCGCAGGGGATGCGCCCGGTTTTTACCGCTCAGCGTTGCGCTGCGGTCACGCCTGCCGGGGCAGCTTCAGCCTTGGCGGCTGGTGCTGGCGGGTTCGCCGGCCAGGCTTTCAGGTCCAGATCCAGATCCGGGAATTTGCTCGAATCGAATACCGGTGTGGTGATGCCAGCGGCGCGCTGGTCATCGTAGTCACGCAGGATGCGCATGCCGACCTTGAACAGCAGGAACAGCGCGATCAGGTTGACGAACGCAAGCATGGTCATGGTGATGTCGGCAAAGGCGAACACGGTGCCGAGGTTTTCGATGGCGCCCCAGAAAATCAGCACCAGTACCAGGGCGCGATAGCCCATCAACGCCTTGCGGTTTTCACCGATCAAAAAGCGCAGGTTGTTCTCGCCCAGGTAGTAGTTGTAGAGGATCGAGGTGAACACGAACAACGCCAGGGCCACGGAGATGAACATCCGGCCCCAGTCACCGACCACGGCGGCCAGCGAGTTCTGGGTCAGGGCAATGCCGTCGCCTTCGAAGCCCGGGGTGTAGAAGCCGGAGAGCAGGATCAGCAGCGCGGTGCAGGTGCAGATCACGAAGGTGTCGAGGAACACGCTGAACGCCTGCACCACACCTTGTGCCACCGGGTGCTCGACCGACGCTACGGCCGCCACGTTCGGCGCACTGCCCAGGCCGGCTTCGTTGGCGAACACGCCACGCTTCACGCCCATGACGATGGCGCTGCCGATCAGGCCGCCGAAGGCCTGGTCCAGACCGAAGGCGCTCTTGACGATGGTCATCAGCATGCCCGGCACATGGTCGAACTGCAGCACGATCACGTAGAGGGTCACGCCGATGTACACCAGGGTTTTCACCGGTACCAACAGGTCGGCGACCTTGGCGATGCGCTTGATCCCGCCGATGAACACCAGGCCCAGCAACACGGCCAGGCCGATGCCGGTGTAGGTGGTGTCGAGGCCAAACGCGTTGTTCAGCGAGTGCGTCACGGCGTGGGCTTGCAGGCCGTTGAAGGCGAAGCCGAACGTCACCAGCAACAGGAACGCCATCAGCATGCCCAACCAGCGTTTTTGCAGGCCGTGCTGGATGTAATAGGACGGACCGCCACGGAATTGGCCTTCGGAATCGCAGCGCTTGTAGAGCTGGCCGAGGGAGCATTCGAAGAAGCTGCTGGACATGCCGACCAGCGCGGTCACCCACATCCAGAACACAGCCCCGGGCCCGCCGAGGGTCACGGCGATGCCGACCCCGGCAATGTTGCCCGCGCCGACGCGGCCGGCAAGGCTTAGCATCAGGGCCTGGAACGAGCTGAGTTGCCCGGCGCTGCTCTTGAGGCTGTCGCGGAACACCGCGAACATGTGGAAGAAGTGACGCAATTGAACGAAACGCGAGCGGATCGTGAAGTAGCTACCGAGCCCGACAATGAGCACGATCAGTACTTTCCCTGAGAGGAAGTCGTTGATGACTTCGAGCATGGATTATTCCTCGCTGTTTTTTGTGTAGGCAACAATGCTGGCCGGACAGACACATCGAGTTACACCCCTTGGCGCACGGCACAATGGGCGGTTCGAAGTTCGTCCCGGTTTCATATCGCGGGTTTGTTATTAGTTCGGGTTTCGCATGGGTTGTGGCCTCGCTACCGACGACCGCTCATGCGAAGAGGGGCGGCACTATACCCATGACAGTGCCGTCCGTCTGCACACTTGTGGTGCAAGCGCCGATTCTATCGACGCCAGTCTCTTGTAGGAGCCGGCTTGCTGGCGATGCAGGCGCCGCGGTTTCGCAGGAAAACCGAGTTATCGTTTATCGCCAGCAAGCCGGCTCCTACAGATTCTGTGTTGTCGAAAAACAGTTAAAAAAAAGGGCCTGGAGAATGATCTCCAAGCCCTCAAAAGGTGAGAGGTGTCTAGTCCCTCGACCTGGTGAGCGGTGCTACAGGTAACGCGTCGGGTCAGGCCTTCAGAGGCACCAGACGCGGAGCAATCATGTTTTCCGGGCGCAGGATGTCGGCGAGCATGGCTTCGTCGAGCAGACCTTCTTCGCGCACCAGTTCCAGCACGCCGCGGCCACTTTCAAGAGCGAGGCCGGCAATGCGGGTGGCATTTTTGTAGCCGATGTACGGGTTCAGCGCGGTGACCAGGCCGATCGAGTGCTCGACCAGTTCACGGCAGCGTGCTTCGTTGGCGGTAATGCCGACGATGCAGTGCTCGCGCAGCATGTCCATGGCGCGTTGCAGCAGGCGGATCGAGTCGAAGATCTTGAAGGCGATCAGCGGCTCCATCACGTTCAGTTGCAGCTGGCCGCCTTCGGCTGCCATGGTCAGCGCCAGGTCGTTACCGATGACCTGGAAGGCCACCTGGTTAACGGCTTCCGGGATAACCGGGTTGACCTTGCCAGGCATGATCGAGCTGCCAGGCTGACGTGCCGGCAGGTTGATCTCGTTGATGCCGGTGCGTGGACCGCTGGACAGCAGGCGCAGGTCGTTGCAGATCTTCGACAGCTTGACCGCGGTGCGCTTGAGCATGCCGGAGAACAGCACGAAGGCGCCCATGTCGGATGTGGCTTCGATCAGGTCGGCCGCCGGAACCAGCGGTTGACCGCTGATCAGCGCCAGGCGCTGTACAGCCAGGGCCTGATAGCGCGGGTCGGCGTTGATGCCGGTGCCGATCGCGGTGCCGCCCAGGTTCACTTCAGTCAGCAGTTCCGGGGCCAGCGTCTTCAGACGGGCCAGGTCTTCGCCCATGGTGGTGGCGAAAGCGCGGAATTCCTGACCCAGGGTCATCGGCACGGCGTCTTGCAACTGGGTACGACCCATCTTCAGGACGTGGTTGAATTCCTGGCCCTTGGCCGCGAACGCCTGAATCAGGCTGTCGAGGCTGGCGAGCAGGGCGTCGTGACCGAGCAGCAGGCCCAGACGGATCGCCGTCGGGTAGGCGTCGTTGGTCGACTGCGCCATGTTCACGTCGTCGTTCGGGTGCAGGTACTGGTATTCGCCTTTCTGGTGACCCATGGCCTCCAGTGCGATGTTGGCGATGACTTCGTTGGCATTCATGTTGGTCGAAGTGCCAGCGCCGCCTTGAATCATGTCCACCACGAACTCTTCGTGGAAGTCGCCGCGGATCAGACGTGCACAGGCTTCGCTGATGGCAGCGTGCTTGGCTTCGCTCAGGTGACCCAGCTCACGGTTGGCGTCAGCAGCGGCCTGTTTAACCATGGCCAGGCCGACAACCAGTTTCGGGTAGTGCGAAATCGGAACGCCCGAAAGGCGGAAGTTGTTCACCGCTCGCAGGGTCTGGATGCCGTAATACGCTTGAGCCGGTACTTCGAGGGCGCCAAGCAGGTCGTTTTCTGTGCGGAATGATGCAGCGGAGGACATGATGGAAATCATCTCAATATGGACCCGGTCTGTGCCGGAACGCTGTGAATGCTAGGCTTGTGCGAATTTTTGGGCCAATGCTGTTAAACACTAGGCTATGCACATTCGGCATAATGCTCGTGTGACGCCGGCTTGACGGCGAGCGTGTGACCTAAATTGGTGCGTGTCCGGGAGGACGTGATGAATCTGGAAAGCAAATGGCTGGAGGACTTCAGTGCCCTGGCCGCCACCCGCAGTTTCTCCCAGGCGGCCGAACGGCGCTTCGTGACCCAACCGGCGTTCAGTCGACGAATCCGCAGCCTGGAAGCGGCGCTGGGGCTGACGCTGGTCAATCGTTCTCGCACGCCGGTGGAACTGACAGCGGCAGGGCAATTGTTTCTGGTCACCGCCCGTACCGTGGTCGAGCAGCTCGGCGAAGTGTTGCGCCATCTGCATCACCTGGAAGGCGGGCAGGGCGAAGTGATGCAGGTCGCTGCCGCGCATTCCCTGGCGCTGGGCTTCTTTCCACGCTGGATCGCGCAGTTGCGCAACGAAGGCCTGAACATCGCCACGCGGCTGGTGGCGACCAACGTGGGGGACGCCGTGCATGCTTTGCGCGAAGGTGGCTGCGATCTGATGCTCGCTTTCTACGACCCGGACGCGGCGATGCAGATGGACCCGGAAATCTTCCCGTCGCTGCACTTGGGCCACACCGAAATGCTCCCGGTGTGTGCCGCCGACGCCGATGGAAAACCGCTGTTCGATCTGGAAGGCGAAGGCAGCGTGCCGCTACTGGCATACAGTGCCGGGGCCTTTCTCGGCCGTTCGGTGAACTTGCTGTTGCGCCAACGGGCCTTGCGCTTCACCACCATCTACGAAACCGCCATGGCCGACAGCCTGAAAAGCATGGCCCTGGAGGGCTTGGGCATCGCCTGGGTGCCGCAACTGAGTGTGCGCGCCGAATTGGCGCGGGGTGAGCTGGTGGTCTGCGGCGGGCCGCAATGGCATGTGCCGCTGGAGATCCGTTTGTATCGCTGCGCGCTGGTGCGCAAAGCGAATGTGCGGTTGTTGTGGCGCAAACTCGAGGGTGGCGCAGCGGGTACTACTGTTTGAGTACCGAGAACTCATGGCCACTTCTGTGGCCATGAGTTGCAGCAGTCGTTCATTCAGCGTAATGCGATACTGATTTGAACTTACGGAAAAGCACTAAGGTATTTGCGAATATTATCTCGATTTTTGTCGCTGTATCGATAAGCGTTTCCACGGGTGCTGGAGAATTCGTCCGTTAGCATGATCGTGTCGTGCCACCAGCCGTCGTAGACTACTTCGCTGTCTTCATGTGTTGCGCCAAACATGTGGCCTATTTCATGTGCCGGGATTTGGTAGGTAGTAATCGCCGCAATTGCGCAATGACCTTTGATAAGGCCGAATCCACCTATCCCTCCCAGGAGACCTCCTGCCTTTGTGTGAATATTGTCTCGGGTCAACAAGAGGATTTTTGTCAAATTTACTTCATGCTCATCGCTTTTTAATACTCTTTTATACCAGTCGCCAATCAGGGTTACCCAGCCTCGCAGTGCAGCTGAACCATCTTCGTTTTTATAGTTATATCCCGACAAATCCGGAACCTCATGATGATCGTACATAAAAAACCTGACGTCGCGTTCCGAGATGGATTCAAGTTCTGTTTTCAACCAGGAAAAGTAATCGGTGTATAAAACATTTTTTTCATAACCCTGAAGATCCTGGTGGAGGACTATTATTATGGAAATGGGTTTTTTCATTTTTTAACTCCCTGTTCGATTATAGCTTCTTTGCAATTTTATATTTGACTTTGCCTGGTGGAGTTCGCAATTTTTTAAGTTGGTTTAATTGTTTCTGGCGAGAGTTTTTTATGAACTAATTATCACGAGATCCGCCTATTGAATTGCGAGTTGTATTGAGCTGTTAGTTTGAGAAATACACGACATTCAGGCAATCAGTTGGCTGACCTGATAGTCAGGAAATACGTGTTTTTCGAGCGCATGACAGATGGTCGCCACAGGGGCTGTTTATCCGCTTCTTTGAGGTATACTGCGCGGCCTTCGGCCGGTTACGACCGGCCATAATTCGTACAAACAAGCCACGCATCCTGCGTGGCTTGTTGTTTTTTGATGCGCCCGCGGGCGCCCAGAGAGAAGAGGCACGACGATGAGTGCACTGGTTGGCGTGATCATGGGCTCCAAGTCCGATTGGTCCACCCTTAGCCACACCGCCGATATGCTGGAAAAGCTCGGCATCCCCTACGAGGTGAAAGTGGTTTCTGCCCACCGCACCCCGGACCTGCTGTTCCAGTACGCTGAAGAAGCGGAAGGGCGTGGCATCGAGGTGATCATCGCCGGTGCCGGTGGCGCGGCTCACCTGCCAGGCATGTGTGCGGCCAAGACCCACCTGCCGGTGCTGGGCGTGCCCGTGCAGTCGGCAATGCTTTCGGGTGTCGACTCGCTACTCTCTATTGTGCAGATGCCTGCGGGCATTCCGGTCGCCACCCTGGCCATCGGCAAGGCCGGTGCGATCAACGCAGCGTTGCTGTCGGCGAGTATCCTTGGTGCCAAGCATCCGCAGTTCCACGCGGTGTTGAAAACCTTCCGTGCTGAGCAGACAGACAGCGTCCTGGAAAATCCAGACCCACGCATCGCCTGAGGTTGTTGACGATGAAGATCGGTGTAATCGGTGGCGGCCAGTTGGGTCGCATGTTGGCGTTGGCGGGCACTCCGCTGGGCATGAACTTCGCTTTCCTGGACCCGGCGCCTGACGCTTGCGCAGCCGCGTTGGGCGAGCACCTGCGAGCCGATTACGGCGATCAGGATCACCTGCGCCAGCTGGCCGATGAGGTCGACCTGGTGACCTTCGAGTTCGAAAGCGTGCCGGCGGAAACAGTCGCGTTCCTCTCGCAATTCGTCCCGGTCTACCCGAGCGCCGAAGCCCTGCGCATCGCCCGCGATCGCTGGTTCGAGAAGAGCATGTTCAAGGACCTGGGGATTCCTACCCCGGCGTTCGCGGATATCCAGTCCCAGGCCGACCTGGACGCCGCCGTGGCTTCCATCGGTCTGCCGGCCGTGCTGAAGACCCGTACTTTGGGTTACGACGGCAAGGGCCAGAAAGTCCTGCGTACCCCTGAAGATGTGGTCGGCACCTTCGCCGAGCTGGGCAGCGTGGCCTGCCTGCTGGAAGGCTTCGTGCCGTTCACCGGTGAAGTCTCGCTGATCGCCGTGCGTGCGCGCGACGGTGAAACCCGCTTCTACCCGCTGGTGCACAACACCCACGACAGCGGCATCCTCAAGCTGTCCATCGCCAGCACCGATCACCCGCTGCAAGCCCTGGCCGAAGATTACTCCAGCCGTGTGCTCAAGCAGCTGGATTACGTTGGCGTGATGGCGTTCGAGTTCTTCGAAGTCGACGGCGGCCTCAAGGCCAACGAAATTGCGCCGCGCGTGCACAACTCGGGGCACTGGACCACCGAAGGCGCCGAGTGCAGCCAGTTCGAAAACCACTTGCGGGCCGTTGCCGGTCTGCCATTGGGTTCGACGGCCAAGGTTGGTGAAAGCGCGATGCTCAACTTCATCGGCAAAGTGCCAGAGACCGAGAAGGTCCTGAACATCGCCGATTGCCATCTGCATCACTATGGCAAGGCGTTCAAGATCGGCCGCAAGGTGGGTCATGCCAACCTTCGCTGTGCAGACCGCGAGACGCTGGCGGCCCAGATTCTCAAGGTTGAAGCACTGATCGCCGAATAGTTTTTATCTGGCAACGGCGGAACCTTCAGGTTCCTCCGTTCTCTCATGGCAGGTTACGAAAGTCTGACTAGGCTTTCGAATAGCGACTTCATTGAGAGGGGAATGCCATGGGAATTATCGGAACCATCTTTATCGGCCTGATCGTCGGTTTGCTGGCACGGTTCCTGAAACCGGGCGATGACAGCATGGGCTGGATCATGACGATCCTGCTCGGTATCGGCGGTTCGCTGGCGGCCACCTATGGCGGTCAAGCCCTGGGTATCTATCAGGCTGGCCAAGGTGCAGGCTTCATCGGGGCGCTGGTGGGCGCCGTTGTGTTGCTGGTGATCTACGGACTGATCAGGAAGAACTGATCCCGGCGATAAAGCCCTCTCCGCCAAACCGGTCGAGAGGGCTAGAATGCTCGGCGTTTCCTGTTCTTACCTTTACCGAGCACCTTCATGCGCCGTCTTTTGCTGACTCTCGTTTTACTGGGTTCGGGCTTTGCCCATGCCGGCGAACTGCCGGAAACCGACTGGCTCGAATTGATGCCCAAGTCGGACCAGAAGGCCCTCGAGGCCATGCCCGAAATCGACCACGACTCCCCTGAAGCCAATGGCACTTTCACCGACAAGGGTGGAATGAAGCAGGCCAAGGGCTTGCCGGCGGTGATGTACTCGACCAAGACCGTGGCGTCGATGAACGACAAGGACATCCGCATTGGCGGCTACCCGGTGCCGCTGGAGTCCGACGCGAAGGGCCGCAGCACGTTGTTCTTCCTGGTGCCGTACCCGGGCGCCTGCATCCACGTGCCGCCGCCACCGCCCAACCAATTGGTGTTGGTGCGCTATCCACAAGGCCTGAAGCTGAATGATATCTACACGCCGCTGTGGGTCACCGGCACGCTGAAGGTTGAAAAGGTCAGCAATGACCTGGCCGATGCGGCGTATGCGCTGGATGCGCAGAAGGTGCGGGTGGTGAAAGAATCGGATTTGTAACGCGCCGCCAGAAGGCCTGGCACAAAAACCTGTGGGAGCGAGCTTGCTCGCGATGAGGCGATAACATTCAACATTTATGTTGCCTGTTACACCGCCATCGCGAGCAAGCTCGCTCCCACATTGGTTTTGTGGTGTTGCTTAGAGCGGTTTGCTACCGACGCTCACGCCCAGGGTGTGGCTCGCACCTGGTTTCAGGTTCACCACATCGCCCATCACGTTCGCCGTCTCGATGCACAGCATGCGCTGCCAGCCATCGTCCGCCATATCGCTGAACGCGGCGGCGCGGTCGATCCACGGGTTCCAGATCACCGCCGTACGCGAACCACTGCTGGTCAGTACGATGCGCCGTTCCCAGGCCGGATCGACGATGGTCAGCTGCGGCGGGGCATCGAGGTAGATGCGGTCGGTCTCGCCGGTAAAACGCAGGTCACCGGCCTGGGTGACGGTTTTCCAGTTGTCCAGGGTTTCGATGTAGTTGAGACCATCCACGCCTTCGACGTGCACTTCACGCACATCGCTGACGGCAAAATAACTGTGCAGCGCCTGGCTGATGCTGACGGTATCGGCGCCGCGGTTGTGGCTGCTCAGTTGAATGTGCAGTTGGTCGTCGAGGCGAATGCTCAGGGTCAGATCCACCTGGTGCGGCCAGCCGGGGAAGCCGCCTTCGGGGTAGGGCAGGAGGAATTCGACTTTCAGGCTTTCGCCTTCGGCTTCAATTCCCCCCAACTCCCAATCCATTGCCCGCACGAAGCCGTGAGCCGACGGTGCCTCCTTGCCGGCGCGCATCGCCTGAACGCTTTGCGGGTTGCGCTCGAACACGCCGAACCACGGCCAGCACACCGGCACGCCGGCACGGATGCTCTTGCCGGTCTTGAACACGGCCTCATCGTTGAGCCAGATCAGCGGCGGCTGGCCAGCCAATTGATAGCTGAGGATGTGCGCGCCTTGCTGGGCCACCAGTAATTCGGCCTGACCGTGGCGGATACGCCAGCAGTTCAGTTCATCCAGTTTTACGGCTTCAACATTGGGCGTGCTCATGGGACAGCTCTCGATCAGTAACGTGGACAACTATCGACCGCAAAACGGCTACCAGGTTTAAACACTCTTTCAGCGAGCCCGAGGCGGAACCGAACGAGTGCGGCCGCTGCCGTCGATGGCAACGAACACAAACACCGCTTCGGTTACTTTACGCCACTCGCTGGACAGTGGATCGTCGCTCCAGACCTCGACCATCATCTTGATCGAGCTGCGGCCGATTTCCAGGGCCTGGGTATAAAAGGAAAGCTGGGCGCCCACCGCCACCGGAACCAGAAACGCCATGCGGTCGATCGCAACGGTGGCAACGCGCCCGCCGGCGACCTTGCTGGCCATCGCGGTGCCTGCCAAATCCATCTGCGCCACCAGCCAGCCGCCGAAAATATCGCCAAAGCCGTTGGTTTCGCGAGGGAGCGCGGTGATTTGCAGGGCCAGGTCGCCTTGCGGGATCGGATCTTCTTGTTCGAGCTCTATCATGCCGGGGGTGCCTCTGACCCGTGACTCTTCGTTGGTATTGCTGGTGGTAGCCGTCTTCGGGAAAAACGATTCAGCACCGAACATACTACGTTCGTCACGTTTTCCATCAGGCGCCTAAAGGGAAACTCTGCGAAATCGCCTATGAACCTGACAGGCGTTTTCGCACAGCAACCCCTGAAAACCGGAGCAAGACTGCGAGTATATCGGTCGGTAGACTCCGCGACGACCGTCCGGTTCTCATTTTGACCGTCAAAAACGCACCTCTATGTGCTTTTTCGAACAATTTGCTATCGTGCCGGACCTGCCCAAACCTCCGCCAGCGTTGTTGAGGTTGCAGATCCGACTATAAGAGAAGCCCTTGCCATGACCACAGCGCCCTCGAGCATCGCGCAGCCAGACCAACCCGCACGTCCGCTGACCCGCAACGACTACAAGACTCTATCGCTGTCTGCCCTGGGCGGCGCGCTGGAGTTCTACGACTTCATCATCTTCGTGTTCTTCGCCACGGTGGTGGGCAAGCTGTTCTTCCCGGCGGACATGCCCGAGTGGCTGCGCCTGATGCAGACCTTCGGCATCTTCGCCGCCGGCTACCTTGCACGGCCGCTGGGCGGCATCGTGATGGCGCACTTCGGCGACCTGCTGGGACGCAAGAAGATGTTCACCCTGAGCATCTTCATGATGGCGGTGCCGACCCTCATCATGGGCCTGCTGCCGACCTATGCGCAGATCGGCATGTGGGCGCCGATCCTGTTGCTGTTGATGCGGGTGATCCAGGGCGCCGCCATTGGTGGTGAAGTGCCGGGGGCGTGGGTCTTCGTTTCCGAGCACGTGCCGCAGCGCCATGTCGGCTACGCCTGTGGCACACTGACCAGCGGCCTGACGGCGGGCATCCTCCTAGGTTCGCTGGTCGCCACGGCGATCAACAGCGTCTATACCCCGGTGGAAGTGGCGGATTACGCCTGGCGGATCCCGTTCCTGCTCGGTGGCGTGTTCGGTCTGTTCTCGGTGTACCTGCGTCGCTGGCTGCACGAGACCCCGGTGTTCGCCGAGCTGCAACAGCGCAAGGCCCTAGCCGAAGAAGTGCCGCTGCGCGCGGTGCTGCGTGACCATCGTGGTGCCATCGCCATTTCGATGCTGCTGACCTGGCTGCTGTCGGCCGCCATCGTGGTACTGATCCTGATGACCCCGACCGTGTTGCAGACGGTCTATCACTTCTCGCCAACCACGTCCCTGCAGGCGAACAGCCTGGCGATCGTGTTCCTGAGCTTTGGCTGCATCATCGCCGGCGCGCTGGCCGACCGCTTCGGTGCGGGGCGAGTCTTCGTCTTTGGTTGTACTGCGCTGCTGGCCAGCTCCTGGACCTTCTATCACAGCCTGGCCGACCATCCCGACTGGCTGTTTCCGATGTATGCCCTGACCGGTCTGCTGGTCGGCACCATCGGCGCGGTGCCGTATGTGATGGTCAAGGCGTTCCCGCCGGTGGTGCGCTTCAGCGGTTTGTCGTTCTCGTACAACGTCGCCTATGCGATTTTCGGTGGTCTGACGCCGATGATCGTCAGCCTGTTGCTCAAGGAGAGCGCGATGGGGCCGTCTTATTATGTGGCGGTGCTGTGCGGGGTCGGGATTCTGGTAGGTGCATATCTCTGGAAGAAGGGGCGCTAGTTGGGCCTCATCGCCAGCAAGCCGGCTCCTACAGAAGTCCGTAGGAGCCGGCTTGCTGGCGATGAGGGCAGCGCGAATTATCCCGCAACAGCCAAATACTGGCCTTTCATCCAATTGTCATATTTCAGCCATAGAGTGTTCACACGGCCTGCTGATACTTGGCCCCGACTTAACACACCCTATCTGCTAGGAGTAAGGCATGAAACTGAAGCGTTTGATGGCGGCAATGACTTTTGTCGCTGCTGGCGTTGCGACTGCCAACGCGGTTGCCGCTGTTGACCCTGCTATCCCGAGCTACACCAAGACCACTGGTGTGTCGGGCAACCTGTCCAGCGTTGGTTCCGACACCCTGGCCAACCTCATGACCCTCTGGGCCGAGAACTACAAGAAAGAATACCCGAACGTAAACATCCAGATTCAGGCCGCTGGCTCCGCCACCGCGCCACCTGCGCTGACTGAAGGCACCTCCAACCTGGGCCCGATGAGCCGCAAGATGAAGGACACCGAACTGGCTGCCTTCGAGCAGAAGTACGGCTACAAGCCAACCGCCATCCCGGTTGCCGTGGACGCCCTGGCTGTGTTCGTTCACAAGGACAACCCGATCCAGCACCTGACCATGGAACAGGTCGACGCGATCTTCTCGTCCACTCGTCTGTGCGGCGCCAAAGCTGACGTGAAAACCTGGGGTGACCTGGGTGTGACCGGCGACCTGGCCAACAAGCCGGTGCAACTGTTCGGTCGTAACTCGGTATCCGGCACCTACGGCTACTTCAAGGAAGAAGCCCTGTGCAAAGGCGACTACAAGCCAAACGTGAACGAACAACCGGGTTCGGCTTCGGTCGTGCAGTCGATCAGCTCCTCGCTGAACGGCATCGGTTACTCGGGCATCGGCTACAAGACCGCTAGCGTGAAGACCGTGGCCCTGGCCAAGAAAGGCAGCCAGGACTTCATCGAAGACACCGAAGAAAACGCCCTGAACGGCAAGTATCCGCTGTCGCGCTTCCTCTACGTTTACGTGAACAAAGCCCCGAACAAGCCTCTGGCCCCGCTGGAAGCCGAGTTCGTGAAACTGGTTCTGTCGAAACAGGGTCAGGAAGTTGTAGTGAAAGACGGTTACATCCCACTGCCGGCCAAAGTAGCTGCAAAAGCACTGGCTGACCTGGGTCTGGCGGAAGGCGGCGCTGAAGTCGCAAAAAAGTAACACCCTAGGCCCGGGGCTCACCCCGGACCTGTGTAGGAGCCGGCTTGCTGGCGATGGTCATCCATCCGCAGAAAATGTGTCGGATGTACCATTTTTCGCCAGCAAGCCGGCTCCTACAACCCCAAATTCTCTATCCACTGCCAGCGACCGCTGGCGGCGGATTTGTTGCGTCACTGCACTGTCATCTTTCTGTCATACAGGATCGCTAGGGTGTGCGAATGAATGATCTGGCCAATTCCACAATGACTACTAATCCCCCCAAGCGAATTGATTTCAATACGCCTGAGCTACAACGCAAGCGTCGCATCCGCGCGCTCAAGGATCGCTTCACCCGCTGGTACGTCCTCATCGGCGGCCTGGCGGTGCTGGCAGCCATCACACTGATCTTCTTCTTCCTCGCCTACGTGGTTGCGCCCCTGTTCCAGGGTGCCAGCCTGACTGCGAAAGATGCGATCACCCCAGCCTGGATGCAGGACGCCGGCAAGCCGCTGATGATCTCGCTCGAAGAGCAGAACCAGGTGGCGATGCGGGTTTCCGACAAGGGCCAGGCATTGTTTTTCGATATCGACAGTGGCGCCGAACTCAAGCGCGTCGATTTGCCTGTTCCGGCCGGTACCACCGTCACTTCCATCGGTGAAGACCAGCCAGGTCATCCGTTGGTGGCCGTGGGCCTGTCCAACGGCCAGGCACTAGTGTTCCGTCACACCTATAAGGTCAGCTACCCGGATGGCAAGAAAACCATCTCGCCAGCCATTGAATACCCTTACGGCGAAACCCCGATCGCGCTGAACGAATCCGGCGGCGCGCTGGAACACGTCAGCCTCAACGCCACCGATTCGACCCTGATGTTGGTCGGCTCCACCGGTTCGCAACTCAATGTTCTGTCGCTGACCAGCGAAGAGAACATGATGACCGGCGAAGTCACCAACGAGCAGAAGCGCATCGACCTGCCGCAAATGACCGAGCCGGTGAAGAACATCTTCGTCGACCCGCGTCAGCAGTGGCTGTATGTGGTCAACGGGCGTGCCCAGGCGGACGTGTTCAGCCTGCGCGACAAGAGCCTCAACGGTCGCTACAAACTGCTTGAAGACGGTGAAGCACAAGTCACCGCCAGCACCCAGCTGGTGGGCGGCATTTCGTTGATTATCGGGGACTCCAAAGGTGGCCTGGCCCAGTGGTTCATGGCCCGAGACCCCGATGGCGAACAGCGCCTGAAGCAGATCCGCACCTTCCAGATGGGCACCACGCCGATCGTTGAAATCACCGCCGAAGAACGCCGCAAGGGCTTCGTGGCCCTGGACGCTTCCGGCAAGCTTGGCGTGTTCCACAGCACCGCTCACCGCACCCTGCTGGTGGAACCGGTCGCTGAAGGCCAGGGCGTTTTCGGTCTGTCGCCTCGTGCCAACCGCGTGATCGTCGAAGCTGGCGGCAAGCTGCACCCGCTGCTGCTCGACAACCCGCACCCGGAAGTATCGTGGAGCGCCCTGTGGAGCAAGGTCTGGTACGAGAACTACGACGAGCCTAAATACGTCTGGCAATCGACCGCCGCCAACACCGACTTCGAACCCAAACTGAGCCTGTCGCCTCTGACCTTCGGTACCCTGAAAGCCGCGTTCTACGCCATGCTGCTGGCCGCTCCACTGGCCGTTGCGGCGGCGATCTACACCGCGTACTTCATGGCCCCGGGCATGCGCCGCAAGGTCAAGCCAGTGATCGAGCTGATGGAAGCGATGCCGACGGTAATCCTCGGTTTCTTCGCCGGTCTGTTCCTCGCACCGTATGTGGAAGGGCATTTGCCGGGCATCTTCAGCCTGTTGATGCTGCTGCCGATCGGCATTCTGGTGGCGGGTTTCGCCTTCAGTCGCCTGCCTGAATCGATCCGCCTGCGAGTGCCGGATGGCTGGGAAAGTGCGCTGCTGATTCCGGTGATCCTGTTCGTGGG
Organism: Pseudomonas sp. PB101; assembly: GCF_009764265.1. GTDB lineage: Bacteria > Pseudomonadota > Gammaproteobacteria > Pseudomonadales > Pseudomonadaceae > Aquipseudomonas. The sequence goes on from NZ_RWIR01000052.1 coordinate 214,643, forward strand.
CTGGCTGTCGCTGTACATGAGTCCGTTCATGGAGAACTGGTTCTTCGGCGGCGACATGCGCATGTGGATCTCCCACGACCTGGGCATCACCTACGACCAGCGCAACGCACTGGTGGTCGGTCTGGCCATGGGTTTCGCGGTCATCCCGAACATCTACTCCATCGCCGAAGACGCCGTGTTCAGCGTGCCTCGCGGCCTGACCCTGGGTTCCCTGGCCCTCGGTGCCACGCCGTGGCAGACCATGACCCGCGTGGTGATCCTCACCGCGAGCCCGGGCATCTTCTCGGCGCTGATGATCGGCATGGGGCGTGCGGTCGGTGAAACCATGATCGTGTTGATGGCCACCGGCAACACCCCGGTCATGGAAATGAACCTGTTCGAAGGCCTGCGCACCCTGGCCGCCAACGTCGCGGTGGAAATGCCGGAGTCGGAAGTCGGCGGCAGCCACTACCGCGTGCTGTTCCTCTCGGCGCTGGTGCTGCTGTTGTTCACCTTCGTCATGAACACCCTCGCGGAACTGATTCGTCAGCGTCTGCGCAAGAAATACTCGTCGCTTTAAGAAAGGTAGAAGTCTGTGAAACAGAACTCCCTGAAAGGATGGTTCAAGAGCGGCGCCCCCGGCGTCTGGATCAGCGGTGGCGCGGTGTCCATCGCGGTCATCATGACCATTGGCCTGCTGGCAGTGATTGCCGTGCGCGGCCTGGGTCACTTCTGGCCGGCGGATCTGATCCACGCCAGCTACGACGTGCCGGGCCAGGCCAATCACCTGGTCATCGGCGAAGTGGTACAGAAGGAAGAAGTCCCCCGTGCCCGCTTGAAGAGTGCCGGCTTGCCGGTGCCTGAGCAGGGCCCGGAGTTCATGACCCGCGAGCTGATCAAGGTCGGCAACCGTGACCTGAACGGCACCGACTTCACCTGGATCGTCGGCGAGTGGCTGACCAACCAGACGACGCCGCCGGAGCTGATGGCCATCGAGCGTCGCGAGTGGGGCAACTTCTACGGCTACCTGGTCAACGTCAAACAGGACGGCAAGGTCATCGCCGAGGGCGAGGCTGCCTGGCCTGAGCTGCAAGCGCGGATCAACCGTGTGAACGGGCTCGCCGCCCAGCTCAAGTCGCTGGAAAAGACCGACATCGGTGCGATCAACGCAGGGCTGGAACGCATCCGTCTGCACGGTCGCAAACTGGAACTGGAAGGCAAACTCGACGCCACCGCACAAGCGGACATGGAGTCCGAGCGCGCCGAACTCAATGCCCGTTATCAGGACATCGAAGCGCGTCTGGCCGATCTGCATGCGCAGTTCAATCGCGATGCGCTGACTGCCCGCGATGCCAATGGCAAAGAGATTGAAATCGGTCTGGGCAAAGTGGTTCACGCCTACCAGCCGAACGCGATGAGCACCTTCACCAAGGTTGGCTTCTACTTCAGCAAGATCTGGGAATTCCTGTCGGACGACCCGCGTGAAGCGAACACCGAAGGCGGCATCTTCCCGGCGATCTTCGGTACCGTGATGATGACCCTGATCATGGCGATGATCGTCACCCCGTTCGGCGTGCTGGCAGCGGTCTACCTGCGTGAATACGCCAAGCAGAACACCCTGACGCGGATCATCCGTATCGCGGTGAACAACCTGGCGGGCGTTCCGGCGATTGTCTACGGCGTGTTCGGTTTGGGCTTCTTCGTCTACGTACTGGGTGGTTCGGTCGACCGCCTGTTCTTCCCGGAAGCGCTGCCCGCACCGACCTTCGGTACACCCGGTCTGCTCTGGGCCTCGCTGACCCTGGCGCTGCTGGCGGTGCCGGTGGTGATCGTGGCCACCGAAGAAGGCCTGGCGCGGATTCCTCGCACCGTGCGTGAAGGTTCATTGGCCCTCGGCGCGACCAAGGCTGAAACCTTGTGGAAGATCGTCATCCCGATGGCCAGCCCGGCGATGATGACCGGCATGATCCTCGCCGTGGCCCGCGCCGCGGGTGAAGTGGCGCCGCTGATGCTGGTGGGTGTGGTGAAACTGGCGCCGTCGCTGCCGGTGGACGGCAACTACCCGTACCTGCACCTGGACCAGAAAATCATGCACCTGGGCTTCCACATCTATGACGTCGGCTTCCAGAGCCCGAACGTCGAAGCCGCACGACCGCTGGTGTACGCCACGGCATTGCTGCTGGTGCTGGTGATCGCGACGTTGAACCTGTCGGCGGTGTACATCCGTAACCACCTGCGCGAGAAATACAAAGCGCTGGATAGCTGATCAACACCGAACTGTAGGAGCCGGCTTGCTGGCGAAGGCATCACCACGGTGAGCCTGCGGGACCGAGTTGCCTGGATCGCCAGCAAGCCGGCTCCTACAAGGAAAGAATTGTGTAACCCGCAGGCTCGGCCTGTGGCAACCGAACCGAATTTGTTAGCACAGGGAGCCTCCCATGCAGCACGAAACACATACCCACGGCATCAACATGTCGGCCCTGGGTCGCGACAAACAGAGCCTGAACCTCGAGCAGGAAACCGTGGCCATCGAAGTGCCGGGCCTGAGCCTGTTCTATGGCGAAAAACAAGCGCTGTACGACGTCAGCATGAACATCCCGAAACAGCGCGTGACGGCCTTCATCGGTCCGTCCGGCTGCGGCAAGTCCACGCTGCTGCGTACCTTCAACCGCATGAACGACCTGGTTGACGGTTGCCGCGTTGAAGGCGAGATCAACCTGTACGGCAACAACATCTACCGCAAGGGCGAAGACGTGGCCGAGCTGCGTCGTCGCGTCGGCATGGTGTTCCAGAAGCCCAACCCGTTCCCGAAAACCATCTACGAAAACGTGGTCTACGGCCTGCGCATCCAGGGCATCAACAAGAAGCGCGTGCTCGACGAAGCCGTCGAGTGGGCACTCAAAGGCGCGGCGCTGTGGGACGAGGTCAAGGACCGTCTGCACGAATCGGCGCTGGGCCTGTCCGGTGGTCAGCAGCAGCGTCTGGTGATCGCCCGCACCATCGCCGTGGAGCCCGAAGTGCTGCTGCTCGACGAACCGTGCTCGGCACTCGACCCGATCTCCACGCTGAAAGTCGAAGAGCTGATCTACGAACTGAAATCGAAGTTCACCATCGTCATCGTGACCCACAACATGCAACAGGCCGCGCGGGTTTCCGACTACACGGCGTTCATGTACATGGGCAAGCTGGTGGAATTCGGCGACACCGACACCCTGTTCACCAATCCGGCGAAGAAGCAGACCGAAGACTACATCACTGGTCGCTACGGCTAGGAAGCTGTTGTTGCTCACTGAACTGACGCTGCGGTCCACCGCACCTTACCGGACGCTCCAAGGACGCCAACATGATTAGTAAAGAAGGCCTTACCCACCACATCTCCGCGCAGTTCAACGCTGAGCTCGAGGAAGTGCGCAGCCACCTCCTGGCCATGGGCGGGCTGGTCGAGAAGCAGGTCAACGACGCGGTCACCGCGCTGATCGAGGCCGACTCCGGCCTGGCCCAGCAAGTGCGCGAGATCGATGACCAGATCAACCAGATGGAACGCAACATCGATGAAGAATGCCTGCGCATTCTGGCCCGTCGTCAGCCGGCAGCGTCCGACCTGCGTCTGATCATCAGCATTTCCAAATCGGTGATCGACCTGGAACGCATCGGTGACGAAGCGACCAAGATCGCCCGTCGCGCCATCCAGCTGTGCGAAGAAGGCGAGGCCCCGCGCGGCTACGTCGAAGTGCGCCACATCGGTGACCAGGTGCGCAACATGGTCCGCGACGCACTGGACGCCTTCGCCCGTTTCGACGCCGAACTCGCCCTGTCGGTGGCGCAGTACGACAAGATCATCGACCGCGAATACAAGACCGCCCTGCGTGAGCTGGCGACCTACATGATGGAAGATCCGCGTTCTATCTCGCGGGTTCTGAGCATTATCTGGGTGCTGCGTTCGCTGGAGCGTATCGGCGACCACGCGCGCAATATCTCGGAACTGGTGATTTACCTGGTACGCGGCACCGACGTGCGCCACCTGGGTCTCAAGCGCATGAAGGAAGAAGTCGAAGGAACAACCGGCGAAACCGCTAATGTTCCGGGCAAAACTGACGATAAGTAAGGTTGCCCAAGTAAAGCGCCCGGCCTGATGGCCGGGCGTTTTTGTTTGCGGCCCATGAATTCGAAAAGCAGCACCCGCGAACGAAAAGTCCGGCGTGACTGAAGGTTTTTGGCAATGTGCCATCAGCAAGGCGGTATGCTGGCCGGGATTTCTTAAAGGGGTGGTGGATGAGTAAGGTCAGTGTGTTGGTCGTGGACGACGCGTCGTTCATTCGTGACCTGGTGAAAAAGTGCCTGCGCAATTATTTCCCGGGCATGCGGATCGAAGATGCGATCAACGGCAGAAAAGCCCAGGCCATGCTGGCCAAGGAAGCGTTCGACCTGGTCCTGTGCGATTGGGAAATGCCGGAAATGTCCGGCCTGGAACTGCTGACCTGGTGTCGTGAGCAAGACAACCTCAAAACCATGCCTTTCGTGATGGTGACCAGTCGTGGCGACAAGGAAAACGTCGTCCAGGCGATCCAGGCCGGGGTATCCGGTTACGTCAGCAAGCCGTTCACCAACGAGCAACTGATCACCAAGGTCAAGCAGGCGCTGCACAAGGTCGGCAAACTCGATGCCTTGATCAACGTAGCCGCGACCAAGACCCCCCCTGCATTCGCCAACGACTCCCTTGCCGCCTTGACGGCCGGCAAGGCCCCCGTCGCTACGCCATCGACCGCACCCGCACCGTCCAAGGGCTTGCTCAACAGCCCGCCGGTCAAGGCGCCTGCAGCCGCTTCGAATCCCGCCAGTGGCCGTGGCCAGGGTCAACTGCGTTTGCCGAACGGCATTCAGCAGTGCGTGATCAAGGCCTTGAGCCTCAAGGAAGCCTTGTTGGTGGTCAAGCGTACCGAGACCCTGCCGCAGATCCTCGACAGCGCCGTGCTGGACCTGGAGCAGGGCGACAATGCCGAAGTCGCCCGTCTCAACGGCTATCTGCACGCCGTCGTGGCGCACGAACCGAAACCTGACAGCGACTGGCTGCAACTGACCTTCCGCTTCGTCGACCAGGATGCGCAGAAGCTCGATTACATCTCGCGCCTGATTGCGCGGGGTACGGCGCAGAAGCACTTCATTCCTGGCGCTTGATTCAGCTTCGCCTGCAAGTCCGCTTTCGCGAGCAGGCTCGCTCCCACATTTGGAATGCGTTCTCATGTGGGAGCGAGCCTGCTCGCGAAGGGGTCATCACTGTTACCGCACATCTGCTGAACACCTTTTCTGAAACATCTGTCGACTACTCGGGTCCATTGCAGCTGCTAGGCTCCATTTCAGGTTTCACTCGACAGAATTCATCCCCATGTTCACGCGAATGCTGCTTTTTTGTGGTCTGTGCATGGCCGCCGTTTCGGCGACGGCCATGACGATCTACAAGTCCACCGATGCCAATGGCGTGGTCTCCTACAGCGACTTCCCCACCAGCAAAAACTCCAGGCTGTTTATTTTTCGCGATGGCATGGTCGAGCACCTTGAACGTCAGGTGCGTCTGATCATCTTGAAGAAGAACGGCGTGGACAGCGTGTACGTGCGCAATGACCTGTATGCGCCGGTCGAGGTCGAGCTGAGTTTCGCCGGGGTGAAGAACGCCAGCGGTGTACCGGCGCGTACGATTCGGCGCGTGATACCCCAACGCACCAGCGTTCGCCTGGCGCAGCTCTCGGCGAAAAACGCCGGAACGCCACTCGCCTACGTTCCGAAGTTCAATTACTCCCTGGGTGACCCCTCAGGGGTCGCCGTGGGCTATCGGTACCCTTTGCCCTGGCGTGGCGGGCCGTTCCGGATCAGTCAGGGTGCCAACGGACCTTACAGCCACTTTGGCCCCAAGAGCCGTTACGCCATCGACATTGCGATGCCTGAGGGCACACCGATCATTGCGGCGAGAGGCGGCGTGGTGGTGAAAACCGAAAATCGCCAGAGCGGCCGCGGCACCGATGCATCCGGCAATTTCGTGCGGGTGCTGCACGATGACGGGACCATGGGTGTTTACCTGCACCTGAAGAAAGGCTCGGTCCGAGTGCGGGAAGGCCAGCGGGTAACGGTCGGCAGTGCATTGGCGTTGTCCGGCAATACGGGTAACAGCACCGGGCCGCATTTGCACTTCGTGGTGCAGCGCAATACCGGGCTGGGGCTGGTGTCGATTCCGTACCAGTTCAGCCAGCCGGTGGGCGCGTTGCCCAACTTTGCATTGGGCGGTAGGAGCCGGCTTGCTGGCGATGAACGATAACGCGGTATCACAGAGTCACCGCAACCCCGTTTATTCACACATGCCAGCTTACGACTGCTGCGCAGCCGAGCGGGAGCAAGCTCCCTCGCCACAAGAGCTCGCCACCACAACCGCAATCAATCGAGCATCAACACCTTGGCCAGGACGATCTTCGGCCCCTTCATTTTCTTGATGATGATCCGCAGGCCTTCGACTTCCAGCACTTCTTCCTCTTCCGGAACGCGCTTGAGGCTTTCATAGACCAACCCGGCAAGGGTTTCGGCTTCGACGTGGTCGAGATCGATGCCCAGCAGCCGTTCTACCTTGAACAGTGGTGTATCACCGCGCACCAGCAGCTTGCCCGGCTGATACGCGAGGATTCCGCGTTCGGCCTTGCGGTGTTCGTCCTGAATGTCGCCCACCAGCACTTCCAGCACGTCTTCCATGGTCAGGTAGCCGATGATGTTGCCATCGGCCTCTTCGACCACGGCGAAGTGCGAGCCGCCCTTGCGGAACTGCTCCAGCAACTGCGACAGCGGCATGTGTCGCGACACGCGCTCCAGCGGGCGGGTCAGTTCGGCGAGGTTGAACGACTCGGGAATGTGGTCCAGCGCCGCCAGTTCCAGCAGCAGATCCTTGATGTGCAGCAGGCCGACGAACTCCTGGCGCTCGCTGTCGTACACCGGATAGCGGCTGAACTTGTGGCGACGGAACATCGCCAGGATCTGCTTGAGCGGCGCGTTGAACTCCAGGGTCACCAGGTCTTCGCGGGAGTTGGCCCAGTCGACCACTTCCAGTTCGCCCATTTCCACAGCGGAGGCCAACACACGCATGCCTTGGTCGCTCGGGTCCTGGCCACGGCTGGAGTGCAGGATCAGCTTGAGTTCTTCACGGCTGTAGTGATGCTCGTGATGCGGGCCGGGCTCACCTTGCCCGGCAATGCGCAGGATGGTGTTGGCACTGGCGTTGAGCAGGTAGATGGCCGGGTACATGGCCCAGTAGAACAGGTACAGCGGCACGGCGGTCCACAGCGACAGCAATTCGGGTTTGCGGATCGCCCAGGATTTCGGGGCCAGTTCGCCGACCACGATGTGCAGGTACGAAATGATGAAGAACGCGGTGAAGAACGATACGCCCTTGACGATCTCGGCCGACTCGACGCCAACGGCGCTCAGCAACGGTTCGAGAATGTGCGCAAACGCCGGCTCGCCGACCCAGCCAAGGCCCAGCGACGCGAGGGTGATACCCAATTGGCACGCCGACAGGTAGGCATCGAGCTGACTGTGCACGGTGCGCAGGATGTGCCCGCGCCAGCCGTTCTGTTCAGCGATGGCCTCGACCCGGGTCGAGCGCAGCTTGACCATGGCAAATTCCGCCGCAACGAAAAATCCGTTGAGCAAAACCAGGATCAGAGCAAAAAGAATCATGCCGAAGTCGGCGAAAATTGTAGCGAGGGACAAGCCAGGGGAAGGGTCCATGATGGAGTTTTGCGGGTTCCGTGTATTCGAAAGGGAAGAAAAAGCCGCGCCTGAAAGGCAGGCACAAGTCAGCCAATGTAGCGGCTGACTGGCCCGTTGCCTAGTGGCGCGTGCTGGCCGGTATCAGTCAGCGGTGCTGATCACCCGGGATTTGGTGACCTGGGCCGGGGCAAAGTGGCAGGTAAAGGTACTGCCGTGGCCCGGTACGCTGCTGATTTCCATCCGTGCCCGATGTCGTAACAAAACGTGTTTGACGATCGCCAGCCCCAGGCCGGTGCCCCCGGTGTTGGAGTTGCGGCTGGAGTCGACGCGGTAGAAGCGTTCGGTCAGGCGCGGCAGGTGTTTGTTATCGATGCCGATCCCGGAATCCTGCACGCTCAGGTGCGCCCCCTGGTCATCGCCCCACCAGCGGATGCGGATATTGCCTTCGGCCGGGGTGTACTTCACCGCGTTGAACACCAGGTTGGAAAACGCGCTGCGCAACTCCGCTTCGCTGCCCTTGAGCAGAATCGTCGGGTCGGCTTCCAGGGTGATCTTCTGGTTTTTCTGGCCGGACAACTGCTGCGCATCGCTCTTGATCGATTGCAGCAGGCCATCGATCGGCACCGGCTGGTTGTCCGACGGATAATCGGTGGCTTCCAGCTTGGCCAGCAACAGCAAGTCGTTGAGCAGTGTCTGCATGCGGCCGCCCTGTTGCTGCATCTGCTGCAGGGCACGGCTCCAGCGCGGGTTCACCTCGTCGACGTTATCGAGCAGGGTTTCCAGGTAACCGCAGATCACCGTCAAGGGTGTGCGCAGTTCATGGGAAACGTTGGCGATGAAGTCTTTGCGCATCTGTTCCAGCTGATGGATGCGCGTCACATCGCGCACCAGCATCAGGTGCTCGTTGTTGCCGTAGCGGGTGATGTACAGCTGGATGCGCACGCGGTCGTTGGTCGGCGAGGGGATTTCCAGCGGCTCGGCGTAACTGTCTTGCTCGAAGTATTCCTTGAAGCGCGGATGACGCACCAGGTTGGTCACCGGTTGGCCGCTGTCCTGCGGGGTCTTGAGGCCCAGCAGGGTTTCAGCGGCGCGGTTCCACCATTCCAGGTTGCCGTCGGTGTCGAGCATGATCACCGCGTCTTTCAGCGCGGCGGTGGACTCCTGAACCCGGTCGATCACCGCTTGCAGGCGTCCGCGTACCCGTTGGTCGCGGCGCTGCAGATGGTAGATGCTGTCGAACACCTCGCCCCACAGGCCATAGCCGTCGGGTGGCGCTTCATCGGGTTTGTGCAGGCGCAGCCACTCATGCAGACGCAGCAATTGCTTGAGGGTCCAGGCCAGGTAAAGACCCAGGCCTGCGGCGAGGCTCCAGCCGTAGTAGCCGGTGACCAGGCCGATCACCAGGCAGGCGGTGACCAGCAGCAGCATGTGGCGAATCAGGGTGCCATGCCAGTTTTGGTTCACGAAAAAAATACGTCCTTGAAAGTGGAACCGCTGCGATCATCAGGCCTTGGTCGAGAACCGGTAGCCAGTGCCGCGCACGGTTTGTACCAGATTTTCGTAAGCATCGCCGAGGGCTTTGCGCAGGCGCCGAATGTGCACGTCGACCGTGCGCTCTTCAACGTAGACGTTGCCGCCCCAGACCTGATCCAGCAACTGCCCGCGCGTGTAGGCGCGCTCCTGGTGGGTCATGAAGAATTGCAGCAGGCGGTATTCGGTCGGGCCCATCTCGGCAGGACGGCCGTCGATGGTCACGCGGTGGCTGATCGGGTCCAGCAGCAGGCCGCCGACTTCGATCTGCGCCTCGCCATCGGTCGGGCCGGCACGGCGCAGCACGGCCTTCAGGCGCGCCACCAGCTCACGGGGGGAAAACGGCTTGGTGATGTAGTCGTCGGCGCCGACTTCCAGACCCTGGATCTTGTTGTCCTCCTCACCCTTGGCGGTGAGCATGATGATCGGGATGTCCCCGGTCAGTTCATCACGCTTGAGGCGACGGGCCAGCTCGATGCCGGACGTGCCGGGCAGCATCCAGTCGAGCAGGATCAGGTCCGGTTTGCGGTCGACGATAATGGCGTGGGCCTGCTGGGAGTTCTCAGCCTCCAGGCAGTCATAGCCGGCCATTTCCAACGCAACGGCGATCATTTCGCGAATAGGCGCTTCGTCGTCGACGATCAGAATGCTCCTGCCAACCATGCCCTTAATCCTCTTGTCATTTAACTGTCTTGCGCCGCATTAGATAACGGAAATATTGCAGTCGTGTGACAGTATTTTAGTCGGTCGGCGATTGGCTGGATCCTGGACTAAGCTTTAAGTCCGAATCCTGACAACCACAAAAGGAAGGTTTCCATGAAGCAATCCTCGTTTTCCTTTAAAACCCTGCTGTTGGCGACTGCGCTTTCCTTGCCGGCCATGGCCTTCGCGGCTGATCCTGTGATGATGAAAGACGGCATGATGGTCGACCATAAGGGCATGACCTTGTACACGTTCGACAAGGACACTGGCGGCAAGTCTGTGTGCACGGGTGAGTGCGCAGATCACTGGCCACCGTTCAAGGCGGAGGCGGGCGCCAAGGCCGAGGGTAAGTGGTCGGTCGTCAAGCGTGACGATGGCACGATGCAGTGGGCTTACGATGGCAAGCCGCTGTACTACTACGACGACGACAAGAAGCCAGGAGACAAGACGGGCGACAAAAAAGGGGAAAAATGGCACATCATCACCAACTCCGGGCCGAAGATGTAAGCCCCATGGCAGTTGGCGTAGCCGGATGCAGGCTGCGCCAGCTGCTACAAGTCAACGCATCGCGTAATCCAGCACAATCCCGACGAAAATCGCCAAACCCGCCCAGTGATTGTGCAGAAACGCCTTGAAGCAACGCATCCGGTCTTTGCCTCGGGTGTACCAGAACTCCCACGCAAAGCAGCCCGCCGCCACCAGTAATCCGAGGTGGAACCAGCCTCCAAGGTCGAACTTCGACCCCGCCAGCAACAGGCAACCCAGCGCCAACCCTTGCAGGGTCAGGATGATCGCCCGGTCCGCATCGCCGAACAGGATTGCCGTGGATTTCACGCCGATCTTCAGGTCGTCATCGCGGTCGGTCATCGCGTAATAGGTGTCATAACCCACGGTCCACATCAGGTTGGCGATCCACAGCAGCCAGGCGACAGCCGGCAGCTCACCGGTTTCTGCCGTGAACGCCATCGGCATCCCCCAGGAAAACGCCGCGCCCAGCACCACTTGCGGGTAATAGGTGTAACGCTTCATGAACGGGTAACTGAACGCCAGCGCCAGGCCGCCCAATGACAGCCAGATGGTCGCGGCATTGGTGCACAGCACCAGCAGGAAACTTGCACCCATCAGCAACGCGAAGAACACCAGCGCCTCTTTGGAGCTGATCTTGCCGCTTACCAGTGGGCGTTGCTCGGTACGTTTCACATGGCCATCGACCTTGCGGTCCGCCCAGTCGTTGATCACGCAGCCGCCGGCGCGGGTCAGCACCACGCCGAGGACAAAAATCACGATGTTGGCCAGGGACGGCGAACCCTTGCCGGCAATCCACAGCGCCCACAGCGTCGGCCAGAGCAGCAGGTAAATGCCGATCGGCTTGTCCATTCGGGTCAGCTGAATGAAGTCCCAGGCCCGAGGGTTCAGGCGGTTCAAGGACTTGAGCAGGCTTTGGTACATCAACGGTTCTCCGTTTGGGCGCGTGCGGTGTCCCACAGGGAAGGCAGGAAAATTTCGGCCACCAGTATGCTCAAGGCGCCCCGATCAAAACGCGAACGGCGTCCCCACAACTCAGGCGCCCGCACTTCGCTCGGCAGCCATTCTTGAGGGTAATGACAAACCTCGATCGCCTGACGCTGGAACGCCCGGTCGCAAAACAGCAACTCACCCAGCGAGCGGCTGCCCAGCTCGTCCATGTGCAAGCCGTCACCGTGCAAGGCACTGCGTGACGCAACGCTGCGGGCGAACACCCACGCCTGGCCATGACCGCGCAGATACACTTCGCGCACCCAGCCTTCACTGCCTTCGGCCAGGTCCAGCGCGGCGCATTCATCGGCGCGCAGCGGCTGCCAGCCTTCGAGCAGCGGCGTGACGCTGAACGCATCATTCGACAGATGAACAAGGCGTCGGGTCAGCGAGCCTTCGTCGAAGAGCCAGTCCAGAATGGAGGCGTCGGGGAGGGGCGCCAATTGGCTGCGCGAGAGCCAGAGCGGGACCGGGGAGGGGGATTCTGTGTGTTGCACAATGAGTCATTATTGGCAGCAAATGAGGCGGCGAGCTTAACATGTCAGCCGCCGATGTTGATTGAATTGCCCCGCCGTTGCGCCGAACAGGCTTGCATCTGCCCGGCCCCATCAGTACAAAACGCCCTGAGCCGGACGGCAGCGCTGCAACCAACGACCGTCCGGCCGGCAAAACGCCTGAACCCTGAGGAAGTACCTGAATGAAAAAGTGGCAATGTATCGTCTGCGGCCTGATCTACAACGAAGCCGACGGTTGGCCGGATGACGGCATTGTGCCGGGCACTCGTTGGGAAGACGTCCCGGCAGACTGGCTGTGCCCCGACTGCGGCGTGGGCAAGATGGATTTCGAAATGATCGAAATCAACTGATAAAAGACAAGAGGAGTCAGGAATGAACGCACCTGTGGTCATCGTGGGAACCGGGCTGGCTGGCTATAACGTCGCCCGCGAGTTTCGCAAGCTCGACAGCGAAACCCCGCTGCTATTGATTACCGCCGATGACGGGCGCTCCTACTCCAAGCCGATGCTCTCTACCGGCTTCGGCAAAAACAAGGATGCCGACGGCCTGAGCATGGCCGAACCCGGCGCCATGGCCGAACAGCTCAAGGCCGAAATTCGCACCCACACGCGCATCAGCGGCATCGACCCGGGCCACAAGCGCCTGTGGATCGGTGAAGAAGCAGTGATCTACCGCGATCTGATCCTGGCCTGGGGCGCCGAAACCGTGCGCGTGCCGATTGAAGGCGATGCGGCGGATTGCGTGTTCCCCATCAACGACCTGGAAGACTACGCACGCTTTCGTGCGGCAGCCGCCGGCAAGCGCCGCGTGCTGCTGCTCGGCGCCGGCTTGATCGGCTGCGAGTTCGCCAACGACCTGACCCTGGGTGGCTTTGAGGTGCAACTGGTGGCGCCGTGTGAGCAAGTCATGCCGACCCTGCTGCACCCGGCGGCAGCGGCTGCGGTGCAGGCGGGCCTTGAAAGCCTCGGCGCGCGTTTCCACCTGGGGCCGGTGCTCAATCGCCTGCAACGCGTGGCGGACGGCCTCGAAGCGCACCTGTCCGATAGCCAGGTGATCCCGTGCGACGTGGTGGTCTCGGCCATTGGCCTGCGCCCCCGGGTTGACCTCGCGGCTGCGGCCGGTCTGCAGGTCAACCGCGGCGTCATGGTCGACCGACACCTGAAGACCTCCCACGCCAACATCTACGCCCTGGGCGATTGTGCCGAGGTCGACGGCTTGAATCTGTTGTACGTCATGCCCTTGATGAGCTGTGCGCGAGCCTTGGCGCAAACCCTGGCCGGCAACCCGACCGCCGTCACCTATGGCCCGATGCCGATCACCGTTAAAACCCCGGTGTGTCCTTTGGTGGTGTCCCCGCCGCCACGGGGCGCAGAGGGCATCTGGACAGTCGAAGGGCAGGGCGCCGACATCAAGGTTTTATGCCGTGATGCCGCGGGCAAGCTGCTCGGTTACGCACTCACGGGTGCCGCCGTAATGGAAAAACTGGCCCTGAACAAAGAGCTTCCGGCCCTGCTGGCATAAATACCGGTCGTTCTGTCGGAATCACCCCCCTTTTGCCCCAACAAAGGCCGCGCCGATACTGGCGCGGCTCGTCACTGCGTGCCATCCTCACTCCCGTCTGCCGCAGAGTAGAGCACCTGCGGCGCTTTTGGCGCTGCTCCGCAGAGGGCAGCACGGACATAACAACAACAAACCGTCAAAGGGGCTTCACTCATATGCGTAAACCAGACCTCGCTGCAGCTATTGCTGAAAAAGCAGACCTCACCAAAGAACAAGCCAACCGCGTTCTCAACGCCGTTCTGGAAGAAATCACCGGTGCCCTGCACCGCAAAGACAGCGTGACGCTGGTGGGCTTCGGCACCTTCCTGCAACGCCATCGCGGTGCCCGCACCGGCAAAAACCCGCAAACCGGCGAGCCCGTCAAAATCAAGGCCAGCAACACCGTTGCGTTCAAGCCGGGCAAGTCGTTGAAGGACAGCGTCAATCCGTAATCAGTATCGACCTCCCGCATGCGGGAAGCGGACAAGGAATGGGCACGCCAACCAGGTTGGGTGCCCATTTTTTATGGGACGCGAAAGGCAATGCGATCACTGTAGGAGCCGGCAAGTATCCTGCGTTAAGAAAGTGTGACTTGGCAGTCATCATGCGGCAAATGTAGCTCATCTTCTTCTAACGTAACTCGAAGGTGGCGTTCTGTTTGTAAGTCGCTACACTGCCCCGGCCGTTCATTTTTCTCTTGAGGCTGTGCGCATGAAATTTCGTTTTCTGCTGTGGATGCTGGGTTTGTTGATGGGTAAGGCCAGCCGGACCAATCCGGCGTTTCAGCAGCAGTTGGGTGATAAGGACCTGGTGTTTCAGCTACAGACCCTGGACGGGAAAGTGGCGCGGCATTTCCGCGTGAAGGACCAGCGCATCACCAGCCAATCGGGCGTGCATACCGAGCCTGCGTTTGCGATTGCCTTCAAAGACGCCGCGTACGGCTTTGCCACGATGCAGGCGAAGAACAAGCAACTGGCGTTCATGACGGGGATTCAGGACAAGTCGATTCAGATCAAGGGCAACCCGGCGCTGGTGATCTGGTTCCAGGGGTTGACCAAGTATTTGAAGCCGAAGAAGGCCCAGCCGAAGGCTTGAGGTCTTTCAGGTAGATCGAGTGATATTCATCGCGGGCAAGCCCGCTCCCACAGGGATCACCTGAATCCTGTGGGAGCGAGCCTGCTCGCGATTGCTTTTCAGCCTTGAGTGAATTGCGAAGCCAGTTCGCGCAGCAGCACTTCAGCCTCCAGAACCTTGCTGACCACGTCGTTGGCTTTTTCGCGGCTCAGGCCCAGGCGTTCCAGCAGTGCGTCAGGGATGTCTTCGTCCGGGCCCGAGCCGATGCCTCGGCTGCGCAGCAGGCGCACCGCCAGGCACACCAGGTTCGGGTATTCGGCGTAGGCGCCATCGTAGGCCGGGTCGTGCTGGAAGCGCAGGGCGGTGGCCAGTTCTTCGGGCATGTCCCAGTAGCGCATCAGCCATGAGCCGATCTGTTCACGGCTGATGCCCAGCAGGTGTTGTTCCACGAAGCTGTGGCACAGGTGCGGGTTGACCTCCAGGTGGCGGCAGATCAGCGAAAAGTGCGGCGGGAATACGTGGGCCAGCAGCAGGTAGCCGAAGTTGTGCAGCAGACCGGCCAGGTAGGTCAGGCCGGCTTCCGGACGCTGGGTGCGTGGCATGGCGCGGGTCAGGCCTTCGATCACCGCGGCGGTGTAGATCGATTGCTGCCAGTACGGCGTGGAGTGTTGCGGGTGGTCCTTGGGCAGGCTCAGGGTCTTGCCCAGCGCCAGGCCCAGCGCCAGGTTGATCACCAGGTCGAAGCCCAGCACGCGCACGATGGCGTCTTCCACCGAACGGATCTTGCCCGGCGAGGCGTAGTACGGCGAGGCCGCCCAGCTCACGACCTGTGCGGCCAGCGCCGGGTCGGTTTCGACCACGCCGGTGATGTCGTCGATGGTTGCGTTGGGGTCTACGCGCAGCTTGATGATTTTCTGTGCGGTTTCGGCCAGCGGCGGAATTTCAATGGTCGCTTCCAGACGTTGCTGGATGCGTCGTGCGGTGAACGCCTGGACGGCCTGGGTGATTTCCTCGCGGTCGTCATCGGGGCGGTCGAGGTTCGGACGAATGCTGCTCAGGTTTTCGCCGAAGTTGGCGGCGCTGGCCTTGGTCAGCATGGTCGTCTTGAAGTCTTCGCTGGAGATTTCCAGCAGCACGCCCGGTTCACCGGAGTTGATCAGCAACTTCGGCTCGCGCAGCAGGCTTTCGTCATACAGGCACGGTGAGCTGGTCAGCGCCGGCAGGCCCGGCAGCAAGCTGAGATTGTGCTTGCCGAGCATTTTTTTCAGGCGTTCGGTCGGTACGGCGGCGAGGCGGCGGCCGGTGAGTTCAGTGAGGCGATTGAGGTCCAGCAATTGGCTCTGCGGGAACAGCACCATCAATACGCCAACGCTGTCATCGAGCAGAACGGCCTGCACCTTGCGCGCGGGATTGAGGCCGTGACGGTCCAGCACTTCTTCATAGGCAATGCCCAATTTGCCCAGCATCAGCCGAATAACCGACGGAGCGTGCGGGGTGTCGGGTGCGAGGGCAACTTCGGTCATGGTCTGTATCCGTACTTGAACAATTGCAGGAGTATAACCAGCTTGCCTTGGGCCACGCCTCAGAAACCGTGACGGTTGTCACACTTGGCCGTATTGTTGGCCATGACGCAGCCAACGGTCGAGCAGCGGGCTGACGTGGGTCGGCCAGCGCTCGAGCAATGCCTGGGCGGCATCCCGTACGGCGGGTAGCAGATCGGCGTCGCGCATCAGGTCGGCGACCTTGAATTGCAGCAGGCCGGTTTGCCGGGTGCCGAGCATTTCGCCGGGGCCGCGCAGTTCCAGATCCTTTTCGGCGATGACAAAACCATCGTTGGTTTCGCGCATGATGCCCAGGCGCTGACGGCCGATCTGCGACAGCGGTGGATGGTAGAGCAGCACGCAATGGCTGGCCGCGCTGCCCCGGCCGACGCGGCCGCGCAATTGGTGCAGTTGTGCCAGGCCCAGGCGCTCGGGGTTCTCGATGATCATCAGGCTGGCGTTGGGCACGTCGACGCCCACTTCGATCACCGTGGTCGCCACCAGCAGTTGCAGGTTGCCAGCCTTGAATTCAGCCATCACTGCAGCTTTTTCCGCAGGTTTCATGCGGCCGTGGATCAGCCCGACCTTCAGTTCGCCGAGGGCGGCGGTGAGGTCTTCATAGGTGGTTTCGGCGGCCTGGCAGGTCAGCTCTTCCGACTCTTCGATCAGCGTGCACACCCAATAGGCCTGGCGCCCTTCGGCGCAGGCGCTACGCACCCGCTCGATGACTTCGACCCGTCGGGTGTCGGTGATCAGCACGGTGTTGACCGGGGTTCGGCCGGGGGGCAGTTCGTCGAGGATCGAGGTGTCGAGGTCGGCGTAGGCGCTCATGGCCAGCGTGCGCGGAATCGGCGTGGCGGTCATGATCAGTTGGTGCGGGCACATGCGCCCGCCGACGCCTTTCTGCCGCAAGGCCAGACGCTGCTGTACGCCGAAGCGGTGCTGTTCGTCGATGATCACCAGCGCCAGGTTCTTGAATTGCACTTCGTCCTGGAACAGTGCGTGGGTGCCGACGACCATCGGCGTGCCGCTGGCGATTTGCTCCAGCGCGGCGACGCGGTTCTTGCCCTTGAGCTTGCCGGCCAGCCAGGCGACATCAATGCCCAGCGGTTCGAGCCAGCGCTTGAAGGTGATGAAGTGCTGCTCGGCGAGAATCTCGGTGGGCGCCATCAGGGCCACCTGATAACCAGCCTCCAGCGCTTGCAGCGCGGCGAGGGCGGCGACCACGGTTTTGCCGGCGCCGACGTCGCCCTGGATCAACCGCAGCATCGGTTCATGCTGGCTGAGGTCGTAGGCGATTTCGTTGCCAACCCGTTGCTGGGCGCTGGTCGGTTTGAAGCCGAGGTTGGCCAGGTATTTGGCTGGCAGTTGCGTGGCCTTGGGCATCGCCGGCGCACGCAGGGAGCGCATGCTTTCGCGCAGGCGCTGTTGCGACAGCTGATGGGTCAGCAGTTCTTCGAAGGCCAGGCGGTGCTGCGCCCAGTGGTGACCGAGGGCCAGCTCATCGACGTCGGCATCGGCGGGCGGGTTGTGCAGGTAGCGAATCGCATCGGCCAGCGGCGCCAGTTGGTAGTCGCGGGCCAGTTCGTTCGGCAGCCAGTCGGGCAGGCTGCTGGGGCCGAGCAGGGTGAGGGTCTGCATGCACAACTGGCGCAAGCGCTGTTGGGTCAGGCCTTCGGTGAGCGGGTAGACCGGGGTCAGGGTTTCATCCACCGGCGGCGGCTCGTCACCAGTAATGGCGCGGTATTCCGGGTGGTAGATCTCAAGCCCCGAAGCACCAGGCCGCGCCTCGCCGTAGCAGCGAATCCGCGTGCCGCGCTTGAGGCCTTCTTTCTGCGCGTTGCTGAAATGGTAGAAGCGCAGGCTGAGTCCGCCGGTACCGTCCTGCAGCCGAACCACGAGGCTGCGTCGACGCCCCATGACCACGTCGGCGCCGCTGACGGTGCCTTCGATGACGGCATCCTGGCCAGGTCGCAGCGCGCCGATCGGAACCACGCGGGTGCGATCCTGATAGCGCAGCGGCAGGTGAAACAACACGTCCTGGAGATTCTCCAGGCCGACCTTGGCCAGTTTCTCGGCCATGGCTTCACCGACACCCTTGAGTGCCGTCACCGACACTTGCGACAACTCGCTCATGACCGTCGCTTAACCCGCAGCGACTTGTGCCGCTGGCTTGACCACCGAGCACAGGCGAATGGAGTCAGCGAGGATTTCAATCGCTTTCGGGCGCGGGAAGCTGGCGCGCCAGGCAATGGCCACGGTGCGAAACGGTACGGGTGCGGACAGCGGACGCACTTCGATCACGCCGGGCGCGTAGTGATGGCTGTCGACCGCGGACAACGGCAGGATCGAAATACCCAGGCCGGATGCGACCATGTGGCGAATGGTTTCCAGCGAGCTGGATTCCACCGTGGTGTGCTTGGCGCCGTCGTTGCCCTTGGTCAGGGTCGGGCAGGCTTCCAGCACCTGGTCACGGAAGCAGTGGCCTTCGCCGAGCAGCAGCAGGCTCTTGTCGTTGAGCAGGCTGGCGTCGATGGATTCCTTTTGTGTCCAAGGGTGCTGCGCCGGCATCAGCACGTAGAACGGCTCGTCGTAGAGCTGCAGGGTCAGCACATCGGCTTCGTTGAACGGCAGGGCGATGATGATCGCGTCGAGCTCGCCGTTGCGCAGCTTGTCGCGCAGCACGTGGGTGAAGTTTTCTTCGATGTACAACGGCATCTGCGGGGCGACCCGGTGCAGTTGTGGAATCAGGTGCGGAAACAGGTACGGTCCGACGGTGTAGATCGCGCCGACTTTCAGCGGGGCGGTCAGCTGGTTTTTGCCGGCCTGGGCCAATTCGCGGATGCCCTGGGCCTGCTCCAGCACTTTCTGCGCCTGGGCCACGATGCCTTCGCCGACCGGGGTCAGGCGCACGGCGCTTTTGCTGCGCTCGAAAATCAGCACACCGAGTTCGTCTTCAAGCTTTTTCACGCCCACCGACAGGGTTGGCTGGCTGACGTGGCAGCGCTCGGCCGCGTGGCCGAAGTGCTGCTCTTGGGCGAGGGTAACGATGTAGCGTAATTCTGTGAGGGTCATAGCAAGCGTCCATGAAGTTGCGGGCCAAGCATACCGGCTGCAATCGATAGACGCACGTTATCAGACTGGGTGTGTGTAGGGGCGCGATTGCTAGCGAAAAACCTGACACCTTCGCGGGGTGTCAGGCTCGCCGCGTTATCGTTGACGACCATCGCGAGCAGGCTCGCTCCTACACAGGGCTGCGCGACGTTTTTAACGGCGGCGTTTTTCCAGCGAATACACAAAGGGTGCAACGATTTCGATGGAGCCGTTGGTCAGCATGTCGGCCGGTGGCTTGGGCAGCGGTTGGGCGCGGCGGATCATTTCCAGGGTGGCCCGGTCCAGATCCGCAGTGCCCGAGGCACCTACCAGCTCAAACGACAACACATTGCCTTCGGCATCCACGACGAAACGCAGACGGTTCATGCCTTCCTTGCCCCGCGCCTGTGCACTGGCCGGATACTTCTTGTACTTCTGCAGGTGCGCCAGCAGCGTGCCTTGCCAGCTGGCCTTGGCCGCCAGTTGAGCCGGCGAAGGGCCAGGCGCGGGCTGCGCGGATTTCTGCGTGGGAGCCTGAGTCTGCTGCGTTTCGGCAGGTTTCTCTTCGGCCGGTTTTTCCTTCGGCGGATCAGGTTTCTTCTCGACCGGTTTGGGCGGCTGTGGCTTGGGCTTTGGCTTGACGGGCTTGGGCACGGCAATTTCAGCTTTCGGCGCTTCAGCGAGCTTGGGTATCGGCAGTTCTTCAACCGGAGCCGGTGGCTGCGGCGGGGTGACGACTTTCGGCGGAGCGGGCGGTGGCGGGGCAGGAACCGGCGCCAGCTCGACCATCATTGCCTGTGGGGGCAATTCAATGGGCGGACGGGCGGACCAGTTCAACGCCAGCGCGATGGCCAGCGCGTGAACACCCAGCACCACGGCCAGGCTACCGCTGTAACGCGTCAGCTTATGGCGCGTCCTGATCATTTCTTGACTGCCGACTCGAGACCGACCAGACCCACTTTCAGGTAGCCGGCAGAGCGCAGGTTATCCATCACGCTCATCAGGTCGCCGTAATCCACGCCTTTGTCGGCCTGGAAGAAGATCGTCGTGTCTTTCTTGCCCTGGGTCCTGGTGTCGAGCGTGGCGCCGAGTGCTTCGGCCTTCACTTCGTCTTCGCCGAGGAACAGGCGCTGGTCAGCCTTGACGCTGAGGAACACCGGTTTCTCTGGCCGCGGCGCCGGTTTGGCGGTGGAGGCGGGCAGGTCGACCTTGATGTCCACGGTGGCCAGCGGGGCCGCCACCATGAAGATGATCAGCAGTACCAGCATCACGTCGATGAACGGCGTGACGTTGATTTCGTGGTTTTCGGCCAGATCGTCGTCTGCCCCTTCTTTCAAATGCAGGCCCATGGCCGATTACCCCACTTTCACCATGTGCGGTTGCGAGCTGCGCTCAGGCTGGTGGTCGAGGTCGCGGCTGACCAGCAGCAGGACCTGGGCCGACGCGTCGGACACCTGGGCCTTGTAACCGGCGATGGAGCGGGCAAAGACGTTGTAGATCACCACCGCAGGGATCGCTGCAACCAGGCCCAACGCGGTAGCCAGCAAGGCTTCGGCGATGCCGGGGGCCACGACGGCGAGGTTGGTGGTCTGGGTCTTGGCGATGCCGATGAAGCTGTTCATGATGCCCCACACGGTGCCGAACAGGCCGACGAACGGCGCAGTGGAACCGATGGTGGCCAGCACGCCGGTGCCGCTGCTCATGTTGCGACCGCAGGCCGCGACCAGACGCTCAAGACGGAAGCTGACGCGTTCCTTGATGCCTTCTTTCTCACGGCTGTTGACCGACAGGCGCATCTCTTCGAGAGCATCATGTACCAGCAGGTTGGCCAGGGTGCCTTCCTTCGCCGCGGTGGCGCTGGCTTCCTTGAGGGAGGCGGATTTTTTCAGTTGGGCGATTTCACCACGCAGACGACGCTTGGCGCCCATCAGCTCAAGACCCTTGGCGATCCAGATGGTCCAGGTGATGATCGAGGCGATGGCCAGGCCGATCATCACGATTTTCACGATGATGTCGGCATTCTGGTACATGCCCCACGGCGACAGGTCATGGGCCATGCCCAGGGTGTTGTCGGCTTCGAGGACTTCAGGAACGTCTTCACCCAGGGTGTCTGCCGGTGCTGCCTGTGCAGGATCTGCTGCGGCCGGAGCAATGGCCGGGGCGGCGTGATCGGCAGGTGCAGGTGCAGGTGCTGCGGCGGCGGCCGGAGCGGCAGGCGCCTGCGCATCGGCGAACGCGGCGACTGGTGCGAGCATCAGGCTGAGCAGCAGGGCGGCCACTGCGCTCCAGGCGCGAGGTCGTTTGGTTGGCGAAGCGGGGAATTGATTGCGTGTCATGCTGGCCGGACCTGAGAGAAAAAAACGGGTGATGTTCTTCCAGGCCTCGAAGGGCCGAGAACAAAAGTGGCGTGTATTATTGCAAGTAATTCTTGTTAACAGAAGTAATAGAGTCTCTTTTTTTCCTGCATTGCTAGCCGCCTGTCTATTGCCGGCGCTAGTCTGTGGCTTTGCGATGGGAGTTTTCTGATGTCTGCGCCTACTGTTTTGATCGCCGGCTGCGGTGATGTTGGCGGCCGCCTGGCCACACAATTGCTGGCGGCGGGATGGGAGGTCCATGGCCTGCGGCGTGACGTTTCGCGTCTGCCCGCCGGCGTCATCGGCGTTGCCGGTGATTTGTTCAACAAAGAGTGTCCGGCCACTTGGCCAATCGGTGCCGTGGACTACCTGGTGTATTGCGCGGCGGCCACCGATCACGACGAAGCCGGTTACCGCGCTGCGTATGTCCAGGGTCTGGAGCATGTGCTGGAGTGGCTGGGCGACTACGGGCAGGTGCCCAACCGTCTGCTGTTCGTGTCCAGCAGCAGTGTTTATGGGCAGCAGGAAGGTGAATGGGTCGATGAGAGCTCACCTGCCGTGGCGGCCGGCTATTCGGGTCGTGTGATGCTCGAAGCCGAGCAACTCGCGCTCAAGAGCGGTATCCCGGCCAGTGTCGTGCGCCTGACGGGCATTTATGGTCCCGGCCGCGAGTGGTTGCTGACGCAGGTGCGCCGGGGCTATCGCGTGGTGGTCGAGCCACCGTTGTATGCCAATCGGATCCATGCCGACGATGCCGCAGGGTTGATGGCGTGCCTGCTTGAGGCGGATCGGCGTGGCGTGGCGCTGGATGATGTCTACATCGGTGTTGATGACGAGCCGGCAGCGCTGGCTGATGTGGTGGGCTGGTTGCGTGAGTATCTGGGTGTGACCGAGTGGGCCGATAACGACAGCGTGCGACGCACTGGTAGCAAGCGCTGCAGCAATGCGCGGGCCAGGGCGTTGGGCTGGACGCCGATGTATCCGAGTTTTCGCGAAGGTTATGCGGCGATTCTGGAAGGGCGCTGCTGACTTCCAGGCACCGTAAACACCTGTGGGAGCGGCGGTGCGGCGATCCCACAGGGTTATCAGTTGGCTTCAAATCCAGCTTATTGCTTCTCGAGCAACCACTTGCGATCACCCGGCGTGTACTGAGGCATCTCGTCCGCCTGCGCCGTGTTCACGGTCTGGAAAATCTCCAGCTCCTTGCCCTTGCGCGCAAAGATCCAGGCGTTGCCCTGGCCATTGAGTTGCAGCCACATGTTGTCATTGCCGCCGCTCATGGATGCGCAATCACCGGCCAGGCACAGCGCATAACGATCAGTGCCCGGCAGGCCGGTCACCTGGCCGTCGGCCTGGAATTGAACCGTGCTGCCTTCGCCCGGGCCGTTGACGATTGTCCAGCCGCCGCCCATGTAGGCTGAATACAGTGCGCGTTCGAAGCTGGCGCCCATCGGTGCGCCATCCGGTACCTGGATCTGTACGCGGTCGAAGACTTGCTCAGGCTCGTTGTCGCTGGCGGACTGGCTCAGTTGTTTGCCGTCACGCTTGAGCTCACTGGCCGAGCTGCCATAAAAGTCGACTTTCCAGGCGCCGGACTCTTCACCCAGCAGCTTGCCGTCGACATTTTCAAAACCGTTGGTGTAGCGGGCCTGACCGGCCTTGGTGTTGATGTCCCATTCCAGGTTCGGACCATTGGCCTGGAGCGCTTCACGCAGGGGGACGCCCTTGGCGGCAGCATCGATCGCCACCTGGTTGATCCAGGTGCCGCTGATATCGCGATCGGCAGGGTTGCTGGCACATCCGCCCAGGAGCAGGGCGAGCAGCGAGAGAGCAAGCGCGTTGCGCATGGTGGAATCCTTTCAAGCTTTCTTTACAGCAGAGCAGTCGGCGCAGCCCGGGGCTGCGCCGCACGCATTACTCGATGACCAGGATGGCATCCATTTCAACCTGCGAACCCTTTGGCAGGGCTGCTACGCCGATGGCGGCGCGGGCAGGGTAAGGCTGGTCGAAGTACTTGCCCATGATCTCGTTGACCTTGGCGAAGTGGCTCAGGTCGGTGAGGAAGATGTTCAGCTTGACGATGTCCTTGAACGAACCGCCGGCCGCTTCGGCTACGGCTTTGAGGTTCTCGAACACCTGGACGGTCTGGGCTTCGAAGCCTTCAACCAGTTCCATGGTTTTTGGGTCCAGGGGAATCTGACCCGACATGTAGACGGTGTTGCCAGCCTTGATCGCCTGGGAGTAAGTACCGATGGCGGCCGGGGCCTTGTCGCTGGTGATAACAGTCTTGGTCATGGATAGCTCCTTGAAGGGTGGGTTACGCGCGCATGCGGGTGATGCGGATCACCCCGGTCAGGGCACGCAGTTTCTTGATCACGCGGGCCAGGTGCACGCGATCGTGCACGCTGACCACCAACTGGACCACGCTGATGCGACCATCGCGTTCGTCCATGCTGATTTTCTCGATGTTGCCGTCGGCGGCATTGACGCTGCTGGCCAGCAGTGCGATCAGGCCGCGCTGGTGTTCCAGCTCGACGCGCAGCTCGACGTTGAATTCGCCGGTGACATCCTTGGCCCACGAGAGCTGGATGCATTTTTCCGGGTTGTGGCGGATTTCGCTGATGTTGCGGCAGTTGTCCAGGTGCACGACCATGCCTTTGCCGGCGGACAGGTGGCCGACAATCGGGTCGCCCGGGATCGGCGTGCAGCACTTGGCGTAGCTGAGCACCAGGCCTTCGGTACCGCGAATTGCCAGCGGGCCTTCCGGGCTCGGCAACTGTTCGCCTTCGCCGAGCAAGCGACGGGCGACCACATAGGCCATGCGATTACCCAGGCCTATGTCTTCCAGCAAGTCTTCGATCAATTCGAGGCGGTACTCGACGAGCATGGCCTTGACGCGCTCGGCCGGAATTTTTTCCAGCGAGCTGTCGAAGCCGTTGAGCACCTTGTTCAGCAGGCGTTCGCCTAGGCTGATGGATTCGGAGCGGCGTTGCAGCTTCAGCGCATGGCGGATGTGCGTGCGCGCTTTGCCGGTGACCACGAAATTGAGCCAGGCCGGGTTCGGTCGCGCGCCGGGTGCGCTGACGATCTCGACCGTGGAGCCGCTTTGCAACGGTTCGGACAGCGGTGCGAGACGACGGTTGATCCGGCAGGCGATGCAGCTGTTGCCCACGTCGGTGTGCACCGCGTAAGCGAAGTCGACTGCCGTGGAGCCCTTGGGCAGCTCCATGATCCGGCCTTTTGGCGTGAACACGTAGACCTCGTCCGGGAACAGGTCGATCTTCACGCTTTCGATGAATTCCAGCGAGTTGCCGGCACGTTGCTGCATTTCCAGCACGCCCTTGACCCACTGGCGGGCGCGGGCGTGAGTGCCTTTTGGCTGCTCGTCGCCGCTGGATTTGTACAGCCAATGGGCGGCGATGCCGTTGTTGGCCATCTCCTCCATTTCACGGGTGCGGATCTGGATCTCGATCGGTACACCGTGCATGCCGAACAGCGTGGTATGCAGCGACTGATAGCCGTTGGCCTTGGGGATCGCGATGTAATCCTTGAAGCGTCCCGGCAGCGGTTTGTACAAGTTATGTACAGCACCCAGCACGCGGTAGCAGGTATCGACCTTGTCGACGATGATCCGGAACGCGTAGACGTCCATGATCTCGTTGAAGGCCCGACGCTTGCCGCGCATTTTCTTGTAGATGCCGTAGAGGTGTTTCTGGCGACCGCTGACCTCGCCCTGGATACCGTCGACGGCCAGGCAGTGACTGAGGGATTCTTCGATCTTGTTGACGATTTCCTTGCGGTTGCCCCGGGCGCGCTTGACGGCCTGGTAGATCCGCGCGGAACGCATCGGGTGCATGGCCTTGAAGCCGAGGTCTTCGAATTCTATGCGGATGGCGTGCATGCCCAGCCGGTTGGCGATGGGCGCATAGATTTCCAGGGTTTCCTTGGCGATGCGCCGGCGTTTTTCGCCGGACAGCACTTCCAGCGTGCGCATGTTGTGCAGGCGGTCGGCCAGCTTGACCAGGATCACGCGAATGTCGCGGGCCATGGCCATGGCCATTTTCTGGAAGTTTTCAGCCTGAGCTTCAGCCTTGGTCTCGAAGTTCATCTGGGTCAGTTTGCTGACCCCGTCGACCAGTTCGGCCACGGTTTCGCCGAACTGCGCTTGCAGCGCTTCCTTGGCAATACCGGTGTCTTCGATCACGTCATGCAGCATCGCAGCCATCAGGCTCTGATGGTCCATGTGCATGTCGGCAAGAATATTGGCCACGGCAAGAGGATGCGTGACGTACGCCTCACCGCTACGGCGGCGTTGACCGTCGTGGGCTTGTTCGGCGTAGAAATACGCTCGGCGGACCAGGTTGACCTGGTCATTGCCGAGGTAGGTCGATAAGCGATCGGCGAGGGCGTCTATGCTCGGCATGATATCTCCTGCCGCAAGCTTTTATCCCGCGCCGTGCTACGTCGACCAGGCATAGGCTTAGACGGCCTCGTTGGACTCGTCCTCGAATGCAGCAAAAAGCGGTTCATCTTCAACGATTTCGGCTTCAGCGATAGCTGCGTAGTCGATCAGGCCTTCAGCGATTTCGCGCAGGGCGACGACGGTAGGCTTGTCGTTTTCCCATGCTACTTTCGGCTCTTTGCCGCCGGTGGCCAGTTGACGGGCACGCTTGGTAGAGAGCATGACCAGCTCAAAGCGGTTATCCACGTGTTCTAGGCAGTCTTCAACGGTTACGCGGGCCATGGTCTTCCTCGTAGCAAATGCAATATGCGCGCTGCCCGGATGGGCGAGCGGACTCAACAGTTTAAAAAATCACCAGCGATTAGGGAAGCGCTGATTTTTTGACCAAGCCCTTCAACGCGCTGCAAGTGCCAATGTAAAGCCCTTGCAGCTGTTTTGGGAAGTGCTGTCAGCCAAGCAATTCCGCCAGCAATTTGCCGTGACGCTGTTGCTGACGCTTCTGAATCAGCTGATTGGCGCGGAAAATCGCCTTCAGATCGTGCAGCGCGTGGGCGAAATCGTCGTTGATGATCAGGTAGTCGTAGTCGACATAGTGGCTCATCTCGCTGACGGCTTCGCGCATGCGGCCGTCGATGATCTCGTCACTGTCCTGGCCGCGATTGGTCAGGCGCTGGTGAAGGGCCTGCAACGACGGCGGCAAAATGAAGACCGAGCGGGCCTGCGGCATCAGCTTGCGCACTTGCTCGGCACCTTGCCAGTCGATTTCCAGAATCAGGTCGTGGCCTTCGTCCAGGGTCTGCTGCAAGTGGCTTTGCGAAGTGCCGTAGAGATTGCCGAACACTTCGGCGCGCTCGAGGAAATCGCCGTGCTCGATCATCTTCACGAACTGTTCGCGCGCGACGAAGTTGTAGTTCACGCCGTCCACTTCGCCCGGGCGCATGGCGCGGGTGGTGTGGGAGACCGAGACGCGGATCTCCGGATCGGCGTCGGTCAGGGCCTTGACCAGGCTGCTCTTGCCCGCGCCCGAAGGGGCGGAAATGATGTACAGGGTGCCAGTGCTGTGGGTCATGTCGGGGTAGCCTTACTCAATATTCTGCACTTGTTCGCGCATCTGCTCGATCAACACCTTGAGGTTGACCGCAGCCTGGGTGCTGCGCGGGTCGAAGGCTTTGGAGCCCAGTGTGTTGGCTTCGCGGTTGAGTTCCTGCATCAGGAAGTCCAGGCGCCGACCGGCGGCGCCACCGGATTTGAGCACCCGGCGAACTTCGATGATGTGGGTGCTCAGGCGGTCCAGTTCTTCGGCGACGTCGCTTTTTTGCGCGAGCATGACCATTTCCTGTTCCAGGCGCTGCGGGTCCATCTCGGCCTTCATGTCGGCAAAGCGGTCGAGGACTTTCTGGCGCTGGGTGGCGAGCATCTGCGGGACCAGTTCGCGCAGGGTCACCACGTCTTCTTCGATGGAGCTCAGGCGCTCGTTGATCAGCCGTGCCAGCTCCGCGCCTTCGCGCTCGCGGCCGGCCTTCAACTCTTTGAGGCCCTGATTGAACAGTGCCAGCGCTTCGGCGTTCAAGGCCTGCGGGTCGGTGGCGTCGCCTACCAGTACGCCGGGCCAGGCCAGGACTTCCAGAGGGTTCAGCGCTGCCGGGTTTTTGATCAGGCCGGCGATGGTTTCGGCGGCGGCGACCAGTTGCGCGGCGCGTTCCTGATCGATTTGCAGCGCTTTGCCGGTGTTTTCTTCGGTAAAGCGCAGGGTGCATTCGAGCTTGCCCCGCGATACGCCCTGGCGCAGGGCCTCACGAACAGCACCCTCGAGGTCGCGAAAAGACTCCGGCAGGCGCAGGTGGGGTTCCAGGTAGCGGCTGTTGACCGAGCGCAGTTCCCAGCTCAGGGTGCCCTGGACGCCGGCTTTTTCGACGCGGGCGAAGGCGGTCATGCTGTGCACCATGGCGGTACCTCGCAATGCAGATCGGCGCAGAACCGTGGTTCCGGGAGTCCGATATCAATGAATTAAAGCCGACTGGCAGCAAAGGCGCAGGATTGTAGCGCAGTGGCGCGGATGCGCCCAAACACAGGGTGTGACAAAGAGCGGCAGGCTGGCAGCGACGTGCAGCGCAGAGCCATCGGTCATCGGTGGATTTTTTTAGAAGTGCCCAGTGGCGGCCGTCGGCCCTATAATGCTCCGCAGTTTTCCGTCCCCAGTACAGGTATTCCCTATGATACGTCCAAGTGGTCGCGCTGCCGATCAGCTCCGCTCGATCCGCATCACCCGCAACTACACCAAGCACGCCGAGGGTTCTGTGCTGGTCGAGTTCGGTGATACCAAGGTCATCTGCACTGTCAGCGTTGAACCGGGCGTACCGCGTTTCCTGAAAGGCCAGGGCCAGGGTTGGTTGACTGCCGAGTACGGCATGCTGCCGCGCGCTACCGGCGAGCGTAACCAGCGTGAGGCCAGTCGTGGCAAGCAAGGCGGCCGTACCCTGGAAATCCAGCGTCTGATCGGTCGCTCCCTGCGCGCGGCGCTGGACATGACCAAGCTGGGCGACGTCACCCTGTACGTCGACTGCGACGTGATCCAGGCCGATGGCGGCACCCGCACGGCTTCGATCACCGGCTCCATGGTTGCGCTGATCGATGCCCTGAAAGTCATCAAGAAGCGGGGCGGCCTGAAGGGCGGCGACCCGGTCAAGCAGATGATCGCCGCTGTTTCCGTAGGCATGTACAAGGGTGAGCCCGTGCTCGACCTCGACTACCTGGAAGACTCGGCCGCAGAGACCGACCTGAACGTGGTAATGACCAGCGCTGGCGGCTTCATCGAAGTCCAGGGCACTGCCGAAGGCGCGCCGTTCCAGCCTGAAGAGCTGAACGCCATGCTCGAACTGGCCAAGAAAGGCATGAACGAAATCTTCGAACTGCAAAAGGCCGCGTTGACCGACTGACCGGACCGCTCCAGGCAAGGAGGACACCATGAGTGACGAACAACTACCGCTGCCCACGCCGAGCCGAGAGGTGCGCCAATGGGCAATGTTTTGTCACTTGTCCGCCTTGTTGGGGATCTGGATTCCGTTCGGGACGATCATCGGCCCGCTGATTCTCTGGCAAATGAAGCGCGAGATGGACCCGTTCATCGACGCTCAGGGCAAGGAAGCGCTGAACTTCCAGCTCACCGTCGCCATCGCCTCGGCCATCTGCTTCCTGCTGATGCTGTTGATTATCGGGTTCTTCCTGTTTGGCTTGATCGCCATCGGTGCATTGGTGCTGACGATCATTGCCGGAGTGAAGGCCAATGAGGGGCAACCTTATCGATATCCGTTCACCTGGCGGCTGATCAAGTAAGCCGAGACACGGTTGCTGTTTGAAGCACAGTTAAAAAACAAATGCCCCGACCTGTCGGGGCATTTGTTTTTTTGCAATCAGATTAATCTCTAATATTGCGTACTTGGTTGTACGTAAGTCAGTTGAAGTTAATTCGTACACATAATAGTTCTTACACGTTTAGACACAAACTGCAAAGCCCAGTATGGCTTGTATGCTTGGCAATGAGACTTGGCGGTTGATAAGGTTGCCCCAGGTAATATTCATCATGAAATATTTCGATATATTCGGACCATTGACGGCCTCTGAATCAAATGCCAACCAGTGTTGAGACAACTCAGCCTGTTCAAGAGCGTGTCCAGGTAAAAAGTTCGCCCCTGAATATATAAGAAAGAGTATCCAGAATGCTTCAGCTTGATTTTTACGGAACACTTGTCGCCGCCTCTTTAGTACTTTTGCTGGGACGGGGTCTTGTCACGCGTGTCGGTTTTCTACGTACTTATAATATCCCCGAACCCGTAGCGGGCGGGTTAGTGGTTGCCTTGACTCTTCTGGCATTGAGAAGCCTCGATATTGAAGTCCGCTTTGATACTTCGCTGCAAACGCCGTTGATGCTGGCGTTTTTTGCCACTATCGGTTTGAGCGCGGATTTCGCCAGCCTGAAG
The DNA here is from genome assembly GCF_009764265.1 of Pseudomonas sp. PB101. Taxonomy (GTDB): domain Bacteria; phylum Pseudomonadota; class Gammaproteobacteria; order Pseudomonadales; family Pseudomonadaceae; genus Aquipseudomonas. The sequence continues at coordinate 244,670 of NZ_RWIR01000052.1, forward strand.
AAGGGTGGGCGCGTCGTTGGGGTCTTTCTGCTGGCGGTCGTCGCACTTCTGGTGATCCAGAATGCCATGGGCATCGGGCTCGCTACGGCGTTGGGGCTCGATCCTTTGATGGGCTTGTTGACGGGCTCGATAACTCTGGCGGGCGGTCACGGAACAGGTGCGGCATGGGGGGCGACGTTCAGCGAGAAGTTCGGTCTGGCTTCCGCCTCTGAACTGGCAATGGCCTCCGCAACGTTTGGCCTGGTGTTGGGTGGTTTGATTGGTGGGCCTGTTGCCCGCCTGCTTATCAGCCGTGTCCAGACACCCGGTTGCCAGCAGGAAAAGCCACGGTTGCCCAAGGGCTTTGAACAACCGAACAAAGAGCGCTCGATCACGTCGTTTTCTCTAGTCGAGACACTGGCGCTGATCGCTGTCAGCCTGCTGACGGGCACACTTCTCAATGGCTGGCTCCAGGGAACCGCATTTGAGTTGCCGACATTCGTTTGCGTGTTGTTCGTGGGCGTGGTTTTGCGAAACGGGCTTTCGGCGCTTGGCGTGTATCAGGTGTTTGAGCGTGAAGTCTCGGTGTTGGGGAATGTCAGCTTGTCGCTGTTTCTGGCGATCGCCCTGATGTCACTCAAACTTTGGGACCTGGCTGCACTGGCCTTGCCGATCTTTATCATCCTGGCTGCGCAAACATTGGTCATGGCTTTGTTTGCGATCTTTGTAACGTTCAGGATGATGGGCAGTAACTACGATGCGGCAGTACTGGCGGCGGGGCACTGCGGTTTTGGACTGGGCGCTACGCCAACAGCCATCGCCAACATGCAAGCGGTGACACAGCGCTACGGGCCTTCGCAGATCTCGTTCCTGGTAGTGCCAATGGTGGGTGCCTTTTTCATCGACATTGTTAATGTCATCGTGATCAAGTTGTACCTTGCACTACCATTCTTCGTTGCGACTTGACGTTTAGAGCGCACAAAAAATGCCCGTATCTTGCGATACGGGCATTTTTTTGGCTGTCACTCAGTGAAGAATCACTTAAATGGTCAGCGTCCAGTCGTAATCCACGATCAGCGGTGCGTGTTGCGAGAACCGCGGCTGACGTGGCAGGCGCGCGCTGCGTACAAAGCGGCGCAGGCCCGGGGTCAGCAGTTGATAGTCGAAGCGCCAACCGAGGTTGAGCATCTCCGCCTGTTCGTTGTCCGGCCACCAGCTGTACTGGTCGCCTTCACGGCTGACTTCCCGCAGGGCATCGACATAACCCATGTTGCCGACAATCTCGTCCATCCAGGCACGCTCAGGTGCCAGGAAGCCCGGAGATTGCTGGCTGTCGCGCCAGTTCTTGATATCCAGCTTCTGTTGCGCCACGTATAGCGAGCCACAATAAATGTACTCGCGACGTTTGCGTCGCTGTTTATCCAGATAACGGGCGAAGTCGTCCATTAGCTTGAACTTCTGGTTCAAGTCTTCATCGCCGTTCTGCCCCGAAGGGAGCAGCAAGGTCGCGATGCTGACCTTGTCGAAATCGGCTTGCAGGTAGCGCCCGTAGCGGTCGGCCGTCTCGAAACCGAGACCGCTGATGACAGCCTTCGGTTGCAGCCGCGAATACAAAGCCACGCCACCTTGGGCGGGGACTTCGGCATCGCAGGCATAAAGGAAGTATCCATCCAGTTGGAAGGCTGGATCGTCCAGTTCAAAGGCGGAGGCGCGGGTGTCCTGCAGGCAGATGACGTCGGCATTCTGTGCTTGCAGCCAACTGAGCAAACCACGCTCGACTGCAGCCTGAATACCATTGACGTTCACACTGATGATCCGCATAAATGGCCCCAAAAATCGCGTGCGTGTATGATACACGGCGTCAAGCTAATTAGCTAAATCCGTGGTATTTGGGGTTTTTTCATGCAAGCGTATCAGCGCGATTTCATCCGTTTTGCCATCGATCGCGGCGTTTTGCGCTTCGGTGAGTTCACCCTGAAGTCCGGGCGCACAAGTCCTTACTTCTTCAATGCCGGCCTGTTCAACTCGGGTTCGGCCCTGGCGCAGCTGGGTCGTTTCTACGCCGCTGCCATTGCCGAGAGCGGCATTCCCTTCGACGTGCTGTTTGGCCCGGCCTACAAAGGCATCCCGTTGGCGGCGACCGCCGCCGTGGCCCTGGCCGAGCATCACAACCGTGATCTGCCATGGTGCTTCAACCGCAAGGAAGCCAAGGCCCATGGCGAAGGCGGCAGCCTGGTCGGCGCACCGCTGACCGGCGACGTGTTGATCATCGACGACGTGATCACTGCCGGCACCGCGATTCGTGAAGTGATGCAGATCATCGCCTCCCAGGAAGGCGCGAAGGCCGCTGGCGTGCTGATCGCCCTGAACCGTCAGGAGCGCGGCAACGGTGAGTTGTCGGCGATCCAGGAGGTCGAGCGTGACTTCGGCATCCCGGTGATCAGCATTGTGTCGCTCAACCAGGTGCTGGAATTCCTCGCGGACGATCCGCAGCTCAAGCAGCATTTGCCAGCAGTCGAGGCCTACCGCGCGCAGTTCGGCGTTTAATCGCTATTCCCTTGTAGGAGCGAGCTTGCTCGCGATGCACGTCAGAGCGCCTCTTTTCGCCAGGCGCCCCGCGTTATCGTTGACGTTTTTCGCGAGCAAGCTCGCTCCTACAGGAACTGTGGAATAAAAAAGACCCCGCTCAGCCAGGCCGAGCGGGGTCTTTTTGTTTGCGCGATCGCTTACGGACGCTTGCGATTGCTGATCAGGGTGCCCACACCGGTATCGGTGAAAATCTCCAGCAGGATCGCGTTCGGCACGCGACCGTCGATGATCAACGAGCTGCCCACGCCGCCCTGGACCGCTTCCAGCGCGCAACGGATCTTCGGCAGCATGCCGCCGTAGATGGTGCCGTCGGCGATCAGGTCGTCGACTTGCTGGGTTGTCAGGCCGGTCAGGACCGTGCCCGACTTGTCCATCAGGCCGGCGATGTTGGTCAGCAGCATCAGCTTCTCGGCTTTCAACGCCTCGGCGACTTTACCGGCCACCAGGTCAGCGTTGATGTTGTACGACTCGCCGTTGGCACCAACACCGATGGGTGCGATCACCGGGATGAAATCGCCCTTGACCAGCAGGTTCAGCAGGTCGGTGTTGATGCCGACTACTTCGCCCACATGGCCGATGTCGATGATTTCCGGGGTGGTCATCTCCGGGGTCTGGCGGGTGACGGTGAGCTTCTTCGCACGAATCAGCTCGGCGTCTTTACCGGTCAGGCCGATGGCGCTGCCGCCATGACGGTTGATCAGGTTGACGATGTCCTTGTTGACCTGGCCGCCCAGGACCATTTCCACCACGTCCATGGTCGCGGCATCGGTGACGCGCATGCCGTCGACAAAGTGACTCTCGATCGACAGGCGCTTGAGCAGGTCACCGATTTGCGGGCCGCCGCCGTGAACCACCACCGGGTTGATGCCCACGGCTTTCATCAGCACGATGTCGCGGGCGAAGCCGGTTTTCAGCTCCTCGCTTTCCATCGCGTTGCCGCCGTATTTGATCACCAGGGTCTTGCCGACATAACGGCGGATGTAAGGCAGCGCTTCGGACAGGACCTTGGCGGTGTTGGCGGCGGCTTCGCGTTCGAGGGTCATTCAGGGCTCCGGGTGAATCAGAACGGTAGTTGGAGATCAGGTGCAACACGCTTCAACTGGACTTTGAATACGTCCTTGATGCGCTGCAATTCAGCCTCGTCATCGGCCTCGAAACGCAGCACCAGCACCGGTGTGGTGTTGGATGCGCGTACCAGGCCCCAGCCTTTGGCGTAGTCGACTCGCACGCCGTCAATGGTGGTCAGGTCGGCGCCTGGGCCCCACTGTGCGTCGTGCAGTGCATCAATGATGCTGAATTTGCTCTCTTCGGTCACATGGATATTGATTTCCGGCGTAGAAATATCGTTCGGGAAGGTCGCAAACAGCTCTTCCGCCGAGGATTTTTCCTTGCTGAGGATTTCCAGCAACCGAGCGGCGCTGTAAATGCCGTCGTCGAAACCGAACCAGCGCTCCTTGAAGAAGATGTGCCCGCTCATTTCGCCGGCCAGCAGGGCACCGGATTGTTTCATCTTCTTTTTGATCAACGAGTGACCAGTCTTCCACATTAGCGACTGGCCACCGTATTCCTTGATCAACGGGATCAGGCGGCGGGTGCATTTGACGTCGAAGATGATCTCGGCGCCCGGGTTGCGCGCGACAACGTCACGGGCGAACAACATCAGCAGACGGTCCGGGTAGACGATGCTGCCGGTGTTGGTCACCACGCCGACGCGGTCGCCGTCGCCGTCGAAGGCCAGGCCGATGTCGGCGTTGGTTTCCTTGACCTTGGCGATCAGGTCCACGAGGTTTTCAGGCTTGCCCGGGTCCGGATGGTGGTTCGGGAAGTTGCCATCCACTTCGCAGAACAACGGGATGACTTCGCAGTTCAGCGCTTCGATCAGCTGTGGGGCGATCACGCCGGCCGCGCCGTTGCCGCAGTCGACAACCACTTTCAGGCGACGGGCCAGTTTGATGTCCCGGACGATTTCGTTGTTGTAGCGCTCGAGGATCTCGACCTGGGTGATGCTGCCCTGGCCGCTGCTCAGGTCGTTGGTCTTGAGGCGGTCGTGCAGGGCCTGGATCTGTTCGTTGGCCAGGGTGTCGCCGGCAATGACGATCTTGAAACCGTTGTAGTTCGACGGGTTGTGGCTGCCGGTGAGCATTACACCGGATTTGCCGGCCAGCACATTGGCGGCGTAATACAGTGCCGGAGTCGGGACCAGGCCGACATCACTGACATGGCAGCCGCTGTCGGCGATGCCTTTGATCAGTTGGGCGACCAGTTCCGGACCGGACAGACGGCCATCGCGACCGACGGACACGTTTGGCTCGCCCTGGGCCAGGCTTTGGGTGCCGACGGCGCGGCCGATCCAGTAAGCGGTTTCAGCGTTCAGGAACTCCGGGACGGTGCCGCGAATGTCATAGGCGCGGAAGATGCTGTCCGGGAACTTGGGTGCGATTTTGGCCGGGGTGTTCATCTGTGGAAATGCTCCATCTCGAAAGTGGCTGGACAGGCCGCCGAATCATTCGGCGGCAGGCTCAAACTGAAGGGTATGACGGCGATTTCCACAGAGAGTTCGTGGTGTGAAAGGGCCATGACGCCCATGGCGGCAAGGGTTTGGCCGGGCAATGCCTTGATTCTCGGTACTAAACGCTGCAGATGACAATTTGAATTTTGTGGTGAGGAAGCCAGTTCCCTCACCACAAAGGATCTCTACCGAATCAACGGGTGCCGGTATGGCCGAAGCCGCCGGTGCCACGCTCGGTTTCAACAAACTCTTCAACCATTTCGAAGTGAGCCTGTACCACCGGCACCAGCACCAGTTGCGCCAGGCGCTCACCGACCGGCATGGTGAATGCGGTCTGGCCACGGTTCCAGCAGGAGACCATCAACGGGCCCTGGTAGTCGGAGTCGATCAGGCCGACCAGGTTGCCCAGCACGATGCCGTGCTTATGGCCCATGCCCGAGCGCGGCAGGATCAGCGCCGCCAGGTTCGGGTCACCGATGTAGACCGACAGGCCGGTAGGGATCAGCACGGTTTCACCCGGCTTGATCACGGTGTCCTGCTCCAGCATGGCGCGCAGGTCGAGGCCGGCGGAGCCCGGTGTGGCGTATTGCGGCAGCGGGAATTCGGTACCGATGCGAGGGTCGAGGATCTTGGCTTGCAAAGCGTGCATGTAAATTAAACCTGGTTCAGACGTTCGGCGATAAAAGTGATCAGCTGGCGAGCAATCTTGCTCTTGCTGGTCTGGGCGAAAAGTGTGGCGTGAAGCTCACGGTCGATGACGCTGCAGGCGTTTTCTTCGCTGTTGAAGCCAATGCTCGGGTTGGCGACGTCGTTGGCGACGATCAAATCGAGGTTCTTGTCTTTCAACTTGCGTGCAGCGTAATCGAGCAGGTGCTCGGTCTCGGCGGCAAAACCGACACTGAACGGGCGGTCGGGGCGGGTGGCGATGGTGGCCAGGATGTCCGGGTTACGCACCATCTGCAGCAACAAGCCGTCGCCGTTCGTAGGATCTTTCTTGAGTTTCTGTGGGGCGACGACTTCCGGTCGGTAGTCAGCGACTGCTGCCGAGGCGATGAACAGGTCACAAGGAATCGCCGCTTCGCAGGCGGCCAGCATGTCGCGGGCGCTGACGACGTCGATGCGGGTGACGCGATCCGGGGTCGGCAGGTGCACGGGACCACTGATCAGGGTGACGCGGGCGCCGGCTTCGACCGCCGCTTCGGCCAGGGCGAAACCCATCTTGCCGGAGCTGTGGTTGGTGATGTAGCGCACCGGGTCAATGTTTTCCTGGGTCGGACCTGCGGTAATCACCACGTGTTTGCCGGTCAGGGCCTGACGCTTGAAGCAGTCGGCCGCGCATTGGGCGAGATCAGTGGCTTCGAGCATGCGGCCCAGGCCGACGTCGCCGCAGGCCTGGCTGCCGGAGGCCGGGCCGAAGACCTTGATGTCGCGGCTTTCGAGGGTTTGCAGGTTGGCCTGGGTTGCTGGATCGCGCCACATGGCCTGGTTCATTGCCGGTGCAACGGCGACCACCGCATCGGTGGCCAGCACCAGTGTGGTCAGCAGGTCGTCGGCAATGCCCTGTGCCAGGCGTGCGATCAGGTCCGCCGTGGCGGGGGCGATCAGCACCAGGTCGGCCCACTTGGCCAGCTCGATGTGGCCCATCGCCGCTTCGGCTGCCGGGTCCAGCAGGTCCAGGTGCACCGGGTGCCCCGACAGGGCCTGCATGGTCAGCGGGGTGATGAATTCCGCGCCGCCACGGGTCATGACCACGCGCACTTCGGCGCCCTGATCGATCAGGCGGCGAACCAGGTCGGCGCTCTTGTAGGCAGCGATACCGCCGCCGACGCCCAGAACAATGCGTTTCCGATACAGCCGCTGCATAGGCCTGCCTTTCAGTTCGTTGGTGACATACGTGGCGAAACCCCCTCCCCAGGGTGAATTCGCCCGCAAAAAAGATGGGCTACGATATCACAGCGACCGCTACGGAACAGCGGCGCCCACAGACAGGGAGGTGCTATGAGTATTCGCGATTGGCCGGCGGCGGAACGACCGCGGGAGAGGTTGCTTGAACAGGGTGCGGAAAGCCTTTCGGACGCCGAGCTGCTGGCGATCTTTTTACGCTCGGGTGTGGTGGGTAAAAGTGCCGTAGATCTGGCGCGACACCTGTTGAATCAGTTTGGCAGCCTGCGTTTGCTGTTCGAGGCCGATCAGGAAACGTTCAGCAAGCAGTTGGGGCTTGGGCCGGCGAAGTTTGCCCAGTTGCAGGCTGCGCAAGAAATGAGCAGGCGCCATCTGGCCGAACGTGCGCGCCAGAAATCGGCACTGGAGAATCCCCACGCGGTTCGCGAGTACCTGAAATCGATGCTGCGCCACGAGCCACACGAGGTGTTTGGCTGCCTGTTTCTCGATTCCAGGCATCAGGTACTGGCCTATGAGACGCTGTTTCGCGGCTCCATCGACAACACCAGCGTCCATCCGCGAGAGGTGGTCAAGCGCACCTTGGCCAACAACGCAGCGGCAGTGATCCTCTGTCACAACCATCCTTCGGGCAACACCGACCCCAGTCAGTCCGACCGGGTGCTGACCAAGCGCCTGCAAAAGGCGTTGGAGTTGATTGACGTGCGGGTGCTGGACCACTTCATCATCGGCGACGGCGATCCGCTGTCGATGGCGGAGTATGGGTGGATGTAATGGGATGCACGCGGACATTGTAGGAGCCGGCTTGCTGGCGATGGGGCCGGCAGATCCAGCATGGGGGCTTAGCGTGCCGACGCTATCGCCAGCAAGCCGGCTCCTACAGGGTTTTGTGTTGTGTCAGATTATTTGAGGTTTACCTTCGAATAATCCTGCCGCCCGAACGGGCTGACCGAGTACCCCTCGACATCCTTGCGTGTCAGCGCGAAGGCCGTCGGGTGGGCCAGGGGCAGCCACAGCGCCTGCTGCTGGATCTGCGCCTGGGCCTGCTCGTAGAGCTTGGTGCGCACGCCTTGCTCGCCGGTGGTCTTGCCGGCGCTGATCAGCTTGTCCAGATCCTGGTTGCAGTAGCGGGCGAAGTTGGTGCCGGACTTGACGGCTGCGCAGGAAAACTGCGGCGTGAGGAAGTTGTCCGGGTCGCCGTTGTCGCCAGCCCAGCCCATGAACAGCAAGTCGTGTTCTCCGGCCTTGGCACGGCGGATCAGCTCGCCCCATTCGATCACGCGGATTTCGGCTTGAATGCCGATTTCCGCCAGGTCGGACTGCAGCAATTGAGCGCCGAGGCTCGGGTTGGGGTTGAGCAGGCTGCCGGAAGGGCGGGTCCAGATGGTGGTCTGGAAGCCTTCCTTGAGCCCGGCCTTGGCCATCAGCGCCTTGGCCTTTGCGATGTCATGCGGGTACCCCGGAAGGTTTTTCGCATAGCTCCAGGTGTTCGGCGGATACGGACCGTTGGCCGCTTCGGCCGTGTCTTCGAACACGGCTTTGACGTAATTGGCCTTGTCGAACGCGAGGTTGATGGCCTGACGCACTTCTGGCTTGTCCAGCGGCGGATGCTGGCTGTTGATGCCGACGAATGCGGTCATGAAGGCGTCAGTCTTTTCGACTTTCAGGGTCGGTTCTTTCAGTGCTTCTTGTACGTCCAGAGGCTTGGGCGACAGGGCGATCTGGCATTCATTGCGACGCAATTTCTGCAAGCGCACGTTGGCGTCCGGTGTGATGGCGAAGATCAGCGGATCCACAGTGGGTTTGCCACCGAAGTAGTCAGGGTTGGCTTTGTAGCGAACCGAGGCGTCCTTCTGGAAGCGGGTGAAAACGAACGGCCCTGTGCCGATCGGCTGGCTGTTGAGCTTCTCGGGTGTGCCCGCCTTCATCAGTTTGTCGGCGTATTCGGCTGAGTAGATCGAGGCGAAGCCCATGCTCAGGGTCGCCAGGAAGGTCGAGTCCGGGTGGTCGAGGGTGAAGCGCACGGTCTGCGGATCGAGGGCGTCGATCTTCTTGATCAGTGCGGGCAACTGCATCGATTGCGCATGCGGGAAGCCGCTCTGGGCCACTTTGTGCCACACGTTGGCCGGGTCGAGCATGCGGTCGAAGCTGAAAATCACGTCTTCGGCGTTCAGTTCACGCGACGGGGTGAAGTATTCCGTCTGATGGAATTTCACCTTCGGGTGCAATTTGAACACGTAGGTCAGGCCATCGGGACTGATTTCCCAGCTGTCGGCGAGGCTGGCGACCACTTTGCCACTGGCCGTGTCGAAATCCACCAGGCGGTTCATCAACACGTCGGCCGAGGCGTTGGTGGTGGTCAACGAGTTGTACTGCACCACATCGAACCCCTCGGGGCTGGCCTCGGTGCAGACGCTCAGGGCGGCGGCAAAGGCCTGTGGGCTCAGCAGAAGCGGGGCGAACAACAGCGGTAGGGCAGCGAGGCGCATGGTCGGCTTCCTTTACAGATCGAAGGCCCATCTGCAAGTGCAGTCTGGAAAAGTCTTACCCTAGTGGGCTCTATTGCAAATGACTATCCCCTTTTTCATTTTGAGAGGACTATAGGCGACTGATTTTGCTGTGCAGCGGTTGAGAAAACCCCCTGGTTGATCGAATGTTCGATTCTCTGCGACGAGCGGTCGTCATCGACGATAGCCTTTGTCCAAGGCGCTCGGCGCCCGGAAAACGGGCATTTTGTGAATTCAACGCACAGTGAATGTTGTTGCTCTCAAGTCTTTCTGGTATAAAGCAGCGCTCTTTTCTAGGGGCCCGGTTCCTTCACTGTAGGTGTAGCCGGTAAGACCTCTAAAGAAACGCGGCGCCTGGCGCCAAATGACTGAGAGATTAAGCGGCCAACCCATGCCGGGTTGGGCATGTGGTTTTAGAGGGCTGAGGCATGTCTAGAGTATGTCAAGTTACCGGTAAGGGTCCGGTAACCGGGAATAACATTTCCCACGCAAACAACAAAACCCGTCGTCGTTTCCTGCCGAACCTGCAGCATCACCGCTTCTGGGTTGAAGAAGAGAAACGTTTCGTGCGTCTGCGCGTATCTGCCAAAGGCATGCGTATCATCGACAAGCGTGGCATCACTGTCGTGCTGGCCGAACTTCGCCGCGATGGCAAGGTTTAAGGGAGCTAATCATGCGTGAATTGATTCGTTTGATTTCGAGCGCCGGTACTGGTCACTTCTACACTACCGACAAGAACAAGCGTACTACCCCGGACAAAATCGAGATCAAGAAATATGATCCGGTTGTTCGCAAGCACGTGATCTACAAAGAAGGCAAAATCAAGTAATTGATTTTTCCCTCTTACGAAAAAGGCCCGTATCGCGAGATACGGGCCTTTTTTGTTGCCTGAATTTCGTGGTGGGGCCCATCGCGAGCAAGCTCGCTCCCAC